>JAXHLF010000036.1:0-29229 GCA_034522515.1 Bacteroidales bacterium | reverse complement strand
GTATTGCTCCATCCAGGACGGCGAAGGCGAAGAAAGATATCGCCGTGCTGGCAGCCCCGGCTGCCGATGCCTTCGGCAACGCCAAAGGGACCGGAGGCCCATCGGCTACCGGCGTTCTGGGATATGCAAAACCTGACTACCTCTACGCCGACAGGGTGATAGTGGTGACGGATAACCTCATTGACATGCCATGCTTCCCGATGGAGATTGAGGGAAACTACGTCGACTGTGTGGTTGTAGTTGACAAAATCGGAATACCTGAGAAAATTGTATCCGGCACAACACAGATCACCAAGAGCCCTGACAGGCTGCTGATAGCAGAGCTGACAGCATCGTTCCTCGAAAAGTCAGGTCTGCTGCGCAACGGAGCCACCATGCAGGCAGGAGCGGGGGGTACCAGCCTTGCCATTGCTGTCTTTGTGCATGAGATGCTCAGGAAAAAGGGCTGGAAGTGCAGTTTCGGTTTCGGTGGCAGCACCAAATACATGGTGCAGATGCTGGAAGAGGGCCAGATGGGGTATATACTCCAGCGCACAAGCATTTGACCTTGATGCCGGGTTAAGTCAGTTGGAAAAATAGCAGAACCTAACCAACATACCGGACCCGGTATTCAACGCATACAACTATCATTCCAAGGGTAACCTTACCACAATGATGGATATAATGATACTTGGAGCCACCGAGATAGACACGGGCTTCAACGGCAACGTGGTGACACACTCTGACGGACTCCTCCTCCATGGAGGAGCGGAGACCCCCCGCCCTCCATGCCCGTAATGTCATCATACCCGTGCCGCTGTTCCGCGACAGGATACCGGTGATTGTTGACAGGGTTACTACCCTGTGCGGGCCGGGAGAACTCGATCGACGTGATTATAACTAGAGAGAGGAAGAGCCATTAACCCGTTGTAGGCAAGACCCGATCCGATTCTAGTCAGGGGCCAAGGGGCTGTCTTGCCGGTGACGTATTTGAAGAGCTGAAGGATACTGCCGAAAAGATCCTGGAAAACCCGTGGTAAAGGCAGCCGTTGATGAAAGAGTGGTGGCAGCCATCAAATGGGTTGACGGTACTGTGATCAAGCTAACCGGTGCGAGAAAGTCAAAAAGTAAACTAAAGCTATTTAAGATGAAGAGGTACAGGTGTCCGGTTTGCGGATTTATCTATGATCCCGTGACGGGAGATCCAAACAATGACGTTGAACCGGGAACCCCGTTTGAAGACCTGCCACCGGGCTGGTCATGCCCGGTCTGCAGCGCTCCTGCCGATGATTTTGAGGAGTACGACTAGGAATTTTCCTCAGGGATGTGCCTCAACACATCAATGAGCAGATCCCAGAACATCTGAACAGTCTCTATTTCTATCCTCTCTTCAGGGGTATGCGCCCCTCTGATGGTAGGACCGAACGATATCATGTCAATGCCCCTGTACTTCTCGAGGATCAGTCCGCATTCAAGCCCCGCATGAATGGCCTTTACCTGCGGCACCTTACCGAAGAGCTTGCGGTATGAATCTATCATCATCCTCAGGATAGCCGAGTTCCATGTTCCGCTTCCAGTTTGAACAGCCGGTCTGCAACCAGAGCGGTCTTTGGCCCCGGCCAGGCTCTTAAGCTTCTGCGTAGCTTTCATGGCTGCATAATTCTTGGCTTCATCCGAGGAGCTCCTCTGCGTTGTGACCACATGGATCATGTTGTCTTCGGTAAGACGTATTGTTGCGAGGTTGCTCGATGTCTCAACCAGGTCGGGAATCTCCTTTGACCATCCAAGCACTCCGTGAGGCACTAAACGCTCAGACGCGTTCCGAGCAGGCTTGTGCTGTGTACTGCGCGTCAACGAACAGTCTTTTGCAGGGTTGCCCGGAGTTGCCGACACCTTGAGGTCAGGCTCAAGCGAGCCGTACTCGTCCCTTACGAGAAGATTGTAGGAGGCCGTATCGGCAAGGATCTGCTCCTCATGGGCGGGATTGAAGGTGACGGTCACAAAGGCCTCCCTCGGGATGGCATTGCGGAGATTGCCGCCTGTGAAGTTGCTGAGGAGTATACCGTACTTCTTTTCGAGATCCTGGAGAAACCTCGAAATGATCTTGATTGAATTGCCGTATCCCTTGTGTATCTCATCCCCTGAAATGACCTCCGCTGACAGTCTTGTGACGGAAATGTTCATTGCCCGGTGGCCTGCAGTTACTTTTTCAGGAGTATATGGAAGTATCGCCTGGGTATCTATACCCCCCGCACATCCGATGAACAGTATTCCTTCATCTTCCGAGTCAAGGTTCAGCAGCATACGCCCCGAGAAGAAATCAGGCTTAAGGTTTATTGCTCCTGTCATCCCCGACTCTTCATCAACGGTGAAGAGACATTCAATGGTTGCCGCACTGCAGATATGGTTCAGCTCAGAACTGCCATCTGTGCCGCAATACCTATGCCGTCATCCGCTCCAAGGGTCGTTCCCGCTGGCAGTGACCCACTTCCCGTCAATGACAGGGATGATGCTGATGCATATTCCAGTTGTGCGGATGCGCAGCATTCTTCTCCCCAACCATGTCGAGGTGGCTCTGAAGCACCACTGTACTGACCTTCTCCTTCCCCGGTGCAGCCTCTCTTATTATAAGAATATTCCCGACGCCATCTTCCCTGGCCTCAAGGTTGTTCTTACGCGCAAAATCAAGCAGATACTCCCTGATGCGCCCCTCGTTCTTTGATAATCTGGGTATTCTGCAGATCTCTTCAAAGTAACTCCATACCCTCCTGGGTTTAATCTCCCCCAATTCACCCATAGCGCTATTACTGAATTAATAAAATATTCAATATATCAAGCGGCAAATATAGTTTTTTTCCATTGCAACGATCATGAATTTTAACTGTTGAAACTCTTTTTTTTAACGCAATAAAAACTATATTTTTACCGGAAACGAAAAACAATAAACTGATATAAGTTATGACTAAGCGTACAATTGTGGCACTGCCGGGTGATGGTATCGGTGCCGTGGGCTTCTGAAGGAACCCTTCCGCGTTCTCGATGCGGCAGGATTTGAAGCTGATTATGTATATGGTGATATCGGATGGGATTTCTGGTGCAGCGAGGGTAACCCCCTTCCTCAACGTACCATTGACCTGATAGATAAGCATAAGATTGCACTCTTCGGTGCTATCACATCCAAACCCAAGGACGATGCGGCGGCTGAGCTTTCACCCGCCCTTCAGGGCGAAGGGTATAGTCTACAGCAGCCCGATAGTTGGACTCAGGCAGCACTTCGGACTCGACATCTGTGTAAGACCTTGCCGCAGCTACAAGGGCAACCCCCTTAACTTCATTCGCCGGGGCAAGGATGGCAACCCTGAAGAACCAATGGTAGATGTGGTGATATTCAGACAGAATACCGAAGGTCTATACGGTGGAGTTGAGTGGTCAAATCCGCCACAGCAGGTCTATGACGCCCTGATGACCCACCCTAAGTTCCGTGAGAATTTCGGATGGTGTCCGAAGAAGAACTGGCTATCTCAACCAGGAACTTTACCAGAAAAGATATACCGAACGCATTGTCAGGCCTGCTTTTGAACATGCCGTTAAATATGGATATAAGTCAGTGACTGTATGTGAGAAGCCGAATGTCATCAGGGAAACGTCAGGACTCATGTGGAAGATAGCCAAGGACATGCAGAAGAATGAGTTCCCCGGCATCCAGCTCTGGAACACGAACATCGACGCACAGATGATGTGGCTGACAAAGAATCCTGAAGATTACGGTGTGATCGTGGCCGGCAACATGTTCGGCGACATCGTCTCCGACGCCTTTGCGGGACTGATAGGAGGCCTTGGGTTTGCCTGCAGTGCGCAGTTCTCAGAAGATGGCATCGGTGTGTTCGAGCCGACACACGGATCGGCACCCAAATATGCAGGCTTCAGCACCTCCATTGTGAACCCGGTAGCCATGATAGAGTCAGCATGCATGATGCTTGACTATATTGACGAGAAGCCCATGGCCACGCGCATACGTCAGTCTATAGCCGAAGTGATAGAGGAGGGCAAGGTGAAAACCTATGACATGATGAAGCTTACCGGCAAACAGGAGGTGATCGACATGGGAGCAGCATCCACCGTCCAGATGGCTGATGCCATCATTGCAAAATTAAAATAACCAGCCATGACCGAAGAGATAAAAAAACTGTGGCCCGAACTAGAGTGGATAAACGATCCCGGGTTACGTGAGAAGACCGCGCGAACATGGGAGCTGGCGCTGGAACGCAGCGTTCTAGCCGCGGAGGACCTGAACCGTATACCCTTCACCCTGCTGTGCGGTCCCGACCTGAAGGTCACATTCATGGATCATAAAAGATGCGTGGTGCATATCGCCAGGGAGTCCGGGGAAAAAATGAACAGCTTCTTCAGGGATGACCTGCCCGTGAATATGGATGTACTGATCTCTGGCGCAATCCTCGCCGATGTAGGCAAAATGCTTGAATACGAATTGGATGCACAGGGAAAGGCCGTACAGGGTAAATATGGCCAGTACCTGCGGCATCCCTTTTCAGGAGTAAGTCTTGCAGAGGAGTGCGGCCTGCCGCCGGAGGTTTGCCATATCATCGCAGCCCACGCTCATGAGGGTGATCTTGTGAAGCGCACCACGGAGGCATATATTGTCCATCACGCTGACTTCATGACCTTCCTGCCTTTCAAAAGCAGACTGATCGTTTGATCGGTCTGCTTTTCAGTCCTTAGTCTTCAGTCCTCAGTCCTTAGTCTTCAGTTTGAGGCTCCGACACAGGAGGAGACTCAATCCCGTACACGCAGTGTCGGGACTTCAGTCTGCAGTAAATGAGTGACTTACGTGACTGCCAACTGGCTACTGCCGACTACCGGCTGATTTTCGACTGTCGACTGTGGATTGCTGACTGCCGACTGCCATCGCCTTCCGCACGTTCTCGAAGCCCATCTTGTCAACCTTGCGGTCGTAGGTCATCAGACCGTTGGTCTCGGTCTCCACATCAGTGGTCTGAGTATATACCGATGCGCTCAGCCCCTTTTCCGCCACCAGCTGCCTGACAACCGAATAGTACTGTTCATATTTTCTTAGCAGGCCGGTGCTGTCACTCATTTTTTCGTAGCCCCAGTTCTTCTGTTCCCAGGTGTGGCCCTGCACCGGAAGACCCAGGCCTCCGAACTCGCCCAGCACAATGGCTCTCCCTTTTTCTGCAGGAGGGCGCACGGTTCGTCGGATAGTTGTTCACATCCATTCACATCACCAGTCCCCCGGTCAGTACAGCCTGAAGCACTGTTCACCAGCCGTGTTGTGTCATAAGCCGAGACATAGTCTGTCACTGCTGCAGTGTTATACTGCCCCCAGCCCTCGTTGTAAATGACCCACATCACTATCGAGGGGTAGTTGAATCTGGTATCAATCATCCTTGACAACTCCGTCATGAAAATGGCAGAATCGGCAGCACTTTTGGTTATGTCAGGCTTCTCTCCCCAGATATACTCATCGCCGCTGGGCATGTCCTGCCATACCAGCATCCCCAGCCGGTCAGTGTGGTAATAAAATCTCCTGTTCTCAACCTTTACATGCTTGCGCATCATATTGAACCCCATCTTCTTCAGCATCTCAATATCATACTTCATAGCCTCATCTGATGGCGGAGTATATAGTCCGTCTGGCCAGAATCCCTGGTCAAGCGGTCCGTTCTGCCAGACAAAGAGGTTGTTAAGGAAGATACGCGTAAAACCGTCCTCAGTAACACCTAACGATATCTTTCGCATTCCGGCATAAGAGTCAACCTCGTCGGTTACCATACCACCGGTGATAAGCCTGACAGTCAGGTCAGTACAGCGTGCCGGCATCATCGGGGCTCCAGAGTATGGCATCAGGTATAATCATTGTTATCGGTGTACCGGTCATACCCGATGACACCGCTATCGTTGCCCCGTCTGACCTGACTGTCACTTCTGCAAGTGAGGGCGCCATGTCCAAAGGGGGGCATCCTACCGGACCATGGCATCGCTCTTCCATGACGGTAACGGTCAGAGTGCTGTTGTCAATATCCGGAACAATGCGCAGATCGTCAATCCATGAGTTGTCGACAGGCTCAATCCAGACGCTCTGCCATATACCGCTGGAGGGTGTGTACCAGATACTGCCCGGGGCAGTAACCTGCTTGCCCTTCTGGCGTTTCCGGCCTGGTCCGCCGGATCGGTGACCCTTACAACCACCGTGTGCTTTCTGCTTTCCGAGAGGAAGGGGGTTATGTTGCACGGGAACGGCATCTTGATACCCTCCCTGATGGCTGATGGCAAAATTATCATCAATCCATACTTTCGTCTCCCAGTCGGATGCCTCAAAATTGAGAATAAGTTGCTTCCCTTCCCAGCTCCGCGGAACGGTAAACTCTCTCGAATACCATATTGCCAGTGAGTCAGTCATCCTGATCCTTACGCCTGACAGGGCAGATTCGACAGGGTAGGGGACCAGTATTTTGCCCTGCGGAGAAGGACGCTCCTCTTCCTTGCCACAGATGGCATAGTCCCACAATCCGTTGAGACTCATCCAGTCGCCCCTCACCAGTCCCGGCCTCGGGTATTCAGGCCACGGAGCAGAGGGATCAATATTTTCACCCCAGGCAGTAAAAAGCGGGTTTCCGGCTGGTTCCCATGCCGGGCTTTTATCGCCTGTACAAAAAGTCACCATTCCTGCCGAAAGAGCAAGAGCCAGGATTAATTTCAGCTTCATTACATAATTGTTTTTGAGGATCAGCCGAGTTTCATCTTCTCAACTTCTTCCATGTTGCGTTCGTTGTATGAGATTTTGCCCATGGGTGTATATAACCAGTCGATCAGGTCACTGTATCTCTCAGTTATCTTTCCTCTGACGATCTTCATGGTGGAGTTCATCATGCCATTCTCTTCATTGAAGCTGTCATTGAGGATACCAATTGCTACGGGCAGCCAGCGGTGCGGGAACATGTGACCGTACTTGCCATTGATGCGGTATTCGTTGACCTCGCTCTCAATCAGATTGAGCACAGCGCGCTTACCCTCCTCCGTTGTGGCTGACAGGTTGCGGTCCTCCAGATATATTTTCATGGTATGCTGGTTTGGCACAATCAGGGCCACCGTATACGGTTTCTGGTTGTTGTAGAGCATGCACTGATCAATATATTTCGATTGTTCGCTTATTGCCTCTTCTATTCCTTCGGGACTGAATTTCTCCCCGTCATCGGCAATGAGAAGACTCTTGAAACGCCCCATCACATACAGGAAGCCGTCCTTATCCGTGTATCCCATGTCTCCCGTGTACAGCCATCCGTCGCGCAGGGCTTCCCGGGTGGCAGCTCTCATTCTTCCAGTATCCGTGCATGACGTTTCCGCCCCTGATGACTATCTCACCCTTCTGCCCTGCCGGTAGTTGCATTGCCATTGTCATCGCATATCTTCAGATCCATGTTGTTCACAAGAAAGCCCGATGACCCCAGCTTATGCTTCTTTGCAGAGTTTGATGAGATAATGGGAGAGGCTTCCGAGAGTCCGTAACCCTGGTACATGGGTGTGCCAATGGCATAGAAGAAGCGCTGCAGTTCAATATCGAGGAGGGCTCCGCCTCCGATGAAGAATCGAGCTCTCCACCGAAGGCCTCACGCACCTTGGTGAAGAGGATTCTGTCAAACAGATTGAGAAGGGGTTTCTTGATCTTCTGAATGCCCTGGCCCTTGTTGTATCCCTCCTTATTGTAAGAATATGCCATCTTCAGTGCAAAGTTGAAGAGGGTTTCACTCATCTTGCCTTTCTCCTTTATGGCCTTCTCGATTGACTTGCGGAAGTTCTTGGCAAGGGCAGGCACACTCATAATCAGGTTGGGCTTGATCTCCTTCATGCATATCGGAATGTTGCGCAATGTCTCCATTGGCGTCTTGCCCACCTTCACCGAAGCAATGCTGTGCTCCCTTGCCCATGAAAGCGTATATGCCAGCCGTATGAGCAAATGAGTGGTCCCACGGCAGAATGAGGAGCGTCTTGTAGTACTGCGGAATATCCATCAGGCTGTATGACTGGTACACGTTCGTCACATAGTTGCCATGGGTCAGAATGATACCCCTTTGGACTGCCGTAGTGCCGGAAGTGTAGCATATATTGGCGAAATCAGAGGCGGTGATCGATGTAATGCAACTCTCGAACGACTTCCTGTTGGCAGGGATTCTCAAGCCACTCGCGCCCTGTCTTCCTGACCTCGCTGAAGTGAACCTGCCCATCGGAATACTCTTCCCTGGGGTCCATGAAAATCACCTTCACAATGTCATGGCATCTGTCGATGATCTCAAGGATCTTCGGAGCCTGGGTGCTCGACGTGATGACCATCTTTGATCCGGAATGGATAAGGCGGAACTTAATCTCCTCGGGGTTAAGCTTTATGGAGAGAGGTACATTCACACCGCCGGCATAAAGTATTCCCAATTCTCCTATGACCCAGCTGTTGCGGCCATCAGCGAGCATGCTGACACGGTCACCCTTTTTTATACCCAGTTGCATCAGTCCTGCACCGAACTCCTGAGCCTGGCGTCTGGTCTCCTGGTAAGTGGTGCCCTCATATTTATCCTGGAGCTTCTCCCACAGGTAAATATTGGAGGCAAATTTTTCAACATTTTCTTCAAAAAACCGGATCAGTGATTTCATCTTTGTGCTTGCTTTTGATGGGTTTTAAAATCGCATTCTAATATAGAAAAGAATTGGGGAGTACCGGCACGTTTCATCTCTTTTCATTGCATTTTTGAGCTAATATCCATACCTTTATCCTTTATTACCATGCAAAACTGTCATTTATGAAGAAACTATCCTTATTGCTGCTTGCGGGGATACTGCTGCTGACCCCTTCATGTGATTTCATGAAAAGCATCAATCCTTTCGGAAAGAAAGCCAGAGAGGCTGAAGCCCTGAGGCAACAGCAGGAGGCATTTCGCATTGCCGACTCCATCCGCGTCGTCAATGAGAGCCAGGCTGAGGCTGAGCGTGCACGACAGGCCGAACTTGAGAGAGCAGCTGAGGAGGCCGTGCAGGCAGCATCGGGCTACCATGTAATTGTCGGCAGTTTCCTGACCCCTGCCTATGCAGACGCGTGGCTTGAGCATATTAAGGGATTTGGCTATGACGCCAGCCTCGTCGAGATGAACGGAGGGAAATGGCAGCTTGTATCCGCCAGATCATTCCCAGACCTGAATGGTGCATGGAATGCTCTGGGCAATATACAGGATAACATCAACAGTGAAGCCTGGGTGTACAGGAAGCAGTAATCACTTCCTGTAAATGGTGGCAGACCTGTCAGGCCCTACGGAGACTATGGTAACAGGTACACCCGTCTCTTTCTCAATGTACTCAATATAATCCTTAAGCTCAGGGGGGAGTTCGTACCAGGTCCTGTGTCCGCCTATATCACCCTGCCATCCGGGCAAACTCCGGTAGTTGAGCTTTTCAATATCATTGAGGCAATAGGGCAGTTCACTTACCTCCCGGCCACCGACTGTATAGGAACGGCAAACCTTTATCTCACTGAATCCCGAAAGTACATCGGCTTTCATCATGAAGAGACGGGTCACTCCGTTGACCATGATCGCATATTTCAGCGCCGGCAGGTCAAGCCAGCCGCAGCGGCGCGGCCGTCCGGTAGTAGAGCCGTATTCATTGCCGCGGTCACGCATCAACTGACCGTCAGCATCATCGAGCTCGGTTGGGAACGGACCGCTGCCTACCCTGGTGCAGTATGCCTTGAAGATGCCGAAGACCTCACCCGTCCGCGCCGGGGCAATGCCAAGGCCGGTGCATGCACCCGCGGCAACGGTGTTTGAAGAGGTGACAAAAGGATATGTCCCGAAATCAATGTCAAGCATTGTTCCCTGGGCACCCTCGGCAAGAACACGCTTCCCTTCCCTCAGACTGCGGTCAATATGGTAATCGGCATTAACCGTCGTGAAATGCCTGAGGTATTCGACGGAGTCAAACCACTCCTTCTCCAGCTCCCTAAGATCATTGCTTAAACCGTAACCTTTAAGCATCCGGAGATGGCCGGCGACACTTGCGCTGTAGACCTCCCTAAAATCCTTCCTGAAGAGATCTCCCACCTCACGCCGCTGCGCGAAGCCTTGTCAGTATAATGCGGCCCTATACCCGGAGCGTTGAGCCTATCTTCGATTCACCCAGGGATGCCTCCTGAGCGGCATCAAGCAGCTTGTGCGTGGGAAGAATAAGATGAGCCTTCAGCGATATGAGCAGCCTCTCGCGAACCCTGTCAATGTCAAGCCCAAGACTTTCAACCTCATGACGAAACACCACCGGGTCAATCACCAGGCCATTGCCTATGATGTTTATCTTGCCGTCATGAAAGATCCCGGACGGGATAAGATGAAGCACATGCTTGACTCCGTTGAACTCAATGGTGTGTCCGGCATTGGGACCGCCCTGGAACCTCGCAACAATGTCATAATCAGGTGTTAAGGCATCAACAATCTTTCCCTTGCCTTCATCTCCCCACTGGAGACCAAGAAGGATATCAATATTCATTTCAGAAACTTTCTAAGGAATTAATAAAGCGATACAAGATAGCTATTTTTTGTCATTCCGGGAGGAAGAATGCAATCAATATCATCGAAATCCGTTAATAAAGAAATGCAAGTGTTCACAATTTTGATGGGTTATCCTTATGATATTGCATAACTTTGGGTAAAATATTAACATTCATTAATTATTTTCCTGCGTGTTTAACGATCACTAACCTCATAATTATGAAAAACAAAATCATTACTTCATTTCTGACCGTTGTACTCCTTTTGGTATCTGTCTGGAGTGTTTCGGCACAGAACCAGGATGACATCCTGTTCAGAAGAAGGGTTGTATCATCAGGTGTAAACAGCCTCTTTTACGGCACAGCCCTTGTCGCTATCATTGAACCTGAGAGCGATGCTGCAATAGCCGGCATTCCGATCATAGCAGCTGGTATTGCGTGCATTGGTGCCGGTTTTGACTTCCTAATGAACGATGGCCAATCACCGTTAATCAGCAGACCTTTACGCGACCCACGGAAAGCTGGTAGGGCTGGGCTCATCGGATTCGGAGCTATCAGGCCTGATGGTGGGTGATAATTCTGAATGATGACAACTAATTAAGATAGCCATTGGGATTGGGAGCGGCAACAAGTATTGGTATGGGGCTCCTTGGAAAGTCATTCGGCAAGAATAAGCCATGGAGTGAGGGCCAGGCCTCTATGTTTTCAATGTGGGGCGGTATAGGACCTGCCACAACGCAGGCTCGGTTGCAGCATCATTTTACAGTAGGATACCAAGTGCTTTCGGCCTCTCTATTCTGGCAGGAGGTGCGGGAGGCTATCTGGTTGGAAATGCAATAAATAAAAGTGACTCATACACCCGGGGCGATGTAAGGGCTATTTCTGCGCTGACAACAATGAACGGGGCACTCGGTTTTTTCATTGCAGCCGACATAATTGAAGATAACCTGGAAGAGAACCTGGGACAGTGGGCATTCCTGTGTCCCGCTGCCGGACTTGTTTCCGGAGCACTTATTGGCCAGGCCTGGCTCAAGGATGCCGATCTGACGCCAAGACAGGGAATGACTACAATATGGTCTGCTACCGGAGGTGCCGTACTGGGCCTTGGGGTGGCATTACTGATAAACTCGGAGAGTCTGACTCCCTGGTATGCCATACCCTATGCAACAAGCCTTGGATCTTATGCACTTGCAGTTGGGATGATGAAAAAGAATAATGCCGGAATGGTATCCCTTGGAGAGAGTGGCAAGAAGCCATGGAGCTTTTCATTCATGCCTCAGAACTACTTCCTGAATGAGAAGATTTCGAGCTCCGGGTTCAAGGTAAACGGACACGATTCATTGATGCAACCAATGTTCTCCGCCTCGGTGACTTTTTAAGGTAAACTGATAACACTATTATTCCTTCCTCCCTGACTTGCCGTAGATGTAAAGCGAGTAATGGTGAGGGAGGAATTCATTTTTTTCGCAGGTACTGTTTATGATTTCAATGATCCTCGGATCACTGAATTCTATCACTGTGCCCGATTCAGTGTCAATCATATGATCATGCTGTCCCGCCCGATAGGTCTTTTCATACTGCGCCTGGCTGCGGCCGAACTTGTGCTTTGTCACCAGTTTGCAGTCGATCAGCAGATCAATGGTGTTGTACAGGGTGGCCCGGGAAACGCGATAGTTCTTGTCTTTCATGAAGTTGAAGAGCGATTCGATGTCGAAATGGCCATCACGTGAGTATATCTCATCAAGTATTGCGAACCGCTCCGGCGTCTTCCGGAAAGCATGGTTTCCGAGGTATTCGGTAAAAATCTGGTTCACTACCAATCTGGCATCTTCGTTTGACATTGCACCAATCTGTTTTACGTAAGACACTTCTTTTACTCAATTCTACTCAATGAATTCTTCCACTCTCTTGACACTGGCAATACCCTTCACATTTGACAGCTGCAGGATAAGGTTGTTGAGGTCACGCGTATGGTGCACATACAGGTCAATTGTCCCCTCAAATATGCCGTCGAGTACAACTGAAACATTTGATATTGCGGATGTTGACATTCAGTTCTGTGGAAATGACATTGGTCACCTCATTGATCAACCTATCCGGTCTATCCCGTTGATACTTATCCTGGCAAGGAACGAGGCCATGCTGTGTATCGTCCATCTGACGGGGATGATCCTGTTGCCCTCGCTTGACATCAGCTTGACAGCGGCAGGGCACTTGGGTTTGTGAACGATGATGGAGTTGGCGGGATCAACATAGCCTACCACTTCATCCCCGGGAATGGGATTGCAGCACCCGGCTATAACGTATGAGTTGCCGGTATTGTCAACATTCTCTCTCAGCAGATAGGGATGGCTCTTGTCAATAGGTGCCCTGACACGGGTCAGTACTCTCTTTTTCGTCCTGACTCTTCCTTGTCACTCCCCCGATGGCCAGCTTCCAGTTATTTCATGAGGCTCCTTCAGGAGCCTTCTTCCAGAACCTTTCGCAGCTCGTCGAGATAGATCAGACCCAGTCCAATATCGCGAATAAAGCTCATCCTTGTTAAGAAGCTCATAGTAGTCGAGCAGCTTCTGATTATATCCTGTGTAGGAGTAGGCAGTATCCCGAGCTCACTCAAGCCTGGTCTCGAGCATCTCCACGCCCTTCTGCATGCGGTCGGTAGATTCATCCCTCAGGGCATCCTTGATCGCAGTCTTCGCCTTGGCCGTATGGGCATACTCAAGCCATTCCTTCTCAGGCTTTGCGATATTTGAGGTGATGATCTCCACCTGGTCGCCGCTCTGAAGGGTTGCTGACAGAGGACAGAGCTTGTAATTGACTTTCGCTCCGAATGGCCTTATTGCCTATGTCAGTGTGTATCTCGTATGCAAAATCGATCGCCGAAGCCCCTTTGGGGAGATTGATCAGCAGTCCTTTTGGCGTAAAGACCATGATCTCTGACGAGAAGAGGCTCATCTTGAATTCATCAAGGAATGTCAGCGGGTCAGACATAGGGTTGGCAAGCATCTCACGAATGTGCTTGAGCCACTTGTCAAGTTCGTTCTCCGACAGGGAGGTGTCTCCCTTGTATTTCCAGTGTGCGGCAAACCCGCGTTCAGCGATGTCATCCATGCGCTGGCTGCGTATCTGCACCTCCACCCACCGTCCCTCGGGCCCCATCACCGTGAGGTGGAGCGCCTCGTATCCGTTCGACTTCGGCCTGCTCACCCAGTCACGCAGCCTGTCAGGCTTGGGTGTGTAGATATCCGTAATGAGCGAATATATTTGCCAGCACTGTGCTCTCTCAGTCATCTCCGGACCGGGCTCGAACACGATCCTGACAGCAAGCAGGTCATACACCTCCTCAAATGGTATATTCTTTGATTGCATCTTCTTCCATATTGAGTAGATTGACTTGAACCTCCCTGATATGTCAAAGATTATGTTGTTTTCATTCAGCTCTTCGATGATCGGCAGGCTGAACCTGTTGATGAGGGCGAGGTTCTTCTTCTCATCCATCTTGACCTTGCGGGCAATCTCATCATAGATCCGCGGATGCCTGAACTTGAAGCTGAGATCCTCCAGCTCGGTCTTGATGGCAAACAATCCAAGGCGGTGCGCCAGCGGAGCATAGAGATAGACAGTCTCGCCGGCTACCTTCATCCGCTTGTGCTCTGGCATGGAATCTAGGGTACGCATGTTGTGAAGCCTGTCGGCGATCTTAATGAGAATGACCCTGATATCATCAGACAGGGTCATCAGCATCTTGCGGAAGTTCTCTGCCTGGAGCGAATGCGTCTCCTTGTTGTATGTGCCTGATATCTTTGTCAGCCCGTCAATCAGCGTGGCTATCTTCGGCCCGAACTCCTTCGTGATCTCCTCGAGGGGAACGCCGGTGTCCTCAACTACATCGTGCAGCAGGGCCGCCGCCACAGACCGGGCGCCAAGCCCTACCTCCTGATTCACAATACGGGCTACGTTGATCGGGTGTATTATGTAGGGTTCGCCTGAGTTGCGGTACATATCACGGTGAGCCTCATTGGCGAACCGGAATGCCTTGTCAATCAGTTCAATGTCACCCGGCTTGTCACATCTGTAGAGGTTGTCCCTGAGTAATTTGTACTCGGACTCGATACGGTCTGACATCCTCGGAGGTGAATATTTTTGTTTTGGTCTTACCCATCAGTAATTGTGCGCATAGGAAGAGCAAAGATAAGAAAATCGGGTCATTTATACTGTGAGGATTATGGCAGTATGGTCACCGTTCCGTTCCTGACTACCATCCTGCCTGAAGGTGTGGTAAGCCTGAGACTCCAGAGATAAACGCCTGACGGAAGCAATGATCCGCTGTGACGTCCGTCCCATCCGGTTGCGAAGTCGCTGGTCTGAAACAGCATGGCTCCGGTCCTGGTATAGATCCTGAATTCATATTTCACCGGCACGAATGAAAACTCAGGTTTGAAGATGGCGTTCTCTATACCCCGGTCTGGGGTAAAGGCGTTCGGTACGAAGATGTTCTCCGTTAACTGTATTGTAGCCACTGACGAGCGATGGGGTGAAGTCCCTCCGGGAGCATCCGTCGCCAGGGCAGTAACCTGGTATGCCACCTCCGCCACAGAGACCTCAGCAGCAAAGAGTGAATAATCATCTGACCATGTCGTGTCTGAGAGATTGGAAGCCACCTCCTTCCAACCCTGACCTGTCTCACGCCATACCGTGAAGAGAGCTCCGGCGGCAGGGAGGGGATTGTTCCATTTAAGATCAATGCGCGTACCGGTGACGGCGGATAACAGCACCATATTCCTGACACTGCCTGATGAAATGACGGGAACATTGCAGTTATTCAGGGCTGTGATGCGGTACAGGCTGACATTTGCGGTATCGGCTCCCTGAACGGTAAAGATGACGATGCCTGATCGATCCTGTGGCGCCGGCTCCGGTCTCCCATGAAGAAGTTGCTGTTACATATCTCTGCAGTGCAAAATTCCTGACACTGGCGGCCTGGTCATAGCTGCCGCTGAATATAATGGCCTGATCAGCCACTGCCACTGCATCAGCATTAACCCACGAAGGAGCTGTTTCGCTCCTGTCGTTACGCAAACCCTGTTGGAGGATGAGAGAGCGGTGCTATCTGGTAGCTGTGATAAAATGGAAACAATATGTGGTTCCGGGGTCATAAGCCAGTGTAAATATATGATGTCTCATTTACAGGTACATTGTCTCATGCAGTTGCCGCAGATCCGCTCCCTGATGGCCACGCGTACTTCATAACTGTCAGCAGGGTGCGATGAATTGTCATACGGGTGTCCATGACAGAATTGATCCTGCTGTTGCAGGTATCATTGACGGAAGAAAGATAAATGGTGCTGAGGCTGTTGCTTAGCGGACTGATATTTAAGGAGGAGTCTATTGCTGCGACAACATAGGCAACGCTCATGTATCTTGCCACCGACAATGTATGAATGTACATATCTGCAGCCGGAGACCTGACAGTGTCAATGGCGCTGGCCGTACCACTGCTGAATGTATAGATTACATAACCAGCCACATCGGGTGAGGCTGACAGGATCCACCTGAGAGTGGCAAAACCAGTCAGAGGGTCAACTGTGACCATATCAAGTTGCGGCGATAAAGGCTGCGTCTCATCCTGCCCGGCAACCGGAGGCATGAGTGCGAGACAGAGAAGTGTCACTGCTATGAACCTTGCTGGCTTCATTTTGCTCCGGCTATGATCTCGTATGCATCCTCATTATTAAAATATGTATTGAAGAGTTCTTTTATTTTACCAGGTGATATCGTTCTCACGGTATCGGCAAAACGGGTAAAATAATCCGCACCGGCATCGTAGTCTATGACCCCTCTTATTGCCTCAGCCATGGCGAAAGGCCCGTCAAACATCCTGGCAAGCTCCCCCATGAGATGGTTTCTGACGAGGGCCATTATCGTCACCGGGTTACTCCTTCCTGCACAGCTCCATTATCTCCTTCTTTATCTCCTTTACCGTTTCCTCGCGGTAGTTGTTTGCCACGTCAGTCATGATGGTAATAAAACCGATCCCGTGAAAGGCACCCGCAACGGCGTGGATCCCGTATGTATAACCCTTCTCTTCGCGTATGTTGCGCATCAGTCTTGAACCGAAGTAACCCCCCAGTATCATGGTGGCCACCTGCAACCCCTGATAATCGGGGTGATCACGTGTGATACCTTTCCATCCCATCCTTACAGTGCTCTGAACGGAGTTGCCGACCTCGCGGAAGATCATTCCCGGTCCGGCACTTTCAAACATCAGCTCAGGATGAAAAGGCTTATGCCACTCACCCGTTCCTGCGCCCGCAAAAATGTCTTTGAAGTGCCTGAAGTGCCTGCTTGCGGGTTGCGGCCGGCAACAGTAATATACATATTGTCAGGCCTGTAGTGCCGGGAGTGGAACTCTTTCAGGTCTGCCGTAGTCAGCGACATGTAGTTGTCAGGAGTGGTTATCCGGCCGTAGTGATTCCTCTCACCGCAGAGAGCCTGGTAGAATGCCTCCCGGGCTATCACTGACGTTTTCTGCCTCCCTGTAAGAAAGGCCTGCAGTCGTTTCTCCGTCAGCATCCTGAATTCCTTTTCAGGGAAGGAGGGATGAAAGAGCACCTCCTCTGCAAGGGTCATCACCTCATCCAGTTTTCTTGTAAGGGTGACTGTCACCAGTCCGGCGTTGTCCTTGTCAGACGTATGGTTGAATATGGCACCTGTTCTGTCTATCAGGTCATTGATGAGAGGCTGCGTCATGAGTGATGGTTCCCTCGGTGAGCATGGCGTTGGTAGCTGAGGCTGCCAGTTGAACATCCTCAACCAGCTGCCCGGCATTGAACACGAACTCGATCCTGAGAAGGTCCACGGCTCCGTTCCCGAGCAGGTAGACCGGCACCCCGTTGCCAAGCCTGGTCATCTCAGGGAATGAGGTGTCACCCGGTGAGGGCGTAATGATGGCAGGCGCTATTTTGTAGTGGTTTCATCTCTTTTCCGGAAGATAATAAATTATGCTGCAGTTTGCAGGCCTGAAGACGCGTGACGAAGCCTCCCGGATCTCCTCTGCGGTAACACTCATATACTTCTCTGTCTCGGTGTTTATCCCCTCAGCATCACCGAGAAGCTCATGAAATGCAAGACTGAAGGCTTTGTTCGAAGCGCTGAGATATGACATCAGCCTGTGTGACTCATAGCGGTTACGCGCCTTCTCAAGCTCCGCAGTCGTGACCGGTCCCGATGCCAGCCTGCCCAGCTCTTCCGTCACTGCCTCCTCTGCTTGTTCTATGTCAACGCCGTCCTTCAGCCTGCCGCTGAAGATAACGAGTCCGGGATCGATCTCACCGGAAAGGTAGATATCCGCCTCGCTGAACAATTCCTTGCTTATGACCAGCTGATCGGGAGAATCGGCCCGAGTCACATCCTGCAAGGATATCCGTAACAAGGTCAAGGATGTAAAATTCACGGCTGTTTCTTCCGTCAGTATGAAAGGCCATCGACCAGGTGAGCCGCCGGCACCGGGCGGTGCACCGTTATCTCGCGGCGCTCATCCTGCAGGGGGCTCTGCCGGCAACACCCTGCCGTTACTCTCGCCGGCCGTGAATGCGCCCGAACCATTTGTCAGCCAGCATGAAGACCTCGTCAGGAGTGACACTGCCGGCGACGCTTGAGGATGGCATTGGAAGGGTTGTAATACCTGTCTGTAGAACCGCCTGAGCGAACCGCTGTCAGCCCTCTCAATGTGAGCTCATATCCATCCCGATGGCAGACCAGCGATACGGGTGAACCTTATATGCGAGAGGCCTGAGCAGCAGCAGAATGTCCCCGTAAGGCTGATTGAGGTAACGCTGCCGGAACTCCTCCGTAACCACGCTCTTCTGCGTCATCAGCCTGCCCTCGGATAGGTCCAGTCCTGTCATCCTGTCTGACTCCAGCCAGAGAGCTGTCTCCAGGTTGTTCGAAGGCAGTGTGATATAATAGTTTGTCAGGTCATTATTGGTGAAGGCATTGTTCTCTCCTCCCGCCATCATCACTGGAACATCAAAAACGGGAATATTGGCTGGTGCCTTCAAACATCAGATGCTCAAACGAGATGAGCAAAACCCGATGCTCCGGGATCCTCATCCCGTGATCCGGCATCATAAAGGATATTTGAAGTGACCATGGGAGTACCACTGTCATAGTGTGCAATCACCCTTAGCCCGTTACCAAGCGTATGCTTTTCAAATCTGATCATGCAAGCAAAATATTTGCAAACTTACCAAAATTAACACCTGCTCATCATTTTATTCTATATTTGTGAGGGATAGGTTTTTTTATTTATACGTGGAAGATTGAACACTCTGTTAATAAGGAAAATAAGACAGATAAAATCTCTTTTTACAGACCAGCAGACACTTATCTATCTGCTCAGTTTCGTTGTGGGTCTTGTCAGTGCACTGGCAGCGGTGGTAATGAAAAATACCATCCACTTTACACATGAACTGTTCACTCAGGGTGTAATGAGGGGAGCCGGAGGAGTCCTTTCCATTGCCTATCCGCTCTTTGGTATCGCCCTTACCGTACTGACTGGTGAAGTACGTGGTGCGGGACAGCATTTCTCACGGCGTCAGCCGGGTACTGTATGCCATCTCACGTCGCAAAAGCTATATCAGGAGGCATAACAACTGGTCATCAATACTTGCCAGTTCGCTTACCATAGGTTTCGGCGGATCAGTGGGAGCGGAGGCACCCATAGCCCTTACGGGCGCATCGATAGGCTCAACCATAGGACGTTACTTCAACCTGAACTATAAGTATGTGACGCTGCTTCTGGGTTGTGGTGCTGCGGGAGCCATCTCCGGTATCTTTAAGGCACCCATTGGCGGGATCCTTTTCACCCTGGAGGTGCTCATGCTCGACCTGACTATGTCATCAATAGTCCCTCTGCTGATTGCCTCCGTCACCGCTGCCACTGTCGCCTTCTTCTTCATGGGTGACAATGTGTTGTTCTCTTTCCAGGTAAGCCATAGTTTTCTTCTCTCCGAACTACCTTATTATCTGATACTGGGTGTTTTTTGCGGGTTCGTCGGCCTCTATTTCACCAGGGCAACCATCGGGATAGAGAAACTCTTTAAAAAGATAGAGAACGCATGGGTCAGGATGGTGGCGGGAGGATTGGTCCTCGGTGGCCTTATCTATTTCCTGCCCGCCCTGTACGGCGAGGGTTATGAGACAGTGATGCTGCTCCTTAAGGCTGAGAGAGGCATAGAGACCGGGCACTGCTTATGTTCGGCGACATGGAGCCTCACATTTCTGGGTGTTTGCCGTACTGATGGCAGCTCTTATCCTTATCAAGGTCGTAGCCACAGCCTCCACCAACGGCGCCGGCGGCGTCGGAGGCATCGTCGCGCCGATTCTTTTCACCGGGGGTGTGGCCGGATATTTTTTAAGCAGCCTCATGAACCACCTCTTTGGGCTGTCACTGGTTGAGAGCAGCTTCACCCTGACGGCCATGGCAGGGGTCTTTGCCGCTGTCCTCCATGCGCCATTGACGGCAATATTCCTTATCGCGAGATAACGGAAGGGTACGGTCTGCTGATACCGCTCATCATGACATCCACGATAGGCTTTATCACAGCCAGAAGCTTACAGAGACACTCGATATACACTGAGCAGCTGGCTGCCAGCGGCGAACTGATAACCCATGACAAGGACAAGGCCGTTATGATGCTGCTCGAATGGTCAAGGGAGGTGGAGAAAGATCTCCTGACCGTAAATCCTGATGACACCCTTGGAGACCTGGTGAAGCAGATATCAAGGTCAAACCGCAACATCTTCCCTGTGGTTGATGAGTTCAATATTCTTGAAGGTGTGGTTCTCCTTGACGATGTACGTGACAAGATGTTCAACCCGGAACTCTATGATAAGCTCACGGTAAGGGACCTGATGACAATACCACCATCATATATTGATATAAGCGAGAGGGGAGATGCAGTGCTTGATGCCTTTGAACGCACAGGGGCCTGGAATCTGCCGGTACTGGATAAGGGACAGTACGTAGGCTTCATATCAAAGTCGAGGATCTTTCAGCATACCGTGAGTTGCTCAGGCAGTTCTCGGAGGAGTAATACATGATCTCTCCGGCTTGGACCGGATCAGACCATAACCATTGTCGCACCTGAGCAAACAGGTGTCATCGAAAAAATTGAATATTAAAATGTATATTTGCTGCCTGACCTTGCCGTGATTGCCCTTCCGGGGGCCGGTCATGACATAGAATAAAATCATTTAATAACAATGGAAAGAGACAAAACCATATTTGATCTGATTGATCGCGAACGAAGACGTCAGACTGAAGGGATTGAACTGATAGCATCTGAGAACTTCGTCAGTCCCCAGGTACTGGAAGCAATGGGTTCGGTACTCACGAACAAATATGCGGAGGGGTATCCCGGGGCAAGATATTACGGAGGATGCGAAGTGGTTGACGAGGTTGAACAGCTGGCCATTGACAGGCTCAAACAGCTCTTCAATGCTGCTTATGCCAATGTGCAGCCCCATTCCGGTGCCCAGGCCAACATGGCTGTCTTTCTTGCGGTGCTTAAACCGGGTGACACATTCCTGGGACTTGACCTTTCACATGGCGGGCATCTCTCCCACGGATCGCCGGTAAACTCGTCAGGCATTCTCTACAGGCCGGTGTCATACGGCGTAAAGGAGGAGACGGGAAGGGTTGACTATGACATGATGGAGGAGGTGGCTCTCAGGGATAAACCTAAACTGATAGTGGGTGGCGCCTCTGCATACTCAAGGGAATGGGACTATGCAAGGATGCGCTCGATAGCTGACAAAGCCGGGGCAATGCTCATGATCGACATGGCTCATCCGGCAGGACTGATCGCAGCAGGGCTTCTTGACAATCCCCTTAAATATGCCCATATAGTTACATCCACCACACACAAGACCTGAGGGGCCCGCGGGCGGCATCATACTCATGGGCAGCGACTTCCCCAACCCATGGGGTGTGACCACACCCAAGGGTGAGGTGAAGATGATGTCGGCCATGCTTAACTCTGCCGTCTTCCCAGGCATTCAGGGCGGGCCGCTTGAACATGTCATCGCTTCAAAGGCAGTCTCATTCGCAGAGGCGCTGACACCGGAGTTCCGGACTTATCAGCAGCAGGTTAAAGAGGAACGCCGCAGTGATGGCTGAAGCATTCATGACACTGGGTTACAAGGTTATCTCCGGAGGTACAGACAACCACTCGATGCTCATCGACCTCAGAACCCGATTCCCGGAGATATCCGGCAAGAAGGTCGAAAACACACTCGTTAAGGCTCATATAACAGTAAATAAAAACATGGTGCCGTTTGACTCGCGCTCCCCCTTCCTGACATCGGGAATAAGGGTCGGCACTCCTGCTGTCACTACACGTGGCCTGAAAGAGAGCGATATGGGGAAAATAGTACAGCTTTTTGATGAGGTGCTGGTCAATATAGAAAATGAGACCGTCATCTCGTCCGTTGGCGAAAGGGTGGTTAAAATGATGAAGGACTACCCGCTTTTTGCAATGTAGGATTTTATTAATTCCTTTTGTATTTTTGATGTCATGGAAAAAATAAGTCCCGAAACCGATAGGCTGATATTTGTGGTTGATGATGACCCTGTTATCACAAGCCTGGTCTCTGGCCGTCTTGAGGGTTCCGGTTACAGGGTCAGACCGTTCGCCTACGGCGAGGATTGCATTGCAGCCCTTAATGAAAAACCGGATCTTATCATACTCGATTTCTATTTTCTGAAGCATGGGGAGGTGCCGATGAACGGAATGGAAGCGTATGATGAGATCACCAGGCTGGCTCCGGAAATACCTGTCATTATGCTCTCCGCCCAGGAGAAGGGAGCGGTTGTGCTTGAGTTCGCCCGAAAGGGAATTGCTGATTATGTGATCAAGGATACAGACCTGATAGATAACCTGCAGATGGCAGTCAAGGAGGTCCTCGAGAGATAGTACCCCCCACTTATGGAATGGTATATGTACCTGGCTGTCATTGCCGCCGGTCTCTTTGCAGGTTTTGTCAATACGCTGGCCGGCAGCGGATCGCTGATCACATTGCCCCTTCTTATGTTCCTGGGCCTGCCGGCCAATGTTGCGAACGGCACAAACCGAATAGGAGTTTTTGTTCAGAGCGCTGTCAGCAGCCTGAGCTTCCGCAGGCAGAAGATCTATACCGTCAGGGAAACACTCTGGATGGCAATACCTGCCGTGGCAGGATCGCTGGTGGGTTCCATAATAGCCGTCAGGATCAATGAACGCATAATGGAGCTGCTGATAGGCGGACTTCTCATATTCATGTTCTTCATCATCCTTTACAAGCCGGAGCAGTGGGTCCGTGACCATGCCCTCTCCATCACCTCCAGGCGTCGATGGTGGGTCTCTGTGATATTCTTTTTCATTGGAATCTACGGTGGCTTCATCCAGGCCGGCGTGGGGTTCTTCCTCCTGGCTGCGCTGGTCCTCGGAGCAGGACTGGGACTGACAAAAGCCAATGCCCACAAGGTGCTGATAGTGGCAGCCCTGACAGCCATCGCTTTGATAGTGTTTATCATCAGTGACCAGGTCAATTATCTCTACGGTATTGTGCTTGCCGTGGGTCAGGGAGTGGGCGGATGGCTCGGTTCAAAGGTGGCTGTGAGCTGGGGACCCAAAGTGGTGCGTATAATCCTGCTGGTGGCAATACTGGCGTCAGCACTCAAGCTGACCGGTCTCCTTGATCTTGTTGCGGGCCTCTTCTGAAACATAAAATCTATCAGTTAGAAAACTGCCATGACTCAGGCTGCAAGACGTCATCCTGATCAGATGGTCTCTACTAATAGTCAGAAGACGACTACCTCAGGCTCCCTTGGGCTAGCCTCTCATACAGACATGATTATCTGCTAAGTTTGAAAATATAGGTGATGGTGCCTTTCTGAATGACCGGGGCATCGTTCTTGCTTTCAAACCTGGTCTTCAGCGCCGCCTCTTTTGCCACCTTCAGGAGACTCTCATCAAGTGTAGTCGATCCCTTTATGCCGGGAGTTGCATCGGTAACCCTTCCTGAGCGGTCAACGGTAACCGCCACTACAACAACTCCGTCTTTCTGGATATCATAAGGGGGCTTGACAAGTGACTGGGCCTTCCTTCCGCCGAGGTCAAACGAGATGCCATCGGTTCCCTGGCCACCTCCCGGCACATAATTGGGTGCGTCAGGGGTACCTGACTCAACCCCCTGGTTGCCCTGACCGCCGGCAACGCCCTGACTCTGGCCTGTGGTGCCAGTGGTGGAGGTATTACTGAAGGCGTTCCTGGCCCTGGCATTCTGCTGGTCTATGCGCCGCTGCTCCTCCTCCCTCTTAAGCCTCTCGGCTGTCTCCTGCTCGATCCTCTTTCTCTCTACTTCAGCCTCCTCGCGCCTCTTAAGATCGGCAGCACGCGCCTCAGCCTGCCGCCTCAGCTCTTCAGGACTTGGCTCCTTCTTCTTAACCTCCACGGCCTCCTCAAAATCCTGAGTGAGTATTGCCTCTTCAGCTCCGTCGGCACCGGCCGATGGCGGAGGAGGCGGCGGTGATGCCGGCTGCGGTGCAGGCTCAAACAGACCGTCACCGGTCTGGTCAAAACCAAAATTGACAAGGAGTCCCTCTTCAGTCGGCTCGGGTATCTTCACCTTGAAGGTTACGAAAAGGATAAGAAGAGCAAGCACAAGGTGTATCACGGCACTGATCGCCAGACCCTGCTTCCTTTCCCTGGTGAGAGGCTCTCTGCTGCTATTTTGGAGTTGTGGCAAGGATTAGCTTATACTGGTTTTTGGCTGCAATATTCATGACGTTGACCACATACTCGATGGGAACACTCCTGTCAGCATGCACAGAGATGTATATCTCGGGACTATCCTGAACTCTCGATTGCAGCGCAGCCTCGAGGAATTCAATATCTATAGGCTGATCTTCAATGAAATACTGAAGATCTTTTGTGATTGACACAGTGGTCAGCGGACGGGCTGAGGACTGCATTGTACCCTTGGGCAGCAACAGCTTCAGCGCCGTCGGATGCACCAGGGTGGAGGTCAGCATGAAGAACAGCAGAAGCAGGAATACAATATCAGACATGCCTGCATTGCTGAGGTTGACACTGACCTTATTTTTTGAGGTGATTGCCATCGGATGCTATTTTACAGGTTCGTTAAGTATATCAAGGAACTCGGTGGAGGTGGTCTCAAGCTGGAATACCACGTTTTCAACCTTGACAACAAGGGTATTGTACCCGAAATAGGCAAGTATGCCCAGGATAAGACCGCCGACAGTGGTTATGAGCGCGGTATATATACCGCCGCTGAGGGTGCTTATATCAAGACTGTTACCTGCGAGTGACATCTCGTAGAATGCCTGGACCATACCTATGACCGTCCCGAAGAAGCCCAGGAGAGGGGCTGCCCCGGCTATCGTTGCCAGCGTGGGAAACCGCTTCTCAAGCTTATGAATCTCCATCCTGCCTACATTCTCAATGGCGGCAGATACATCTGCAAGAGGCCTTCCGAGACGTGTGATGCCCTTCTCAACCATCCGTGCCTGCGGTGAAATGGTCTTCTTGCAGAGTTGCAGAGCCGCATCAACCTTCCCTTCATACATGTAATCCTTGATGCGGTTCATGAAGTTTGCATCAATACGTGTAGCCTTCTTGATGACAAGGTACCTCTCTACAAAAATATACAATGCAACAAATGAGAGCAGAGTGATGATGATCATCACCCATCCCCCGGCCAGGTAAAGATCAGCCAGTGACATTGTTGCCTCTTCGCCGGCCGGTGTGGCCGCTGTACCCTGTAGTAAAATGTTAGCTAATATCATTGTCCTCGGTTTTATTGTTAACTGTTTGACTTACTATTTTATATCATCGTGCGAATATATTAAAAAACGGCCAATATGGCTCCTAATTATGCTTATGTTCAAAAAATAGAGCCGTTGTTGAAAGGTTATTGCTCCTGAGTTCTCTTCCTCAGGTCTCAGCTTTCCTTTTTCTGCGGTCTTCAGGCCTGATGAACAGGTTCTTCAGTCGTATCGAAGTCGCGCCTGTAAAAGATGCCCACGCCCTGGGTATAGGGATGCACCTGGTAGTAAAGGTTGTTGTTTGACCTGTTAAAGACCTTGAGCCTCAGCATCTCCGTCAGCTTCACCTCAATGGTGAACTCCCCGCTGATGGCGCTGGCATTGGTGTTCAACTGGTTGCCTCCTACGTCTACGTTGCCGTTAAGAGTCACCTTGTTATTCAGCAGCTGCGTTGAGAGGGCCACCTCCACCTCCTGGTCAGTGATCTCATTCCCCGGCCTGTAGTTGAACCCTATGTCAAAGTCATTGCTGATCTGTGACAGCCAGTTGCTGAGCTGGTTTGAAAGCATCTCGGTAGTGGTGGTGACACCCAGAAACTCGGCCCCCGGCGCTGTGGTCTGAGAAACCTGGCCTCCGGACCCCGACGCGGAGGGCCCACTGTAAAGTGAGGGGTCAGGATAGAAGCTGTTCATCACCAGGAGATACACAAACTGCCTGCTGAGCCTCTCCTCAGTGTCAGTGGCTACCCTGAGGTACTCCCTCGTCTGCTCGTCGGCGGTGGGAAGGAGTATGTCAAACTTGATTGCGGGATTCATCAGCTTGCTGCTGAGGCTGAGAATGCACTCCACGGGCAGCCTTTCCTGAAGCTTGGTTAACTCCTGGTTGCCGTAGATGTCGGAGAGCGACGCCTTGGTCCTGTACAGTGCCCTGAGGTTCAGGTTTGCATCATCAATGGCGCCGTTCCATGAGATGGTGCCGCCATTCTCCACCGTAAACCGTTTGTTGAGGATATTGCCCAGCGTGAAGAGATAATCACCATCCCTGATGACATAATCACCTACCATGCGAATATCGCCTTTTGAACTCAGGCTTAATGTTCAGCTTTCCCTCTCCCTTTCCCCTTATCACATCGCCGGTAGTGGCATCCATAATCAGTTGTACCTCCGCCTCAGGTGTTACGTCCAGGTCAAAGTTGAGCTCTATCCTGCTGCTGTGATCCTGTCTGACAAAGGTATTCCCGGATCTCCTTGATCCTCTTCCGTTTTCTGGTTCGAGTCAATAAAAATTATGTAGGGATAGTCGTTAACAGTTGCCGAAGAGTTCAAAGGGACAAAAAACTCAGTGTTGGATTCCGTCCTGGCTGAGATGTTGAAGGCAAGCTTTTGATCATTACCCCTGATGCCTGCATAACCCGATGCATAGGCAGTGCCGTAGAAGCTATTCATTGTCCTTCGGCCGTGTATTGAGAACAAGCATCTTATCCATGTTGATATCGAAACTGATGCCCATATCCTTGAATGACCGGTGTGAGAGCATCCCGTTGATGGTCCCCTGGTTTTTCCTTTCATCATAGAACCTGATGTTCCGGAATGCGATACCCTGCGGGGTGAACCGGATGCTGTCCGAGAAGCTGTACCTGCTCTGAAGGAAATCGATCTTCATCGAGGCATCCTGTGCCATCACTGAGCCGGTAAGGACGAGCTGACTGAGCTTCCCGTACAGCCTCACCGTGCCTGATCCAACTCCGCTAAGACCGGAGGCAAATGTTTTTAGGAACGGATTGAGGATGTCAAGCGGCATGCCATAGGTAGATGCTGTTATGTCGGCATTCTTTGATGATGGTGTGTAACTGCCGCTGATATCAAAGAACCTGCTTCCTTCAAAATCATTGAAGACCTGTATGTCAGCAACCTTTTTACGGGGGTCCCAATCACTCCTGACGGTCAGCAGACCGTAGCCCTTGTTGTTCAGCATGAAGTCGCTGACATGGACGTTGCTCTCAAAGAGCAGCTCGTCATAGACATCAGACAGTGTAATGTTACCTTTCATAATGCCCCCGAAGGGCATCTCCGGGCGATCATCATCCTGTACTCCGGGTTTTTCGCGCTTCAGGCTATTCAGATATGCCAGGTTGAGTCCCTCGAAACTCAGGGTGAGCCTCTCTTCAGGTGCTGACGAGAGTTTGCCGTCAAGCCTTATGTAGTTTGTCCGGCTGTTGAGAAGGATGTTGTCAAATAAGGCGCTGGTGGAGTCAATGACCACACGGGCGGGGCTGATATGCCATGGTGTATGGCTGACAGTGAAATTGGAAGGCAGGATACCGACGGTCAGTACTGACCTGTTCATCTCGTTAAGGCTGAAGTAGCCCCTCGCCTTTGCCTCGCCTATTGTCCTGCCACCGTCCTGGTTATCCCACCTGATCCCCAGATCTATAGTGTCGGTGTTGCTGGTTGCCCCAAGGATGAAGTTGCCCAGCTCTGACTTGTCCGGCAGCAGAAGGGTGTCTGCCATCAGCTCAACAACCATCTTTCCTCCGCTCACGGAGGCCGACAGGTTCATCTTGGCCAGTCTTGTACCTGCATAGGTTATCGCATCGGACCTCAGCCCGGTAACCATCTCGGCGCGGTCAGACATAAAGCGTCCCGTCAGCAGGCTCCCCTCGGTGATGGTTAATCCCGTACCCAGGAATTCATTAAGCTTGTCAACCCTCTTGATGCGTGTATTGAGGGTGAACATGGCCTCTGCCCTCCCCCTTATCCCTGACTGCTGGCGGTGCCTTGAACCTCGAGGGAAACAGCCTGTAAAGCATAGTCCGGACTGTTGACCTTATGGCGTCAAAGTCATATGGGCCCCTTATCTCCGCATCGGCGAAGTCAGATCTGAGGGTCAGCAGCGGCACGCCGTTCACTTTCCCGGATGTGACCAGGAAATCGTAGATGCTCAGCCGGCCCGTTGGAATTATTAAGAATGGAGTTGATCAGCCTCAGGTCCCCCTCAATGTTATCCGCACTGTTGCCCTTGAAGGAGGCAGTGACAAGTGCAGAAGCCGTAAAGATCGAATCACCTTTGATCAGGTTCAGCTTGTGAAGGTCTGCATGGGCGAGGTTAAGGGTAAAATCAAACTCAGGCATGCTCTTCTCAAGATCAAACCTTCCCATTAAATCCATGTTTATGTTCCTGTCCCTGACCGCAACGGTGCCATCCCATATACTGTCGGCATATCTCCCCTCCACCCCGACATTGCGGTAGAGGTAGTGGTTTATCTCCACACTGTCAATCTTGCCGCTGATATTGGCTGAAAGATGCCTGAATGACTGCATCGACCCGTCAATGTCAGCATGCATCCATAGACCTCCGAACATCTCATTGTTCCTGGTGACGTAACCGAGATCTACGTCGCTCGTTCTGAGGAATCCTTTGAAGCTGAAAGTGTTTCTGCCGTCGGGCCTCAAGGAGAGGTCGGTTGAGAATGTACCTCTTTCGGTAGTGAAGTTTTCCGAATGAAACAAAATCGGTGGTAAAACCGGTGAAACTGCCCTTGTATGGAGATGAGGCCCATGTCATGTGCTATCACGGGAAGCTTTAAAGGCTTTTTGCCCGGGATTGAGAAATGCCTCAATATCCCTTGCGCTGGTTCTCATGTCAGCTGAAGTCAATGAAGAGATAACTGTCATTGACTGACGGGAGTCCTGAAATGTCAAAATCGAACCTCAGCCTGGTGAAGGCTGCATAATCAACCCTGATGTTCCTGCCTTTCATTTCCGCTACTGTCCCGCTTATCCTGCCTGAGACAGTTAGGTTTTCACTGATGCTTCCAAGAGGCCTGATAAGTCCAGCAGTGGAAGGGCATAAAATAACT
>JAXHLF010000035.1:0-26466 GCA_034522515.1 Bacteroidales bacterium | reverse complement strand
AGCTCCGGCAGCGAAACGCCATGAGTAGTAGTTTATTGTCGAAGCCCAGCGTCATCATCCCTGGGTGTTCATGAAGGTGACATTGACCCTCGTGTCGATCTCCATAATCATCTCAGGCAGGAGCTCCGGCAAAGGTCTCAAAAAGCATAATCCCCCTGCCTTAAGTATCTCGCTCTCCCGTCTCTTTCTGGTGCTTGACCTGCCTCCCATGTAATTACGATGTCACCTGAAGAGAGCAGCAGTCCAATATAATATCCTCTCCTCATCAGTTCCGTCGGGGGAGACAGGTATCTTGAAGGGACTGCGTTCTGGCCTTCGATGTTCTCAAGGAGCTGTCATGAAAGCCACGTTCCCGATGCAAAGGGTGTCTCACCAATCTCCTTCCCCATGATCTCCTTGCTGATCGAGCTGCTCAACGTCCTCGGCCCTGTAATTGGAAGCCTCGATTATAAAGTACCTGTTGTCATTCCCACGCCTGAGTATCATCGCATAGCTGCTCATGGAGTTAAATATCTCCTTGAGGATCTTCTCCGACTCTGCCCGGGCATAGCCGTCGTTCAGGGTGCTTATGTCATTGTAATAAGTGATGAGGAAGATTTCTTCACCGAAGAAGAATGTGCGGGCGCTGAAGAGGAATATACGTTCCTCGCCCGACCGCATCCGAAGCCTGATCTCAAGGTCACTCACCCTCTTCAGCCGCGAGAGGAGCCTCATGTACTTGCGGCTCTGTATAAGATCAACATAGAGCTGGATATCCTCCGATGTCTTACCGACGATATCCTCCTTGCTGTAACCGGTGGTGTCAAGAAATGCCTGGTTTACTTCGATATATTGCTGGGTCTCCAGGTTGCTCAGGGTGATAAGCTGGTTGGTTGAGTTGAATGCCAGTTCAGGTATGTCCGCAAGATGTTTCAGAGAGGCAGTAAATGCCAGTGATGGATCAGGATTTTCCTGGTTTTCTCTTTGCGGTTTTCCATCGGAGTGCCTCTCTTAAATCGATAATGCGTTTCCGGAAGTGCAGATTGACTATGTCAAAAATAGTTTTCTAACCCTAAAAACGTTTTTCGTCTGCATTATTATGCCTTGAGCCCCGTCTCCTTCTGATAATAGGCGCACCACTCACTTATGCCGCACCTTTTACATGTCGGGTTTGCGCGCCGTACAGATGTATCGTCCGTGCAGCAGCAACCAGTGATGTGCCTGCGCTCTCTGCTCCACAGGTATCTCTCTCGTCAGCCTCATCTCTGCCTGCAGCGGGTTCTTTGCGCCGGGTGTGAGCCCGATGCGTCCGGCAACCCTGAAGACATGTGTATCAACTGCAATGACCGGGTTTTTCCAAACGACTGATGTAATGACGTTGGCGGTCTTTCTTCCCACACCAGGGAGTTGTGTCAGCTCATCCCTGTCCGAAGGCATCACGCCGCCGAAACGGGTAACGATCATCTCGGCCATGCCCCTCAGATACTTTGCCTTGCTGTTCGGGTACGAGCAGCTTCTGATGAGATCAAAGAGCTCCTCCTGTGAGGCCAGTGCCATGGACCGCGCATCAGGGAAGCGATCAAACAGGGCGGGAGTGATCATGTTGACGCGTTTGTCAGTGCATTGCGCCGAAAGGATCACAGCCACTATCAGCTGAAAGGGATCACTGTAATGCAGCTCCGTGCTCCGCAACGGGCATGTTGACGGCAAACCATTCCATAACACCCTTGTACCTGTCACTGATCTTCACTCTCATGTCTGGTTTCCGGGGATGAAAGTAACATTTTTTTACTTTCTTCACGACAAGGTTATAATATGTGAATAATATCATGGTAATTATTTGTTCAGTTTACTATTTTTCGCCACGATGCAGAATATCAGGATAAACACGAGCCAGGGGAAGTCATTGCTGATCATGGCAGGAGCGATGAATGACCTTGGAAGACTTCTTCCGGATAGGGGTTTGTTCATCATCACCGACACAAACGTGAGGAGAATCTATGGCAGCCTCTTCCCGGGGGGTGAAGTACTGGAGACAGAGCCCGGCGAGAAGAGCAAGACGCTTGCAGTGGCAGGCGACATCTGCAGGAGACTGCTTGAGGCAGGGGCTGACCGATCGTCATTCATACTGGGATTTGGAGGAGGGGTTGTATGTGACGTTGCAGGAATGGTTGCTTCAATCTATATGAGAGGGGTGAGGCATGCCTTTGTCTCCACTACACTCCTCTCACAGGTCGACGCCAGCATAGGTGGGAAGACAGGTGTGAACCTGGGAGATTATAAGAATATCATCGGAACATTCAGACAGCCTGAGTTTGTGCTGTGTGACCACACGATGCTTTCAACTCTTCCTGAAGAGGAGTTCCGGTCGGGGATGGGCGAACTGATCAAACATGCCGTGATAAGAGACAGGAACCTCTTCTTCGATATCACGGCGTCACTCGACAGACTCTTTGAACGTGACCCTGCAGTACTCGGAGACTTTCTGTCGGGGCCGTGAAGATCAAGGTTGCTGTTGTCAGGCGTGACCCTCTTGAAAAGGGCATAAGGAGGATACTTAATTTCGGACATACCTTCGGCCATGTGCTCGAGACATTTTACAGGGATCCTCACGGAGTGGCAGTGTCTACAGGGGATGCTTATTGCCGCGGAATTGTCGGTATGGACCGGCGAGATGCCCCATGCCGAGCTCAGGATGCTCGAGGTGGCACTGGCAGAGACGGGGGTGAAGTATGATTACGGGCTGCCGGCTAATATTGTAAGCCTCATATCTAAGGACAAGAAGAGTGAATCGGGCTCCCTGAATGTCGTTCTCCTCAGATCGGTGGGGAGGGCTGTCGTACGAAGGATCTCCATGACGGAGCTGGAAGCTTTTGTTAATTACTACCGCGAAAGCAAAAAAAGAGTCAATCAGTAAGGGGAGGAGGGAAATGAATACACTTGGCACAGTTTTCAGAGTATCAATATTCGGTAAATCTCACGGACCGGCAGTGGGAGTGGTTATCGACGGCTGTCCTGCCGGACTGCCGTACTGGCGCGAGGAGCTGATGGCTGACCTGTCAAGACGCAAGGGACTGCTGCCGGGAACAACCACGCGCCGGGAGAGTGATGAGCCCGAGGTGATAAGCGGCATATACAATAATTTTACCACAGGAGGACCGCTGGTCATATGCACCAGGAACAACGACTTCCGGCCGGGCGACTATGAGCAGTTCTCCAGCATACCGCGGCCGGGTCATGCCGATTTTACTGCAGGGTATAAATACAAGGACTTCAGCGATATGAGGGGTGGAGGTGCATTTCTTCGGCCGACTGACCTGGGGGCTATGTTACTGCCAGGTATTTGCCACGGCAGTACTCTCCCGGCAATCATCACTGCCAGCCTTATTGAGGCAGGTGGTGAGAAGGATACCGCTGCTGCCGTAGAAAGGGCACTGGAGACGAATGACACCGTAGGCGGGGTGGTGGAGTGCGTGGTAAAGAATGTGCCAAAAGGATTGGGTGAACCCTCATTCCTCTCAGTGGAGGCCGCCCTCGGAATGATTGCCTTCGGGATACCGGCTGTAAACGGGGTCGAGTTCGGCGCCGGGTTTGCATCGTCAAGAAGCTATGGTTCACTGCATAATGACCCATTCGTCGATGCACGCGGAAAGACCTCCACCAACAATGCAGGAGGAGTAAACGGTGGAATAACTAACGGCAATGATTCTGATAATGAGAGTATCTGTGAAGCCTGCCGCAAGCACCGGCGTGCCACAGAAGACCTTTGATACGGAAAAGGGAGAGATGGCCGAGCTGGAGATAACCGGAAGACATGATGCATGCATCGCAAGACGCATACCGGTCATTCTTGAGGCTGCGGTGGCTGTCGGCCTTGCCGACCTGCTTATGATCGACAGGGCAATAAATGGCCAGAGGGAGAGATAGGTAACTCCTTAAGCAATAACACTTACCGGATAGACCTCTCTTCAGACAGTAAGCATCAGGATCTTCCCGGAATGAGCGGTAACCCTGAAGCCGGTCGTCGATTCTGTACCCGATAACCCACATCACATTATCTCCCGACATCAGCAGCAGAACCTTCTCCTTTTCCGTCACCGGAAGCTTCAGGTCAATAAGGAAATCACTTATCTTTTTCATCTGTTTCATGCCCAGGGGCATGAACCTGTCACCCGGCTCCCAGTTCCTGACCTTAACAGGGAAGGAGACCCGGTGAGAGATCGAGAGAGGCTGTGCACGGACTGACCGGCAGCGGATCACCGGTTCTATCCATCCGCAGATCCGTGATATGCAGCTCGGTAAAGAGTCCTGACATGCGCATCTCATCTATCGACGAGAAGAGATAGTCAGCCTGCTCCTCCTCACCCCTTGGGGTGATGATTATCCGGCCTCTGTCAATGAGGAGGCGGTGGGTGGTGGTGTAAAGGTACCTTCCGGTCTGTGACCCTAGCAGTGAGATCACCTCATCAGTCTGCCTCGGGGAGATGCCGTATTTTCTGAATAGCTCATAGATATGGGGAGCGAGGGGCTTAAGGTGCCATGAGGCTCTTTATGTCGGCTTCAAACGCGTTCGCGAGCGTGTTTTTAAAGAGACGCCTCCCGAAGTCCTCCGGTATAGACATCAACAATCTCTGACGTTGAGTTCAGATGGCTCATGGTATCGGTTATGGCATTAAGGACCCCGGGATTCACCTTCTCCATCTCAGGGATAACCATGTGCCTTATTCTGTTGCGGGTGTATTTGACCTGTGCGTTTGAGCTGTCTTCACGGTAACATATCTTATTTTCTGCGGCAAAAGCTGCGATCTCATTCCTTGAGGCAAAAAGGAGAGGCCTGATAATGCCGTTATGGTGCTGGCTCATACCGGTTAATCCGCTGAGTCCGGTGCCTCTCAGCAGGTTGATTAAAAAGGTTTCGACATTGTCATTCAGGTTATGGGCAACAGCCACACAATCAAACCCCTCGCGGCTTACGAGTGAGCTGAACCATTCGTAACGCAGTTCGCGGGCAGCCATCTGAACGGAGATTTTTTTCGAGGCAGCGTGAGCAATGGTGTCAAACCTCATCTGGTAGAAGGGGATGTTTCGCTCACCTGGCATAGGCAGCAACAAACTCCTCATCACCGTCAGATTCCTCTCCTCTGAGTGAGAAGTTGCAGTGCGCTATCGCATGATCCGTTCCCGCCTCGCTGAAGAGATGGGCCATCACCATCGAATCAACTCCTCCGCTGACGGCAAGCAGCACCCTGCTGCCACCGCTGAAAAGCCTTTCCTGTTTTGAGAAACTGATAAACCTCTGAAGCATGCCTGTTTGCTTTGTACAAAGTTAAACATCATAAAGAAGATTGATATTCTTCATCCCTGATAAAAAGAGACTACTGGACTAGCAATGTCACCGGAAGGGTACCACTCCGGGCGGGTCAGGCTCAAAACCAGGAGGCTTGAGTCTTACAACGCCGTCGACGGCGATCCATGATTGTGACGCGAGTCAGGTCGGGTGTTCGGATACCAGGCGAAACCTGATCTGCAGGGTGTTCATGACAAGCTGGTCATTCCTGACCCTGACGCCGGCACCGATGGCAGGAACGGTATAACAGCCGCCATCCGTGAATTCCGTCCCTCACCAGAACTCCAAGATCCGCAAACGCAAAGAGGGCGAACCTGAATCCGACGAGAGGCTTTTTGATGAGTAACACCGGCTCAAGGGAGAATCGCCAGCCGGGTGTCTCCGCTTATCTGAATCGTTCCTGAAGCCCCTCACCAGACGCATCGTTTTTCAGGTAAAGAGCTCATCGGTATAGCGGTTGAAACCCTTCGTGTAATAGAAGTTCACAAAAGTCCTGACCTTTGACCTGCCTACCTGCATCAGCGGTGTGAAATACCTGAAGCTTCCCTGCAACAGACCCTGCTCCGCCCGTCCGTTGTTATAAAATGCCGAAAGTGTTACACCGCCATAGATATAACCAATCCTGGTGAAGATATTCCCGTATGACATCTTAAGCCCACCGTATGTCCTCCATTTGAATTCATTATTCTCCCTGCCTCCCAGCAACTCAACCATATAGCCGTAGGGTATATCCTCAGTTCGTCCGTAACTATATATGAGAGAGGTATTTATAAGAATCTCTGGGAGGAGATTGCCAGGCTTCCTGTCACCAGGTGGTAGCTTGAAGGCGGTAGTAGGAGAAATCATTGATCTAGGCCTCATGAAAACGTTGTTGTGTATGTACCTGCCGCTGAAGATCAGTCGTGTCACTGTGTTACGGTCAAGCAGTGAACGATCGTGCTGCCCAGTAGTCCTGCAATGTGAACCTGAGCGGGGCAGGCATCATCATGGTATCCAGATCCTCGGTGGTATATGTAACCAACATCGAAGCCGACCATGCATACTTTGTCTCCGAGGTTATAAAAGCACGGCTGTAAACGCCTCCCATTACAGTCTTTCCGAGGCCGTCAGCGAATTCCAGGTCGAGGTTAGAGAAAGGAGCCTGCAATATTTTTAACGGAGTACTTGATGCCGAACCCGGGGATCTAGATTCGTCTGAAGTCATAGGCATTGCCAGTGAGTCAGTTCATGGCCCAGCCCAGCGAAGTTCCTGTCGTAGACCCTTATCATCCCGCTCTTGATATTATCGAGCCTAACGCTGGCCCCGTAGGATATGGTTTCCCGGACGATTATTGCGACATCCGCATAGTTGCTGTCAACGGCAACTATTGTGATGCGGGCATCATCCATGAATGACAGCTCTCTCAGGAGCCGTTCATTATCAGCCATCTACAGGGCCTGATACAGTGTCTCCCTCGCTGAACAGCAGGTACTTGTTCAGGATGAACTTTTTTGTCTTGGTGTATAGATGAGTTAAGAAGCTTTTCGGCCTTTGATGGGATCATTCTCTGCCGGGTTATCGATGTTTGTGCCGAAGGCATTAAGTCTGATGATTTCTCGTTTCTGATTATCCTGCCTTCATATTGCATCAAATGCTGAGGTATTTTTTAGGTTTTCCCTCGCAGAGCCCGGTGGCACCGGGCTCTGACGATTATCATATCATAAAGGAGGCTGGTGATCCTCCGCTTCTCAGCCCTGACCTTCAGGGAGTCATATAAAGCGCTTTTGGCAGGGTATCATCCGGGCTCACCTCCTGGGCATTCAGGTCAAGGGCCGGGAGATGAAAATTGAAAGGCAGAGGATAATTAAAGATGCGGGGGGAATGATTTTATTGATGCATGGCTTCACTGTGTCTTTGAATTGGCATCAAGAACATCGTCAGAGTTAAACTGGAACCCCAGCCTCTTCCCGGTGATCAGCCTTGAATGCTGAATCTTTGACTTCGCCTGACCTACAGAGGCGATCTTAACTGTGTCATACCGGGGTACCAGGAGGTCAAATTCGAGAGAATAGTTGATGGCTGTATAAACGACTTTCTGGAGTGACTCCACACTGAAGGCTTCATTTCCGTAGTTGGTGAAAAGCATTCCCATCTGTCTCTTGCCTTCTACAAAGTACTGGTTCTCATGGTTGATGAAAATGCGGGCAATCAGATATCCGAGGTCATCGAGCCTTGAATACTTGAATGAATCGGCCAGGAAGTTGTATATGTTTATTATGCCGCTGTAGGCGTTGAACTTGTTTTTCTGGATATATGCCGTTTTCCAGGCGGGATGTTCACGGTCAAACTGGAAAATATTTGAATGCATGCTGAAGAGAAGCATATCGGCTGCAACCATCAGCTGTGCGTCAAACGTACTCCTGTCAGTATACTCCATGCGTATCCTGGAATCTACCCCGCCAAGGTTGTTGTTCACCTCCCTGGCCAGGTTCTTGAGTATATCCTTGACCAACATGAAAGCCGTTCCGGTATTGTCAAACACCTTCTGTTTAAGTACGGACTTATTCTTCAGGGTCTCAACAATCATTTCCTTTCTCCGGGTTGTGTCATCCGCCATGATAATGTTGTTTACTCAACCGACTAAATTAATGTTTTATTTAATATTTGTGTCCGCAAAGGTGAATTAATATGCCCTGGGAACAGCACTCTTCTCGCCTGAGGGCTTGCCTGAGAGGATGCATTTTCCCTCCTCATCGGGATTATTGAACGGGATCGCCCGTATGGTGGCCTTGGTCAGGTTTTTATCTCCTCTTCGGTCTCCGGAGTGCCGTCCCAGTGTGCCATGACAAATCCTCCCTTGTTTTCAATGATGTCGAGGAACTCCTCCCAGGTGTCTGCCTTATATGTATTCTGGTCCCTGAATGCGGCGGCTTTCCTGTAGATGTTTGCCTGTATCTCATCCATGAGGGCGGTCACATGGCCAACAATGTTCTCGCGGCTTATGGTCTCCTTGGTGAGTGTATCACGGCGGGCAACCTCTACTGTACCTTCCTGTGCGTCACGGGGACCGATGGCAAGCCTTACCGGAACCCCCTTCAGCTCATATTCGGCAAATTTGAAGCCGGGCTTCTGCGTGTCACGGTCGTCATACTTAACGGTAAGTCCTGCCTTTTCAAGCCTTTCCCTTAGGTCATTGGCAATGGCCGAGATTCCGTCAAGCTGGTCATTCCCCTTGTAGATAGGCACAATAACTACCTGTATCGGAGCGAGCTTGGAGGCAGCACCAGTCCGTTGTTGTCTGCATGAGCCATTACAAGAGCTCCTATAAGCCTTGTTGTCACACCCCAGGAGGTAGCCCATACATAGTCGAGTTTCCCTTCACGGTTGGTGAACTGGACATCGAATGCCCTGGCAAAATTCTGTCCGAGGAAGTGACTTGTCCCTCCCTGCAGTGCCTTGCCGTCCTGCATCAAGCATCTCAATCCGTAGGTAGGTGTTAGATGGCCCCAGTGAACTTTTCACTCTCGGTCTTTACGCCTTTTTACAACGGGCACGCCATGAAGTTCTCCACGAAAATGGTATAGTACACCCTGCATCTTCAATGGCCTCCTCCTTCGCCTCCTCCCTGGTTGCATGTGCCGTATGGCCTTCCTGCCAAAGGAACTCCGTCGTGCGCAGGAAGAGCCTTGTACGCATCTCCCATCTCACCACGTTGGCCCACTGGTTAATCAGCAGGGGAAGATCACGGTATGACTGTATCCAGTCCTTGTAGGTGTTCCAGATGATTGTCTCTGACGTTGGCCTGACAATGAGCTCTTCTTCCAGTTTGGCATCCGGATCCACTACTATGCCCTTCCCGTCAGGAGAATTCTTCGAGACGGTAATGGGTGAACAACGGCACACTCCTTTGCAAATCCCTCAACATGAGCAGCTTCCCTGCTGAAAAATGATTTAGGGATGAACAGGGGGAAATAAGCGTTGACGTGCCCGGTGGCCTTGAATTTCCTGTCGAGCTCGGCCTGAACCTTCTCCCATATGGCGTAACCGTAGGGCTTTATTACCATGCAACCACGCACAGCCGAGTTCTCGGCCAGATCGGCCTTTATCACCAGATCGTTGTACCACTGTGAATAATTTTCCTCCCTGTTAGCAAGAAACTTGGCCATTCCTCAGTTATAGTATTTGAATAATTGTTAATTGGAAAAATAGATTGCGTAAAAATAGACAAAACTTGCGAACCTAAAAGGCAGCACACCATGAAGAAGAAAGATGCCGATCACAGCCGCTGATGTTTGCAATCACCGATTAGCCTGTGCCGCTGCATCGGACGGACGCGCGGATAGCGGCAGAGTGAAAACGAATACGAGCGGAACTGAACCGGAACCGGAAGCGGGATTGGGAGCGGAAGCGGAACCGGGAGCGGGATTGGGAGCGGAAGCAGAACCGGGAGCGGATTCGAGAAACCAGAACCAGAACCGGAATCGAAAACCGGAAGATAGGAGCCGGAAGTGGGAGTGGGAGTGGAAGCCCGCAGGTAGTTGTGAACAACTATTACCATGTCAGCGGGTATGAATACGCCTCGAGAATTAGCCGGTTTCATGCTTCCTATGCGACGTTCGACTTCTACTCGCCAATGTTTACCGAGATATACTGGTACAGGTATACTCCATATTCATGGGGTGTATCAATCTATGACGACTGGCATTATTACAGTGCAAATGTTTCGCAACAGGCCTGGAGAAGCGGGTACGGTGGCTCTTACTGGTGGGGATATGATCCGTGGCGGGCGAATGACCCATAAATATGGGTTACCGGTAAAATTCGTGGTACGGTCGGCATGAGCTACAGCGTAAATTATTACCTCGGAAGGCCACATTATCATTATCCGGTGGCCCACAACAGCTGGTACAACCACCATTACCGTAACTACATCAGTCCTGTCACTGTAATCAATAATAACACCTACAACTACTATTACGGGTCTGAAAAGAGGAACAGCCCCCAGGGCGGCTCCTCCGGCTACAATCCTGCAAATCCTTACGGCTCAGTACGCAGATCGGGATATACCTCCACCGGGGGCAGGAGTTCGGGTTCAGCCAATCCACCAGCATCATCGGCTGGTGACGGCACGCAGACCGGGAATCAGGGTCAGTCCCGGACCGGTAATCAGAACCGCTCTCAGACTGGTACCCGGAGCCAGAACCAGGCAGGAAATCAGGGCCAGATTCCAGGGTCAGTCGCAGACTGGTAATGATGCCGGTAATCAATCTGACGGAGATAAGGATAAAAGCAACAATGGACTCCGGATGGGACAGCACAGGAGGGGAGTAGCCGAACCTGCCGAACCCGGAGACAATGGCCTTCCCCGCACCAATAACCCGAATGTTGATGACCGGACTGATCCGGGAAAGGAAAATGACAACGCAACACGCGGCAACAGAGGCCAGCAGACCGGGCCATCACAGAATAGCGGAAAACAGCAGCCCCGGAATACTCAGGGCAGCGCTGATCAGCAGGTAACGGCAGACCGTGCACCGGCAAGAACAATGCCCCGGAGGCAGGTACAAACCATGGTGAAGACCGCAACACCAAGCAGAGAGACGGTTATGCGCCAGGGAACCCCTGCAGGCTCCTCGTCACAAAAGGAAAAATCAGTTAAGCAGGGCAGCGCGGAGACGACTGAAAAGTCACCTGAAGCAACCTCCACTGGCAATGAAACCAAAAAAAGCAGCACTACTTCACGGAGAAAACGATAAATCTGTACCTTGCCGGACATAATTGGTACGAAATTTGTATAAATTTGAGGTAGATAATAACAGGAGGGTAAAATGAAACAGTTTTGGTACATAATTCCGGCAATACTTGTGACAGCAGGCTCATGCACATCCACGAGCTACACAGGGGCTTCCAATGACGACCTGTACTACAGGCCGTCGGAGAAACCGGCTACCGTAGCCCAGTCGACCCAGACCAAAAGCGCTGACCAGGCTTACTATGATAATATCTTTGCCTCCGATACCCTTATCGCTGACGAGTATATATCCGATAGTGAATATCTGGCATACAACTCCGGTTCAGAGGCAGCAGTGGTCAACAACTACTATGGTACCAGCGCTGCTGAAAGTATTTACCTCTTCAATGATGATTATTTCTACCCCTACTGGAGAGACCCATTCTATTATTCACCCTTCTCACTGAGCCTTAACTTCGGTTTTGGCTACGGTTACGGATATCCCTACTCATATGGATATAATCCCTACTATTACGACTGGTACTCACCCTACTACACACCGTATTATGGCTACGGCTACGGATATCCCTACTACCCGTATTATGGCTATCCTTCATACGGATACCCGATTTACGGAGGAGGCTATTATCCTCCCTACTACGGAAGTGGCGATTACTATACAAATATGGGTCGCAGGGGCGGATACAGCACCATGGCAACAGGTTCTTACACGAGCTCTGATACCAGGAGCAAGTCAGGCTACGCACCTTCAGGAACATACAACAGCAGAAGAACAACATCCACATCTGCAGGTACAACAACTCCCGCAGGAACGGCCGCCACTGGCACCCGCAGAACAATCGCAGAGTCCGGTACATATACAAAGGCAGGTACCACTTCAGGTGACGTCGTGGCAAGACCCGAATATACCCGCCGTGATGCAGCCGGCAACGCTGTCCAGTCACAGACCAGGTCTCCTCAGTCACAGGTAAGGCCTGAGAACCAGACACAGACACAGACCCAGCCGAGGACTCTGTCACAGACTCCGGTCAGATCACAGACACAGACGCAGTCGCAGACTCCGGTCAGAACCCAGACTCAGACGCAGACTCCGGTCAGAACGCAGACTCAGAGTGTGAACAGACCCCAGTACCAGAATACTGAGAGGACTTATACCCCTAGTTACAACACCCCGAGGGTCAGCTCAAGGCCATCATATAATACCACCCGCAGCACCGAAACACCTCAGGGCAGCGGCACTGTGTACAACAGGAGCACCCCCTCGCGCAGCAGCAGCTCATCGGGTTACTCGCCCTCAAGGTCATCATCACCGTCAGTGCAGTACTCAACACCTTCACGCAGCAGCTCATCACCCAGCTACAACAGGAGCAGCAGCAGCGGATCATCTTCATACTCGGGAGGCAGAAGCAGCAGCTACAGCTCCGGCAGTTCATCATCATCCGGCAGCAGCTATAGCTCCGGCTCATCTTCATCCTCATCATCCTCATCCTCCTCATCCTCCTCATCTTCAGGCGGCAGAAGGAGATAATTTAACACGCTGACAGATTATGTTCATGTTCCGCAGATAGCAGGAGCAAAAGGGATTGTATACAAAAAAAAACAGGAAATGAAAAGGAAAATTTTTCTGACAGCCACAATAGTTCTGCTGCTCCCCCTCTGGGTCAGCAGCCAGACCCTGGATGATGCCCTGAGATATTCAAAGATCTTTTATCGGGCACCGCAAGGTTTAACGGTATGAGCGGAGCCTTCACGGCACTCGGTGGCGACATCTCAGCCATAGCCCTTAACCCGGCAGCAGCAGCAGTCTTCCGTTCTACAGATTTGCCGTCACCCCCCTCGTCGCATTCCGTGACCTGAATACCGAGTATAACGGATTCGGCAATGATGACAGCAACTCAGGCTTTTACCTGGGACAGATAGGGGTGGTTTCATCATTCAGCACGGGAAGTAGCTCGGGCCTTTCAAACTTAAGCCTGGCTTACACCTTTAACCGGACAAACAATTACTACCGGAATGCCGTAATTGACGGTATTAACGACGACGGCTCCATGGCAGACTTCTGGGCACTCCAGGCCAGCGGTTACAGGACAGGAGAACTGTCAGGTGCTCCCTGGATGGCATATGAAGCATTCCTTATAGATACACTCTCAAACTTTCTTGACGAGTATGCATCAATATTCTCCTATTACGGTGACGGAGACCCAACCTACGGTCAGCAGGTGAAACGGACTATCGACAATGCAGGATACAGTAATGAACATACAATAGCCCTTGGTGCAAATATGAATGACAAGCTTTATCTTGGTATAGGGTTTGGAATAACAAGTATATCATACACAGGACATTACGTTCACAGGGAGAATAAATGAGGCCCAGCGGGTGTATGACTTTGTGAACTTTACCTGTACTGATCATTTCAATGCCATTGGTTTAGGCTGGAACTTCAAGTTCGGAGCAATCGTCAGGCCTGTCGAATCACTGCGTATCGGAGTTGGGTTTACCATACCTACCTACTACACCATTGATGAGATATTTGATTCTAACCTTAGCGCGTTTCTCGACAATGATACCCCCGGTTTACCGGGCGACGATGTTAACCCTGTTATAAACCAGGAGGACATGAGTTATCGCTACCGTCTTACCACTCCCTGGCATTTCAATACAGGGATTGCCTACCAGATTGGCAACATTGCCCTCATCAGCGCTGACTACGAATTCATCGATTACGGTTCTGCCAGGCTGAAAGACGGCTCTGACGGTTACGACTTCTACAACGAAAACGAAGATCTGGTCAGCGAACTGGGCAACACCGGCAACCTGAGGCTTGGGACTGAGGTGCGTATGGGCGGACTTTATCTGAGAGGAGGTTACAGCTATACTGGCTCAGCATTCCGGGAGGGAACCCTCAACGAGGGCGCAGACTCCAACGGTTACAGCGCAGGGATCGGTTACAGACAAAATAACTTCTATGTTGATATGTCAATGGTATGGCTTAACAGTTATGAAGCCTATATGATGTATCCCGATGATCCGAGGAGCAATCCTCTCTACAGCAGCGATCCTGTAAACATAAATACGAAGGACAAGTACCTGTCGTTTACAGCCGGGTTTAAATTCTGAAAGTTGGTTAACGGTTGTACATCCAGGGACCTCAGCAGCAATGCTCCGGTCCCTGGTCCGTTATTGAGCAGCAGGTCTAAATACTCAGCCTCCCGGTAAATCCGTACTTTTCTCCGAAGACCTGGGTGTAAGTGATCTGGGAATAACCTCTTACAGCAGTCGCACTCTTTGGCGATATTGAATACCTGTAATCCTCCTTACGGGTTTTTTCTGGTATGAATTCCCGGTGAATGATATTGCCGGGGTCAGTCCGGCAGTATCGCAGACAGCCTTAAGAGCCTCGGTGTTGAGGTCCAGAAGATAGGTGAAGGGCCTGGAGATGACGTTGCTGATGACATCATAATAGTATTCGAAGTAGGGAGCGGCAGCGTATGCAGAGGTGATCCCCTGAGGTGAAGCTCGCGCCATCTCTTTCCGTTGTCAATCTTAAGCTCCTTCAGCGCTGTCTTGTGAAATGAGCCCCGCATGACAGGAACGATGAGTGCCAGAGGACCGTTGGCACCAAGTATCATGCACCTGTTGCGGTAGGTCTGCTTGAGATAATTCTCATGTTCTTCGATAATGACCCGCCGGCTATGGGCAACCAGGCTGAAATATTCAGCCGGAGGAAAGTAGGCAGTGGAAAGCAGCACTTCCTCGCCCATCTCACTCTATAGTCTGTTTATCCTGCTGGCCGAGAAACCGGCTCCGAATCCGTTGTCAATATTCACCACTGTCACCCCTGCAGCGCAGCTGGTAAGCATTGCAAGCAGGGCCGACAGACCCCCGAACGAAGCTCCGTATCCCACGCTCGTGGGCACTGCTATGACCGGCATGCTGACGAGTCCTCCCACCACACTGGCGAGGGCACCCTCCATCCCTGCTATGACGATAGCCACCCTGCATCCGCGTATCTCCGGAAGCTTGTCAACGAGCCTGTGTATCCCTGCCACACCTGCATCATAGATCCTTACAACATTGTTTCCCAGCAGTTCGGCAGTGATGGCAGCCTCCTCCGCCACCGGTATGTCGGAGGTGCCGGCTGTGATGACCGCTATACGTGATTCGGGAGGAACAATCTCCCTCTTGCTTATGCTGATGATGCGGGCAGTCTCAAAATAGACCGCTTCAGGAATGAAGGGACTGATATATTCGAACATCTCCTTCCCGGCCCTGGTACCTATGATATTGTTGCCATGTCCTTCCATCGCTCCGAATATTGCCCTTACCTGTTCGTTGGTCTTACCGGCGCAGTAGACTATTTCAGGATATCCGGTCCGCAACTCTCGGTGATGGTCTATCCGTGCAAAGCCGAGGTCTGTATATGGGAAATCGCGCAGCTTCTCCAGGGCTTCATCCACGCTCACCGACCCGTTGCTGATCGATTTCAGAATTTTCTCAAGTTCACCTGCATTCATATGATTAAACGGTTTTGTTCATGCTTCCGCTGCGGTAACCCTCCGCATCTATAGTTATATATTTGTATCCCAGTTTTTTGAGAGCGGAAGATATTTTCTCTCTTACCTCTTCCTTTAGGATGCCGGCAAAGTGTTCCCCTCTGCACTCTATCCTGACCAGTTCGCCATGGATCCTTACCCGAGTGCCCGGAAACCCCATTTCTGTGACAATAAGCTCAGCCGCCTCCGCCATGCGCAGATTCTCAGGCGTCATAACAGTATCATGCGGGAAGCGTGTAAGGAGGCACGAGTTCGAAGGTTTGTCGCTTACATCCAGTCGTGCCTCCCGGGCCAGCTCCCTGATCTCTGCCTTGGTAAGTCCCGCTTCCGCAAGGGGGCTTCTGACATTCATCTCCCTGAGTGCCTTCATCCCGGGCCGGTAGTCCTTAAGGTCATCGTTGTTGGTTCCGTCAAAAACAAAGGCAAATCCACCTTCCCGTGCTGTTTCTGTAACAGCCTTCATCACCTCCCTCTTGCAAAGATAGCACCTGTCAGGAGGGTTGGAGGTGACTGTCAGCGGCATATCCATTACTATCTCCCTGTGCTCAACACCAACACTCTTACAGAACATAGCAGCTTCCTTCACCTCGGTGGAGAACATATAAGGGGTTCGGACAGTCACTGCCATCACCCTTAGTCCGCTGACTCCGGCAGCAAAGCTGACCAGCAGGGTACTGTCAGTTCCGCCTGATAGAGCGATAACGGCTGATCCTGCATCGTAAAGGATGAGTCCTCAGACTGGCAGTTTTTACGGTTTCTGTCATGGTCATTTCAAAGATGGATCTCATGTCATAACTGGCAAGTTTTTACGGTTTCTGTCATGGTCATTTCAATGCCAGTGCGGTTATCTCCTGAATGACCTGCTTCATGGGCAGGCCTGTCTCCGCAGCAATGGCTGCGCACCTGTCAGCCTCAGGCTTTACGGAGACAAGCCGGTTGTTGAAGAATGATTTCTTGATGACAACCATTCCAAAGCGGGTCTCTATCTCCTCAAACTCCCTGTGCAGCGTCTCCTTGATGAAGGGGGTTACCCTTAGGCCAATGGTGGTTGATTCTGTAAAGAGTATCTCCCTTACGGCATCCTTCTGATCTTCCTCGCAGATGACGCTGACAGTGAAAGCCGGTCTTCCCTTTTTCATTATCACCGGAGTGAACCAGACGTCGCCTGCTCCTGCTGCAAAGAGCCTCGCAGTGATGTAATCCGATAATTCAGGATTCATATCGTCAACATTGCTCTCCACGAGGAATGCCTCATGTCCCTTCTCTTTACCCTGCCCCGTCTCCGCGAGCCAGACCCTGAGAATATTGGGACGTGAGGGATTGTTCTTCTGGCCTATGCCATAGCCTGTGGCGCTGATGGTGAAGTTCATGTCCACCGGCAGGGGCTCGGCAAGGGCGGCGATATCGCGGCTCCCGTCGGTGTGGTAGCCTCAAAGTCAACCCCTCCGGTGTGCACGGGGAAGCCGGTTATGATACGAGCTGTGGCTGGCGCCGGGACAGGCAGGAGACCGTGCTCACACCTGACCATGCCGCTGCCCAGTTCTATGTCAGAGACATATGCCCTGTCAACACTGAGGGCATCATAGCATATTGCGGCGCCAACTATATCCACTATCGAATCAATGGCACCCACTTCATGAAAGGTTATCTCATTCACCGGCTTGTTGTGCACGGCCGCCTCCGCCACAGCTATCCGGCTGAATATCTTCATTGCCAGTTCGGTGACCCTTTCAGGCAGCGCACTGCCGATTATTATCTTCTCTATGTCTGCCAGGTTCCTGTGACCGGCATGGTGGTTATGTCCGTGATCATGCCCGTGATCATGTTCAAGGTCACGCTCATTCTCATTCTCATTCTCATTATCATGCTTATGCCCATGCTTATGCAAATGATCATGCTTGTGCTCATGTTCATGCCCGGAACCCTCCTGACCACCAGTCACCACGGTGACCCTGGTGCCTGAAATGCCGTGCCGCTGATCACGGGTGATTTCAAGTTTCCATCCCCCAATATTCAGTTTCTGAAGGCCGCTGATCAGGGTATCACGGCTGACACCAAGGTCTATCATAGCCCCCAGGTTCATGTCACCGCTTATCCCTGAAAAACAGTCGTAGTACAGTATTTTCATTTACCGTTTAGTTTTTTTAACACTTGTTGAGCACCTCACCCTGCTGCGCAGGCCCGCCTTCTCAGGCTGCTAATATAAGAATGCGCGCCGATATATTTAGAAAAAATGTTTACTTTGCATCTTCTCATTTTGGGGTAATATTAGAGATTTCAGGGAATGAAGAGACGAAATTTTTTACGCAGTTCGGTAGGTGCCGGACTGGCGGCAGGAGCGTTGATGAGTTTTGGCCGTTATGAAAAGGTTCTTGCCCGGGAAACCGTTGCATGCAGGTGCTACTTATGATCTTGTAGCTATCATGGGCGGTGAGCCTGGTGCCATGTTTGACATGGGAATACAGGCTCTGGGAGGAATGGGAACATTCGTTGCCAAAGGACAGAAGGTGCTGGTAAAGCCAAATATAGGCTGGGATGTCGTTCCTGAGAAGGGTGCAAATACCCACCCCGCCCTTGTCAAACGCATTATTGAACACTGTTTAAGAGCCGGAGCAAAAGATGTTTACGTCTTTGACAATACCTGCGATAACTGGATAAAATGCTACAAGAACTCCGGCATGGAACAGGCAGTGAAGGATGCCGGTGGCAAGATGGTTCCGGGGAACTCCGAGAGTTACTATCAGGAGGTGACCATCCCCAACGGCAAAAAGCTGACAAAAGCCAAGGTTCATGAGCTGGTGCTCAGCAGCGACGTATTTATTAATGTTCCGGTGCTTAAGAACCATAGCTCCGCGAGGATGACCGGAGCGCTCAAGAACATGATGGGCGTGATCTGGGATCGAGGTTACTGGCACAAGAATGACCTTAACCAGTGCATTGCTGATTATGCACTTTATCCGAAGAAACCGGTGCTGAACGTGATGGATGCATACAATGTCATGATGCGTAACGGACCACGCGGTGTATCAAAGGAGGACCTGTCGAACATGAAGTCACTGATGATCTCAACCGACTGGGTAGCCGTTGATGCCGCCGGCGCAAAGCTGATGGGAAAGGAACCCGCTTCAATTGAACACATAGCCCTTTCAGCCGGCATGGGTATAGGTACAATGGACCTGTCAGCGATGAACATCCACAGGATAAAATGTAGGTGTCAGATGAAGTCATCTGCACTGAAACACATACGGACTGTTTTTTCTGCTCTTGTTCTCCTTCTTTTTACATTTCTTTTCATTGATTTCAGAGGCATCTCAGGCGAAAAGGTCTTTGGCCCGGTACAATACCTTCAGTTCGCACCTTCACTTCTCAAGTTTTTTATTGCAGGGGTCGCAACTGCAACCGGCTTCATCGTCGTCATAGTCCTGACGCTGCTTACGGGCAGAACATACTGCAGTTTCCTCTGTCCGCTGGGTATTTTTCAGGATGGCATCAGCCGTATCGGGGGAACTGGTCAAAGCGACGCTTCAAAGTATCAGATACAAGAAACCCTATACAATCCTCCGCTATTTTATCCTGGTTCTTACTGCAGGAATACTTCTTCTCGGAGGGGTTTATGTACTGACCATACTTGACCCCTACAGCACCTTTGGCCGTTTCATGAACTATTTCGCCAAACCTGTGGTTCTATTTGTGAATAACCTGTTCGCATCACTCCTTGGTAAATTTGACATTTATTACCTTTACAGGGTTGACATCAAGCCCTTTGAGCTTGTTGCATACATTGTTCCGACATCATTTCTTCTGCTCATCGGTTTCCTCGCATTCAGATACGGCAGACTCTACTGCAACACCGTATGCCCTGTGGGAACCCTGCTCGGCCTGCTGAGCAAACTCTCACTCTTCAGAGTCAGGTTTGAGGAATCCAAATGCACCCGCTGCGGCAGGTGTGCCATGTCATGCAAGTCGTCATGCATTGACTTCCTTAACAAACATGTTGACCTGAGCAGATGTGTCAACTGCTTCAACTGTATTGACTCATGCAAGGAGAACGGCATGTCATACGGTCTGGTTAGACTCAAACGCAGGAGCGAGGCTGAAACCACTACCGACGCCTCAAGGCGTAACTTTTTAGCCGGCTCCCTGGTGTTGCTCGCCGGAGGGTCACAGATTGTCCGCGCGCAGAATACTGTACCTACACCCACAAAAGACTCAACGGTGAAGGAAGACAGGCTCTACCCGGTATCACCTCCCGGGTCGATAGGAATAGCTTCGTTTACCTCAAGATGCACGGCCTGCTCCCTCTGCGTCACCGCCTGCCCAACGAATGTTATTCAGCCATCGGTGAGTGAATATGGCTTTGCCGGTATCATGCAGCCCAGGATGGACTTCCACAGGGGGTTCTGCAATTATGACTGCAACCGCTGTACTGATGTCTGCCCTACCGGTGCCATCATGCCCCTGATGATGGAAGCCAAGCAACTGACTCAACTGGGGAAGGCTGTCTTCATTAAGGATAACTGCATTGTCAGCACCGAAAAGACGGCTTGCGGCGCCTGTTCTGAACACTGCCCGACAAAGGCGTGTCATATGGTTCCTTTTGAAGGAAACCTTCTTATTCCCGGAAGTGAAGGATGACATCTGCATCGGATGCGGCGCCTGTGAATATGCCTGCCCGACTAAACCTTACAGGGCCATCTTCGTTGACGGCAACCCCATTCATGAAGCAGCTCTCAAGCCCGAAGCGAAGGAACTTGAATCCGTTCCGGCCGATTTCCCGTTCTGACAAGACCAGGATCCCTACTTCATTGTTAATCACAGGCCAGGAGTTTGAACTGAAGGCCAAATAATTCGAAAACATGATCATTGTCCTGTAAGACGGAGGTTAATTCCATTAATTTGCGCTATCTTTTTTTTGCGAATATTTAACTTTATTTCTTATGAAACCTACACATATTGAGCATATTGGGATTGCTGTAAACTCAATAGCCGAGGCAATTCCGTTCTATGAGAAGGTTCTGGGCCTGAAATGCTACGCCATTGAAGAGGTTACCGATCAGAAGGTGAAGACCGCCTTTTTCATGGTCGGACAGACGAAGATTGAGCTTCTCGAGTCAACGGATCCGGAGGGCCCCATAGGCAAGTTCCTTGAAAAGAGGGGAGAAGGGATTCACCACATTGCATTTGCCGTTGAGGATATCGAGCAGAGTCTCCGTGAGGCTGAAGCAGCAGGGGTAAGGCTCATTGACTCTGCACCGCGTCGCGGTGCTGAAGGGCTGAGCATTGCCTTCCTTCATCCGAAATCCACACTCGGTGTTCTGACAGAATTTTGCGAAGATAAAAACAGGGAAAACAAATAAATAAACAGGTTCGATGAACAGTCAGGAAAGAATTAAACAACTCCTTGATTTCAGAGTCAAAGCGCGTCAGGGCGGGGGAGACAAACGCATTGAAGACCAGCACTCAAAGGGTAAGCTGACGGCAAGGGAACGCATAACCATGCTTGTTGATGAAGGCAGCTTTGAGGAGTACGATATGTTTGTCACTCACCGGACCGAGGACTTCGGGCTGGCAGACAAGAAGTACCTCTCTGACGGTGTGATAACCGGTCATGGTACGATTGACGGCAGGGTGGTATATGTTTTCGCACAGGACTTTACGGTCTTCGGAGGCTCACTCTCGGAAACCTTTGCGCAAAAGATATGCAAGATCATGGATCAGGCCATGCAGGTGGGCGCACCTGTTATTGGCATCAATGACTCCGGGGGTGCCCGCATACAGGAGGGCGTAAGAAGCCTTGCCGGCTATGCAGAGATCTTTGAACGGAATATACGTGCCTCGGGAGTGATACCACAGATATCCGCCATCTTTGGCCCCTGCGCCGGAGGAGCCGTCTATTCGCCCGCACTAACCGACTTCATAGTGATGAGCCGCAAGAGCAGCTATATGTTCGTAACAGGGCCAAAGGTAGCAAAGGCCGTAACCGGAGAAGACATCACCATCGATGATCTCGGGGGAGCAGGCGTGCATTCCACCAAATCGGGCGTGGCCCATTTCACCGTGGAAGAGGAGCAGGAGGGTCTTGACCTGATCAGAAAACTCCTCAGTTATATGCCGCAGAACAACCTTGAAGAACCGCCGCAGACAGAGTGTGATGACCCGATAGACAGGCTTGAGGATGAACTGAATGATATCATCCCCGAAAGTCCCAACCAGCCCTATGATGTGAAGGAAGTCATCACAAGGGTGGTCGACTATGGTGATTTTACGGAGGTCCATCAGGCCTATGCAAAGAATATAGTCGTCGGGTTTGCAAAGTTTGACGGCATGCCCACCGGAATAGTCGCCAACCAGCCAGCCTATCTCGCCGGTGTCCTTGACATTGAGGCATCACGTAAGGCTGCACGCTTCATCAGGTTCTGCGATGCCTTCAATATCCCTATAGTGACATTTGTTGATGTGCCCGGATTCCTTCCCGGATCAACGCAGGAGTACGGTGGCATAATTATTCACGGCGCCAAACTGATGTACGCCTACGGCGAAGCCAGCGTTCCGAAGGTCACCGTGACACTGCGCAAATCCTACGGCGGAGCACATTGCGTAATGTCGTCCAAACAACTCAGGGGCGACCTTAACTACGCATGGCCGACTGCAGAAATAGCGGTTATGGGGCCGCAGGGAGCAATCGAGATACTCGACGGAAGGGAGATCAGTGAGATCAAGGACCTGGCTGAGCGCAAGGAATTCGTCGCACGCAAGGAGGAAGAATATCGCGCAAAGTTCGCTACCCCCTATGAGGCAGCCAAATTCGGGTATCTCGATGATGTGATTGAACCCCGAAACACCAGGTTCAGGGTAATAAGGGCTCTCAGGACTCTCTCTACAAAGAAAGACCCGGGGCCAATGAAAAAACACGGTAATATACCGCTTTAAGGAGGAAAATATGACACATCAGATATTACTTTCAGCAGCCGCGGCCGGTCTTGAACCCAATAACCTGGACCATAGTTGGTGGTGGGAATAGGGATACGTCTTCCTGTCACTCTTGCTGGTCTACCTCTTCTTCAGGTATGTGCTGACCTATCATCCTGAACTTCAGGCTCCGCAGCTTCGCCCGAAAAAAGGGAATCGATCCTGCAGAGATACATACAGCTAAAACAATACAATCAGGGGAGGTAAATGCCGCCATCGCCATGGCTCTCTATTCATACTTCAATGAGTTGCATGATGTTGAGAGCGGCGTGATAACAATCAGGCGTGTCTCCAGAAATTACTCTCCCTGGAGTTCCAAGCTGTATAATATGAATAATCTGTAAGATCATAATCAGACGATTGCGAGATGAAAAGTTTCAAATTCCTGATAAACGGTAACCAGTATGAGGTTGATGTACTGGATGTGGACGGTAACATGGCAAAGATTGAGGTTAACGGCACTCTCTTCGAGGTGGAGATGCAGCGTGAGATACCGAAGATCAAGTCTGTTGTGGCACCACCTGCCCGGGCAAGGGAGTGTAAAGGAGATTAAACCGGTTGCCCGAAAAGAGTGCGGCACGGGTAAGGATGCCGAGGTCAGAGCTCCGCTGCCGGGGAGTGATCCTGCAGGTGCTTGTCAGACCGGGCGACGATGTGAACGCCGGGCAGACTCTGTGCACCCTTGAGACAATGAAGATGGAAAATGCCATCAAGGCAGATAGCGGAGGCAAGGTAACGGCTGTCAATATCACTCCCGGACAATCGGTACTGCAGGATGAGGTACTAATCGTAATCAACCAGTGATGGCAAAGAGGAAAATGTGGACCATGCTTGGCCTGCTTGTGATAGTCTCACTCGCATGGACGGCATTTGTCAAGCCTGAGCAGGACAGGAAACAGCAGGCCCTGGCAGACAGCGGTGTCGTTGCAGGGACACGTATGTTGATAACTAGCCAGGCACTGCCGTCGAGACAGAGCCTAAAGTTCCTTGATGGCACTCAAACAGTTCTGGGCTTTCACCGGCTTCCGAAATGCGACTTCCGGACACTTCATAATGATTGTGGTAGGGCTGGTCTTTATCTTCCTTGCGATAAGGTATGAGTATGAACCTCTGCTACTTGTGCCTATCGGGAACAGGCATCCTGATCGGTAAACATTCCCTTCTTCACTGATGGGGGCATGAACCTGCAGGTCGGAATATACCAGCAGGGGAGTGTACTCGAATTACCTCTATTTAGGGGTGCTCGAAGGGTATCTACCCGCCTCTTATTTTCCTTGGCATAGGTGCCATGACCGACTTCTCTTCGCTGATCTCCAACCCCAGGTTACTGCTTCTCGGCGCCGTTGCACAGATAGGGATCTTTGTCACATTCATCGAGGCCCTGCTGCTTGGCTTCGCAATGCCTGAGGCCGGCGCCATTGGCATCAATCGACAGCAGCTGACGGCCCGACCGGCAATATTTCTGTCATCACGACTGGCCAAACGGGGTGCAATATACTTGCCGACGGGACGAGCTGTCAAGAACCTGCATCGGTCCGATAGCCATAGCTGCCTATTCCTACATGGCCCTCGGTGCCTGTGATCCAGCCTCCCATCATGCGGCTCTTCACCAGCAAAAGAGAGGCTGATACGCATGAAGCCACCACGGGCAGTGACCAAGACCGAGAAGATACTGTTCCCTATATTCGGGCTTATACTTACATGCTTCATCTCACCGGGGGCCCTTCCTCTGCTGGGGATGCTCTTCTTCGGTAACATCACTCCAGGAATCAGGCGTGACAAAACGGCTGGCTGAGACTGCGCGCACGTCACTCATCGATATTGTGACCATACTGATCGGCCTTACCGTGGGAGCATTCCACACAGGCCGACGTCTTCCTGACAAAAGAGTCGGTGCTGATATTCGGCCTTGGTGCGGGAGCATTTGCCGTGGCGACAACATGTCAGGCGTGCTTTTTTGCCAAGGGCATGAACCTCTTCCTCCTCCGAGGGAGATAATGATCAACCCGCTTATCGGAAACTCGGGCGTGTCGGCAGTGCCTGACAGCGCACGCGTCTCAGAGATGGAAGGACTCAAGGCTGATAAGACCGAACCATCTCTCGATGCATGCCATGGGACCAAACGTCGCCGGGGTAATCGGTTCAGCCATAGCAGCAGGTATACTGCTGAGTTATCTCGGATAAATACTTAAGTTTGTTAATGAATTCACCATCAGAGGGAATATGAAACAGGCTGTGACCAGGAAATGCCGGACCAAAAGTGAGGTCCAATATCGAAGTGAACTGGAACTCTGACTGACAAAGCGGAGGCATCGAACTTGAGTCTCGAAATCAATAGGTCAAAAGCATGTACGGCAAGCGCTATTGAAGCAGCAATGCCGCGAGCTGCTCGGTCTCTTCGGGGTAAGTAGACGCAAGGATGACCATCAATGACTCCGGAGCACTTCCATTCGTCATTGCGGCGCGTGTTGAGGCTGCGGTAAAAGCCCTGACAGGCACGGAAGCCTCGTTCCTCCCGGACATGATCGCTGAAAACAGTTTGCTCTCTTCCTCACGTGGATCGATTCAGTTTCTCAAGGCTCTATCTTCCTGGAAACAGCCCGGGTATGTTCCTCAATGCAGGACTTCATTCACCTGACGGAGTGATCCTCGACCTTGAAGGGATTCCGTTGCTCCGACAGAAAGGATGAGGCAAGGATCCTCGTACGTAAATGCTCTGCGGGCTGTTGACTTCTACGGCGCCGAACGTATGGTTCGCATCAACCAGGGCGAACGGGGACTGGACGATCTTGAATATGTGATCCCCCATAATGTCCATCTGGTACTGATCCCCAAATGCGAAACACGCTGAGACGGTAAGGAAGGTTGATGAGAAGATCAGGGAGATAAAAGGAGAGAGGGTCAGGATGGAGCTGTGTTCCTGATGCCTATCATTGAGAGTGCCGCAGGGGTGGAGAGGGCTTATGAAATAGCCACTGCTTCGCCATAAGTGGTGGCGCTGGCCATAGGCAATGAGGACTAATACACGCTAACCTGGGCGTGCAGCGCACAAAGGAGGGCAGGGAGCCACTCTATGCCAGAAACCGTATGGTGGTGGCTAGCCAAAGCAGGCCTACAACGCCTATAGACTCTGTCTTCTCAGATGTGGGTGACACATGGAGGGACTATGCTTAAGAACGTCATCACCTCCAAGGCCATAGGCTTTGAAGGCATGGGATGTACATCCACCCACGACAGATCGAGCCGTGATAACGGAGGATTTGCTTCAACTGCTGATGAGATGATAAAGCGAAAAAGATGGTGGCTGGCCTATCACGAGGCCCTGGAGAAGGGACTGGGAGTGGTGGCTCTCGGCATCGAAGATGATAGACCCGCCTGTGGTGGCGAGGCGCTGAGAAAGACAATAACTCTGGCCGTAAGTCTAGGCCTCCTGCCCGAAAACTGGGAGGAAGCAGAGGCCAACGCGGTGGGCGGTAAACGCATTATCCGTGGTCATGAAAATGGTTAAGAATGCTGCCGGCCGCATGGTGCCGGATGAGATAAACGGCACTAAAGCCGTTCCGTTCAGAGGTGTTGGCAAACACCGCCCTGGAGGAAGGAAATACGCTCCTCCCATACCCACCTGCATCGATTACCCCGAGGATAACAACAAGGTGATCGCATCACTCAGGGAGGCTCTTGAGCTCTGTGGACTGAAGGACGGGATGACCATTTCAACCCATCATCACCTGCGCGACGGCGACCTGGTAAGCAACCAGATCTTCCGGATCGCCTCCGAAAAGGGCATTAAGGATCTTGTGTGGGCTCCCTTCAGCCTCCTTCCCCTGCAATGACCCGGTGATAGAGTTCCTGGAAAACGGAACCATCAACCGCATTGAGGAAG
>JAXHLF010000034.1:0-25016 GCA_034522515.1 Bacteroidales bacterium | reverse complement strand
ATGTCCATGTACCTGGTTCAGTTAGTATTGCTGGGTGGTTCAACGACTGCGGAACAGGATCGTCAGAAGGTCAAAGCTTTATACCATGGCCTTTGGAAATCCCTGTGCTGCAAACATCGATCCCTGTTGAAGAAGAAACCTCTGTTTCATTTCCTGCCGGGATCTGCGGCGTTCTCCATTGCGACGGCAGGATGCAATCTTGCATGCCTAAACTGCCAGAACTGGACTATCTCGCAAACATCTACCGACAAGACCAGGAACCTTGACATGCCTCCCGAGAAGATCGTTGTTGAGAGAGCCCTTGCTGCTGCCAGCTGCAGATCAATAGCATACACCTACCCTCCGAACCGGTAACATTTTACTGAGTATCGTGCTATGAGACCTCGAAGCTGGCACATCAGGCAGGGATAAAGAACATCATGGTCTCAAACGGATACATAAACAGGGAGCCCCTGAAACAACTGTGCAGGTATATCGACGGCGCAAACATCGATATCAAGTCTTTCAGCGAAAGCACCTGCCATGAAGCTCAACGGAGGCAAAACTACAGCCTGTGCTTGAGGCGCTGGGGATATACCGTGACGAGGGTGTATGGCTTGAGATCACGAACCTGGTCGTTCCGGGATGGACCGACAAGCCGGATGAGATCAGGCAGATGTGCAGCTGGCTGCCAGTAACGGTTTCACCGACACACCCCATTGCACTTCAGCCGTGTTCCAGCCCCAGTACAAGCTGGAACACCTGCCTGCTCCGACTCCTGCAGGCATACTGGACCAAAGCTGGCGGAGATAGCGCCGCAGGTGAAGGGTTGAAGTATGTCTATCTGGGTAATATGCCAGGCGCAGGGTATTGACGATACCAACTGCCCCTCATGCGGCCAGAAGGTTGTCGACAGGAGCGGGTACCAGGATAGTGACCAATAAGATCAGTAACGGCAGGTGTACCTGCGGCACCGCAATACCCGGGGTCTGGAGTTGAATTTCATTATTTAATGGTTGACTGACAGTGTCTATGAAGCTTGCTGATGCAAAAATGAGGGCTGAGGAACTCAGGAGAATAATCAATGAACATAACCATAGTTATTACGTTCTTAATCAGCCTGTTATTTCTGACTTCGAATTTGATATCCTGCTTAACGAGCTTCGAGACTTATCAGAGAAGAATCTTCCCGGAGCTGGTCACCTCCGATTCCCCGACCATGAGGGTAGGCAGCGATCTCACGGAGGAGTTCATTCAGGCGGAGCACACCTGGCCGATGCTTTCCCTTGGAAACACCTACAGTGCCGCAGAGGTGGCTGAATTTGGAGACAGGGTCCGCCGGACACTTGGGATATGAGCCTGAGTATGTATGTGAGCTTAAGTATGACGGCAGTATCTATGAGTCATAACATATGAGAACGGTTGCTTGTCAGGGCAGTCACCAGGGGCGACGGGATGGTGGGTGATGATGTCACCGTAAATGTGAAGGACCATAAGGAGTATTCCTGTGCAGGGTTAAGGGCTGCAGGGCCATCCCTCCGTCATTCGTCCTTCGCGGGGAGATTTATCTGCCACGATAAGGGATTTGATGAGATGAATGCTGCCCGTCAGGCCAGGGGTGATTCTCTCTTTGCCAATCCACGCAACGCGGCTGCCGGAACGCTGAAACTGCTTGACCCGCGCATTGTAGCGTCGCGGCCGCTCGACTGTTTCATTTATTACCTGCTGGGAGATCAGCTTCCTGCTTCTAACCACTTTGACAACATCATGGCTGCCCGCGGGTCGTGGGGTTTCCGCACTTCCGATATCATGCAGCTGCTGCAGGAAGATGGATGAGGTTATCAATTTTATCTCCGGCGATGGGAGGATGAGAAAAAGAGGCTTCCCGTATGACACTGACGGGGTTGTGATCAAGGTCAATTCTCTGGAAGCGCAGCAGCTCCTGGGCAGCACCGCCAAAGTCGCCGCGCTGGGCAATGGCATACAAGTACGCTGCCGAACAGGCGGTCACTGAGCTTCTCTCTGTCGACTACCAGGTAGGTAGAACGGGCAATGTTACTCCCGTTGCCAATCTCAGGCCTGTACTCCTTGCCGGCACAACGGTTAAGCGCGCGTCACTTCACAACAGTGACCAGATAGAGTTGCTGGGACTGCATCACGGTGATACCGTTATCATTGAAAAGGAGGCGAAATCATCCCTAAAATAGTGGAGGTTGATACCTAGCAGGCGGATCGATCGGGTTCCGGGGCTGTCGCCTTCCCTGAAGACTGTCCTGAGTGCGGTACCCCGCTGGTCAGAACTGAGGGTGAGGCAAACCATTACTGTCCCAATTACCTGCACTGTCCCCCCCAGATAACGCGGCGCATTATACATTTTGTCTCACGGAAGGCAATGGATATTGAAGGATTGGGTGAGGAGACCGTGGAGCTCCTCTATTCGCATGCGGCCTGATCCGCAATGTTGCTGATCTGTACGATCTGTAAGCTTGACCAGCTTGCTACTCTGGAGCGTCTGGGGAACAAGTCGGCATCGAATATACTGCACCGGCCTCTCCTCCTCACCTCTCTGGCACCGTGGCACAGGAAGCTGTTTGCCCTCGGGATAAGGCATGTGGATGAAACGGTGGCAAGGATCCTTGCCGTCAGGCTTCCCCGGCATTGACTCCCTGATGGCTGCCACTGAAGAGTCAGCTTTCAGACGCTGTCCTGAGATTGGTCCCCAGGATGAGCGCAAGCGTTACGGAGTACTTCTCTAGACGAGTGAAAATATTGAGATTATAAAACGTCTGCAGAGCTGCCGGGCATGAGCTTTGAGGGAACGGAACAGAGCAGGGTCACATACGGGGGTCCGCTGGCTGGCAAAAATATCGTGGTCAGCGGCACCTTTGCAGGCTTTACGCGTGAGGGAATCAAGGCCGCGATTGAGGCTGCCGGATGGCAAGCCAACGGGGTCTCGTATCGGGCAACACCTCCATTCATCATCGCGGGCAGTGACATGGGACCCTCCAAGCGGGCGAAAGCGATGATTGGTATTCCTGATCACTTCAGAGGAGGAGTTCATCAAAATGATAAAAGAATAATAGTCATGCATAACTCCTGGTCAAACCAAAAAAAATATAGGTTTGTAATCTTATGGACACTTTTTAAAGAATCTCAGATCAAAAGCCGGCAGTTATATGCTTCAAAGACGCCTTTCAGCGGTGAGAAGGATGCAGCCTGAACTTTAATCTTGAGAAGGTGAAGAAAGTAGGGATACTGTTGGGATGCTTCATTTGAGAACGATTTTAAGCATCTGACAGCGCTTAACAGGCAGCTTGTCAGAGATGGCAAGAGCGTGGAGGTGATGGCCTGGATACCTGGATAAGAGTGTTCCTGACAGACTTACGGGGCTCTCCATATATGAAGTTTTTAAGGAAAACGGACCTCGAACTGGGCTTTTGTTCCCCGTATCAGAAGATTCAAAAAAGTTCATTGCAGAACAGCTTTGATCTTATCATAGATGTCAATCCATCGCGGTCTTTCAGCTCAGTCTGTCATCGTAGCGCTCTCGCCAGCACCCATGAAGGTCGGACCTGATGTGATGGCTGAGCCGGAGAAGGCTCCCATATGACATGATGATCAGGACCCCTAAGCCTTTCAGCATTGAGGTTATTCATTGAACAGGCGATGCATTATCTCTCCAATGATCAGCAGTCCTGAAATCACGGGCGTAACAAAAAGACAAATAATGTAATCAATTCATGATGAAGAAATTCAAAGGGACTGGTGTGGCGGTAATCACACCTTTCAAGAGTGATCTGAGCATTGACTTTGCCGCAATGGGGAGAATACTGGAACACCCTATTTCAGGCAGGCGTCGGCTTATATTGTTCTGCTTGGAACCACGGGCGAAGCATCCGACACTCAGCAGGGATGAGAAATACTGCACGTTACCTCATACACGCCGTTGAAACGGTATCTGGTAAAAGGGTTCCGTAGTTCTGGGATAGGAGGCAACAATACCTCGGAGAGTTGTCAGTATACATCAGAGAAGCGGACCTGGAGGGGAGTTGACGCCATTCTCGTCCGTAGCGCCACTACTATCAACAAGACATGCCTCTCAGAAGGGCTCTACCGAGCATTTCCGGCAAGTCTCGCATGGCCAGTCCAGGTACCAGTGATTCTGTACAACGTCCCGGCGCGCACCGCCAGCAATCATAGTGCCTGAAACATGCATTCAGCTTGCCAGGGATTGTCGAGAACATCATAGGCATAAAGGAGTGCTCGGGGAAGTTACGAGAATCTGCTGAAGATCATCAGGGACAAGCCTGAAGAGTTTCTGGTAATTTCCGGCAATGATATGGACATCCTTCCATTTGCAGCTGCAGGGGGTGCAGGTGTGATTTCAGTACTGGCAAACGCTTTTCCGGCTGAGTGCTCTCGGAGATGGTTAGTCAGGCTCTTGAGGGGCAACTGAAGGCTAGCCAGGGAGATGCAGCTTAAGATACCTGGAGCTTACCGGGATCCTTTTCGCCGAGGGTAATCCCGGAGGCATAAAGGCAATAATGAACCACCTGAACCTCTGCCAGAATTATCTCCGTCTTCCCCTCGTTCCGGTGAGCAGGTCACTGCAGGGCAGGATTGCCAGGGCGGGGGAAGAATAGTCGGAAGAGTCAGTCTAGTTTTTGGATGGGGCACCAGAGGGCAATTGTCGTTAATGTGCCGGCCGTATAGAGTTTGGCTCGGCATCAGTTGCATTTGTAGATGAGCTCGGCACCGGCGGCTCCTGCGTGCTAGCATCAGCCGGTATTCTGTCCATGGCAATGCTTGTACTTCTTTCCGCTGCCGCACGGGCACAGGTCGTTCCTTCCCACCTTCTTATCAACCCTTACGGGTCCGGTCTGCTGCTGTTTTGGCTCCGGCGAGCCCCCGCCACCTCCGCGATAGCCGTCAAAATCACTCTTCTGAGTCTTCAGCCTGCTCATGTCTGCCTGTCTGCGTCGCTGGGCCTCCTTTACGTTATCAGGTGATGTAACATGGTATGGTACCCTTCATAAGAAGGCTCACCACATCATGGTTCACCCTGGTTATTATGGTCTTGAAGAGCTCAAAAGACTCGAATTTATATATCAGCAGCGGATCCTTCTGTTCATAGGTTGCGTTCTGCACTGACTGCTTAAGGTCATCCATCTCCCTCAGGTGTTCTCTCCATGCATCGTCAATGGTTGCCAGCACCGAGGTCTTCTCAAATGACCGGAGCAGCTCCTTTCCGGAGCTCTCAACGGCTGCCTTGAGGTTTGTTACAACATTATAAGTTCTGACTCCATCTGAGATAGGTACAACCACGTTCTCGTAAGTAGCTGACATTCTTTCATATACATCCTTAAGCACCGGAAGGGCTGTAGACGCGATCACCTCGCTCTTGCGACGGTAGGCATCGAGCACCTTTGCATATACGACATCGATGACCTCTGCCTCATTATTTTTGCTGAACTCAGCTTTGGAGACAGGTGAGTCTACTGACAGTGACCTTATCAGATTGAACTGGAACTCATCAAAATCGCCTGTCTCCTTGTTAGTATTGACGATATTTTCGGTGGCATCATACATCATATTGGCAATGTCGACGCTGAGTCTCTCGCCAAGGAGGGCGTGGCGGCGCTTGCTGTAGATGACCTCTCTCTGTGAATTCATTACGTCATCATACTCGAGCAGCCTTTTTCTTATACCGAAGTTGTTCTCCTCCACCTTCTTCTGGGCTCTCTCGATAGACTTGGTGATCATGGGGTGCTGGATCATCTCACCGTCCTTAAGGCCCAGCTTGTCCATAATGCCTGAGATCCTCTCCGATCCGAAGAGTCTCATCAGGTCATCCTCAAGTGATACGAAGAACTGTGACGAACCGGGGTCTCCCTGTCGTCCTGCGCGACCTCTCAGCTGTCTGTCGACGCGGCGCGACTCGTGTCTTTCCGTTCCTATTATTGCCAGTCCGCCTGCCTTGCGTACCTCCGGCGTCAGTTTGATGTCGGTACCTCGGCCTGCCATGTTGGTGGCTATGGTCACCGTTCCTGTCTTTCCTGCTTCCAGCACGATGTCAGCCTCACGCTGGTGCAGCTTGGCATTTAGCACGTTATGCTTCAGTCCCTTCATCTTGAGCATGCGGCTCAGCAGTTCGGAAATCTCGACGGAGGTGGTACCCACGAGTACGGGTCTCCCCGCTTTATTGAGCTTGACGATCTCATCTATCACAGCGTTGTACTTCTCGCGCTTGGTTTTATAGACGAGGTCTTCATGGTCATTCCTGATAATCTGTACGTTGGTGGGTATGACTACCACATCAAGCTTATAAATGTTCCAGAACTCGCCGGCCTCGGTAATGGCAGTCCCTGTCATGCCTGCGAGTTTGTGGTACATCCTGAAGTAGTTCTGCAGGGTGATGGTGGCATATGTCTGTGTTGATGCCTCCACCTTCACGTTCTCCTTTGCTTCGATAGCCTGGTGGAGACCGTCGGAATAGCGTCGTCCCTCGAGGATACGGCCTGTCTGCTCATCGACGATCTTGACCTTGTTATCCATCACCACATACTCCACGTCCTTCTCGAACAGGGTGTAAGCCTTCAGCAGCTGTGTCATGGTATGGACGCGCTCCGACTTCACTGCGAAGTCCTGCAGCAGCTCATCCTTGGCCCTTATCCTTTCGGTCTCATCCTTAACAGTCTTCTCTATGTCAGCGATCAGGCTGCCCACATCGGGCAGGACGAAGAAGCTTGTGTCCTCGACGGAGCTGGATATAAGATCATGTCCCTTCTCGGACAGTTCAATCGAGTTCGCCTTTTCATCTATCACGAAATAGAGCTCCTCGGTTACCTTAGGCATCTCCTTGGAGTTATTCTGCATATAGAAATTCTCAGTCTTCAGGAGGAGAGAGCGCACACCCTCTTCACTGAGATACTTGATCAGGGCGCTGTTCTTCGGCAAACCCTTATATGCTCTCAGCAGCAGGAGTCCACCCTTCTCGTTGTCTCCGTCGCTGATCAGTTTCTTGGCGTCGGCAAGCAGCTGTGTCACAAGTTTTCTCTGTGCACTGACGAGCTTCTCCACTTTGATTTTGTACTCGTCAAACTGCAGGGTATCGCTCTTGGCTGTTGGGCCTGAGATGATGAGGGGTGTCCGTGCGTCATCTATGAGGACGGAGTCAACCTCGTCGACGATGGCATAGTGATGTTTTCTCTGAACAAGGTCCTCCGGGTTGATGGCCATGTTGTCACGGAGGTAGTCAAATCCGAATTCGTTGTTGGTGCCGAAGGTGATGTCGGAATTATATGCTTTGCGCCTTGAATTCGAGTTGGGTTCATGCTTGTCAATACAGTCTACTGTAAGTCCGTGGAACTCATACAGGGGTCCCATCCACTCTGAATCGCGTTTCGAGAGGTAGTCGTTGACTGTTACAATATGCACGCCGCGTCCGGCGAGCGCATTGAGGAATACGGGAAGGGTGGCCACGAGGGTCTTGCCCTCGCCGGTGGCCATCTCGGATATTTTTCCCTTGTGCAGGGCCACGCCGCCGACAAGCTGAACGTCATAGTGAACCATATCCCATACGATCTCGTTCCCTCCTGCCATCCAGCGGTTCTTCCAGTAAGCCCTGTCACCCTCCACGGTTATTGAGGGCCTTGAGGCAGCGAGATCGCGGTCCCAGTCGCGTGCTGTGACCTCTAGCACCTCATTCTCCTTGAAGCGGCGGGCTGTCTCCTTGACTATGGCAAAAGCCACGGGCAGAAGCTCGTCGAGCTTGCTCTCGATCTTTTCGAGTATCAGCTTGTCTATCTTATCTATCTGGTTGTAAAGTTCTTCCTTGCGGTTGACGTCCTCTTCGTGCTCAGCCTCGGTCCTGAGGTCCAGTATCTGTTTGTTCTCTTCAGTGATATGTTCACGTATCTCCTTTTTCAGCCCGGCCGTCCTTTCCCGCAGGGCGTCATTTGACAGTGAAGTAACGAGGGCGGTTTCCTTCCCTATCTTCCCCACGAACGGATCGATCTCCTTCAGGTCACGTTCTTCCTTGTTGCCCAGGAATACTCCCAGGACTTTACTGACAATGCTCATTTACTGTCTTTTTTAAAAACATTCGCAAAAGTACTATTTTTTCCGGTACGGGGGTTCATCCACTTCTACAATACTTGAACCGCTACGCATTAAATAAAGGGGTTATTAATGTCTGCAGCCAGACTTCAACCGCTGCGGCAGGAAATAAAAAGCCGGGGCAGATTACCTCCCCGGCCTGTAAATCGATTTCCGCCGGAACCGGCGGATTTATCAGATGTTATTTGGCAGCCCTCAGCTGCATATATCGCGGTCAAGGAAATATAGTCCCTGTTCGCCTGCCAGTGCCAGCTTGTCAAGGATAAGCTGTACGCTGATCTCCTCTTCCACCTGTTCCCCCACAAACCACTGTATCCAGTTGGTGGTAGCATAGTCGTTCTCCGCTATTGAGACTGCAAGTACCTCATTTATGCTGGCGGTGATGAAATGCTCATGCTTGAGCACCTCTTTGAACATCTCATGAATGCCCTTGTACTTCACGGGCGGCTGCTTGAATGCGGGTATGGCTGCGACACCGCCGCGCTCATTTACGAATTTGATGAATCTGAGCATGTGCATTCTCTCTTCATCTGCCTGTGCATACAGCCATGCAGCAATGCCGGCCATGCCCTTGTTCTCTGCCCATGAAGCCATGGCCAGGTAGAGGTTTGATGAGTAACCTTCTCTTTCGATCTGCCTGTTGCAGATCTCTTCGACTTTCTTTGTTAGCATATTGTTGAATATTTAATGGTTCATTTTTTCTTCAGTAACAATCGGGGAGTGATAATGTTTATCCCAGTAATTCCTTTACTTTCTGCACCAGTTCTGAGGGAAGGAACGGTTTGGAGAAGACGTGGTCGGCTCCCAGCTTGCTTGCCATGAGCAGGTAGCTTCCCGGACCTGCCTTGCCTCCGCCGCTGATGGCTATCAGGCGTGTGGAAGGCTTTATCTCCTTGATCTTCATTATCACCATCAGTCCATCCTCCTCTGGCATCAGCAGGTCTGTGATCACCAGGTCAACCACCGAGGGACGGAATTTAGCAAGGGCCTCCCTACCGTCGGCAGCCGTGATGACGGTATACTTGCGTTTCTCGAGAGAATCCCTCAATAGCTCGCGCAGTGCGGCATCATCCTCGACTATCAGTACTCCTGCCATTTTTCCTTTATTTTACTCTTTCGGGTTCCGAAGGTAAGGCTTTTCGGGCAGAGAGCCAAACACTGAGACCGGCAACAGCAGATCGATGACCGTGCCTCTGCCCATCACCGAACTGACCTTCAGGGTACCTTCCAATTCATTGACGATGTCTTGTACGATGGTCAGCCCGAGACCTGTTCCGGCTCCTTTTTTACCTGAAGTAAAGAAAGGTTCAAACATCTTTCCGGATGTTTCCGCATCCATCCCTTTTCCTGTATCCTCAAAGCGGATGAGGGCATGGTTTATGCCTGTGCCTCCCTCTTCACCCTCCTCTTTGCCTGCGGCAGCGAGAGTGACCGTCAGTGTGCCCCCGGAGTCTTCCATAGACTGAATGGCATTAACGGCTATATTCATAAAGACTCTGAAGAGCTGTTCCGCCACTGCTTCAACAAAGAGGTCCGAAGCGTCTATTTGCCGGGTGACTGAAATGTTATTCCGTAATGACGGCATTATAAAGTCGAGTGTCTCCGAAATGGCGGCACTCAGGTTTACGGAGACCTTTTCCGGGACTGACCTGCGGCTGAGGTCAAGCAGCTGTCCGGTCAGCGTCCTGGCCCTGTGGGCAGCCTCGATGATCATCCGAACATTTCGTCCCGCATCTGAAGAATGATCAAGAGATTCCAGTGCCATCTCGCTGTAACCGTAGATGGTCGTAAGAATTGTATTCAGGTCATGTGCGATGGCACCTGCCGCAGCATATGCCTGACCGTCAGCGGTCGTGGCATCATGATTTTCAGACAGGTTTCTGCCAGTTTCTTTTATTTGCTTTCTGCCGCTCACCGTTTTTTGATCAATGGTCTAATCAAAGTCGAGGTTAAAGGTCTTCTTCAGCTCCTTAAGGGAGGGGTTTTTTGTGGCAAGGTGGTTGAACTTCTGTTCGGATGAATAGAGTATCTCCCCTCTCTCTGTGGCTTCAACGGTTGTCTGCAGCCTGACCGAGCTGTTATGCAGTGATATGCGGAGATGGTTCTCCAGTCTTGCCCTGAAGTTATGATCGAATGTCTCCTTCAGGGTCGAATTGTCAAGTTTGAGTACTATTGTCTTGTCGGGAAGGAGTACCGGCGAAACGGAGGAAAGCGTAACCGATATCCTTGGGCTGGACTCTTTCACTTCGGCGGCAAAAAGGTTCCATGCTTCCTTCAGTTCCTCCGGTGTGAACTCGTGTGTTTCGATGACTCCGGCGGTGCCAGGAAGAGGCTCGTTTACAATGCTTTCCGTCTGGCGGGCGCCTGAGACAAGGTTCTTAATTGATACTTTCTTCCCGTCATCAGCCGCGGGAGGGCCTTTCGGAGGAGGGGCAGCGGGTACGGGCTGTATAACGGCTGCTGCTGCCGGTGAAGGGGATGATAGCTTTATTTCAGGCTCTCCGGTCCCTGGTTCCCTGTCAGCTTTTTTTTTTGGTTCCGCCGCTTCTTTCTCCTCTGAGAGGTTGCACATGCGCAGCAGTGCAAGTTCCACGTGCAGCCGCTGGTTCTTGCTGGCGCGGAAGTTAAGCATGCATTGTGACCCTATGTCGAGCGAATCGTAAATGAATGAGAGCGGCGCCCTGACGGCCTGTTCACGGTAACGCTGCCGAATCGACGGGGATGTCTCAAGCAGCTTCACCGTAGCCTCATCACGGCTGACAAGCAGGTCCCTGAGATGATTGTTCAGTCCGGCCATGAAGTTGTATCCGTCGAAGCCCTTGTTCAGAATCTCGTTGTAGGTCAGCAGCACCGATGTAACATCACCCTCTATTGCCGCGGAGGTAATCCTGAAATAGTACTCGTAGTCAAGCACGTTCAGGTTGGCGATGACATCGGAATAGGTGATGTTCTTTCCGCTGAAGCTCACTATCTGGTCGAAGATGGAGAGGGCGTCACGCATTGCACCGTCGGCCTTTGTTGGCTATGACATGGAGTGCCTCATGCTCTACTTTGACTCCCTCGTTGCCGGCCACCCAGCTCAGTCGCTGGACGATGTCATCAACGTTTATGCGGTTGAAATCGAATATCTGGCAACGTGAAAGGATCGTGGGTATGATCTTATGTTTCTCGGTAGTGGCAAGGATGAAGATAGCATGTGACGGGGGCTCTTCAAGTGTCTTCAGGAAGGCATTGAATGCCTGCGCCGACAGCATGTGCACCTCATCAATAATGTAGACGCTGAACTTCCCGATCTGAGGCGGAATCCTGACCTGGTCAGTCAGGTTGCGGATGTCATCAACACTGTTGTTCGATGCCGCGTCGAGTTCGTGTATGTTGAACGATGCCTGTGAGTTGAAGGAGGTGCATGACTCGCACTTGTCGCACGCTTCGCCTTCAGGACCGGGGCTCGAACAGTTTATTGTCCGTCGCAAATATCCTGGCGCAGGTTGTCTTCCCCACCCCTCGCGGACCACAAAATAAATAGGCCTGTGCAAGAAAATTGTTCTTTATTGCGTTCTTAAGTGTAGTGGTTATGGTATCCTGCCCCACAACCATGTCGAATGTGGCAGGCCTGTATTTTCTGGCAGATACAATGAAGTTATCCATAGCGGGTATCAGCAGTCTGTCTGGTTTATCAGTCACAAATATAATCAAATAGTTGCCGGAATATTTTTTTTTAAGATTTATTGTCTTACTTTTGCAACCCGAATTATTAACACAATTATAAACTAAAAAAGAGATGTTGAATCAGTACGAAACCGTTTTCATTGCAACTCCCGTTTTGTCTGAAAATCAGATGAAGGAAGCGGTTCAGAAATTCAAGAAGATCATCACTGACAACGAAAGGTGAGATCATTCATGAAGAGAACTGGGGTTGAAGAAACTCGCTTATCCCATCCAGAAGAAGTCGACAGGTTTTTATTACCTGATCGAGTTCAGTGGGCCTGGCGAGTTGATAGAAAAATTAGAAGTGCAGTACAGAAGGGATGAGAGGATCATCCGTTTCCTGACCTTCCATATGGAAAAGTATGCAGTAGAGTATGCTGAGAAGAAGAGAAGAATGAAAGAAACCGAAAAAGTCAGGGAGGAATAATCATGGCTCAGAACAATTCAGAAATAAGGTACCTGACACCGCCTACGGTAGAGATCAAGAAGAAGAAATACTGCAGGTTCAAGAAGAACAAGATCAGGTATATTGACTACAAGGATCCCGAGTTCCTCAAGAAGTTTCTCAATGAGCAGGGCAAGATTCTGCCGCGCCGTATCACCGGCACGTCGCTCAAATATCAGAGGAGAGTGTCCAAAGCCATCAAGCGTGCACGTCACCTGGCTATGCTTCCATATGTTGCTGACCTGTTAAAGTAAAGGAGGAATAGACATGAAAATTATTCTCACGCAGGATATGGAGAAAGCTCGGTCTGAAAAACGATATTCTTACCGTTAAGACCGGTTACGCGAGGAATTTCCTCATTCCCAAGGGATATGCCGTCCAGGCCACCGGCTCTGCCGTCAAGATTCACAATGAGAACCTGAAGCAGAGGGCTCACAAGGAGGAGAAGATCAGGAAAGAAGCTGAGAAGCTTGCAACCAAACTTGCCGCTCTCAAGCTGGTGATAGGTGCCAAGGTAAGCTCGGCCGGAAAGATCTTCGGTTCAGTCAATACCATTCAGCTGGCTGAGGCCCTGAATGAAAAAGGATTTGAGATTGACCGCAAGAACATCATTCTTGGCGAGGAAACCATTAAGGAGGTTGGCAACTATAAGGCCGTGGTGAAACTTCACCGCGACGTCAGGGTTGATATCGACTTCGAAGTTATCGCCGAATAGAACGGATTGCAGTCCGATTTAACAATAACGCGGAGGCTGGTCTTAGACCGGCCTCTGCTGTTTTACCGCCACTGTTTCTATTTCGATGAGAGCACCCAGCGGCAGGCCCTTGACGGCAAAGGCGGCTCTGGCTGGCTGGTCAGAGGTATAGAACTGCGCGTATACCTCGTTCATGGCCTTGAAGTCAGACATGTCAGAGAGCAGGCAGGTTGATTTAACAACGTCGTTCAGCGTATATCCGGCTGCAAGCAGTATAGCCTTTATGTTCTTCAGGGCCTGGGTGGCCTGTTCGGTTATGCCTCCCTCAACGAGCTTGCCGGTGGCAGGGTCGATAGGCACCTGGCCGGAGATGTAAAGCGTACCGTTGGCTTCCACAGCCTGGCTGTATGGACCAATGGCTGCGGGAGCGGCAGTTGTGCTGATAATTCTTTTCATGCCTGATTTTTTTATTTCGTTAGTAATTCTCATGGTAATCCTTGCGCCTTTCGTATTTAAGATCCTGGAGCATACTTGCCTTCGCCCTGATGGTAAAGTTCCAGCTCTTCATGTAGCCTACGGGAATCCATGAAAAGCTCATCTCCCAGCAGTGCAGGTCGCGCGAGATGCCGACCCTGGTCATGGTGATCTCATTCTCCTTTAAGTCATAACCCGTATTATAGGTTATCGCTGTCTTCGAGGTAAGCCTTACATCGCCCGCCAGGGTCATCGTCTGAGTAATGTTTGTTTTGACACCGGGTTTGCTGTAGTTGAAGTTATAGGCCACCCTTAGTGACCAGGGGACGTCAAACTTCACATAACCGTACTCGTCGATGTTACTGTTCGCCAGCGGCAAATTACCCGTCGGACCGGTACCATCCTCACCAAGTGCTCCGGGAGACCTGCCTGATCCCTGTTGCCCCATTCCTCCTGCCTGTTGCTGACTGCCCTTCTGCTGTCCCCTCACCAACTGTCCCAGGTCAAAGTCGAGACTCATATTGAGGTTCGTCATCCTGACCAGACCCTGTCCCTGGCTTATTGCCGGTTGCGAGATGGTGGTTCCATTCTCATTGATTGCATAGGGATTGAAGGTGCTGCTGGCCTGAAGGTTGATGTTCTCGGCAAGGGTTGTGCGGAATGACATGCCCACAGGCGACCAGTTCAGCGAGTCAGAAAAAATGTTATAGGCTGTATTGAGTGAGAGGCTTTCTATCAGTTTTATCTTTTTTGGTTTGCCAGTGGTGTCGTTTTTGGCAAAGACCTTTGCTTCAACAATATTGGAAAGTCCGAATGTCACTGATCCCGACCGCATCCCTGCCGAGGGAGTGCCGTAAATGCTACCTTCATAAATAGAATACTCACGTGTATTGCCGAGGGTGTCATACTGTACGGTTCTGTACATGTCGCTCGACAGTTTTTCGGATTCGGGCGAATAGGAGAATCCGACCGACGGCTTCATCACATGCCTTATCGACTCAACCTTTGACCCTTTTTTGGTAAACTGGAAGGTACCGTACAGCGATGGGTTAAAAGATGCGCTTATTGATGGCACAAGCGCCTGTCCGTAGGTTAATCCCCTTATGGTATCATTCAACGACCGACGGTATGACCTTGCCTTTTGTTTCGTCGTAGTAGTCAGGATCCCACCTCTTTTCGATCTGCTGGGTGTAGAGTACCCCCGTATACCTCACGTGCGGGGGAGATGGAGAAGTTATTGAAAGGTCTAATCTGAAGGCTTAACGGTATTTCATGCTTGAAACCGTTCTTCATATTCTTCCACATGGCACTGGTGAAAAAGAGGCTGTCGTAGGTATCAATCTTGTTGTCGATAGAAGCGGTATACTGTGTGGTAATGTCATGGTACCATCGCGGATTGCCAACCACCTTCTTGGGCTTGAAAGGGTAGATGCGTGCCACCGTAAGACTGGCTTTGGGCAGGTTCAGCATTATCGTCTTGTTCTGAACGTTCTGCGACTGGTTAAGGCTTGTAGAGAAGCTGAAAGGTGTTCCTGCCCAGTTCCTCGAGTAGCTTACGCTCGATTGTCTCGTGGTAGTTACATGGTCAGCGACATCATAGCTGTTCTCCCTGTCATAGCCGCTGGAGCTCATGTTGACGCTGGCCGAAAAGCGTGAACCAGGGGCTCGACTTTGCGTCCTGGGTGTGTGACCAGTTGAGTCTGTAGTTGGTTGACTGGGCGTAATCAGGCAGCCCTTTGTAGCTGGTGATGTTGTTGGCATAACTGAACCCGAATGATCCGGAGAAACGATACCTGAGCCTGTATGAGGTGCCGGCGTCGGCCATCCAGGTTCCGTTGGTATATATTGTGCCCGTGAGCTTGAGATCTAAATAGTCATTAAGGGCGAAATAGTAACCGCCGTTTGACAGGAAGTATCCCCTGCGCGCCTCCTGTCCGTACTTGGGCATCACGATGCCCGAGGCTCTTCTCTGCTGCACCGGAAAGAATCCAAACGGGAGTATGAGAGGGAGCGGTATGTCAGCCACCACCATATAGGCGGGCCCCGAGACTATCTTTTCACCCGGATAGACCTTGGCCCTGGGCAGAGCGAGATAAAAGTGGGGCTCGTCAGCATCACAGGTAGTAAACTTGCTGCGGTTGACATGGAGTGTACCATCCTCATGCCTCTTGGTGGTGAGACTCTGGAGGAAGCCTCCCTCCTGCTCGGTGGTTACATTGCTGATTATTCCCTTTTTCGATTTAAAGTTGTAGGTGATCTCCTTCGACTCAAACTCCTCCGAGCCGTCCTTGTAAATGGGCTTTCCAGCCATCTTGCCCGTCGAGTCTATCCTGCCGGTGGCATAGACGGAGCCGGTCTCCATGTCAAGAACGATGGAGTCAGCCGTCAGTTCTATGGAACCATAGGTGACTTTGGCATTCTGCACCAGGCTCACCTTTTTGGTCCTGAGGTCGGTCTTCATATATCCCTCCGCGTTGTAGATAATTGGCTCGTCCACCGCATCGGGAGAGATGATCATAGGAGCCTTCATCGCCGCTGTATCCTGCAGGAACGCAGATTCGCCGGCATTCAGGGTGTCTGATTTGAAAGAGGGTGAGGTGACAGTATCCTTTCCGGGAGGCCTGAGCGAGTCGGGCACGATTGCCGGAACAGTTACAGGGTTTACCGGCTCCTGGGCCCACAGTGCCGAGGTGAAGAGAAGCGGCATGAAAATTGTCACAAACAATCTTTGTGCGTGAAAATGCAAGTTAAATGCTATTTTTGCGTGGGTTGTTGTGCATATCAGGCATGCCAGCGACAAAACTAATTAAAATTCGCAAAGCAGTAATGTGGCAAATTGCCAAAATACGAGGGTTAAATATATTCTGGCTGGCGCCTTTGCACTGGCAACAATTACCATGCCAGTTACCCTGTGGTCGCAACCGGTACTGGCAGAGAATGAATGGGTGGTGGTGATCGATGCCGGACACGGAGGAAAGGATCCGGGTGCAGTCGGCTCAAAGGCCAGGGAGAAAAACATCAACCTGGCGGTAGCCCTTAAGACAGGCAATTATATAAAGAGTAACATGAAGGATGTGAAGGTCATCTACACCAGGAATGATGACACCTTCATCGGTCTTGCCGAGAGAGCCGAAGTGGCAAACAGGCATAAGGCTGACCTTTTTATCTCTATCCACTCCAATGCGATCAGCGACACGCGTTTCTCCGGTGCGGAGACTTATGTCCTGGGACAGACAATGGATGAGGCAAACCTGCAGGTGGCAATGAAGGAAAACTCCGTGATCACCTTTGAAAAGGATTACGAGACAAAGTATGAAGGATTCGATCCGAACTCGGTGGAGTCCTATATCATCTTTTCGCTTATGCAGAACACCTATCTCAAGCAGAGTACCGAGTTCGCCACCCTGATACAGAACCAGTTCAGGGACAGGGTTGGCAGGAAGGACAGGGGTGTCAGGCAGGCAGGGTTCCAGGTGCTGTGGAGGACGACAATGCCTTCGGTGCTCGTCGAACTTGGGTTCGTCACCAATCCTGAAGAGGAGAAGTTCCTCCTTTCGGAGCAGGGACAGGATTACCTCTCATCTGCCATCTTCAGGGCATTCAGGGATTACCGGCAGACAATTGACAGCCGCTCGGGGTTAAAGCCCGGGAATTATGTCGGGGTGACGGAAGAGCCGGAGGTCAAGCCTGACACCGCCGTCAGGCCTGTTGCAGAAAGCTCCGGGAACCAGGCAACTGAGGTTAATGGCACAGTGGCCACACCAGCGGAAACTGAACCGGCTCCGGTGGCTGCATCGCCACAGTCAGCCACAGAGGTTCCGCTCAACCCTGCGGTGAAGGATAAAGAGGCGTCCACCGGTTCAGCAGCAGACGACATATTTTTCATGGTGCAGATAGCTGCCATGCCACCCGGCAGGGAGATGGACAAGAACCTGCTGAAGAGTATTGAAACGGTAACGAAAATTGAAGAAGGGGATCGGGTAAAGTACGCTGCCGGTAAAATTTCCCGTTTATGATGATGCGGTAAAGTACAGGAGAACCCTTGTCCTGGGATTTCCGGATGCCTTCGTGATTGCCATAAGAAACGGAAAGACAATGCCTCTCGCTGAGGCCATTAATACAAAAAAACAAAAGTAACAACTCTATGAAGATATCTCATGAGGTCAAAGTAGGAGCCGTGGCGGTCATAACCATTGGCGCATTCATACTCCTGTTCAACTTTCTCAAGGGCACCGCTCTCTTCACCAGTACTGACACCTATCATATTGTGTATGGTAATATAGCAGGTCTCACCGAGTCAAGTCCTGTCGAGATCAACGGTTACCAGGCCGGTGTAGTTCAGGATATCAGGCTCATCAATGACGGATCGGGACTGATACTTGTCTCACTGTCGGTTGACAGGAACTTCATGGTCCCGAAAGATACGAGGTCAGAAATCACGACGGCAACGCTCATTGCAGGGATGAAGATCGTACTCCGCATGGGTGAAAGCAGCGGATGTGCCATAACCATGACACCCTTAGCGGTTATGTAGCCACATCGATCATTGACAGGCTAAGCGCGACCCTCTCCCCTCTGGAGGGAAACATTACCGATATGATCATCAAGCTCGATTCGGTTGTCTCGGCGCTCAATGATCTCTTTACTCCAGGGTTGACAAGCGATATTCATTCGGCAGTGTCAAATGTAAGCGACGTCACAGCCAGCCTCAGGGAGATATCAGACAACGAGAAGGATGAGCTGATGGGTGCCATTGATGACCTGAAGGTCTTTACGGCGATGCTCTCTGCAAACAGTTCCGCACTCGATTCCACCCTGAAGAACATTGAAGAGATATCTGACGCTGTGGCCTCTGCAGATCTTGGTACCACACTAGCCTCACTGCGTTCATCACTTGCCGGTCTTGATGAGATTGTAAAAGGCATAAGCAAGGGAGAAGGGTCGGCCGGAAAACTTGTAACAAACGACAGCCTCTACACAAACCTGAACAATACTCTTTACAACCTTGACCTTTTGCTGCAGGATATGAAGGAGAATCCTAAAAAATATGTCCACTTCTCCCTTTTTGGCAAAAAGGCCGAGTGATTTGTTCCAAAAGTGCTAAACAGTATTGAATCATGCCGTTGCAGACCGTCTATCCTGGCTTCTTGCAACTGGTATAAAAAGACCTTTCTGTCTTCTTTGATATAACCTGTTGTGATCCACGATCTTTGATGTAATGTACTGATAATTCAGTTCTTTATTTTTTTTTGACGAACATTTTCCGGTATAAGGACCTGATGCTCATATCAGTAAAGAATAAATGGGAAAGTCAAGAGAAAAAAATTTTTTTTTTTAACTTTTTTTTTACAAATATTGTCCCGGGTTTTCAGCACCTGAAAATAGAATCGTTTTTTAATTTCCATTTGAATGAACAAATCACACGATGAGGTTTGGAGTAACTGTCTGAAAATAATTCGTGACATAATTCCTTCAGCCAGTTTTAAAACCTGGTTTGAGCCTATCGTTCCCTTACGGCTCGAAAAGAACATTTTGACAATCCAGGTGCCCAGTCCATTCTTTTACGAATATCTTGAAGAGCAGTACATTGACATCCTCCGCAAGACCCCTGAGGGCGTGAAGATAGGCAACGAAGCTCAAGCTTGAGTATAGACATTATCATGGAGATACTCGGGCTACACCAATGGGAAGCCCTACACGGTGAGATATCCTTCCAGGAATAAGACAGACCTGCAGAATAAACCGATGCAGGTCCCTTTTGAGGCCACTCAGCCTGCCATAAGGAATCCATTCATTATACCGGGCATCAAGAAGCTTCACTTTGATCCGAGGCTCAATCCGGATTACTCATTTGCAAACTTCATTGAAGGCGAATGCAATCGTCTGGCCCGTTCTGCCGGCATAGCTGTGGGAAACAATCCGGGAGGCACTGCCTTCAATCCCCTTATGGGGTTCACCGGTGACTCCGGGACTCGGTAAGACCCATCTCGTTCCAGGCCATCGGGATCCTTGTCAAGGAGAAGTTTCCTGACAAAACCGTGCTTTATGTCAATGCGAACAAGTTCCAGACCCAGTTTGTAGAATCAATCCGGAACAATAACAAGAATGATTTTCTCCACTTCTACCAGATGATTGACGTGCTGATCATTGATGACGTTCATGAGTTTGCCGGCAAGGAATAAAGACGCAGGATACCTTCTTTCCACATATTCAACCACCTTCACCAGTCGGGTAAGCAGGTCATCCTGACATGTGACAAGCCTCCGGTGGAGTACCCAGGGCATGGAACAAGGCTCCTGTCACGTTTCAAGTGGGGATCTGCTTGCAGACCTTGCAGAAGCCCGACTTCGAGACAAGGCTGGGCAAATACTCCGGAAGAAGGCCTACAATGACGGCATATGAGCTGCCTGATGAGATCTTTGAGTTCCTGGCCGAGAACATCTCATCAAATATCAGGGAGCTTGAATCGGGCCTGATATCACTCTATGCACAGTCGACCCTCAACCGCAAGGAGGTGACACTTGAGCTTGCCCGCCAGATGGTTGACAGGCTGGTCAACACCCAGCGCAGGGAAGTAACCATCGATTATATTCAGAAGGTAGTATGTGAGTACTACAAGATCCCCGTTGACCTCATGCAGGGCAAGACGCGCAAGAGGGAGATAGTGCAGGCAAGGCAGGTTTCGATGTATTTCTCGAAGAGCCTCACGAAGGCTTCGCTGGCAAGCATAGGCTCCTCTATCGGCGGGAAGGATCACGCCACCGTTTTGCATGCATGCAAGACCGTCAACAACCTTATTGATACTGACCGTCATTTCAGAAACCAGATACTTGAAATAGAGAAAAAGCTCAAAGTATGAAAGCACCTTCAGGACTTTCTTCTGGAAGAATTCTTTAAACTATACGGGGATAGGGCTAACGAGCCTGTCCTTTATCTTTTCTCCGGTAGGGTTAATCTGATAGGTGAGCATACAGACTACAACGGAGGGTATGTATTTCCCTGTGCCCTCGATGTAGGTACTTCCCGGCTGTCGTAACGTCTACCGGCGGGACGGAGATGGTGCTGAACAGTCTTAATTTCAGTGGTGAGATTGTAGTACCGATTGTTCTCAACTATCTGCCCATTCCGAAAAGCTGGACAAACTATCCCATCGGCGTAATCAATGAGTTTGTGCGAAAGGGTATTCACCACGTCCGGGGCCTGGAGATGCTCTTTTACGGCGACATTCCCAACGGTGCCGGGCTTTCTCGTCGGCATCGATTGAGATGGTGACGGCGGTGGCGATGAATGAGCTTACCGGGGCAGGACTTGAGATGATGGAGCTGGTAAAGATGGCCCAGAAGGCTGAGAACGGATTCGTGGGGATGAACTGCGGCATTATGGACCAGTTTGCAGTCGGCTTCGGTAAAAAGGACCATGCCATCAACCTCAACTGCGACACTCTTGAATACAGGTATGCGCCTGTCAACCTGGGTGAGAGGAGGCTGGTCATAACCAACACCAACAAGCGCAGGGGGCTCACCGACTCAAAGTACAACGAGCGGCGCTCGGAGTGCGAGAGGGCAGTAGAGTTCATCTCTGACCATAATCCCATAAGGCACCTTAGCCAGCTGGCTGTCAGCGACCTCTGGATGGTTGATAAATACATCCCTGATCCGGTAGTTAGGAAAAGAGCGAAGCATGTCATCACGGAGAACGGCCGGACAACAGGTGCCATCAAAGCTCTGGAAGAGAATGATATTGAGCTTCTGGGAAGGCTGATGAATGAGTCGCATGACTCACTGTGCAATGATTATGAGGTTACGGGTATTGAGCTTGACACACTGGTCTATGAGGGTCGCAAGCTTCCCGGGGTCACAGGCACCAGGATGACCGGAGCAGGATTTGGCGGATGCACGGTCTCAATAGTTGAGGCAGAACAGGCTGATAATTTCATGAAGAAGCTGGGTGATATTTACCATGCCAGAACGGGCCTGACGGCTGACTTCTACCTTCCGGGCATCGGCGATGGGGCGAGGCGGGTTTGAGCATCCGGCAGTCAAAATCAGCCGGCAGTCCACAGTCGGTAGTCGGCAGTCAAAATCAGTCGGCAGTCCACAGTCGGCATCCGGCAGTCAAAATCAGTCGGCAGTCCACAGTATTAACTTGTTGATTGACTGAAGACTGAGGACTGCTACAGATCCCGGACGCACCTGAACCCCACGCTGGCACTGCGGTCATAGCCCGGCGACACGAGAAGCTGCATCTGGGTCATATTAAGTGGCTGGGGACCTCCCTGCACATACCACCAGCTTGATTCCGGCTTGAAGTAGCTGCCTCCCCTGATGATATTAAAGTAATATGCTCCGTTGCTGTAGACGTCGCCGGTCATCTGCCACACATTACCCACAAGGTCAGCCACTCCATAGGGGCTCTCACCCTTGGGGAAGGCATCAACAGGGGTAGCCCGGCCAAAACCGTTATTGCATTTGGTGGCATGGAACTCATTGCCCCACGGCCACTGGCGGGCGTCGGTCCCCTGTGCTGCCAGCTGCCACTCAGCCTCCGTCGGCAGCCGTTTGCCGGCCCAGCGGGCATAAGCTCTCGCATCCTCGAGGCTGACATAAACAACAGGATAGCGTTCCTGGCCACTTACGGGCATGCCTCTCTCCCACTGCTTCAGATAGTTGGCAGTATCGACCGGAATATATCTTGTCTCCCTGGTAAATTTCAGAAAGTCTTCGTTTGTAACGGGATGCCTGTCAATCAGGAAGCTGTCTGTTGATGTGGTAATCTCTATTCCTGCCGACGGGTAGGCAACAAATTCATCGGATGCGCCAAGCTTGTATGTTATCGTGGCTGCGGGCACCAGCACCATTCCTTCCGGCATCTCCGCCGATGGTTCAGTACGTATTGTCTCTGACACTATCCACGGCTTGCCCTTTTCAGTCCTGACTACTCTCTCATCGAGCAAAATACCCTTACTGTCAATGAGTTCAATCACGATCTTTTCGTAACGCCAAAAAAACAGTCCACCCACTCGAAAAAAGGCATCGGCCGGGCAAAGTCAGACGGTTGATAGCTGCCTGATCCGGCTGTCAGCCCGGTTGTCCCCTGCTGATCAGGAGGGTTCCATCATTCAAGGATTCCAGGTGAAGCCTGTCACCCCTCATCTCCGCCCTGATCAGTGACGGCAGGAGTGCTATGCAGTCAATTGAGCTCTCACGCCTGGTACCGTTGTCTGACTGGCTCCATCCGGGAATCTGTACTGATGCCATGAGCTCTCCGTTGATTAGCGTCGGTTCTATCTCTTCATGCCTCCAAAGCGAGACGAGGTGCCTGCCTTCGCTGTCGCCAGCGCTGAAGAGGGGGCCGGAGTACCCCCGGTGGTCCATGTTCAAAACCGTACAGATGGTTTTGGCTCCGGCATTCCACCTGTTGACATAGACTCTGTCGGCCTCGCTCCTGATAAGAGGAGTCCAGCCTATATCAAGGAAAGCGTCACTGTTTCTTCTGAGGATATATGTTGTTGCTGCAAGATACTCCAGGTCAGCAAGATATCCTTCACCTCTTCCGCCAGGTCTGAACATATTGAGTTCAGTGCCGTAGCCGTTGAAGAAGGCCACGGATATCTCGCGATGCAGAATATCCTCCCCTACGTCTGCAACCCGGAAGATGGCAAAATCAGGTCGAATGAGCTTATTCAGGAGTCGGCTAGAAAATAACGATCTCGCAACGGCAGCGAGGATCCCGGGCAGATCCTCTACATCATTTCTCTCTTTGCAGCACACATTGCAGGCACCTTTGCAGACCGTGTCTCAGCCGATCCGAACCTCTGACCAGGATAATGTAGCGTCCCTCGGTGTCAAGCACCACTCCGTCGGCATCAGTTGCTGCAATCATCTCTGCCATCCCCCTGAGGTGGTCTTCTTCCCTTGTGCTTTTGTCCCAGGGATTATATGCTATGAAAAAGCGGCAGTCGTTCGCCTTAGCCTGAAGGCTTATGCGTCTTAGCCCTTCAGTCCCGCCGGTAAGATCACGGTATATATCCCATTGATCCTTTGGATCGAGACCCCGCCTTGCCCCCGTGGGCCATACTGCTGAATACATCAACATTGCCGAAGAGGCTGTTATACCCTGCAAGGAAGTTGCCAAAACCTGATTCCCCCGTAAAGCGGTCATAGTACTCCCTGTCCCAGGCCATCTGCAATATCATCAGGTAGCTGTTGCGTATCCACCTCAGGTCATCACGCCGGTACAGTGTGTCGTCAAAACTGTCCAGGTCATAGAGGTACCGTTCAGAGAACATGAGTTTCATTCCGTCCTGCCATGATCCCCGGTAGATGTCAGCCCAGATATGATAGGTGACTGATGCTCCCGGAGGAAGAATCGTCTCATATCTTCTTGATATGCCGCTATCGGTCCGGTTACGCCGGGCTATTGCACTTACTGACAGGCCCTCTGCTGGCCCCCATGTTTGCTGACCCATCCTCCAGGCATTGTCAGGCAGGATGACCCGTACCGGGCTCTTTCCGGGAAGAAAGAGGTTTGCCCTGGCAAGGTTCCGCGGTCCGGAGCCGGTGATATAGGCGCTGTTGCCCTTCTCTCCGAAGGGCACTATATTGCCGATGGTAAATTTTATCAGTTCAGGTTGTTGCGGAAGAGACCAGCAGCCGACATTACCCCCGGATGTGAGCCCCTATGGGGCGTGAACGCCGCCTTCCGCCCGGACTCGGGCAATATCGCCGATGACCAAACGGCTGCCGGTAAGACCGGCCGGGACATCAATCAGATTCACAATATACCCCGTCAAGCCTGAAGCTGAAGAGAGGTCTCGGTGCCTTAAGGTCGACCATGGTGCTGTCATCAAGGACAAGAGATACTGCAGCGGCTCCATTTTCCCTTACAATTCCGAGGTTTTCAAGCGACTGACCCGAAGCCGGAAGGAGCAGGATGAAAAAAAAGAGGAAAAACCGAAAACTTTAACGTGCACATATGAGTTTAATCTGATATTGAGCTTACCGCCAGTGCGGGAGTGCAATTTAAGATATTGTATCTGAAAATAAAAAGGAAAGATACAGTGAATGAGTTGTTTTAGATATTTTGTTTAACACTGTGGCGATGCTTACATATAAATTACTATTTTTAGGAATTAGTTGAGACAGAATTGATGAAAAGAGTCAACTGCAAAGGCGTAACATTCATAATATTAATCATATCGGCAATTATGGTTATGCCCGGTTGTGCATCCTCTAAAAAGAATCCGTACCATGCCAGCCGGAAGAACTCTTATATAGACACTTCGCAACTTGGACGCAATAAATACTTCTTCTCAAAAAAATACCAGAAGAAGCTCTACAAATTCAAGAAACAATAGATTAATCTTCACAGGCCACCTCCAGGCCGTCCCATGCCAGCGTGACATTCACCGGCAGCTCCCTGTTAACCTCTGCATGTTTCCCCATCTGATGACCTATATGGGTTATGTAGGCCTTTCGCGGTGATACCTCCTGAACCAGTTCCAGTGCTTCACCCAGGCTGAAGTGAATATATGTGCTTCTCTTTTTCTCAGAGCATCGATAACCAAATACTTCACTCTGATCAGCGGTTTGCCTCCAG
>JAXHLF010000033.1:0-24659 GCA_034522515.1 Bacteroidales bacterium | reverse complement strand
GTATTGCTCGAATTCTCAGGAGCTTGCGCAGGTTGCGGTGAGACACCCTACATCAAGGCCATCACACAGCTTTACGGCGACCGTATGGTCATATCCAACGCCACAGGTTGTTCATCCATCTACGGAGGCTCGGCACCATCAATGCCATACACCGTCAACAAGAACGGCAACGGTCCCGCATGGGCCAACTCTCTCTTTGAAGACAACGCAGAGTATGGCTTTGGCCTGATGCTGGGTGCCACAAGGATCAGGGAGAGTCATCCAGCGTCGTCACCTTAAGGAAAACCTCAACGGCGGACTGACACCAGAGACTGTGGCTGCATTCAATGAGTGGATAGCAGAAAAAGAGAATGCCAAAGCCAGCAGGACTGTTTCAGAAAAGGTGATTGCTGCCTGTGAGAAGGATAAAGCACCCGTATGCAAGGAGATCCTCGACCTGAAACAATTCGTCAAAGAAATCATACTGGATCTTTGGCGGCGACGGCTGGGCATATGATATCGGCTACGGCGGCCTTGACCAGATGTACCTCCCTCGGCTAAGATAACGTCCTCGTGCTTGACACGGAGGTCTATTCAAACACCGGTGGCCAGGCATCAAAATCGACCCCTGCCGGCGCTGTTGCCAAGTTCGCTGCTTCAGGAAAGAAGATACGCAAGAAGGATCTGGGACAGATGGCCACTGACCTAACTGGGTTACCGTCTATCGTTGCGCAGGTCGCGATGGGATCGAGCTCGCAGTACCAGTTTTTCAAGGCTATGCGAGAGGCTGAAAGGATACCCCGGACCGTCACTCATCATTGCCTACTCACCCTGTATCAACCACGGCCTCCGCAACGGCATGGGCAAGACCCAGCAGCAGTCGGAAGATGCGGTGGCAGCAGGATACTGGCATAACTACAGGTTCGATCCGCGCCTCGAGGCTGAGGGCAAGAACCCCTTCCAGCTTGATTCAAAGGAGCCCGACTGGAGCAAGTTCCAGGATTTCCTGAAGTCGGAGGTGCGTTACACCTCGCTTATCAAGGACTTCCCGGAGAGGCCGGGTACCCTCTTCAAACAGGCTGAGGAGAACGCCAAATGGAGATACAACAGCTACAAACGTCTTTCACAGATGGAGTTTGGAACTGTTGAGAAAGCTCCTGAAGCAAAAACAGAATAAAACCGTAAAATTCAATAACGGAGAGCCGGACATCCCGGCTCTCTTTTTTATGTGTTGCAAAACCGGTAAATTTGTGCCGCGGAAACAAATCATTAAAGGCTGAATAACTTGGGCAGGGCGTTGGCCATAGACTAACGGAAGAAAAGGTGCGGACTGGCGGTGACTGACCCCATGAGGATCATTGCCTCTCCCCTTGTCACTGTGCCGTCAGGAGAGCTTGAAGCATTTCTGAAGGATTACATACCGCGCGAGAATGTGACTGATGTTGTGCTTGGTTATCCAGTAACCGTGAACAATATGCCCAGTGAAAGCGTAAGATATATTGATCCGTTCATAGCAAGGTTCAGGAAACTCTTCCCCGACACACCCCTGCACCTGGCTGATGAGCGTTTCACCTCCCAGATGGCCATGAGGACCATGATCGACGGCGGAGTGAAGAAGAGCGACAGACGTGACAAGGCTATGGCCGACCGCATCAGCGCATCGATAATACTTCAGTCGTGGCTCAGAAGCCGGGAGAACAGTAACATTAACTAAAGGAATAAGATGACATATCCCATTTACGTATACGGCCATCCGGTACTGCGAAAAGTGGCGAAGGAGATAAAGCGCGACCACCCCGGCCTTGACACCCTGATAGCCGACATGTTTGAGACAATGTACAACTCGGACGGGCTGGGCCTTGCCGCTCCCCAGATAGGGAAATCAATGAGGATATTCGTCATTGACGGCGAGCCATTGGGTGAAGATCACCCTGAGATGAAAGACTTTAAGAAAGCATTCATCAACCCGCAGGTGGTTGAACGCAAGGGCGAAAAGGTACCTATGAACGAGGGGTGCCTGAGCCTGCCGGGCATACACGAGGAGGTTGACCGCGAGTCAGAGCTGCGTATTCAGTACTATGACCCGGAGTGGAACTTTCACGATGAGGTCTATTCGGGCTACAAGGCAAGGGTTGTTCTTCACGAGTATGATCATCTTGACGGTATCCTGTTCCCTGACAGGTTAAGTCCTCTTCGCCGCAGGCTGATAAGGGGCAAGCTGAATGATCTCAGCAAGGGAAAGTTCACGGCTGACTACCGTACCGTACTGCCTACCGGAAAGTAACGTAACCCCCGTTGCTTTTATTCCTTAATTCATTTACCTTTAGTGGGTCTAAAGCTGTGACCCGTAATTCAGGAAGAAACCCTTCCTGAGGCTTTATGCACCTTTATGTGCAGGTGTGATCGTGGCGGAGGCTGTGCCGCCCCTGACGGCTGTTGCCTGGACCGTAGCGGCAGTCTCTGTGGCAGTGATGACAATCCGGCTCTTCCGCAGAAGCTATTTCTCTGACACACTCTTCGGGGCAGCAGTCATTCTCTTTCTGTTTGCAGCCGGGTTTTTGCTCCGGACCGGGGAGAAGGCCCGTCCCGGTGAGCTGAGTGACCGTCGGCAGCTTGTCAGCGTGCGCCTCTCCGGTTATCCTGAGAAGAGAAATGCGAGCTGGTCGTTCAGGGCCAGGATCATCAGTGTCACAGAGGATGACTCTCTCAGCTATCCCCGCGGATCACTGATGCTCTGGTTTATGAGTGACACCCTTCCTCTGATGTGGAAACCGGGCGATCAGATGGTCCTGCACATCAGACCGCGGCAGATTGAAAACAACGGCAACCCGTGCGAATTCAACTACCGCCGGTACCTGGAGGGCCAGGGTGTGAAATATATGGCCTTCTTTCGCGCCGGAGATATCATTGATTACCGCACCGATGGCCGGCGTTCGTTGAGAGAGAGCTCACTGACAGCGGCACACGCGATGACAGACGCTTTCAGGAGAGCGGGGCTGAGCGGTGAGGAACTGGGGCTGGTCACAGCCCTTACGATAGGCGATAAGGAGCTTCTCGACAAAGAGCAGCTCACATCCTTCTCAAGGTCCGGGGCCATGCACATCATGGCCGTCTCTGGACTGCATGTGGGGATGGTCAGCCTGGCTCTCTCCACTGTTCTCTTTTTTCTTCGGGGCAGGCTGCAGATCATCAAGCCACTGGTAATTGTCCCTGCCCTGTGGGGATTCGCATTCATCACAGGTCTGTCACCTTCCGTATTGCGGGCTACCATAATGTTTACCTTCCTGCAGGCAGGGTCGATGTTGCACAGGCCTGCTGCCTCGATGAACAGCCTGCTGGCCTCGGCCTTTATCCTGACAGCGGCGCGCCCCGCCGTGCTCTTCGAGGCGGGGTTTCAGCTCTCCTACCTGGCCGTGGCATTCATCATCACCTTTTATTACCCCTTGTACAGGCTCATCAGGATAAGAAACAGGGTTGGCGACTGGCTGTGGCAGATGACGGCTGTCTCACTGGTGGCACAGGCAGGCACCCTGGCCCTGACAGTGAGGCTGTTCAATATCTTTCCTCTCCTCTTCCTTCTTACAAATATTGTGGTCATTCCCATCTCTTTCATTGTGCTCCTGCTCGCCATGCTGCTCCTGGTCACCGCCGCCTTCCCCCCTCTCTCCGCCTTCTTTGCCGTCATACTTGAACATCTGGCGCGGTTTACTCTCAGCTTCACGGGTGTGATCAGCTCGATGAATCACGGAGTGATAATGAACATCGGGATGTCATCCGTTGAGACCCTTCTGATGACAGCAGCCTCGGCACTCCTCCTTACATCACTGCTTAAGGTTCAGAAGATAACGCTGAAGCCTTTCATTGTCACGGCGCTTCTCCTGGTTGTCTGCAACACGGTCAAGACAGCACAGGAGAGGCACAGGGAGAGAGTCATCATCTACAACATCAGGGGTACTGAGCTTACGGTAAAACAGCACGGCAGACTGTTGCTGGTTCCCTCCTCTGACGGCCTCATCCCGGCAGAGGTAAGAAAGCACGCCGACACGCGGGGACTAAAGATTGAAATTATAGACCCCGGGTAACATTTCTTTTGTATAACTTTGCGCATATTTTATCAAGGCGGAAATGAGAATAGTAATTGCCGGCGCAGGAGAGGTGGGCACCCATCTGGCCAAGATGCTCTCGCAGAGCGAACATGAGATCATACTGATAGACTCGGAGGCTGAGCGTCTCAAACCTGTTGATGCAGCCCTTGACGTTCTTACTTTCGAGGGATCGGCCACATCACTCAACCTGCTCAGGGAGGCCATCAAGAAGCACACCGATCTCTTTATTGCCGTTGCGCACTATGAGGACACAAACATTACAGCTTCCATCCTGGCCAAGAGGCTGGGTGCCCGTAAGGTGATAGCACGCATTGACAATATGGAATACCTTGAGCGAGCCAACAAGGAGTTCTTCAGGGAAATGGGCGTAGATCACCTGATCTACCCGGAGCTCATTGCAGCCAAAGAGGTGATAAGCCTCCTGAAGGAGACCGGCACCACCGAGTTCATGGATTTTGCAGGCGGACTGCTGTCGCTTTACGTGCAGAAGCTCGAGAAGAACGCCCCTGTCCTCAATCGAAGCCTCGAGGAGGTGTCAAACACCCTCGGATCAATCATTAAGTACCGTGCCGTGGCCATCAAGAGACATGACCGGACAATCATTCCAAGAGGCAATGAGGAGTTTCACGAAGGCGACCTGGCGTTTGTCATCTCCACCCGCGAAGGAATAGATGACATGATGAAGTTTTCAGGCAAGCGCAACACTCAGGCCAAGAGCATAATGGTCCTCGGAGGAAGCCGTATCGGGAGGCACATAGCGCTTAACCTGCAGCAGGATTGCCAGGTGAAGCTGATCGATTATGACATGGATAAATGCCGCGATCTGGCTGAGGAGCTCGAGGAGACACTGGTGATACACGGTGACGGCAGGAACGGTGACCTGCTTTCAGAGGAGGGTCTTCAGCATATGGATGCCTTCGTTGCCGTGACGGGCAACTCCGAGACAAACATACTCTCATGCCTCCTGGCAAAGAAGATAGGTGTGATGAAGACCATTGCCGAGGTGGAGAACATGGAATACATCAACCTGGCCGAGAACTCGGGGATAGACACTATCATCAACAAGAAGATTGCCACCGCCAGCCGTATCTTCCGCCATACCATGAACCCCAACGTCACCCAGGTCAAGATGATGACCGGCACCGAGGCTGAGGTCATTGAATATAATGTCCCGGAGGGCGCCCGTATAACCGGAGGACCGCTGAAGCTGATAGACTTTCCCAAGGATGCCATCGTCGGTGGCGGGATACGCGACTACAAGCCATATATTGCAACCGGAGACACCCTCATTAAGGCCGGTGACAAGGTGGTGGTCTTTACCCTGCCGTCAGCCTTTGACAAGTTGAATAAGTTTTTCAATGCAGAACGGCGTTGATCCGGTCTGCAGCCCACAGTCCACAGGCTCCAGTCCACAGTCTAAGAGACTGACTATCAATTCTTAATTCTTAAAACATAATTATTAATCGTGACTGCCGACTGAGGACTGAGGACTACTCAGAGCTCCAGCACTCCCCTGCCCTGCCTTAGAATGACGGGTTCTGGGCCTGTACAGTCAACCACTGTTGAGGGTTCGTTGCTCCCGAAGCCACCGTCAACAACCAGGTCGGCAAAATCATCATACTTCTCATGAATCAGCTCGGGATCAGTGATATACTCAATGACCTCATCATCCTCATGTATGGAGGTTGTCACCAGGGGCCTGCCCAGATCGCGCACTATTGCCAGTGTGATGCTGTTGTCAGGTATGCGGATTCCCAGTGTCTTCTTGCGGTGCCTGAACATGGCCGGTATCTGGTTGTTCGCAGGTACAATGAATGTGAATGGCCCCGGCAGGTTGCGCTTCAGCAGCCTGAAGAGGTTGTTGTCATGAATTCACAGTGTACTCGGAGAGCTGACTCATTGATGAGAAGATCATCGACATGTCGGGGTTGCCCGGATTGAGGCCTTTGAAACGCGCTATCTTCTCAATGGTCTTTCCGGCTTTGATATCGCAACCCATGGCATAAATCGTGTCAGTGGGGATATGACGATACCTCCCTGCTCAGAGAACAAAGGTGACCCTTCGTATATGATCGGTGTTGGGATTCTCCGGATAGATCTTAAGTATCATCTTTTCTATAAAGTGACGGCAAATATATAAACTTCTTACGAGAGGGGGGTAAAAAAAGAGGGTAAGCTACTCACATCGCACCGCTACAACCTTCTACCCTTGCTGTCTTCCAACCCTGGGGGAGTTCAAAGGGAGCTGGTCGTATGAGACTTACCCCGCACAAAAATACAAACTTTTAAGCCCTGCTCCAAATAATAGTTCTTAATTTCACTAAGGCAAAGATTTGCGCAAATAGATTATATTGCTCTGAAAACCTAAAACTCGCATAAAATGGAACAGAAAAGATCGATCTGGAAAGAGACCCTGAACTATGGTATCATACTTGGTCTGGTCGCATTGGGCTTCTCCCTGCTAACGTACATGTTTGATCTCACATTCAAGACCTGGATCATCTGGCCAAGTCTCCTGATCACAATTCTTGTTCTGTACTTTCTGTTGCGTTCATACCGAGATCATTACAACAACGGATATATCACCTACGGCAAATCAGTCGGCGCCGGCGTTGTGATAAACGTCTATGCAGCCATCATAACCGCTCTGTACATTTATGTCCTCTATGCATTTATTGATCCGGGTCTGGTTGACAAGTCGCTTGCCGTTCAGGAAGAAAAGTTCATTGCCAGGGGAATGCCTGAGGCTGCCATCGATCAGGCACTTGCTATGCAGGCCAAGATGATGAAGCCATGGTTTACGGCCCTGATGTCAACCATCGGAAGCGTATTTTACGGACTTATCCTGTCATTGATCATATCCCTGTTTATCGTTAAAAAGGGCAATCCTCTCCTTGATGAGGCGGCAGAAGAACCAAAAGAGTAATGGATCTTACCGTTTTAGTTCCCGCTTACAACGAGGCGGAATCTTTGCCGGAGCTGGCACAATGGATTGACAAGGTATGCGTCTCGTCTTCAATTGATTACGAACTAATTGTTATTGATGACGGCAGCTCGGACGACACCTGGGAGGTGTTGAGGCAGCTATCGGCAAAAAATGCAAGGATCAAGGCTGTCAGGTTCCGCCGTAACTATGGTAAGGCAGCTGCCCTGCAGACGGGGTTTGAAGCTTCCGTTGGTGATGTGGTCATTACCATGGATGCAGATCTTCAGGACAGTCCTGATGAGATACCCGAACTGGTGAGGATGATCCGCGAGGAGGGATATAATATTGTCTCCGGTTGGAAGAAGAAGAGATACGATCCATTCATCAAGAGGACTACCTCCAGGTTGTACAACTACACAGCAAGAAAATTTTCAGGCATCAGGCTGCACGACTTCAACTGCGGGTTAAAGGCCTATGAGGGCGAGGTGGTAAGGAGCATCGAGGTCTATGGCGAGATGCACAGGTACATACCCATGCTGGCCAGGGAGGCAGGTTTTAAAAACATTGGCGAAAAGATTGTGCGGCACCAGCCCCGCAAGTACGGTATTACCAAGTACGGGTTCGACAGGTTCCTGAAGGGTTACCTTGACATGCTGACCATCAGCTTCATCACGCGCTTCGGCAAGAGTCCGATGCATCTGTTCGGGACATTTGGAACGCTTATGTTCCTCACCGGGTTCATAATGGCGGCCTATCTGGGTATACGAAAACTGGTCTTCATACATGAAGGATTGCGGGCACCGCTGGTGACCGACAGTCCTTTCTTTTACATAGCACTTACTGTTATGGTAATAGGATCCCTGTTCTTCCTCGCCGGATTCCTGGCCGAGCTTGTCAACAGGCGCTCCTCCGACCGTAACCGTTACCTGGTGAGGGAAAAGTTGAATATGAAGGAGTGATTGTGTTCCCCGCCCCTGGTTCCGTGCCTAAAGGCTCCTGCCTCTCTGCATATCACGTGCAAGCGTGCGGAGTGCCTCCGTCAGCCTGTCCCATGAATAGAACTTCTTCTGCTCTTCTATGCCGGCTCTGAATCGCTCCTCGTCTCCGCTGAAAAAATCATTGATTGCCCTTGCTATGGCTTCCGGCTCCGGGGCAACCACATAGCCGCATTTCCCGTCAGGCACTATCTCTGCCAGTCCACCCACGTCAGTGACAACCATCGGTTTGTTGAAGTGATAGGCCACCTGTGTGACCCCGCTCTGTGTCGCGCTGCGATAGGGCTGGACCACCAGCGAGGCTGCCGAGAAGTAATATCTCACCTCCTCGTCGCTTATGAAGTGGGAGTGCAGGTTTATGCTATCGCTAATGTCAAGGGTATGTATCAGATCGAAATAGGGCTTCTCATCCTCATAAAACTCTCCGGCCACTATCAGTTTGATTCCCAGGTTACGGATGTCAGGGTCAGCCATCGCTTTCAGAAGGAGGTCAAGGCCCTTGTACTCCCTGATAAACCCGAAGAAGAGAATGTATCTGTAGGCTGGACAGAGTTTCAGGTGCACAATGGCCTCCGCTCTCGAGACCGGCTCACTGTAGTTGTCGAAGAGCGGATGGGGTGAGATGACGCACGGCATGCTGCGGGTGAACTGCCTGAGGTCGTTCTCCACCGATCTGGTCATCACGAGGGCCCCGTGGATGCTCTTTATGAAGAAACGGGTAAGTATCCTGTCGCCGAAGTGTTTCTCATGCGGCACCACATTGTCAAAGATGGTCACTATTTTGGTATGCCCGTTGCTCCTGATGATGCGTGCAATGAATCCCAGGGCCGGAGCCAGGAAGGGAAGCCAGTAGCGCATTATAATAAGGTCAGGCCTGGTGCGCCTCAGCCGGAGGCCAATGGTGAACCAGTTGAGAGGGTTGACAGAGTTGATGGCCCGGGTTATCGTCACCCCCTCAGGGGCATAACCATCATCGTACTGTGTCTTTCCCGGGAAAAGAAAAGAGGGGTACTGCAGCTTAAAGGTATAGATGGCAGCAGCATCACCCTCCTGAAGGAACTGCTGTGCCAGCCTCTCGTTATATACTGCTATGCCGCCGCGGTAAGGATGCGCCGGCCCGCAGATCACAATACGCATCATGGCCTTTCTCTCCCGGAGGTGACCCACTCGGTCAGATAAAGATATTGCGGCTCCAGCCTGCCTCCGCTGGTGATGGTAGCACGCTGTATCATCGGTGAATCGTTGTCGAGGAACAGGTCATGCAGTACATGCTCAGTCAGCTGCTTGCCGAAATCGCTGGAGGCATCCCTCGGCAATTCACCTGGGAGATTGTCTATTGACATGACGGTGATATTGTCAGGGTGCTTGAACGCGTCCTCCTCACAGTGACGGTTGCGGTTGTAGCTGTAGAAGGGATCCGCTATGGTGGTCGCCCTCAGTGTCGTGGGTATCGGTCCGTCGATGTCACAGCTTATGTCTCCTATGACCGATATCCTGAAGTCCGGCTTCTCAACATTCTCACGGGTAAAGAAGACAGGCGACTTTGGATCCCAGAAGTGTGCCGCAATCAGAACATCAGTCACCTTTGTGTACTTAAGGAAATCCGAACGGTAATCTTCGGGATGATAGACGAAGTTATTGAAGTCGAACGGCCGGCCGTCGGTGTGCTTCACATAGTTCTGCGGGCCTATCTGGCAGACGACAGGTACATCGTACTCCTTCGACAGGAAGTCCTCATGGGAGACCTTAAGCAGGTTAGAGCAGTTGGCCAGGGTCTCCATGGCACCTGCGGCCACCCTTCCCTCGCCCGTGACAAGTATCTTGAGTCCGGGTTTGAGCTGTATCAGCCTCAGTCCTGCCCACATCTCATCAAGGTCACGGCACTGATAAGCCGGCTTAAGCTTGAACCTGTTGGTCTTGATTCCTCTTGCTCTCAGTGCATTATAAGCGCCTACTATCCCTGCCCAGCGGCCGAAGGCAACCACTCTCTGGCCTTTGTCGGTGGTGAGATATTCATAATCGATTATCCTGACCTTTTTATCAAGTATCTCGAGGAGCATCTCGCGGTTATGAATAACTTCCTGTTTCTTCGCCACATGTGCAAAGAAGAGATAGGTCTTACCAGGGATAAAGACCCTTTTGTCGACCTCCTTCACTCCCATCAGAATGTCACAGTTGCTCAGGTCCTCGCGCAACGGTATTTTAAGGTACTTATACTCTTCATCCGTATAGCATCTGATATCTGATGGCTGAACGAAGAAATCGACGAATGGATAAAGCTCTCTTAGTTCAACCACCTGTGCGGGGGTAAGCGGCACCCTCCTGTCTGGCGGGGTCTTCGTCTCACTGATGATGCCCACCTTTACTATTTTTTGCATGTCTGATTATTTGAGTATTGCTGGTGAAGATAAGAAATCGACCTGATCTTTTGAGCAGATAATTGTCACTGCAAAGCAATAATGAGTACTTTTGCGTTGCAGATTATATCAAATGGGGCTGACCTGGTTTTGACAGCAAGCCGCGGTGGTATGTAAGCATGCAGAGTAGGGTGACGCATCTCTTTAACTTGTGTCTCAAAACAACAACAGGCGAGAATAACTACGCTCTTGCTGCATAACCGAACTAAGTAAGTTATGCTTAATCCCGGCACCAGGTGTTGGGACGAGACGTTTCCCGGGCGGTGATGCCCAGTACCAACCCGATCAGGAAGCGCACGCAATTCAGGGATAGCCTGATGGTCTCTCCGGCCTGACGGTGAAATTAAAGGAGATAAGGTGTGATTCGGCTGTCTGCCACCTGGTCACTCCCGACAATCAAGGCAGGATAAGCATGTAGAAAGCATATGGTCGCCTTGCCTGGACGCGGGTTCGACTCCCGCCAGCTCCACTATCAAGCAGAAAACAAGCACCCCCCCAGGGGGGTTTTTGTTTTTGAAAAGACCCGAAGAAAGCTCGCTTTATGAAGGGGATTTGAGAAAAGAAAAAAACATGCGCAGCATGGGGCTTGTTTTTTATTTGCAGGACTGAAGCTAAGGGAGGGCTGAACCCGGTCTGCCGGGTGAGGCACCCCCGCCAGACGGTGGGAGCGGCACCCCCGCCGGACGGCGGGAGAACACTCACGAGGCAACTTTCAAATCCCAAACCCGGATATGGAATTTTTCCTTTCAAATCTTTGTTACACTTTCCCTTACTTTTCGTTATGTTAATAACATGAACAGCGCAGAATTCAAATTGAAGGTAGTTACACTCACTCCAAAACTTTACCTCATAGCAATAAGGTTGCTAAAGGACGAAGAAGAGTCCAGGGATGCTGTACAGGAGGTGATGGTGCGACTCTGGAATAAAAGGAGACAACTCGGAACTCATCCGAATCCATCAGGTTATGCTAATGTCTGACCATTCGCAACTACTGTTTCGATCTTCTCAGAAAGATCTGAACTTTCAAGATCCAAATGAAAGATATTGCTGAGGATGCCATGCCTGCTGATGACAATGACCGGATTGAACAGAGAGAGGTTATTGAAATAATTGAAAAGATAATAGCATCCCTGCCGGAAAAACAGAGGGATATTGTGCTTTTAAGAGATATTGATGGACTTGAATTTGTTGAGATTGAGCTGTTAACCGGGATACGGAAGGAGCTAATAAGGGTTATCCTGTCAAGAGGAAGGAAGAATATACGTGAACAATTAGAAAAAATTTACAATTATGAATATGGAACAGGAAGACAGGCTTGACGAGCTGTATGAACAAGGGCTCACCTCTTTAGAAGAAGAGCAAGCTTTAAGCAAAAAACAATTTCCCTCCAGAAGCCAGAGAAATCTGTGGTTCGATTATATCAGGTTGAAGCGCAACTCGGTTCCTGATGATATCGAGATACAGGTTTGGGAAAGAGTAAAAGCGGAGCAGCATAAACACAGAAAGATACTAATTTCACTTATATCAACAGCAGCTTCGATACTTATAATTACTGCTTTTGCTGCTACCAATATTTGGAGTGAAACGACAAAAGAAAAACAGGAAAACGATAGCAGCCTTTGAAGAAAGCACTGTTGATGATACCTGATAATTCAACGAACCATACAACCGCAGCTATACTCTATGAAGATGAGTTAATTATTATATACATTGAAAAATAACTTAAACAGAAAAGCTATGAAAAGGACGCTAATTGCAACTACGGTATTTCTGATTATGTCAGCATGTCTGATAGCCCAGGATGAAATATCAGTAAGAATGAATGATAAGAGCCAGGGATCTGGTTTAGTTATCGAAAAGGGGCAAATAACAGTTGTAATTATTGATGGTAAAAAGTATGACTCAGATATACTGAGGCTGATAGACAATAATCTGATTGAAAGAGTTGAGGTTTACAAGGGGGAGGAGGCTGTGAAACTCTACAATGAAACTGCTGTCATAGTAGTTACAACTAAGGAGAAGGTAAAGGGAAAGCAGGAGGTGATAGTCAGGATTAAGCAACCTGCAGAGGGGACTATTGATGAACCTGCAATTTTAATAGATGGCAGATTAGCTGAACCCGGAGAAATGGAGAAAATTTCAAAAGATAATATTGAGAGTATTTCAGTGCTTAAGGATGAAGCGTCAAAGAAAAAGTACAAATCGGAGGCAGGGGTGATCCTTATAGTCACAAAAAAGAAGGACATATAAGGTTGATACTGTAATAAGATTCCAGAATGGTGCCGGAGCGGCACCCCGCCAGACGCGGGGAACAGCACCAACTGCCACTCTGCAACATCCGTCTCCCATCGAGACAATGTTAACCTCCGGCTCCAGGGAGAAACCGAACTTCCATCAAAGTATGAACTTCTTATTTCTTCAGCCAGGGCAAGAATGTCCCCGCCTGTCTGCACTGGCCATAGAAAATTTACCAGGATCGAATGCCTGCTTGGAACATCAGGACATCCTGCGTCACCAAAGCCTGTACCCCTTCCATCCTGCCTGCCCGATCAGCCAGCCGGCAGAGATCTTGAAATTATCCCCCTGCTGATGGTATCATTACCCTGGCATGACAACCTCATCAAAACCTTCAATTCCTTAATTCACTCAGCAATGGATTCTTGAAAAAGCCTCCCTGCATTACCCAGAACCTCATGATCAGGGCAGCTTGTCTCTTCTGATCGCGGCAACAATCTCTGCAATATCCGTAGGTGGGATCCGTTATCTCCCTGTCAGCAATCCTCTGCCTGATGCCTCCATAGTCAAGTCTCAGATGCGGGGTTCGTGATAACCTGAAAACAACTGAACAGATAACTGCCCTGTTCTTCAGTTCCCTCTTGAAGAGACTGTCCCTGTAACCAAATTCACATGCCTTGTTGCCGAATGTCATCCATTCTTTTTTCTCAAGATGAAATGCCTGTACACTTTCTATTACATCTGCAGCCTCAACGCCATAGGCGCCAATATTCTGTACGACAGCAGCTTCAACCGTGGCCTGGCAATCAGCGTGAGGTTTTCAGTACCGGCCAGAACCTCTGCTGACCGACAAAGATCCAACCAGGCTCCTGCCACCTTCTTCTCGTCACCCGCTTCTACCAGAACGGGATTCATTGCTTTCTTCAAGAATATGGATCTTGTCGATTACATTTTTGAAAATTACAACTCGTCCGAAATCATGTGTGAATAAGACGTTGCTCCCCCTCCAAGTATCAGTCAAGTCAGCTATGTTATGAGAAATTTCATCTTAAGTTCGGGTAAGCGATGATTTTCAGGCAATCTTCCGGCCTTTTCACATGAAACAGATGTGCAGCCCTGACATCAATGCCGAAAGCGTCATATGACATCAGGCTTTTATTTTTCTCGGTATCTGATCATGGAGACAGTTATGTAAAAATAAGCTCTTTTATCGAAGATCTTAGTAGTTTTGTCATTGGCCAGGCTTAATTAAAAAACAAATTATGAAATCATTCGAGGTAACCGGCGGTGTAAGACTCAACGGAACTATAATTCCTCAGGGAGCAAAGAATGAGGCACTTCAGGTAATATGCGCGGTGTTGCCGACTTCGGAAGAAGTCGTCATTTCGAATATCCCTGACATCCCCCATGTAAGAATGCTGATGGAGATCCTTTCCGATATGGCAGTGATGGTAGTCAAGGTCAGTGAAGGCACCTACAGCTTCAGGGCGGCAGAGATCAATACCGACAAGCTCTATCGACACTGATTTTCTCAGGAAATCAAACCTGTTCAGAGGATCTGTAACGCTGGCAGGACCATCGCTGGCAAGGTTTAAAAAATCAGTCATACCTAGGCCCGGAGGAGACAAGATCGGCAGGCGGAGGATGGAGACCCATATCATCGGTTTTGAACGATCTGGAGCCCTTACAGAATATGACCCAGGACACGTATATTTCAGGCTGACTGCAAAATCACTCATAGGTGCAGATATATTGCTTGATGAGCCTTCCGTAACGGGAACAGCCAACCTCATCTCTGCCGCAGCGATGGCAGAAGGCGAGACAACTATCTATAATGCAGCGTGCGTGAACCCTACATTCAGCAACTGTGCACAATGCTTAACAGTATGGGGGCAAAAATATTTGGTAGGCATTAAATCCAATTTTCTTAGAATTACAGGCGTTAATTCGCTCAGCGGATGCCATCATCGGATTTTGCCGGAGTATGATCCAAGTAGGATCATTTATCGGGATGGCAGCCATGACCGGATCTTCAATAAGAATAAAGGATGCTGGTATACCGCACCTGGGTATTATCCCACAGAAGTTTGAACAGCTTGGTATAGAAATTCTGACAGAGGGAGATGATGTCATTGTGCCTGAGCAAGGCGTCTACGAGATCCGCGACAACCTGGACGGCTCAATCCTGACTGTTTATGATCATCCGTGGCCCGGACTGACGCCTGACCTGATAAGTGTTCTCCTGGTTGTCGCTGTACAGGCCACAAGGCAGTGTGCTGATACATCAGAAGATGTTTGAAAGCCGCTTGTTCTTTGTCGACAAGCTCATAGACATGGGTGCAAGAATGATCCTGGTGTGACCCGCACCGTGCAACTGTGATTGGGCTGGAACGCCGCCAGATGCTGAGAAGGACTCACCAGAAACAGTCCTGATATCAGGGCAGGAGTAACCTTGCGATAGCCTCAATGAGTGCTCAGGGAAAGAGTATATCATATATCTTTCAGATAGACCGGGGGTATCATAATCTCTCGATATCCGACTCAACGCCCTGGGTGCAAAAATCAGGCGTATAGATTCCTGATCTTCAGCCTGGCCGGTAACTCAGCAGTTTATCTGCCAAGGCTCTGCCGTGGCATCTACTCTCGGGTTTTATTCGTACTTTATACGGCAACTTATTCTGTCAAAAAGAAAAAGCAGAAATTAACAAACTGGTACAATCTTTGTGCATTTAACCTAAACCCATGAGATGAAAAAGTTAATGATAATTACTGTGATACTGCTCTCCGCAGCCATGGTCTGTTGGCCAGGAAACCGTAATGACGGTCAAGGAAAAAAAGGCTGCCAAAAAAGCCGCTCAGATTGAAAAGACAAAAGTTTTGGTAGAAGCTGGGGCCTGGCAGTTCGATGCTTCACGGATGACCCCGATGTCAGGCAGAGGCCAGGAACTTACCAGTTCATACAGGGTGGTTGTCGACAGCATGAGGATCGATTGCGATCTCCCCGATTTCGGCAGGGCGTACAACGTTAATTACGGTAGTTCTGAATCGCCAATGAGCTTTAAGGGGAAATGACCGATTTCAAGAAGGAGGAATCGAAAAAGGGAGGTTGGATAATCTCATTTAAATCGCGGAATAAAAATGACAACCTGGACTTTACCTTTCAAATTTCAGAAACAGGTTCAGTAAATCTGAGCGGAAACAGCACCAACAGGCAACCCATTTCGTACGATGGTGGTCTGACAGAAATCGAAAACAGGAAATAACCTGAAATCAAATTATGTGACGTTGCAGGTGAATCAGGCCATGGATTTGTCGCTTCACCTCTCGATGACCTGGAGAACCGGCATTATGGCTCAGCTTACCTTCTTCTTTCGCGATAAAATTCCATGTACAATAAAAAAGATAGTCCCTGCCATCCAGAAACGGCGCAATGATTACCAGGGAGTTGATGTTTCCGGCAAAGGATTTGAAAAAGATGCCCAATGCCACAAATGAGAGAACGAACAATATCCCGCTGGTGATCTCATAGCGCCAGGCAATAACAAGGGCAATTATCAGCCCAAATGCCGGGATGTTATGGATAAGGAAACCCAGCAACTGTTTGGGGAACGACTCATTCCCCCCGAATACATCAAGGGAGAACATCAGCATGAACAGGATGGCCAGGATAGCTAGTACCCGCGCAAACCATTTTAAGATCGTCATCATCATAGCTCTTTTTCTGAAAAGTTACGCTTTTTTGGAATCGCAGGACGTATATCGGCTAAAACTTTAACAATTAAGCATCAGTCACCTTTGACCTGCAACAGGCTTGATATCAAGCACCGGCGTGTTGTTGAGGGCATCGAGGCCGGTTACCGTCAGCAGATCGCCATCGACACGCAAAAGCTTAACCTTAGTCAGCCCTATCATACTCGGCCTGCGGGGAGTACAGCATGCAAAGACGCCCCTCACTTCACCTGACCGCGTCACGGTACGAAGCTCATACCCTTCGGAACGGTCAAAGTAGAAGATGATGTTGAGCTCACCGTATTTTTCTATCCTGAAAAGCGCATCTGCATACTCCTCCTTGACCTCTGAGGGTGGAGATAGTCTCTTTTATCATGTCGGCATTACCCGGCCCGGCATTCTCCCACTACATTGTGCACATATCCGATAATTTTGATTTTAAGGTCTGTCATCTCCCTGCTATGTTTATATATAGTTTAAAGCGGCTCTGTGGGCAGTATGAACATCTCCCCGTCCTGCCGTATGATCTTGATCCTGACTCCGTATATCTGCTCTATCAGCTTCTCGCTGAAGATCTCCACTTCCCCCTCGGCCTTCACCTGCCCGTTGTCGAGTATCATGAACTCACTGCAGTATTTCAGGGCGAGGTTGAGGTCATGTATGGCCACCAGTACCGATAATACCGCCCCCGGCAAGCTCCTTCAGGAGGCGCAGTATCTCATGCTGATGCCTTAGGTCGAGGTTGGCTGTCGGCTCATCAAGGAGTATTACCGACGGCTGTTGTGCAAGTGCCCTGGCGATGAATACCTGCTGCCTCTGTCCGCCGCTGAGCTTGTTGATATCCTTCAGGGCGATATCATCCAGTCCGAGTTTGACCAGTATCTCTGCCGTGATCGTGCGGTCGTCCTTCCCGGGCGACCAGCTGATAGACGGATTGCGGCCCAGCAGCACAGTGTCGAACACCGTGGCCGGGAAGGTATTATACTGCATCTGCGGGACATATGCCATCTCCCTGGCCATCTCCCTGGCGCTGATGGTGCCGGCACTGCGGCCCAGCAGCTCCACCATGCCGGCCTGCGGCTTGAGGATGCCGTTGATGAGCCTGATAAGCGTGCTCTTTCCTGATCCGTTGGGGCCCAGCAATGCGGTGAAGGAGCCCTTTTCAAAGCTGTGGGTTATGCCTTTGATAACCGGAAAGCCGTTATAGGCAAACTGTACTCCGGAGAGGGTTATCATTTCCACTGTGCCCCTCCTTTCCCCCTGACAAGCAGCAATATGAACAGCGGTGCGCCTATTACCGATGTTAGCATACCCACAGGCAGCACCATGGGCGAGATGAGTGTCCGGGCAACGATGTCGCAACCGACCATAAAGGCAGCGCCGGCGAGGGCTGCGCCTGGTATCAGGAACCGCTCATCGCTGCCGATGACCCTTCTGACCATATGAGGCACCACCAGCCCCACAAAGGCAATGATACCATAGAATGAGACCACCGCCGCCGTGGCCAGCGAGGCCAGGATCATGGCCGTGAGCCTCAGCCGGCCGATATTCACCCCCAGGCTTCGCGCGGTCTCGTTGCCTGCATCAAGAGCGTGTGAACTTCCACCGGTTTCGGTAGAAATAGATCATCACGGGCAGCAGGATGATCACCTGTAACAGCAGCTCGTGCCATCTCCCCCTTGCTCAGGTCGCCGAAGGTCCAGAAGACCATGGCGGCCAGCTGCACATCGTCGGCCAGGTATTGTATGGCAGCCGTCAGCGCCGTAAAGAGCGAGCTGGCAAAGATACCGGTGAGGATCATATTCTCAGGGGTGGCCCCCCTGTGTCTGGCCACAAGCAGTATCAGGAAGCAGGCGATGAGCGACCAGAAGAATGCTGAAGAGGGTGACGATATAAGGGTTTGCGATGAGCACGGCATCACTGCTGCTGCTGTGCATGCTGCCGGCACCGAATATTATAACTGCAAAGGCAGCCCCGAAGGCGGCAGCATTGCTTATACCCAGGGTGAAGGGTGATCCCAGGGGGTTGCGCAGTACGCTCTGCATCACCACCCCGCTGACAGAGAGGGCTATGCCGCTCACTATCCCCGCCAGCACGCGCGGCAGCCTTATCTGCATCACGATGCCGCGATGGAGAGCCTCTCCCTCTGAACTGAACAGGGAGAAAGGTCGCTTAGGCTGATGCTGCTGGGTCCCAGCGCCAGGCCCAGCACCCCAAGCAGCAGTGTAACCAGTGCAGCGAGCCAGAGGAACCTCCCCTCGCGCTCCGTGAAACGCAGATACTGCTTCTCTATCTCATGCTCCCTGGTCATTCCTGTACCGTAGCACCCAGCCGCTCAAACGGCCGGTAATATCCGGAAGCCCTATCATAGAGGTCTGTGCCGTAAAAGAAACTGTATATCTCACGGCATTTTTCCGCGAGGTTAGCATCGCCGAATGCCGAGGGCATCAATGCTGATCCGATATACCATACATTGCAGAGAAGATTCTCATAGTTGGTGGTGTTCCAGTTGTAAGGAAGAACAGTGAAAATCCTCTCCGTCACGGAATGCTGAGAGGGATCTGCTCATTATTCCGGAGTCATCTCCTCCTTCCATATCTGACGTCCGGTAGCATCGAGGAAGATGACATCCGCATTCGATTCTAACCAGTTGCTCCGGGTTGATTAAGATAACCACATGGCCAGGCTCGCTTTTATCATTCTTTAGTTGCGGTTCATCGGCCACATTATTAATAGCCAGCATATTGAAGGGGGGGTAGTCGGGTTCCGGTAGATGTCAGACCGTGGGCACCGTTGTATGTGACTCCTCCCACATATGCCGTCCGTTGCGGCTCCGTTGCCCGTGAAGCCCGGAAGGCACACTCATCAATTGTGGTTTCAAAAGTAACTGATTATACTGTCAGCCCTCTCTGGCAGACGAAAAATATCACCAAGGAGAGTAATTGTAAAGTAGAGAGCATCCCTCCGTTCCCCCAGGTCACCGTAGTTGAGCAGGATAACCGGGTTTCCGGTAAGCCGCTGAAGCCTGTCGGCCTCCTGGGGCGACATGAATGTTGCTATGATGAGGTCACTCCCGGCAGAAGCCAGCAGCTCGGTGTCGTAGTGGTTGCCGGCACCTGTACTACCGGGAGGCTCCTGAGGTGGGGATTGGCAAAGAGGTAGGGCACGTTGCGCCGCTGCTCGCTCCCCTCGAGATGACTCGACCATGCCGGTGACGCCCATGTAGGACAGTAGCCTCATCGTCCCCGATTTGAGGGCTATGACAGAACGGACGGTATCCGGGATGGTGATGCTTCGCCCTGTGTAATCGGTAATGCGGCGCCCCTCGCGGCCAGTACGGTTGCCTGTCCAGCATGATGACAGCATGTATCAGGGCAATCAGCAATATCATTGCCGGCAGTTTACTTCTCATCACGGTGTTCCTCGCCTGTTAATCGCGTCATGGTCAGCCTGGCATAGCTGACCCCTGGACACTCCGGAGCCTGTCGGCCAGCGCTGTCAACTCTGATGCCCGGCCCCTGACAGCCAGAAGCTCCATGCACTGTCCGTGGTCAAGATGAAGATGAAGAGACGAGAGTATCAGTTCGTTCCTCTCATGCTGCAGGCTTGTCAGCTGCGCCACCACTCCCCTCCTGTGATGATCATATATCATGGTTAGCGATCCTGCCACCTCATTGCTGCACTGCCACTTGTTCTCAGCAAGACCGTTGCTGATCAGATGCCTTATTGCCCGGGAGCGGTTGACAAAGAGATTTCCCCCTAAATAAAACCGTTTTTAAAGGCATCAAGCAGCTCTTTCTCGAGTGAGAAACTCCAAAATCTGATTACCGGCATCGTGTTACTATTTTACAAATTCGTAATATTTGAAGTAAATATAGTCAACAGATTTAATTATATGTAACAAAAATGTAACAGGAAGATTTCTTTGAACTTCTTTGTATTTTAAATTAATTTCGGGGTTTGAAAAACATAGGGAATAACTTAAATCTTTTTTTAAAATAATATCATTAAACCGGTTTCCAGCGGATGTTTATCTCATAATAGTAATTGCCCTCCTTATACTGGCCGTAGCTGACCTGATTGTCGGCATTTCCAATGACGCGTGCCAACTTCATAAACTCTTCCGTCGGGTCCAGAAAGCTGCTCCGCTAAAGGTCAGACTGATGACATGGCGGGCCTGGGGGCAATCGGTTGGTGCAACCTTTTCGAGCGGGATGATGGAGATTGCCAGATCTGGTATCTTCCACCCCGGACAGTTCTATTTCTCCGAGATCATGATCATCTTTCTTGCGGTCATGATAACAGATGTAATTCTTCTGCAGACACATTCAATAGTTTTGGTTTCCCCACATCCACAACAGTTTCAATTGTATTCGAGTTACTGGGTGCCGCAGTGGCAATTTCAATTGTAAAGATCACTCTTCAGTCAACCGACAATTTTTCAGTATATCGGCAATTACATTAACACAGCCAAAGCCCTGGCAATCGATTTTCGGGATCCTCTTCTCTGTCAGTTATTGCTCTTGCCTTCGGAACGATTATTTCAGTTCATTACCCGTCTTATTTTCTCCTTCGACTATAAAAAGTACATGAAATATTCTCGGATGCTGTCTAGGGGAGGATTGCAATCACTGCCAGCAGTCGAATTCCATACTCGTTAAAGGTGCCGAGCTGGAGCTTCATTCATAACTCCGGAAAGCCTTCGAATGGCTTAGTACACATACTCTTCTGGTTCTGCTTTATTCCTTTGTCGCATATCACCATTATTCTTCAGCTACTGATTTCACTCTTTCAAGGTTAACATTTTAAGGATCATTGTGCTGGCTGGTACCTTTTCACTGGCAATGGCATTTGCAGGCAATGACCTTGCTCGGCTTCATCCGGAGTGCCACTCGCCGGACCGGAATCGTACCGTCATTCTCGCCGGTGCATCCTTCATTTTACTCCTGACACGTTGCCGATGACCTCCGCGCGAGCGAACCTCCGGTCAAAACCCCGACAATCTTTCTGCTTATCGCCGGACTATTAATGGTGGCGACTCTGTTTCTATCCAAAAAAGCCAGGACTGTCTCCATGAGCCGAGATTAATCTTGCAAATACAGGGTGTCTCCGGGTCAGAGAGATTTTCTTCATCCCGGTTATCCAGATCGGTTGTCAGGCATACTGTAGGGTTCTCCAAATTCATCAGCCGCATAGTCCCCGACCGTGTTACTGATTTCATAGAAAAGAGGTTCGATTTTCTTTCCTACAAAAAACAGTTCAAAAACCCTGCAGATGTATCATCCTTTGATCTCCTGAGAAGCGTTCAGTCGACATGTTCGTGGCATCCAGCCTGATTGCGGTCGGTACCTCGCTGAAGCTTCCGCTCTCCACAACGTATGTGACCTTCGTGGTGGCGATGGGTACCTCACTGGCTGACGGGGCATGGGGAAGGGAAAAGTGCAGTCTACAGGATAACGGGGGTGGTCACGGTGATGGGCGGCAATGGTTTTACTGCGATTACCGCATTAGGTGGCCTTTCTGATAGCTCTTGTCCTTAACTGGGGAGGAGAGTTTCCGGCATTGTCAGGGCTGGCTATTGCACTGTTTATAATTATCCGGTCAGGCTTGAGACATAAGAAACGGGTAATGAAGTCTTCAAAGAAGGAAGAGTTTGATGAAAAGCTCACTCTCGGTGGCCTGAACATCCTACAGAAATGCAACACATCAATCCTAGATGTGGTGGTATCAGTCAGAAAACTCTATTTCTCCAGTGTTTTTAACCTGATAAAGGAGGACTTCGGAGGAAAATGAAGAAGGTCAAGAAGAATGTGGATGACCTTAACCAGCGGACGAAGGATCTGAAATACAATCTCTCTTCCACCCTGAGAAAACTTGAGGAGGAGTTCGTCGAGACCGGACCTTACTATGTTCAGAAGTACTCGACTACCTCCGGGAGATAGCTCATTGCCTCGATTACATTTGCCGACCCGATTTATGACCATCTCGACAATAATCACCCTCCTCTCATAACGGAACAGGTCCGGATCTGCATGAGCCTCAATGAGTCTGTTAATTCATTTTATGACCATGTTGAAGATCTTATACAGAAACAGGATTATACCAATCTTGATAAGCTTCTTGCCGAGCGGCGGGGGGTTCTTGACCTTATTGCCAAAATAAAGAAGCAGATTAAATATATCAAGTCGGAAGCGGTTGGCACCGGAATTCCTTGATGTATTTAAAATCTTCTCCGTGAAAGCAAAAACCTTATTCTTTCTATACCGTCAACATGGTAAAATCGCACCGCGATTTCCTGATGAGCGAGGCCTGAATAACAAATCCCTGAGCAGGAATGCTCAAATGACAAGGCCAGGTTATCTTTTAGCGCTCGGGTAGCCTATTTCATACCTCATAAAACAGTCAAGATAGAATTGATTTGATCAAGGGAAAGTGTAACTTTGATTGAGCAGTGAAAAAACGATATTGTACCCCGGAAGGGAAGTGGATTGGGGATCATCTCTTCATTCGATTAAGGGACTATCTATTTATTAAAAATAATATCATGAAGCGAAGCATTTTTTTATTGTTAATCTGTGTTTTGTTCAGGCATCCAATGCCGGGGAAGAAGCCAGATTATTCATTCCGGCCATCCATGACAACCAGCTTGTATTTAGTTATGCGGGGTATTTTTACACTGTTGAAAGAACCGGCGGCCTGGCGGGGAACTCACGAACAGTCCGGGTTATGAAATGTTCGCGCGCTTTTCACCGGATGGCAAAACGAATTGCCTTTACCGCCCAGTATGACGGTAACACGGAAGTATTTCAATGCCGTCTGTCGGTGGAGACCCAGGAGAATTCCTATACCGCCACCTTCAGCGTGATGATCTGTCAGACAGGATGGGCCCGAATAATATCGTGATGACATGGACACCTGACGGGAAGAACATTTTAGACCGTTCCCGCCGCTACTCCGCTAAAATGATTTTACAGGGCATCTGTTCAGTGTATCTGCAGGGGAGCTCTTTCCACAGAGTTGCCCTTTGTCAACGGGGGATACTCCGTACTTTTTCTCTCCTGACGGCAAGAAACTGGCACTTAACAGGGTTTTTCGTCAGTTCAGAACATGGAAGTATTATCAGGGAGGCATGGCCGATGACGTATGGATCTATGATTTCAACACGCAGGAAATAGCTAACATTACCGGTAATCCTGCGCAGGACGTTTTTCCCCATGTGGCATGGCAACGACATTTATTTTCTGTCAGACCGTGACCGCACCATGAATCTATTTGTTTACAACGGCGAAACGGAAAGAGATCAGCAAACCTGACCGATTTTTCGGATTTTGATATAAAATTTCCCTCCCTGGGCGATGATGCCATTGTCTTCGAAAAAGGGAGATACCTTACCTGTATGATTTCAAAACACGGTCAGCGGACAAAGTGACAATCCTTGTTGCCAACGAGGTATCGGCACGGAATTCACTGGTGGATGCAGGCAAAAGCATTAATTTGGCGATATAGCCGACGGAGAACGCCTGGTTCTGGGAGCTCGCGGTGACATCTTCACGCTTCCTGCGAAGGAGGGCATCACCAGGAACATAACCTGGAGTTCCGGTGCGCATGACAGGAATGGCGTCTGGTCCCCGGATGGGAAATATATCGCTTATATCTCCAATAAAAACGGTGAAGATGAAATCTATATCCAGCAGCAGGACGGCTCGGGTTCACCGGTACAGCTGACAAAAAGTGCAGATACCTATAAATTCAGAATAATCTGGTCTCCCGACAGCAAAAAAATTATGTGGAATGATAAGTTAATGAGGCTTCAATATGTAGATATTGCCACAAAAGAGGTTGTGGTTATTGATCAATCCGACAACTGGGAAATTACAGAGTTTGACTGGTCTCCCGACAGCAGGTGGATCACCTACGCCCGTCCGGAAAGGGAAACTATGTCAAAAATAATTCTTTACAATACCATCAGCAAAGGCAAAACTGAAGTTACAGATGGCTGGTATGATAGTGACGATCCCTCCTTCAGCACCGACGGCAGTTATTTGCTGTTCACATCGGCCAGGACGTTGATCCGGTTTTCAGCAATACAGAATGGAATCATGCTTATCAAAATATGGATAAGATCTATCTGGTTATTCTCTCCAAAACGACCAGATCCCCGTTTGCTCCCGTTGACAACCAGGTGGGGATTAAGACACCTGAGACAGCAACCGATAAGCCTGCCGGTGATAAAAAAGCAGAGACCCCAAAAGCTTCTGAGGTTAAAGTGGAT
>JAXHLF010000032.1:0-24097 GCA_034522515.1 Bacteroidales bacterium | reverse complement strand
TCAGCGAGGATAACTGGCTGTGGATGAGCCACGGATATATGGGACTTTTTCGTCTTGCACCTCAATGAAAGCCTTGACAGTGTGATTTTTCTGTGGGAGTACAGGGGCACCGACGACCTTCCGGAGGAATTGCCTTACTTTTTACATGAGTCAGGCGGTGATTTTTCATCTCCACCAATGGGCATATACCAGTTTGACGAGCAGAATCAACTTTTCTACAAACCTGACGAATTGAATATTTTTTTCGCGATTTGGAGCTTCTGTATCTCCTGAAAGAACAGCAACCGGGATTTGTCGTACTTGGCCAGGGAGGGTATGGGCGTATTACGTATCTGCTGAAGATGAAGCCTTCTGCTAATATTTCCACTCCCTTTCTGACCTGAACAGAGCACGGGTATCCCCTTTGACAACATATATATCCAGGATCAGGGTAATATATACATTGGCACTCAGAAGGGCCTCGTTCACTATGACCCGGTAATGATGTATAAAAAAACTACTTTGAAGAAATGCATGTTTATATCAACCGGGTTCGCATTTCTTCAAAGTGAACATCGTATGGTTTTCCTCCGGCAATTCTCACATTGATAAACGGAGCATAAAGGCAATTTCTCATTACCTAGTTCCTGGAATAATATTTCCTTCAGGTTCAATTCACCGGATATGGAGAATCTGGTCATATTGAATACAGTTACCGACTTGATAATTTTGATGACAACTGGTCAGACTGGACTTCACAAACGTGAAGGAATACGCCAATCTGCCCGAAGGACTCCTTTTCGAAGTGAAGGCAAAAAACATTTTACAATAATGTAAGTATTACCGACAGTTTTTATTTTATTGTTGAACCTCCTTTCGCCAAATCATATAAAGCTCTGATAATTTATTTCATATTGCTGTCCGGCATCATGCTGGCAGTCGTTTATTTATCTGTCCAAAGAATTTCGAAAATCAGGTTACAGGAAAAGAATAAGCAACTCAGTGCATTCAGAAAAACCGAGCAAACACTTGAGGAACGGAAGTCTCGCCACGGAAAAGGAGATAATACAGCTTAAAAATGAAAGGTTGCAGTCTGACATGAAACCTGAGACAAAGAACTTGTTACAGCTACTTACCATATCATCCAGAAAAATAAATTTCTCAATTCCTAAGCAGATTACTGCATTTAATGATGCAGGGAACAAAAAATGATATTATCGTCAGCGAGCTGACAAGAATTATCCGAAAAATCGATCGGGATATTCAAAATGAGGAAGAACCAAAGGTCTTCGACCGTTATTTAAATAAAGTCCACCCGGAATTCCATACCCGCCTGAAAAAAATACATCCGGAATTAAGCCCTGGTGAATTGAGGCTATCCGGTTACTTGAGGATGAATGTTTCGAGCTAAAGAGATTGCCCCCCTTATGAACATTTCATTCCGGGGGGTGGAGATAAGCAGGTACCGCCTGAGAAAGAAATTGAAACTTGACCGCAGTGTCAACATCACCTGATGCAAATGTGAATTCCGCCCCTGAGGGATAAACAGATAGATTTCGGTAATAGTGGGTTCAAAGTTTAAGGTTTTCCCTCGTCGTGGTGTATACAATCAGTGAAAACGTGATGGCCAGTTTCAGGAGATATAAGTATATAATAAATTAGATACCAATAATATGCATAATTTGCCGGATGTGTTATTGATGTATTCATTTAATTCATTTGATGTATTTTTCTTTCCGCTAAAAATTGGTATTGAGACAAGTTTCACCTAAATTTATGTGATGTTTTTTTAATGGCGTGTCATTCCATTAGACAATTCGATAAATGACTTATAGTTAACCGCTACAACTTCAAATCTGTTATCCATAAAAAAAATCTTCTGTTTTTGCATGCTGATACTTCTGCTATTTGCATTTTCAACAATCTTAAATGCCCAGGCTGACCGTGTATCCGTTGCGAAAACTGATGACGGAATGACATTGGTTGTCAATGGCAAATTTCATGATCAACGGCATAAACTGGGTTACTTGCAAATAGGCACAAATTAAGCTATCACCTGTGGAAACAGTCTGACGACCTCATCAAAGCTGCACTTGATACGAGATGTCGCTGCTGAGGAATATGGGTGTTAATGCCGTGCGCCAGTATACGGTGTTAGGGCCAGATGGATCACCCTATATCTATGAGAAGTACGGCGTCTACACCATGCTTAACCATTCGTTCGGGCGGTATGGACTAACTCTGAGCGGGAAGTGGGCCCCGAATACAGAATATTCAGATCCGCGTGTTTCGCGATTTGCTCATATCAGAGGTAACGGCTATGGTCAATGAATCTGGGTACACCCGGTTTGCTGATGTTTCTGCTGGGCAATGAAAACAACTATGGCCTTTTCTGGGAGGGTGCTGAACAGGAGGACGTTCGGTGAACAAAGTGAACAGCCCGCGCCGCTTCTTCAAACTTTTCAATGAGGCGGTGAATATGATGAAGGATATTGATTGCGTAGTGCCTGTTCCGATGCAACGGTGATCTGCTTTTCCTGGATATCATTGCAGAAGAGTGTAGACGTTTGAGTCTTTGCGCGTGAACATGTACGGCGATCATCCTTTCATAATATGTTTTCCGAGGTTAAGGAATACCCTGAACGTTCCGATCATGTTCACTGAATTAATACGATGCATTCAGCGCAATTGAAAATGCAGAAGATCAGCAGGTCCCAGGCTTATTCATGGTAAACAACTGGAAGGAGATCTACAAAATGCCGCAGGTGGCAGCGCGGGCAACTCTATCCAGGGGGCTTCACGTTGCCAGTTTAGTGACGGCTGGTGGAAGTACGGTCAAACAACGAACCTCGATGTTCAGGATAACAATGCCTCATGGGCAAACGGTGGTTACCTCTCCGATTATGTTGCAGGTGAAAATAATATGAATGAGGAGTGGTCGAGTATCTGTGCCAAGGGGCCGACGAATGAACGCGGTCTTTACCAGCTTTTCCCGCGTGCGGCCTATTATGCTCTTAAGGAGGTTCATTTACTGAACCCCTATGCTGATGACATTTCCTCGATCTGTGGGCAACCATTTCTCGGGCATCGAATTCACACATCATCCTGCAAGCGAGAGGTGATAAAGCGGCACTGATAATGAGCGGTTAAAAATGCGCATCAGCGGACTGAGGGCTGGTTTATTTGCCATTCAGCCCTGGCGGTAACCGGATCTCAACGCCGGTTGACGCTGTTGCAGAGCTTTTGAAATATCCGATCAACTGGGTTTTGATCACATGCAGTCGTTTTATGTAGACGTGGAAGCAAATCCTGCACCTAATGTCAGGGGGAAAGTTGCAATAAGATGTCCTCGGTAACATTGCAGAGAATCCGATTGATGAGATTTTCTATGAGAACAGGGGCCGTCCCCGCGAGGTGAATACAGATGATGGCAATCTGATGCTGGCAGCATTGAACCGCGTTAAAGTGTACAGTGCTGAATTTACCTGGACCACAAGTTGTTTGACCTGACAAGTTTTTACGTACGGGTCATTATCACTGGGGTTATGAGGGAGACTTCTTCGGGTTGTATCCGGAAGCTAACCTTACGGTCCTAATTATTGGATATTTATAACGGTGAAGCACCTTTTGGCTTTGAAATTGACGGGAAGAGGTCGCTGAATAGTTCTAAGGTTGCTTTCGGACCGGGAACTGGTGGGGAGCCAACCCCGCAGTACTGGGTTCTAAATACAGCAGAAAGCTGGCCGGATTTGATGTAACCGGCATATATCATGAGGACCTGGATAAAAACAGGCACCGGCAGTGAGTTCTTTTGCGATACCCTCGCCGCCAACGCGCAGGGACGCACCCTTCACATTAAAAGGCAGATGGGGACCATCTGGGTCTCGAACTTGGCGGTATCCTCGGCCAGCCAAGCAAGAAGTGAGGAGAGAGCTTCCAGCTCGGCAGAAGGGGAGGCAGGCAAGCTATACTGTTTATGAAGATAAAATCAATTCTAACGATCCCTGGGGCGGCAAGGCAAAAGTGACACTCTCTGCCGGAGGTCCGGTTAACTGGGTATGCCCAGGGGGAGCCGCCATGGGGCTATAGCCCTAATTGCGCAGTACAGAGCTATTAAAGAGGTTCTTTATCCGGCATGAGAGGCTGAAAGAACAGCGGCAGCGGCAAGGCCAGTTTAACTTTCTTACCGGACTGACACTGCTGATAGGTGATTTTCAGTTTGCTCCCAATTTCCTGTGGCAAAAGCCCGTTGTCGGCCCTGTGCTGGGGGAGTGTATCCTGCTCCCGGAAAAACCAGGAATTTTGCTTGATGATCCCTTTGCCGTAAGACATAACCGGAGAGACGGTGGCCAGGAGAGTTCCTTGTCACATATGACCCGACACCGGCTACATGGATGTACGAATGGAAGATAGACGACGAGACCGAAGATGCTCCGTTTTTGCAATGAGCGCAGGGTTCGTCTAGCAGACGCCATCCGACAACCCCAGTAAGCCGGGATAGGGATACTGGCAGACGGGCGGGCAAGCCTTTGCGTTCGCCGAAGTTTCCGCCTGCGCGCGACCTATGGGAAGCATATGCGCGGATAGCTGTCAAAGGCAAGCCCGGACATGGGGACTGATCGCCAACCTCTTTGCAGGGATACGCTGAATTGGACGGCAGCGACGAACGGTTGATCAAACGCTATGGGGGTATTTCAGGATTATATACAAAAAGACCAAATTAATATCTATGGTTAAGGTCAACGATTGGGGCCCTTATGATTATCACCGCGATTTCAACCTGACGTACCCGCTGCAGATTAAGGCGGACCTTTCAACCTTATGTGGCAAAATCCCAAAATGGTTCGAACTGCCTTGCCCGCATGGAATCCGGTTTGCGTAGTGGCGTTCTCTTTGATCAGTATTCTCCCCGCTACTGTCCGACGAAAAATACTCAGACGTAAGAACGGCAACATGGTCTGTGATCCCACAGTGCCTGGCTATCAACGGCAGAATGGGAAATCAGGATTATTAACACTTAACATAGGCATGTAACCATAAATAAATGGAGGCTGGAATGAAAAACAGGAAAATATAACTGGTAGCGATTGCCCCTGTATAACTGCTATGACCAATTGAGGCTCCAGCTGCACGAGATTTTAAAACTGGAACTTGGCGTTTACCCCGACCTACGCCTGAAGTGTTTATTGACGGTTTCAGCGCAGGCTTAAACTACGCGGCGTTTGGCGGTTCCAAAGTAACCGCTTTTGATGTGGACACGGATGTGAAATATGAAGGGTCAGCATCAATGGAGGATTTGAAGTTCCCGATTTTGAGGAATTCCTCATTTGCTTATGCCGGTGCGAGTTTACTTTTCCACCATCGCACAATTTATTGCCAGGCTACGGAAGCACTGCCTTACCTTTCTTTGACTGAAGCTCTTCAGAATCTGGACCCATTAACCCTGGATTGATCTCAGCAAATCGTCTCCGTCAGATGACAAAAACCTGCCTGTGGCGATGCCAAATGTATCCTGGAATTACTAAGCTGGAAGAATATATATTCCTATCCCGGATCCTTCCAGGCTGACTTAAGGAAAAGGGAAATGTTCTTCTATTCGGAAGGCCCTGGAAATCAATGGGTTTTTTATACATTCTGGAAGTCGATGAAGTGAAGTTTGAGAGAGCTGATACAGATTTGCTCACCGGCAGCCAGTGATTCTCAATGGGGACGGAGCAATAAAGTTGAATCGGCTGTGAATGGATTGAAACTTCCTGGTTGGCGGATTCGGGCGTAACATTTAATATGCCGACCGGTGTTGGACCAGACAGTTTTTGTGCAGCACCTGCATATTTTACATTTGTCTCCTCAAATGAAGGAGTGGCAACTGCTGATGCAGCAGGAATGGTAACAGTGGTGAGTGAAGGAACGGCTGTTATAACTGCCACCGCCGGTGGTGATGATGCAAAGGATTTCGCTGACTGTTCAATTCTTCGGTGATTTTAGCTCACGCCCCGAGTTCCTGCAGCAGCTCAGGAGGACGTGATTTCCATCTTCAGCAATCGAGATCAGTAAATGTCCCCGTGGATTTTTACAATGGCTACTGGCAACCTTTCCAGACTACCACTTCCGGCAGATTTTAAAGTGGGTGATGATAATGTATTGTTCTTATAACAATTTCGATTTTGTAGGCATTCAGTTTACCTGACTATCCTTGATGCCAGCCCATATGGGTTCTCATCTTGGTGCTGTGGACATACGGATTCCAATGCAGTTAATGCTTTTGCAGATAAACTGGCCGTAAAACTGGTGGATATGGGACCTGACGGAGCCCTGGACGGAAACGACCCTTAATTACTTATGAAATTCCAGCTCCGCTGGCTACGCAGGAGCTGGATCAGTGTAGATATTGCCCTCTCAGGGTTATCGTCCAGGAGCAAACTGGCTCAGATTATTCTTGAGCGCCTGGGCTCATCCCTTGTGGGATTTTACCTGGATAATGTCTATTATACGTAATGGAGGAGGAACGGTTTATCTGCCACGGAAGCTGCCCCGGCACCTCCTGTCAGGGACGCAGCTGATGTTATCTCTGTGTACGGTGATGCATATACAAATTTGCCAGGCACCGACTATCTCCCTGACTGGGGCCACAGACAGTTCCGAAGTGCAATGGCGGGAAATAATACCTGAAATTTGCAGGATTGGGTGCCGGGGCATTCAACTTGGATCAAGTCGGATGTAGGCATGGAGTATCTGCATCTCGACTTTATGGACGGTGAGCTCATCCGCTGCTCAACATTATCTGATAAGCCCGACCTATGAAAAGCCTATTCACTTTACAGTCCTGCAACAGGCTGGACGAGCATTGATACTCCTTTTGACTGCATTCTCACCGGCAGATATTGCTGATATTATACAGCTGAAGTTTGACGGTAACGGTGATATTTATCTTGATAACCTCTATTCTCTGTGTATGCAGAGAAGTTCGGGGTCTCTGCCTGCTGTGGCTGCTCCTGTACCACCAGCAGATGCTGATGTTATATCTCTCTTCAGTAATGCAGTACACCAACAGACCTGTCAGTACATGGTCAGCTGTCTGGGATGACTCGATGTGGCAGATTTTGCAGATATCAGGGGTGATGAATGTAAAGAGATATACATCTACAAATTTCGCCGGTATTGACTTCTAGCAGCAACAAGTTTGATGCCTCAGGCATGACACATTTCCATATGGACATATGACACCCCCGGATGAAGTGTTGTATTCAAGGCACTCCATAAGAATATTGATTTCGGAGGCAGGAACGGCAGAGGCTACAAATCATATACCTCACTGTTGTTCATACTGTCACCGGAGATATTCAGTCTTTGCAAACCGGTTCATAGGTTTGCATTGATATGCCAATCACAGCCTTTATCGGAGACCAGACGAGGTCAGACCTTGCACAGATGGTACTTACCTGTAATATGAATGACTCTTTACGTTGATTAGTATTTATTTTTAAAATCAGGTGGGGCAGTGCTTTGAGCCATGCAGCTGCGCACCGCACCGACGCGGGACGCTCCGCAGGTGTGATCTCGATGTTCAGCGGTGCCTACACCAACGTGACTGTTGACACATGGAGAGACCGACTGGTCTGCGGCAACCTATCAGGAGGTCGACTGTTGACGGAAATCCGACGAAGAAATATTCGGCTCTTGATTTTGTAGGGCATGAGACAACGTCTGTGCGACGATAGACGCAACCGCCATGACCCGTCATGTCACCTTGATGTGTGGTCACCTGATTTCACCAGTTTGGATCAAGGTGGTCTCTGGGGCTAACGGAGTATTGGCGGAGGTGATGATGTGGAGCATCAGGTCACTATGCCACACCGGCCAAGGGTGTATGGGATGAGCTATAGATATTCCATTAAGTAATTTCGCAAACCTGACAACCAGGGGACATCTGGCACAGTAAGTTTTGTAGGTCAGCCCAGCGGGGCCAGTACCGTCTTTGTAGATAACATCTATTTCTACACTGGTGGTGCCGCAGCCACTGAGCCTGCGGCTGCCGCACCGACGCCGACCCGCGATGCTGCCACCGTTATTTCAATGTTGAGCGGTGCCTATACCAACGTGACTGTTGATACATGGAAGACCGACTGGTCTTGCAGCAAGCAGGTATGAAGAGGTACCTGTTGCGGAAATCACGACAAAGAAGATACTCAGCCCTTGATTTTGTTGGTATGGAAACGGTATCTGCCACTATAAATGCATCTGCAACGACCCCAGTCTGCACCTTCGATGTTCTGGTCACCTGACATTACCAATTTTGGGGGTCAAGCTGGTTGACTCCTGGGGCTAACGGGAGTATTGGGCGAGAAGTGATGGTGTGGAGCACCAGTCAACTATGCCTCGCCGGCCAGGGGCAAGATGGGTGCAGCTATAACATTCCTCTGAGTGATTTCACAAACCTGACAACCAAAGCTCACCTGGGCGCAGTATATCATTGTCAGGTCAGCGCGAATCGGGACGTCAGAACAAGTCTGGGGTACACGATATCATTTCTACAGTGACGGAGGTGGTAGCGGCACCACCAGGACCGGCTGCCGCCGCACCTACACCACCGGTACGAAGTGCCTCCAGTGTGGTTTCTATTTTCAGTGATGCCTGCTCCAATATTACTGTTTAATAATTTTGACGCCGGCTGGTGCGGAGTTGGTGCGGTTACACAAGTTATCAGTAGCCGGTAACAATACGCTGAAGAAGAATGCAGGCATATGATTGTCCATGGAATTGATTTTTCCGCCAACAGGCAAAATTTATCCACTTTCACACATATCCATTTCGATATTTTATACCGATGATACCAACCTGAGTGGGGATGTATTCAACGTCAAGCTGGTTGATTTTGCAGGTGGCGCTGGCGAAGCTTCTGCTCTGGAGGTTAATATTAATACAGGAACAGTCACCTGCAATTGTTGCAGGCACCATGGGTTTCTGTGGATATTAATATAACCTCCCTGGGAGGAATTGTCACAGGTAACCTGACAAGAAGTAATGTGGCTCAGATTGGTATCACAACAGCCAACCTAACTAATGTATGGTATGATAATATTGTTACTTCTATAAATAAAATTACTAAGCTAAAGCTTCAGTTTCACCGTCCGGAAAACTGAAGCTCGGCTGATTTTAGAAGCAAAAGTTTATAATTAACATAAAATCATAAACATGAAATCGGTAATTCATTATTAATAAAAGGCGTCCTCTTCCTGTCAGCCCTTTTTATTCTGGGAGGATGTGATGATAATTCAGGACTGGATGATCGTACATATCAGCTGGTCTGGCAGGATGAGTTCGATACCGATGGAGCTCTTGACGACTCAAAATGGGTATTTGACATTGGGAGCAGGCGGCTGGGGGTAATAACGAACTCCAAACCTATACCCACATGATGCTCAGAATGTTATTGTTGCATGACGGGCATCTGTAAAATTACTGCAGTAAATAACGGGCGGTTCACTCTACTTCGCGCAAGAATAAAAACTCAGGGATTAGTTTGAGCAGGCTTATGGCCGTTTTGAAGCACGGATAAAACTGCCATGGGGGCCCGGTATCTGGCCGGCATTCTGGATGCTTGGATCAGATATTGAAACTGTCCCATGGCCCGGTTGCGGCGAGATTGATATCATGGAATACCGGGGACAACAGCCAAATATTATAGATGGCAGCTGTTCACGGACCAGGATATTCCGGCGGCGCATGCAATAACAAAAAGCTATGGGTACTGCAAATAACAGGTTTGATCTTGATTTATCATCTGTTTGCTGTTGAATGGGGCGAGGATTTTATACATTATTTTGTTGATGATGTGCTTTACCAGGTTAGAGAACCCGATGATCTTACAGGTCGAGTGGGTATTCGATCAGTCCTTTCTTTATGATCCTTAATGTGGCCGTTGGTGGCAATTATGTGGGTTTCCCGACATCCGATGACTCCTTTCCCTCAGACGATGTATGTTGATTATGTGAGGGTCTACCGTGAGGTTGAATAGAATTAATTACTGAAATCAGATTTCTTCGCTTCACGAATATCCGGAAAAATTCATTGCCAGTTTTGCGACTGAAATTATCAGAATAGTAATATTTGTCAAACCCTTTACTATAACCTTCTTCATATGAACCATTATGTAACAGCGGAGAAAGACAGAGTGCCACTGGTGCAGAAAGCGGCATTTGGTGCCGGCCATCTGGTAAATAACCTGCTGCCCGGGGCACTGGGAGTATTTATGTTCTTCTTGCTGACAGCCTTTGGAATGGAATCCATTTCCTGGCCGGTCTGCTTGGAGGACTGCCCAGGTTTTATGATGCCATTACAGACCCGATCATGGGTTTCATTTCTGACAATACAAAATCAAGATTTGGCCGCAGAAGGCCCTATATTTTTATTGGAGCCATTTTAAGCGGCGTGTTGTTCGCGGTCCTGTGGCAACTCTCTCCTGAGAATTCCCAGACATACAACTTCTGGTATTTCCTTATTTTTTCACTGATATACCTGACAGGCAATACAATTTTTCTCAACGCCTCTGATCGGCCTCGGATATGAGATGACATCAGATTATAATGAGAGGACCCGGTTAATGGCATTCTCGCAAACACTTGGACAGATTGCCTGGATGATTGTGCCGTGGTTCTGGGTGCTTATTGCAAACCCGAACCTGTTTGAAAGCCAGGCTATTGGGGTTAGAAAGCTCTTCCAGTGGTCGTAGGTGCTGTGTGTATGGTCCTTGGTATCATATGCCTGCAATCTTCTGCAAAGGCATCGATGCTTCGAAAATGGAAGGCAGAAAGGTCAAGATTACATATAAAACGCTTTTTCTCCAATCTCTGGATCTGTTCCGGGGAATTGTCCAGGTATCAAAAAACATCCCTTTTATGAAGATTCTGCGGAGCAACCTTCCTGGTATTCAATGGTTTTCAAATTGTAGCATCGTTCAGCTATTTCATAATTGTATTTTATATGTTCAAAGGCGACTATGGCCTTACGGGTAACTGGCCGGCATGGTTCTCTACAGTATCGGCAGTAATCACTGCATTTCCTGGTAATTCCGGTTATTTCCGCAATCGCCAGACAGAGTAGGTAAACGCAACGCCTTTATCATCTCAACCTTTATTTCCATAATAGGTTATCTGCTTAAATGGTGGGGATTTAACCCTGAAAATCCCTGGTTGATGTTTATGCCACTACCTATGATGGTGTTTGGAATTGGAGGATTGTTTACACTTATGATGAGCATGACAGCTGATGTGTGCGACCTTGATGAATTGAATAACGGCATGCCCCGCAAGGAGGGGACATTTGGTGCCATCTACTGGTGGATGGTTAAAGCTTGGACAGGCCCTCGCACTGGTCCTTGGGGGCCTGGTGCTTAAACTGGTTGGTTTTGATCAGAATGCCGCAATTCAGACTAGCTGAACATATTACCAGGCTGCGAATTGCTGATATTACTATTCCTGCACTTACGGCTTTGCTGGCCATAATTGGTGATGTGGAAATATGACCTTACCGAAAAGAAGGCCCGGTGAGATTAAAACGCGAGCTCGGTGGAACGAAGGGGAGAGCTGTAGTTGCGGTCTGCCGGATTTATTCCACTTGAGGGGCACACAGAGGATCTCACCGCCAGCCTGCCTGATCGGGGAGACAATAAGGCAGTAACAGTACTCTATGGCTGTTGATGCAAACCGGCAAGGAGATTTTAAGGCGCAGTGGCGAAGCAGCAGGATACAAATTATCATCATTAAATATGATCACAATTAAAACCAAATAATATGTCATTCAGAAGCGAAAACTATTGTCCTCACCGGAGAGGACTTTCAGTAACAAATCAACTGCAGACTTAATAAAACTGTTTCAGAAAATACCTTGAGAACGGGAATACACGGTCTTTGCTTCAGCTGATACGTTGAGGGTCAGGCCCCCGGGAGCATTATCAGCGAGGAACAGATCCGGCAGCGAATGGAAATCATAAAACCGTTTACATCCTGGATAAGAACATTTTCCTGTACTGACGGACATGAACTGATTCCCCGGATTGCAAGGGAAAGTGGTCTGAAGGTAATGGCAGGCGCGTGGTTAGGTGATGACAGGGAACATAATGAGATGGAGATTGAGAACATGATAAGGGTTGTCGGGAAGGAAAAATGCCGAATCTCGTTGCTGTCGGGAATGAAGTTCTGTATCGCGAAGAACTGACAGAGAAGGAGTTATTGGAATACATTCAAAGGGTAAAACACCAGGTCCCTGAGGCAATTGTTGGATACGTTTGATGCCTATTACGATATGTTAGGCGGCCTGCCTTGGTCGAAGCCTGTGATGTGCTGTTTATCAATTGCTATCCTTTCTGGGAAGGCTGCCATATAGATTATTCACTTGTCTATATGAAAAATATGTACTTTAGCGTGCTCAGGCTGCCCGGGGCAAAAGGGTGGTTATAAGTGAATCCGGATGGCCAGATATGGGCATAGCCTTTGAATCATCCCAGCCCTCAACGGACAATGCGCTCCGCTATTTCATCAATACTCAGAAATGGAGCCTGGAAGAGAAATTGAGGATGTATGTATTTTTCAAGCTTTGATGAAGCCTGGAAGATTGAGAAGGAAGGAGATGTCGGAGCTTCTGGGGTTTGTGGGATAAGGCACGGGTAAACCTGAAATTCGCATGATCGATACGTTTGAAGAATATGCTCAATAGGACTTTCACAGACCACGAATTATGAAACGAAAGAATTTTTTTAATTTTTACTGTTTATATTGGCGCATCCATAATGCAATCGTGTGACTACAAAAACAAATATGCTATCTACAAAAGGAGATTTACGTCACCTCAGAGAGCGGTGACAAAATGGCATTGAAAGAAAATGTCTCGTTTGTCAGGGGTGAACCCGATGGCACTGTAATTAACGATAGACCCATCTTGTTTTTGAAGCAGACAATGGACGGAATCGGATCATCATTCACCGAATCCTCTGCCTTTGTGCTCGCACATCTTGACCCGGGTGACCGCAAAGAGGTAATGAAAGATCTTTCGGTGAAAGAGGGGCGCAACTTTTCGTTGACCAGGACTCACATCGGGGCTTGTGACTTTTCCGGTAAAGGAAAATATTCCTACCTCCTCACAAAAAGGGAGATCTCAGAGCTGGAATCTTTCAGTGTTGCACCCGACAAAGAGGGATTCAGGGCATCTGAGTTTCCGGGTATCAAGGATGAAGAATACGATCTGTTGCCCATGATAAAGGAAGCATTGGAGATAAAGAGCCAGCAGGGGCACAATGAGTTGAGGATCGTGTGCCTCTGGACTGGACAGCTCCCTCATGGATGAAGGATATAGAAGAGTGGTACATTAAAGGAACACCCGAAAACAACTATCAGGGTACCGGCGGCAGCCTTAAGAGAGGAGTATGAAGAAACATATGCTGACTATCTCATCAGATACCTTGATGAATACAGGTCTGAAGGCATTAAAGATATGGGGTATGACACCCGTACAATGAACCTCATGGAAATAACGGCCAGTGGGAAAGCATGAATTTTACTACCTGAGACACCAGAATGAGTTTATTAAAAAATACCTGGGACCGAAACTTTAAGGCAGGTGACAACGCCAGTGTCAGATTGCTTATATATGACCAAAAACAGGGACGGCCTTGAAGACTGGACTGAAGTGATTCTTGCCGACGGTGAGACATCTCAGTATGTTTACGGATCGGCGGTTCACTGGTATGAGAGTACTCACAAGGTTTACGAGGAGGTATTCGAAAAAGTAAATGACGAGCTACCCGGACACAACTATCATGCACACCGAAGGTTGTATCGATGATCTGGGTAAACCTGCTCCGCAGGGGATTACCGATCCTGACCGTTATTATGGAAAAGGATTGGTTTGACAATGATTGCATCCTCGGTGGAACGATAATGCCACTGACTGGGCATACTCAGCCACCTGGGCAGGAGTGAAGAGCGAGGACCACCCGGTATATACCCCAGTGCACCGGTATGCCAGAAATATTATTGTCAGCATAGACCACTGGCTCACGGGCTGGATTGACTGGAATGTTGTGCTTGATCATATCGGCGGACCGAATCATGTGGGTAATTATTGCGGTGCCCCCGTCATGATAAATACCGAAACAGGGCATATTTACTATACGCCTGTCTATCTATGTGCTGGCCCAGTTCAGTAAGACAATCAGGCCCGGCGACAGAGCTGTGCAGACATCCAGGACGCTGGAGGGACCTGGAGAAGATGATTTGCATGCCTGCGCAACAATTAACAGTGAAAATGTACTGAGTGTGCAACTGTTGAATACGACGAAGAAAGATATTTCATATAAACTTCAGATTAAGGATCAGTATGCCGACATGACGATTGTTGCCAACTCTGTTCAGACTGTACGCGTCCAGCTTTAGTGTCATTTCCATCAGATCCTTTTTGCATGAAGAAGAACTCTCAGGTTGATATGTCGGGATCGTCAGTCGTCAGACAGGATCCCTTTGTACTTCGCAAATTCGAGCCCTGCCTGAACGGCCAATTCGGATTGGTGAAGCCATCTCCTACGGGTGTTACCGCAAAGGTCAGGCGCCGGGAGTGTGAAAGGTCCCTCGGATGCTGAAATTGAGAAGGACCTTCATGATATTGAAGGAATACTGGAGTTTCTATCAGAGTTTACGGGTCTGATGACGACTCTGAAAGAATCCTGAAAATAATCAGGAAGGAGAAATTGCCTCTGAAGGTGATGCTGGGGGTGTGGCTTGAAATGAAGAAGCCGGCCGGCCTGAAAGGAGGGAGGGAAAACATTGCTCAGACCATGCAAGGCATCAACCTGGCCAATGAATATAAGGATCTGATTGCGGCAGTCTGTGTGGGAAATGAGACGCAGGTAACCTGGTCAGCTCACAGAATGGATCAGGACGATTTAATCAGATACATCAGGCTTGTCAGAAATAACACCAATTGCCCCCTGTGGCCACAGCTGATGATTACAGTTTCTGGATTACCTTTGACAGCAAAAAGGTTGCGGATGAAATTGACTTTATTGTTACACATCTTTATTCAATGTGGAACGGCATAACTCTGGAAAATGCCATCGAATGGATGGAACGGGATATTCTTTCAGGAGGTCAGGGTGATGCATCCCGATAAAGTAACTGTCATAGGCGAGGCAGGCTGGGCAACAAATTACAAATACACGAAAGACCGGGCCCGGAGAGCAGGCCTCCTTAATCAAAGGCAGCCGTAGATATGGCTGCCCAGGAATACTATCTGATCAATCTGCACAACTGGATTGCCAGAACCCGGGTCGCCACATTTTGTTTGAGGCATTTGATGAACCGTGGAAGGGAGGAGGAGAAATTCGGAACCGGATGAAGTGGAAAAGCACTGGGGGGTCTTTTGTAAAACCGGCAGCCTAAAATATCCTTTATCAATTACCTGAGACATCATGAACAGAGAGAAGATACAACTGGGACAGGCAGTCCTGAAACGATCAGATAATAAAGTTCAGGGGAGACCTGGTGGAGATTGACGGCGAGGAGTTCTACCGGATAGATCGACTATGATCAATGCCGGATTTCTTTATGACCATCGTCAGTGATACCGATCAATGGTTGTTCATCTCAAGTAACGGATCATTGACAGCTGGCAGAAAAGACCGCGATCATGCCCTTTTCCCATACTATACAGACGATAAGATTCATGATTATTATGATCTGACCGGAAGCAAAACTGTCATTCTGGTACAAAGGGATAGCCATACCTTCTTATGGCAGCCGTTTTCAAAGGAACTGGCGAACATATACCGGACAGAGCGAAACCTCATGAAAAGCATCTACGGTAATAAAATTATATTTCAGGAAAGGAATCTTGATCTGGGGCTGGAATTTCAATACGGATGGTACACCAGTGACAAGTATGGATTTGTTAAGAAATCAAGGCTTGTGAATTTCGGGGAGGAGCCGGTCGAACGCCTCAGTGCTTGATGGTATTCGTAATATTCTTCCGGGTGGTGCCGATTATAATTTCCAGAATGAATACAGTAACCTCCTTGATGGCTATAAAAAAAATGAACTTGTAGAGGAGACCAGACTTGGCTTGTTCATGCTGAGTTCAATACCTGTCGATAAAGCGGAACCAAGCGAATCACTCAAGACAACCACAGTATGGTCATATGGTACTGGAGTGACAGCAGAGTGCTTATCTCCGACAAACAAATTGAGAAGTTCAAGTCGGGATCTTCCCCTTCAGACGGAAAATGATATCCGGGCTTCCCGCGGAGCCTATTTTATAAATGCTGACATCTTTCTGCCCGGTCAGAAGGCAGAGGAATGGTTTTTCGTATGTGAGGTTGACCAGAGCACAACCGATGTCGCCAATCTTCAACCACTTCCTGGGGGTTGGCCACAACTTTCAGGAAGCTGATCAATGATGACATTAAAAAAGGCACAGATAAGCTTGTATCCTATGTGGCATCGGCAGATGGACTTGCAGAAAACCGGAGATGAATTGTGTACGGCCCGCCATTTCTCAAACGTTCTCTTTAACATAATGCGCGGAGGCATCTATCCGGAATGGTTACACCATTGCTGTCGATGACCTTAAGAGCTTTATTCGCGATGACAGACACAAGAGCTCTGCCCGGGGCAGAAGCTCTCCTTGCGGCAGCAGGCGACGAAATCTCCCTGCACGATCTGCAGCTGCTGGCCAGGCGAAGCGGCAACAGCAATTTTATTCGCTACTGCAACGAATATCTCCCCCTCACGTTCAGCCGCCGGCACGGCGATCCCAGCCGGCCGTGGAACCAGTTCTCGCATTGACAGGAATGAAGATGGTACTTCGAAACTCGATTTCCAGGGTAACTGGCGTGACATTTTTCAAAACTGGGAGGCCTTGAGTCTGTCGTTTCCGGAATTCGTTGAAAACATTATCAGCAAATTTGTAAATGCTACCACAGCTGATGGCTATAATCCCTATCGCATCACCCGGAATGGCATTGACTGGGAATCTCCTGATCCTGATGATCCCTGGGCGTACATAGGTTACTGGGGCGATCATCAGATTATTTTACCTGCAAAAGCTTTTGGAATTATCGGACAATTATCATCCCGGCAAACTGGATCAGATGCTGGCAGAAGAGGTATACTCTTATGCCAATGTACCTTACCGTATCAAATCCTATACTGAAATTGTCAGTGATCCGAAAAATACCATCGTATTCGATCAATCAGCTGAATAAGGTGATCAGCGGTCATGTCGCGGAGACTGGCTCCGATGGCCGTTTATTGAGTCTTGATGATAAGAGGGTTTACCATGTAAACCTCACGGAAAAGATCCTGGTTCATTCTTCTTGCCAAGCTTATTAATTTCATTCCCGAGGCGGGTATCTGGCTGAATACCAGAGGCCGGAATGGAACGATGCCAATAATGCCCTGGTAGGTAATGGTGCATCAATGGTAACCCTTTACTATCTCTGAAGATTCCTGAGCTTCTGGCACAGGATTTTCAGTCGGTCAGGCTTCAGTTCCGCCGTTGTTTCCGTAGAGGTAAAAGAGCTTTTCGATAATATTTTCAGTATCTTAAACGGGAAGGCACACCTGCTGACAAAGGGATTTACAGACCAGCGAACGCAGGAGTTTTACCGATGCCCTGGGTGAGGCCGGAACAGCTTATCGTCAATCGATATACACGAATTCCTTTTCAGGTAAAAAAACCGACATAGGAGCGGAGCAGCTGATTCAATTTATGAGACTGTCAACTGAATATATTGATCAGTCAATAAGTATTAATAAGCGCAGTGACGGATTGTACCACGCCTACAACCTGGTTTCCTTTAGCGATGACACAATTTCCATTCGCCACCTGTATGAGATGTGGAAGGACAGGTAGCAGTGCTCAGTTCCGGTTATCTTTCGTCTGCTGAATCGCTTGAGGTTCTCGGCAAACTTAAACATTCTTGAACTCTTCAGGGCCGATCAAAACAGTTATATGTTATATCCGGACAGGCAATTGCCCCGTTTTCGGCAAAAGAACAATATCCCTGCAGACAGAGTCAGGGAATCTGAACTCCTGACCAGGTTAATTGCTGACAGAGAGACCTCTGTCGTGAGTCGCGACATTACAGGGGGCATTCATTTCCACGGAAGCTTCAGAAAATGCCGGGGGTGCTGGAGTCAGCCCTGGAATCACTTGATGGTGAGAATTATGGAACAATTGGTAAAAAAGGAGAAGTCATTGATTCTGGATATTTATGAGGAAATATTTGATCATCAGTCGTTTACCGGAAGATCAGGGACATTTTATGCATATGAAGGTTTGGGCAGCATTTACTGGCACATGGTTTCCAAACTTCTGCTTGCAGTTCAGGAATGTTTTTTCCAGGCCATAGAAGAGGGTGCGGAACCAGGGATGACTGCTCAATTGAAAGAACACTACTTTGATATCAAGGAAGGTATCGGAATGCATAAGTCCCCCGGATTGTACGGAGCATTTCCCACGGATGCCTATTCACATACTCCGGGGAATTCAGGCGCCAAACAACCTGGTATGACAGGACAGGTTAAAGAAGATGTCATTTCCAGGATCGGGGAGCTTGGTGTCAGGATAGATGCGGGAAAGGTTCAATTTGATACATCACTTCTTAATCATGCCGAATCTTTTTAGAACCGCGATGAACAGTTCAGCTATCTGTCGCCATCGATGGCAGGGCCGGGCATATTCACCTGTCTGCCAGCCAGCTGGCATTTACTCTCTGTCAGGTGCCGGTTATCTATTCGGTTTCTGACCGGGAAGAAATTGAAATCTTATTTAACGGAGATGAAGTATTAAGAATTGAGGGTGATTCGCTTGACCTCAGATTGAGTAACATGATCTTCAACCGCAGCGGAGAGATAAAGCAACTGAAAGTCTCAGTCAGGCTGCACTCCTGAGATCAGGATAATGCAACTAAGAGTGGGGGGAAGGGGGGGGCAAAAATGATAAGAAATAAACAGATGAATCTATTTAAACATTCGCTAATTGCAATCTTTCTTTCCTGTCACTGGCGGGTAGTTCCTGCAGGACCGGCGGACAGGTCACTGATGAGGCTGATGCAAGGGCAGTAAAAATGCTTGCGCAGATGACCCTCGATGAGAAGATTGGGCAGATGTCGCAGCTTGACATAGGTTATTTCAGTGATCCTGAACAGCTCAAACAGGCAGTAAGGGAAGGCAGATGCGGTTCCCTGTTAAACTTTTTTGGAACGGAGCAGGTCAATGAAATACAGCGTATAGCGGTGGAGGAGAGCAGACTTGGTATACCCCTCATCATCGGAAGGGATGTTATTCACGGTTTCCGCACTATTTTCCCGATTCCTCTTGGTATGGCAGCTTCATGGAATCCTGAGATAGTAAGGGAGGCATTTCGCATCTCTGCCGTTGAAGCCTCTTCGCAGGGGATAAGATGGTCTTTTGCTCCCATGATAGACATCACATGGGATCCCCGCTGGGGTAGGATAGCTGAAGGATGCGGTGAAGACCCCTTCCTGGCTTCATCTATGGCCAGGGCAATGGTTGAAGGTTTACAGGGTGACAGCCTTAACGACCCGACTGCACTGGCAGCCTGTGCCAAGCATTATGCCGGATACGGCTTCGCGGAAGGGGGGCGTGATTACAATACTACCTATATTTCAGAACCGGTTTTAAGAAACGTAGTTCTCAAACCCTTTAAGGCTGCAATGGATGCAGGAGCTCTTTCATTCATGTCTGCATTCAATGACCTGAATGGAGTACCTGCCTCGGCAAATGAGTTTACCCTTCGCACTATTCTGCGTGACGAGTGGAAATTCGACGGTTTTGTAGTAAGCGACTGGGGTTCTGTGGTGGAGCTGGTTGAGCACGGATATGCCTTCGATGAGAAGGATGCAGCCGCAAAGGCAATAAATGCCGGGGTTGATATGGAGATGGCAACTACCGCATATTTTGAAAATGTAAAGAGTCTGCTTGAAGAGAAAAAGATTACGCTGAATGAGATTGACAAGGCAGTATTGAACATTCTCAGGGCAAAGTATAAACTGGGACTATTTGAGAATCCTTATGCCGACCCTGAAGCTGAAAGGAAAATCCTGGACCACGCTATTTCTTGAGCATGCCCGTCACGGTGGCAAGGGAAAGCGTTGTACTGCTGAGAGAATGACGGCAGGGCGTTGCCCCTGCCGGGCAGATATCTCCTCGGTGGCTGTGATAGGCCCCCTGGCTGATGCACCCCGTGAACAGCTTGGCACATGGTGCTTTGACGGCCGTGGAGAGAACTCCGTCACCCCTTTGCAAGCCATCAGGGAGGTTCTCGGAGAGAAAAAAGGTCAATTATATCAGCGGGTTGAAGTACAGTCGTGATAAGAATAAATCACAGTTTAACGCTGTCATGGCCGCCGCCGTAAAGTCTGACGCAATACTCTTTTTTGCAGGCGAAGAGAGGGTCCTTTCAGGGGAGGCTCATTCACGGGGCGAAATTGATCTCCCCGGGGCACAGAGAGAACTTATATCTGAATTGTCAAAGGCAGGTAAGCCCCTTATCGTGGTTGTGATGGCAGGACGGCCTCTTGCCATTGGCGATGAGATGAATGATGCGGACGCCGTCCTCTATGCATGGCATGGAGGTTCGATGGCAGGGCCGGCACTGGCAGACCTCATCTTCGGAAAGGAGTCACCCTCAGGAAAGCTGCCGGTCACTTTTGTAAAGGGATCAGGGCAGATACCGTTCTATTATTATCACAAGAACACAGGCAGGCCTGCCTTCCCCCGGTCATGGATACCCATTGACAGCATTCCGATTGATTACATACAGGCTTCGGAGGGTTGCAAATACGTTGCTTATGGATTATGGGTACACACCGCTGCTGCCCTTCGGGTACGGTCTCAGCTATACCACTTTCAGCTACAGTGACCTCAGCCTCTCATGATGAGGCAATGGGGGCACGACAGGATCTATCACGGTGAAGGCCAGGGTGACCAACAGCGGCGAATATGATGCAGATGAGATAGTTCAGTTTTATGTGCGTGACAGGGTGGGGAGCATCACCCGCCCGGTTAAAGAGCTTAAAGGTTACCAGACGCCTTCCGTATAAACAAGGGGTAGAGCGGCTGAGGTGGAGTTCATCCTCACGGCAGCTGACCTGGCACTTCTTTAACGGCAAGGAGACTGTAATTGAACCCGGTGAGTTTGATGTATGGATAGGTCCGAATTCCAAGCGAGGGACTTCATGCGAGAATTTATCATTGAGTAGAATTAACTATAAAGATGAAAAATATGGCACAAGCTTAGGATTGATTCTCCTGACTGATTGCACTTTTTGGCTCCGGAATACGAAAAAGCAAGTCCCGGAGTTTCTACCCCTTGAGCCGGGTACCGGCGAAAAGACCCTGGTATGGAGTGATGAATTCAACTATAACGGGTTACCCGATGCCTCTAAATGGGGCTTCGACACGGAGGGGAATGCCTGGAAATGGGGGAATAATGAAGCGCAGTACTATACCGCCGACAGGCTGAAAAATGCAGAGGTAAAGGAGAGGATCCTTCACATCACGGCGCATAAGGAAGATTACGAGGGATTAGGTTATACCTCAGCCAGGCTCAGGACCAAGGGCAAGGGTGACTGGCTCTATGGCAGAATAGAGGTGAAGGCCAGAATCCCTGACGGCAGGGGGATGTGGCCGGCAATCTGGATGCTGCCAACCGACTGGGAGTATGGCGACTGGCCTAAAAGCGGTGAAATTGACATAATGGAAAATGTGGGTACGACCCAAACATCATCGTGGCTTCTGCCCACACCGAGTCATATAACCACACCTCGGAACCCACAAGAGTGGAAAAGCAAGGGTCCAGACCTGCTATTCCGATTTCCATGTTTACGCCCTGGAGTGGATGGGTAATGAGTATAAGGTCTACGTTGATGATCTGCTGATCTTTACTTTCGCTAATGAAGGTACTGGATACAAGGTATGGCCTTTTAACAAACGGTTTCACCTGCTGCTGAATGTTGCAGTGGGAGGAAACTGGGGCGGGGTCATGGGTATCGATGATACGATATTCCCCCGGACGATGGAGGTTGATTTATGTAAGGGTTTACCAGTATTAGAGCAATCTACACCCTCACCCTTAATCTTTTACGAACTTGACGGCGCGACTGCCTGCGGCAGTAAAGACTCTGATGATGTAGGTGCCGGGGGCCAGACTGCTGACATCTAACAGTACAGAGGCTGCTCTCAAGCCGGAGTATTCATCAGGAGACTGCCTCTTATGTCGTAGATGCTGATGCTGCTAATATCCGAGTCTGCTTCTACGTTAAGTACTTCCCTGGCGGGATTGGGGTAGACTGTGAATTTTATTTCAGCAGACGGTCTCTCAACCGACGTAATAATATCATTTGAGGCTATCCAGCTTTCAGGTAGGCTGTTATCGAGTGTCAGTCCCGCAAGCTTCAGGTAATATCCGTTGCCGTCGGCATAAGGCCAGGGGCTACTGTCTGACATATTCAACGTAATCGACCAGGTTCCGAAGGCATCTGCGAGGAGAAGCTGTTCACCGCTGTTGGAGAGCTGCCTTGTAAATTCTCCATAGGGTGCGAATCCGTATTTCGACTGAAAAATTGTGGCATTGCTTGCTATTATCACACTCAGACCGGCGCCCAGTGTTGCATTTGCCGGGAACTGGTAAACGAACCCTGTCCCGCTGAAATAGATGCCGCTGAGATTTGCCGCCGTACTACCGGTATTTCTGATCTCCAGGAATTCCAGCTCATCCCCATCGGGAAATTGCGTCGTCGTCTGGGGGTGATACTGGATCTTCGTGATCGTCAGCTGTGGCACGGTTACGATGCTGCACGCGCTGAATGAGCCCAGGTTGGTTGTCATCCAGAGCAACCGTGCTTAGCTATGAACGACTTAATGTTTGCTGAATACGCTGCGCGTGGCTTCCTGTCTTTCCCCATCGCTGGTAATCCCTTGCTGCAGCCTCGGTTATCAAAACTGCCGTCCGGTCAATAAAGTCCTCCAGCGATGCCTGGTTCAGCGGCTGTCCCGGCATGATGAGCTGATTCCATCTTCTTGACAGGTAACACTTGTATTGTGAATTATAAAAGAGGTCACGCCAGAATCTTGAGCCATCATTCCCGCCGTACTCGAACTGCCAGACGTTTGTCTTGCTCCTGTCAAGATACCACATGAAGAGATCATTGCCGTAGGTGAGGTCGAGGTCCCATACCGGCCCTGCCCTTAGCTTGCCGTTACGGTCCTTGTGGAAATAGGTGCTGTAGGTGTAGGCGTCAGCATTGGATGCGAACTCATTCATGATCATGAAATCAATAAACGAGGGAACATCAATGATTGAGGGGTATCCGCTACAACTGACACATCACCGTTCTTTGCGGCTGTTTCCAAGCTTGAAGAATTCATTTTTGATATAGTTGGTCTGAGCAGTTATTACATCTTCCTGTTTCGGCAGTTCATGAATATAATCAACGTTGGTCCCGGTCCATGAGTACATTGTCCAAGCGATAAAATCGCCCCCGGTTTTCTTGTCTGCCTTGGTGATATATCCTCCGGAGAGGTTCGGCAGTGTATTATCTGTTGTTTTAATTTTGGTTACGTCAATCCGCTCATCGTCAACCTTGAGCTTCTCCTGGAGCATATATAGTCCATGGTAGGCATTGTTGATGATCACCTCGCAATACCCGGCCCGCGAGGCATAGTTGCCCATCATGCCTTCGATAGGCTGTGACAGAGAAAATCACGGATGAGTGCGGTGTCAAAGACCATCCCTCAGTATCCAGTCTCTCCTCAGGCATTCCCAGCAGGCTTACGTTATTATTTGTAATGTCGTCAGCCATGCGTGTGGTGAAGCCGTAACTCTTTTTCGGGGATTCCTGTGATGAGGAACCCCTGATCTCAATGCCGATACGGCCGTTGTAATTTAGGTATGTAACGTTATACTGATCAGAGACGTAGTTGCGTTGCCCGGACCCCCTGTCAATGAGTTTCATGGTGGCCCTGACCTTCGGATCATCAGGTATGTTTACACCCCCGTCAATGGTGATAATAACGATGGGAGGTTACTGTCGGTACAACAAATAGTA
>JAXHLF010000031.1:0-22215 GCA_034522515.1 Bacteroidales bacterium | reverse complement strand
ACAACGATTACATATACTATCAACCCTGACGGTCATGAAACCTGCCAGAACCTGCACCGCACGGTGACAGAGATACGCAGGCTGGGTATGAAGGCCGGGGTTACGCTCAACCCGCACTCGCCGGTTATGCTCCTGAGGGATATCCTTCCGTACATTGACATGGTGCTTCTTATGACCGTCAATCCGGGCTACGGGGGACAGACCTTTATCCCCGGCAGCATAAACAAGATTGGCGAGTTGAGAAGCATGATTGATGAAGGCGGCTATGATGTACTGATAGAGGTCGACGGAGGCATCGATCTTCAGAATGCCCCCGTGCTGGTTCATGCAGGTGTAGATGTGCTGGTGGCCGGAAACACAGTATTCTCGTCGTCTGACCCCGCAGAGGTCATAAGGAGGCTCAGGGAGCCAATTTAAAGCCGTGGTCAGTCCGCCAACCGCCCTTCTATCCAGTTGATTATTTCCCCCCTGTAAGAGGCATCGAACCATTTTATCTCACTGTCCCTGTTCCACCATGTAAGTTGTTTGCGTGCATACCGTCTGCTGTTCCTCTTTATCAGTCCGACAGCCTGCTCACGGGTGATGAGCCCGTCAAACCAGCTGAACATTTCCCGGTAACCGACAGTGTTAAGGGCATTAAGTCCCCGGTAACTTACGAGTGATGCTGCCTCCTCTTCAAGTCCCCTTTCGAGCATGGTATCAACCCTGTTGTCTATCCTCCGGTAAAGCTCGCCACGCTCACGCGTCAGTCCTGCCTTTATTATCCTGAAATTTCGTTCTCTCACAGGAGAGGTAAGGAAAGAGGAGTAAGGCCTGCCGGTGCTCCCGGTGATCTCAAGGGCACGCATGATCCGGCGTGGATTGTGCAGATCGACCCTGGCATAATGGACAGGGTCAACCATCTTCAGTTCCAGGCGGAGTCCTTCGATGCCTTCACTCCGGTGCATCGCGATATATTTCTCCCTGACGGCCGGATCCGTATCGGGGATATCGTCCATCCCGCGGCAGACGGCATCCATGTAGAGCATGGAGCCTCCGGTCATCACCGTCACCGGGTTCCCGGAGAAAAGAGAGGGCAGAAGTGCCAGTACATCTCGTTCAAAGAGGCTGATGCTGTAATAATCAGTGACGGAGAGGAAACGGATGAAATGGTGTTTTACCCTTGCCATCTGCTCATCATCGGGAGCGGCAGTGCCTATCCTCATCTCACGGTAGAACTGCCGGGAGTCACATGAGATGATGTCACAGTTCAATCTTGTGGCCAGCTCCATGGCAAACTCCGTCTTCCCCACGCCGGTGGGGCCGGGAAGAACAATCAGGGTATTTTTCATGTGATCAGGCAATGGGAGGCGCTGGACACTCCTACCTCGTCAATATTTTCGATGTTGTCGAATTCAGACATACCTTCTTCATCGTCACCTTCAAAGAAGATCTCGTCGTCAACGACTTCCTCATCAACATCGTCTTCGTCGTCATCCGTGACAATGAGATTATTGCGATTTCTGCGGGTACACCGCCGAAGGCGACCTGTTTGGGAGGCAGGCCCTTCGAGTTGGTGCAGGCCGGGTATTCCCTTCCATCCTCTTCCTTGACTTCACCTACATACTCTACAAAGAGAGCCCTGTCATTGAAAAAGTCAAAAACATAAAGAAGTTTCTGGTTCTTTCTGAAGATGACATCTTCCAGAACGGCATTCTCCATTGTCGATGAGCCGGCGCCCATGTCAAAGAGCGTAAACTCCTCCTCCTTCTCCCAGCTCTCGGTAGCCAGATAGAAAGAAGCTATCTGAGACTTGTCGAACTCCAGCTCCTCCTGCAGGGCATAATGAAACTCGAGAAGAGTCTGAGTGTCGAGAAACTCAAACTCCCGGATAAACGCCTCATCTTCATCAGTTAACACCACAAACCTGTAAACCATGTCACTCTCAGTTTCAACCTGTGCAATTTAATGTTTTTTAATATACGTTCACCGTATACTATTTTTTTTTAGAACGAAGGAAATCGTATCAATATTGTCTGCATAGTCCCATAATTCGGGCTGTTGCGATTTGCCAAAGGGAAGGCGGCCATGCCCCGCAAGGCACTGAATCATGTTTTCGTTTGATTCAGCCCACTGCTCAGGGGCATTTCCGGCACCGTAAAACTCATAATGTACTACCGCCATGGGAGGAGTCAGTGAGGATGCTTCCCTGAGCAGAATGAACCCTCCGTCAATAAAGGGCTCCCTGTTGACAATCATTATCGCCTTATTGTGGTCATAGTTCGCTGCATATTTGCCGTGCGACCGCAGTATCTCGAACCTGTGCCAGTATTTGAGCAGGCTTGCCGGGTCATACCCTTCCGGCAGAAACAGTTTTGAAACGTTGCGGCAGCCAAGGCCGAAATAGGAGAAGATATCGTCTCCGAGATGATGAAGCTCTTCAGGGGTCTCGGTTCCGTCAAGGATGGCGATGCTGTTTCTGTTACTTCGTATGAGGGATGGGACTCTTCTGAAGTAGTATTCAAAATACCTTGAGGTGTTGTTGCTGCCGGTGGCGATTACCATGTCGAATCCCTTCAGCCTGTCAGGGGTAATCTCTACCCGGCTTGCAAAGGAGGGTTCAATGTCTGTCAGCGTCTCAGTCACGGCCTTTATCAGGTGTTCATCCTTGCTGCTCAGTTTTGCCTGCAGGCTGTTGCCCGTTATAAGTACGCAGAGAAGGTCATGGAAGCCGACCAATGGGATGTTGCCGGCCATGACCACGCCGACGGTAGAGGGTTCGCGCTCTTCTGTCACCCGGGGGTAGGCCGAGAGCCACCGGCGCAGATTTTCTGCCGTAAGATTGTGGCCTGTGGCTGCCATGGCTCGCCTTACGTTGTCAGACGTGAACCAGGGATTCGAAAGGTGAAGGGTTTCAATGAGCCCAGCGAAGCGCCCGGCATGTCCGGCAGCCATACCGGCAGCTCCGTCGCGCAGCACCTCTCCGAGCGCTGCGAAAGCCCCGATCCTCTTTTCAAATGAAAAAATGCCCGATTTCATCCGGGCAAATGTACAAAAATGATAATGTGAAAAAAAAGAGACCCGGGGGCCTCTTTTGTCCTGTCTGAAAATCTCAGTTCAGAGCAAAGCTTATCGGAACAGTCATGCTGACATTTACCGGTTTGCCTCCCTGAAGACCCGGGCTCCATTGCGGACACCCTGACATCACGTCAAGAGCGGCCTTGTCAAGAAGCGGGTCAACACTCCTTATTACCTCCGGATCTTTAACATTACCCTTATAATCAATAGTGAATTTTAAAAATACCCTGCCCTGTATCCCCTTCCGGGCTGCCTCGGCGGGGTATTGTACATTCTCCCCAATCCACTTCCCAAGAGCGGCGTAGGTTGTATCACTTCCTGAAGACAGGCATTTGGTCAACAACCATAAATACCTCGTCTGGGGCCACATACTCTGCAGCGGCGGGTGCTGCCTTTCCTGTCACCCGCATCTGCATTTTTCTGAGCTTCACTGCGGTCATTGCAGGAAAACATGAGTACCATCACCATGGCAAGCGGGATTGCCATGATCATCTTGAGGGAAGCGCTGCCTCCCGTTCTTTTCTTTGTCATCATGATTATTCGGTTTTTAAGAAGTGATTTTTTTTGAAAAAAGTACTTGAAAGACCGGAGCAGGGCTTCGGAAGACATAGGCAAGCAGCAGCTCCTGGTATGAGACCGGGTCTTCTCCACCTGTAATACATTCACTGTCAGCCTCATATTCATGGACAGACTGAAGTGACCTCCGTATGAGGTATGCTGCGGGATTGAACCACTGAACAATTGTAATGAGCCCGGCTATCAGCAGGTCGGTGTGATGCCCGAGCCCGATATGCTTCATCTCGTGGTTTATCATGCGCCCGGCATCGCCATCGGAGACGGAACTGCTGATGAAGATATAACCGAAGGCTGAGAAAGAAGACACGGCAAACTTCCCGGAGTGCGAAGACTGTAGACTCTTCCGCTGCTCTTCTTCCCCCTGAGGGTAAGTTTTATCAAGCCTGCAGCGCCTGTGATTATCGATCCTGCGGCAATAATCACACCGCCGGTATAGATCCATGGAAGCAGGCCGGATAATATCCCTTTGTGCTGCGCGGATCCGGAGGGGGTGACAACCATTTCCGGCAACAGGAGGGAGACCAGTCCGCCCGGTTGCAGTATGGTGCCGGGTGCATCTATCCGTATGTCAAGCAGGGGCACGACGAGTGAAAAGAGCATTGCCCCGAAGAGGTAGTACCTGTTCCTCCTGTGACGGGTGTCACGCCTGAGGGCTATCTCATGAAAGGCCCAGAGCAGGGTCAGGCAGATGCTGCTCTCAACTGCATATACAATCATGCCGTTCATCATTTCTTCTTTCTATCACCGACTTCATTTTTCATCATCGCCATGATCTCCTCCATCTCCTTTACTGTTATGGAATCTTCACGGGCAAAAAAAACTACCCGTCTCTTCTGCATTACAGTTTGAATAGTTCCCTTCACGAAGCTGCTCATCTGCGACTTGCGGTAATCGTCCTTTGATATGACCGGAAAGTACTGGTGTGTCCTTACAGTAAGCCCTGTAATTAACAAATCCCTTATCCTGAAGTATTCTGATAATTGTGCTTACGGTTGAATATGCAGGCCTGGGTTCGTCAAATTTTTCGAGTATCTCCTTGATGAAGCCCTTTTTAAGCCTCCATAGTATCTGCATTACCTCCTCCTCAGCCCTTGTCAGTTCCTTTATCTCCATAATCTCATACTTTTAATAAGTACAAATATATAACTCGATCAAATATAAACAACTAATTACTTTTAAATATATTTTTCTGAGGGTATCATTTTGCATGAGCCGTAAGCATAAATTAATAAAAGATGTATACTTCAGGTCCTTTATTGCAGGAGGTATGAAGAGTGTGAGCAGGTTTACATTATTTTACGAGAACGTACGGGTCGCTTTCAAGGCCATAAGGTCGAACAGGGTAAGGGCTGCTCTGACGATGGCCATCATTGCGTTCGGGATCATGGCCCTGGTGGGAATACTGACTGCCATCGACGGGCTGAAGAGCACGCTCACGGAGCAGTTCACAATGATGGGCGCCAACTCGTTCTCAATTACCTCGAGGTCATTGCGTGTCCAGATGGGCAGCGCGCAATACCGGACGAAGAACCACACGCACATAACCTACAGGGAAGCGATGGAGTTCAGGGAGATGTTCCAGGAGCCTGCGTGGGTCTCCGTCTCTTTCAATGCAACAGGACTGGCTGAATACCGCTTCAGGAACAACAAGACCAATCCCAATATTTCCGTAGTAGGATCTGATGAAGATTATCTTCCTGTTGCGGCCAGGAGATTGAATCGGGACGCAAGCATTTCTTCGCAGGAGAGATCTCCTCGGCAGCAGACACGTGGTGATTATCGGGCAGGATATTGTGCGGTTCCTTTTCCCGGGCGTTGATCCGCTGGGTCAGGAGATAAGGCACTACAGGATTGAAGCTGGCGGTCATAGGTGTTATCGAATTGAAAGGCACCAGTATGATGGGCGGTGACCAGGTGACGGTCATCCCCATAACCACCGCCAGGCAGTATTTTTCGAGGCCAAACATCACATACAATATAGGTGTCATGCCCTACAAGTCGGTCGGTCTTGACATGATGGCAAGTGAGGCTGAAGGCATTTTCCGCATTGTCCGGAACGCTTGATCCGCGCAACAAGTCTGATTTTAACATACCGGAAGCGACTCCAGTCGTCACGATCCTGATGGAGAACATCAAGTATGTCACTCTTGCAGCCACCATTATAGGTCTCATAACCCTTTTCGGTGCAGCGGATATCGGCCTCGATGAACATAAGTGCTGGTCTCGGTCACTGAGCAAACAGAGGCAGGTGGGGTGTTCGCAAGGCTCTGGGGCGCAAGGAAATCAGTCATAAGGCAGCAGTTCCTCTTTAAATCGGTTATAATCAGGTAAGATGGGAGGACTGATGGGTATACTGACCGGCATAATCATCGGCAACCTGGTATCGCTGGGCATGGGATAAAGCTTCACCATTCCATGGCTCTGGGTGATAGGAGGCGTCCTTGCATGCTTCATTGTGGGAATTGCATCAGGGTACTTGCCGGCTGTCAAGGCCTCGGCGGTGGATCCGATAGAAGCGCTGCGTTATGAATAACAGGCATCATATAGTCTCAACGGTCTGAACAGGGATAAAATGCCAGGAGTCTGGAGATAATTTCGCAGGCGGGTCAGAACAATACTCCCCGGATCACCTATGATCCGGGATGGGGGGGTGTCCCTTGAGCATCACGGGCCGCTCCATAGCCGAGAGACCGGAGGTCATCTACAATCCGCTATCTGACTGGATCAGGTTGCACCTCAGCAGGTTCACCAAGCTTAGAGTGGTAATATTCCTGGAATATATTAACAGTGGTTCATCGAAAGCCCTGCGTGATGTGCTCCGCATGATCAGTGAATACAGGGCTCCCCAATTCAGGATTAAGATCACCTGGCTCTATGAGGAGGATGATGAGTCAATGCATGAGCTCGGTGAGCACTACCGTGACGCCGCCGGTGTGAACATGGATGTACAGATGGTACTCTGACAGCCGATGCTGAATAAAACAGGAAGAGACGCTCTTGCGAGACGTCTCTTCTTCTGTAATATGACGGAAAGCCTTAAAGCGATTTGGCCATCATTGAAATGAGGTCAACGCATCTTGCGGAATGTCCATTCATTATCGTACCATGCAAGCACCTTGATCATCGTGCCGTTGACCATTGTACTCTGTGCATCGAATATGGATGAAGCAGGGTTATGGATCACGTCGACGGAAACGATCTCGTCTTCAGTATATTCGAGAATGCCTTTCATCGGACCATCGGCTGCCTTCTTCATTGCGGCGTTGATCTCTTCCTTTGTGGCTGCCTTCTTCAGAACTGCCACGAAGTCAACCAGTGAACCGGTGGGTGTCGGGACCCTTACCGAGATTCCGTCGAGCTTGCCTTTGAGCTCGGGGATGACTTTACCTACTGATTTGGCTGCACCGGTGGTGGTGGGAATCTGTGACAGGGCAGCTGACCTGGCCCTGCGAAGGTCCTTGTGCGGAAGATCAAGGATACGCTGATCATTGGTATATGAGTGTATCGTGGTCATGAAGCCTATCTCGATCCCCCAGTTGTCATTGAGAACCTTTGCCACGGGAGCCAGACAGTTGGTTGTGCATGATGCGTTTGAAACACAGGAGTGCTCAGGCTTGAGCATTTCATCATTGACACCTACAACTATCATCGCATCTATGGCATCTTTTGAGGGAACGGTAAGAATAACCTTCTTCGCTCCGTTCTTGAGATGGTCGCCGTATCCTCCCTTGGGACTCTCCTTCGAGGTGAAGATACCCGTTGATTCGATTACGATGTCAGGCGTGCTCTCCCATGGAATTGCTGCCGGGTTCTTTTCTGAATGTACTCTGATCTTATCACCTCTGACGATGATGTTCTGCTCATCATAAGTGACTCCCGGGAACTGACCCTGGGTAGAGTCATACTTGAGAAGATGTGCAAGAGTTTTTGTATCGGTAAGGTCATTGATGCCTATGATCTCAATATCGGGCCTGTCAAATGCCAGTTTGAACACATTGCGGCCTATCCTGCCGAAACCGTTGATTGCTACTTTAATCTTTGCCATTGTTAATACGTTAATATGATTATTGAAATGAACGACAAAGGTACAAAATAAAAAGGAGAGGCCAAAAAAGGGTGTAAATTATTCCCGGGGCTGCCTGCGGGAAGCAGGTTGAAGAGGCCGCCCGGATTCAGGGGATCAACGATCATCCCGATGCGGTAACTGACAAATATTGCTGGGAAGAATTGCTTGTTGTCTTCGGAGGCCATGATGGGGATGGTCTTTGAAAAGGCATGGAAGGAGGCCCCCACCTCAATTGCATGTGTCACCCTGTCATTCTTGCTGTACTCGAAACTGAACCCGCTCCTGGCATACAGACCGGGGTATACTTTAATCTCGTCAAAGCCTTTGAAGAACGATGCCTTCCCCATGATATCCAGAGGCTGATGTATCGTCAGGTCAAACTTCTGCTCTTCAACGGTGTAGTAGTCCTGCCCTACGAGAACGATGACATCATAGTAAATGGGCTTGGCATACAGGAGCGTGGCTCCTGCACCACCGAACCAGCTGACTGATACGCCACCCAGATCGCGCTTCTCAAAGATCTCTATCTGATAACCCACACCGGCCCCGGTGGTCCATGTCGAGTTGAGCTTGCCAAATACATAGGTGCCCGTGCCCTGAAAATAATAGTTCGTGAGCTTAATCTCCTTGGGGTGCTTGAAGCCTTCAACACTTCCTTCAAGAAAATATCTGTGTGATGGTTTTACCTGCCGGAGGTCACGGTATATAACAGACCATCCGTCAGAATTGAGAGAGGCACCTATTGATCTCTCATTACGCCAGAAAAGCCTGCTCTGCGGATCAATATCTCCCTGTGCCGCGAGAGGCCCGCAGACAAAAAGAAATAATATAACATGCCACAATCTTATATTCATAGTATCACAGATATCAAGACTGGCAATAGGGAGGGAGCTTTGTTCAGCCTGCCTGCTCCGTTGTTTCGGTATCATTGCTGCTGTATGCGGGGCATGCTTCACGGTTGCATGAACTGAGCGCAAGCGCAGCAATAAATGCGAGAACAACGATAAGACTAACTTTTTTCATATTACCTGCCTTTAAGTCTGTGACAAAATTAACTTTATTTTTAAAACAAGATTTGTGCCATATTATTATTTTGATCTGCAGGTTTTTTTAAACCTTCAAAGGACTGGTTTGTTATTTAAGAAAAAGATACAATGAAATCTGGTATTTATAAAACACTATTTTTTACCATAGCTTTGCTTTCAATGGAAAAGGAAATGACATCGCAGGAGAGGCCTGCATATAATGATCTGACAGCTGCCGAATCAAAAATAATCATCAGCAAGTCAACCGAATATCCGTTTACGGGTATATATGAAAAATTCAACGAAAAGGGTACTTATCTCTGCAAGCAGTGCGGCAATGCACTTTATCACTCTGACACAAAGTTCGACGCCAGGTGCGGGTGGCCCAGTTTTGACGAAGAGGTCGCGGGCGCAGTAAAGCGTATAAAAGATGCCGACGGGAGTCGGACTGAAATTGTATGCGCATCATGCGGCGGTCACCTGGGACATGTCTTTACAGGTGAGGGGTTCACCCCGAAGAATACTCGTCACTGCGTCAACTCCGTCTCACTCGATTTTGTGCCGGCGGTTCTCCCTGCAGGTAACTACGGAACAGCTCTCTTTGCCGGCGGCTGCTTCTGGGGCGTTGAATACTTCCTTCAGAAAGAGCCTGGAGTGATGGCCGTGGTGTCAGGTTATACAGGCGGCCATATTAAAAATCCCTCTTACCGTGAAGTTTGTACCGGAAATACCGGACATGCGGAGACTGTGAAGGTGACGTACGACCTCCAAAAGACTTCTTACGAAAAGCTGCTTAAGCTCTTCCTCGAGACACATGACCCCACACAGGTGGGGAGACAGGGCCCTGATATAGGAGACCAGTACCGATCAGAGATCTTCTACAAGAACGCTGAGCAGAAGAAAGTGGCGGACAGGCTGCTGGGAGTGTTGAAGGCAAAGGGAGTGAAGGTGGCCACGGAGGTGACTAAGGCGTCTGAGTTCTATCCTGCAGAGGAATATCACCAGGATTACTATTTCCGGAACGGGAAAACTCCATACTGCCATGCGTATACGAAGAGGTTTTAGCAAGGAGTGAGTCAGTCTTCAGTCCTCAGTCTTCAGCCGGCAGTCAGCAGTATTCAGCAGGTAATCTTCAGTTCTCAGTCTTCAGCCGGCAGGCGGCAGTCAGCAGTATTCAGCAGGCAGCATTTTGGTAATTCTTCCAAATCACAAAACAAGCCCCCGACAGCCGTCTGGCGTATCGGGGGCTCAGTTTATTTGCAGAGCTCAGATTGTAAATCTCAGAGCGCGAATCTCAAATCGCAGATTCCTACAGTTTCGGCACCCTCCCTGAAGTCCACGGAGCCCTGATCTCATCCAGACTGGCATTCATAGCCTCAACAGCCACTCCTGCCTTCTGTATCCTTTCAAGCAAAACGGGGAACTCCTTTTTCAGGATCCGGAACTGCTGGTCGGCGATCCCGGAAATGTCACCCATGTTGCCGTAAAGCGATCTTGACATGGCTGAGAGCCGTGCCGACAGTGATACCGGTGACGGCGGAGTCTCCTCGGTACTGGCACCGACGGAAATACCCCTGATGAGATAGGTGATCTCACTCATCTCATCGCTGAGTGCAGCAGCTTCCTTCATCAGCGATGCCGGTGCTTCGGGCGTCTGATGTATGGTCTGCATGATGGTGTTCACATTGCTCTCGAGTTCGGCAGCATAAGAGATGGCACCATAGGCTGTCTTCGCAAAGGCGGTCATCTCCTTGAGCCAACCCTCTTTTGCCGCAGCATCGGTGACAGGCATCGTCACTATGTCAAGAGGTTTGCAGACAAACGGTTCGGGACCGGCAAGCTCCTTAACCTCACCCTTGGCATACATTGCCATTGAGATGAAGTATTTGCCTGGCATCACCGAGATGCCTCCGCCGCCCCATCTGCCGCGACCCTCTCCCTCTGAGACAGGGTTGAACTTTTCAGCTGCCCTGACCGGCTGATAACCGGCATAGGTGAAGTTCCATGTCACCCGGCCTACACCCTTTGATGCCGACTTGTAGAGTTTACGGATGACGTTTCCGGCATCATCGGTAATGGTGAAGATGAGATAGGGTTTGATCTCCCTCTCTTCCAGGCTCAGCTCCCTGGCCGCAGGCTGAGGAATGTACTCACCCTTTTCAAAGAGCTTCTTCTCATTATCCTTCCTGATATCCATATCAGTTTTCGGAACAGTGTCTACATAGTAAGTTACAGTTGCACCGTAAGACGGGTTTTTGGCGATATAGTACATTGAACCCTGGTTGTCAAACTCACTGTTCTGGACAAACATTTTTGCATCCCTGACCGGAAAGATGTAGCCGGGCTTACCGGATAACTCCTTTTTGTAGTTGCGGAGCGGTGTGTAGTCGTCTATCACATAGAATCCCCTTCCGAATGTTGCGATGACGAGGTCATTTTCACGCTCCTGGATGGCTATGTCGCGGACAGCGATTGTCGGGAGTCCCTTGTTGAACTCGGTCCAGCTTGCGCCGCCGTCGAATGAGACGAAGAAGCTGAATTCTGTACCCAGGAAAAGCAGATTCGGGTTCAGGTGATCCTGCTCAATAGTATGCACGGGGCCGTTAACAGGGAGATTGGCGCTGATTGAGGCCCAGTTCATTCCCCTGTCGGTGCTCTTCAGAACATAGGGTTTGAAGTCGTCACGCAAATGATTGTTGAATGTGGCGTAGACAATGTCAGCATTGAACTTGTCGGCCAGGATATCACTCACATAGGCATATTCCGGCACACCCGGGAAGGTCTTGATCATCCTCCAGTTTGCCCCGCCGTCTTCCGTCACCGATATCACGCCGTCATCGCTGCCTGTATAGAGTAGGTCTTTCTGAACCTTCGACTCGGTGAGTGCTATGATTGTGCCCAGGAGTGAGGTGGACCTGTTTTTGGCGACGGCGTCAGCCGGCCAGTACTTGTCCATTACCTTGAGCTTATCCCTGTCCTCATTCCTGGAGAGGTCAGGAGATATCTTATTCCAGTTGCTGCCCTGATCCTCGCTGCGGAAGAGGAAGTTCGCAGCCATGTAGATACGCTTGTTGTTATGCGGGCTTATGAGGATGGGGGTATGCCAGTTCCAGCGGTAGGTAAGCTCCCCCTCTCCGGGGTATGGCTTGACGCTGACACTCTGTCCGCTCTTCCGGTCATAGCGCGCTGCATTGCCGTACTGTGATTCGGTATAGACGATATTCGGATCTGCAGGGTCAATAGCCACCCAGAAACCGTCGCCTCCCTGTGTCACAAACCAGTCATCATTGGTCACTCCGTCACTTGTGCTTGCCGAAGGGCCTCCCATGGAGTTGTTGTCCTGGGTGCCACCGTATATATAATAGAAGGGGTAGGAGTTATCAACAGCCACCCTGTAGAACTGTGTAACGGGCAGATTCGACTTGAAGATGAAGTTTTTACCGTCGTCCCAGGTCTCATAGATGCCGCCGTCGCCGCCTATATAGAAGTGTTTTGTGTCATCCGGATCGATCCACATGGCGTGGTCATCCACATGGCGTCCCTCGTTGCTTACCCTTGTAAAAGTCTTGCCTCCGTCAAGGGTGACCTGGGTGTAGGTGTCAAGGCTGAAGACCCGGTCAACATCCTTCGGGTCACAGATGATCTTGTTGTAATACTGTCCGCTGGCATGGTATGAGTTCATCCTCTCCCATGAGGCGCCCCTGTTCACTGTCCTGTAGAAGCCGCCCGATTCGCCCTGTGCCTCCACGATGAGGTAGAGCACGTCAGGGTTTACAGGCGAGATTGCGATACCCATACCGCCTATGTCACCTCCCGGGAGGCCCTTCATGATCTTATCGAATGTCATGCCTCCGTTTGTTGATTTGTATACAGCCGACTCCGGGCCGCCGCTTATCTTCAGCCCCACGTGCCTGCGCCGCTGTTCGCTGGTGGCGTAGATCACGTCTGGATTGCGCGGGTCGAGCACAACGTTGTTGATGCCGGTGTTATCGCTGATATTGAGTATCTTTTCCCACGACTGGCCCCCGTTTATGGTTTTATACAGTCCGCGTTCGCCGCCGGGCCCCCACACTGATCCCTCAGCAGCCACATAGATAACATCACTGTTGCGGGGATCGATGGCGATACCGCCTATCTGCCGTGATTCCTTCAGCCCCATATTCTTCCAGCTGGCACCTGCATCGTCTGAACGATAGACACCGTCACCCCAGCCGAGTGCGCGCTGGTGGTTGTTCTCTCCTGTTCCGGCCCATACAACATTATAGTTGTTTGGATCAATTACAATGCAGCCAATGGCATAGGCACCGTATTTGTCAAATATTGGTTGCCATGTGGTACCATTGTTCACGCTCTTCCAGATGTTGCCTGAAGCTATCGCGGCATATATCTCGGAATGATTTTTCGGATTTACCGCGAGGTCGGCAATTCTCCCTGAAGCCCATGCCGGGCCCACCGACCTGAATGTTATGTTACTGAATAAGGAGGTGGGTACGGAAGGCTTGATCTGCGTCTCAGATCCCTTCGCATCTTTCCTGGTCTCCTTCTTCTGTGCCCACAGGCCGCATGAACCGGCAAGCACAATTACCAAAGCTACTGTCAGAAATTTTTTCATAAAGGGTTGTTTTGGGTTGCTTATTTATATTGCTAAGGTAAGATAAGGAATTTTGTCAGAGTTTTTTTTAACGTTATTTAATTATTTTGCTGCGGATTAAAACTACAAAGATGAACAACACATATTTTACCAGGAGGACTGTCAGGCGGTATGAGGCTAAGGAGATAGAGAGCGGGCTTCTTGACCGGATCCTCAATGCGGGAACGAGGACTTCAACCACAGGCAATATGCAGGTTTACAGCATTATAGTAACCCGTGATGCGGAAATGAAAAAGAGACTGGCACCGGCGCATTTCAATCAGCCGATGGTGACGGAGGCGCCGGTGGTGCTGACCTTCTGTGCCGACTTCAACAGGTTCAACCTCTGGTGCCGGCAGCGTGAGGCGGAGCCCGGCTATGACAATTTCCTTTCGTTCATGACGGCTGCCATCGATGCGCTGCTTGTTGCACAGACAGTGTGCAATGCTGCCGAGGAGGAGGGACTGGGCATATGCTACCTGGGTACAGTCACTTACAACGCAGACCAGATTATCGATATTCTGGAATTGCCAAAAGGGGTGGTGCCTGTCGCCACAGTCACAATGGGTTATCCGTCGTTGGTACCTGAGCAGCCTGACAGGTTGCCGCTTGAAGCAGTGGTGCATCATGAGAGGTATCGCGACTACTCTCCGTCAATGATAGACGATATCTACAGGGCTAAGGAGGCTCGGGCTGACTCTCTTCAGTTCATCAGGGAAAACAACAAGGAGACTCTTGCACAGGTCTTTACAGAGGTTCGTTACAAGAAGGCTGACAATGAATTCTTTTCCGCCAAATACCTTGAGGTCCTCAGGGAGGCAGGGATTTGTGTAGGGAGCAGGGAGTAGAGGGGCGAGCGTAAAGTCCCGACATTCGTATGTCGGGATAGTGAGGCAGCCAGACTGCAGGGAAGGGTAAGGCAGTCCTCAGCCTGAGGCTCCGACACAGGAGGAGACTCAAGCCCGAACAAGAAGTGTCGGGACGGCAGCCTTAGCTATTGCTCCCGGAATTCAACTCCCAGGGCAGCAGCCAGTGTGCGGAGGTCATCAACCACGGCAGGGACCAGCTTAATCCCGGATTTCCTGTGCTGCTCCTCGGCTTCCCGTTCAGGGTCACCCGGGATAAGTACCCTTGTCTCCCCCTTTATCGGTTTTGCATTGCGAAATGTTCTTATCCAATGGTCCATTGAACTCTTGAATTCATCCGCAGGCCTGAAGGCATCGATGCGCATGGCACCGAAGAAATGCCCTGTTCCTTCCCCTGGCTGGTTTTCGGGCACTGGCAGGTATGCCACGCTTGGTGGCACAAAAGGCCCGAAGTTGGCGCCGCTGAAAACAGAACTGAATATGTCAACCACGGCCGCCATGCAGTAACCCTTGTGGCTCCCGTGGGGTCGGTCGCCTCCCAGGGTCAGCATACCGCCTCCCTGTCGCAGGATCCCCGGGTCATCCGACGGGTTGCCCTCGGCATCCTGCACAAAACCCAGCAGCACCTTCTCCCCCTTCTTTTCCGAAACGGCGAGCTTTCCCCTGGCGATGGGTGTGGTGGCAAAATCGGCAATGAATGGAGGTTCCTGCAGTGCCGGTACAGCCACTGCAAGAGGATTGGTGCCGAGGTATCTGCTCACCGACCATGTGGGCACCACAAGAGGGTTGGCGTTGGTGACGCATATCCCCACCATATCATGCTCAAGAGCCATCATGGCATAGTACCCGGCAATGCCGAAGTGGTTTGAGTTTTTTGTTGCCACCCACCCTGTGCCGGTGGAGGCAGCCTTCTCAATAGCCAGCTTCATGGACCTTACGCCTGCTATCATCCCGAAGCACCTGTCTCCGTCGACTACAGCGGTAGACGGGGTCTGGTGAACCACCCTCACTTCAGGGGTGACATTCACCCGTCCTGTCTTCCAGAGGTCATAATACTCCTTGATCCTTATCATGCCATGTGATGAGTGGCCGCGCAGCTCGGCAGCAACGAGCACTGAGGCAACAGCACCGGCATCATCCCGGTTGCAGCCAATGCGCATGAATAGTTCCGTTGTGAACTCCAGAAGGTATTTATGGTCGTACATCTGTTTTACCTGATTATTTAATTGCCTGTATTTGTAAAGTCTTCAGTTTGAGGCTCCGACACAAGAGGAGACTCAATCCCGTACACGCAGTGTCGGGACTTCAGTCTATCAATAAGTTACAACTGCCGAATGGTTTTAACTGTGGACTGCCGACTGCCGACTGCCAATTGCCTCCCCTGCAGTCTGGCTGCTCACTATCCCGACATACAATGTCGGGACTTTACGCTCGCCCCTCTATTGCCGGCTGCTATTTCCTTACTCTCACCGGATATGGCGGCCTCACCGGCTGTGCTGGCGGGTTCTTTTCAAGCTCCTTCAGCGCCACCTCAATGGCTTTCTCAAGCTGAGGATCCCTTCCCTCAATCACATCTGCAGGCCATTGTTCAACTTCAATGTCCGGTGCCACCCCTACGTTCTCCACAATAAAACCTTCGTCAGTCCAGATAGCCAGGTTGGGTGCCGTCACCGAGCCCCCGTCCATCAGCTCGGGAAAACCGAGTGTCCCCACCAGGCCTCCCCACGTGCGCTTGCCAACAAGAGTGCCGACCTTGAATTTCCTGAACATCCAGGGAAGCATATCGCCTCCTGATCCGGCTGTCTCATCGATGATCATTACCTTAGGTCCCTGGATTGAAGCGCTGGGGGTCTTGAGGTCCCTGCCGTAACGCATGTTCCAGTACGACTGCAGGGGCCTTTGCAGCAGATCAATGTAGTAATCGGCTATCAATCCGCCTCCGTTGAACCTCTCATCAATGATGATTGCCTGCCTGTCTGCCTGGGGAAGAAATATCTTTTGAAATATTCATGCCCCTGGCCCGATGTGTTGGGCACGTAAACATATGCCACCCTGCCGTCCGTGGCTTCGGTCACCTTCCTGAGGTTCCCTTCCACCCAGTCGCGGTTGCGCAGGCTGCTTTCATTGCCTACAGGCACAACCTTTATCACCCTTGATCCTGCATAAACGGGATTGGGGCTTATGGTCAGCTCGATTATCTTTCCGTCGGTGTTTTCAAGGAATGAGTGTATATTCCTGTCAGCCGTGACATCCCTTCCGTCGATGGCAAGGATGTACTCACCCTCCTTTACGTTCAGTCCAGGTTCCGTCAGCGGCGACCTCAGATCAGGCGTCCAGTTCAATCCGCCGTAGATCTTCTTCAACCGGTATCGGTTGTTCTCCACGCTGAAGTCAGCGCCAAGCAATCCTCCTCCCACTCTCGAAGGAGTGCTCATCCTGTCGCCGCCGCCCACCCTGTGGTGGCCAACGGAGAGTTCACTGCACATCCATTGTATCACCCGATTGAGGTCACTTCTGCATGCAATGTCAGGCAGGAACTGAGAATACTTCACCTTCATGGCGGTCCAGTCGGCACCATGCATCCCCGGGTCATAGAAGTAATCGCGGTTGATTCTCCATGCCTCGTCAAATATCTGCGGCCACTCGGCAACAGGATCGATTCTGACCGACATGGCTCCGGTGCTGAGGATCCCTTTTCCGGGTTCCGGTTTCTTTCCGGCAGCGGTTATCCCGAATGTCATACCCTTGTTATATAGCATTTTCTTACGGTCAGCGCTGACAGTGTAGTTGTCAAGCTCCATCACCTCCTCATCCTTCCTCTCCTTAACAGAGTATTTGTGAAGCTTTGACGAGCCCTGCCCGTCAGGCCTTACCACGTATAGTACTTCACCCGTTCCGGCAACGCCAAGACCTGCATAGTTGCCGGCAGAGACCGGGACATTGACTATTCTATCCTGCAGTCCTTCGGTATCGATCTTCAGCAAGTTCGTCTTAACCTCAGGTGCACTATCCTTCTTTGCATCTTTCTTTGTGGTTTTGTCCTGGGCTTTGGGGGCAGGTTCTTCAGCATCAGCCTTTTCCTCTATTCCTTTCTCTTCATCACTTTCCTTTGAAAACGGGGAGGTGATCTCTTTTTCTCAGGGTAACGACGTAGATTGAGTTTGTGCTCCTCATATCTGCCGATGAAAGGTCAAACCAGTTCAACACCGGGCCGGCATCTGTGGAAGCAAAGAAATATACATATTCTCCATTGGGATCGAATACGGGTTCCGAGGCATCGCTCAAACCGTCGGTGACGGGGAATGACTTCTGCTGGTCAACGGAATAGAGGTAAACAACCCTGAAATAAGTAGGCATTATTCTGGTGTAGACGATCCACCTGGAATCTGATGACCAGTCGCCGAACATTCCCCTGAAGGGGCCAGGGAAGTAAAGGTCGTCAGAAGCGATCTTGCTAATTACTCCTGATTGAATGTCGAGCAGGTAAAAGTTCCTTCCCGTTGTCAACAAAGGTGATCTTTTTGCTGTCAGGTGACCATTTCGGAAAAGCATAAAATCCTGTTCCCGGCAGTGTGAATATCTTCGGCTCCCCTTTACCGTCCTGTGGCTTGAGGTGAAGGGTGTATTCCCCCGAGGCATCGGAGAAAAAGGCGATTGTTTTTCCGTCAGGTGACCATGACGGATATGTTTCATGTACGCCAGCGGTGAGGGTAATGTTTCTCGGGTCTCCCTTCTCGGCAGGAAGTGTGACAATCTCTCCCCTGTAATCAAACACAACGCGGGTACCGGTAGGTGAGATGTCACCACCGCGGATGAAATTTGGACCCTGAACGTACCGGGGCCTCAATTCAAGAAGGTCAGCTGCAATGCCAACCTTCAGTTTAGCCGTTGTCCCGGAGGAGGTCTCAAAAGAATGCAGGTAACCGGCCTGTTCAAAGACTATTGTGCCAGTGCCGGCTGAAGCCTTCAGTACGGGGAAATCTTCATATTTCGTAAGCTGAATTATCTCACCGCCGCTGACCTTATAGGAAAGAGGTTGAACTCCCCGTTCCTGTCGCTCAGAAAATATACCTTATCTCCGATCCACATGGGCTCGATGTCATTGCACCCGCCTTCAGGCTGGGGAATTTTGACCACGGACCGGTCTGTAAAAGTATAGAGCCAGATGGTTGAGACTGTCCCGCCCCTGTAGTTCTTCCACTGCCCGAAGGCCTGATATAGAGGGTTATATGCCATCCTTCTGCCGTCGGGCGAATAGGTTGCATCAAAGGCGTTGGGTATCTCCAGCTTAACAGGGTACCCTCCGCTGATGCCAACGTTATAGAGCTGATGGTACCTGCCGCTGAATGATGACCTCTGGGATGCAAACAGAACACCTGTACCATTTGGGGTAAAACCCCTGACAAGGTCGTTTCCCGGGTGCCATGTGAGCCTCACCGGCAGACCGCCTTCGACTGGAATGATGAACACGTCAGTGTTGCCGTCATACTGGGCGCTGAAAGCTATCAGTTTACCGTCAGGAGAGAAGCAGGGGTCAGATTCTATACCCTCATCAACGGTCATCCGCCTGGGAGAGGTGCCGTCGGCATTCATTACCCAGAGATCCTCTGCATAGATGAATGCAATATGCGTGGTGCTGACAGCCGGCTGTGACATCGATCCTGGTATCGGATGTATCTATGCCGTTCATATCCTGTGCTGCCATGAGCAGCAGCGCAGCAACTGCGAGTGGGACAAAAATTCTTCTTTTCATGACTGATTCGTTTTTCTGTAACTGGTATATGCGTTTGCCTGTGCCGTCGGAGTTATCACCAGGTCATTTATACATACGTGATCGGGCAGGTTGGTGCAATAGAAGATCACTCCGGCAATATCTTCACCTCTGAGAGGTTCGATGTTCGTATAGACTGCCGATGCCTTATCGTTGTCTCCCTTGAAGCGGACGAGAGAGAATTCCGTCTCCGCCATTCCGGGTGCAATGTTGGTAACCTTGATGCCATGCTTCAGGAGGTCAATGCGCATGGCCTTCGAAAGAGCGTCGACGGCATGTTTTGATGCGCAGTAGACAGACCCGTTCTCATAGACATCCTTGCCTGCTATGGACGAGATATTTATTATGTGTCCGGAGCCCTCTCTCCACCATACCCGGAGAGACAGCCCGGGTGACATAGAGCAGCCCTTTGACATTAGTGTCGATCATGCGGTCCCAGTCGTCAGTGTCTCCTTCGTCTATATGCCCAAGTCCTACGGCCAGCCCGGCATTATTTACGAGGATATCTATCTTCTTCCAGTCATCAGGGAGGCTGCCGAGATGACTGTCGACTTCACTCTTCACCCTGACATCAAAACAGAGAGGCAGGACCTCCACGTCATAGCTGGTGACAAGGTGCTCAGTGAGCTCGTCGAGTCTCTCTTTCCTTCTTCCTGTAATAATTAGTCTGTCAGATGCTTTTGCAAACTTAACTGCGGTCGCTTCACCAATGCCTGAGGTTGCACCGGTGATCAGTACAGTCTTTCTCATGGGATATCTGTTTAAGAGGGGTAAATGTAAACATTTTTAAGGGTATCTTTGGCGCTCCATTGCAAAATGATGCCTGAGAAAAAACAACATACAGGTGCTCCGAAGGAACAGGTTGAGGCGATGTTCGATTCCATATCGCGGCATTATGAGCAGCTCAACCGAATCCTGTCGATGGGGTACTGACAGACGCTGGAGGAGCAGGGCGATTGACCTTATAGGGCTTAATATCAAGCCGGTGACTATGCTTGATGTTGCCACAGGTACAGGTGATCTGGCCATAGCGGCCCTGAAGCTCGGACCGCAGAAGGTCACCGGGATAGACATAAGCGGGAAGATGCTTGAGGAGGGCCGCCGGAAGATCACCCGGATGGGTCTCGGAGAGAGGATAGAGCTTGTTAAGGGAGACTCGCAGGCAATGGAATTCGGCGACGGAACATTTGATGTGACTATGTCTGCCTTCGGTGTCCGGAACTTTGAAGATACGGCTGCCGGCCTCCGCGAGATGTGCAGGGTCCTCAGACCGGGAGGAATGATGATGGTACTGGAGTTTTCAAGGCCCTCATGGTTCCCCCTGAAACAGATATACGGACTATATTTCAGACGGGTACTTCCCCGGATAGGAAGGAAAGTGTCAGGCGACCCTGACGCATATACATACCTGCCCGAATCGGTGATGTCATTTCCCGACAACGAAAGGTTCCTGGAACTGATGCTCCTGGCGGGTTTTACGGGGGTGAAACAGACGAGGCTGACAGGAGGGATAGCCAGTATATATTATGGTTTCAGACCCTGATAGTCTCCAGATGCAATCAATTAAGGATATTTGCGTTTCATGATTTAGGACTCTTCGTAATTGTGAATAAAAGGACTGCCATATTTCTCTTTCTGTTGATCCCTGCTGTGTTGACAGCACAGAAAGCGAAGCCCAAGAATGACTCGAATTACGATGAGAGGCTGCTTCATTTCGGCTTCAGCATGGGTGCCAACACCATGGATTTCAATATTAAAATGAACAGTGAGTCAGGACTCCAAGCCGAAGTGGTGTCTCTCAAACCCGGCCTGAACATACAAATTGTCACTGACTACCGTCCCGCGACCTATTTTGATATCAGGTTCCTCCCGGGGGTCTCGTTCGGGCAGCGGAATATTAATTTTTACGATTCGACCGGCGCCCTGTGGGGCGAGACGCAAATCCTGGAGTCATCATTCCTCGAATTCCCCCTGCTTATCAAGGCCAAGGGGATGAGGCTGAACAACTCGAGACCCTATTTGATTGGCGGTGTAAACTTCAGGTATGACCTGGCCGGCAAGAAGGAATATGATGACTCGAGAAACGTATACATGAGATTGAAGAGGGCCGACCTGTACTATGAGGTAGGTGCGGGGATAGACTTTTATCTTCCCTATTTCAAGCTTACCATTGAAGCAAAGATGTCCAACGGTCTCTTTGACGTCCTGGTACATGATCCTGATGACCGTTACCCTGCCTACGTCAATTCAATCCAGTCATTGAGGTCCCAGATATGGGTACTCTCTTTCCATTTTGAATAGTCATGGCTGAGGACCTGAGCCTGGTTCTGCCTCCTCAGACAGCCTTTGACGAGGCTTCGTTAAAGACATATCTGGTCAGTAAGATCGGGAGGGATGATTTCACCCTTCGCATCATAAGGCGTTCCGTTGATGCCCGCCGGCCGGAGATAAAAATCAACCTTACCGTTCAGATCATCGGTGCTGACGAACCACCGGAGGTGATACCCCCGCTGAAGGTCAGGGATGTTTCCCGGGCCCGGGAGGTGCTCGTGGCAGGCAGCGGTCCTGCTGGCCTCTTTGCGGCGCTGAGCCTGATTGAGGCCGGACTGAAGCCTGTGATTCTGGAGCGGGGCAGGGAGGTAAAGGAGCGCAAGAGGGATGTGGCAGCCATCAGCACAAAACATATTGTGGATTCTGACTCAAATTACTGCTTCGGTGAGGGTGGTGCAGGCACCTTCTCTGACGGAAAGCTCTATACACGGTCGAAGAAAAGAGGCGATAACCGCCGTGTGGTCGAACTGCTCGTACTGCACGGTGCTGATCCGGCCATACTGTTTGAGGCCCATCCCCATCTGGGCACCGACAGACTGCCGGGAGTCGTCACCGCAATCAGGGACAGCATCACCGGCGCAGGTGGAGAGGTGCTGTTTGGAAAACGCATTACGGGAATGATGATTGAGAACGGCCTCTTCCGTGGAGTGACAGTCAACGGCAACGAGGTGTTCAGGGCAGATGATATTATTCTCGCTACTGGCCATTCAGCAAGGGATATTTACCAAATGCTCGCTTCCCTCGGAGTGAAGCTTGAATACAAGCCTTTTGCAATGGGGGTACGGGTTGAGCATCCTCAGGAACTGATTGACCGCATACAATACCACGGGAAAACGAGAGGCCAATACCTCCCGGCTGCCGCATACAACCTTGCGACGCAGGCCGAGCAATAC
>JAXHLF010000030.1:0-206458 GCA_034522515.1 Bacteroidales bacterium | reverse complement strand
GTTACGTATGGCTACTGCCCTGTACAACCTATCCCAGGATTGAAAGGCAGTCTCTGCAGTCTCCAGCCATCAGTTTTGAGGCTCTGACACAGGAAGAGGATACCCAACTGCTGACTGTTTTTGATGGCTGACTGCTAACTGTTTTGACTGCCGACTGCCTGACTGGTTCTGACTGCCTGATTACTATCCACCTGGGCCTGACTGGTATGCCTCTTACCGACTGTATCTCCCCACCAGTTATAGAGGATGTCTTTATTTGGGAATCAGGAGCCCCCACCCTGCCTCAACAATTGTTATCCATCCTGTAGGTAAATTTTTTATGATACTGTATTTAGACAGTATTTTGAAATACGTGCAACTATGCCCAGGTTCCCCACCCTGTTAGCTCTCATCACATGTCATAGGAGCCTCTTGAGGTGTTTAGCTGGTCCATTGTGCTGCAATACCTGAGGGAAGTCAGAACAGGTGAAATTGGGGCATTGGCACGTGGCCCTGCATCTCCTATCCCAAGGATGGTTACAAGCCCACATATGGTTTGCCAAAGACTGGGTTGCAGCATTTTGCCATCTCTGTAAATCCAGCCTCCAACCCTTCTCATCATCACAAGAGAATCAGTTATCTGGTTGCTTTATGGGTGCTGTGGTTTGGGGAGCTGGGCACTTCTTTTGGGTTGCTGGTCCTGGGGCCAAGCAGTATTTCCTTGCTGGAAGGAGGTCATTCCCTATTGTATGCTGAACAAGAAGTGTTCTGTGATGACTTCCAGCCATATTCCTGCAGGAGTCTAGACCATGGTTTGTGAGGACTTCCAGTCTTCATCCTCCTCTGTCCAGCATCTCCTTCCCTCCGGGCCACCCCGACCTTCTCCCCATCGAGTGCCTGTTCGAACTCGGCCCGGGCCTCGTTGGTGATGCAGACAAACGACAGCCAGTCGCGTTTGGGCGACTGTTTCACCGAGGTGATGACTGACACATGGTCTCCGTTCTGCAGCTTCTGTTTCAGTTGCACGTTGCGTCCGTTGACCTTGCCCCCTACGCATTTCGACCCCACCTCTTGGATGATGTCAAAGGCAAAGTCTAGCAGCGTGGCTCCCCGCCGGGCAGCTGCCCGGATATTCTCCTTCGGGCGGAAGACCGAAAAACTTTGACCGGACTAGAGGCCGGGTCTTATTTTTCCCGATAAAGTTGCCTCTTCCTTATCCCGCGGTAGCCAGCACCTCGCGCATCTGTGCCATCCATGTATCAAGGCCGCCATCGCCCCTGATTCCCTTGTAGCGGAAGTGGGCAGCAAGGCCATTTCTCGGCTTATCTTCACCTCCATCCCCGCCTGGTGCGATATCTGGACCTTCTACCCACCTGCGGTAAGCCCGTCAACCACGGTGGTACGGAAGCCGACCTCATAGCCGTTCGCCCTTCCGGCAATGGTATCCAGTCGCGCATGCGGCTGGGGTCAGGCTGGTAAAGATCGGTCACCACCGAATAGACCTGCCAGCATGACGATTTCTACATGCGGCATCCCGTGTCGACGATGATGCGTATGGCTGAAGAGGAACCAAAACCCCCTCTAATGGCAACCCCCTGCTTTTTTATCTTTCTGCCAGGAGTAGTGTATGGATTCTGGTACGGCTCTTAGCTCGTACTTTATGCCCTAGTGCGTCCAGCTTCTCCGCAGGCAGGCTGCCCGAATTCCCGTATGAGCCTGTTCCGGGAGGTCGTCGTTGTTTCAGTCTGGCCTCTATCTCATGATACTCGGCAGGTTCCATGAGCCTCATTGACAGATCTTCCATCTCCGACTTGATGTTATAGTACCCGAGACGGTGGGCCAGCGGTGCAAAAAGGAAGTATGTCTCCGAGGCCACCGGCAGGCGCTCCTTCTCCGGCAGCCAGTTCGAGCCGCCGTATCCGTCAGGAGCTCTTCTGCACGGTCAGCGCAATCAGAATGAACCCTGCCGTCGTCGGCGAGTGTCAGCAAAAGCTTCCGGAAGTTCTCGGCCTGACCTGTGAAGTCGCGTCCCTTCAGGGCTGTCACGCGGCGGACAGGCCTTCATCCACTTCCTTTATTGACGGGTCGTTAGAGGGCTCATGTGCTCCCACTGCGGGCTGTCCTCCCTTACACCGGAAAGCAATGCAATCATCACTGCCGGCAGCGTCAGGCCTTATCGCCTGCGGTCACCCTTGCCAGCTCCATGTAATAGAGTGCCTGGGGCTCGCCAAGGTACTTCCTGTCAGCTGGATAGAATTCCCTGGCAATGTCGGTGGCCATGTTCAGGGATTTTTTATCAGCTTCCGTAGACAGGTCCGGGTAGCGCTTTAAGTACCAGGCTCTGCCTGCTCCGTATTTGTACAGCTAGATCTGCCATGACTGCTATTTGAGAGGTGAGTCGGGCTCTCTCTTCATCTCGAGATAATAGACATAGTCAACCAGTGCAGGTACGATCCTCTGCAGCAGTGCGATAAACCTGCCAGCCCATGTCATCATCTTGTTCCTTTTCTTTTTCTGATCCCTGAGTACCCATCGTGCCACAAATTCAGGAGACTTCAGCTTCTTTTCCTCCCGCGGCGAATTACCCTGGAGGTGAGCCATCAGCCGTCAGTGCGTTTTGCTTATCTCTGATGTCGTAAAACCCGGTGCGATGATTCATGACGTGCAGCTTCTCCTTCAGGTTCTCGATCCTGAGGGTCTCAAGGAACCCGTGCAGGCGAACTTTGACGGCCGAGTAGCCGGTACGGCCGGGCAGGCCGTGTGAAATCTGCTGTGGATGAGAACCCCACAACTGATCCCCTGTTAGTGACAATATATGGAAGAGCATATTTTGCTGGAGTAGACAGTTCCCCAGAAATTGACATCCATAAGTCGCTTTAATACAATGATATCTGCATCGTTAAATGAAGCTCTCATTGATATGCCGGCATTATTGATGAGGATATCCACCGTACCGAATCTCAGCACAGTTGCCTCTACCATTTTCCTGCAGTCGTCCTCTGAGGAGACATCGGTCACGCACGACAGTGCCTCAGCACCCATGGCGGTGATCTCCTTCTCCAGGAGAGCCAGTTTTTCGGCAGAGCGGGCGGCAATGACTACTTCTGCTTCCTTTACGCGCAAACTCTCGCGCTGTAGCTCTGCCGATACCGGACGAGGCGCCGGTGATAATAACGACTTTATCCTTGAAGATATTGCGTTTCATTCCTTCCAGATGGTCGCGTGAATATGATGACAATTTGGCGTCGGCAGGCCAAATGATATCGTATTCCGCGCAATACGAGAGGGATATTTTTTTGACGGGAACTTTTTTTGCCTAACATCGTTGCACTCGCAAAAGGTACAGATCCAGTAAGCTCAGCTGGTAGAGCACATCCCTTTTAAGGATGGGGTCCTGGGTTCGAGCCCCAGCTGGATCACACGGCAGCCGAAAGGCTGCCTTTTTTATGTCTGCTCCCGAACCCGCTCGCCTGCAGGCTGGCACCTTCGCTGGAATTGCCCACCGGGCAATTCCTTAACGCTCGGTCCGGTTCGAGCCCCAGCTGGATCACACGGCAGCCGAAAGGCTGCCTTTTTTTGTCGCTCTGCTCTCGAATCCCTCCGGCCCTGCAGGTCCAGTCGAGCCCGGCGAGCAAGAACAAAGGCGTCCGGTCAGGACGCCTCTGCTTCACCCAATCAGTGCATAATCTTTGAGGCCGCTCTCCTATTTTGATAGTTGCATGGTATCTTGCCTGCTTATCGACTCCTAAAGGGAGATCGAGTGTCTCGGTCCTTCGTCACGCCGGTAATGGCCTGGATCTTTTTGGTCAGGGACTCGCGGAGATGCTCATTATCGCGGGTATAAGCCTTTAAGAAAAGCGAGTAATTGCCTGTGGTATAGTGACATACTATTACTTCTCAGGATATCTGACAGCTACTTGATTACCTCCTTGGGTTTACCGGGATCGTCAAGATATAAACCTATGTATGCGCAAGTCCTGAATCCGACCATTATCGGATCAACCCTGAACTCCGATCCCTTGATCACGCCGATACGTATCAGCCTCTGGACCCTCTGGTGTATTGCCGCGCCGGACACATTGCAGTCGCGTGCCACCTCAAGATAAGGTATCCTTGCATTCTTGGTAATGATGTCCAGGATCTTTCTGTCCAGATTGTCAATCTGCAAATTTTCTGCCATGATTACTTGTTATAATTTAGTTAATGATTAATATTTCGCCTTTAAATTCACAATTTAAAGCAAAACGGGCTTAAATCCTAATTTATAACTCCGGTAATTGAGCTGACAGAGTGAAAATCATTTTTGTCAAGAAATGAATTTATTCCCTGCACCACAGTGGTTGCTGTTCGCGGTTCGACGAACGACGCTGTTCCAATCTGGACGGCAGCTGGCTCCAGCCATAATAAACTAAAGCGGATTCTTCGAGTTCCATGATTCCCCCCAGGCCGATACACGGGATAGTGACAGCCCTTGCGGTCTGCCATAACCATCCTCAGCGCCACAGGCTTGATGGCGGGGCCGGAAGTTCCCGCCGGTGATTGTGGAACAGCTTCGGCTTCATGGTCCTTGCATCGATGGCCATGCCCAGCAGGGTATTGACGAGGGAGACAGCTTCAGCTCCCTCCTCCTGGGAGATACGTGCAAATTCCGTAACATCGGTGACATTGGGTGAAAGCTTGACTATCAGCGTCTTTGCCATATACTTTGCGCAACTGCGGCGATCACCTCCCTCGCCGAGGCGGGATTGGTACCCGAAGATCATGCCGCCTCTTTTACATTGGGGCATGAGATTCCAGTTCGATGGCAGGGATGGCTTCAAGCCGGTCAATACGGGATGAGAGTTCAACATATTCTTCCACCGTATTGCCGTTCACATTTACAATGACATGCGTATCATATTTCGCAAGATGGGGGTAGATTTTCTTTTCAAAGTAATCGATCCCCTTGTTCTGCAGGCCCACGGCATTCAGCATGCCGAAGGCTGTCTCCGCCATCCTGGGATAGGCGTTACCTTCCCGTGGTTCAATAGTTGTGCCCTTGACGATGATACCGCCGAGCTGCGCCATCTCCATGAAATCGTCGCGAGCTCGGCACCGTAACCGCATGTGCCTGAAGCAAGTATGACGGGATTTCTCGAACTCGAGTGCCCCTATCTTTATCCGGAGGTCTGCCATTTCAGGTCGTTTATGTTGAATACCGGTCCGTCAATGCATGAGCACAGGTTACCGGATGTTGTAGGGACGATGACAGCAGAGGCATATGCCCATTCCGCATGCCATAAGGTTCTCGAAGCGAGACCTCGCAGAATATGTCTCTCTTCACCGCAAACCCCGGCAACAGCCTTCATCATGGGTTCCGGACCGCAGCAGTAGACCTTGTCCCAGTGGCCTTCCCTGAAAGCAGGTATGTCTGTGACAAATCCCTTATGACCCTCCGAACCGTCTTCAGTGGACAGGATCGCTCTCCAGCTTCAGGGGAAATCGTCGTGTTCAAGGATCCGTGACCGGTTACGGAATCAGTGTAAACTGAGGCTCAATACCTGCTTCACTGATCCTGCGACCAAGATATAACAGTGGTGCCATCCCGCAACCACCTCCGGAAAGAAGCACTTTCTCTCCTTGTTCCGGCATCGTGAATGAGTTTCCCAGGGGGTAAATCAGATTGAGTGTATCCCCGGGTTAAGCCGTAGAGCTTTCCGTTCCGGACCTGCTATCTGTATCAGAGATATGGTATTTGAAGATTTGTCGACGTCATGGACAGAGAGAGAGGCCTGCGCAGAAATGTTGAGGCACTGTCAGTGACAAGAGCCTGTACAAACTGTCCGGGTTTAATCTCCGCAAAGCATCTGAAGAGGAGACTCTTAAAACGAAAAAACTCTCTCCCAGCCTTCGGTTTCCGGTAACTGTAAAATCTTCAATCCTCTTTTTCATCAGGATCACTTTGGATGCAAAATTAGACAATTTGAGCAGATTCTTTCAGGAGGGCCTGTATTCTATGAAAGTTTTATCCGAATAGAAGAAGAGAACCCTGGTAATCCTCTTTGACGATCCCCGTACTGTTCTCCTGGCGATTTTTGCTCTTCTGATGCCATTTCCGGACCTTCTGCCGCAGTTGAGCCAACAGACAGGACATCAGGGGTTGTTTCGTCGTTTACGGCCGCAGATCCGTTATTTTGCGGCTCATAATCAAACAATGCAGGCTGTGACGCGAACCGTTGCATTGGGCCACGTCCAAACAGCAACCATTCGGCAGAGGGAGGGATATTTTTGCAGCATCTTAATCACAAAGTCGAGACTGGGATTGTTTCTCCCAGAAAGAATATGGGATATTCCCGACGGCTGAACCCCAATTTCCTCGGCAAATTGAGCATAACTCTTGTTCTCGTTCTGTAAAAACGCAAGGATCCGATCTTTCATTTTGTAATTCGATTTTTACAAATGTAACTAATAAGTAAATTACATGTGCAATTATACTTATTACATCTGTAATTACAGTCATTATGTCAAAACAGAATTCATTATCTTTTGCAAATGTATTGATAGCTGTTTAGTGCCCTGTAGTCATGTACCTTTACTTGAGTTTAGAAGCATTTAAGCATTGATTCTATGTGTCATTTAGACTTTATAATAATGATGTTTCTAAAGATAAACCGCTCATCAGGGGTTTTGAATCCTCTATTGAATGTTTTATATGAATTATATATACATTGATATAAAGCATATTATAATAGAGTGGTCAGCATGTGCAGACGTAATCTTACAAATGTACATAAGTAATGATTACATATGTAATTACATTTATACTCTTTTTGAACTATTTATGTATTTGCATTTGTGAATCGATTCATTTTTTCTGATTAGATTGAATATTAAACGATCGGTAAGCTTCAATTCATTCCGGTCAAACCTCAAGTCGCCGAGAATTGAAATATTTTGCCCGTGCCTTGCTCCTGTGTCGAAATTTTTAAATTCGGGAACATAGTTAAAAACATTCTTTTTCGGAGAAATCTTTTAATTATCTTCATCCGGTTAAAATTCCAGACAGCATGTCAGGTCCTGCTTCTTAAAGAAATTAGTGTCATATGGTCAAAGGAAAACTCTCTCTTGCTCTGCACTGGCAGATTTTGATAATGCTTGCACTGGGTGGTCTTTTCGGTTATTTCTTCCCCCATCTTGCCAGGTACACCAACTGGATGGGAGAGATCTTTCTCCGGGCGCTGAACATGATTATAGTTCCGCTGATCTTCTGTTCGATATCGACGGGGGTGGCGAATGTTGGGACTGCTGGAGAACCCTGGGCGCCTCGGTCTGAAGACGATGGGTTACTACTTGCTTTCCACCTTCGTTGCAATAGTTACCGGGTTCTTCCTTGTTCAGCTTATTAAGCCGGGTATTGGTGCGGATCTTGGACTGCAGGTGCCGCTCGATGAGATTGCTGTCGGCAGGGAGAGTTTCGGGCAGACGCTGATTAACATTGTTCCCTCCAACGTCATTAAGGCCATGGCCGAGGGTCACATGCTCTCCATCATCTTCTTTGCCATCCTGGTCGGTTTCTTCACCACCGTGTCGGGGGAGAAGTCGCGCGGTCTGATGGTGATTCTGCTCAGTGCGATCCTGGACGTGATCATGAAGATTACCGTGTTCATAATCCGTTTTCACTCCTCTTGGAGTTTTCAGTATACTTGCAAAGGTGATATCCCAGCAGATAACCATCGGGAATCAGGTGAGCGAAGATCATTAGCAGCATGGGGATTTACTTTCTGACCGTACTGCTGGCACTGCTCATTCAGGGTTTTGTTACCTCTTCCCCTGATGCTGAAAGTTCATGGGCAGGGTCAACCCGTTCAAGCACCTTAAAGACATGTCCACGGTGGTCCTGACAGCATTCTCAACCTCCTCTTCCAATGCAACACTCCCTCTTACAATGGAGACTGTTGAGACCAGGAGCGGAGTATCGAACAAGATAGCAAGCTTTACGCTGCCTCTGGGGGCGACAATCAATATGAACGGCACTGCCCTGTATGAGTGTGTGGCGGTGATGTTTATCGCCCAGGCATATGGAATCGACCTGACGGTGGGTCAGCAGCTGGTGGTGGTGTTCACAGCTCTTCTGGCTGCAATAGGTTCGGCGGGGATACCTATGGCAGGACTGGTGATGATGGCGGTGGTGCTGAATGCAGTGGGGCTGCCGCTGGAGGATATTGGACTCATACTTGCTGTAGACCGTATACTGGATATGTTCCGCACGGTGATCAATGTATACAGTGATACCTGCGGTGCGGTAATCATAGCCAAGTCAGCAGAGAGAGCAATTAAAGTATATGATAAACAGGCAGTAGGGAATAGAGGGGCGAGCGGAAAGTAATGACCCTGTGAGTCATTACCGCGAGCAGCCAGCTGGCAGGGGAGGCAGTCGGCAGTTTGAGTCTCCTCCTGTGTCGGAGCCTCAAACTGAGGATTGAGGACTGGAACTAACCGCAGGTGCCGCCGCAGCCGCTGCTCTTGCTTCCACATGATGAGCAGCCGTTGGACACCGGTCCCATCAGCTCTTCAGGTGTAGCTTCACGCACGCCTGCAATCCTGCCTGAAAAATAGAGGTCAGTGCCAGCCAGCGGGTGATTGAAATCCATCTTCACGAAGGCGTCACCTATCTCTACAACCACGCCATTCATCCTGTTACCCTGCGAATCCATCATGGGTACCTGTTCCCCACGTAGCATATCTCGCTGCCAAGAACGCCTTCATCCTCAAAGATATTCCTGGGAAGACTTATAACCATCTCTTCGCGCATCTCGCCATAGGCGTCTGCGGCTGCCAGGTGGAAGTCAAATGCCAGATCCATCTTTCCAGACCGGGCAAGGTTTTCCTCAAAGGCAGGCAGCAGTCTGCCGGCTCCGAATACAAAATTAGGAGAGCTGACTCCTCAACCGATTCAATTACCCTTCCCTCTTATCACCCTCATGAAGGGTATATACAAGTGCAGACAAATCTGTTATTCTCAAGTTTCATAAATATCTTATTTAATTTATATTATATCTAATTATATTAATTAAAAGTAGAACTCAAACCTGACCTCCGGATTGCTATAAAGTCCATAGATGTTGTCCGACAGGTTCCAGAGAAAGATGATGTTCATGCTCGACCTTTTACCGGCAGGTTGGCATATTCCCCCGCCGATAAGAAAGCTTCCGGAATAGAGTCGGCCACTGCTTTCGGGTGTGGTAGTAAAGAAGGCCTTCTCAAGGCTCAGTCCCTCATACTCTCCATGCGCGAATAACCCTAAGATATTAACCCCAGGGGAACAATATTGTTCAGGTCCTGTATAATCCTGACCTGGAGCATGGCCAGTCAGCCGCCATAAATAGTGGTTTTACCGTAGGGATCCTTATAGTACTGAAACGAAGGCCCTGCGCCAAGGGCCACTCGTGGCAGAAGCCATATTCCCACCAGGGGAGATACTTCGATATTTGTCACGGTACCGAACTGCAGGCCGAACGACCCACCGAAAAAGAGACGCTGTCTTACCGGAGGCCGTTCTACGGACACCCGTGTCGCAGAATTACATCTGTCCGGCAGCTCCGATGGCCATTAAGAGACAGGCAATCATTATCAGGCACTTTTTCATACTAAGCAGACATCACATTTTGAGGCTACAGAATAAAATCAAAATTTGTACATTTACAGTAGTATGGCTTATTAAAAAACTTCAATTTGAATTAAAATACTGACAATAAGATGAATATAGTTATTACAGGAGCATCGTCCGGTATCGGCAGAGAGGTTGCCCTTAGCCTGGCACAGGAGCCTGATCACAGGATCTACGCGATTGCCCGCAGTGAACAGGCGCTCAGCAGCATTGCAGAAGGCTGTAAGAACGGGAATATCATTCCGGTTCCACTGGATATTACCGGGGACAGATCGCTGCTCAGAGGGCTTGTAAAGAGGCTCCATGAAGAAGCGGGAAGGCTCGATATCCTGATAAACAATGCCGGTTACCTGGTCAACAAGCCATTTGAGGAGCACACCGGAGATGAGATAGCATCACTGGTAGCTGTCAATTTCATCTCTGCAGCCGCCATGACGGCTGAGCTCCTTCCCCTGATGGTCAGGGGGTCGCATGTTTTGAACATAGGGAGCATGGGAGGATTTCGGGGCGGTATGAAGTTTGCGGGATTATCATATTACAGCGCTACGAAGGGAGCACTTGCAGTCCTTACAGAAATGTCTTCCGCACGAGTATGCGACAGGGGCATTTCATTCAACTGTCTCTGTCCGGGAGCCGTTCAGACGGAGATGTTCAGTGAGGCGTTCCCGGGTTTCTCTGCCCCCGTGTCACCTGCTGAAATGGCGGTTATCATTGCTGATTTTGCCGTCAATGGAAATAAGTTCTTCGATGGGAAGATACTGCCAGTGGCACTTTCTGTTCCTTCGGCAACAGGCAGCCAGTAAACCAGTCGGCAGTCGGCAGTCAAAACCAGTCGGCAGTCGGCAGCAGGCAGTCGGCAGTCGTAAATCGCTGATTGACTGGAGACTGAGGACTGACTGAGAACTGAAGACTGAGGACTAGAGAACTGAGGACTGAGAACTGAGGCATGCCGACTGACCCTCACCTCCTGTACTCCTTCACCGCAATTCGTCCTGATACAGCGAGAAAGCCATTGTAGGCCAGCGCCTTGAGCTCATCTTCGCCGGGATATACAAAGATCGGGGCAATACTTTTAACCATCCCCGTGATCCTGCTCTCTACATGTCCCTTCTCATGCAGGCCACCGGTAAGGATGATAGCATCAACCTCCCCCCGGAGCACAACGGCCATCGCCCCTATCTCCTTGGCTGTCTGGTAGCTGCATCCATCCACTACCAGTCTCGCCTGCTCATCGCCCTCATCGGCCCGCCGGCTTGCCTCCTGGAAGCTGTTTGTTCCAAGATATGCCACCAGTCCGCCCTTGCCGGCAAGCATTGCTTGACCTCAGCAACTGTATACCTGCCGCTGAAGCATAATTCCGCAAGCTGTGACGCTGGCAGTCCACCGCTGCGTTCAGGCGAATAGGGGCCATCGCCGTTCAGGGCATTGTTCACATCCACCACTCTTCCCCTGCGGTGGGCGCCTACACTTATGCCGCCTCCCATATGCGCCACAACGAGGTTCATGTCCTCATACTCCCTTCCCATAGAGGCAGCATAGATCCTTGCCACAGCTTTCTGATTCAGGGCATGGAAGATCGATCTCCTGCCTATAAGCGGATGTCCTGACAGCCGGGCAACAGGCTCAAGCTCGTCAACCACGACCGGGTCAACAATAAATGCCTTTGCTCCGCAGCATTGACGACACTCTGGTGTCTGCCAGCAACGCACCCAGGTTGCTTGCATGTTCACCGTTGACAGCATCAGTGAGGTGCTTCTTTAAAAGCTCGTTGACCTCATAGATACCCGACTCTATCGGATTGACCAGTCCACCCCTTCCCACGACGGCTGAAACCATTGGAAAGATCTGCTCCCTCCTGCCTGAGAGCCTCCATTATCACCCTGTACCTGAAGGGCAGCTGGTCCGTCATCGTGTGAAAACCCTCAAGCTCACTGGCAGTGTGTCTCAGCGTCTTCTCGAAGAGCTGTGCCTCGCCTACGTACAATGCAAACTTGGTGCTGGTTGAGCCGGGATTGACAGCCAGTATAAGTTTTTCTTTCATGATAATCAGTTTTTTGGCATTGCCATCAGGCATGCCAGTGCCACGCAGTAGTATTTTGACAATTCGCTTTCACTCCTTGACATCAGGACCACCGGTTTGGTTGTTCCGCATATCATCCCGGCCAGCTCTCCGCCACGGAAGAGCATCAGTCCCTTGTAGAACGGATTACAGTGAAGTGAAGGGAAAAGAAGGATATCTGCATTACCGGCAAGCGGTGTGTCAACCCCCTTGGTGTTCACGCTGGCAGGGTCACATGCCAGGAAGAGGTCAACGGGACCGTCCATGACGCACAGAGAAATCTGTCCACGCTCAGCCATCTTGCACATAACTGAATAGTCGAGGGTATTTGGGAAATGGCTGCTTACCTTCTCCGATGCCCCGATCAGCGCCACGGAGGGCTTCTCAATGCCAAACCTGCGGGCCATGGTGATTGCATATTCAGCCATTGCCACCTTCTGGTCGAGGTCGGGAAAGGGAATAACTGCAGTGTCAGTGATAAACAACAGTTTATGGTATGCCAGTATCTCAACGGCACACGACATAGCTCATCACTGCCTTCGGAGGAAGGAGTCCCTTCTCCTTGTCCATCACCGCCCTGAGAAACTTGTCAGTACCCACGAGCCCTTTCATGACAATGTCGGCCTCGCCGGAACGGGTCATGCTGACAGCCAGGGCCGCGGCCTCCTTTTCATCGGCTGTCTCAATTATTGTAAAGCGGTCAGGATCGGCACCCGTCTCCCTGCAGGTTTTGAGTATCTGCTCCCTGCGGCCGATCATCAAAGCCTCGGCAAAGCCTTCACTGACAGCCCTGTAAAGTGAGCCAACAGTATTCGGATCCTGGGCCCAGGCAACGGCTATTTTCTGTTTTTTTCCGGCTGACCTGACAGTTTCAGCCATCTGTGCCGAGGCTGGTTATCATCTTATTCGTGGTCTGGCGATTGCGGCGGCAAGGAGGTATGCTACTACATATTTGGCCTGGTCTGAGTCGCTCCTTGAGGTCAGTACTATTGGTGCGGTGGCACCGAGGATGACTGCAGCCCACGCCAGCATGTGCAAAGAATACCAGCGACTTGTAGAGGACGTTCCCCACCTCTATGTCAGGCATGATAAGCAGGTCGGTATCGCCCGCCACGTCACTCCTGATGCCCTTGTGCTGAGCGCTCTCGAGGCTGATGGCATTGTCGAAGGCCAGCGGCCCGTCTATCAGGCAATTCCTTATCTGGTCACGCTGGTTCATCTTTGAGAGCAGGGCGGCATCAAGGGTGGCCTGCATGTTCTCGCTTACCATCTCCACGGCTCCAGAGAACGGCAACCTTTGGTCATGTCGATGCCCAGTTTATTGAGGCAGGCGACGGAGTTATTCACTATTGAGATCTTATCCTGAAGGTTGGGAGCAATATTCATCGCCACATCGCTGACGGCAATAAGCTTATGATATGCCTCTACTTCAAACATTGCAAAATGTGATAGAAGCGCACCTGAGCGCAGTCCCCACTCCTTGTTCGAGTACAGCCTTGAGCAATGATGATGTTCCTACCTTGCCCTTCATAAGGATATCAGCCTGGTTGCTTCTGACCATTTTCACAGCAATCTCCACCGCCATTTCAGTGTCAGGCTCATGGATCATCCTGATGACTGCTCAGGTCCAGATTGTGATCCGATGCTATCTTCTGGACTGCCTCCCTGTCTCCGACAAGGATCGGTTCAATAAACCCATCCCTGGCAGCCATCAGGGCTGAGGTGAGTGAATTATGATCCTCTGCTGCCGCAAGGACCATCCTTCTGGTCGGCTTGTCTACAAGCAGTTCCTTAAGTTGCGATAGGTGCTTTAATACCATGATATACAGGGTTTAGTGGTGTAGCTTCTCAACTATTGCTTTAGTATCAGATGCGATCACGAATTCCTCGTCTGTGGTGACCACCATACTTTAACTTTTGAAGAAGAGTTAGAGATTACCAGGTCTTTTCCCTTCACTCCGTGATTGATTTCAGCGTCGATCTCTATGCCGAGATACTCCATCGCGGTACAGATCATCTTCCTTGCGTTGAAGTCGTTCTCTCCCACGCCGGCTGTAAAGAGAAGCAGGTCAATGCCATTCATGGCCGCAACGTAGGCTCCGATGAACTTCTTGATCTTGTAGGCGTACATGTTGAGGGCCAGGAGAGCCTTGGGGTTACCTTCATTGGCTGCAATCTCCAGGTCGCGCATATCGGATGAGAGCTGTGATATGCCGGCCACGCCGCTCTTCTTATTGATCATATTATTCACGCCGCTGACGCTTAGTTCCTCTTTGTCAGCAAGGTAGAGAAGCACTCCGGGATCAATCTCACCGGTGCGGGTACCCATTATGAGTCCGTCGACCGGGGTGAATCCCATGGAGGTGTCTATTGATTTGCCGTTTTCAATGGCTGTTATGGAAGCACCGTTTCCAAGATGGCAGGTGATGATCTTTGATTTATGAATATCCACGTTGAGTATCCTGCAGGCCTTTTCTGCAACAAATCTGTGGCTGGTTCCGTGGAAACCGTATTTGCGGATCCTGTATTTCTCATAGTACTCGTAAGGTATGGCGTACATGAAAGCGTAGTCAGGCATTGTCTGATGGAACGATGTGTCGAAGACCGCCACCTGGGGTATCCCCGGAAGCAGTTTTTCGCATGAAAGTATCCCTTGAGGTGCGCAGGGCTGTGGAGTGGTGCCAGCTTCGGAACACCTACTCAATATCGCGTTTTACGTCATTGTCTATCAGGACCGATTCCTTGAAATTCTCCCCGCCGTGTGCCACCCTGTGACCGACAGCCTTTATCTCGCCAATGCTTTTGATGACGCCGTGAACAGGGTTTACCAGCGCTTCCATAACCATGTTGATACCGATGGTATGGTCAGGGATGTCGAGCACCACCTTGTAGTTGTCCCTTCCGGTGGGTTTATGAGTCAGAATGCCATCAGTGATGCCGATGCGTTCAATCAGTCCTTTTGCCAGGACCTCGGCGTTGTTGGACATGTTGAACAGCTGATACTTTATCGAAGAGCTGCCGCAGTTAAGTACGAGAATTGTCATTATCACTGGTTATTATCTGGTTATGCCTGCTGCCTGGTTGGCAGTTATGGCCACTACGTTGATGATGTCACTTACCGAACAACCCCTCGAGAGGTCGTTTATCGGTGCTGCCATGCCCTGCAGAACGGGTCCTATTGCCTGTGCGTGGGCAAGTCGTTCAACAAGCTTATAGGCAATGTTACCGCATTCCAGATTGGGGAAGATCAGGACGTTTGCCTTGCCTGCTATCTTGCTTCCCGGGGCCTTTTTCTGTCCGATGGCCTCTATCAGGGCTGCATCAGCCTGAAGTTCACCTTCGAACATGAATTCGGGGGCCATCTCCTTTGCCATTTTGGTGGCGCTCACAACCTTATCGACCAGTGGATGCTTTGCGCTGCCCATAGTGGAAAAGCTCAGCAGAGCTACCTTTGGTTCAACACCCACGATTGCCCTGGTGGTTCTTGCCGTAGCCACGGCTATCTCGGCAAGCTCCCTGTCAGTAGGGTCAGGATGAACGGCCCCGTCGGCAAAGACGATGATACCGTCAGCACCAAACTCCTTGTCTTTCAGTATCATAATAAAGGCCCCTGAGACAACGGAAATGCCCGGAGCGGTTTTGACAAACTGGAAAGCGGGCCTGAGGACATCGCCCGTCGTGTTCCTTGCACCTGCCACCTCACCGTCGGCATCGCCGCTTTTTATCATCATCACTCCAAGGTAGAGAGGATCTTCGATCAGCTTTGAAGCTTCCTCCCTGGTCAGCCCCTTGCTTTTGCGAAGCTCAACCATCAGGTCAATATACTTCTCCTTCTTCGGATGATCAAGAGGATTAATGATTTCTGCCCTGCCTATATTCTTCAGACCAAACGTTTCTGCCATTGCCTTAATCTCCACGGGATTTCCCAGAAGGGTAATGCGTGCTATGCTCTCAGCCAATACTGCATCAGCCGCCTTAAGGGTCCTTTCTTCCGTGCCCTCCGGCAATACTATCCTTTTATTATGCCTTATGGCATTCATTTTGATCTGTTCAAGCAATTCCATTGGATATCAATAGTTTAGTTTAACAAATGGGTCGGGATAAAAGTACGAAAAAAGTGTAATCACACACTAAACAACAACATGATTAAAGTCAGATTTTTAAAATTTTAGCTGATTATTTTCGAAAACCATGTCCCGAACTCACTTCGGTGGCTTCAAATCTATATTTTTGAAGCTGGAAACAGCGCAGATGCAGACTGATATTACCACATTTGATTTAGAGGCTCTCGGGGCTTCTCTGGAAGGTGAATTACGACTTGACAGGAGCTACGAGGCTGATGTACGCCACCGATGCCTCTATCTACCGTGAAGAGCCGCTTGCTGTGGTTTATCCCCGCCACAGCGGAAGATCTGAAGAAGCTTCTCGCCTTCGCCGCGTCGCATGGTACCGGCGTCGTCCCGAGAGCTGCCGGCACCTGTGCTTGCAGGCCAGGTGGTCGGGTCGGGGGTTGTGCCAGACCTCTCGCGTCACTTCACGCGGAATCCTGAAGTCTAATCCTGAAGGAGATGGGTCAGGCTTGAGCCGGGAGTTGTGCCTGACGAGCTCAATCTTGTTCTTAAGAGCCACGGGCTGCTCTTTGGTCCTGAGACCTCCACCTCCAACAGGTGCAACATAGGCGGCATGATAGGAAACAATGCCTGCGGACTTCATTCTGTTGTATACGGCTCCGTCAGGGATCATATCATGGAGGTTAAGGCTCTGCTTCACGACGGCTCGGAGGTTGTTTTCGGGTCGCTTACTGAAGATGAGTTCAGGGGCAAGATGCGCCTCGGATACTGCTGAAGGCATCGGTGTTACAGGGAGATTGCAGCCATCATGTCGGATGAGCCCAGTCGCAGTGCCATTATGCATGAGTATCCTGACAAGAACATCCCCAGGCGCAATACGGGCTATGCCCTTGACGATCTGCTTTACGGCGAACCATTCACCCCGGGCAGCGGGAGGCCGTTTCAACCTGGCTCGGCTGATAGCCGGCTCGGAAGGTACCCTGGCCATTGTCACCGAGGCGAAGCTGGGGCTGGTGCCGCTGCCACCGCCGGAGAAGGCCCTGGTATGCGTTCACCTGCGCAGGCGGGATGAGGCCTTCAGGGCCAACCTGATTGCGCTGAAATACAAGCCATGGGCGGTTGAGCTTATGGACAGCAACATTTTGAACCTGGCCGCCACTGTCGAGAGCCAGAAGCGAAACAGGTTCTTCATCGAAGGGGAACCCGGTGCGCTGCTGCTGGTGGAGTTCTGCGCTGAGAGCCGCGATGAGATCACGACCGTGGCATCGGCCATGGAAGCTGAGATGAGGAGAGAGGGACTCGGTTATGCCTTTCCTGCAGTCTGGGGTGGCGAACTGAAGAGGGTCTGGGACCTGCGCAAGGCAGGACTGGGTATCCTGTCAAATATCCCGGGTGATGCCAAGCCGATCTCACTCATCGAAGACTGTGCGGTGGCTGTTGACAAGCTGGGCGATTTTGTGGCGGAGATCGAAGAGATGCTTGCCTCATACGGAAAGGAGTCTGTATATCATGCACATATAGGCACAGGGGAGCTGCATATCAGGCCACTATCAACCTCAAGGATGCGGAAGAGGTGAAGCTGTTGCGCACAATCGGAGAGAAGACAGCCCTCATTGTCAAGAAGTACCGCGGCTCGATGAGCGGCGAGCATGGCGACGGACGCCTGCAGAGGGGAGTTTATACCTCTGATGATCGGCGAACATAACTTTGAGCTCAACAAGAGAATCAAACGCAGCTTCGATCCGCATAACATCCTCAATCCCGGCAAGATAGTCTACACCCCTCCCATGGACACCTCGCTGAGGTATACGCCGGGTAGGCCAACGCCGGAGCTGAAGACATGGTATGATTTCTCAGACTGCGGAGGCGTTGTGAGGGCTGCGGAGAAATGCAACGGGTCAGGCGACTGCCGCAAGAGCAGCATCATCGGAGGCACGATGTGTCCCAGCTATATGGCCACGGGAGATGAGCGCCTCACCACCAGGGCGAGGGCAAACATCATGAGGGAGATGCTCTATGCCGAAAAAGAAAATCCGTGGGACAGCCGCGAGATATACGACATACTTGATCTATGCCTGGCCTGTAAGGGATGCCGGAGCGAGTGTCCTTCTGGAGTCGACATTGCCAAGCTAAAGTCGGAGTTCCTGCAGCATTACAACGATGTGCATCCGCCGTCCCTGCGGACCCGCCTGATTGCCTCACTGCCAAAGATTACGGTATCTTTTCGAGCTATTCCGGAAATTCTCAATTTCTTTGCTACCGAACAAGTTCACCTCACTGGATAATCAAGAAGAAATTTTCAGGATTTGCATCTGCAGCGCAGCATACCCGATACTTGCGCCGTGACTCTCCCGGAGATGGCTCAGAAAAATCACCTGCCGTAGGCTAGATCCTGCAGAACTCCTTCCGGTGAAGTTGTACCTGTTCGTGGATCGAGTTACCAATCATAATGATCTGCCGGTGCCGGTATAGCCACTGTTGATGCTGCTTACCGGACTTGGCTACAGGATCACCGTCGACTGTCAGGCATGCCCCCAGTGCGAAGCACTTATATTCCAAAAGGGATTTCTGCGCATGAAGCCAAGAAGCTCAACTATGCAAGGAATATTGTGACCTTTGCACCTCTTTTGTAAGCGCTGAGACGGCCTGCTGGTAGGCATTGAACCCTCGCTCATTCTCTGCGTTCCGCGATCGAGTTCCCAGACCTTCAGCCTGGAGATGACTCGCGGAGAGGCGTTGCACAGCTTGGCCCGGCACACCTTCACGTTCTGGAGGAGTTCGTGTCAGGGAGTTTCAGGATGGAAGGATTAGCCGGAGAGATGTTATTGCAGTCAGATGCAGTTGATGTACTGGTGCATGTCCACTGTCAGCAGAAGGCCATCACCACCTCTGACCCCTGTGACTGAGGCACTGGGTATTCCGTCAGGTTACACGGTCAGGGAGATACCGTCAGGCTGCTGCGGCATGGCAGGGGCTTTCGGGTATGAAAAGGAACATTTCGAGCTTGCGCAGAATGTGGGTGAACTGGTGCTCTTTCCCGATGCTAGGGCTGGCTTAGCCGGGAGACTATAGCTGTTGCTCCAGGCAAGCAGCTGCAGGCCGCCATGTGAAGGACGGCACAGGGGCAGATCGCCCTCCATCCGGCAGAAGTCTCTTACGGGGCACTAGGCGGTAGGGAGGAACTAAGAATTAAGAATTTGGGTTTAAGAATTAATAATCAGGCTTTTATACCTGATGATCATACCCCGAGCCAGTGCCTACCCCCCCTCACTACTGCATGGTGCCTGGTGCCTGCGCAATTTACCTCCCCTGCCGATTATGGCGGCTTCGCTAAGATGACCCACCGGGTCATCTTCATACGCTCGCCCCTCTACTGCCTACTGCCTACTGCCTACTGCCTGATATGACTGGGCACTGTCATTGACTAAATCAGCTCGAAAGGATGGGCTGGCGCCAGATGGGCATTTCAGTCCGATATTTCTCAAGCGATTCCATGGAGAGCAATGCTGTGCCAACACCTTCAGCAACGCAGTTCTGGGCGACCGTCCGAGGCAAGTGTCTCGCTTTCGGGGACCAATAATTGCCGAATCGCCGGTGTAGGTTGTGCCGTCAGGATTTTCTCCCACCCTGTTGACTCCTATTACGTAGCACTGGTTTTCTATAGCCCGGGCCACCAGCAGCGCCTTCCAGACGCTGCTGCGGACGGCCGGCCAGTTGGCTGAATAGATGATTACATCGGTGTCGCCCCGGTTCCTTGACCAGACAGGGAAGCGCAGATCATAGCATACCTGCAGGTTGAAGCTGAACTCGCGGTAACTAACTACAACACGCTTGTTGCCACGACTGTAAGCTGTGTGTTCGCCGCTCACTGAATGGAGATGGCGCTTGTCATAAAAGGTCACCTCACCCTCAGGTGTGACGAAGATCATCCGGTTGAAGAATTTACCCTCCCCGCCTATTATGAGTGACCCGCAGAGGGCATATCCTCCCGCGGAAGACCGTTCCTTCATCCACCTGACCGTGGGGCCAGTCACACCCTCGGCAAGAAGGTGCCGGGCTCAGTGGTAAAATCCAGTCATGGTGAACAGTTTCTGGGGAGCACCGCACAGGCCACCACCCAGGTGAGCAGCATCAAGCAGGGATGAGAGATGGGCGAGGTTAACGATTTTTTCTTCCCACTTGAGGTCACTCTGTATTATTGTTGTTTTCATTGCAGCATATCAGACCCTAAAGATAGGAAGGAGATTCATATTACAGAGTCCGGGCTGCAAAGTTTCAGTCAGAATCACATGCCAGAGAATGGAGCAGCCGGCCGAGAGGGGGGTGAATTTCCATTCAGCCAGCCGGCAGCATGGAGATATGCAGCACAAGAAACTGCCTTGAAGTACTAAAAGCAAAAAAGGCTGCCCCTTGTCAAGATAACCTCTTCTGTACATCATTCTGCCTTATTTCCCGGTGGCGTATCTGCCTGGTACTCCGTGAAGATGGAATATCAGGGGCTTGTAATAGAGCCAGAAGAACCTTCTGGAATCATTTTCATTATCAGAGTAGAGCAGAGCTTTGCTGCTCTTCCTTATATTCCTGAACCTGGCAGTCCAGATCGGCACATCGTTACTTGCAAAATCGCCCAAAAAGTACCAGGTGCGCTGAAGAAAGCGGTTCCAGTGTGACTGCGGGGAAGACCGGCGTGAGGTCGTTAACCGCAAGCAGGGTATCTCCTGCCGAGTCTTTTGGGTAAGAATTCCGATACGACTAGTGTTCTGACCTGGGTCAATGATGTCAAAGCTGTTGGTGAAAGGGCATCTCCTGAGGCACGCGTTGAACTGTCCGGCATAGCTCTCGGTGTGGTTATCAGCGAAGGGCTGATGCCAGGTGTGTTACTTCCTCGAGCACAATGATGCTGTTTTCCTCTAAGGAGTACGACACCGGGCCTACTGAATGTCCACGGTTCCGGGTACTGTTTCCTGTAGAGGTGCGGGCATCCAGTCTGGTACTCCGTCGGTAGTGTAGTGTGGTGTGGGGCTCTTATTAATTCTGTCCCGTGCCATCCTTTCGAGAGTCATCCGAGCAGCTCCTCCGTCTGAACCTCTCGAGGCCTGCGGTCGGGTAATCAAAGGTATTATATTCAACAAGCACCAGCTTGTCGCGTTTCTTCATCTCCGACATAAGGAGATAGTCGTTGTTGTTCAGTCCACCGTAAAGCTTGCGTGACCTGCGAGCCTTTTTTATCCCCTGGTACCAGTCGTTGAAAAAGACCCCGTAGGTATCGGTAAAGTACAGAGCGTCATTGTTTTCTGCAAGGTCTATAAGTTCTGTAAGACGAAAGTCCTTTTTCTTGAACTGCTTTTCCCTCACCGGTCTCAGCGGAACGAAGCCATAATAGTCCTTTGCAACCGAAAAGGTGCCTCCCTTATCTCCTTTCACAAATCTTTCGTTGGTCAACACATAAACAAATGAGCGGTGGCCCAGTCTGTCAAGCGTAGGAACGGTCTTGTCCAAAATAACCACATCGATGGCTTCTTTTCCTGGAAAGCCCACCGGATGAAGCTCACAGCCGGAATTAAAAGCAGAACTGCCAGTATGATTAAAATGATCAGCAGAGGTTTTTTCATAGTTACCGGAATTTGATAATATCCTGTTACTAAACGAATTCTTAATTCAAACAGTATGCGTCAGGCGAAATTTAATTGTTAAAAGTATTAATTTATTTCATTCCGGGAAAATATTTTACCCGAAAATGGCAAAAAACACGACGCTGAAAGCGATTTTTCTATGGTAATTGCGGGCTCTCTTGCCGAATAGCCATATGTTTTCAAATCAGCCACTTGCAGACAGGTTAAGACCGCGATCACTTGAGGAATTCGCGGGACAGGACCATCTGGTCGGTCGTGACGGTGTTCTCAGGAAGGTCATCGAGTCAGGCAATGTACCCTCGTTCATTCTGTGGGGTCCGCCGGGGGTTGGAAAGACGACTCTTGCAAGAATTGTGGCCACGAAGCTGGAGAGGTCGTTCTACCAGCTAAGTGCCGTGAGCAGTGGTGTCAGGGAGGTGCGAGAGACCATCGAGAAAGCAAGGGTCAGCAGTTTTTCGGCAAGCCCAACCCCATTCTCTTTATTGATGAGATACACCGTTTCAACAAATCGCAGCAGGACTCACTGCTTAGGAGCGGTTCGACAGGGTATACTGACGCTCATCGGCGCCACAACCGAGAATCCCTCCTTTGAGGTCATCTCCCCCCTCCTCTCCAGGTGCCAGGTATATGTACTGACATCTGATTGACGATGATTACTTAGGGAATCGCTGGTCGACAAGTGCTTGCGCACCGACTTCCACCTTTCGCAGCTACGGGATCACAGGTATCAGGGAGTACGAGGCACTGATACGTATCAGCGGGGGTGATGCGCGCAAGCTGTACAATGCGCTGGAGCTTACGGTTTCGCTGGAAGCCGAAAAAGGAAGTGATGAGATCATCATAACTGATGAACTGGTTTTGAGTCATGTGCAGCAGAACCTGGCCATGTATGACAAAAACGGCGAGCAGCATTTTGACATAATCTCAGCCTTTATCAAGTCGCTGAGAAGGGCTCTGACCCCAATGCGGCCGTCTACTGGCTTGCGCGCATGGCTGAGGGTGGCGAGGATGTGAAGTTCATCGCGCGAAGGATGGTTATCCTTGCTGCTGAAGACATCGGACTTGCCAATCCCAATGCCCTTCTTCTGGCCCAGGCGTGCTTTAACGCCGTCAACCTGGTCGGTTGGCCGGAGTCGAGGATAATACTCGCCGAAACTGCGGTTTACCTTGCTACCTCTCCCAAGAGCAACGCCTCCTACATGGCAATCGAGAATGCCATCGCGGCGGTGCACAGGCACGGCGACCTGCCCGTACCTCTGCATCTGAGGAATGCACCTACAAGGCTGATGAAGGATCTCGGGTATCATGGCGGGTACAAGTATGCCCATGACTTTGAGGGGAATTTTGTGGCTGACAATTATCTGCCAGGAAGAATACCACGGTAGATGATTTTCTATGAACCGGGGAGCAAACGCCCGCGAGGATGAAATACGTAAACAACTTTCTGCCAGATGGCAGAAAATTTATAAATATCGTGCGGATGGCAAATAAAATTTTTAGTAAATTTATGCCATGAAAGTCAGTGTTTTGAGTATTCCGTTTTCAAAACCTTGTGAAAACGGAAACACTTCTGCCAGTTGCCGGTCCGTGTGTTGTTGAATCTGAAGATACAACCCTCCCGATTGCCGGAGAGGTGGAAAGGCTCGCTCGCCTGCTGAAAAACCATATATTAATAAGAACTTCAATTAACTCCTTTTAAAAATTACTAATCAAAGCATTATGAAAAAGTCAATTATTCTTTTGGCAGCTCTCCTGGTGGCATCAGTCTGCAGTGCCCAGACCCTGGATGAGATCGTAAACAAGTATTATGCAGCCAATGGAACCGAGAATCTAGAGAAGGCTACCACGCTCTGTATGGAGGGCAGGGTAAGCCAGATGGGCGTTGAAATGCCCATGACCATTATGGTCAAGAAGCCTGACAAGGTAAGGATGGTCATTACCTACAGCGGTATGGAGATCATCACAACCTTTGACGGTGAAAAAGGCTATATGCTTAATCCACTTGCCGGCATGTCCGAGCCAATGGAGATACCTGCCGAACAGCTCAGCGGCGTGCAGGAATACAACATGTTCCGCGACAATCTGCTTGAGGCGTTCAAGGCCGGCAGGCTGAAGCTTGAAGGTGAGGAAGCCGTTGACGGCAAGCCGGCTTACAAGCTTATCATTACCGATGAAGCAGGCAAACCCACCACCGTCTTTATCGACAAGGAGAGTTTCCTGACCGTCAAGTCGGTCGCATCAGTTGAACAGATGGGACAGGTGATGGAAGTTGAGTCGTACATGAAGGAATACATGGAGGTCGGCGGGGCCAAGTTCGTTAAGGTCGTCACCCAGATGGTGAACGGTATGGAGCTTGGCGGCATGACTGTTGACAAGATTCGACTCAACAGGGTAGCTTGACGATTCCAGTATTTAGCTTTGAAGATAACTGCTTATCCTCAGATGACAGGTCTCAGGGCCTGTATGCACAGCTGATAATTAACACTACCAGAGTATAAAAAGATGCCGCCCGGTCCGGGGGTGACATCTCTTTATTTCGGCAGGCAGGCCTGTAAGCCGGGTTCTGTCGTGATGCGGCATCCTGCAAGAGGATTGAGCATCTGTTCCGTCATTTATCTGGTCCCGCAGTCGCCTGCGGGCTCGTACGACCTACCCCCCGGCTCGGGCGAGCAGCCCTCAGACGCCGGTATACATGGTCTTTCAACCCATCAGGTGTACGGCTCCCGGTGTCACCACCGGGACCGGTGAGCTTTTACCTCACCTTTTCACCAATTCCCGGCCCGGAGGCCAGGCTGTTATTTTCTGTTACACTGCTATACCCTTTCGGATATCTTCCCGTTAGGAAGGATGGTGCTCTCTGTTGCCCGGACTTTCCTCTCCCGGTCGGTTGACCAGGGGCGACGGACCGGCCTGCCAGGATGCAAAGATAGGCAATTTTATGCGGTTTAGAAGGAGGGAGGATAATCGGGAATGTTTGAGTCTCCGGCCATTCCGACTCCCATTCCTTCACCCCTCCGAAGGGGAGTCGTGTTGCTTATGGACTCCTAGGTTGATTTCGTCAATGACCCCGAGTCGTATGGCGTATATTGCATTGGGGGTGGTGTGAAAGGGTGGGGGCCATTTTGAGGTGATGAGAGGGACATCCCCCACGGAGGGTGGAGAGAGCCGGCCTCTCCATCGCGGCCTCCTCCGCAAAGCGGCTCGCCCTGCCCGGATGCTCTCTTGAGTGTCGCTCCACTCTTCGGCAGCAGCGCCTTACCTTGGCCCGACCTCGATATGAGGGTCAGGGGGTCACGTCCGCAGGATTTATTTTCTTTATATATTATGATTTTTTTGTCCCCCTTAGGAAACGCGAATAGAGGTTACGCTTTAAGGGGTCGGGGAAGAAATAAGGGGTCTGCCCCCCATTCATCCCATTTTTATGTCTCCTCCCTGAGGCTATCTTTTCCCGGCGATGTTGCGCCCGGAGGGAGTCCCCTGACACGCCGGTCGGCGATCAGGGTGTTGAATGTGACGGGAAGAGGGTCGAAGATCCCGGCAGGGTATCCCATGAGACATCCTATAGCAGTGCGCGGGGCTTGGAGGCATCTTCAGCAGCCCTTTCCCCTGCCAGGGCGGGGAAATGAACTGAATACTGCAAAGGAAAATTCCAGGCATTATACCCAGGATGGATTGCCTGGGCTCGTGGACACATAGCTCTCCCCCGGCGGAGGAGTCCCCCCTCAGGTGTCAGTATCTGCGGGGCTGCTCAGCATAATCGCAAGCAGGGCGCACTTGTCAACCTCCGCCAGTCCCTGGGTGACCGGCTTGCCCATCTCGCCGGCCATCCGGCGTCGCCGTCCTGCCCTCCGTCGCGCCACAAGGTTTTTGCCCAGTTCCCTCAGCATGTCGCACCGCTCCGTGCCGGGGCTTACGCCACGCCACTGGCGGAAGGCTTCCCACGCCTTGTCAAGGATCAGGGCTAGTTCCCTGCCGGGTCATCTCCTTAAAAGTGCCCTCCTGCCTCTGCAGCCAGGGGTTGAAACTGATGAAAGCCATATCATCTTATTTTTGTGTGGGAACAAGGGTGGCGCCGCCGTAGCCAGAACGGCTGAAAGGTGCATCCTGAAAGAGGCAGGCAGGGTATTCATTCCCTTGAGTATCTTTCCTTATCTCCTCCTTCAGCCTGCCGCTGCCCACACCATGGATGGAAGGTTCTCTCCTCTCTCTCCCCTCCTGATTGCCCCCTCAAGCTCTCCCCTGAAGCGGGTTATCTGACGTTCAATGACATCAGTGACTGCCTGCGCCGGTTTGAGGTGCAGGTCAATCTCCTTTGGGCCTGTCCGGCCTGAGGTGCCTTTCGGAGGACGGTTACCTTTCATTGCATCTGCAAGTATGTCCAAATTTAGCTAATTTTGGCCCACCTGAACAGATGAAAGGCGGATACCGGAATATAAAAATAAGCGATTACTCCTATGATCTCCCCCAGGAGAGAGATCGCGAGGTATCCGTTGCCGCAAAGGGACCGGTCCAGGCTCCTTCTATGGGACGGTGTTGGGATATCTGACAGGGTATCCGGGGAGCTCCCTTTCCTGGCTGACACCGCATCATTAATCCTATTCAATAACACCAGGGTTATAAGGGCCAGACTACGCTTCATGAAAGAGACCGGGGCAGTGATAGAGAGTATTCTGCCTTCGAGCCCAGTGAGCCCTGCTGAATTCACGGAGAGCCTCTCCTCATCAGAGCCTGTCGAATGGAAATGCCTGGTGGGCAACCTGAAGAGGTGGAAGCAGGGTACTCTTAAATCACGGTTTGTTCACAACAACAGCGTACAGACTCTTCATGCAGAAAGAAAGGGAGTTGAAGGCGACTCCTTCATTGTCAGATTCACATGGACAGGCGCGGATATCTCCTTTGCCGAAGTTCTTGAATGTCTGGGGCATATGCCCATTCCACCCTACCTTTGCCGCGAAGATGAGGAGAGCGATGCGGCAACCTATCAGACCATGTATGCCAGCATTAACGGCTCTGTAGCGGCCCCCACGGCCGGATTGCCATTTTCACGCCCGGCAGTTCTCGGTGCCCTGGAAGCAGCGTGGCATTGAGAGAGCTGAGGTTACCTTGCATGTGAGTGCCGGTACTTTCAGACCGGTCAAATCGGAGCTGATATGTGACCATATGATGCACACCGAGCATTTCTTTGTCTCCAGGGACACATTAAAGAGGCTCAGAGGCAGAAAGATAACAGCAGTAGGTACAACTACCGTCCGCACACTTGAAAGCCTCTACTGGCTCGGATTGAGCTCTGCAGGCGGAAGGTGGCCCTCAGAGGGAATACCCTCCGTGTCTCAGTGGGAGCCGTATGATTATGATGCCGTTATGGACCCTGCAGCAGCTATTGATAACCTGCTGGCGGTCATGGACCGCAAAAGGGCCGAAATCCTTGAAGCAAAAACAGATATCATCATTGTCCCGGGATACAGGTTCCGGTTTGTCAGCAGCATGATAACCAATTTCCACCAGCCGCACAGCACCCTGCTCCTGCTGGTGGCCGCTTTCACCGGCAACGCCTGGAAGGATATCTATAACCATGCCCTGTCGGCAGACTACCGGTTCCTCAGTTATGGCGACAGCATGCTGCTTCGGCCTGGCATCGCCCCAGAGTGATTTTTTCAGTGCCCGGTTTTCCGCCTCCGGAGAGAGAATACCCGGAAAGGAAGGTGTTCACTTTCTTTCTGACATTATAACCCTCAGCCTGTCAGTGAACTTCTCAACGTCATCTATAGTTGTATCCCAACTGGTCATGAGACGGTATTCCGAGATCTGTTCGTTCCACGGATAAAAGAAATACTCCTTTCGCAGCCACTCGGCGACATCAGGAGGCATAACAATAAAAATGCCGTTGGATTCAACCTTCTGTGTGATGGTCACCCCCCTAATTCCGAGAAGTCTCTCTTCAAGCTTTTTTGCCATTGTATTTGAATGTGTGGCACACTCGTTCCACAGTCGTTCCGACAGGTACGCAATATATTGCGCTGATATGAAACGCATTTTTGATGCGAGCTGCATCCCTTGCTTCCTCACGTATTTAAACCCTTCAGCCACTCCCGGTCTGAGAAAGCAGACTGCCTCACCGTACATCATTCCGTTCTTTGTACCGCCGAAGGAGAGCAGATCGACGCCGGCATCAGTGGTAAAAGCTTTGAACGGAAGTCCCAGGGTTACTGCCGCATTGGCGATCCTGGCACCGTCCATATGCAGCAGCAGGCCGTATTTATGCGCATAATCTGCCAGTTCCTTAACCTCTGCTTCAGTATATACCGTACCCATCTCCGTAGCCTGTGATATGGATATCACTGCCGGCTGGCTGTGGTGCTCGAACCCGAAGCCGTGCATATGCCTGGTCAGCAGCTCAGGCTTGAGTTTACCGTCGGGAGTATCGACTGTCAGAACCTTGCACCCTGTGAATTTCTCCGGAGCACCGCATTCATCCTGCTCTATATGAGCAGTATATGCGGTAATCACGGAGTTCCATGGCCGTGTCACTCCCGCCAGTCCCAGTACGTTTGCACCCGTCCCTGTGAAGACAAAGTATATCTCTGCATCTTTGCCAAGTGCTTCCCTGAGCATTGATTTTGCCTTCTCTGTGAAAGGATCATCACCATAGCCGACCGTATGTCCGCGATTGACTCTCATTATCTCTTCCATTACAGCGGGGTGTACCCCGGAATTATTGTCGCTTGCGAATCCGCGTTTCAGTACAGGCTCATTCATCGGTTCATTTTTTTGACCCCGCAATTTAGCCAATAACTGCTACCGGAGCAAGGTTCTTTGGTTATCTTTACGCTTTAAAACTGTCATGACAAGATATTTCATGTTCCTCTCTTTCAGGGGTACCGCATACAACGGCTGGCAGCTTCAGCCGGGGAAGCATACCGTTCAGGGTGTGCTGGCAAAGGCTCTGGGCACAGTGTTGACGGTACCCACAGCTGTAACGGGTGCAGGCAGGACGCAACGCCGGAGTGCATTCAGCGTTTTTCTGTGCACATTTTGATGCATCCCGTGACGACCTGGATTCTGACGGGCAGCTGCTGTATAATATGAACAGCCTTCTTCCGGACGACATTGCAGTAAAAAGGATCATAAAAGTCAGGCCTGATGCCAACGCCCGGTTTGATGCCATTTCACGCACATACCAGTACACAGTCACAAGGGAGAAGGATCCCTTCGTCATCTGATACGGCATGGCTCCTTTATTGGCACCTCGACATTCAGAAGCTGAATGAGGCTTCAGCCATACTCTGAAGCACAGCGACTTCACCAGCTTCAGCAGGCTTCATGGCGGCAACAAGACCAATATCTGCAGGGTCAGCCTGGCCCGCTGGGATGAGCAGCCGGGAAGGTTAATATTCACGATCACTGCAGACAGGTTTCTCAGGAACATGGTCAGGGCCATCGTTGGCACCCTTATACCTGCAGGACGGGGCAAACTCTCTCCGGCGGAGTTTGAGTCGATACTCGACGGCAGGAACCGAGGGCTTGCAGGCCAGTCGGCCCCGGCCCACGGGCTGGCGCTTACAGCTATTGAATACCCGGAAAATTTATTTATCTGACAGGTTCGTTCCAGATGTTCCAGGAGAGTTCTGCCTGTATCAGGAACATCTCCTCTCCGTTGACTGTCTGGCAGCCCTGCTGCCTCTCTCTTGCGAGGAATGCAGTCACGGGAGGGTTATAGATCAGGTCGAACAGCAACTGTCCCTCTCTCAGGTAGCTGTAGTCTATAAGAGGCATTGTACCGGTGGCAGGGGCCATACCCAGGGGTGTGGTGTTGACAATAAGTCCTGCCTCGCTTATCACATCACCGGGAAGTTCATCATACAGATAACCTCCTCTCAGGGGTCGTCTTGAAACAAGTATAGGGATGATGTTCAGATCGATGAGGGTGTATGTCACGCTTTTTGCCGCACCGCCGGTACCCAGCACCAGGGCCGTTTCGGGAAGGGTAATCAGGTTTCTGAGTAGCGACTCCCTGAAGGCGGGAGCGTCGGTATTGAAGCCCTGGAGGAAAGGTCTGCCATTGCGGCGGGTGACCCTGACGGTATTGACGGCGCCTATCTCGGAGGCTAACGGGTCGATCTCATCAAGGTAATCAATAATGCTGACCTTGCAGGGTATGGTTACATTGAACCCGCACAGGTCAGGCTCACTCTCAATCAGTGCGGGAAGATGTGAGATATCGGAGAGCTCGAACCTGCGATATGCATGGTCAGGAATCGCTTCCCTTTCAAATTTTTCCGTGAAGTGTTTTTGAGAGAATGAGTGACCGAGTGGATATCCTATGATCCCGAAGAGTCTCATTTCATGCAGTCAGGGAGGAAGCTGAAAAAGGTGTCGCTCCTCAGTCCAAGCCTCAGTGATTCAAGCGCTATGATCTCATTCGGGGCGATGTTACCCAGGTTGACGTTCGCTCCGAAGTTGACGATAAACCATGCCTGCTGTTGTTTCAGGGGTGCTTCCCAGAGGACGTTACTAAAGCCTATCTCGCGGGAGATTGCATTTATCAGATCTAGGTTCACGGAGCCGTCGTCATTATAAATCCCTATGGTGCCTGATTCGCGTGCTTCGGCTATGACTTTTACCGATCCGGCCTCAAGCTCCGCCTTCATCATCGTCACCCACTGGACCGGGGTAAAGACAGTATTTTTTTTCTTCGACCCCACCTCGGAGATGACGGTGAACTCCTTCGAAAGCTTTCGGATATATTCCAGCTTTTCGCTGTGTTCGAAATCGTATGATCCGTCGGAGACCTCCACCATTCTCACGCCGGAATCTCTCATCAGCTCAACGTATTCACTGAAGAGACCCCTTATGATGAATGCTTCAAACAGGGTACCACCAAAGTAGACGGTCATGCCTGCCTCATGGTAGGTCTTTATCTTCCTGTCGACATCCGGGGTTATCACAGATGTCCCGAAGCCGAGCTTGACAAAATCCACATATTCGCTACCGACAGCCGCAAAATCCTCGGCCTCCCTTAAACTCAGGCCCTTGTCCATTACCATGGTAAGTCCGTCTCTCCTTGGTTTCGGGGGTCTGTCAGGAATATGGGTGAGTAATTGTGCAGCTCTTTTCATGATCAGTTTGTTTTCCTGAACAGTCGTTTCATCGCATTGGTCAGTTTGTCTTCAGGAAGGAGCACTGCGTATTCCTCCAGCAGCTCGTTATCGAGTCTGGATGCCTTTATCAGTGCCCTGGCGGCGTCGGTCAGGTTGCCGGTGTGAAGGAATGCTGATGCAAGCAGTAAGTATATTCCCGGAAGGTCTCCGCTTATCCGTCTTGCCTGTTTAAGGATGCGGATGGCTCCCTTATAGGCTCCGGTCATCATGACCACGATACCTATTTCAATCCATGCCTCATCATAGTATCCGTCAAGCAGGAGTGTCTTTTTGAAGCACCTGATAGCCTCTTTTATTTTGCCGGTCATGATATATGCCTTTCCGAGAGAGAACCAGTAATCAGGATTGCTAGGGTCGATCTCAATGGCCTTCTTCAGAGGCGCGATGCTCTCTGCTGCCCTGTTCCTTGTGAGTGATAGCAGGCCCAGGCCGTACCACGGATCCGGGAAATCGGGCGTTATGTCTATTGCCTCAGTATAATATTTGCGGGCCATCACCTCATCGCCCGTCTTATCATAGCACTCTGCAAGGTATGTCAGGCCTTCAAGGCTGTCAGGCTCCTCCTCAACGAATTCGCGGTAGACATCCATTGCCTCGCTGTATTTTTCGAGGTTACTCAGTATGTTCGCCTTGTTGAAGAGCGCAAAGGTGTTTTCAGGATTGATTGCCAATGCGTAGTCGTATGCCTCGATCGATTTGCCGTATTCGCCTGTCTTGTTGTATATTATGCCAAGGTTATACCATGCACTGTCAGAAAAAGGTTCCTCATCGAGATACTCGTTGTAGTATTTAACGCTCGTCCTGTGGTCACCCTTCTTGTCATAGGCATATGCCAGGTCATAGATATGTGCAGGGAAATCCGGTTCCATCTCAGCAAGCATGTGCAGATACGGAATCATTTCCTCATGGAAGTTGAGGTTCTGCAATACCGATGTTATGTTGTACAGTATCGTCTCCTGGTCTTCCGAATCGGATGAGAGCGCCAGGTCGAATACACGCCGCGCGCCGTTGATATCGCCAAGCATGGCCAGTGCTGTGCCCTTGCAGAGGTAAATGTCGTAATTGCCGGGTTCGATACTCTCCAGGCGCTTGGCGATGGTGAGTGCTTCCGTTGCCCTGCCTTTCTCCAGCATGACGCGCGCCTTCCTTATCATTATCGGCACAGAGTTCGGATGGAGCTCGCATGCCAGGGATGTTGCCTCAAAGGCATGCATGGGATTATTCCCTTCGAGGTAATAATCAATTATGGCCTCAAACTCAATCACATCGAAATAGCAGGTCTCCTTATTATTCCGCATTTTTTCAAAACGCAGAATAACCTCTTCCGCCTCGCTGTCATGCACAAAACCGTACTTCTCTTCTTCCATTCTCCCCAAAAATATTGTGCAAATGTAACACATAATCGATACGATGTACCGGAAAAGAATATCAATTATCAACAGGGGGCAATTTTTATAAACATGATAAACAGTGCGTTGGAAAAATATTTTACGGTGACGCAACCTTCTGCAGCCGGTTTCCATCTTATAATTGAGTTCAGAAGATTACCCTCAAACCAAATATTACCCTAGAATTAACCTGAATTCTACCTTCTGAAACCGGGCCCCAAGCCCGGTTTTTTTTTAGGATTCTCATATTAAATATCTTGCCTGCACGTTATTAAATAAACAACTGTTATGGCTGACAGAAGGCTATTCTATTTCATTCCGTTGTTGCTCATGCTGCATCTTATCACAGGCTGTCATGATGAGCCCCTGAAGATCAATTATGAGATGGGCATTTTCCCTGATTCGGTGATTACCCTTGACGGGCTCAACAGCCAGTTCGACGATTACAATATGGATATTGAGGCTTCGCGTCTTAACTCCTCTCTCCCGCTGGTCTTTTCTTCTAACCGGCAAAGTTCCGGAGGTGAGTTCGATCTGACTCAGGGAGCGATATATTATTCTTTCGGCCAGACTACAGGAATGTTTCAGATTGACGGAGAGATTACGAATGATGCTTTTCCCGACAGGCTTATTTCAGTATTCAATACAGCCGGTGACGAGTTTGGTCCATTCAGGTTCTTCAATGGCTACAACGGCCTGGAATACATGTCGGCTGCGACGCACGACGGCCAGGGACGGACTGGATATTAGTATACAAGTTACCTGCCCGTTTTCACAGCCCTGCCGGTTATGGCAGACCCGGTGCCGGCAACGGTTTTCAATTCAGCCTCAGATGATTCATATCTGTGCCTCAGCACAACTCTTGACACTGCATACCTCTGTTCCGACCGGTCGGGCAACTTTGACATCTACATGATGCCCAGGCCGGCAGCACACCGGCATTGATGAATGGTTCTCGCTCGCCGTCCGCATTTCTTTCTGCCGTTGACAGCATCAACAGCTCCTATGATGAAAAGTGTCCGTTTATAAGGGGAAGGCAGATGGTCTTTGCATCGGATATGCCCGGAGGGTCAGGGGGCTTTGACCTTTACTATTCAGTGTTTCGCGACGGCAAATGGAGCTCCCCGGTCAATCTTGGACCGGAGATCAACAGTCCGGCCAACGAATACCGCCCGGTTATTGGCATAGATCTCAAATATGAGAACAGGTTCCTGATCTTTTCCTCCGACCGTTCCGGCGGAAAGGGAGGTTATGACCTTTATTTCACGGGTAGTCGCCTTACCTGCAGAGTAGCGTTTTACTCTCTTGCAGGCCTTCAGGGTATTGAGGAGCAGTGACACTCTTGTCATCGGTCCTACCCCGCCCGGCACGGGTGTGATATAAGAGCACACCGGGGCCACATTATCAAAGTCGACATCGCCCTTCAGTCTCCATCCTGCCTTTGTCTCCGGTGCCGGCACGCGTGTTGTGCCCACGTCTATCACCACGGCCCCCTCCTTTACCATTTCAGCAGTGATGAAACCCGGTGATCCGATAGCTGCGATGATGATATCGGCTCTTCTGATCGTTTCGGCGATGCCTCGTGTACGGCTGTGGACGACGGTCACGGTTGCATCAACGCCTTTCTGTGACATCAGGATGCTGACAGGCCTTCCGACGATGTTACTCCTGCCCACCACAACGCACTCCGCTCCCCTGAGAGGTATATTGTTTCTCTTCAGGAGCTCCATGATTCCTGCCGGTGTGGCTGACACAAAAGAGGGCAGTCCTGCTGCCATCCTGCCCGACATTTACCGGATGGAATCCGTCGATGTCTTTGTGCGGCGATGATATTCTCAATCACCTTGTCTTCGGAGATATGTTCGGGTAACGGAAGCTGAACTATCAGGCCGTCGAGCTCAGGGTCTTCATTGAGCTCCCTGACCTTTGCCAGCAACACCTCTTCACTCACGGAGGAGGGCATCCTGATCAGGGTCGATCGGAAGCCAACCTCTTCGCAGTCTTTTACCTTGTGTGACACATATGTTTCACTTCCTCCGTCGTTACCGACAAGTATAGCTGCGAGGTGGGGTACGCGGGCGCCGCGTTCCTTCATGGCACTGACCGCATCGGCTATCTCGCCCCTTATCTCCGCGGCTGTCTTTTTTCCGTCAATGATCTGGTACATATTTCTTGTTATAGTTCTATTAATTGTGGTCAGGCAGTAGGGAGCGGGCAATAGGCAGTCAGTTCTCTTAATCGGCAGTAGGCATTAGGCACTAGGCAGTAGTAAACTATTAATTGACTGAAGACTGGAGATACTCTTCACAATTGCCTATTGCCTATTGCCTATTGCCTATTGCCTACTGCTATTACTGCCTTCTGCCTCCTCTGTGCCAGTTTCGACAGATCGCCTCCCTTGGCGACCATCTTCATTATCTTGCGTGTCTCGTCAAACTGTTTCAGCAGCCTGTTCACATCCATCACCGTTGTTCCGCTGCCTTCTGCAATGCGTTTCCTGCGACTGCCGTTAAGCAGCATCGGGTTAGTCCGTTCCGCGGGTGTCATGCTGGATATGATCGCCTCGATACCCTTGAAGGCGTTATCGTCGATGTCAAGGTTTTTTATTGCCTTGCTGACACCGGGGATCATTGCCATCAGATCCTTCATGTTGCCCATCTTCTTGATCTGCTGTATCTGCGAGATAAAGTCGTTGAAGTCGAACTGGTCCTTTGCTATCTTCTTCTGCAGCTTGCGTGCCTCTGCCTCGTCATACTGCTCCTGTGCCTTTTCCACCAGGCTGACGATATCGCCCATGCCCAGTATCCTGTCGGCCATCCTCTCGGGGTAGAAGATATCGATGGCGTCCATCTTTTCTCCGGCGCTGATGAACTTCACGGGTTTGTTGACGACAGACCTGATTGAGAGGGCAGCACCGCCCCTGGTGTCACCGTCGAGCTTCGTAAGCACCACGCCGTCATAGTCAATCCTCTCATTGAATTCAAATGCGGTATTAACAGCATCCTGACCGGTCATGGAGTCAACAACGAACAGGGTCTCGTGAGGGTTGACGGCGTTCTTCACGGCGGCGATCTCGTTCATCATCTCCTCATCCACCGCCAGCCGGCCTGCCGTATCGATGATGACAAGGTCATGCCCGTTCTTTTTAGCCTCCCTGACAGCATTGCGGGCTATCTCCACAGGGTTGCTGCTTCCCTCCTCAGTATAAACGGGAACCTCTATCTGCGTGCCCAGCACCTTCAGCTGTTCTATTGCCGCCGGCCTGTATACGTCGCCTGCCACCAGCACAGGGTTCTTGCCGCGCTTGCTCTTCAGGTATTTTGCCAGCTTGGCGCTGAAGGTTGTTTTACCGCTCCCCTGCAGACCTGCTATCAGTATTACTGACGGATTTGCCTTTATATTTATATCGGTCTTCTCTCCCCCCATGAGCAGCACAAGCTCATCATGGACAATCTTGACCATCATCTGAGAGGGTTTCACCGCCTTCAGGACATTCTGTCCCATGGCCTTCTGCTTGACCGTGTCAGTGAACTGCTTGGCTATCTTGAAGTTCACGTCGGCATCGAGCAGGGCCCTGCGGACATCCTTAAGGGTTTCCGACACATTGATTTCAGAAATAATTCCTTCTCCCTTCAGTATCTTGAAGGATCGTTCAAGTCTTTCACTCAGGCTTTCAAACATAATTGTCAAAGAATTTTATGATTTACATTCTCTCCGGAGCCTCAATTCCAAGAAGCCACAGGCCGCTCTCCAGCACCCTGCCTGTCAGCTCCGACAGTTTCAGGCGGAAATTGCGCAGTTTTTTATCATTCTCCCCCAGTATGGAGAAATCGTGGTAGAACTGGTTGAACTCCCGTGCCAGCTCATAGCAATAGTTGGCGATGAGTGCAGGGCTCATTTCCCTGGCGGCTTCCTGCACCAGCGCGGGGAAATCGTTCAGCAGCTTAATGATGCTTATCTCCTTGACATTGGGTATCACATCACGTACAATCATCCTCCGTGTGACTGCCGGCAAGGGTCTCCTCAGCCTTCTTCATGACTGACCTTATGCGGGCGATAGGTATACTGGATGAATGGTCCGGTATTACCGTTGAAGTCAATTGATTCCGCAGGGTTGAAGGTCATGTTCTTTCGGTCGACCTTAAGTATGTAGTATTTCAGCGCACCCAGTCCGATCTGCCTGCAGATGTTCTCCTTCTCGCTCTCGCTGTACCCTCCCAGCTTGCCCAGTTCCTGCGACATGGCGGTAGCCGTGGCCGTCATCTCTGCTCATCAGGTCATCGGCATCGACCACGGTACCCTCTCTTGATTTCATCCTCCCCTCAGGCAGTTCAACCATTCCGTAGGAGAAGTGATGCAATCCCTTGCGCCCATTGCGTACCCCATCCGCTGAAGGGTTAGCGCAAGCACCTGGAAGTGGTAGTTTTGTTCGTTACCCACCACGTATATGTGGCGGTCAAAATGGTAGTCGTTGTACCTATCACGGCTGTCCCGAGATCCTGTGTCATATAGACGGCGGTACCGTCTGATCTCAGCAGCAGTTTCTCATCGAGCTTGTCGGCAGTGAGGTCTATCCAAACCGAGCCGTCCTCTTTCCTGATAAGGTGGCCCTCTTCAAGCGAGCTCAGGACCAGCTCCCTGCCGGTTTTGTAGGTGTCAGATTCGTAATATATCCTGTCAAACTCCACTCCCAGGGCTTTGTAAGTAACGTCAAAGCCTTCATAGACCCATTTGTTCATCATTTGCCACAGGCTGACCGTCTGTTCGTCGCCCGCCTCCCATTTCAGGAGCATTCGTCGTGCCTCGAGCATCAGTGGTGCATTCTCGCGGGCCGCTTCGGGAGTTGATCCGCCAGCCACAAGCTCCTCAATCTGTTCCCTGTATCTCTTTTCAAAAATTACATAGAACTCGCCGACGAAATGATCTCCCTTTTCCGCGCTCCATCCGGCGTCTGGCCGCTGCCGAACATCTGCCATGCCACCATCGACTTGCAGATGTGTATCCCACGGTCATTGACGATATTTGTCCTGATGACTTTGTTTCCCGCTGCCCCGCTTATTCTTGAAAGGGAGAAGCCAAGGAGGTTATTGCGTATATGTCCCAGGTGAAGCGGCTTGTTGGTGTTGGGTGAGGAGTATTCTATCACCACCGGTGTCGGTACCGGGGCCTTCCGTGGCGAAACCAAAACTGCTGAGGGATGAAATTGCCTGAAGGCGCTTTGCCCACTCGGAAGGCGCAATGGAGATATTCAGGAATCCCTTTATCACATTGTATCCGCCGACGGCATCCAAATGCCCGGCGAGGTACTCTCCTATCTCAGATGCTGTCTGCTCTGGAGAGCGGCGTGACACCCTGGTCAGGGGGAAGACAACAAGAGTCAGGTCACCCTCAAATTCCTTCCTCGTCTTCTGTATCTGAAGAAGGTCGTCATTGACATCCGTACCCCAGAGGCTCCTGACGGCCTCTCTTGTCCCCATTCTGAGCAGGTTTTCCATCCAATTTTAATTACGGCTGCAAAGATAGTATTTCCTTCTAAACGTTTTGACCGTAATTGTGAGTCAACCGGAGGATAAATTGTTTAAAAAAGTTGATAACTAGTTAATTTTATTTGACGAATGCGGAATTAGCGTCAGGAAAAACAGGTTACCTTTATAATGTTGCGTTGGGGCAATAACAACAAACCAGGGAAGAAAGACAAGTTATGGTAAAACTACAGGATATCAAGGTAGAGGCAACCTCTAAAACACCGCAGGTAAGTTTTGCGGCGGGTTCAGGAAATCTAACATTTACAGGCAAATCGCTGCCGGAGAATGCATCAGGCTTCTTTGAGCCACTCTACAAATGGGCTTCGGAATATGCTAAAAACCCTGCCGAAAGCACAAACCTTAAGTTCAACGTTGATTATTTCAATACATCGTCAGTCATATGGATGGGGAAGATTTTGAAGGTGCTGACGAAGATCAAGAAGAGCGATCATATACTTTTTATACATCTTTACTTTGATATCGAGGAGTATGACTCCATGGGTGAGGAAGATGTCAGAGAATCCCTCTCCCCGTTCCTTGATGTCACTGCCGATGCCACATGCAGCGTGGGCATCAGGCTTTATGGCATTGATGATGACGGCAATACTCTGAAGGAAAATATCGTTCTGATCTGAGATATTCATCCTCTTTTTTTCGGTTTTTTTTTTAACTTTACAGGTGGTATCAGCTGTTTTATGAAAACGGTTAGTCTCATCCTGGTTACGTTAATAATTCCGGTAATGAACATATTCGGACAAGGAGGCGGGCGTGACAGACAGCCTGCTGTGGCTGGCAGCTTCTACCCTTCTGGGAGCGACAGGCTCAGGAGTGATGTTGCCGGCTACTTTGCCACAGCGGATGGTCCGCTGCCGGGTGCAATGGTCAGGGCCCTTATTGTTCCGCATGCAGGATATGTCTATTCAGGCAGTACTGCTGCCGCAGGTTTTGCTGCCGTACCTGCTGATGCCCTCTATGACAATATATTTCTTATCGGGGTTAGTCACAGGTACGCCTTTGAGGGAGCTGCTGTGTTCGCCTCCGGCAACCTGGTCACTCCTATGGGGACACTGGTGGTCAACAGGGAGCTGGGTGAGAAGCTTAAGGCGACCAACAAGTGGTTCATTGAAAAGGATGAGGCGCATGGTCCCGAGCACTCGCTGGAAGTGCAACTGCCATTTATTCAGTATCACTTCAAAAAACCTCCCGCTGTTATTCCCATCCTCATAGGGACACGAAGCACAAGTGTCCTCAAGGCCATTGCCTCCGGACTGCAGCCATGGTTCAATGACCGTAACCTTTTTGTTATCAGCAGTGATTTCTCGCATTATCCCTCATACGAAGACGCCTGCCGGGTAGATAAGCTTGCCAGCGATGCCATTGTCAAGGGTGACCCCGAAAGCTTCCTTAAGACCATCAGAGCCATTGAGTCATCAGGCACTGAGAACCTTGCCACTGCGATGTGCGGCTGGCCTGCAGGACTTGTCCTGCTTTACCTCACCGGCAAAAGTGATGGGCTGGTAATCCGCAATGCCGGTTACACCAACTCGGGTGACTCTCCGCGCGGAGACAGAGATGAAGTTGTCGGTTATAACGCCATAGTGGTTGAGAAGAAGGCTTGCTGCAGGCGAGATAAGGCCGCTGCAGAAAGCAGGAGCGGTTCAGGGGGGGGAGAGCGCTCCGGTACGGGGATTCGCCCTGACAGCCGAAGAGAGAAGACACTCCTCGGGCATTGCCCGTGAGGCCGTCTCCTGCCAGGCTGAAAGGCACCAACCCGGCATCCGTTCCACCTGCCATTCTCACCGCACGCCTCAAGGAGCCACTGGGTGCATTTGTGACAATAACAAAGGATGGTGACCTGAGAGGATGTATCGGCCGTTTCACCTCAACGGAGCCTCTCTGGAAGGTCATTGGCGACATGGCGCTTGAGGCGGCATTCGGTGACCCCAGGTTCCCTGTCCTGACATCAGCCGAGTATCCGGCCATTCACCTTGAGATATCGGTATTGGGGCCCATGAAGAAAATCAATGAAATAAGCGAGATAAAGATCGGCAAACACGGCATCTACCTGAAGAAAGGCTTCAGGTCGGGTACCCTCCTTCCACAGGTCGCAGAAGAGAGAAGGTGGAGCGCGGAACAGTTCCTCGGTTACTGTGCCCGTGACAAGGCCGGCATAGGATGGGACGGATGGAAGGATAAGGAGACGGAGATCTTTGTCTATGAAGCCTATGTATTTGGCGACCAGGAGGAGCAATGACCTATCATGTCCTTCCCATAGGTGTGACCATCCTGGTTATCTACCTCTTCTCCCTTTACCTTTCAACTGCAGGTTTCACCGGCAGGCAATCACACCGCCGCTTCTGGAACTGGATACTGCTGGGCTCCTTCCTTGTGACTGCCGTATTTCGGCCTCTTTATGGCTCTGAAGATCACTTACAAGTGGGATATCCCCTTCGCCGGGAAGCTCCTGCACTGGCACGTTGAGACCGGCATAGCGATGGCCTTCGCAGCCGTCATCCACCTTACATGGCATCTCGGGTACTATTTTCGGCAGGTGTCAGGCACCGCGGTCAAAGGTGCTGACGGAGCATGGCGGGGAGGCTGTTCCGCCCGGTCAGCCAGGGTAAGCCACCGTACCTCTACTGATGCTCATCGGGTTTTGTCAGCTCATCCTCACAGTTCATCCTCATGCGCGAAGCCGTCATTCTGGGAGGCGGCACGGAGGCATCGGCAGGGTTGTTCCTGTGGATCTGGCTCATAATCGCTGCGGCGGGTGCGGTAACAGGCAGGAGGTCTGGAATAACGGACATGAAAAGGATGATCTGGACCCTGCTGGCAGGCACAGTGCTGGCACCCCTCTGTTTCGTGCTGATGAACACCATCATTCTGAGGCCGGGCGTGACACCCGCGTTTTTTCAGATACTGGTGATACTCGCCGTCAGCGTCGGCGCCGGTGACCTTCATCTCATCGCTTATTTTTGTCAGGATCTCCACGCCTGAGGCACGCCGCCGGCATTCTCGCCAGCCGGGAAGCAGCTTTGGCATGGAGACTGCAGGCTCTGCAGTTGCCGGAATAGTGACAGCACTTACTGTCTCAATCCATATTCCCAACTACCAGCTCTATCTCCTCATACGTGTTGCTCTCCCGGGGTATGTGCCATCTGGTTCCTCGGACTACCCTGCCATGGCTCAGGAGAACGGCGCTGGCAGCCCTCATCCCGCTGGGGGTGCTGACCATTATTGCCAGGCCCGATCTGCCGGTCAGAAGCCTGCTGCTCCGGGGGGTGAAGGTGGAAAAGAGCATTGATACGCCATACGGAAATATCACCTCCGGCACCTATGGCGGTGAGCGGACTGTCTTTTACGATCACAGACCTCTATTCTTCGGCGGCGATGTAATCACCACCGAAGAAAACATCCATTACGCCCTTCTTCAAAGAAAGAAGTATGAGAAGGTCATGCTGATCTCCGGCGGCCTCACCATGCACCTTGAGGAGCTGAAAAAACATGATATCAGGGGAGCTAGTTTACCTGGAGCCCCGATCCCGGTATAATCGCTGCCGGTGGAGCCCGTGACACGGTCTGCGGATCAATGAACGTGACCGTGGTCAGCAGTGACCCCGATCTCCTTCATGAGAAATGACGGAGAGACATGGGATGCCGTGTTACAGCTTATTCCCCCTCCTTCAACGCTGTCAGTCAACAGGTTCTATACCGCAGAGTATTTCCGGCTTGTCAGTGAGCACCTGTCGGCCGACGGGATATTCATGTGCACCCCGATGCCTTATTACAATTATGCGCCTGAGAGCTACAGAAAGGGATTCTCCCCTATATATAACGCTCTCGCCGATGTCTTCAGACACATAGCAATAGTCCCAGGCTCCTCACTATATGTCATGGCTTCGGATCTTCCGCTGACCTCGGCTGTGGCACGACTGGCTGACAGCAGAGCCATTGGCACCAGCTATGTCAACAGTGACTATCTTGATGACAAAGAGATACGGGCGAAGCGGGAGCAGGTGCTTTCGCAGGTTGACCGGTAGGCAGGATAAAATACAGCCCTGAGGCCCGTATCCTCTCTCTTTGCAAACATCCTCTCACTCGAAAGGATGGGTATGAAGGGAGGTATCATTGCGCTCGATTTGTCGTCCTGACGGTCACTCCGTTCATGTTCACCGCCAGGGGAGGTAGGATGACGTCTCACATCGTCAGCCGGGCTTGCCGGTTTGGGGATGATAATGATATTCATACTCAGATGGCTGTCGGGTAACATCTATGTTCTCTCAGCCGTTATTCTTACGCTGCTTATGACAGGACTGGCAGGAGGGGCGGCATGGGGAGCAAGCCACTTGCCCTAAAGAGAATTGACTGTCTGTGCGTTAATCCTTCACCGTCACTCTATGCTATCAACCGGGCTACTGGCCCCTGCGCTGGTCGCATCCACTCCCCGGTCCGGTGCTGACGGTCATGTTCGTTGCCCTGCCGGCAGCAGGTTTCGTCACCGGTGCTATCTACAGGATCCTCACAGGTCCAGGGTAATAGGCTCAACCACCGGGACTGTTTATGCCTCTGACCTTGCAGGGTCCGGCACTGGGTTATACTGACGGTCTCCACTCTGCTGGCTGCCGTTGGCCGGTACGGCCAACACGGCATTTATTCTGGCAGGGTTAATTTTCATGTCAGGGATTGTTGCATCGGTTACGATTAAACATTAGTTTTATGGGTCACCTACTTTAATCGCATCTCATTGGTAGACAGGGAAAGAGGATAACACGAAGGGCATTTTGCCAGACAGGGATCGCTTGCTGTTGCTGCCGGTATAGTTGCACCCCTTCCGCTGGGAGCCATGCAGGCCCGCCACGAGTGAGGGGCTTGCTATGTCCCAGGAACAGAGTGCCACGGTGGAATCGTATGCATGATCTGCCCCAATGAATGCACCCTCAAAGAGGGTGAGCTGAGCGACTGCCGGAACACGGATCGTCAGAAAGTCAAAACTATTATACGATAGCCTTTGGCAATCCCTGTGCCGCGAACATCGACCCCGTCGAGAAGAAACCTCTTTATCCATTTCCTGCCGGGGTCTGCATCTTTTTCCATCGCTACCGCAGGCTGCAACCTGGCATGCCTCAACTGCCAGAACTGGACCATCTCACAAACCTCCCCGGACAAGACCAAGAACCTTGACATGCCTCCGTGAGGATGTAATGGAGAGAGCCATTGCTGCTCAGCTGCAGATCGATCGCATACACCTACTCTCCGAACCGGTAACGTTTTATGAATATGTCTCTAAGACCTCCCGGATAGCGCATGAGGCAGGGGTTAAGAACATCGTGGGTCTCAAACGGGTTACATGAACAGGAGCAGCCGCTGAAGCAGCTCTGCAGATATCTCGACGGTGCGAATATCGACCTTAAGTCGTTAGTCGACAGCACATACCTCAAGCTCACCGGGGGCAAGCTGCAGCCTGTGCTGGAGGCTCTGAAGATCTACCGTGACGAGGGTGTATGGCTCGAGATCACGAACCTGGTCGTTCCGGGATGGACCGACAAGCCGGATGAGATCAGGCAGATGTGCAAATGGCTGGCGGGCGACGGGTTCACCGAGACACCCGCTGCACTTCAGCCGGTTCCAGCCTCAATACAAACTGGAACACCTGCCTCCGACCCCTGCAGGCATACTGAACAAGGCTGCGGAGATAGCCCGCGGAGAGGGACTAAGATATGTCATCTGTGGGAACATGCCCGGAGCAGGGATTGACGACACCCTTTGCCCCTCCTGCAACCAGAAGGTTGTAGACAGGAGCGGCTACAGGATAATAACCAATAAGATCAGTAACGGCAGGTGTACCTGCGGCACCGCAATACCCGGGGTCTGGAGTTGATTTCTCATTTAAAGGTTGAGCCTACAGTGCCAATGAAGCTTGCTGATGCAAAAAAGAGGGCTGCGAGAGCTCAGGAGAATCATTCGATGAACATAACCATAGATCTTACGTTCTTAATCAGCCTGTTATTTCTGACTTTGAATCTGACATCCTGCTTAACGAGCTTGAGACTATGAGAGAAGAGCTTTCCCGGGCTGGTCACCTCTGACTCCCCAACGATGAGAGTAGGGAGCGACCTCACCGAAGAGTTCATCCAGGCGGAGCACGTCATGGCCGATGCTTGTCGCTTGGCAACACCTACAGTGCTGCACGGAGGTGGCGGAATTTGGAGAGAGGGTCCGCAAGACCCTGGGCTACGAGCCTGAATATGTGTGTGAGCTCAAGTATGACGGCCTGTCGATCAGCACTGACCTACGAGAACGAGGTGCTTGTCAACGGGCTGTCCACCAGGGGCGACGAGCATGGTGGGTGATGATGTCACCGTCAATGTGAGAACCATCAGGAGCATTCCCGTGAGGGTTACTGCTGCAGGGATCCCCTCCTTATTCGTCATGCGCGGGGAGATGTACCTTCCTCGCAAGGGGTTTGATGAGATGGATGCTGCCCGCCAGGCCGAGGGGTGAACCTCTTCTTGCCAATCCCCGCAATGCCGCTGCCGGAACACTTAAGCTGCTTGATCCCCATAGATGTGGCTTCGCGCCCTCTCGACTGTTTCCTTTACTACCTGCTGGGAGATAAGCTTCCTGCGGTGAACCGACTATGACAATATCATGGCTGCCCGCGGGTGGGGGTTCCGCACTCCCGATATCATTCAGCTGTGCAGGGGGATGGATGAGGTTCTCGAGTTTCATCTCCAGCCGTGGGAAAGTGAGAGAAGACGGCTGCCCTATGACACTGACGGAGTTGTGATCAAGGTCAACTCCTTGGAGGCGCAGCAGCTCCTGGGCAACACTGCCAAGTCGCCGCGGTGGGCCATGGCATACAAGTACGCCGCCGAACAGGCTGTCACCGTGCTTCTCTCCGTCGACTACCAGGTAGGCAGGAACGGGCAATGTGACCCCCTGTCGCGCAATCTCCGGCCTGTGCTCGCTCGCCGGCACAACGGTGAAGCGCGCGTCACTGGACAACAGCTGACCAGATAGAGATGCTGGGACTTCATCACGGTGATATCCGTCATCATTGAGAAGGGAGGCGAGATTATCCCCGAAGATCGTAGAGGTGGATACCGGGAGCCGGGTTTTGGGTTCGAGAAGCCGTCACCTTCCCGGCAAACTGTCCTGAGTGCGGAACCCCGCTGGTGCGCACCGAGGGTGAGGCAAACCATTACTGCCCCAACTACCTTCACTGTCCCCCCCAGATAACCCGTCGCATCGTACACTTTGTCTCACGCAAGGCGATGGATATTGAGGGATTGGGGGAGGAGACCGTGGAGCTGCTCTATCTGAACGACCTGATAAGGAATGTAGCCGACCTGTACGATCTGAAGCATGAGCAGCTTGCTTCCCTGGAACGGCTGGGCAACAAGTCGGCATCGAATATACTGAACGGCCTCTCCTCCTCCCTCTCTGCACCGTGGCACAGAAAACTGTTTGCCCTGGGGATAAGGCATGTAGGTGAGACGGTGGCCAGGATCCTTGCCGCAGGGTTTACTGACATTGACTCCCTGATGGTTGCAACCGAGGATCAGCTTTCAGACCTGCCTGAGATTGAGTCCGAGAATCAGCGCCAGCGTCAGGGAATACTTCTCAGACAGTGAGAATAGTGGAGAGTAATAAGACGTCTGAGGGCTGCCGGCATGAGCTTTGAGGGTACCGTCCAGAGCAGAGCGTCATCAGGGGGTCCGCTGGCAGGCAAGAACATAGTGGTAAGCGGCACCTTTGAGGTCTTCTCCACGTGAGGGTATAAAGGCCGCCATTGAAGTTGCCGGTGGCAGAGCCACAGGATCCGTGTCGGGCAGCACCTCCTTCATCGTCGCGGGAAATGACATGGGACCATCCAAGCGGGCGAAAGCGATGGAGATGGGTATCCCGATACTGACCGAGGAAGAGTTCATTAAATTGATAAAAGAATAATCGCATCCGTAACCCAGGTAAACCAAAAAAAATATAGGTTTGTAATCTTATGGAACTTTTTACCAATCTCAGATTAAAAGCCGGCAGGTTTATGCTTCACAGGCGCCTTTCGGCCGTGGTGAGAAGGATGCAGCACGACTTTAATCTGGGGAAGGTGAAGAAGATAGGGATATTATGGGATGCCTCATTTGAGAACGATTTTAAACATCTTGCAGCTCTCAACAGGCAGCTTTGGGAGATGGGCAAGAGTGTTGAGGTGATGGCGTGGATACCGGGCAAGAGTGTCCCCGACAGGCTTACGGGGCTCACCTATATGAAGTTTCTGCGGAAGACAAGGACCTCAACTGGGCCCTTGTTGCCTGTATCGGAAGATGCAAAAGAGTTTGTTGCCCGCGGCTTCAATCTTATCATAGATATTAATCCATCGTCGGTCTTCCAGCTCAGCTGTCTCGTAGCGCTGTCGGCAGCACCCATGAAAGTCGGACCTGATGTGACCGAAGAGCCGGAGAAGGCTACACTCTGACCCTGATGATCAGTACCCAAAGCCTTTCAGCATTGAGCTCTTCCTTGACCAGACGATGCGTCTATCTCTCAATGATCAGCAGCCCTGAAACAAGGGCATAGCAAAGAGCTCGAGCACCTATATTCCAGGTTTCGGGGCCCAGGCTGCCCTGTTCTGTTCCGGTCACCTGCAGCATTTATAATGGCTCAGGCACCTGCAGCATCGCCTACATTCTGTCCATGGCAATGCTTGTATTTCTTGCCGCTGCCGCAGGGACACTGGTCATTCCTTCCCACTTTCTTGTCGACTCTTACGGGTGCAGTCTGCTGCTGTCTGGCTCCCGGTGAGCCTCCTCCACCGCTGCGATAGCTGTCAAAGTCGCTCTTCTGTGTCTTCATCCTGCTCATGTCTGCCTGTTTGCGTCGCTGGGCCTTCTTACGTTGTCAGGTGATGTAACGGGTATTGTACCCTTCATCAGGAGACTGACAACATCATGGTTCACCTTGGTTAACCATGGTCTTAAAGAGTTCAAACGACTCGAATTTATAGATTAGCAGCGGGTCTTTCTGTTCGTAGCTGGCGTTCTGCACTGACTGTTTAAGGTCATCCATCTCCCTCAGGTGTTCTCTCCATGCATCATCAATGGTTGCCAGCACCGAGGTCTTCTCAAATGACCGCAGCAGCTCTTTTCCGAGCTCTCTACGGCTGCCCTGAGTTCGGTGACCACATTATAGGTTCTGACCCCCATCAGTGATAGGCACAACCACATTCTCATAAGTCAGCTGACATCCTTTCATATACGTCTTTAAGCACCGGCAAGTGCCGTGGATAGAGTATCATGTCGCTCTTGCGACGGTATGGCATCCAGCACCTTTGCGTAGACGACATGAATGATCTCTTCATCATTGCTTTTCTGAACTCAGGTTTCGGGAGAGGTGAGTCTATCTGGACAGTGACCTTATCAGGGAGAACTGGAACTCCTCAAAATCGCCTGTCTCCTTGTATGTGGTGACTATATTTTCAGAAGCATCATACATCATGTTGGCTATGTCAACGCTTAGTCTCTCGCCCAGGAGGGCGTGGCGGCGTCTTTCTATAGATGACCTCTCTCTGCGAATTCATCACGTCATCGTACTCCAGCAGCCTCTTTCTTATGCCGAAGTTGTTCTCTTCCACCTTCTTCTGGGCTCTCTCTATGGATTTGGTTATCATGGAGTGCTGTATCATCTCTCCCGTCCTTCAGTCCCAGCTTGTCCATTATGCCTGAGATCCTCTCTGATCCGAACAGTCGCATAAGATCATCCTCCAGTGAGACGAAGAACTGTGATGAACCGGGGTCTCCCTGTTGACCTGCGCGACCCCGCAGCTGTCTGTCTACTCGTCGCGACTCATGTCTTTCCGTTCCTATGATGGCCAGTCCGCCTGCCTTGCTTACCTCCGGTGTGAGTTTGATATCGGTACCACGGCCTGCCATGTTGGTGGCAATGGTTACCGTTCCTGGTTTTCCTGCTTCGGCAACTATCTCCGCCTCACGCTGGTGCAGCTTGGCATTGAGCACGTTATGCTTCAATCCCTTCATCTTGAGCATACGGCTGAGCAGTTCGGAAGATCTCAACGGAGGTGGTACCTACAAGCACCGGCCTCCCTGCTTTATTCAGCTTGAGATCTCGTCTATCACGGCGTTGTACTTCTCGCGCTTGGTTTTGTAGACGAGGTCCTCATGGTCATTCTTGATAACCTTTACGTTTGTGGGAATGACAACCACGTCAAGCTTATATATGTTCCAGAACTCACCGGCCTCGGTTACGGCGGTGCCGGTCATGCCTGCCAGCTTGTGGTACATCCTGAAGTAATTCTGGAGGGTGATGGTGGCATAGGTCTGGGTGGAGGCCTCCACCTTCACGTTCTCCTTGGCTTCGATGGCCTGGTGGAGCCCGTCGGAATAGCGTCGTCCCTCGAGGATACGGCCGGTCTGCTCATCAACGATCTTGACCTTGTTATCCATAACCACATATTCCACATCCTTTTCAAAAAGGGTATATGCCTTAAGCAACTGGGTCATGGTATGGACGCGCTCCGACTTCACTGCAAAATCCTGCAGCAGCTCGTCCTTTGGCCCTCATTCTCTCCGTCTCATCCATAACTGTTTTCTCTATGTCAGCGACCATGCTTCCCACATCGGGCAGGACGAAGAAGCTGTGTTGTCCTCCCACGGAGCTGGATATCAGATCATGCCCCTTCTCGGACAGTTCAATCGAGTTCGCCTTTTCGTCTATCACGAAATAGAGCTCTTCGGTGACTTTGGGCATCTCCTTGGAGTTATTCTGCATATAGAAATTTTCCGTCTTCAGGAGCAGTGGCCGCACTCCCTCTTCGCTGAGGTACTTGATCAGAGCGCTGTTCTTGGGCAGTCCCTTATAGGCTCTAAGCAGCAGCAGTCCACCCTTCTCGTTGTCTCCATCGGTGATCGAGTTTCTTGGCAGTCGGCCAGCAGTTGTGTCACAAGTTTTCTCTGGGCGTTGACGAGCTTCTTCCACCTTGAATTTGTACTCGTCAAACTGCTGGGTATCGCTCTTGGCCGTGGGGCCCGAGATTATGAGCGGTGTCCTGGCATCATCTATAAGGACGGAGTCCACCTCGTCGACGATGGCATAGTGGTGTTTTCTCTGTACAAGGTCCTCGGGGTTGGTGGCCATATTGTCACGCGAGGTAGTCAAAGCCGAATTCGTTGTTGGTCCCGAAGGTGATATCGGAGTTATATGCTTTGCGGCGTGGATGAGAATTGGGTTCGTGCTTGTCGATGCAGTCCACTTTGAGTCCGTGGAACTCATATAGCGGGCCCATCCACTCCGAGTCGCGTTTCGAGAGGTAGTCGTTGACGGTTACTATATGCACACCGCGTCCCGCGAGTGCATTGAGGAAGACAGGCAGGGTAGCCACGAGTGTCTTGCCCTCGCCGGTAGCCATCTCGGAAATTTTTCCCTTGTGGAGTGCCACGCCGCCGATGAGCTGAACGTCATAGTGCACCATATCCCATACTATCTCATTCCCTCCGGCCATCCAGCGGTTCTTCCAGTACAGCCTTGCCGCCCTCTACTGTTACCGAAGGCCGTGAGGCGGCCAGTTCGCGGTCCCAGTCGCGTGCTGTGACCTCCAGCACCTCGTTCTCCTTGAACCTGCGGGCTGTCTTCTTGACTATGGCGAAGGCCAGCGGCAGCAGCTCGTCAAGCTTGTCTCGATCTTTCGAGTATCTGCTTGTCTATCTTGTCTATCTGGTTATAGAGTTCCTCCTTGCGGTTTACATCCTCCTCGTTCTCCGCCTCGGCCCTGAGTGCCAGTATCTGATTGTTCTCTTCAGTGATATGTTCACTTATCTCCTTTTTCAGCTCAGCTGTTCTTTCCCGCAGGGCGTCATTTGACAATGGAAGTGACGGTTGCGCTTTCTTCCTCTGATCCTCCCACAAACGGATCGATCTCCTTCAGGTCACGTTCTTCCTTGTTGCCCAGGAATACTCCAAGGACTTTATTGACAATGCTCATTTACTGTCTTTTTTTAAAAACATTCGCAAAATTACTATTTTTTCCGGTTCGGGGGTTCATCCCGTTCTACAATACTTGAACCGCTACGCGGTAAAGGGAGGGGATGGCCCCGTTTGCTACCATACTGGAACCGCTACGCGGTAAAAGGGGAGGCCCCGTTTCCTACCATACTGGAACCGCTACGCGGTAAAAGGGAGAGGGATGGCCCGGTTTGCTACCATACTGGAACCGCTCGCGGGAGAAAATAAAAAGCCGGGGCAGATCGGCTCCCCGGCCTTTAAATCATTTCCGCCGCAAATGGCGGAGTGATCAGTATTTTATTCAGCACCCCTCAGCCTGATGATATCACGGTCAAGGAAATAGAGACCGTGCTCACCTGCCATTGCAAGCTTGTCAAGGATAAGCTGTACGCCGCTCTCCTCTTCCACCTGTTCCTTAACGAACCACTGTATCCAGTTGGTGGTAGCGTAGTCGTTCTCCGCGATTGAGGCGGCAAGCACTTCATTTATGCTGGCGGTGATGAACTGTTCGTGTTTGAGCACCTCCTTGAACATCTCATGAATGCCCTTGTATTTCACCGGAGGCTGCTTGAATGCGGGTATGGCTGCGTACGCCGCCGCGCTTCATTTACAAATTTGATGAATTTGAGCATGTGCATTCTCTCTTCTTCTGCCTGAGCATAGAGCCATGCACCTATTCCGGCCATACCTTTGTTCTCCGCCCATGAGGCCATGGCCAGGTAGAGGTTTGATGAGTAACCTTCTCTTTCGATCTGCCTGTTGCAGATCTCTTCGAACTTTTTTTGTTAGCATCTTATCGAATATTTATTGGTTCAGTTTATACTTGAGTAACAACCGGTGAAGGATAATGTTTATCCCAGCAATTCCTTCACTTTCTGCACCAGTTCTGAAGGAAGGAACGGCTTTGAGAAGACATGGTCTGCGCCCAGCGTGCTGGCCATAAGGAGGTAGCTTCCCGGGCCGGCCTTTGCCGCCTCCGCTGATGGCAATCAGGCGTGTGGAGGGCTTCATCTCCTTAATTTTCATTATCACCATCAGCCCATCCTCTTCCGGCATCAGCAGGTCAGTGATCACCAGGTCAACCACCGAGGGGCGGAACTTCGCCAGGGCCTCCCTCCCGTCGGCAGCGGTAATGACTGTGTACTTGCGTTTCTCGAGGGAATCTCTCAATAACTCGCGCAGTGCAGCATCATCCTCAACTATCAGTACTCCTGCCATAAATCAGTAATTTCACTCTTTCGGGTTCCGAAGGTAAGCTTTTCCGGGGAGAGAGCCAAACAATACGACCGGCAACAGCAGATCGATGACGGTGCCTCTCCCCTTCTCAGATCTGACCTTCAGACTGCCGTCCATCTCACTCACGATATCGTGTACGATGGTCAGACCGAGACCTGTTCCCTGCTCCTTCTTACCTGAAGTAAAGAAAGGATCAAACATCCTTGCGGAGGTTTCCGCATCCATTCCCTTTCCAGTATCCGCAAAGCGTATGAGGGCATATTTGTTTTTCCTGCTCTCTTCTTCACCCCCCTCATTACCGGCATTATCGAGTGTAACCGTCAGGCTGCCCCCTGCACTTTCCATCGACTGAATGGCATTAATCGCAATATTCATGAATACCCTGAAGAGCTGTTCCGGCACCGCTTCAACAGTGAGGTCCGGAGCCCTCAATTCCCGGATTAAGGTTATGTTATTCCGTACTGAAGGCTTAATAAAGTCGAGTGTTTCTGACAGGGCGTCGCTCAGTTTTACGGGTATCTTCTCACGCGCTGACCTGCGGCTGTGGTCAAGCAGCTGTCCGGTCAGCGTCCTGGCCCTGTGGGCAGCCTCAATTATCATCCTTACATTTCGGCCGGCATCTGAAGCATCATCAAGCGATTCGAGTGCCAGCTCGCTGTAACCGTAGATGGTTGTCAGAATTGTGTTCAGGTCATGTGCGATGGCACCTGCCAGGTCATATGCCTTTTTGGCAGAGGCTGCGGCATCATGACTTTCAGGCAGGTAACTGCCAGTCTCTTCTATCTTCTTTCTGCCGCTCACCGGGTTCTGATCAATGGTCTAATCAAAGTCGAGGTTAAAGGTCTTCTTCAGCTCCTTCAGGGAGGGATTTTTGTGGCCAGGTGGTTGAATTTCTGTTGGATGAATGAGTATCTCCCCCCTCTCAGTGGTTTCCACTGTTGTCTGAAGCTTTAGCGAGCCGTTATGCGGTGATATGCGGAGATGGTTCTCCAGTCTTGCCCTGAAGTTCTGGTCGAAGGTCTCCTTCAGGGACGAGTTGTCAAGTTTGAGGACTATTGTCTTATCCTCAAGCAGCACCGGTGAAACGGCGGAGAGGGTGACCGATATTCTCGGGCTGGTCTCTTTCACTTCGGTGGCAAACAGGTTCAGGCCTCCTTCGGTTCATCAGAGGTGAACTCGCGTGTCCCGGCAGTCCCCGGGGCTCTCTGGTACAGGCTCGCTTGACAATGTTTTCCGTCGCTCTGTTGCCGAGACCAGGTTCTTTATTGAAACCTTTTTCCCGTCATCATCCGAGGGGGCGCCTGCGGGTGGTATGGCAGCGGATACGGGTTTCACTGACGGGGGCTGCTGCCGGTGCCGGTGAAGGGGATGACAGTTTTATTTCAGGTTCTCCGTTCCCGGGTTCACGGTCAGCTTTTTTTTGGCTCCGCCGCCTGTCTCTCTTCTGAGAGGTTGCACATACGCAGCAGTGCCAGTTCGACATGCAGGCGCTGGTTCTTGCTGCTGCGGAAGTTAAGCATGCATTGTGAGCCGATGTCGAGCGGATCGTATATGAATGTGAGCGGCGCCATGACGGCCTGCTCACGGTACCGCTGTCTTATCGACGGCGAGGTCTCCAGCAGCTTCACCGTGGCCTCATCACGGCTACACGAGCAGGTCCCGGAGATGATTGTTCAGTCCGGCCATGAAGTTATATCCGTCGAAGCCCTTGTTCAGGGACCTCCGTTGTAGGTCAGCAGCACCGATGAAACGTCGCCGCCTATTGCCGCGGAGGTTATCCTGAAATAGTACTCATAGTCGAGAACGTTGAGGTTGGCAATTACATCGGCATAGGTGATGTTCTTACCGCTGAAGCTCACTATCTGGTCGAAGATGGAAAGGGCGTCACGCATGGCTCCGTCCGCCTTGTTGGCTATGACGTGGAGTGCCTCATGCTCGGCTTTGACTTCCCTCATTGCCGGCAACATCAGCTCAGTCGCTGGACGATGTCGTCAACATTAATGCGGTTAAAATCGAATATCTGGCAGCGGGAGAGGATAGTGGGAATGATCTTGTGCTTCTCGGTAGTGGCAAGGATGAAGATGGCATGCGCCGGAGGCTCCTCCAGGGTCTTCAGGAAGGCGTTGAAGGCCTGTGTTGAGAGCATGTGCACCTCATCAATTATATAGACGCTGAACTTGCCAATCTGGGGGGGTATCCTTACCTGGTCAGTCAGGTTCCGGATATCGTCAACACTGTTGTTCGATGCAGCATCGAGCTCGTGTATGTTGAATGATGCCTGTGAGTTGAACGAGGTGCATGACTCGCACTTGTCGCATGCCTCACCGTCAGGACCGGGGTTCGAACAGTTGATTGTCCTGGCAAAGATCCTTGCGCAGGTGGTCTTCCCCACACCTCGCGGACCACAAAAAAGATAGGCCTGTGCAAGAAAATTATTCCTTATTGCGTTCTTTAGTGTGGTGGTTATGGTGTCCTGCCCCACAACCATATCAAATGTGGCAGGCCTGTATTTTCTGGCAGATACAATGAAGTTATCCATAGCGGGTATCAGCAGTCTGTCTGGTTTATCAGTCACAAATATAATCAAATAGTTGCGGGAATATTTTTTTAAGATTTATTGTCTTACTTTTGCAACCCGAATTATTAACACAATTATAAACTAAAAAAGAAGATGTTAAATCAGTACGAAACCGTTTTCATTGCAACTCCCGTTTTGTCTGATGATCAGATGAAGGAAGCGGTTCAGAAATTCAAGAAGATCATCACTGACAACGAAGGTGAGATCATTCATGAAGAGAACTGGGGTCTGAAGAAACTCGCTTATCCCATCCAGAAAAAGTCGACAGGTTTTTATTACCTGATCGAGTTCAGGGGCCTGGCGAGTGTGATAGAAAAATTAGAAGTGCAGTACAGAAGGGATGAGAGGATCATCCGTTTCCTGACCTTCCAGTATGGAAAAGTATGCTGTTGAGTATGCTGAGAAGAAGAGAAGAATGAAAGAAACCGAAAAAGTCAGGGAGGAATAATCATGGCTCAGAACGAATTCAGAAATAAGGTACCTGACACCGCCGACAGTAGAGGTCAAGAAGAAGAAGTACTGCAGGTTCAAGAAGAACAAGATCAAGTACATTGACTACAAGGATCCGGAGTTCCTCAAGAAGTTTCTCAATGAGCAGGGCAAGATCCTTCCGCGCCGTATCACCGGCACGTCACTCAAGTATCAGAGGAGAGTATCCAAAGCCATCAAGCGTGCACGTCACCTGGCCATGCTTCCATATGTTGCTGACTTATTAAAGTAAAGGAGGAAGAGACATGAAAATTATTCTCACGCAGGATATGGAGAAGCTCGGTCTAAGAATGATATTCTTACCGTTAAGACCGGTTATGCAAGGAATTTCCTCATTCCCAAGGGATATGCCATCCAGGCTACCGGCTCTGCCGTCAAGATTCACAATGAGAACCTGAAGCAGAGGGCTCACAAGGAGGAGAAGATCAGGAAAGAGGCTGAGAAGCTTGCAACCAAACTCGCCGCCCTCAAGCTGGTGATCGGTGCCAAGGTCAGCTGGGCCGGAAAGATCTTCGGTTCAGTCAACACCATTCAGCTGGCTGAGGCCCTGAATGAAAAAGGATTTGAGGTTGACCGCAAGAACATCATTCTTGGCGAGGAAACCATCAAGGAGATCGGCAACTACAAGGCGGTGGTGAAGCTTCACCGCGACGTGAGGGTAGATATCGACTTCGAGGTTATCGCCGAATAGGCGTGAAGAGAGGAATCCGCTTTAACAACAACGCTGGAGGCTGGTCTTGGACCGGCCTCTACTGTTTTACTGCCACCGTTTCTATTTCTGATCAGTGCTCCCAGCGGCAGGGCCTTCACGGCAAAGGCTGCCCTGGCCGGCTGTTCTGAGGTGTAGAACTGTGCATAAACCTCATTCATGGCCTTGAAGTCCGAAATGTCAGAGAGCAGGCAGGTTGATTTAACAACGTCATTCAGGGTATATCCGGCCGCAAGCAGGATAGCCTTTATATTCTTCAGTGCCTGGGTGGTCTGTTCGGTTATCCCTCCCTCAACCATCTTGCCGGTAGCAGGGTCAACAGGCACCTGTCCGGAGATGTATAGTGTTCCGTTGGCCTCCACGGCCTGGCTGTAGGGGCCGATGGCTCCCGGTGCGGCTGTTGTGCTGATAATTCTTTTCATGCCTGATGATTTTATTTCGTTAATAATTCTCATGGTAATCCTTGCGTCTTTCGTATTTAAGATCCTGAAGCATGCTTGCCTTAGCCCTGATGGTGAAGTTCCAGCTCCGCATGTAGCCGACGGGAATCCATGAGAAGCTCATCTCCCAGCAATGGAGGTCGCGCGAGATGCCGACCCTGGTCATGGTGATCTCATTCTGTTTGAAGTCATAACCAGTGTTATAGGTTATCGCTGTCTTCGATGTGAGCCTCACATCGCCCGCCAGGGTCATGGTCTGTGTTATGTTCGTTCTGACACCGGGTTTGCTGTCGTTGAAGTTGTAGGCCACCCTGAGGGACCAGGGGACGTCAAACCTCACATACCCGAACTCATCAATGTTGTTGTTCGCCAGGGGCAGGTTTCCCGTCGGGCCGCCACCCTCCCCGCCAGGCGCTACGGAGGACCTGCCTGCTCCCTGCTGCCCCATTCCTCCCGGCGGTCTGCTGTTGCCTTCCCTTATCCTTTTCCCTTCAGCAGCTGCCCCAGGTAGAAGTCGAGACTCAAGTTGAGGTTCGTCATCCTGACCAGACCCTGTCCCTGGGTTATTGCCGGTTGCGCGAGACAGTGATTCCCTTATCGTTGATGGCGTAGGGATTGAAGGTGCTGCTGGCCTGAACGTTGATGTTCTCGGCAAGGGTTGTCCGGAATGACATGCCGACAGGCGACCAGTTAAGCGAGTCGGAAAAAATGTTATATGAGGTATTGAGGGAGAGGCTTTCTATCAGCTTGATCTTTTTTGGTTTACCCGTTGTATCATTTTTTGCAAACACCTTTGCCTCAACGATATTGGAGATGCCGAATGTCACTGATCCCGACCGCCTACCTGCCGAGGGAGTGCCGTAGATGCTGCCTTCATAGATGGAATAATCACGAGTGTTTCCCAGGGTGTCGGTTTGCACAGTCCTGTACATGTCGGTCGACAGCTTTTCGGATTCCGGGGAATATGAGAATCCGATTGAAGGCTTCATTACATGCCTTATCGACTCAATCCTTGACCCTTTTTCGTAAACTGGAAGGTACCGTACAGCGATGGGTTAAACGACGCGCTTACTGATGGCACAAGTGCCTGTCCGTAGGTTAAGCCTCTTATGAGTATCATTGACGACCGAGGGTATGACCTTGCCCTTTGTCTCGTCGTAGAAGTCGGGGTCCCATCTCTTTTCGATCTGTTGGGTATAGAGTACCCCGGTATAGCGCAGAGAGGGGGAGATGGAGAAGTTATTGAAGGGTCTTATCTGCAGGCTGAGTGGCACCTCATGCCTGAACCCGCTCTTCATGTTTTTCCACATGGCGCTTGTAAAAAAGAGGCTGTCGAAGGTATCTATCTTATTATCGACAGATGCTGTATACTGAGTGGTAAGGTCATGGTACCATCTCGGCTTGCCCACCAGTTTTTTGGGTTTGAAAGGGTAGATGCGCGCCACTGTCAGGCTGGCTTTGGGCAGATTCAGCATTATAGTCTTGTTCTGTACGTTCTGTGACTGGTTAATGCTCGTAGAGAAGCTGAATGGTGTCCCTGCCCAGTTCCTCGAATAGCTGACGCTCGATTGCCTTGTGGTTGTGACATGATCGGCCACCTCATAGCTGTTCTCCCTGTCATAACCGCTGGAGCTCATATTGACGCTGGCAGAGAAGCGTGAACCCGGGCTCGCCTTGGCGTCCTGGGAGTGTGACCAGCTGAGGCGGTAGTTGGATGACTGGGCGTAATCAGGCAGTCCCTTGTAGCTGGTGATGTTGTTGGCATAACTGAACCCGAATGACCCGGAGAAACGGTACCTGAGCCTGTACGAGGTGGCGGCATCGGCCATCCAGGTTCCGTTGGTATATGATTGTCCCGGTAAGCTTCAGATCGAAATACTCATTAAGGGCGAAATAATATCCTCCGTTCGAAAGAAAGTATCCTCTGCGTGCCTCCTGTCCGTACTTGGGCATGACGATGCCCGAGGCTCTCCTCTGCTGCACAGGAAAGAATCCAAATGGCAGTATGAGAGGGAGCGGTATGTCGGCCACAACCATATAAGCCGGGCCTAAGACTATCTTTTCCCGGGATAGACCTTGGCCCTTGGCAGGGCGAGATAGAAATGGGGCTCTTCGGCATCACAGGTGGTGAATTTGCTGCGGTTGACATGGAGGGTGCCATCCTCATGCCTCTTTGTGGTCAGGCTCTGAAGGAAACCTCCCTCCTGCTCGGTAGTGACATTGCGGATCACCCCTTTCTGAGACTTGAAGTTATAGGTGATCTCCTTTGACTCAAACTCCTCCGAGCCGTCCTTGTAAATGGGCTTTCCTGTCATCTTGCCCGTGGAGTCTATCCTGCCTGTGGCATAGACGGAGCCGGTCTCCATGTCAAGGACAATGGAGTCAGCCGTCAGCTCAATGGAGCCATAGGTGACCCGGGCATTCTGCACCAGGCTCACCTTTCTGGTACGGAGATCGGTCTTCATGTAACCCTCTGCGTTATAGACTATCGGCTCGTCCACCGCGTCGGAAGAGATGAGCCAGTGGAAGCGTTCGTGGCAGTATCCTGGAGGGATGTGAATTCGGAAGCGAAGTCCGAGTCCGGATCTACATCGGGACTCATCCGCTGCCTCACCGTCGAGCCAGGTGGTGTCGCGCAGGACAGCAGACACTGTGTCCGGTGCAAGGGCTGGATGCGGGACGATGCTGCCAGGGTGTCATGAGGCATTGCCGCGGGTGTGTCAGGGACAGCAGACGGAAGGGTACCCGGTTTGACCGGCTCCTGGGCGAACAATGCCGCGGAGAAGAGAACCGGCATGAAAATTGTCACAAACAATCTTTGTGCGTGAAAATGCAAGTTAAATGCTATTTTTGCGTAGTTGTTATGCATATCAGGCATGCCAGCGACAAAACTAATTAAAATTCGCAAAGCAGTAATGCGGCAAACTACCAAAATAAGAGGGTTTAAATATATTCTGGCAGGTCTCTTTGCACTGGCAACAATTTACCATGCCAGTAACCCTGTGGTCACAGCCGGTTCCTTCAGAGAATGAATGGGTGGTGGCGATCGATGCAGGGCACGGCGGAAAGGACCCCGGAGCTGTCGGAGCCATATCGAAGGAGAAGAACATAAATCTGGCGGTGGCGCTCAAGACCGGGAAATACATCAGCAATAATATGAAGGACGTGAAGGTCATCTACACCCGTGATGACGATACATTCATCGGCCTGGCGGAGCGTGCCGAAGTGGCCAACAGGAATAAGGCTGACATTTTTATTTCCATTCATTCAAATGCCATAAGCGACAAGCGTTTCACGGGTGCTGAGACATATGTTCTCGGTCAGAGCATGGATGATGCCAATCTCCAGGTGGCCATGAAGGAGAACTCGGTGATCGCCTTTGAACAGGATTACCAGACAAAATACGAGGGATATGATCCAAACTCGGTGGAATCATTCATAATCTTTTCACTGATGCAGAACACCTATCTCAAGCAGAGCACGGAGTTTGCCACGTTGATCCAGAATCAGTTCAGGGACAGGGTTGGCAGGGAAGGACCGTGGTGTCAGACAGGCTGGATTAGTGGTTCTGTGGAGGACGACAATGCCCTCGGTGCTTGTTGAACTTGGTTTCATTTCCAATGCCGAGGAGGAAAAATATCCTTAACTCAGAGCAGGGGCAGGATTACCTCGCATCAGCCATTTTCAGGGCATTCAGGGACTACAAGCAGACAATTGACAGTCGTTCGGGAATGAAGCCCGGGAATTATGTTGAGGTGAGCGCGGAGAGGCCGGAGGCCATGCCTGACGCCGCCGGCAAGACGGTTGCCGGAAGCTCAGGGAGCCAGGCGACCGAGGTTACAGGCTATGATTCCATGCCGGCGGGGGATGGGGGGAATGCGGTTCACGTGGCTGCACCGGTGCCGCCAGCGACAGGGGCTCCGGGCAATGGCCGGGAGAGAGAGACAGAGACCCCTCCTGCCTCTGCGGCAGACGAAATATTTTTTTATGGTGCAGATATCTGCCATGCCCAGGGACAGGGAGATGTCGCAGAGCCAGTTGAAGGGCATTGAGACGGTAACTAAAATTGAAGACGGGGAACGGGTTAAGTACGCTGCCGGTAAATTTCCCGTTTATGATGATGCTATTAAGTACAGGAGAACCCTGGTCTTAAGGTTTCCGGATGCTTTCGTGATTGCCATCAGAAACGGCAAGACGATGCCTCTCAGGGAGGCCATTGATACAAAAAACAAAAGTAACAACTCTATGAAGATATCTAATGAGGTTAAAGTAGGAGCCGTAGCGGTCATAACCATAGGCGCATTCATCCTCCTGTTCAATTTTCTCAAAGGCACCGCACTCTTCACCAGTACAGACACCTATCATATTGTCTACAATAACATTGCAGGTCTGACCGAGTCAAGCCCGGTGGAGATCAACGGCTTCCAGGCCGGCGTGGTACAGGATATCAGACTCATCAATGACGGGTCAGGACTGATACTTGTCTCACTGTCGGTGGACAGGAACTTCAATGTCCCGAAGGACACAGAGGCAGAAATCACGACGGCAACGCTCATTGCCGGGATGAAGGTTGTTCTTCGTATGGGAGAAAGCAGCGAGATGTGCCATAATCATGACACTCTCAGCGGTTACGTTGCCACCTCGATCATTGACAGGTTAAGCCAGACCATCGCCCCACTGGAGGGGAATATCACCGATATGATCATCAAGCTCGATTCGGTTGTCTCGGCACTCAATGATCTCTTTACTCCGGAGATGACAAGCGATCTTCGTTCATCGGTGTCAAACGTAAGCGGCATTACCGCCAGCCTCAGGAGATCTCAGACAACGAAAAGGATGAGCTGATGGGTGCCATTGATGACCTTAAGGTCTTTACGGCGATGCTTTCTGCCAACAGCTCCTCACTGGACTCAACCCTGAAGAATATTGAAGAGATCTCTGACGCCGTGGCCTCTGCCGATCTCGGCACCACCCTTGCATCGCTGCGATCATCACTCGCCAGCCTCGATGATATTTTCAAAGGCATCGGCAAGGGAGAAGGGTCAGCCGGAAAACTGGTGACTGACGACAGTCTCTATACAAACCTGAGCAATACTCTTTACAATCTTGACCTTTTGCTGGAGGATATGAGGGAAAATCCCAGGAAATATGTGCACTTCTCCCTTTTTGGCAAAAAGGCCGAGTAATTTGTTCAAAAAGTGCTAAACATATTTGAATCATACCGTTGCAGCCCCTCTTTTGGGGCTTCTTACCGCACGCATAAAAAGACCCTTCTATCTTCTTTGTTATAACCCGTTGTTATCCACGATCTTTGATATAAAGTATTGATTATGAGTGCTTTATTTTTTTTGACGAACATTTCCGGGTATAAGGACCTGATGCTCATAACAGTAAAGAATAAATGGGAAAGTCAAGAGAAAAAAATTTTTTTTTTACCTTTTTTTTTACAAATATTGTCCGGGTTTCAGCACCTGAAAATAGTATCGATTTTTTTAATTTCAATCTGAATGAACAAATCACACGATGAGGTTTGGAATAACTGTCTGGAAATAATTCGTGACATTATTCCTTCGGCCAGTTTTAAAACCTGGTTTGAGCCTATCGTTCCTCTGAGGCTCGAAAAAAACATTCTGACGATACAGGTGCCAAGTCCATTCTTTTACGAATATCTTGAAGAGCAATACATTGACATCCTCCGCAAGACCCTCAGGCGTGAGATAGGCAACGAAGCCAAGCTTGAGATACAACATTATAATGGAGAACTCGGGCTACACCAATGGTAAGCCCTACACCGTGAGGTATCCATCGAGGAATAAGACGGACCTGCAGAACAAGCCGATGCAGGTTCCTTTTGAGGCCACCCAGCCTGCCATCAGGAACCCCTTCATAATACCGGGCATCAAGAAGCTTCACTTTGATCCCAGGCTCAACCCTGATTACTCGTTTGCCAACTTCATTGAGGGCGAATGCAATCGTCTTGCACGCTCTGCCGGCATAGCGGTGGGAAACAATCCCGGGGGGCACTGCCTTCAATCCCCTGATGGTTTATGGTGACTCGGGACTGGGTAAGACCCATCTTGTTCAGGCCATCGGGATCCTTGTCAAGGAGAAGTTTCCTGACAAGACTGTGCTTTATGTCAATGCCAACAAGTTCCAGACCCAGTTTGTAGAATCAATCCGCAACAACAACAAGAATGATTTTCTCCATTTCTACCAGATGATTGACGTCCTGATAATTGATGACGTTCATGAGTTTGCCGGCAAGGAGAAGACGCAGGATACCTTCTTTCACATATTCAACCACCTTCACCAGTCGGGCAAGCAGCTCATCCTGACATGTGACAAGCCTCCGGTGGAGTTGCAGGGCATGGAGCAAGCGTCTTCTTTCACGTTTCAAGTGGGGTCTGCTTGCAGATCTGCAGAAGCCTGACTTCGAGACAAGGCTGGCAATACTCAGGAAGAAGGCCTACAATGACGGCATAGAGCTGCCTGACGAGATCTTTGAGTTCCTGGCCGAGAATATCTCATCCAACATCAGGGAGCTTGAATCGGGCCTTATATCGCTCTATGCACAGTCGACCCTCAACCGCAAGGAGGTGACCCTTGAGCTCGCCCGTCAGATGGTTGACAGGCTGGTCAACACCCAGCGCAGGGAGGTGACAATCGACTATATACAGAAGGTGGTGTGCGAGTACTACAAGATTCCCGTTGACCTCATGCAGGGCAAGACCCGCAAGAGGGAGATAGTGCAGGCCAGGCAGGTATCGATGTATTTCTCGAAGAGCCTCACAAAGGCTTCGCTGGCAAGCATTGGTTCATCTATCGGCGGAAAGGATCATGCCACCGTTTTGCATGCCTGCAAGACCGTCAACAACCTGATTGACACCGACCGTCATTTCAGAAACCAGATACTGGAAATAGAGAAAAAGCTCAAGGTATGACAGCCGATCAGAAATTTCTTCAGGAAGAATTCTTCAGACTATACGGGGACAGGGCAACAGAGCCTGTCCTTTTTATTCGCCGGGAAGGGTAAACCTGATAGGTGAGCATACGGACTACAACGGAGGCTATGTATTCCCCTGTGCCCTCGATTTGGGAACCTCTCTGCTGGTTCGCATGACCGACCGGGCGGAGATAGTGCTGAACAGCCTTAATTTCAGTGATGAGATTGTGGTGCCCATAGTCTACAACTATCTGCCCATTCCGAAAAGCTGGACAAACTATCCCATCGGCGTCATCAATGAGTTTGCACGCAAGGGCATCCACGCCCGGGGCATGGAGATGCTCTTTTACGGTGACATTCCCAACGGTGCCGGTCTCTCCTCCTCGGCATCCATTGAGATGGTGACGGCGGTGGCTATGAATGAGCTGACAGGCTCAGGCCTTGATATGATGGAGATGGTAAAGATGGGGCAGAAGGCTGAGAACGGCTTTGTGGGGATGAACTGCGGCATTATGGACCAGTTTGCCGTCGGTTTCGGCAAAAAGGATCATGCCATCAACCTCAACTGCGACACTCTTGAAGTACAGGTATGCGCCTGTCAACCTGGGTAAAAGGAGCCTGATCATCACGAACACCAACAAGCGCAGGGGGCTCACCGACTCGAAGTACAACGAGCGGCGTTCGGAGTGCGAGAAGGCGGTGGAGTTAATCTCAGAACATCATCCCATAAGGAACCTGAGCCAGCTTACTGTCACCGACCTCTGGATGGTTGATGAATACATCCCTGACCCTGTGGTCAGGAAAAGGGCGAAGCATGTCATCACTGAGAACGGCAGGACCCTGGAAGCAATCGAGGCGCTGCAGAATAATGACATTGAGCTTCTTGGCGATCTGATGAACAGATCGCATGATTCTCTGTGCAATGATTACGAGGTGACGGGGCCGGAGCTGGATACGCTTGTTTATGAGGGACGCAGGCTTCCAGGAGTCACGGGCACCAGGATGACCGGTGCGGGATTCGGCGGATGCACTGTCTCAATAGTTGAGACGGCACATGCAGAGAACTTCATGAAGAAGCTGGGTGAGATCTACCTTTCCGGTACGGGCCTGACGGCCGACTTCTATCTTCCGGGCATCGGCGACGGAGCGAGGCGAAGTCTGAGGCCGTAAAGAATAAAGTCCGTAAAGTCAAAAGTCCTAAGGTCTGAAGTTTATATTTTGATACTGCCTACTGCCCTTCCCTGCAAACCGGCTCCTCCCTCTGCCGACATACCATGTCGAGACTTTACGGTCGGCCCTCTACTGCCTGATTACAGATCCCGGACGCACCTGAACCCCACGGTGGCGCTGCGGTCATAGCCCGGCGACACCAGCAGCTGCATCTGGGTCATGCCCAATGGCTGAGGGCCTCCCTGCACATACCACCAGCTTGATTCCGGCCGGTAGTAGCTGCCTCCCCTGATGATATTAAAGTAATAGGCTCCGTTGCTGTAGAGGTCGCCGGTCATCTGCCACACATTGCCCACAAGATCCTCCACCCCGTAGGGGCTCGCGCCCTTGGGGAATGCATCCACGGGGGTGGCCCGGCCAAAGCCGTTGTTGCATTTGGTGGCATGGAACTCATTGCCCCACGGCCACTCGCGGCCGTCGGTTCCCTGTGCCGCCAGCTGCCATTCAGCCTCCGTGGGCAGCCTTTTGCCGGCCCAGCGGGCATAAGCCAAGGCATCCTCAAGGCTCACATAAACAACAGGATAGCGTTCCTGACCACTTACCGGCATACCTCTATCCCAGTGCCTCAGATAGTTGGCAGTGTCAGCGGGAATATATCTTGTCCTGATAAATTTCAGGTACTCTTCGTTTGTAACGGGATGCCTGTCTGTGAGGAAGCTGTCAAGAGATGCGGTTACCTCTCTTCCGGCCGACGGGTAGGGAACAAACTCATCGGAGGCGTTAAGCCTGTATGTTATCGTGGCTGCAGGCACCGGCACCATTCCCTCCGGTATCTCCGCCGATGGTGCTGTCCTTTTTGTCTCTGACACGATCCACGGCCGCCCCTTTTCAGGCATGATCACTCTTTCATCGAGCAAAATGCCCTTCCTGTCAATGAGTTCTATGACTATTTTTTCTCCCGCAATGCCAAACAGGGCATCGACTGCAAACAGGGTATCGGCCGGGGAGGCTATTGACAGAGGCTTGTTACCATAGCCCGGCTCACCCTGCTTATCAAAACTGTTCCTTCATTCGCGGCTGTCAGGTGAAGCCTGTTTCCCCTTATCTCCGCCATTATCAGCGACGGCAGCAGTGCTATGCAGTCTACCGAGCTCTCGCGTCTGGTACCATTGTATGACTGGCTCCATCCCGGGGCCTGTACTGATGCCATTCGCTCCCCGTTGATGAAAGACAGTTTTATCTCCTCATGCCTCCATAGCGATACCAGGTGTCTGCCGGCCGTGTCGCCAACGCTGAAGAGCGGACCATTGTATCCACGGTGATCCATGTTAAGGACCGTAAACGAGGGTCTTTGGCTCCGCTGTTCCACCTGTTGACATATACCCTGTCGGCCTCGCTTCTGACGAGAGGGGTCCAGCCCGGTGTCAAGAAAAGCATCGCTGTTCCTTCCTGAGGATGTATGTTCGTTGCTGCGAGGTACTCCAGGTCAGCCATGTACTCTTCTCCCCTTCCTCCCGGCCTGAACATATTCAGTTCAGTGCCGTACCCGTTGAAAAAGGCCACGGATATCTCGCGGCGGAGTACATCTTCGCCCACGTCTGCAACCCGGAAGATGGCAAAATCAGGTCGAATGAGCTTATTCAGGTTCAGTTCCGGGCTGAGAAACAGCGCATTATGCACACGGGCAGCCAGGATTCCGGGCATATCCTTTACAACCGGCATTCCTTCGGAGTACATCACAACACCTTTGCGTACCGTATCAGGCACTGTTCTGAAGACCGGCAGATGACTTTCCTTCCGTGTCAAGCACCACACCGTCGGCATCTGTTGCGGTAATTATCTCCGCCATCCCCTGAGATGGTCTTCTCCCCTGGTGCTTTTATCCCAGGGGTTATATGCTATGAAAAAGCGGCAGTCGTTCGTCTTTGCCTGCCGGCTTATGCGTCTCAGTCCTTCCGTCCCTCCGGGTAGGTCACGGTAGAGATCCCACTGGTTCCTCTCATCAATGCCCAGCCTGGGCCATGTAGGCCAGATGCCGTAGACATCAACATTACCGAAGAGCCTGTTGTACCCTGAAATGAAGTCACCGAAGCCTGACTCACCGGAGAAACGGTCGTAGTACTCCCTGTCCCAGGCCATCTGCAGTATCATCAGGTAGCTGTTGCGTATCCACCTAAGGTCGTCACGCCGGTAGAGTGTATCGTCAAAACGGTCGAGGTCATAAAGGTACCGCTTCTGCGAACATAAGCTTCATCCCGTCCTGCCAGGTCCCCCTGTAAAATGTCAGCCCAGACATGGTAAGTGACTGATGCTCCCGGAGGAAGTATCGTCTCATATCTTCTCGTCATGCCGTTGTCTGTCCCGGTTACGCCGCGCTATTGCACTTACTTGACAAGCCATTGTTTGCCTCAAATGCAGAGAATCCCATCTCCCAGGCATTGTCAGGGCAGGATGACCCGTACCGGACTCTTTCCGGGAAGGAACAGGTTAGCCCTGGCCAGGTTACGCGGGCCGGAGCCGGTAATAAAGGCGCTGTTGCCATTCTCGCCGAAGGGCACTACATCACTGATGGTGATGGTATCAGTCCAGTTGTTGCGGAAGACCAGCACAGCCATGAGACCCGGATGCGAGCCCCCCCGAGGAGTGAATCCCGCCTCCGCCCCACCCGGGTATATCATTAAGAAACGACTGCCGGTAAGACCGGCCGGCACATCATCAGATTCAAAATAGACACCGTCGAGCCTGAAGCTGAAGAGGGGCCTTGGTGCCTGGAGCTCGACCATGGAGCTGTCATCAAGGACGGAGAGACTGCACTTGCTCCATTTTCCCTTATAATTCCGAGGTTTTCCAGCGACTGACCCGAAGCCGGGTGCAGCAGAACGAAAAAAAAGAGGAAAAACCGAAACTTTAACCTGTACATATGAGTTTAACCTGATAATGAGCTTACCGCCTTAACGGGAGTGCAATTTAACATATTGTATCTGAAAATAAAAAGGAAAGATACAGTGGATGAGGTATTTTAGAGATTTTGTTTAACATTGTGGCCATGCGTACATTTTAATTACTACTTTTTAGGAATTAGTTGAGACAGAACTGATGAAAAGAGTTAACTGCAAAGGCGTAACATTCATTATATTAATCCTATCTGCCATTATGATTATGCCCGGTTGTGCCAGCTCCAGGAAAAGTCCCTACCAGATCAGCCGGAAGAACTCCTATATAGACACTTCACAGCTTGGACGCAACAAATACTTCTTCTCCAAACAGTACCAGAAGAAGCTCTACAAGTTCAAGAAAAAATAGATTAATCTTCGCAGGCCACCTCCAGGCCGTCCCATGCCAGAGTGACATTCACCGGCAGCTCCCTGTTAACCTCCGCATGTTTTCCCATCTGATGACCTATATGTGTGATGTAGGCCTTTCGCGGCGATACCTGCTGTATCAGTTCCAGGGCTTCACCCAGGCTGAAGTGAGAAGATGTGCTTCTCCTTTCTCAGTGCATTGATAACCAAATCCTTCACTCCTATCAGCTGTTCCTTTGTCTCTTCCGGGATATAATTGGCATCAGTGATGTAGGCCATATCGCCAATCCTGAATCCCAGTATCGGCAACCGGTAGTGGAAGATGCGCAACGGGATAAATATGTCTCCGTTGATATCAATGTTATACTGTTCGATATTATGCAGCTTCATTTTGGGCACTCCCGGGTAATGGTTCTCCGAGAAGACGTAGGCATACTCTTTCTGACGGCGTCATGGACCCTCTCCTCCGCATAAATGTCAATTGCGGCCTGGCTCTTGTAGTTGAACGCCCGCAGGTCATCCATACCGGCAATATGGTCCTTGTGTTCATGTGTCAGCAGTATGGCATCAAGCTTCTTTACCTTGGCCCTCAGCATTTGCTGCCTGAAGTCGGGTCCGGCATCAATCACGATGGTGTTGGCAGCAGTCTCAATGAGAAGGGAAGCTCTCAGTCTTTTGTCCATGATATCTTCAGACAGACATGTAGCGCATTCACAGGCAATTACAGGCACGCCCTGCGAGGTTCCGGTTCCCAGAAATGTGATTTTCACTGTCTTATTTTCGATTTACAAACATAGCCTGAAAATGAGAGAAGAACAATATCAGGGATCACTTTAGCTCCTTCGCGGCTATTTCAATATCTTTACTGTATCATAAAGTGCAGAAGATGAGTGGAAATATTTATATGATACCTGTCACCCTCGGTAACACTGACCACAGTCTTGTAATACCTCGCGGCACGAGGGAGATAACGGTTTCACTGAGGCTCTTTGCCGTTGAGGATTTGAGGACCGCCCGCAGGTACCTGAGGGGCATTGACAGGGATTTTCCCCTGGATGAGACACTCCTTTTCCCTCTCGGGAAGCACTCTGACCCGGCCGGGCTGGGTGATTTCTTCTCAAGGGTTGCTGCAGGCGCTGATGCAGGAGTGATGAGTGAGGCTGGTATGCCCGGGTTGGCCGATCCGGGTACCATTGTCGCAGCTGAGGCACACCGCAGGGATATAAGGGTTATTCCGCTCACCGGACCATCGTCGGTTATGCTTGCGCTGGTAGCCTCAGGGCTCAACGGGCAGTCGTTTGTTTTTCATGGTTACCTGCCAGTGGATACGGCGGGGAGGCAGAGAGCCATCAGGGAGCTTGAGAAAAGATCGGCAGGCGGCCAGACGCAGATATTCATGGAGACGCCATTCAGGAACGGGAAGATGCTGGAAGATATTCTCTCCGTCTGCAGGGCAACGACCCGTCTCTGCATTGCGACAGATATAACCCTTGACAGCGAGGAGATAAAGACCAGCACCATTTCCGGCTGGAGCAAGGGCGTTCCAAATCTCGACAGGAGGCCCGCCGTTTATCTCCTTCTGGCCTGACAGCAGGTATATTGTAAAACACTCTGAGGTTATCCCTTCCGATTGGATTAATTGGCTAAATTGTGTCCGTTAAATCCTATCGCAATGATCCAAAGAATATTTGCATCTGCTGTGATGATAATGATTACAGTCCGTGCTGGCCGGGCAGAAGACAGACATGACCCTCTTCAGCGGCATCAAACCAAGGAATATTGGTCCAGGCGGAATGAGCGGGAGGGTAACTGCCTTCGCCGTTGACCCGAGAAACGAGAATGTCTTTTATGTCGGTACGGCTTCCGGCGGTCTCTGGAAGACCGTCAACGCAGGTACCACCTTCACCCCCATCTTTGACAATGAGGCTGTGGCCTCCATAGGAGCCCTGGCGGTCGACCCGCTGAGGCCTGACATCATCTGGGCAGGAACAGGTGAAGGTAATCCGCGCAACAGTGTCACCGGCGGTTACGGTATCTACAAAAGCACTGACGGTGGCAGGTCATGGAAATGCATGGGGCTTGAGCTCACCCGGTACATTCACAGGGTAATAGTCGATCCCGTCAATCCAGATATAATCTATGCCGGCGCCATCGGTAATCCATGGGCACCTCATACTGAGAGGGGGCTATACCGCTCCACTGACGGGGGCGTCACATGGAGGAGGATCCTGTTCACCAATGAGACCTCGGGAGTGGCTGATATGGTTATGGATCCGTCTAACCCGGGCAAGATCTTTGTTGCCATGTGGGATCATCAGCGCTGGCCATGGTTCTTCCGGTCGTCATCCGGAGGGTCAGGGCTATGGCTCACCCGCGACGGCGGGGAGACCTTCACAGAGATCACCGCAGGTCTTCCTGGGGAGAAGGGGCGTATGGGCCTTGCCATTGCCGCATCCGAGCCGGACTATGTTTATGCTTATGTTGAATCGAAGCCTTCGGCCATTTACCGCTCCACCGACGGCGGTCTCACCTGGGAGAAGCGGGGCGAAAAGAACATAGGTTCAAGGCCGTTCTACTATGCTGAGATCTATGTCGATCCGAAGAATGAGAACCGTGTCTACACTCTCTTCTCGGGTGTCAACGTTAGCGACGACGGCGCTCTGACCTTTGACAGGAGGACGGCAGAGTCAGTTCATCTCGATCATCATGCATGGTACATCGACCCTGTCAATCCTGACCGTATGCTCGACGGCAATGACGGAGGCATGGGCATCAGTTACGACAAAGGAGCTACCTGGCGCCATATTGAGAACCTGCCACTGGGTCAGTTTTACCATATAAATGTCGACAATGAGTTGCCTTACAATATCTATGGTGGCCTGCAGGACAACGGGTCATGGCGGGGACCGGCGTACACATGGTTCAACGGTCCCATCATCAATGAGATGTTTGAGTTCCTGATGGGGGGCGACGGCTTTGATGCCATGCCTGTCCCGGGTGACAGCAGATACTGTTATGCGCAGTCGCAGGGAGGTTCGCTGCGCAGGTTTGATGTCACCACAGGCTGGAACAAAAGCATAAGACCGGCAGCCGACGGAGACGAGAAGCTGCGTTTTAACTGGAACTCCGGCCTGGCGCAGGATCCCTTTGACAACAACACCATTTACTTCGGCAGCCAGTATGTTCACAGGAGCACCGACCGTGGCGACACCTGGACAAAGATCTCTCCGGATCTCACAACCAATGACCCGGAGAAGCAGAAACAGGATGAGAGTGGTGGCATCAGCCACGAGGCCACGGGAGCGGAGAACCACTGCACCGTTATCACCATCTCGCCGAGCCCGGTGAAGAGGGTATCATCTGGGCCGGCACCGATGACGGAATGATCCAGGTCACCAGCGACGGCGGACAGAGTTGGGAGAACGCAGCGCCGAAGATCAAGGGCATGCCGCGCAACGGGTGGGTGCCCCAGATAACCGCTTCAGCCCATGCTCCGGAGGAGGCCTTTGCCGTTGTGAACGACTACAGGCAGGGTGACAATGCCGCGTACCTCTACCACACAAAGGACCTCGGAAGAAGCTGGCAGCGCATAATTGATGATACGGATGTATGGGGTTATGTTCTCTGTTTCGTCCAGGATCCGGTTGAACCCCGACTGATGTTTGCAGGAACGGAGTACGGTCTTTATGTCTCATTTGACGAAGGAGATTCATGGAACAGGTGGACCATCGGTTATCCCACCGTTTCCACTTATGACATGGCCATACATCCCCGCGAGCACGACCTTGTCATAGGCACCTTCGGCCGTGCCATCTGGGTGCTGGATGACATCCGTCCCCTCCGTGCCCTGGCTTCCACGGGCACACAAGCTTCTGAAAAGCAGCCTTACGGCCTTTGAGGTGCCGGAGGCACTGGATAGTATCCACCAAAAACCTCCCGGGGTATTACTTCTACGGTGATGCAATGTACCGTGGTGAAAACCGCGAACCCGGGGCGATAATATCATTTTACACAGCTGAGCCTGGGAAAGTGGCAGTGGAGATAAAGGACCGCACCGGGAAGCTGGTAAAGTCAACAGAATGGGATGCCACGAAGGGATTTAACCGGCTTACATGGCGCCTTGACCGCAATCCCCTTCCCCAGGCAACCTACCCCTCCGGTCAGGAGATGCAGGATCCCAGGGCAAGGTATTACAGGAACGCCGGTGGCCCGGTGATACCGGGGATTTATTCAGTGTCACTGAACAAGGACGATGACAGTGCGGAGACAAGGGTGAAGGTAAGCGCTGATCCCAGGATGGCTTCACCAGACACCGAAGCTCTTATGAATAATCTTGCCAGAGCTGAGGCATTCGGTGTCCGGATCAATGAACTGAACGGGAAACTTAAGCAGATAACCAACGTAAGGGAGAGCCTTGCCAGGGGCGAAGAGCTTATGGCCCGCAACCCAGGCTTTGCAGAAGCGATGACAGCAACACAGAAATATGTAAATGAAGAACTTGCAAAGATGGATGAGGTTTTTGGCAGGAGGCAGGACGGACTGGTGTCGCGTATTAACGGTTATCGCTCACTCCTGATGGCTTCCGGGGTGCCTTCATCGCAGGAGGAAAAGGCTATGACAGATGCGGTGGCTGCCCTGGAGGAGGCTGAGGAGCTTATTGGCGGGTTTCATGGAAGGACCGTGGAAAGAGTATGCCACTGCGCTCAAAAAGATCAATATGACGATAGATTCTGTGATAATCAAATAGTTGCTCTGGTCATCAGGTTCTCTGCCAGGTCAATCAGGTCCTCCTCAGGGTCTCCTCCATGTGGGATGGGTACTCCTCAGAGCTTTCTCCGTGTCAGCCGGATCTTCCGGGGGATCTCCTCCGTGTCAGCCGGATCTTCCGGATCTCCTCTGTGTCAGCCGGGTCTTTTGGATTCTCCTCTGTGTCAGCCGGGGTCTTCCGGATCTCCTCTGTGTCAGCCGGGTCTACTTCCGGGTCAGACAGGAAAACTGGTGGCGGATTATTTCTTGGCCCTGACGAGCTCCACGACCTCAAGATCAAAGAGCAGCGGAGTATATCCCGGTATGACGGTATAATAGTTCCCGTAGTAATCATAGTAACCGTAACCCATGCTTCCGTAGGCAATGCTTGAAGGCATCAGCAGTCTCGCTTTGGTGCCCAGCTTCATCTTCACAAGGCCTAATGACCAACCCTCAATAAGTTCGTATGAACCAACCCTGAACCTGTAAGGCGTATCCTCCTCAACATTGGACTGTTTTACCTCACCGTCCAGGAACATAAGGGTATAATAAACCCCCACTGAATCTCCTGTTTTGATAAGGTCTCCCGTTCCCGGTTCCGTCTCAATATAATAGAGCCCGTTTGCATCAGGACTTACGGTTATATTATTCTCGGCAACATAGTCTGCAATGCGATCCTTCTCCTCTTCCTCGTATTTCTTTGCCGGATTGCACGATACTATAACAATAACAAGCGCGGTCAATGCGGCCGCTAAGGTGGTTCTTCTCATGGTTTCCTTATCATTCTTCCGTTCTTCCTCAAATATTCGTTCCAAACTAACTGATATCCTTAATTCTGATCCTGTAAACAATGATCGCCCTTCCGGGGATCCTGTCACCGTCGCCAGTATGCCCGTAGGCAAGGTATGGCGGTATAATGAACAGAAAGTCACTTCCTTTCTGCATAAGTTTAAGTCCTTCAGTGACACCGCTTTCGGCTTGCGCATACCCAACCCTGATGGTCTGAGATCCGCTGTAGCACATTGTTCCGTTAAGGAGGGTACACTCATAATCATATGTCACATCGTCGCCGGTATTGACCGTATCACCAGTCCCTTCGGAAAGAACGCTGTACCACAGCCCGGTATTGGTTTCACTGTAGCTGCGTTCACTTTTGCCTATATAATCCGTTATGACAGCGCGGTCATGTGTTATCAGGGACTTATTCAGGTCAATAAGCTCGGCTTCCGTGCGGGGCTGTGACGAGCTCCTGCTGTCAGGTTTGTTCTGGCAGCCGGAAAAGAGAAGGAGTATCAGTATTGGAATAAGCAGTTTCATTGCATCATCTCTGCTGCCGCCTCTTCCAGCTCTTTCCTGTATGATGGCAGGGTATTCTCAAAGTGTCTGACCACATCATGTATGGTCCCCTTCATCTCACCGCCTGCTGCATTGCGGTGACCGCCGCCGTTGAAGCACTGTCTTGAAAGCACTGTTTGCATTGAAGCTCCCCTTGGAACGCAGCGACATCTTGACGAAGCCGGTTCGTTCTATGAAGAGTACCGACAGTACGACTCCCTTCATGGTGAGAAGCACATTTGCAAATCCTTCTGTGTCACCCTTGACATGGCTGAACCTGTCCAGGTCTTCCTTTGTAAGCCAGATATAGGCCGTATGCAGCTCCGGGTGGACGACCATGCGGCTGTGGAGTGCGTAGCCCTTCAGGCGTATCCTGTCTGGTGAGAAATTGCTGAATATGTGGTTGAAGATCTTTTCCTTGTCCACTCCCATATCGAGCAGGTGGCCTACGGTACGCATCGTGTCGCCGGTATAGTAGCCGTGCTCGAAGTTTCCCGTGTCGGTGATAATGCCCACATAGACCGCGGTAATAAACTCACTGTCGTTAAACTCCTCTCCTTCCATGCCATTGACAAGGAAATAGACAAGTTCAGAGGTCGAACTCCTGCTGACATCTGAGATAATCAGATCAGCAAACTGACCGGGATCAGGATGGTGGTCTATCATCACCTTGTGCGCCCTGGAGGCCAGTATGTGTGGTTCCGCCTTACCCATCCTGGAGGTCGAATTGAAATCGACCATGATAATCAGGTCAGCCTCATTGATCAGTTTGGTTCCTTTCTCGATGTTATGATGGAAGTCTACAATCCTGTCGACATCATTCATCCATAGCAGGAACTGCTGAAGGGCGTTCGGGGATATCATTCCTGCATCCTTGCCCCGGGAGATGATCCACCTCCTGAGGGCCAGCATCGCACCTATGGCGTCGCCGTCGGGATTGATATGGCAGATCAGCAGAATATGATCCGCCTCTTCAATGAGCTTCTTTAATTCTTTTGTATATTTACCGAACTCCGGCACAGTGGTAGCATTTAAAGGCGTCAAAGGTAAGAAAAATAACAGGTTTATAAAAAATCAGACCAATTAACCCGATTTTCACTAAGTTATGCATAGCGATATCACGTTTTCGATCATCAAGCCCGATGCCGTGGGCAGGGGTGATACCGGAAAGATCCTTGCAAGGATCACGGAAGCCGGATTTCTGAATAGCAGCTCTAAAGATGCTTTATATCAACCGGCGGCAGGCTGAGGAGTTTTATGCCGTGCACCGTGAGAGGCCCTTCTACCCGGGGCTGGTTGAATTCATGTCGTCAGGACCCGTTGTGGTGATGGTGCTGAGGCACGAAAATGCCGTCGAAGAGTTTCGAAAGGTGATAGGCACTACCGATCCGGCAAAGGCAGACAGTGGAACCATCAGGGCAGACTTTGGCACCAACGTTCAGAAGAACGCGGTCCACGGATCGGATTCTCAGGAGAATGCACTCAGGGAAGCCGGGTTCTTCTTCTCCGCCATTGAAATCTTCTGACCTAAAACAAATAGATGATTGAAGTGTTTTGTTAAAAAAATCAGATGACATCCACGATTTCGCCCGATTTTTCCGATAAGAAAACTCTCGAAAAATACTCTTCAGCCTATACGCTCTCCGACATGGAGATATTTATCTTCCCGGATCTCTTTTATCCTGCTGGTACTTGCCAATATTATGTCTCCGGTTATCTGGAGGTGGCGTGATGATCCGTGGTTCAGTGATATGCACAGGAAGAATTTCATCAGCAAGGCCAACCGCATCAAGCAGTATATCATTGACAATTATATATTTAATCTCGACCTTGAGACATGGGGTCTGACCGATAAGGAGAAGGAGACTGAGCGGTTCAGCAGCTTCTTTGATACTGACCTGCTCAGACAATCCAACGCGCTTTTCGGATACGAGGGCGACAGGTATTATTTCAGCATTGACATAAGGCGGCATTTCGGACTCGACAAATATAACTCGTCAATCATCCCCTATTGGAAGACCGAGACAGTGGAGGCAATGACCGCCTTCAGGCACAGGGAGCATTTCACCACCGGGTGCCGGTGAGTGCGTCAGCCTGGCAGCCCTCTATGCCGCTGCTATGTTCGTCGTCGGGGAGGTACCTCTTGAGAAGATCTTCATGATGGCTACCCCACTCCATTCCCAGAATTACATCGACGAGAAGGACGGACTGCTCACCAACAACCGCCGGATAATGACCAAAAACATGTGGTTCAATGGCACCTCTCTTTCAGAAAAGGCAAGAAGAGCCCTGGAGAATGAGAAGGTGACTATCGTGTCGCATATAACGGGTCATATCCACTCTGTATATGAAAAAGCCACTATTGACAGGGATGCCTACCTGCACTTCACGGGAAAGCTGAAGAGTTTTGTGAGGACTCCGCGTTACTCCCGGGATCTTCATCAACTTCCTTAGGTTCAAGTCGGAATATAAATGTCTCTTCCAGTACCACTATAACGCGTACCGGCAGCAGCCATTACATCACACTTGAGAAACTCTTTGAATACGAGCACTCATCGAAGGCAAGCATGAATGAAGAGACACGTGAAAAACTCCTTGCCGAGGTTGACAATGAGGAGTTTTTTCATGATCCCGTTCCGGGAAAGATCATGCTGAATGACGTTGAGATCTTCCTTTTGAAGCACAAAGACTCTGATATTCAGGTTATTAAAACTGAATTCATTAGACTTTTCGAGACAGAACACGATGACTGTGTGGAGAGAATGTTCAACGATATCAGGGATTTCACGGTTACCGAACCAAGGCTTCCCTCTCCGGAGAGGGACTTTGTGGCAGAGGTCTATCCTGATATCCGTATCACCGACAGCCGTGAAGATATCATTAAGAAGGTCATGGATCTCTCAGCCACTTCAGAGATGGCGCTTCTTTCGCTCTATGCCTACCGTTACATGACGAGTACCGACTGGAGACCCTTCATCAAGGCAGCCATAGAGAGGAATCCGGTATGTCATGAGCCGCTGTCGGGAAAAACGGCGGATGAGGTATATGACACCATAGGGAAGCTGAAGAACAAGTCAATATATGATTCCGGCAGGATGGCCCAGCCCGATGAGGTATGGAATTTCGGGCGAGGTGACGGTGCCGAAAAGGCTTTTCTGATGGCTGATGCCCTCATCCACAATGACCCGGGAGCTGAGGTATCAATCTCATTGAGTGAAACTACTGCCACCCTGGGATGTAACGGGAGGGACTATCACTTTGTCACCTCCAAGGGCCACACGAAGAGGATCACCATCAGGGATTTTAAATACAGTGCTGAATGATCAGTGAATCACTATCTCCCTGACCACTTCGGAGCCTGCCTTTGAGTTGACCTGGCTGCGCAGCGATTCGCGAAGCATCATCAACTCGTTCCTGACCACGGGCGAAGTGAGGTAGATATGCATTACGCCATCCTTTATGTAGATCTTTTTGGTACGTGCGGCAATCACCTTTCCCGTCAGGTCTTCCCAGATATTTATCACCGAAGCTTCCTGCAGCTTTGGGGCCAGTTTATATTCCCGGATAAGATCGGCCAGCGCCTCCCCTATTGTTATGGTCTTGTTCCTGCGCATGGTGCCGGTGCTATTTCGATCCGTTGGTGATCTCCTCTTCAATGCCATTACGGCCGATGCGGTAGAGCCGGAAATCGACTCCCGTATTATCAAGGATTCGGTGAATCCGGTCCTGTTGGGTGTCAGTTATAAATACCTGTCCGAATTCGCCTGATCCCACAAGTCCTATTATCTCCTCAACCCTGCTCTGGTCGAACTTGTCAAAGATATCGTCAAGCAGAAGTGCCGGGGCAAATCCGTTCATCCTGGTTATCAGTCCGAACTTTGCAAGCTTGAGTGCGACGATGAACGATTTCTGCTGACCCTGGCTGGCGGTGGTCTTTGCGGCATGACCGTCAATGCTGAAGACCAGGTCGTCACGATGGATTCCGATGGTTGAATACTGCATTGCATGATCCCTGCCCCTGGCATCTGTCAGCTGCTGCAGGTAGTCACCGTTTCCGAGGTGCGAGCGGTATCTTATTTCCACCTGTTCGGCACTGGCGGAGATCTTTTCATAGTATGATGAGAACAGGGGTACAAGGTTTTCCGTGAGCTTCCTCCGTGCTTCATAAATCACCTCGGCCTCCTCAGACATCTGTTCATCATAGATCTCAAGCATGCTGCCGGCATCAGGGCCGCCCTCACGCAGTACGCTGTTTCGCTGGGTCAGGGCCTTGTTGTAACGCATGTGAGCCTCAAGGTAGGCAGGGTCATACTGGCTGATGATCTTGTTGAGGAAGCGGCGTCGCTCCTCACTGCCGCCGTTAATGAGAGTGCTGTCAGCAGGTGAGAGCATCACAACCGGATACCTGCCTACATGGTCAGACATGCGCTGGTACTCCTTGCCGTTGAGGCGGAAGACCTTCTGCTTCTGTTTCTGGAAGGCACAGAAGAGCTCATCACTCTCACCGTCCCTCTCAAAGAGTCCCTTGAGGATGAAATAATCCTCACCATGCCTGATGCTGAGAGTATCTGAGTTGTTGAAGAAGCTTTTGGTAAGCGACAGGTAATGAACAGCATCGAGGATGTTTGTCTTGCCAACGCCGTTATTTCCCACAAAGCAGTTAAACCCGGGAGAAAAATCGAGGGCCACCTCCTCATAGTTTTTGAAGTTGGTCAGCTCTATACTGGCAAGATGCATGATTACTCTGTACTGTTGTCCGAGGCCCAAAGTTAAGAAAAGAAACGGCTGCGGCAAACCTCCCGATGTCACTGAGGCGAGGTTGTGAGAGGCCTCTTTTTTTTTAAGTCATTTATTTTTAAATAAGACTATAAATACTACTTTTGCGAAGTTATTTTTTGACCTGTAACAGAGAACTTTGATATGAGCAAGAAAAAAGAAACCGGAAAGGGAATCGAAAACGTTGAGCAGACACTGAACAAAACAGAACAGTTTCTTGAACAGAATTACAGACCGCTTTTATATGTGCTTATAGGTGCCGTTGTATTGGTGGGTATTTTCTGGCTGCTGAGGATGTATACCCAGAAGCAGAACAACGAGGCTCTCAGCCAGATGTTCATGGCCGAGCAGTATTCTCCGAAGACTCCCTCAAACTTGCTCTTAACGGTGATGGCAACAACCTTGGTTTTATTGATATAGCAAACGAATACAAGAGAACCAGATCAGGCAAGCTTGCCAACTTCTATGCCGGAGCCATGCCTGATGCAGCTGGGACAGTTTGAAGAGGCTGTTAGACTACCTGAACAAATACTCCCTTGATGACGAGATCCTTGCCCCGCAGGCCAAAGGGCTCCTCGGGGATGCAAAAGTTGAGCTTGGCGACCCGGGCGCAGGAATAAAGTATTACCTGGAAGCCGCGGATATGGCTGATAACTCATTCCACACCCCCATCTATCTCATGAAAGCAGGCATGCTCCATGAAACAGAAGGCAACTATGCTGAAGCCCTCAGTCTCTATGAGAGAATACAGGACAAGTATGCCGAGAGCAATGAAGGCAGGAGCATCGACAAATATATTGCCAGGGTAAAACTGCAGATCGACTGACAGGTGGCTACCCGCGATCTCTCGGACTACGATCCTTCACGTGTTCCTGATGCCTCAGGCATGAGGTTCGGTGTCGTTGTTGCCGACTGGAACAATGAGGTCACCCATGGCCTTCTAAACGGAGCCGTTAAAACACTTTTACGTCATGGAGTAGCAGATGACGACATAGTTGTCAGGCATGTACCCGGAACTTTTGAGATCACTCTCGCCGGACAGTGGATGGCCGAGTATGAAGATCTCGACGGTGTCATCTGCCTCGGATGTGTGATACAGGGCGAGACTCCCCATTTCACATATATCTGCCAGGGGGTGACTCAGGGTATAACGCAGCTCAATATCGACTACAATATTCCTTTTGTCTTCGGGGTACTGACAACCCTGACGCTGCAGCAGGCGCTGGAGAGGGCCGGCGGCGTACACGGCAACAAGGGAGATGAGGCCGCAGTGACTGCCATTAAGATGGCCGCTCTGCAGCGACTGATGGAAAAGTAGGACTTATCCAGTCTTCAGTTTGAGGCTCCGACACAGGAGGAGACTCAATCCCGCACAAGCAGTGTCGGGACCTCAGTCTTCAGTTTGAGGCTCCGACACAGGAGGAGAATCAATCCCGCACACGCAGTGCCGGGGCTTCAGTCTTCAAGTCGCCAGTCGCCAGTCGGCAGACTTTCATCTTCTGCACAGCACCCTGTAGGGGCAGTATGTACACCGGCGTTCGAAGCGGGTCATTACATAATCCTCATTTTCAGAAAAAATCCGGTTCAGTGTCAGATCAAGCTCGTCTGAATAGGCTGTCAGAAACCTGTCCCATGCCTCCCTGTCGGCGCCAGGGCCATCCAGTCCTGCCACCGGAGCATAGGGGGTGAAATCCCGCGAGGAGAGCTGCTGCACCCAGTATATTGCCGGCAGCACGAGCCTGCCGGGATGGCTGTCGCGAATGAGGGTGCAATAGAGCAGTGCCTGCATGAACGCGTCATTCCTCTTCTCCTTCGTTTCATCAAAGAGATCTTCCGGCGTCACCGTCTCCTTCTTCGGCGATCCGGTCTTGTAGTCGACCACCCTTACCACTCCTCCCGTCATGTCAACCCTGTCAGCCCTTCCTCCTATCCTTATCTGCACCTCACCCGATCCGGTACTGACGGTGCGTATGGCTGAGAAGTCCTCCTCGAGGTTCAGCAGAGTCAGCTGGTTCTCTTCCGCATCATACCTGAGCAGTTCCGTAAGGTATCTCTCCAGCACGTCAATGATGATGACCCCCTTCCCGGCCATGAGCGTCTCCCTGTCCCATTTCATCTCCTCCATGGCGGAAGCGATTATTGTGTTCCTGATTAGTCCGTGGTCTGATGCGATCTTTCCGATGAGGGCGCCTGCCTCCGGAGCTCCCTTAATGGGTCCGTAAATCATCTGCAGGGCATCATGCATTATGTTCCCGAACCTGCGCTGGTCGATATCCTTTTCGAGCATCTCCTCCTCAGGCATACCGCAGACGTACCTGTAGTAGAAACGCATGCGGCAGTTGACCCAGGTGTTCACCGCGCTGGGCGACAGATACTTGATGCCTTCGCCTACGGCTCCGTAGGTGTTGAGCAGCGCCCTGTTGTGTTCGGGTCTCTTTGCGAGCCTGTCGGAAATCATCCTGCTCCGTCCCACGCTTATGTGCACCGTCCGGTGTTGCGGGGTGAACAGCGGACTGTAGCTCATCCGCACCAGGTAGCGGCTCATCTCTCCGGTGGTCAGTCCCTGCGCTGTGGAGTTATACATGAACCAACCCCTGGCAGGCTTCCTGAGAAGCCTGAAAAAATAATAGGAGTATATTGATTCATGCTCATTCACCGTTGGCAACCCGAATGCCCTGCGGATGTTATACGGAATGTAAGTATTGTCATAGGACATCCCCGGGAAAATGCCTTCGTTGAGCGAAAGAAAGATGATGTTTTTAAATTCCAGGGCGCGTGTCTCGAGCACGCCCATTATCTGGATCCCCTTCAGGGGCTCACCGGAGAAGGGGACGATCAGTTTCCTGAAGACCCTGTCAATAAGCCTTATGCATGTCTCTGTCTTCAGCTCGAGATTGTGTCTCCTGATGAGGTTTGCCAACCTTACCGTCTGGCTCATGGCCATACGGAGGTACTCCACGGTCGGTGCTAAGCATCATTCCTTCATCCCCGGCATCGAATGTTGCAGCTTCGATCATCTCCATCACCCGGGTGAGGTGTTCGGAAAAATCCGGCCCGGTTGCGGGCACGGTAAAGAGCTCTTTAAGAGGGAGTGCATGCGGTGAGCATTTTCTCATTCACCCTTATCATATTTCCGGAAACGATGTCCGAGATCACCTTGTCTCCCCTGTTTCCGGCGAGCAGCCTGAAGTACTGGTGTCTGAGCAAGGCAATCACATCATCACTCCTGAATGAGGTCACGCCGTTGCTTACTCTGGCCCACCGTATGACGGACATCAGCTGTTTCAGGAACGAGTAAAGTGAGGTGAAGCGGAACGGGTGGCCCATTGTTACGTTCACATCCTCAACCGATGGTGGCAAAGAAGTCAGTACCGGCATCAGCAGCTTTTCATCGGCCAGGATGATGGCGGTCCCTGTCAGGTCTGACCCGTCAATGATACGCTGATCCTCCAGCAGCTGTGACACCATCCTTGCCTGTGCTGTGTCTGATGGGGTGTCAATTATATGCCACTCGCCACGGGGCATCACCGGTTCCTCCCCTGTACGCTGATTCAAGCTCATTTCCAAACATCCTCCTGTTCTCTCTCATGAAAACGGATGCCTTATGATCGGGGTCCCGCATGAAGAAATGGGCATCATCCCAGTAGAACTTAGCCTTTCCGAGGCTCTTAAGGTACCCGAAGAGGACCTTCTCGCAGTTATTAAGCGCGTTAAGTCCTACAATATGCCATGTAACTCCCTCTTCTGTTTTCAGAGTGCCTGCCGCTGCATTCTCCGCCACATCGCGGCAAAGCATGCCGTCACCCGCCTGGCGCCGCTTCCCGCATTACCTCCCTGAAGTCGTTATACAGCGGGGCCAGCTTCTGCCATACCGACTGAAACTTCGACGCGGGCCTCGCTATCTGTTGCGCCCGGGTTGAACGACTTCCAGAAGCTTCGTATGATCTCAGTCTGCTCGTCGGTCAGCCCTCCGAATTTTGCATCTATCTCTTTCAGGTCCGTAATGTTCCCATAGAGCTTCTCAGCATCTGCCAGGTATAGGTCGATATCATTGAAGTCATTGATAATCACCTCTCCCCATGCCCAGAAATCGTCAAAGCTCATCTCCTCGCCGAATCGTTTTTTATATACGCCATACAGCTCGAATATCAGCGTCTCGGTGTCTGCCGGGGTGAGTGGGGTGAATTCACGGAACAGCTCGCTGACGGTGAGCATCCGCGGTGACCACTGTGGTTTACCGCTCAGGCGGGAGAGGGCACGGGCGAGATAGAGGCCTGCCCTCCGGCTGGGAAGGACCACGATCTGCCTCTCCATCGTGTCACCGTGCTGTTCACGGAGTTTGTATGCCACTCTCTCAAGGAAATCCATCTTCACCTGTTTTCGTATAGTCTGCCCTGCCATGTGCCGCGCTCTTCCAGCCGCTGTTCAAAGAGCCGGAATATCCCGTTGCTGCGCATGTGCCATTCGCGAGGGTCATCCAGGAGGCGCGGAGGAGCCTCGCCGCTGATGCGGTCGATCATTATCGAGGGATTTAACCTCTCGCAGAATGAAATGACAAGATCAAGGTATTCCTCCATGGTATAGAGGTCAAAGTCGCCGGGGTTATTCCTGTATTCTGCGGCCATTTGCGTTCCTTTCACCAGCTGGAGCTGCCTTATCTTCAGCGATGACAGCGGCAGGGCAGATATCACGCGTGCGCTCTCTGTTATTTGCGCTGCGGCTATCTCCGGGGAGGCCGAATATTAGGTGAGCGCCGGTATTCATGCCCCTTGCGGCCGTCTCCTCCACAGCTCTTTTTGCCGCCGCGAAGTCATGCCCCCTGTTGATGCGTTTCAAGGTCACATCGCTGACCGATTCGATACCGTATTCGACCATGACAAAGTAATCGCGCGCCATCACGGCTAACCTGTCAAGCAGTTCACCGGTGACACAGTCGGGACGGGTACCAATGACTATTCCCGCCACGGCCGGGTGGTTCAGAGCCTGATCATAGAGGGCCATCAGTCTCTCCGTATCAGCGTAAGTATTGGTATAAGCCTGGAAATATGCAAGATAGCTGTCGGCCCGCCGGTAACGCCTGCGGTGGAATGTTATTCCCTGTTCAATCTGTTCGCTCACGCTCCGCTCCGCGGTGCAGTATGCCGGTATGAAGGCCTCGTTGTTACAGTAGGTGCAACCTCCGTAGCCAAGGTTGCCATCGCGGTTGGGGCAGGTGAACCCGGCGTTGATGCTCACCTTCTGCACTCTTTTACCGAAGAGGCTGCCGAACCAGTCGGCATACGAGTTGTATCTCCGGCCGGTTCTGGTGACCCCAAAGGTGCTGTGATTTCTGCGTGGCGTCGTCTCCTCCTTCATACCTCCTCCACTATATCCTTTTCGACATACCACAGCCACGATCTCACGTCGTGTGTATCCCATCTGCTTCAGCAGCTCACGGTATGCTGCTGCCTGTCTCCTGTGCCCCGGTGAGGGCTCTCCGAACTTGTAATCGACCACTGTTACGGTGCTGTCACCTGTCATCACCCTGTCGGGGCGGCGGGCGGCGCCCGAGGGCAGTATGATGGTCGCCTCCGTCATCACGGTGTATGTGCCGTCAAACCACTCCCGTACTTTATCGGAAGAGAGCATGGCATGAAGGCGTGAGGCGACCATCTCACGCCCCGGTAAGGGAAGGAGGCCGCTGTTGCATGCGAAGTCAACGGCAGCATCGATATCAGCGGTTGTCTTCACCCTGCTGAGGAGCTCATGCATCATGATTCCGTAGGCGCGGCCTCCAGGCTCCCCAAGCTTCATCTCGTCGAGAGGGAGGGCGCCGCCCGTTCTCAGCCTCAGGGCACCACGCGCCTCCGAGACGGTATACTGTTCCATCTCCATCTGTGGCTCACGTGCCTCTCTCGCCACTGGAGGCAGTTTACCGCATTCCACATATCTCAGGGTATCACCCTCTGTCCATCTGAAGTCATCCGGAAGGCTCTTTAAAGCTTCATTGATGAGGCTCCCGGCACTGGCACCGCCGCCGTGAATGTCGGGCATATCCGGGAGCCATGACAAAAAGGGCGTCAACGGCGCGGGTGAATGCTACATAAAGAAGGTTGACACCGTCAAGCCAGTCGGAGGCCTTCTCCATTCCGGCCTCTTCCGAAAAGAGCGAATTGTCAAGGCGGCTGCTGAGCTCGGGCAGGACCACCGGCATCGGTGCAAACGGGGCAGGCACGTCGGTCACCCAGAGCAGTGGCCGGCTGAAGCCATGTTTTGAGAAGTCCCAGTCGGCAAAAGGCACAATCACCACCTTGCTCTGGAGTCCCTTGGCCTTGTGTATGGTCATCACCCGCATGGCATCCTGACGGTCGGACTGGCTAAGGGTGCTTTTGCATCCATCACTGTCCCACCATGCCACAAACGATGAAATATCAGAGCTGTAACGGCCGGAATAAGCCAGTACCACATCCTGGAAAGAGCTGATATAGGCCACATTCTCAGGGTGGCTGCCCAGACTGAAATGGCGTATCATGTTTTCCGTGGCGGTGAAGAGCGAAGCATTCCTGAACGAGTCCAGATCATGCTCCCAGCCTCCGGGAGGAGGGTTGCGTGCATCATCTTCCGTGTCGGCGGCATAGATCAGCTCTTCATCTCCTCCCGTAGCCAGCACAAATGATCTTACCATCAGGCTGCGGTTGATGCGGCTTCCGGGGTCAGCGAGATACTTCAGGCATGAGAGTATCAATGTGACGGCCGGGTTGCGTTCCAGGAAGAGAGATTCTCCGGAGGTGATCTCATAGTTATACCTGCCTCGCTGGTCAGGTGTGCATGCAGCGCTGTGCTCAAGGATGCGGCTGATGATGCTCTTGCCCTCCTCGTTGGTACGGCAGAGGAAGAGTATGTCTTCTGCCCTGTAACCGTCATCCTGTATCTTCTCAATCACCGCGGGGAGGTCATGCAGCACCCTCTGCTTCCACCCCTCATCCTCATCTCTTGCCGTAGAGTGTCGACACGTACATATCCTCCCTGTTTTCCGGGAGTGCCCTCCTGCACAGAACCGGAGTAGACATCGCTGATCCTCAGCCTGTCAAAATCAAGCTTTTCATCACACAGGGCCGGGTATGGCTCCGGGGGCAAACAACCGGTTATTGAACCTGATGATGTTTATCCGGCTGCGGAAGTTGGTGCTCAGCCGGATCGTCCTCACCGCCTCATCTCCGAAGCTTTCAGCAGCCTCCGTATGGATTATCCTCCAGTCGCTGTTGCGCCACCGGTAGATCGACTGCTTGACGTCACCCACCACGAGGTTATCCCTGCCGCGCGAGAGTGTCTCCGAGATCAGTGGCCTGAAGTTGTTCCACTGTATCCGTGAGGTATCCTGGAACTCGTCAATGATATAATGGTCATAGACAGCCCCTATCTTTTCATAGATGAACGGGGTGTCATCATCAGCTATCAGCTTGTTAATCAGCTCACCCGAGTCTGATAGGAGAAAGAGGTTCTGTTCATGTGCCAGGTCGCGTACCCTCTCGCTTATGGCCCCGAGGATGCCGATGACGTGAATGGTTCTTACCTGCGCCAGTGCTGAGACATAAAGGCGGTACCGTCTTTCAAACAATTCCGATATGGCCCTGACCACATCATTCAGTCCCCTGCCTATAGCCTCTTCAAAGGCTGCTGACCACTGCCAGGTGTGGCGCTGCCCGCATAGTATCTCCCTTCTGCCGCGGCCTTGTTCCAGGTGGCGTTGGGGGGTTTTGTCTCTCCCCTGTGCGTATTTCCGGAGGCTCTCGCCCACTCCTCCCCTGCTTTTTGAAAGGAAGTCCGCTGCAGTGAGAGGCCGCAGCTCCCGAATATATCTCCACCCCTCCTGCGGCGAGTTGCTGTAAGATCAGATTCGAAGCTCCTTTTTAATTGCGAAGATTCTGGCCGTATATCTGCTCAGCACCTCATAATCACCAATTTTCTTCCTGTCATCCGCGCTCAGCTGCCTGAAGTTCTCCCTGAAAATCTGCGCTGCCACATCCATGATCTCGCGGCGGATATCCCATCCCTTATTGTCATCAAGGCGCGAAGCCACGTAGGATGATATCCATTCAAGCAGTCTGCTGTCCGTAGCCACGGCTGACAGCAGGCTGTCAACGGCGTCAGAAAGGAGGGCTTCATGCTCAAGTTCGATCTCATAACCGGCCGGAATGTCTATCTCACGCGCAAAAGCGCGTATCACTCTCTGGAAGAATGAATCAATGGTACCTACAGTAAACCGCGAGTAGTCCTGAAGGATGTTGTCAAGGGCCAGGGGAGCGTTCCTCCTCACTGTCACGAGTGCCCGCTGCCTGTCGGGATAGAGATCGGGGAAGAATTTGCACAGGTAGGTCACAAACTCATCCCTCTCCTTGTCCCCTGCAGCATCGTCGCGGCCCAGAGCGTGCAGCCGTTTCAGGATGCGGCTCTTCATCTCGGCGGCGGCACTGTTGGTAAAGGTGACGGCCAGTATCCTGCGGTATGCTCCCGGGTCAAGCAGGACGCGTGACAGGTAAAAGCCGGTCAGGGCATGTGTCTTTCCCGATCCTGCCGACGCACTGTATTTCAATAACTTACCCTGAGCATTCATCGATTGAAAAATAATAAAAAAAGAGCCACCAGGGGAGGTAAGGCTGAAGTAGTTTTCAACATATTGAGTTAAAGAGCTACCTTTGCGGCGTGAAAAAGAAGGTTGCAGTCGGGCTGTCGGGGGGTGTTGACTCCAGCGTCGCCGCATGGCTCCTGAAGGAACAGGGTTATGAGGTGGAGGGGATCTTCATGATCAACTGGCATGACAGCAGGGGGCTGCTCAAGGGTGAGTGTCCGTATGATGAGGATGTAACCTTTGCGGAGATGGTGGCGCGCAGGCTTAAGATTAAACTGCGTACCACCGACCTGAGCGCTGAGTACCGCACGAGGGTTGTAGACTACATGTTCAGCGAATATGCGCTTGGCCGCACACCCAATCCCGATGTGTTGTGCAACCGTGAGATAAAGTTTGATTCATTCGTTCGGGAGGCACTGAAGCACGGTGCTGATTACGTTGCCACAGGGCATTACTGCAGGACGGAGGTGACGGAGACTGCCGGCGGGAGGCTGAACAGGCTTCTTGCGGGAGTTGACCGCAACAAGGACCAGAGTTATTTTCTGTGCCAGGTGAGCCAGAGGCAGCTTGACAACGTACTCTTCCCCGTGGGAAGCCTCACCAAGCCCGAGGTGCGCAAGATAGCCGTTGATCTTGGGCTGGCCACTGCAGACCGGAGGGATTCGCAGGGCATCTGTTTCGTCGGTAAGGTGGACCTCCCCGTTTTCCTTCAGCAGAAGCTTGAGGCAAGAAAGGGAAGGATCATCAATGTGCCACAGTGAGCATACGTTCAGGATATGGCCTGACGGAGTGCCCGATGGCAGTACCGCCTCAGAGGAGCTGGCGCTCATGGCGGCACCTCACGCGATGGGACCCGCTGACGGAGTGACGGCCGGCGTGCATAACGGAGCCCACTTTTACACTGTCGGGCAGCGCAAGGGACTGAATCTTGGAGGATACAGGGAGCCGCTATTTGTCATAGCCACCGACACCCCTGAACAATCTCGTATATGTGGGTGAGGGTGAGATGCATGAGGGTCTCTATCGCAAAGGCCTGTTCATCAGGGCGCAGGAGGTGCACTGGATCAGGAGTGACCTGGCCATGGCGGCTGGGGAGTCGCGTGATTACGAGGTGAGGATCAGGTACCGGCAGCCGTTGCAGCATGCCCGTCTGTTTGCACGTGAAGAGGGTTGCTATATCATTTTCGACCGGCAGCAGCGGGGCGTCACCCCGGGGCAGTTCGCCGCCTGGTATGACGGCGAGGAGCTGTTGGGGTCAGGGGTCATTTTCCATTAGGCAGTAGGCAGTAGGCAGTGGTTACATGTTCTATTAGCAAGCTAGGGACAGTCGGCAGTAGGCTGAGGACTAAGGGTCTGAAAGATTTGCGCCAGAACTGCGTGTACGGGATTGATCATGGCTGCGTCGCCGGCTAGTTGCGATTGCCAGTTTGGAGTAAATCGGCAATAGGCAATATGCAGTAGGCAGTGCTGATGCCTAGTGCCTGAGTATTGCCTACTGCCTGCCTAGGAGAGCCTGTTCCGGTAATCTTCGTACTCAAACTCCCTGACCATTCGGAACTTCTTACCCGCTGTCCATATGCCTATCGACGGATGCGGCACACCGTTGAAGGTGGTGGTCTTGACCATGGTGTAATGGCTCATGTCCCAGAAGATGATTCTGTCACCTGGCTTGAGTTCACGGTGAAACGACCAGTCGCCCATGAAATCACCTGAGAGGCATGAGTTACCCCCCATGCGGTATGTCGGTTTACCCTCAACCGGATCAAAAGCCCCCATTATTACCGGTTTATACGGCATCTCGAGGCAGTCTGGCATGTGTGCTGTGAAGGAGACGTCGAGCAGAGCCGTTTTGATACCGTCACGCACCACTATATCCTCCACGGTGGCGACCGAGTTCGCCTGTCTCCCAGGCAAAGGCGCTTCCAGGCTCAAGTATCAGGTGAATGTTGTGTTTCTCCCTGAACCTGCGCAGCAGGCTGATGAGATGATCAGTATTGTAATCTTTGCGCGTCATCAGGTGCCCCCCTCCCATGTTCAGCCACTTCAGCTTCGGTAACAGGTGGCCGAACCTCTCCTCAACCACGGTAAGCACCTTCTCAAGGGTATAGGAGTCAGACTCAAACAACACATGAAAATGGAGACCCTCCACACCAACCGGCAGTCCGCCGGCCAGCTCCGTGGCAGTGACGCCCAGGCGCGAACCCGGTGAACAGGGATTATATATTCCATGGGCAATCTCCGAGTATTCCGGGTTGATGCGCAGTCCGGGAGAGATATGTCTACCCTCCATCTTCAGCACGGGGGCGAACTTATCATATTGTGCCAGTGAGTTGAAGGTGATATGAGAGCTGTAGCGCAGTATCATCCCGAACTCTTCTCTGCGAAATGCCGGAGCGTAGGTATGTGCCGGCGTTCCCATCTCCTCGAAGCACAGACGGGCTTCGTGTATCGAGCTGGCAGCCGCTCCGGAGATATATTCGCGTACAATGGGGAAGACAGACCACATGGCAAAACCCTTGAATGCCACGATTATCTCGGCTCCCGAGGCCTGTGAGACATGTTTTATAAGCTCCAGGTTGCGCCTCAGCCGCTCTTCGTCGATCACATAACAGGGTGACGGGACCTTCCGGTAATCTACCATATCAGAGCTCCAGGTCAATATCAAACTTCTCATGCCATGGCAGTCCGAGCCTGCCCAGCTCGGCAAGGAATGGATCAGGGTCAAACTGTTCCACATTCCAGACACCCGGTTTCTTCCAAAGGCCCTTCAGGTACATCATGGCTCCCGTTGCCGCCGGCACGCCGGTGGTGTAGCTCACAGCCTGCGTCCCGGTCTCACGGTAGGCCTCCTCATGACTGCAGTTGTTCCAGATATAGTAAGTGCGCTCCTTCCCCTCCTTGTCGAGTCCCCTTATGCGGGCAGCCTATTGAGGTCCAGCCCTTGTAATTCTCGCCCAGGTCACCCCGGGATTGGGCAGCACCTCCTTCAGGAACTGGATAGGTATGATCTCCACACCCTTATACAGAACAGGGTCAATCCGGGCCATACCTATGTTCTGTATGACCCTCGATGGCGTGAGGTGCTCCTGCCCGAATGTCATCCAGAAGCGTGCGCGTTTCACTTGAGGGGAAATTCCTGACAAGAGACTCCAGCTCCTCATGATAGATGAGATATGACTCTCTGGGGCCTATGCCGGGGTAAGTCAGAGGTTTGTGTATCTCATGAGGTTCGGTATAAATCCACTGGCCGTTCTCCCAGTATTTCCCCTTTTGAGTCACCTCCCTGATATTTATTTCAGGATTGAAGTTGGTTGCGAAAGGCTTGCCGTGGTCGCCTGCATTGCAGTCGACAATATCGAGATAATGCATCTCCCCAAAATGGTGTTTGGCAGCGTGAGCCGTGAAGACGCCCGTCACCCCCGGGTCGAATCCGCAACCGAGGATAGCCGTCAGTCCCGCTTCACGATAACGGTCGTGATAAGCCCACTGCCATGAATATTCATATTTTGCCTCTTCAGGGGGTTCAGTAGTTGGCCGTGTCAAGGTATGCTACCCCTGTTTCGAGGCATGCATCCATTATGTGGAGATCCTGGTATGGGAGGGCAAGGTTTACTACCAGATCAGGGCGGAATGACCTTATGAGCTTTGCCATCTCCTGCACGTTGTCAGCGTCAACCCTGGCAGTCTGCACCCTGTTGCCCCCTATACGGTCAGCTATGGCATCGCACTTCGACTTAGTGCGGCTTGCAAGCATTATTTCCGTAAAGAGATCAGGCAACTCGAGCCATCTTGGTCACCGCCACGCGTTCCGAGCACCACCGGCTCCGACCACAAGCACCTTTCCCATCACTGTTTCCTTAATGTTACATGCAAAGTTAATTTTTTTAGACATTTTTTTCAGTGGTCAGATGAGGTTACCATAAAAGTTATATTTTTGCAGTCGTATCAATACAGTTGTCTTTTATGGACGATTATCACGCGAGCCGTTGTTTTAAATTCGTTCTGCTGAGGTAAGTTGGCGACAGATACCTCTGTGGAACAAAAAAGAGGAGGTATTAATAATGATAACTTACTGGCAGATGATCCCGAACGGTCTCCTTCCGTTAAATTCATTTGAAAAGGGCTGCATAGTTAATGTCGCTGATCCGCAACACCATCAGAGATAGGTATACTCAAAACCACTACTCAAGGTGCCTGATGATTTTCTTGCTGATGTTCTTGACGTTGATGAGCGGTCGAGGATGGAGATAGAGGAAGTGCGTCCCTGATGATTTACCGTATCCCCTATCAGAACCAATCGAACGGGTTTCCATTCACCACCATTCCGCTGGGGCTGCGTCCTTGAGAAGGACAGCCTTGTGATCATCTGTCACAGGAACAATGAGGTGCTTGATGATTTCTTCAGTCGCAGCGGCAAGGGTATCAGCATTGAGACAAAGATCGACCTTATACTCCATCTCTTCCTCCGTACGACGATGTTTTACCACAGGTATCTCAAGCAGATCAACAACCAGACGGCGATGATTGAGCAGGACCTTGAGAAGTCGACCCGCAACCAGGAACTGCACCGGCTGCTCAAGATGGAGAAATGCCTTGTTTATTTCACCACCTCCGCTACGTTCAAATGAGATGATGATGCTCAAGCTCAAGAACTCAAAGTGGATACGCGACTACGAGTTTTCGTCCGATCTGCTCGAGGAGGCAACGATTGAAAACCGGCAGGCTATTGAGATGGCAAAGATTTACAGCGACATCCAGAGCGGGATGATGGATGCCTTTGCCTCGGTCATATCCAATAACCTCAGCATCGTGATGAAGTCTCTGACCATTATTACGATCGTGCTGATGGTTCCGACACTGGTAGCAAGCTTTTATGGCATGAATGTTCCCAATATGCTTGAAGGCAATAAGATGGCATTACTGGCTCATCCTGGGAGGTTCATTAATTACTATCCTTCCTTGGGGTTGTTGTTGCTCAGGAGAAAGAAATGGATGTAGCCTGTCACTGAGGATCTGCCCTGTAATGACAAGCATCAACATCAATCGCTAAAATTGTCGGCATGATAATGATTATTGCCGGGGGGGCATGTATGTGCATCCCCGTTGCAATGATCTACTCGGAAAGCGTCATGTCCTTTGTCTGGCCGGCACTGATTGTGATGGTCCCGGGCCTGCTGCTCTATTTTCTTATTCCCGGATCACTGAAGGATAAGGTCAGCATTAAGGATGGATATATCAACGTGACCCTTTCATGGGTTATTCTTGTCCTTCTGGGGACGATGCCCTATCTCTTCAGCGGGACAGTGCCGGGGTTCATCAATGCCCTGTTCGAGACCACTTCAGGCTTCACCACCACCGGAGCCACTGTCATCGGCAACGTGGAGATACTCCCGAAGTCGATACTCTTCTGGCGCAGTCTGACGCACTGGATAGGAGGTGTGGGTGTGATCCTTCTTGTGATTGTGATACTCCCGAACCTGAAAGTGGGCGGTTATCATCTGTTCACGCTCGAATCATCGATGAAGCAAAAGATCCTCCCAAAAACAAAGTCAATTGCCTTTACCATCCTGTTTATTTATCTCGCGATGACAGTGCTTGAGGTGGTGCTCCTCAGGCTCGGGGAGATGAACCTCTTTGACAGTATCTGTCATACCTTTGCCACCGTAGCTACTGCCGGGTTCTCAACCAGGAATACCAGCATCTCGGAGTATTCACCTTACATTCAGTGGGTAATCGCCGTCTTCATGTTCCTGGGAGGCGTCAGTTACATAGTCTTTTACTTTATTTGAGGGGTGATTTCAAGAAGATATTACCATTTCGAGGAGCTGTGGTTCTACATATTTTCGTCACCGGCGCTACGGTGCTGGTAACACTGATACTTTATACCGGCACTGACCGCAGTTATGCGCTCTCATTCAGGCACGCCTTCTTCCAGGTCATCTCGCAGATCACGGGAACGGGTTTTGCAACCACGGATTACATGCTGTGGCCTCACGGCGGCTGGTTCATCATGATCCTTCTCATGCCTGCCGGAGGATGCACGGGGTCAACGACAGGCGGCATAAAGAGGCACGCATATTGCATTAGGAACCTAAAGTCGTATTAAAAGGTTTCAGCACAACCATGCAGTCATACCCATTAAGAATGACAGGATTATACGATAACATAATATCACCATACTCTTTATCTTTTCATGGCCTAACTGTGGGCATGGTGCTCATCCATTTTCGGGGGTTCCTCTTATGAGGCTGTGGGGGCGAGCACCAGCGCCATAAGAATGTAGGTCCGGACTGGAGCGTAGGCAACTTGGGCATTACAACGGCTTGGAGTGCAAGGTAATTATCTATTATGGCGAGATTCACCATATGGGTTTCACGGTATTTGGAAAACATCACCGCCAATATGTCGCTACTCCGATATGCTTGCAGAACGGAGCCTAACTCCTTCATGCGCAGGTGATATAGTATATTTCAGCCCTGCTGCTTAAGGTGTTGCCTTATCTTTTCCAGGTTCTGCGGAGTCCCGCAGTCGAACCAGTATCCATCGTCATGGAGCCAGGTCATTATCCTGTTTTTGCCGGCAAGCAGGAGGTAGATTGAAGTCATTGTATATATACCGGCAGGCATATGGGCAAATATTTCCGGGGAGAGGACATGAATACCGGAGAAGGCAATCTCTTCGAGACCCTTACTGCTGTTGACGGTTATTATCTCCTCCTTTGTTGCCACGTTACGCCAGCCCCGTATCCTGCCTGTTTTATCAACCAGGAAGAACCTGTTCCCCGGCCTGTGCCTGACAGCCAGTGTCGCCAGTGCTCCGGAGGCAAGGTGCTGTTATATATGTCACTGATATTTAGATCAGTGAAAATGTCTACATTATAACATAGGAACGGTTCAGAAGAAAAAAAGTGGCGTGCATTTAACAGGCCTCCTCCCGTATCGAGGAGTTCGGCCGTCTCATCTGATATTGTGATACGGAACCCATCACTCCGGAGCCTCTCTATCTCCTCCATCATGAGGGCAGGGTGATGATGTATGTTAACTATCAGGTCTTCAAATCCTGCGGCACCAAGTTTTTCAGCCGCCAGACGGAGAGCAGTCTTACCGTTCACATCGACCAGTGCTTTCGGCTTTTCCCTGCTTATTTCACCGAGTCTGGTACCGAGGCCGGCCGCAAAGATCATCGCTTTCATTGACTGAGTGCTGTATGAGTGATGGTCACTGTTACTCCGGGCATTGTTTCAAGCATTGCAGCAACCCTGACCGCACACCATACCGAGCGGTGGCGTCCGCCCACGCATCCGAAGGCAGCGTTGAAGTCAAGGATCCCTTTTCTTCTCATCATGGGAAGCGAGTTGCGTATGATATTCGTGCAATCGCCCACGAATGCTACGGCCTCATCATCATTGCCAAAGAACTCCACCACCTCAGGATCCAGTCCGGTAAGCTCGTTAAGCTCTGTGACCGTGGCGGGATTGCGCAGGCCCCTGCAGTCGAAGACAAAACCACTGCCGCTGTCATAGCTGATTGTTTTCCCCCTGACATATGAAAAGCTTTCCAGGTGGATTTTCACCAGATCCTGGTAGTGCGACAGAATCCGGTATTTACGCTGCAACGGCACTGCCTCCGAAGCCTTTTTCAGTTCGGGAAGATCGATCTGCAGGGCATCGCCCCCGAGCAATCCGTTCATGAGTTCAACGGCCGGAACGATGCTCTCAGTGAATGTAGGTTTGTTCTCATGCAATCCCCTGAAGCCAAATGCTCCCAGGGCCTGCATGAGCCTGATGAGGGTGAATGCACCCGAATACCTCTGAAGTGACTCCCTGGACTTGTCCCGTTGCAACGGAGAAGAGATCCAGGTGACGGTCAAGGGTTTTTTGCCTGATACCGTCCGGGATGTAGGCCTTGGCGTCATACACTAGTGAGGCAATGTCATAATGCGGAGCGCCCAGCCTTCCTCCCTGGTAGTCAATATACCATGGCTTTCCATCCCTCAGCATGATATTGGCCGTCTGGAAATCGCGGAAGAGGAAATATTCCTGTCCCGCGTCAAGAAGAAAGCGTGTCAGCGTCCTCAAAATCGCGCTCAAGCCTTGTCTCATTGAAGGGTGCAGCTATCAGCTTCAGGAACATATACTTGTAATAATTCAAGTCCCACACGATGCTCTGACGGTCGAAACTGCGGTGGGGATAACAGAGCGAGAGATCGAGACCCACGATTCCTTCGGTCTGGATTCTTACCAGGTCAGCAGCGATGGTCAGGAACAGCGCTTCAGTCTCCTCATTGAATCTCTCCTCGTCGGAGCGCTGGGCGAGCCATGTGAACAGGTTGATATCGCCCAGGTCCTCAAGGAAATAAACCCTTTCATCAGGATAATAGACATATATCTCCGGGACGGGCAGCTGCTTCGACCTGAAGTGGTTTGAGAAACCAACAAAGGCATCGTTCTCTTCGCGGCTAGGATTGTAGGCTCCGATGACCTGTCCCTTCAGGGTACACGAGTCTGAAGTAAACCCTGTCTGAGCCCGACTGCGGAAGTCGGGTTATAACCTCGGGGGCTGAGCCTTTCCATTTCAGGAAGGCATTCTCAACTGTTGTCCTGATATCCATGTCAGAGCCGGATAATGATTTTCTTGCGGTACAGGATATATCCAAGTGCCCAGACAACGGTCACAAGCATTATCGGGAAAAGGAGGCTTGCCAGTTTCTGCTCCTCGAACAGCGGGGCTGCAGACATTGGTGAATATCCAGTTGTAAAGAGAGTATCCTCTCCTACCTTTATTGCCAGCAGGGTTTTTGTCAGCATGCCGGCAAGGACGTAAGTAAAGAGTGCATTTGTGCCGAATGTGTTGAAGAAGCCTGTCCATCCCCTGAGATTCCATATATCTACAATCATGAAGAGCAATGCCAGGACCATCATCGCTATACCGCCTGAATAGAGTACATAGGAGCTTGTCCAGATGGGTTTGTTTATCGGGAAGAACTCGCCCCAGAGCAATCCGCGCTCCGATCAGCAGTGCCCCTGCGATGGCGAGCCAGCCGACTGTCTTCCATGAGGTGCCCATCTTGCTTATGCAGGCTGCCAACCATAAAACCAAGCAGGACTGTCGCCGTGGCAGGCAGGGTGCTGAGGAGGCCCTCCGGATCGAAGGGTATCCCGAAGCCCTTGTAGAGATGGTTCTCACCCAATATGGCCAGGTCAACAGTCCGGGCGAAATTGCCCTCGAGAGAATATGGGTCACTCCCTCCCAGAAAATACATCAGGGCCCAGTAGCCAAACAGTATGACGGCAGTTGCTATCCAGACATAATTCTTTTTTACCAGCAATACCAGGACTGCTCCCAGACCCCAGGCCAGTGCTATCCTCTGCAGTACGCCCATTATGCGCAGGGTGTCGTAATCACGGACAAAGCGCGGGAAGATTGTAAGAAACAGCCCGACTGCAAATATCAGCGCAACCCTCCTGAGTATGCGGACCAGGGATCCGGCTGAAAACTCGAAGTTGTATTTCCTGAGTGAATACCACATTGCCACACCGGAGATAAATAGAAATGAAGGGAAGACGAGGTCAGTGGGTGTGCAACCATGCCATGCGGCATGTCTCAGGGGTGCATAAACATGACTCCAGGTACCGGGAGTGTTGACGATAATCATAAATACAACCGTCATCCCCCTGAATACATCGAGTGACATCAGACGCGATGACTTGCTGCCGGCGCTCTTGCCGGAACTCTTTGATGCTGCCATTTTCGATTTTTTATCTTCGTAAAAATAACAAATTGGAAGTAATCAGACTGATGGAATTAATAATAAAGAAAAGTGCTATTTTTGATTTATCCCAAATTCATGTATCCGATGAAAAATATATGGTTTCCTGTTCTACTGGCCCTTGCACTTATTTTTCCGTCACCCGCAAGCGCCCAGTCCATTGAAAAAGATATTCCCTGGCAAAAATATATTGATGACGAAAGGGTTGACAGCATTATTAACACTCTGACTGTAAGGGAGATGATAGCCCAGCTGATCTGGGTGCCGGCATGGGCCTCAGAGAAGGGCGATAATATCAGGCAGGTAGAGGATCTTGTGGCAAACCATGGGATAGGAGGCGTTATTTTCTTTGAAGGCTCGAGGGACAGGCAGATTGATTTCACAGAGCGGATCGCTAAGCTCTCGAAGATTCCTCTCATAGTTGCACAGGATGCCGAATGGGGAACCGGTATGCGACTCAGGGAGATCGAGGACTTCCCCTACCAGATGACTCTGGGGGCACTTCAGGATGACTCGCTGATATACAGGATGGGTGCCGCTGTTGCATGGCAGTGCCGTGACCTTGGCGTCAACCTCAACCTGGCTCCTGTGGCCGATGTGAACAACAATCCGCTCAATCCGGTCATAAACTACCGGTCGTTCGGCGAAGACCCCGCCAAGGTGTCTGCCAAAGCCGTGATGTATATGAAAGGGCTTCAGGATAACGGCGTTATGGCCTGCGCCAAGCACTTCCCGGGTCACGGTGACACCGATGTCGACTCGCACACGGGACTGCCTGTAATCCGGGGTGATCGCAAACGTTTTGACAATGTGGAACTGGTGCCTTTCAGGCGTCTTATTGATGCTGGCATAGGCTCCGTGATGACCGCACACATAAACGTTCCAGGACTGGATGGAACACCTCGGCTGCCGGCAACGTTCTCACGGAAGGTGCTCATGGGAATACTGAGGGAGGAGGCCGGTTTCAGGGGATTGATCCTTACCGATGCCATGAACATGGCAGGAGCCACACTGACGTACCCCTCGGGGATTGCCGATGCTGAAGCGCTGAAAGCCGGTAACGACATAATTGAATACTCCACCGATCCTCTGGGTGCCATTGATGAGATAGCACGAAGGGTTGAGAAAGGAGAGCTGGCTGTGGAAGAGATCATCTCGAGGTGCCGGAAGCTGCTGGCAGCCAAGCTGTGGCTTGAGAGCCGAGATGAAGCTACGGGCGATGAAGCAACGGACAACAATGTTATACCTGAATCAGCTCATCCGGCCCTGATAAGAGATCTCTACGCGGGCGCAATGACACTTATTGAAAACAATGAAAACCTGTTACCCCTGGGGCGCCTTGACAGGATACGGATTGCCACCGTCTCGGTCAACCGGCTGGCGATGACTGAATTCCAGAGGATGACCGACAGGTACACCAACGCTGATCATTACTTTATTGATCCCAATAATGAACAGGGAGCCCGATTTGTACTATCGAAGCTGAAGGACTATGATGTGGTCATTGCCGGGATACTGTGCCCTGGAGCAGAAACCTGCAGGAGGATACGGAGTGACTCCTCAGCTTAACACCGTCTTCAAGATGATTGCCGGGCTCCCGAGGTCGGCAGTCATATGGTTCGGTAATCCTTACGGGATCGCACGGCTTGACCTGACTGCCTGAAGCCCACTGCCATGCGTGGTTGCTTACCAGGACAACATTTAATACTCATCAGACGGCGGTGCAGGTGCTCTTCGGAGCACTGGGTGCCAGCGGACGGTTGCCGGTTACCATCAATGACTCTTACAGTGAAGGTTACGGCATCAAGACACCCGGAGGCATCAGGCTCCAGTTCGGCTATCCTGAGAACGCAGGCCTCTCCTCGGAAAGTCTTTTCAGCAAGGTTGACTCAATAGTGCAGAGGGGTCTCGATACCCTGGCCTACCCCGGATGCCATGTTCTCATCGCACGCAGGGGAATTGTAGTTCTGAACAAGTGCTACGGCTTTCACCTTTACGACAGTATTGAGGCAGTCTCGGAAGACGACCTGTGGGATCTGGCTTCGGTGACAAAGGTATCGGCCGGTACGCCTTCGCTGATGCTGCTAAATGACCGGGGATTGTTTGATCCTGACAAGACCCTGGGGTATTACCTGCCATGGTACAGGTTCTCCGACAAGGGTGACATGGTTCTGCGTGACATGCTTGCCCACCAGTCAGGGTTAAGGTCATGGATACCCTTCTGGAGGTATACCATTGAAGAAGACAGCACCTTCAGGCGGGGTATCTTCAGCGATGTCGGGAACAGGAAATTTGCGTTGCCGGTAACCGATTCGCTGTACATGAACAGGCACTATCTCAAGGAGATGTTCAGGGATATTCGTGGACAGTCCCAAAGGTCCGAAGAAGTATGTCTATTCTGACCTCACTTTCATTCTTGCAGCGGAGATAGTTGAGAGTCTGACAGAGTAAAACGATCCACAAGTTTGCTCCGGCAAACATATACCGTCCCATTGGGGCTCTTAACATCACCTACAATCCGCTTGAAAAATATCCGAAAGAGCGCATTGTACCCACAGAATATGATTCGCTCTTCCGCAAGCAGCTTTTAAGGGGCACGGTGCATGACGAAGGCACGGCCATGCTGGGAGGCGTATCGGGCCATGCTGGGCTCTTCGCCACTGGCAATGACCTTCTGAAGCTGGTTGAGATGTACCGCCGGGGAGGCGAGTACGGCGGGGTGAGAATCCTCAGTCCTGAGGTGCTGAGGGAATACACCAGGGTGCAGTTTCCCGAGAATGAGAACAGGAGGGCGCTGGGGTTTGACAAGCCGTTGCTGGGTAATGACACCATTCCTCCGGAAGAGGCTTATCCCTGTCCGTCAGCCTCTCCGTCAAGCTTCGGTCACTCGGGCTTCACCGGCACCTTTATCTGGGTTGATCCGGAGGCTGAGATATCGTACGTATTCCTGAACAACAGGGTCTGACCCTACCCGCAACAACAGCAGGCTCTCCGATCTCTCAACCCGGGGCAGGATATTGCAGGCAGCATGCGACTCAATAATACAATTGAGGGAAATGTCACAATTTGCGATTGTCGAAATAGCAGAAATGAGATTGCGATTTGCGATTTGTGAATTGATGAATTGAAATATCAGAGAGATAAGATTTGCGATTTGCGATTGAAGGAGCCTGAAAAATAGACAATCGCGTATCGGCAACCGCAGATAAAAAAAACCGCTGTAATGCGGTTTTTTTTTTGTGCCCAGGACAAGACTCGAACTTGCACACCCTTGCGAGCACCAGCCCCTCAAGCTGGCGTGTCTACCAATTTCACCACCTGGGCGGTTAGTGAGCTCATGGCTCAGAGCTCGGAGCTAAGGGCTAAGGGGTATATTTTACCTTCTCTGTGCTCTCTGCTCTGCGCTCTGTGCTTATTTTTTGTGCCCAGAACAGGACTCGAACCTGCACATCATTACTGACACTAGTCCCTGAAACTAGCGCGTCTACCAATTTCGCCATCTGGGCTTATTAAAAGTCAAAAGTCGAAAGTCGTAATTTATAAATCGAAGATGACCTCTTAAGCCTTGTGCCTTTTTTCTTTTGTCTTATAATGCGGGTGCAAAAATAGAGATATTTTTTCAATCCATCAGTCTCTTTGCCGAAAAGAGAAAAAATTTTAATTACGAAATTTGGATTTACTTGTCTTCCCTCTATAAATCAATGGCCCTGAATTTTATCCGCCGGGGTAAAAATCAGGATGATTTTATGTAAGTTTGATCCCCAAAATACGGTGTGCTCGCCTCATCGGCAGCGTTACGTACAGATAAGATTAAATGAAGGTCTATAAATTCGGGGGTACATCCGTAGGCAGTCCTGACCGTTTCAGGGCGCTGGTCCCGCTGATCAGTGACGGTGAACTAAAAGATTGTTGTACTTGTCAGCCATGGCAGGGACCACCAACGCACTGGTGGAAATATCCGACCTGTCTTCAGCGGGCAACCGGAACGAGGCTGGCAGGAAGAGGTGAGTTCTGCGCAATCAATACCACCAGGTAGCCGATGAGCTGTTCGCCTCCTCCACCTGGGCCGAGAGGGCGCATGACCTCATTGATGAACATTTCAACTATATAATTACGCTTTTTACGCGTGAGTTCAGCCCTCACAATGAGAAGCGCATTGTTGCGCGCGGAGAGCTCATCTCAACGGCCCTGCTCCATTTTCTTCTTGCTGAGACAGGGATTCCTTCCCTTCTGCTTCCCGCTCTGAACTTCATGAGGATAGACAAGGATGGCGAGCCGGACTACTTCTATATCAGGGAGAACCTGAAGCGGGAACTGTCAGCGGCAAATGATGAAAAGATCATTATCACTTAGGGATTCATCTGCCGCAATGTGTACGGTGAGACTGAAAACCTGCGCCGCGGCGGGAGTGACTACAGTGCCACCATTATAGGAGCGGCCATCGGTGCAGAGGAGGTGCAGATCTGGACAGACATAAGCGGTCTCCATAACAATGACCCAAGGTATGTTGACAATACCAGTGTGATACGGAATCTATCCTTTGGTGAAGCCGCTGAGCTTGCCTACTTCGGCGCCAAGATACTTCACCCTTCCAGCATCAATCCTGCCCGCCTCAAAAACATCCCCGTCAGGCTCAAGAATACGATGGAGCCATCTGACGAAGGCACCCTCATCACGTCTGTCTCAACCCCTGAAGATTACAAGGCTGTGGCGGCCAAAGACGGAATCATCGCTCTTCGGATACGGTCTGACAGAATGCTTATGGCTTATGGTTTCATGAGGCGCATCTTCGAGGCCTTCGAAGGCCTTCAAGACCCCCATTGACATGATCACCACGTCAGAAGTATCCGTTTCACTGACCATTGATGATCCGACGTATCTTGATGACATTGTGAAGACTCTTGGCTCAATAGGTGTTGTGGAGGTCGAAAAGGAGCAGACGATTATCTGCGTTGTGGGAGACTTCCGACCGGGCAGGGTCGGATCAGCTCCGGAAATTTTCGAAGCCCTGAATGAGATCCCCGTTAAGATGATTTCATACGGAGGCAGTGAAAACAGTGTATCAATACTCATCAATACGAGTGACAAGATGCTTGCCCTCAGGTCACTAAGTACAAAACTATTTCCAGGGAAATAATGTTCACAAATGAATTGACAGAAAAGCTGAGGAGACACGAGACTCCGTTTTACTATTATGATCTTGATGTGTTGCGCGGGACACTCTCCGTGGCGGCCGGAGAGGCGGCCCACAGGGGATTCAGCGTGCACTTTGCTGTAAAGGCCAATTTTAATCCCGTGATCATGAAGATCATAGCGGGGTACGGATTGGGGGCTGACTGCGTCAGCGGCAACGAGATCGAGCTTGCAGTGAGTTGTGGTTTTCCGGCCGCTGAAACGGTATTCGCCGGTGTGGGGAAGAGTGACAGGGAGATAGAGACCGCCCTGAAACTTGGCATAAAGTGCTTCAACGTGGAATCGTCTGCGGAGCTTGAGGTTATAAATGAGATTGGAGGAAGGATGGGCAGGAAGGCTGCCGTAGCCCTGCGGATCAATCCCAATGTGGAGGCGCACACACTCCGGCACATCACCACCGGTACCGATGAGAACAAATTCGGCATAAGGATAGCCGAGCTTGAAAAGGTTACAGCTCTCTTCCCGGAGCTCGAAAACATAGAATACAGGGGCATACATTTCCACATCGGGTCACAGATCACCGACCTTCATGTGTACCGTAATCTCTGCTCCAGGGTTAATGAGATATGGCAGTGGCTCACCGACAAGGGGTCTGAAACCTGACGACATCAACGTGGGCGGTGGTCTGGGGGTCACCTACTGATGATCCGGACCGTTTCCCTCCGTTTGCAGATTATTTTGACATCTTTCGCGAGCATCTTGACAGGCAGATACGCAGTACCATCTCCTTCGAACTCGGAAGGTCGCTGACCGCCGGGTGCGGCTCGCTGATATCGAAGGTGCTTTTTGTCAAGCCGGGCGTCAGTGAGACCTTTCTTATCCTCGATGCAGGTATGACCGACCTGCTGAGGCCTGCGCTTTACCATGCATATCACCGCATAGATAATCTCACTTCGGCCCTTCCATTAAAGAAATACACTGTTGCCGGCCCGATCTGCGAGACTACCGACATCTTCGGTAAATTCATTGCCCTGCCTGAGACCAGGCGTGGTGATCTGATTGCCATACGATCAGCAGGTGCCTATGGTGAGGTGATGGCGATGCGTTATAGAATATGCGCTCCCTCCCGGAATCGGTATTCTCTGATGATATCTGATTGAATTGCAGGCAATAGGCAGTAGAGGGCCGAGCGTTAATAAATGACCCGGTGGGTCATTTTAGCGAAGGAGCCAGATTGCAGGTAGGGCGGCAGGCAGCCGGCAGTCGGCAGTCAGCAGTCAGAATCAGTCGGCAGCCGGCAGTCGGCAGTCAGCAGCCGGCAAGTCGAGCGGAGTCAACAGTCGAGTAGTAATTATTGATTGACAGAGGTCCCGACACTGCGTGTACGGGATTGAGTCTCCTCCTGAGTCTGGAGCCTCAAACTGAAGACCGGGCCTTTGGACCTTAAGACAAAAAAAGCTGCCTGGGCAGCTTTTTTTATGTCGTTGTATCAGCTTTTTTTCTTAAGCAGCTTCTTCACCGGGTCGGAGAGGAAGAGCATAACCAGCCCGAACAGTAGTGTGAATATACCCGATATCAGGTTTACATTCAGGTCAAGCGAACGGGCATACATGACATCACCCATAGTGGTCAGTCCGTAAACCGTTATGATCAGCCCGAATATCGAGAACATGAGTCCAATCGGAAATCTTATATCCAACATGATCTTAGTTTTTTAAGGTTACCAGAACAAAATTGAGAGCACAATCATAATGATTCCAACGATAAGTGCAAGGAACCAGGGTCTCTTGTACCACATCACGCCGCTGTCATCGAGTTTCTTTGTCATGGAGTAGACCAGGCCATCAAGTTCCGCATCTGTCTTTGTACGTTTCGAAAGAAGTGAGATCACCACGGTAAGGAGAGTTGAGGTGGTAAAGGCGATTATCGCCGTCCAGAAGTTCTGAGCCATCTCAACCGGGTAGGTATGTATCACGCCGAGCCAGCCTCCCTTGACAAGGGTGGTTGCACCCTCAGGCTGTGTAAGGCCATGGTGTACAAGTGCTATCATGAAGCCGGCAAGCAGTCCGGTAAATGCCGCATTGCCAGTCGACCGTTTCCAGAACATTCCCAGGAATATCACCGCGAAGAGCGGTGCGTTGATCATCGAGAAGATCGTCTGAAGGAAGTCCATGATGTTTCCGAACTTACTGGCAATATAGGCTGCTGCAATGGAGACAATCACTCCGAAGATTGTAGCCATCTTACCCACCTTGAGATAATGCTTGTCATCAATGTCCTTGTTCCCTGTTGCGGGACGGATGTAGCTCTGATAGATGTCATAGGTCCAGACGGTATTGAATGCCGAGACATTTCCTGCCATCCCTGACATGAAGGATGCCAGGAGTGCCGTTACGCCAAGGCCAAGGACCCCTGCAGGCAGGTACTGCTTGAGCAGCATAATTATGGTGTAGTCATAGATAGGTTGTCCGGCATCATTAAGCGGCAGTGCGAATCCTTTCAGCGGATCATTGAGTAAAACCAAAGCTGCAATACCTGGGACAATGATCAGGAAGGGGATGAACATCTTGGGAATGGCACCGATGAGGGGCACCTTGCGTGCCGCTGTCATCGATTCGGCCGCCATAGCACGCTGAACGATCAGGAAGTTTGTGCACCAGTAGCCAAATGAAAGCACAAAACCCAGTCCCGCGAAGATGCCGTACCAGGCTACCCCGAGCGGGTTTCCCATCTCGGTGGCAGTATACTTCCATGTTGTTGTCCACGTGTCTCCTGCAAATCCCTTACTCTCCACTATAGGTGCCAGGCTGGCCTGCATGCCGTCCCATCCTCCCACATCCTTCATCACGAGGATAGCCATTGGCAGCAGGCCGATGATTATAATGAAGAACTGAAGCACTTCGTTGTAAATGGCGGAAGAGAGTCCTCCGAGGTAGGTGTAGGCAAGTACTATTGCTGCTGAAGCCAGGAGTGATACATTGAAGTTCCACCCGAGCACATTCTCAAGCAGGATAGCCAGGGCGTACATGGAGATACCCGACGCCAGGACGGTCATGACTGCAAAGAGTATAGCGTTCAGTCCGCGCGTCTTCTCGTTGAATCGAAGCTTCAGGTATTCAGGTACTGAACGGGCCTTGGAGCCATAATAAAACCTCATCATGAAAAGGGCCAGGAAGACCATTGCAGGGATGGCTCCTATCCAGTAGAAGTGGGTTGTGAGCATCCCGTACTTGAGGCCGGATCCTGTCATGCCCATCACCTCGAGGGCGCCAAGGTTGGTGGAGATGAATGCCAGTCCTGCAACCCAGGCAGGGATGGATCTTCCCGCCTCAAGAAAGGCAGTGGCATTCTTCATGTATTTCTTAAGGGCCCACCCGATACCCAGCACAAAAACGAAATAGACTATCATTATCAGATAGTCTATCCCGGCAAGGGCAAATTTTGTCTCCATTTGGTTTATCCGATTAGGTTAGTGAACTCACAAACTTAGCGAAATTTATTAAATGGAGTTAATGGTCAAAATATTTTGTGTTTTATCAGATTACTTCTTCACCCTAGCTGCAGAGCTTCTTGCCTTGAGGGGCGTAAGCTGGCTCCTGTCGCGTTTTGCTCCTGCACTCTTCGTACCGGTATAATCTACCCATGCGATGAACTGGTTCAGTTCGTTTTTGAGCAGCGGGTCGGTCATGATCCATTGCACCCCATCCTCTTCATTCCTGAGGATATAGTTGTTATGGCTTTCATGCCATACGTCAACATAATACGTATAGGGTCCCAGGTTGGTGAATACGACTTTTCCCGAGGCGTTGGTAAACCCTTCGACAATGGGGTTGGTTTCATTGTCCCAGTCGCGTTCCGTCGGGTACAGTATCACACTGGCCCCCTGAACCGGGTACTCTTCATACCACTCAAGCACCTCAATTTCAAGCATTGTTGGCGACTGCACCTCTATGTCAAGATAAGCCCTGTCGACATAGCCTGATTTTGAGTAAGCGCTCAGGACCACCGTAAAGATGCCTGAGGCTGAATAAGAGTGAGCGGGCTCATAGGCGTCCGACCATGTGCCGTCACCGAAATCCCATTCATAATCGATTGCGTTATGCGATCCGTTGAAGAAGATGACCTCCTCTCCTATCTCGGCCTCAATCTTATCAGTAAAGAAGTAAGCATCGGGCTTTACGTCGCATGAGCTGAGCATTATCGCTGCTGCTGCTACCGTTGAGATTAATAATCTTTTCATGACTGCTGTTGTTAGTGCTATTTCGTTAAAGTCAAAATCTGTGCCAATAAATATTATTAAGAAGAGGAGCCGGTTGCGGCCTCATTTCCTGCACCCGATCGTGTTAAAAAAAATATTATCTTTGCAAACTATTTAAAATTTGGTATATGATCAGGATCACATTTCCCGACGGCTCTGTCAGAGAGTTCAGTAAGGGGGTCAGCAGTTATGATATTGCCAGGTCAATCAGCCAGGGGCTGGCTGCCGAGGTCTATGCGGCGACGGTCAACGGTGAGTTATGGGATCTCTCGCGTCCCCTGGAGACAGACGCCACCCTTCGCCTTCACAAGTGGGATGATGCTGAGGCAAAGCATGCCTTCTGGCACTCGTCGGCTCACCTGATGGCTGAAGCGCTTGAGGCGCTATGGCCGGGGATCAAGTTCGGCATCGGGCCGGCTATTGAGAACGGGTTCTATTATGATGTCGATCCTGGTGAAGGTAAGGTTATAACCGACGCCGACCTTCCCCATGTGGAGGATAAGATGAAGGAGCTTGCCGCAAAGAACAGTCCTATTATCCGTACCGGGGTCAGCAAGAAGGAGGCCATGGATCTCTTCACTGAAAAGGGTGATGAGTACAAGACCGAGCTTATCTCTGAGCTTGAAGACGGAACCATCACGCTCTACCGGCAGGGTAACTTCACTGATCTATGCCGCGGGCCACACCTGCCGGATACATCATCAATCAAGGCGATCAAGGTGCTCAGCCTTGCCGGCGCCTACTGGCGCGGAGATGAGAAGCGCCGGATGATGACGCGCATCTATGGTATCACCTTCCCGAAGCAGAAGCTGCTTGACGAATACATGGTGATGATTGAGGAGGCCCGCAAGCGTGACCACCGCCGCATCGGAAAGGAACTCGATCTGTTCGCATTCTCGCCCCGGGTTGGCATGGGACTGCCCCTATGGCTCCCAAAAGGGGCTGACATGAAACAGAGGCTCATCGATTTTATGACCAGGGTGCTGAAAGAGAGGGGTTATGCCATGGTTTCTACACCGCATATTGGTAATGTTGACCTCTATAAGACCTCCGGTCACTTTGAAAAATACGGAGCCGACTCCTTCAGGCCGATAACCACTCCGCAGGAGGGTGAGGTCTTCATGCTCAAGCCTATGAACTGTCCGCACCACTGTGAGATATTCAACGCTACGCCTCATTCATACAGGGATCTGCCGGTAAGGATGGCAGAGTTCGGTACCGTCTACCGCTATGAGCAGAGCGGCGAGCTTCACGGACTGACCAGGGTACGCAGCTTCACACAGGATGACGCGCACCACTTCTGCCGTCCCGACCAGCTTAAGGAGGAGTTCAAGAGCATCATTGACCTCGTTCAGTACATCTTCAAAATTGCCGGATTCAATGAGTTCACGGCACAGATATCACTCAGAGACCCCTCCAGCAAGGGAAAGTACATAGGCTCCGACGAGAACTGGGAGAAGGCTGAGCAGGCCATCATCGAGGCAGCCGGAGAGAAGAACCTCCTCACAACCATTGCCATCGGTGAGGCAGCATTCTACGGGCCCAAGCTCGACTTCATGGTCAGGGACGCCATCGGGCGCAAGTGGCAGCTCGGGACCATACAGGTCGACTATAACCTGCCGGAGAGGTTTGAGCTCTACTATAACGGCAGTGATAACCAGAAGCATCAGCCGGTGATGATCCACAGGGCAATCTTCGGTTCCATGGAAAGATTCGTTGCAGTTCTCATTGAAAATACGGCAGGCAAATTCCCTCTCTGGCTCACACCTGATCAGGCCGTGGTCTTGCCCATAAGCGAAAAATTCAATGATTATGCAAAAACTATTTCAAATCTCCTTAATAATTCCGATATTCGCACCCTGATTGACGACAGGAGCGAAAAGATCGGTAAGAAGATAAGGGATAATGAGTTAAAGAGGATTCCCTACCTTCTTGTGATAGGTGAAAAAGAGGTTGAAGCCGGAACTGTTTCTGTCAGAAGGCAGGGTGAAGGCGATAAGGGAGTTATGAAACCTGCTGATTTCATCAGCCTTGTCAAAGAGGAGATTTCGAAAGAAATTGGTAACGCAAGAGATTGATTTTAAATATAGTATTAATTTAACTGGAGGACAAAACCATAGCAGGACCGATCTTTTCCAGGCCCAGGCCGGGAAGAAAACCCGAACCGGAACACCGGATTAACAACAGGATCACAGCCAGAACAGTAAGGGTTGTGGGTGAAAATATTGAACCGAGGGTTTTGAGCATCGGTGAGGCACTTAGTCTCGCTGACGATATGGAACTGGATCTTGTTGAGATATCTCCCAACGCTGACCCGCCCGTTTGTAAGATCGTTGATTATCAGAAGTTTCTTTACCAGCAGAAGAAGAAACAGAAGGAGATCAAAGCCAATGCTGCCAAGATTGTGGTGAAAGAGATACGTTTCGGCCCCAACACTGATGATCACGATTACAACTTCAAGCTGAAGCATGCAATCAGATTCCTCGATGAAGGTGCCAAGGTAAGAGCTTACGTGTTCTTCAAGGGAAGATCGATACTCTTCAAGGACCAGGGAGAAAAACTGCTTGCCCGGTTTGTAGGTGACCTGGATGAGTACGGAAAGGTTGACCAGACACCGAGACTGGAAGGAAAGAGAATGATTATCATACTTTCACCGAAGAAGAAGAAGTAATAATTTTTTTATACACATATATATAACATGCCAAAAATTAAAGTAAATCCGGGTGCAAAGAAGAGATTTTCTTTGACCGGTACAGGTAAGATCAAGCGCAAGCATGCATTCAAATCACACATCCTTACCAAGAAGTCGACCAAGCGTAAGAGGAATCTTACTTACGGAGGCCTTGTGGACAAGACAGATGAGAAGAATGTGAAACTTATGCTCGGTCTGAAGTAGTATTTACGACCTGTCAGCGTGATAATCAATTGAATTATTAACCTGGGTGTGAAGCTTAAAAGACCTCAAGGGGCGCTTACATCCGAAAAAGAGAAAAGAAATGCCAAGAGCAACAAACGCACCAGCATCAAGGGCAAGAAGAAAAAAGATTTTAAAGCAGACCAAGGGGAACTTCGGCAGCACATCCAACGTTTACACCGTTGCCAAGAACGTACTTGAAAAGGGCCTGGGCTATGCCTACCGTGACCGCAAGGACAAGAAGGGACAGTTCAGGGCGCTGTGGATCCAGAGGATCAACGCAGGCGTGCGCCTTCAGGGAATGAGTTATTCCCAGTTTATCGGAGGACTCGAAAAGAAGGGTATCTCCCTTAACCGCAAGACCCTTGCCGATCTTGCCATGAACCACCCCGAAGCCTTCAAGGCGATAGTGGACAAAGTGAAAGAATAGAAAAAAGCGGGCCAGACCCGCTTTTTTATTTGCCATTCCCGATGAGGATTGCATGGTAGGTTCCTCCCATTCGCAAATCTAAAACCGGCAATCGGCTATTATCGTTTGGCTCCTTTGAAGAACCTGTTGAACCTTACCTTCCTGAATCCATCTGCCTCCTTGTTGATGGAGAGCCATACGAGTACAGGTCTGCCAACAATGTGATCCTCGGGGACGAAACCCCAGAAGCGCGAGTCAGAGGAGGCATGCCTGTTGTCGCCCATCATCCAGTAATAGTCCATTTTAAAGGTATAGCTGTCTGCAGGCTGACCGTTGATATAGATCACGGTGTCACGAATCTCAATGTCGTTCTCCTCGTATATATCTATAATTGAGGTGTACAGGCTGATGTTGGTCATGTCAATCGTTACCGTGGTTCCTTTTTGTGGTATCCACAGCGGTCCGAAGTTATCCTCGTTCCACCGGTATTGAGGGTCATGCGGGAATATATATGATGCATATTCGCCCGGCCTCATGTAATCAGCCTCTATGCCGGTGACATTGGCAAAGCCTGAAATCACCCCGGCATTCTCTTTTGTCAGAGGCAGCTTGTAAACCGTTCCTGAAAGCATCATCGACTGGTCCGACTTTGATATGTCCATTCGCTCAAAAGCCTTGGGATTAATTCGGGTCCCGTTGGTACGGACATAGTATGATGTCTGCTGCGTCTCGTACTCCTCAACTGCCTTTCCATTAACGAATAGCTGTCCCCTTTTTATCTGGAGGCTGTCACCCGGTACAGCCACGCAACGCTTCACATAGTTGTCGCGGCGGTCTACAGGCCGGTATATCACGGTATATTCATCCCATACCATCTGCCTTGCGAGCTTGTTGTACTCCTCTTTTGTCTTAAGTTTCCTGTTGCCCCTGATATCTTCAGCCGTCATCATTTCGGCCCGCTCCCTCACTATCTCATAATAGCTTACCACCTGGTTCTCAAGGCATACTGTATCTCCGGCCGGGAAGTTGAACACCACAACGTCATTGTTCTTTACATGACCGAAGCCCTTGAGGCGCTTGTATTTCCAGTGAACCAGGTCTGACCATGATTTACCTTTTCCGCCTGTCAGCGGCAGGGTGTGCTGGGTGAACGGAAAAGCTATCGGGGTGTTGGGCAAGCGGGGACCATAGGCAACCTTGCTGACGGCAAGATGATCACCCACCAGCAGCGTCTTCTCCATTGAAGGTGTGGGGATCCGGTAATTCTGAAACAGGAAGATGTTGATAAGGGTTACGGCGATGACTGCAAAGATGAGGGCATCAAGCCACTCGATGACAGCACTGTTCTTGCCGTTGCGCTTCTTCCAGAAGGCCCAGTTGACCTTTTTGGTTACATAAATATCAAAGAGAACCGGCAGGCCCAGAAGCAACAGGAAGTTGCCTATCCATATGACCCACAGTATGAAAAGTACGGCTACAATCCCGAATCTGAAGAATTTGTTATTTAAAAGCTCTTTCATCATTCCTTATTTTCGCTGCAAATCTACTATAATAAATTTAAAACATCTGTCAGGGTAAAAACGCCTTTACGGGTGGAGATGAAACCCGCCGCAAGCAGGGCTCCTGTCGCGAAACCCCGGCGATTCAGTGCCTCATGCTTAAGGGAGATTGTATCCTCGCCGGAGCTCCACCTGACCTCATGAATTCCCGACACTGTGCCTTCCCTTACTGAGACAATGGGGATCCTCCCCTGGCCCGGACCATCCTCTGCCCTGATCCACCCGTTGTAGCTGCTTTGCTGCCCGGTGATCTGTCCTGCCAGCGTTATTGCAGTGCCGCTGGGAGCGTCGAGTTTTGCAGTATGATGTACCTCCTCTATGCCAACACTGTAACCTGGCATACTACTCATAATCCGTGCCAGTTCGGCATTCAGCCTGAAGAGGACATTGACGCCGATGCTGTAGTTTGATGAATGGATAAATGCGCCCCCCTGCTCCATGCAGTACCGGGCCACCTCATCATATCTTGTCAGCCAGCCGGTTGAGCCTGAAACGACAGGCACCCCGTAAGAGAGGGCCCTGAGGATGGTATCGGCAGCGGCATCAGGCCCGGTGAACTCGATTGCCACATCACACAATGCTGCGGTCTGCGGGTTAAACAACTCCCGGTTTGTTACGTCGGTTTTGACTATAATCTCATGTCCACCTGCCAGAGCCGCCAGTTCAATCTCGCGACCCATGCGGCCATAACCCAGCAATCCAATCTTCATCTACTTTACCTCGAGCTTGACATCTGAAACTTTCTCCATGTCGGACACATAGTACCTTGACCCGATAAGGAACAGTAGTGCGCCCAGGAGCAGCGAGAAAGGCAGAATACTCATTGCTGTCTGTATGTTCGTCAGGTCGGAAATTCTGCCGAGCACAATTGGTGCGGTGAATGACCCGAGGAGGTTCTGCACCATGACTGCTATGGCATATGAGGTAGCCCTCAGTCCCGGGTGAATTACATCCTGTGTTACGGCAGCCGCCCCTGCGATAAAGAGCATGATGAATATACCGAAGGCAAAGAGGGTGATAAGTTGTGCTGTACCCTTAAAAACGTAGAACGAAAGGAAGAGCAGTATGGCTGAGATGAATGTGGTTATTGCAGGGAAGAGCATTCTGGCCCTCTTCTCGGTCTTTCTCCAGCGGTCGATGATAACCCCGCCTATAGGAGCGCCTATCAGCGCGAGCATCATCACTGCGCCCGCCAGTGTTCCGGCTTTCTTTGGATCCATGCCATTGGTTATCTCGAAGAATTTTGGAAGCCACACTATCATAGCCGTGGTGACAAAAACAATGGCTGTCATCCCGAAATAGGTAAAGATCACGGAGGGTTTCCTGAGGAATTCCCTGATCATATCCTTCCGTTCCATCTTGATTTTAACATTTCCCTTGTCAACCCTTGAGAGATCAACGGTTTTATAGTCCTTGACGAACAGGAACAGTATGGCGATGATCAGGCCCGGTATTGCCACTATGCCGAAAGCATGCTTCCATCCCCAGCTGCTTGCTATGATGCCTCCCATGGTCACCCCTATGGCAGAACCCAGTGGTATTGATGCATTCCACAATCCCATCATCTTTGAACGCTTTTCGATGGGGTACATACCCGAGATGAGTGCACTGCCGCCCGGGGCATAACCGGCCTCCCCGAAGCCAATCAGTATACGGGCCATGAAAAGCTGAACATAGTTGCCGGTAAAGGCGCATAGAAGAGTGGCAATGCTCCATACAATCGCCATGATCCCGATGGTCTTGGTCCTGCTCCAGCGGTCGATAACCAGAGAAATTGGAAAAGTCAGGAGCCCAATGGTAAGATAGATGACGGAGACCAGCCAGCCCGACTGGAAATCGTTGATTCCAAGATCATGCTGGATATAGGAGAACATGGAGTTAACAACCATCCTGTCTGCATAATCAAACAGATAGAGCAGGAAGAGAAGGATGAATACATAATTTGAATAACTCTTTGAGAACAGATAACCCGAAGGGATAGTCTTGTTTTTCATGGTTTCAAATGTTGGAGTTTTAAAACATAGGTAATTGCGCAACTAAAATAATGTCAATTTCTTTATCTTGCACCGGTTTTGATAAATCATTATGATGAAACAGGGAATTATATCCGTTATGGTGCTATCGATGATAATTGCTTCAGGCTGTTCAACAGCTGAAAAGGCTGACATGGTTATTACAGGCGGCAGGGTGTTCACTGCCGACTCTCTTATTCCCTGGGCTGAGGCTGTGGCCGTAAGGGGCAACATGATCATTGCCGTGGGCAGTGACAGGCAGATCAGCAGACTCATTGATCAGGCAGCTACGAAGGTGATTGATGCCACCGGAAAGACAGTTATCCCTGGTTTCAATGACGCCCACGCCCACTTCGGTCCCGTGGACCCTGATTTTATAGAGCTGAGGTATGTCACTGATCCGGAGGTCATCACCCGGAAGGTGGAGGAACAGGTATCACGTGTACTGAAGGGGGGAGCTCATCTACGGAGGCCACTGGGAGCATGAGATGTTCACGACACGTGAGTGGCCCACCAAAGAACTGATTGATGGCGTCTCCCCTGAAAACCCGGTTGTACTGCGCCGCACCGATGGTCACAGCGCCCTTGTCAACAGCTACGTACTGAGAAACTCAGGCATCACTCGCACCACCGCCGATCCGTTTGGGGGTGAGATAATGCGTGACCCAGTCACCGGTGAGCCCACGGGCATCCTCAAGGAGAGCGCTATGTCACTGATAAAGACAGGGGCAACTGAGATAGCAATGACTCCTGCTGAAGAGCGCGAAAAAGAGTGGCGCGGATATCTTACTGCTCTGCGTCAGGCTGCAGAGTACGGTATAACCAGTATCCAGATACCCGGCAGCGCCGACTTCAGGATGTATGATACGATCATGGCAGCCGGGATGCTCACCAGCAGGATTGACATTGGGGGCGAGCTGACCGCCGACCCCTACCGCAGCTTGACAGGTACGAACAGCTGAGGAAGACCGTATCCCGGCACTGGCGACTGGATAAGGTTTGGTTACCTGAAGGACTTCATGGACGGCACGCTTGGCTCAGCCACGGCGATGATGTTCGAGCCGTTCAATGACGAGCCTGAGAAGACCGGATTGCCCCAGATGAGTTATGATGAGCTTGAGAAGAGAGTTCTGGCAGGTGACAGCCGCGGTTTTCAAATTGGCATACATGCCATTGGTCCAAAAGCCAACAACTGGATTCTTAACGCCTATGAGAAAGCCCGTGAGGTCAATGGGATACGTGACAGCCGGCATCGCTCGGAACATGCCCAGATACTCATTGAAGAGGATGTCCCCCGCTTTGCCGGTACTGGGTGTTATCGCCTCCATGCAGCCTACGCACTGCATCACCGACAAACGGTTTGCGGAAAAACGTATCGGTACCGACCGCAGCCGCTGGGCCTATGCATGGAAGAGTCTCGCCGACAGTGGTGCCAGGCTGGCATTCGGTACTGATTATTCTGTTGAGCCGCTGAATCCCATGGAGGGCCTTTATGCCGCCGTTACACGCAAGGACCGCAAAGGTGAGGAGGGAGAGGGCTGGTTTCCCATGGAGAAGATAACCATGGAAAAGGCTGTGGAATACTATACCCTCGGCGCTGCCTATGCCCAGTTCATGGAAGACAGGAAAGGAATGCTGAGGCAGGGCTATTTAGCAGACATAACCATCCTCTCAGAAGATATATTCAATATCACTGAGGAGATGATTATGACTGTAAGGGCAGATTATACAATCGTAGACGGAAAGATAGTCTACCAAAGAGAATAGCAGCCTAAAGTTTTGTCTTGTCTTCAACAGTTGCGCCCGGCGCATTTTTCTTAACCGAAGTGATTCCGTTTTCGCAACTGGCCACAGCGTCATACATTTCGCTCTTGCCTATGACCTGACCGTTGGTGGCTTTCAGATTGAAGTGAAACTTGCCATTCTTTGCAACCTTTGATTCAAACCTCCTGACATCAGCGGCGTTCTTCATCACCGACTTTACGCCGTTCATGCATGATGGCTTTGATGCATAGCCTTCACTCGCCAGAATCACCTGGCCATTTCCGGCAAGGAGGTTGAACTGAAACTCACCGTTTTTCCTTTTTGTGATAACAAATTTTCCCATAGTACTAAAAATAATTAATGGTTAATTTACACTTGTCGTTTCCAAATATACAAAAAAACTGTATTAGATTTACCGAACAGGAATTTCATGAGGATAGATATAATAACAGTATTGCCCGAGCTTCTGAGGAGCTCTTTTGATGAGTCGATCATCAAAAGAGCCAGGGCCAGGGGCATTGTGGAAATGAACATCATTAACCTGCGTGATTACTCCAATGACAGACATAAGAACGTTGATGATTATCAGTTCGGGGCGGAGCGGGAATGGTGATGATGATTGAACCTGTTTACAATTGCATAACGCACCTCTCCTCCGTGCGCATGTATGACGAAATCATATATACCTCTCCCGACGGAGCCCGTTTTACACAGCCCCTTGCCAACGAGCTGTCGATGAAGGATAATATTATCATCCTTGCGGGTCATTACAAAGGAATAGATCAGCGCATCAGGGACCATCTTATCACTCGTGAGATCTCCATAGGTGATTATGTGCTTACCGGCGGCGAGCTGCCTGCGGCGGTGATCACTGATGCCATCGTCAGGCTGCTTCCCGGGGCCATTTCTGATTCGGAATCAGCCCTCTCCGACTCGTTCCAGGATAATCTTCTGGCACCACCGGTATACACCCGGCCTGCAGAGTTCATGGGATGGAAGGTACCGGACATACTGACCGGCGGCAATACCCCTGAAATTGAAAAATGGCGCTTCGAACAATCGGTACGCAATACCATGGAAAAAAGACCCGATCTTCTGGATGAAGAATCATGATTCTTTCTTTTCTTTTTGTCGAAAAAGGTTTGTAACATTGTCTCCCTCTGATAACAATAAAACATATAAGCTATGAAACCTCATGAATACATCGAAAGAGAAGAGAAATACGGAGCGCATAACTATCACCCGCTGCCCGTGGTGCTGGAAAGGGGCCAGGGGCCTTTTGTCTGGGATGTAGAGGGAAAACGGTATTATGATTTCCTTTCGGCATATTCGGCCGTCAACCAGGGTCATTGCCATCCGAAGATAACGGCAGCACTGGTTGAACAAGCACAGAAGCTGACCCTTACCTCGAGGGCTTTCTTCAACTCGGTTTTGGGAGAGTATGAGGAGTACATTACAAAATATTTCGGTTACGACAAGGTTCTTCCAATGAACACCGGTGCCGAGGCTGACGAGACGGCCCTCAAGCTGTGCCGCAAGTGGGCCTACCTTAAAAAAGGGATCAGGGAGAACCAGGCGAAGATCATCGTCTGCGAAGGCAATTTCCATGGCCGCACCATAACCATCGTCTCCATGTCGACCGACCCTGATTCACGCAAGGACTACGGACCGTTTACCCCCGGTTTCATAACAATACCCTACAATAATCTCCCGGCACTCGAACTGGCTCTTACCGACCCTGACGTGGCAGGGTTCCTGGTTGAGCCGATACAGGGTGAAGCCGGTGTCTTTGTGCCTGACGAGGGGTATATCAAAAAGGCTTATGACCTCTGTAAAAAGCACAATGTCCTCTTCATCGCCGATGAGGTACAGACAGGTATCGCCCGGACCGGCAAGCTTCTGGCATGCGAGCATGAGGGCGTCAGACCTGACATCCTTATCCTTGGGCAAGGCCCTTTCGGGCGGTGCCATACCTGATATCCGCACGTGCCTGGCTGATGATTACATCATGATGACCATCAAGCCCGGTGAACATGGTTCCACCTTTGGAGGAAACCCCCTGGCTGGCAAAGTGGCGATAGCTGCACTGGAAGGTAGTCAGAGACGAGAAAGCTTGCCGGAAAACCGCAGAGAGACTCGGGAAAATATTCCGTGATGAGCTTGGTTCGGTCAAATCGGAAATGATAGAACTGGTAAGGGGCAAAGGACTTCTGAATGCCATAGTCATCAGGCCGAAGAACGGCAAGGAGGCGTGGGACTGTAAGCGCTGACGATGACTCGAGCTTGGACGTCTGGCAAAACCGACACACGGCAATATCATCAGGTTTCGCTCCGCTCCTCGTCATAACCGAGGAGCAGCTTCGCGATGACGCATATCTCCATTATCACAAAAGGCCATATCTCCAGTTCGAGTAGGATTTCAAGGCACCCGTGGACGGCAGAGTTGCTATTTATGCATACTGCTCCTGATAACAAAAGATTGCTATTTTTGCCGGCACTAACACTGAATTATGAGATTACTTTTCATATTACCGTGCGGTAATCCTACCCTGAACTGCCTGCGCTGGCACCAGGTGGCAGGCTGCCATCACTCCCGTTGAACTCACCCAGATTGCAGGGCAACTGGCTTCGGACGAGTTTTCAGGCAGGGGTAGCGGGCACAGGCGAGCAATTCGCTTGCGGCGCTTTATATAAGAGATGAGAATCGATCAGACGCCGTAAGCTCAAAATGGTTCACCGGCAGCGGGTTTCAACCTTTTACGGTGAATGTTGCTGTTGAGAGTGGTGTAGAGGAACAGGCTCATCAATCAACGGGAGAGAATACCTGCGCTGATACTCTGACTTTACGCCGCTGACACTAACCTCAAACGGCTTCCTTAATGGCCCGGTGGCCTACTGCGGATACGGATTCGGTGGCCTCAAACGACTTCAGTTGCCATGGAATCACGTTTAAGGATGTCGAGACATCAACGGTAGATGGGTGCTGATGCTCAGGGGTTATCCTGAATCAAACCCTGCCGCAGCAGCCTATGCAGATCTGAGTACAGACCGGATGAAGGTTCTGAATGCCAGGGAGAACGGTGCAGCAGGAGTACTGCTTGTTTCAGGCGAAAAGTGGGACTCCTTCGGACAATCTTGATAGGCCCGCACGTGGCGAAGGAAGGGCTGGGAATACCGTGCTTCAAGTTACAAGAGAAGCGTCGTCCTGATCCCATACTAATTGCTTCGGGTACAACGGTGGAAGCAGGTTGAAGAGAAGGCCGCTGCAATGACGTCACCCAAGAGGCAGCTTCCTTGAACCATGGTCCGGTGCTGACGCAGAGGCAGAGGTCATTGCAAAGGAGGCAGTCACTTCAAACGTGGCTGATGATGCTCGAAGGATCAACGCTTACCGGTGAATATGTTATTGTGGGTGCACACTATGACCACTGGGGATGGGCGGACCGGGCTCATCGAGCAGAACGCCTGATACCATCGCCATCATTACGGCGCCGATGACAATGCATCAGGGGTGGCCCTGATGATTGAGCTGGCGGAGAGGCTGGCCGCTGTGAGGGATGGCCATGCACGGAACATTGTTTTTGTTGCTTTCTCCGGCGAGGAGATGGGGCTTCTGGGCTCCAAGTACTTCGCAGAGAATATGGGAATTGATCCGGGCAAAGTCAACCTCATGGTCAATCTTGACATGGTCGGCCGCCTGAGAGAGGGTAACGTACTTCAGGTGGGGGGCGTCGGAACGGCGGCAGGACTGCGTGAAGCAGTCACCTCATTTAATGACACCACCCTGCTCAGCCTCAGTTTCACAGAAGAGGGTTACGGCCCTTCGGACCACTCCTCTTTTTACGGGAAGGACATTCCTGTACTTGTGTTCACTACCGGGGCTCATCTTGACTATCACACTCCCCTGGACACCCCTGACAAGCTCAATTATGACGGCATGGTAAGGATAGGAGATCTTCTGTACGATGTTGTAATCTCCGCCGCCAACGAACCGGTGAGGCTGGCCTTCACCGAAGCTGGACCCAGGGGACCTGCTCAGTCGATGAGCCGCCGTCGTGGAGTAACACTTGGCATCATGCCCGATTTCGCAGGAAATGTAAAGAACGGACTCAGGGCTGACTTTGTCACGCCGGGCAAGCCGGCAGCACTTGGCGGAATGGTCAAGGGTGATATCATTGTGTCAATTGACGGAAAACCTGTGAATAACATCGAGGATTACATGTTCAGGCTTGGCCAGCTGAAGGCCGGACAGATAGTCAATGTTGAGGTCATGCGCGACGGCAAGCGGGAATTGCTGATTATCCAGTTATAAACATTATCATCTCAGTCAATATGAAAAATTTCCTTTTCTGGACCATAGCCCTGCTCATAACCATTGCTGCTGCAATGTATCAGAGAATGACAGGACCTACATACCCCAAAAGAGTTGAAGTGGTGCTTGATGGCACTGAATACCCGTTAAGCCTTAAGAGAAGCCAGACCAATACTCACGCCTGCATGATTAAGCTGGAAGTGCCTTCTGGTACTAATGGTGTTCTTTATTACAAGAGGTTCAGGATGAATGAAGAGTGGACTGCAGTGCCAATGGTACATGACGGAACCATTCTTGCAGGAGGGCTTCCCTCCCAGCCTGCCGCCGGCAAGCTTGAGTACTTTATCAGTCTGACGACTCCCTCAGGCGGCAGTGCGGATATATCAAGGGAGCAGCCAGTAGTCATCAGGTTCAAGGGCAATGTGCCTGCCATTGTGATGATACCACACATACTTATAATGTTCTTTGCTATGCTCCTCTCGAACCTTGCAGGGCTGACTGCCGGCTTCGGGCGTCCTGCCCAGAAGAGATACGGACAGTGGGCACTGTGGCTGCTGCTGGCCGGGGGAATGGATCCTTGGTCCGGTGGTGCAAAATATGCCTTCGGTGAGTTTTGGACCGGCGTTCCTTTTGGATGGGATCTGACCGATAACAAAACACTTATTGCTGTTTTTGCCTGGATAATGGCAGTGATAATGAACAGAAAACGCGGACGACCGGGATATACAATTGCCGCAGCCATCATCCTGCTGCTTGTTTATTCCATTCCTCACAGCCTCTTCGGCTCTGAACTTGACTATGTTTCAGGAACCGTAGGTCAGGGCTGAAAATAATTTTTAACCTCTTACAGCTTTTTTTTACCTTGGATGCAGCATTCGCATGCAGCTATCGTCATTGAATTGAAGAGTTCAAAATGGTGGGTGCAGCGTCAAACATACTTAAACCAGATCTTGCAATAAAGATGGAAAATGTTGAAGCAGCATTCAGGAACATCCATCAGGACCCGATCGACGGATGTCGTGACAGGAGACCAGAAGGCTCAGTTCCAGGTTTACAAGCTTTACTACAAGGCTATGTTTAACACGAGCCTGCGTATAGTGAATGATGACATGGAAGCTGAAGATGTAATGCAGGAAGCGTTCCTCTCGGCTTTCGAAAAGATAAACACCTACTCAGGTACCGTGAGCTTCGGTGCATGGCTGAAGAGAATAGTGGTCAACAGATCACTTGATGTCCTGGGAAAGAGGAAAGCGATCTTTGAAGATATTGAAAATCACGCCGGGATCCGTGACGACAGCAGTGATGACGCTGCCTACAGGGAGGAACTGGAGACTAAGGTTGAAGAGGTGAAAGCTGCCATTGAAAGGCTGCCGGAAGGATACCGCGTGATACTCTCTCTTTATCTCATCGAGGGTTATGACCACGACGAGATAGCAGAGATGCTCCACATCTCAAGCAGCACTTCGCGGTCACAGCTGTCGAGGGCAAAGCAGAAGCTGGTGAGTGAACTTAAGAACAAGAAAAATTACGTATAATGAATACACTTGAAGAAATAATCAAAAGAGGAAGAGGGGAATTTGACGGCAGGAGACCGTCAGACAGGCCACTTCGAGAGATTCAGCTTTAAGCTTGCCACCAGGCTTCATGCCGGCAAAGCCAAGAGGAGCATTCTTCCGTACCTGCTCAAGGCTGCCGTTGTGACCCTTCTGGTTACCCTCTCGTCACTCTGGACCTTTGACCACTTCGTAAGGCCGAACCTGAAGAAGACGATGACACTCAGTGAAGTTTCGCCGGAATACCGCGAGGTTGAAAATTACTACGTCACGCAGGTGAGCTTCATTGAAAATGAGTTTACCTCCCTCGACCTGTACAATCCCGAGCAGAAGAAAGCGCTTCTTAATGAGATGGCATCAATGGACTCAGTCTATGTGGAGCTGCAGAAGGAGCTAAGGGCCAATCCCAGTGACCAGCGCATCATCGATGCGATGATAAAGCATTACCCAAACCAAGTTAGACGTGATGAGCTATATTCTCGAACAGCTCAGACAGATAAAAGCAGAAACCGAAAATCCAGTCAGCCATAAAAAGTCGTTATCTAACCGCAGGGTGGCACTGTTCGCAGCATTGCTGTGCTGCAGTCACCCTTACAGCCTCTGCAGAAGAGGTAAAGCAAGAATTTCACAGGGAGATGGTGCCAACCGATAACTCCACCCTCAGCGTAATCAATAAGTTCGGGGGCGGTGGTTACAGAGACATGGGACCAGAATAAAATCGTCGTTGATGTGACCGTCAAAGTTGAGCACCCGTCAGCCGACAGGGCAAAAAACTGCTTGAGATGATCACCGTCAAATTCACCGAACAGGGCGGGAACCTAACGGCGGAGACAGTATTCAGCAACGACTTCTCATCAACCAGCTGGAAAGGCTCGAACAACAATTTCAGCATCAACTACACTATCAAGATGCCCGCCTACATCAATCTTAAAGTAGAAAACAAGTACGGCAACACCGTGATAGATGAGGTATCAGGGCACACCAGCCTGAATGTCAAGTACGGTGACCTCACAGTCCACAAGCTCAACAGGGGCAATGTCAAACCCCTCAACACAATCATCCTGGCATACGGTAAGGCATCCGTGGACGAGCTGGGCTGGGCGGAGATCAATGCCCGCTACTGCGGCATGTTCAGTGTTGAGTCAGCTACAGCCCTGCTGGTCGACAGCAAATATTCAAAGGTCTCTCTGACCGAGGTGAGTTCACTGGTGGCTGACAGTAAATATGACGGATATGTTGTCGGCAATGCCAATAACATTGTTTTGGTCGGGGGCTATACCGATCTCAATTTCAAAAAAGTTAACAAGAAGCTGGAGGTAGAGACAAAATACGGCAATCTTTCCGTTGAAAGGATACCTGCCGCCTTTGAAAAGGTGATCGTCAAGGCCGGTTACTGCGCGGTGAAGCTGGGTATCGACCCGGAGGCATGTTACAGGCTTGACGCCAAAAGCTCTTACGGAAGCGTAAAGGTTGATGATGTCAATTTCTCGCCTGACAGGCGGATCGTAGGCAACACCTCCACCGAGCTGGCCGGCAAGGTAGGCAAGTGCAGCAATCCCACCTCCTCGGTGACGATAACCACCTCCTACGGATCAGTGAGGCTCTTTTAGACGACTTGGACTATATTATCAATGCACGGTGAAGCCCGTTGGGGGGGGGGGGGGGGGGGGTGAGGGGGGGGAGGGGGGGGGTGGGGGGGGGGGGGGGGTATATCCCCTCATTGCGGAAATATGACGGGTTCACTGTCTGCAGTCCCATCTCCGCCGCGTGGACAACGATGGCCAATGGTGATCCGGTCTTCGGCAAAAGCATATCTATCTCCATTATTGCCTTGATGGCGCGGTCAGAGAAGAAGTCGCCTGCGGGAAAGAGTGAGAACCGGCCTGCGCTTTCGTAATTGTCACTGCCGATGAGCAGGACCTCCTCCTGGTCATTGCGGTTGACGATCTCACTGAGGGTGAAGGCGGCCCGGTAACCGTCAACGCCGGCAATGACCACCATGCCATGGCGCAGTTCGTCGGCAGATGACTGAAAATGGCCTTTCAGAACCTCCGAAAGCATCGTCCTCCGGAGAAGGGTGTAGTGCCATGAATACCCATGCCCCGTCCGTAGAAGACCGTCCGGTATGTCTCAATGCTGACGCTATCAGGCAACTGCGTCATTATGCTGCGCTGTTTTCCGTTTACGCAGATTCTCATTGTCTCAGACGCAGAGCGGGGTGATGTTCCTGTTTACAGTGTTGTTGCTGTCGAGTGATTTCACCGTAATGCGCACCGGGTTGCTGATGTTCCTCGCTGTTACAAGGTCATTGCCTGCCACAATCTTCGTCTCCAGTGGCAGCGGCCACAGGTCTTTGGCTTTAGACGGCACAATGCGCGCCACCGAGGTGGCTATCAGCAGCCGGTGACGGTTGACGGGATAATATATCTCGCCCCACGAGAAGGTGACGCTCTCTCCCCTGTCATTTGACACTTCAACATAGAGGTCAATAATAGGCGGAAATTCAGCTTCGTTCTTCTTCTTCAGCACAACCTTGTCAAGGATATCGTAGAGTGAGTACCCATCGTAGCGGTAGGCTCCGGTAAATCCAGTCTTCCCGTCCGTCAGAGTTGTCTCCTTTACGGTGATGCTGCGCTTTGGCAGCCGTGTGATATTTATGGTCAGATCCTGTTGCACCTCGCCGGTGACAAGGATTTTCGTGCTGCCCAGGAGCCGGTTGGTAGGAGCATCATCGTAAAAATCATTCGTCTGCCCTTTGACAGGCAGGACGAGCATGATCACCAGGGTGGTAAGAAGCAGTGTCTGTTTCCTCATGGTTCAGGTTTTTCGTTATGCAATTATATTCATTTCGATCTGAAAAAAGATGAAAATTATCAGTACCGCGGTGTGACCTGGTTCAGATGTCCAGTTCAACAAGTGTAATACCCGCACCACCTCTTTCGACATGTTCATCGATAGCGCTTCTGACGGCGCCGGTAGACTGGAGGTACTGTCTTATCATCTGCCGGAGGATGCCGTTTCCCTTGCCGTGCAGTATCCGCAGTTGTCTGAACTGTATCATCATGGCCGTGTCAATGAACTCCTGCACCACCTGCAAGGCTTCTTCGGTGCGCATGCCTCTGACATCTATCTCAGGATGGAACTGGTTCCTGCGGGTGTTAAGTGACCAGTCCACCTTCTGCTGCGGTCGGTTTTTCGACAGTTCCTTAAGGTATGCGGAGGTATCGACCGGCTCCGTCCTGTCAATATCTACGCTCATTTTCAGGCTGCCGGAGACAATCTGTATCTTCTTGCCTCTTATCTCCGTCACCTCACCCACGGTGTCTGTGCCAGTGATCCTGGCATGAGTCTCCCGGCTTCAGTTTTCCTGGTTTCTTTTTTACCGGCGGCTCCGGCTCCTTCTTCTTCGCAATGCGTTTCACAATGCTTGCGGCGGGGGTATCCAGCCGGGGAGGCCCGGGCACATGCACCTCCTGGTGCTTCTCTTCCACAGCCATCTGTTCGCGGAAGGAATCGAGTTCCTCCCGCACCTCTTTTGTCGTTTCCTTTTCTGCCTGTGCCTCGCGTATGGTGCGGATGGTGTTCTCTATCATCCTGTTGGTATCGCGCAGCATCTCCTCGGCTTTGTTCTTAGCCTGTCCGATGATCTCCTTCTTCTGGGTCTTGATGTCGCCCAGCTGTGCCTCGTATGTTGTTATCAGCTCCTCGAGTCTCTTCTCATGCCGGCGTACTGCCTCGCGTTTCTTCTCCCAGTAGCGTTTGTCGCGCGCTATCTCCCTTAAATTACGGTCAAAATCAACGTTTCCCTCTCCTGCCCTGGCAGCAGCGTCTGCGAGTATCTCATTGGGCAGGCCTATCTTCTTTGCAATCTCGAAGGCGAAGGAGCTGCCCGGCTTGCCCTGATCGAGCCTGAAGAGAGGCTGCATCAGCTGGTTATCGAAGGCCATGGCTCCGTTGCTTATTCCCTCCTGCGAAGTGGCAAAGTGCTTCAGGTTGGTGTAGTGTGTGGTGATGACGCCCCAGGCACCGCGGCCGTTAAGCTCTGCCAGGATGGCTTCGGCGAGGGCACCGCCGATGACAGGCTCGGTGCCGGTACCGAACTCGTCTATCATCACCAGCGAGCTTTTGTCGGCGTGTCTGAGCATCTGCTTCATGTTGATCAGATGGGAGCTGTAGGTGCTCAGATCGTTCTCTATGCTCTGCTCGTCGCCTATGTCAATAAAGAACCTGCCGAAGATACCGGTCTCAGTACCTTCGTCGGCAGGGATTGTCATGCCGCACTGAAGCATGTACTGAATCAGAGCGACCGTCTTAAGGCATACCGATTTGCCCCCGGCATTGGGGCCTGAGATGACAAGAATCCGGTCTCTTCCGTCAATGGTTACGGTAAGGGGCACCACCTCCCTGCCGGCCGTGCGGGCGAAGGAGAGAGTCAGCAGCGGGTGGCGTGCGTTGACCCATCTTATGTGGGGTGTTTCAGCCACTGACGGTTTAATGCAGTGCAGCCTGACGCCGAAGAGGGCCTTGGCCCTGATGAAGTCAATCTCAGCAAGGAAGTCGAAATTACCCTCCAGGTCATCGATATAGGGTCTCAGGGTGTCAGCCAGTGCAGTAAGGATACGCACTATCTCACGCTTCTCCTGGTGTTCTAGTTCGGTTATCTCGTTGTTCAGCTCCACCACCTCGGCCGGCTCAATATAAACCGTCTTGCCCGTGGCTGACTCATCGTGCACAAAGCCCTTTATGCCCCTTTTATTTGAGGCACTTACAGGTATCACTCCCCTGCCATTGCGCACTGCAACCGTGATGTCACGGTCAACGATGCCGTCTGCCTGGGCCTGCCGGAGAACGGAGTGAAGTTTTCTCACAGCCGCGAGGCTCTTTGAGGCCAGGTCGGCCCGGATAGTCTTCAGGGCAGGCGAAGCGCTGTCGCGTACTTTGCCCTCCTTATCGATGATGCGGTCGATGGCTTCGGTAATAAAAGGATAATAGACCACGGCGCCGGTCATGGCGGAAAGAAGGGGGTACCGGCCGTCCTTCCTGTTTTTGAAGAAGCCGATGATACGTCTGATGGTGTCAAGCGAACCCCTCAGCGCCACTATCTCCTCCAGCTCGGGGAAGGTTCCTTCGATGCGAAGCTTCTCGAGCGTGGCATGCGGGTCGTTATAGTTATCCGATGGGAATTGCTCGCCATATGAGAGTATTTGCTGGAACTCCTCTGTAAGTGAGAGTCGTCTCCTCACCTCTTCCGCCGAGAATGACACCTTCATTGACTCCACCCTGCGCACGCCTGCCGGACTGAGGCAGCCTGAGATCAGATGCTCCCTGATGCGGTCAAATCCTATTTTGAGTTCGTATGTGTCCGGATAGATCATCCAATGCTCCTGTGAGCGCAAAAGTAAAGTTAATTAATGTTAATGCATCACGGGCATAAAATATATGACCCTATATTTAATCCGCTTAATACAAAAAGAAAATGAAATACCTTTTCACTACCGCAAGGATTGTGCTTATCACCGCAATCCTTTTTTCAATGATAATGCCGGTCTCTTCCCAGGAGGTGGCCGTCGACCTGCAGATGGTTTACAAGATCAGGCAGGAAGGACAGCGAAACTCTGATATTGAGACACTATCGTACATTATGACCGATCTCGCCGGTCCCCGTCTAACGGGATCACCGGGCCTTGACCGTGCCAATGAGATTGCCAGGGCAAAACTTGCCGAATACGGGCTTTCGAATGTCCGTGTTGAGATTGTAAGTGAGTTCGCCCGCGGCGGATGGGATTATACAAAGGCCTATGCAGCCATGACCTTTCCCTACTACAATAATTTCTCGGTCACTCCGGTAGCCTGGACCTCAGGTACCGGCGGACTGGTAAAGGGTGAAGTCATCCTTGTCGATATCAAGAAGATTGAAGACATAGAGCAGTATCGCGGCAAGCTGAAGGGTAAGATAATAATGACACCCTCCGCGTCGCAGTATGAGGTCAGCTTCGAGCCACTTGCCAGCAGGCTCACGGAGGAGGATCTCGAGAAAATTTCCATGGTTTCTGCCGGGGGCACTCCTTCGCGCAGGGTGATGGGCGACTGGATGGCCATGCGTGAGTTGCGCAGTAAGATCACCGAGTTCCTCCATACCGAAGAGGTGGCGATGATCATCAGCCAGGGCAGCGCGTTCAATATCCCACGTTCGTCAGGTGCCTCCTTTGACGGTACCGGACAGCCCCCTGTTACCGAGGTAAACATTCCCATGGAGGCCTACGGCCGCATGGAGCGGATGCTCAAACGCGGTGAGAAGGTTGAGGTTGAGGCAGAGATAAAGGCTGACTTTATCCCGGGAAAGAGTGTTTATAATGTCATTGCCGAGATCCCGGGCACCGATCCCAAACTCAAGGACCAGGTGGTGCTGCTGGGGGCTCACATCGATTCATGGCATGGCGGTACGGGTGCTGCGGACAACGCATCGGGCTGCATAGTAATGATGGAGGCTCTCAGGATTCTCAAAGCTCTGGATGCCAGGCCGAGGCGTACGATACGCATAGCTTTATGGGGTGGTGAAGAGCAGGGGCTGCTTGGCTCCAGGGGTTATGTCTCACAATACCTGTTTGACAGGGAGAAGAATGAAAAAAAGCCGGGGTTCGACAAGTTCTCGGTCTATTTCAACATGGATAACGGTACCGGCCGTTACCGGGGGGTCTACCTCCAAGAGAACAACCTTGTCCGTCCCCTCTTTGAGGAGTGGATGGAACCGATGGCGGACATGGGGTTCAGCACAATTGCGATACGCAATACCGGAGGCACTGACCATCAGAGCTTTGACGGGGTGGGCCTGCCGGGTTTCCAGTTCATCCAGGATGAGATCGAATACGGTCGCGGGTACCACACCCTGGCCGACACATGGGAGCGTCTGCTCCTGCCCGATCTGAGACATAATGCGATTATTACTGCCTGGCTTGCATGGAACGCAGCAATGGACGATAGCCTTGTGCCCCGCAAGCCTGAGATGAAGTCGACCCAGCAGAGGTCACCTTACGGCTTCTGAACTAATAGTGTTTTTCAGTTCTGTTTATTGAAGAGAGTCCCGTAAAAATGCGAGACTCTCTTTATTTTACCGCAGATGCCGTCAGACACCTCCGGACCTCTCCCCGGTGGGGGATGATGTCTGATCAGCAATTATTTTGCCTTACCCTCGAGGTCCAGTATGAATGCATATTCGAGGGCAACGGTCTTCAGTCGCTCGAAGCGGCCCGAGGCGCCACCGTGGCCTGCCGTCATATTGACATCCATGATGAGGATGTTGTCATCGGTTTTCTTGTCGCGGAGTTTGGCTACCCACTTGGCCGGTTCCCAGTACTGCACCTGGGAATCCCAGTAGCCCGTGGTAACCAGCATGTTCGGATACTCCTGCTCTTTCACCTGGTCATACGGCGAGTATGAGAGCATATAGTCATAGTACTCCTGCTTGCGCGGATCGCCCCACTCATCCCATTCAAAGGTAGTCAGGGGGATGGTGGCGTCAAGCATGGTGCTCACAACATCGACGAAGGGGACCTGTGCGATGATGCCGTGATAGAGCTGCGGTTCCATGTTGACGATTGCACCCATAAGGAGCCCGCCGGCGCTGCCGCCCTGCGCATAGAGGTGTTCAGACGAAGTGTATTTCTCATTGATCAGGAACCGTGCACAGTCGTTGAAGTCGGTAAAAGTGTTGATCTTCTTCAGCAGCTTGCCGTCTTCGTACCACTGGCGACCCATCTCGCTTCCTCCCCTGATATGGGCAAGAGCATAGACAAAGCCACGGTCTAGAAGACTGATGACGGATGAACGGAACGAAGGGTTGGTTGAGCTGCCGTATGAACCGTAGGAATACAGCAACATCGGAGCAGTGCCATCCTGAACAAATCCCTTGCGATCAGACCAGAGATACCGGGACCATGGTTCCGTCAGCGGCTTTTGCCCACAGGCGCTTCGAGCTCATAGTTATTGCTGTCAAACCCGCCGAGTACACTGTCCTGCTTAAGCAGCACCTTCGACTTTGAAAGCATGTCATAATCGAAGACCGAATTAGGGGTGGTCAGTGATGAGTAGCTGTAACGGAGAAGGGTAGTGGCGGCGGTTGGATTTACATGGATGCCGGCGGTATATGTCTCTTCTCCGAAATCGAGGAAATGCTCTGAACCGTCAGTGAGCCCGATGATGCGGAGGTTAGTGAGGCCCTTGATTCTTTCTTCGGCAACAAGGAAATTATCAAAGATCTCAAAGTTCTCCAGCAGCACGTCAGTCCTGTGGGGTAAAACCTCTGTCCAGTTATTCTTTCCAATTTTATTGTCAGCACATTTCATCAGTTTGAAATTCTTTGCACCGTCAGCGTTTGTCAAAACATAAAACTGTCCGTTCAGGTGTTCCACTGAGTACAGGCGGTCAACCAGGCGTGGCTCGAAGACTGTCACTTTGCCATCAGGTTTATCAGCTTCAATCAGGCGAACCTCCGTTGTCAGGGTCTGGCCTGAGGTAATAGTAATATATTTCTTGCTTTTGGTTTTTCCAAGGTAGACTGAGAATGTCTCATCAGTCTCATCATATACCACTTTGTCATCGGAGACGGGGGTTCCGAGAACATGCTTCATGATAACGGCTGCCCTCAGTGTCTCGGGATCCTTCTTAACGTAAAAGAGGGTCTTGTTGTCGGCTGCCCACACCCCCTGACTGGTGGTGTTGGCTATCTCGTCAGGTAGGAGTTTCCCGGTGGTCATGTCCTTTACATAAATGGTATACTGTCTGCGACTGACATGGTCAACGCCATAGGAGAGCAGGTTATTATCGGGAGAGACGGAGCCTCCTCCGACGCTTGTGAAATCGTGTCCATCGGCAAGGATGTTGACATCAAGCATCACCTCAGGTGTATTGGTGCCGTCTTGCCTTCTGTACATAACGGGGTATTCTTTGCCTTCGAAGTATTTGGTATGATACCAGTAACCGTTATCGAGGTAAGGAACGGATTCATCGTCTTCCTTGATGCGTCCCTTTATCTCTTCGAATAGCTGCAGCTGAAACGCTTCGGTATGTTTCATCATGGCATCGGCGTAGTCATTCTCGGCATTCAGGAAGGCAAGTACCTTTACTGTCTGTGAGTCAGGTGTCTCGGCGTTCTTCTGTTCATCGCTGAGGCGCATCCAGAAGTAATCGTCGACGCGTTCGTTGCCGTTGCTTTCAACGACGAACGGGATTTTCTCAGCCACGGGGGGCTGGGGTTTCTTGCCGCATGATGCCAGCATGAGCATCAGGGTTGCGGCGGAGAGGAGGAATAACGTTTTTTTCATAAATTGATTATTAATAGTTAATATGTTGTTCTACAATACTTTATGCGCTACGCGCCATTTTTTCACTACTGCCTACTGGCCACCGATCCTCCCCTGCAATCTGGCTGCTTGCGGTAATGACTCACAGGGTCATTACTGTCAGGTTGCCCTTCTATTACCTTCCCTGCAAACCGGCTCCTCCCTGAATTGACCCACTGGGTCAATTCTTTACGGTCGGACCTCTACTCCCTTAAGAGACAGCTGAATACGTTTACGGTCCAGGTCAACGCTCACAACCTTAACCATAAGGTGCTGGTGCAGTTTGACCACCTTTGAAGGGTCGTCAACGTAGCGATCTGCCATCTGGGAGACATGCACCAGGCCATCCTGCTTCACCCCTATATCTACGAAGGCACCGAACTTGGTGATATTTGTTACTATGCCCGGCACAACCATACCCTCCTTCACATCATCAAGCGAGTGTATATCCGCAAAGCTGAACTCTTGTATCGATGACCGCGGGTCGCGGCCAGGCTTTGCCAGTTCTGTCATGATATCCTTCAGTGTTGGCAGTCCGGCCTCAGGGGTGACATACCTCTCTACGGTTATTGACTTGCGTCTGGCCCCGTCGACTATCAGTTCTGCCACCGTACAGCCTGCATCCTTTGCCATCCTTTCAACGATGTGATAGCTCTCAGGGTGCACTGCCGAGGCATCGAGCGGGTTCGCTGCGTTTCTTATCCTGAGGAACCCGGCTGCCTGTTCATATGCCTTGTCACCCATGCGTTTCACCTTCATCAGTCCGGCGCGTGACCGGAAGGGACCGTTCTCAGTGCGATGGTCTACGATATTCTGTGCGAGCTTCGGCCCCAGTCCGGAGACGTATGTCAGAAGGTGCGGGCTGGCGGTGTTCACCTCCACTCCCACGGCGTTGACGCATGACATCACCACCTCGTCGAGGCTGGTCTGCAACCTTGTCTGGTCCACATCATGCTGGTACTGGCCCACTCCTATCGATTTCGGGTCTATCTTCACAAGCTCTGCGAGCGGGTCCATGAGCCGGCGTCCGATGGAGACGGCGCCGCGCACCGTCACGTCATGACCGGGGAACTCATCACGGGCTGTTTTTGAAGCTGAATATACTGATGCACCTGCTTCGCTGACCACGTATATTTTAACAAGGAGCCAGGTGGCATGTATTGTCTTATAAACTCCTCCGTCTCGCGACTGGCAGTGCCATTGCCAATTGCAATGGCCTCCACGCTGAACTTATCTATCAGCGAGAGCATTTTGCTGACGCTGCGGGCGGTTTCGTTCTGTGGCGGGTGCGGGTATATCACATCATTGTGGAGCATTGCACCCTGCCTGTCGAGGCACACTATTTTACAGCCTGTACGGAACCCCGGGTCGAGGGCAAGGACGCTCTTCTCGCCCAGAGGCGGAGAGAGCAGCAACTGCCTGAGGTTGTCGGTGAAGACGCGTATCGCCTCCTCGTCAGCCTTCTCCTTTGATGTTTTTCTGAACTCCGTCTCCATGGATGGTGCCAGCAGGCGGCTCCAGCTGTCGGCGACAGCCTCCCGCACCAGGCGGGCGGAAGCGTTATTTGCCCTGATGAACACCTTCTCCACCGTCTGTCTGGCCTCCTCCTCAGCGGGCATTATCGTAAGCCTGAGGAAGCCCTCCTCCTCACCGCGGCGCATGGCCAGCAGTCTGTGTGAGGGACAGCGGCGCAGGGGTTCTGACCATTCGAAGTAGTCTCTGAACTTGTTCCCCTCCTCCTCCTTGCCTTTCACTCCTTTGGAGGTGATGATGGCATCACGTTCATAGAGTCTTCGCAGGGAACCGCGCACCAGCTCATTCTCGCTGACCAGCTCGGCGATGATATCGCATGCTCCTGTCAGGGCTGCATCGGTGCTCTCCACCTCATCACCCAGGTATTTCTCCGCTTCGGCCTGCGGGTCTCCCGGTAATTGCTCAAGCAGCCACATAGCCAGAGGCTCGAGGCCCTTTTCACGGGCTACGGAGGCCCGTGTCTTTCTCTTTGGCCTGTATGGCAGGTAGAGATCCTCGAGCTGTGACATCATCATGGCAGCATTGATCTTCGCCAGCAGTTCCGGTGTCATCTTTTCCTGCTCTTCGATCGATTTGATTATCGCCTCCCTCCTCTTGTCGAGCTCCCTCAGTCTCTCGTACTCGTCGCGGATCTCCGCTAGCTGTACCTCATTGAGGCTGCCTGTAACCTCCTTGCGGTAACGGCTGATAAATGGTATAGTTGCTCCGTCGTCAAGGAGACGCAGGGTGTTCTCCACCTGCCAGTCGTGCAGCTGTAGTTTCTGTGCAATAATTTTTATATGTGCTGCAGGATCCATAATGGTTATTCAACGAAGAGCACCAAACCTTTGAGATATTCGCTCTCGGGGTGGTAAATATTTACCGGGTGGTCAGCAGGCTGTCCTGTCTGGTGGATTATCCTCACGTTACGGCCGGTGTTGGCTGCAGCTACAAAAACTGACCGTCTGAAGTCGTCACGGCTTACCACCTGAGAACAGGAGAATGTGAAGAGTATTCCGCCAGGTTTGATTTTCTGTAATGCTATGGCATTCAGCCTTCTGTAGCCCTGCAGGGCTTTATCAAGGGCAGTCTGGTGCTTTGCGAAGGCCGGTGGATCGAGCACCATGAGGTCATATTCGTGTTTCATTTCCGCCAGGAAGCTGAAGGCATCCGTTGCAAACGAACTGTGCCGCGGATCATCGCCGAAGTTCAGGCTGACGTTTTCATTAGCCATTTTAGTGGCGGAGGCCGAGCTGTCTACTGTATGAACCATGGCAGCATTACTCATTGCATAGACTGAGAAGCCGCCGGTATATCCGAACATATTAAGGACATTTCTCCCCTTGCTATAGTGGCGCAGCAGGCTGCGGTTGTCACGCTGGTCGATGAAAAAACCTGTCTTCTGCCCCTTCTCCCAGTCGACCCTGAATTTAAACCCGTTCTCCTTAACTATGGCACTGCTGCCGGCATTATCACCGGTAAGGTACCCGTTTACAGGTTCCAGCCTGGCCATGAAAGGCACTGTGCCCTCGCTCTTGTTATAAACCGATTTAACAAGGCCGTTTGTTATTTCCGGAAGTAGTCCGGCTATCATATCACGCAGATGCCAGAATCCGGCAGTATGGGCCTGGATCACGGCCACGCTGCCGTAGATATCAATTATCAGTCCGGGCAGTCCGTCGCCCTCGCCATGTACCAGCCTCCATACGTCCGTCTCATCGCTGCCGGCAATCCCCGTATTATTTCGATATTGCAGTGCATCAGCGAGTTTTTTCCTGTAGAATTCCCGGTCAGGTTCGCACCGGGTGAAGGAGAATATCCGTACTGCTATCGATCCCGGCGACCAGTGTCCGGTAGCCAGGTAAGTGTTGTCCGATGCATAGACCTCTACCACGTCACCCTCGGCCGGTGATCCTTTCCTTGAGTCAATGGCTCCGGAGAAGATCCACGGATGGTATCGTCTTACCGACTGGTCTTTTCCTTTTTTCAGGATTATCCGTGCTGGCATCGTTTTATTGCTGTTGATGACTTTCTTTTCCGTTTAGTGCCAGGTATATGCGTCTGCATACCCAGGCGTCTGTCGCTGCATATAACTGTTGCGGTTCCGTAAGCTCCGCTGCTTCCCAGTTGGATGTCTGCTGTGATTTGGAGATTGAATACCCGAGTATTATGGCAGAGAGCTTTTTCAGTCCCAGCTGTTTAAAGCCCCGTGCTGCAACCACGGTCTGCAGGTCGACAAACCCCCCCGGTTCAAAGGTTGCCAGGGAGCGAAGTGCCTTTATATCGTCATGAATGGCCACCCCTGTCTTTATGATCTCTTTATCGGCCAGCAGGGCAGTCAGTTCCGGCGGCAGTCCTATCATGTTGAGTCTGAAGAGCCACGCGCGACTGGCGTCGGCAAGCTGCAGCAGTGATACTTTATACCTGTTGCCCTTTTTGAAAGAGGGCCGTGTCTCTGTATCAAATCCCAGAATCGCCGGCTTGCCAATCTCACCTATCACCTGGCGGAACTTCTGCATGCTGTCAACAAGAGTCACCCTGCCTTTAAACTGAAGAACAGGCAGTTTTCTCAGTTCATCGTCAGTGACACTTTCATTATACTGTTTCGTCATCACCCTGTTGTTCATTTTGTTCCTTCTCCTCTGCCTCGGAATAGAGTACCGAATGGATGGCTGAGAGAACATTAAGCAGTTTCTTGCCCCAGAACTCCTCAAAATTCATCATCACTTCCCATACGGCGTCATTCATCACCTCATCATTACCGCTTTTATAGCCTGTTATGAAGTTTTTAAGATCCTGGTAGATATCTGAAAGGCTCTCAGCAATGCTTCCGGTATAGAGTCCGTCAGCCGGATCACCGGCTGATACTATGACCGGAAAGGGATCATTGTTTCCCATTTTTACCAGAAGGTTATCATGCATTCTGGTCCAGTCAAATTCCGTCACGCTCTTTTCACTGCCCTCCTCCAGCACAGGTTCAAGAAACGGCAGCAGTGATGCCCTCAGATATATGAATGGCAGGAGGCGCTGCATGACCTTAAGTATCTCAATACCATTTATATCCTTTGTTCCCTCGAGGTATTTGCAGTACTCGTTTGCCGAAGCGGCGAACTCTACCACCTGGCGGGAGTATATTTTTTTTTCCTCTTTTTCCATTCTTAACAAATAATCGACAAAAGTAGGTATTTCATCCGACTTAATTCATTTTATTATGACCTGAGGCTTATCCTGCAAAGCTGGAGAACCCGCTTATCCGGTAGTATTTTATTTTTTATATTTATGAACCATGCAGGTTATATATTTGCAATACGGCAGTGCCGGAATGGGGAGGTCTGTCAGTTACTCCAGGAGAGTTTACGGTCAGTGTCATAATGAAGTTTTTCATGGTCAAGGAGCCAGCGAATCACCCTGACGCTTTTTTCAGGAGGAAGCTCCATGGCTGAGGCAAGCTCGTCGGGTCTCATGGGGCTTTCGCCAACGAGTTCCTTTATTTTATCGATGATCAGGTCGAATTCATACTTGCTGAGATCCAGTTCATTTCTCTCCTGGCAGGTGTCGCACAGACCGCAGCGGCCGTTCTCCTCGCCGAAATAGGCCGTCAGGAATGCCGATCTGCAGCGTGTTTTATTTTCGGCGTATTCAGTGACCTTTTCCACCCGTTCGATATAATTTTCCTTTACCTTCAGGTAGAGGTCAGGGGAAATTACAAGGTGGCTGCGGTCAAGCCTCTCTTCAGTGAAGATGACCAGGGGGCTCTTCTTGCCGGGGATAAAGTGGATTATGCCCTGGGATGTAAGTCTCAGCAGGTACTGGTAAATTGCTTCGCGGGTCATCCCTGACCTGGCGGCCAGGGTCTCTTCGTTTATTGGGACAAACTCAGAGAACATGCCGCTGTATGTTCGCAGCAGGAGTTTGATGAACCTGTCGTACTCCTCGTTTGCCACCTGGAACTTATAGAGGTCATCACGGCTCACCACGAAATGGATCCGTGAAGGGTTGTTTATTTCATCCGTAAATTCGAGGTAACCCTCCTTCTGAAGAAAGTTCAGGCTGTTGTACGTCTCTGTTACGGAGAATCTGAAGGCAGTTACGAATTTCCAGAGGTCGAAATCGTGCACGCTGTTTTTTCCTGATCCCACGGGGAGCTGGTAGAAGTTGCCGATGGCTTCATAGACATCCTTTATTTTCTCAACAGGGGGGAATTTTAATCTTACTGTTTCGGCCAGCCTCCTCTTCTCATCCTGCGACCATAGGAGGACGGCGAAGGAGGGATGGCCGTCTCGTCCTGCCCTGCCTGACTCCTGGTAATAGGCTTCGACGGAATCGGGGCAGTCCCAGTGAATCACGAACCGCACATCGGCCTTATCTATTCCCATGCCGAAGGCGTTGGTAGCGACAATAACGCGTACCTCTCCCGTGCTCCAGGCAATCTGTTTCCTGTCACGCATCTCCTGCGGAAGGCCGGCGTGATAGAAATCGGCGCGGATATCATTTGCTACAAGCATCTCGGCCACCTCTTTCGATCTTTTCCTGCTGTTGACGTAGATGATTCCGCTGCCCTTCTCTTTTACGAGGCTGCGAAGCACGTAGGCGCTTTTGTCTTCCACTTCCCTCACCACATATGTGATATTGGGTCTCCTGAAGCTGGTTTGCAGTATCTTCGGGTTCTTCAGTTTCAGTCTTGAGACGATGTCTTTCACCACACGGGGGGTGGCTGTGGCTGTCAGTGCGAGGAACGGCACCCTGTCGCCCAGTATGTCTCTTATCTCAGCTATATGGAGGTATGAGGGCCTGAAATCATAGCCCCACTGTGAAATACAGTGGGCCTCATCAACGGCTACAAGCGTGAAATTGAATCTTGGGAGGCGTGCCCTGAAGAGAGGTGTCTGCAGCCGTTCGGGACTGACATAGAGGAGGCGGTAATCGCCATAGAGGCAGTTGTCAAGTGATATCTCCACCTCTTCGCGCGTCAGACCGCTGTGTATAGCCATAGCCTTGATATTCATCGACTTCAGGCGGGTGACCTGGTCCTTCATGAGAGCTATCAGGGGGGTGATGACAAGACAGAGTCCTTCGGTGGCGACAGGCGGCACCTGGTAAGTGACCGACTTGCCCCCGCCGGTAGGAAGGAGGCCTATCACATCATTTCCAGAGACCACCGCATCAATGATATCCTCCTGAAGGGGTCTGAATGAGGTGAAGCCCCAGTAACGCGCGAGCGTCTCCCTGTAAATGTCCGGTAACATTGTCATGCAGCCTGATTAATACAAATTTAATAACTCAATCTCATTTTTAACCTTTTATTGACATTTAAGATGTGCCGGTGCATGTCATTTTTTTGTAATTTTCGCCCCAAATAAACCTTGCCCGATGTCATTCTCTGAAGATAAACTGCTTTTCGAAGGTCTTACCTTCGATGACGTGCTTCTTCTTCCGGCCTATTCGGAAGTGCTGCCCCGCGACGTTGATCTGAGATCGAAGTTCACCCGCAACGTAATCATCAATACCCCGATAGTTTCGGCGGCCATGGACACAGTCACCGACGCCGAGCTCGCGATAGCCATTGCCCGTGAGGGGGGCATAGGTGTCATTCACAAGAACATGTCGATAGGGCAACAGGCCGCCCAGGTCCGCAAGGTCAAGCGCGCCGAGAGTGTCATGATCTTTGATCCGGTGACTATCAATGACAACGCCACCGTTGCTGATGCCCTTGCGTTGATGAAGGAGTTCAAGATTGGCGGCATACCTGTTATCAATGATGACGGTGCCCTGGTGGGCATTGTCACGAACAGGGATCTGCGTTTTGAGACGGACTATTCGCGAAGGATCAGCGAGATTATGACACCGCAGTCGAAGCTTATCACCCTCAGCCATCAGACAGACCTGGCTGCCGCAGCCGAGATTCTCCAGATACACAAGATCGAAAAGCTCCCCATTGTTGACGACAAGGGAAGGCTGAAGGGGCTGGTGACATACAAGGACATCACCAAGGCCAAGGACAGGCCCAATGCCTGCAAGGATGAGAAGGGCCGTCTGAGGGTTGCCGCCGCGGTAGGCATTGCCCCCAACACTCTCTCAAGGGTTGAAGCGCTGGTTGGGGCAGGCGTTGACGCCATCGCCATTGATACGGCGCATGGCCACACTAAAAGCGTGATGGAGATACTCAGGGAGATAAAGAAGATCTTCCCTGGCACGGAGGTAGTGGTAGGTAACATTGGCACGGCTGAGGCCGCCAGGATGCTTGTTGACGAAGGCGCCGATGCCGTGAAGGTAGGTATAGGACCCGGTTCTATTTGCACCACCAGGGTTGTCGCCGGTGTAGGCGTACCGCAGTTATCTGCCATATACAACGTCGCAAGGGCCATTGATGGCAGCGGCATACCCGTCATAGCTGACGGAGGCATTCGCTATTCGGGCGATATTGTCAAAGCAATTGCGGCAGGTGCTGACTGCGTGATGGCAGGATCGCTGTTTGCAGGCGTGGAGGAGTCACCCGGCGAAACAATAATCTACAACGGCAGAAAGTTCAAGACATACCGCGGTATGGGCTCTGTGGAGGCTATGCAGATGGGTTCCAAGGACAGGTACTTCCAGGACATGGAGGATGACATCCACAAGCTTGTTCCCGAAGGAATTACGGCACGTGTTCCCTATAAAGGCACGCTGAATGAGGTGATCTACCAGTTCCTCGGCGGGCTCCGTTCCGGAATGGGGTACTGCGGAGCAAATGACATCCCCACTCTCAAAAGAGAGGGACGTTTTGTCAGGGTTACCAGTGCCGGCGTCATTGAGAGCCACCCGCATGATGTGACCATCACACGTGAGGCGCCAAACTACAGCCGTAAAGTCAATGAGTATTGATGATGCTTCGGGTTACCATATCCATATTCCTTATACTCGTTGCTTCATGCAACACCAACGTCAGGGAGCCTGACCGTACTGCTGTGGCGCGTGCCGGAGAGAGGACACTATACCTTGACCAGATACCTCCGGGTCTTGTGGTGAATGGAATGAGTGAGACTGACAGTATTTCGGCGGTACAAAGTTTCATCCGCCAGTGGTCGCGCAAAGAGCTTCTTGCTCTCAGGGCCGAGGAGAACCTGACGCCCGATTACAAGGCCGAGGTTAACAGGCAGCTCAATGAGATGAGGAACAACCTGCTCATCTACCAGTACCAGCAGCAGATGATAATCCAGAAGCTGGATACCATGGTCACTGACAACGAGGTGCAGGATTACTACGTAACCAATCTTAGCACATTCACCCTTACATCCAACCTTGTCAGAGCTCTGTTTATCAAAGTGCCGGCTACTATGCCGGAGATTGAGAAGATCAGGCAGCTCTACAGGTCATCCGGGTCGGATGACATGAATACCCTTGAGGATCTGTGTTACCAGTACGCAGTGCGGTTTGATGATTACAATGACGAATGGATACCCTTCACCCAACTTCTGCTTGAGGTGCCTCTCGAATCTGCCAACCAGGAGCAGTGGCTGGCGAGGAACAGTGCAGTGGAGTTGAAGGATGACCAGTTCGTATATTTTGTAGCCATCAGGGAATACAAGCTGCGAAACAGCGTTGCACCATTCGAATACATCCGGGGGCAGGTGAAGACGATCATTTTGAATAACCGCAGGAATGACTTCCTGCAAAAGCTTGAAGACGGTATATACAACGAGGCGGTCAGGAACAGCACCCTGAAAGTCTATTAGAAGAGGGAGAAAAGAATGAAACAGCGAATTAGTATTATATGTGCACTTACGATTCTTGCCGGACAGACTCTGTCAGGGCAGCAGATAGTTGAATCTATCGTGGCCGTGGTGGGTAATGAGGTGATCTACCTCTCAGATGTTGAGGGGCAGGTGGTACAGCTGAAGGCCGAGAGGGACCCTACGCCTGTCGAAGAGCTGCGATGCCGTGTCTTTGAAGACCAGATGATACAGAAGCTCTTTCTTGACCAGGCACGGATAGACTCCATCGAGGTATCGCCGGAGAATGTGGAAGCAGACCTCAACAGCAGGCTCTCTGAATATATAAGGCGCGCAGGCTCGGAGCAGGCACTGGAGACATACTTCAACAAAAGCATGGCCGAGATCAGGAAGGATCTCCGGGAAATGCTCACCAACCAGTACATCGTACAGGAGACTCAGGGAACGATAGCGCAGAATATAACCGTCACTCCCGATGAGATAAAGAAGTACTTCAATACCATCCCGAAAGACTCGCTTCCGCTGGTGCCGAGGAAGGTGCAGCTCAGCACCATCACCGTGGAGCCACCAGACATGGAAGCCAGCAAGGCCGAGGTGCGCCAGCGATTGCTTGAGCTCCGCAGTCGTATCATCAATGGGGAGAGCTTCAGCACTCTTGCAATTCTCTATTCTGAGGATCCGGGAACAGCTCCGAAGGGCGGTGAGACAGGGTTTGTCACCAGGGGTGAACTGTCTAAACCTTATGCCGAGGCAGCGTGGGCTCTGAAGAAGGATGTTGTCTCCAAGATTGTTGAGACTGAATTCGGGTTTCACATTATCCAGCTTATCGACAGGAAGGGTGATATGGTGAACTCGCGCCATATTCTCATGAGGCCTAAGCTTTCTTCCGAGCAGACTGAGTGGGCTATACTGAAGCTTGACAGCATCGCCGGCCTGGTTCGTACCGACAGTCTAACTTTCCAGCAGGCAGCATTCAGGTTTTCATCCGATAAGGCCACCCGGGCCAACGGCGGCAAGATGGTCAGTGCGAACCCGTCAGACCGTGTCACATGGATGACCCTTGACGAGTTGTCAAGAGAGGTCAACCTGGTTGTGCGCAATATGAAACTGGGAGATATCTCCGATCCCTTCCGCACAACTGATCCCAAGGGCAACAACATCTATTGCATCATACGGCTTGACGAGGAGATCGCGCCACATAGGGTGAATATGAAAGACGATTACAATTATCTTTCCGAGGCGGCGCTGAGGGACAAGCAGAACAAGACATACCAGAACTGGATCGTTGAAAAGATCAAAAGAACATACATTCGTGTGAGCGATGATTTCCGTGACTGTAAGTTCCACTATTCCGGATGGTTCGAATAGAAAAGATAATACTTCCGCGTCTCTTTTTTCTTCTTGCGGCATATCTTATTCTCCCGGCGGCTTTTCTTATCCTGCCCTGTGAGGCCGCTGCACAGCAGACCAGTGTCCGACGCAAGGTGGAAATACTTCATTCAGACTCTATGCGTTTTGACCGTACAAAGGGGCGCTTCGAGCAACAGGCTGAACGGGAATGTGAGCCTTAAGCACAACGATCTTTTAATGGATTGTGACAGCGCATGGTATTATGACGATACCAACCAGGTCTTCGCCTTCAGCAGGATTCATATCTGGCAGGGTGACACCATTCATATATGGGGGCAGTACCTAACCTACAACGGTGATACGGGTAAAGCTGTGATGACTGACAGCGTGGTGCTCGCTGATAACGAGATGCGGCTTTTCACCGAAAAGATAGACTATGACGTCAACACGCAGGTGGCCATTTATGATAACGGAGGACGGATCCTTAACGGTGACAACACATTGACAAGCATAGTGGGTATCTATTATTCAAACCAGAAGATGCTGCACTTCCGCGACAGCGTAAGGATAGTCAATCCTGATTACGTGATGCGTGCCGACACCATGCGTTATAACACCGCTGATGAAATTGTATGGTTTCGCTGGGCCGACAGAAGCGGTGGGTGACAGCATACTATCTCTACTGTGAAAACGGCTGGAGCGATACGCGCAATGACATCTCGCAGCTGATGAAGAATGCCGTGCTTGACAACCGTGAGCAGCGAATCACAGGTGACACGCTCTGGTATGATGAAAGGAGCGGTGAGGGTGAAGGGTTTGGCAAGGTTACCCATCACAGACACCACCGACAATATTATCTGCGGCGGGGAATATGCATGGTATGTTAAGCGACCCGAGCGGTTTCTTCTTACCGGCTCTCCCTGGTTCACTCTCTTCTCTGATGATGACACTCTGACGCTCAGGGCCGACACACTCAGGGCAATCCCTGTAGCTGATACGTCAGGCATAAACCACAGACTCCTGAAAGCCTTCTACGGATGTACCATTTTCAGTCGTGAGATGCAGGGACGGTGTGACTCTCTGTCATATTCATTCCAGGATTCAGTGATCAGGTTATATGAGGATCCAATTGTATGGTCACGCGAGAACCAGCTGACCGCCGACTCCATCGCTCTCTTTACGAAGGACTCCAAGGCCGACCATATGGAGCTGTACAATAAAGCGTTCGTCGTAAGTGAAGTAGACACGGCCAGGTATGACCAGATAAGCGGGAAGAACCTGTCAGGCTATTTCCTTGACAACAAACTGCACAGGATCAAGGTCACAGGCAACGGGGAGGCGATCTACTATGTGGTTGACGGCAATTCACTGGTTGGGGTTAACAGGGCGAGAAGCGCAACCATTGAGATTTTTCTTGAGAACGGCAAGATTGCGGAGATATACCAGAACCAGAGTCCGGACGGGGTACTCGATCCTCCGCTGCAAAAACCGGAATCAGACAGAAGACTTGACGGCTACAGGTGGCATCCCGGGTTACGGCCGGTCCGGCAAACAAAAAGCCCGGAGTTGTTATAACCCCAGGCTTTTTTAGTTTACTCCGGTTGATAAATACTTCTAATACTCGTCCTCATTAAAGAAAAAATCATCTTTTGAGGGATAATCAGGCCAGATATCTTCAATACTCTCGTAAATATCACCTTCATCTTCAATTTCCTGCAGGTTTTCTATGACTTCCATAGGGGCACCTGACCGTATGGCAAAATCAATGAGCTCGTCCTTGGTTGCAGGCCAGGGTGCGTCTTCAAGTTTTGATGCTAATTCAAGTGTCCAATACATTTCTGAGAAAGTTAAAATATTACCCTTCTTAAAGTCCGCAAATATAAAATTATTTAGAATAAAAAAAGAGTGAGGGTAATTAATATGCAGATTATTTTGACTTTTTATTCGGCTGCCATTTAATCTCCTCTGTTCCAGACTCATAAGTCAGGCACCTTGTCAGCACGAAGAGATAATCTGACAGGCGGTTAAGGTATTTAAGCACATCAGGGTCGGTTTTTTCTGCTTCATTGAGGCGAAGAAGCGCGCGTTCCGCCCGCCGGCAGACGCAGCGTGCGATATTGCATTGCGCTGCTGCGGGATGGCCGCCGGGAAGGACGAAGGAGGTCAGTTTGGGAAGGCTGGCTTCCATTCTGTCTATAGACTTTTCAAGTTCCGATGTGTCATCTACGGTGATTCCTTCGGGGACTTTTGCTGTCGGGTGGGTAGCGATTACTGTGCAGCATGACATCAGGACCGACTGTATTGTGATCAGTTCGTCCGTGGTGACACATGACTGTTGGGCTGCCCGCAGCAGGCCTATCCATGCAATGAGTTCATCGACCGTGCCGTATGCTTCAATGCGCGGGTGGTGTTTAGGGAGCCTTAGACCGCCAATCACTGATGTCTCTCCCCTGTCGCCGGTTTTTGTATATATCTTCATCCCAGGGAGTGAAGAATAATTATTTCTTTCTAACGTCTATTCGGTTCTCATTGACATAGTCAGCCGACACCTCGCCGTCCATCAGTTTGATGATGCGGTGGGCATGGCGTGCTATATCCTCCTCATGGGTGACGACGATGACGGTGTTACCGTCATCATGGATTTTGTCAAGCAGTCCCATAATGTCGGCTGAAGTCTTGCTGTCGAGGTTACCTGTAGGCTCATCGGCAAGGATTATCGAGGGGTCGTTTACCATAGCCCTGGCGATTGCCACCCTCTGACGCTGTCCACCCGAAAGTTCATTGGGCTTATGGGTCATCCTGTCGGCCAGGCCCACCAGGTCAAGTACCTTTTTCGCGTGTTCCTCCCTTTCATGGCGGGGTACTCCGGCATAGATCAGGGGAAGTGTCACATTTTCCAGGGCAGTGTACCTGGGAAGGAGGTTAAAGGTCTGAAAGACGAAGCCGATCTCCTTGTTGCGTATCTCGGCGAGTCTGTCATCCTCCATCTTACTGACGTCGGTTCCGTTGAGAACATACTGTCCTTTTGTAGGGGTATCAAGGCAACCGAGTATATTCATAAGGGTTGATTTGCCTGATCCCGAGGGACCCATAATTGCAACATATTCATTTCTGTTGATGTTGACAGAAACCGAGCGGAGAGCCCTGACAATTACTGAGCCAACCTGGTAATTCTTTACGATCTCCTTTATCTCTATGACCTTATCCATGCCTCATTTGTTAAAGTCCCGAAATTAGTTGAAATTACTCTATTAATATGTTATGGTCCTGTTATTTTTTGTTAATGCCATATGCGGTATCTACCCGGTGTCAGGCTTCGGAAGCAGAAAAGCAATCCGAATCGGAACGTCTCGAGGGATGCATGGGCTATTGCCGGGGGTGCCGACGGGCTTGGCGGGCCTTGCGGGCCTGGTATCGAGGGTCCCTGGGCTTTTGCCGGGGGTGCCGACGGGGCTGGCGGGCCTGAGGGGCCTGGTACTGAGGGTACCTGGGCTTTTGCCGGAGGTGCAGACGGGGCTGGCGGGCCTTGCGGGCCTGGCACTGAGGGTACCTGGGCTATTGCCGGAGGGGAGAGGGGGGGGGGGGGGGGGAGGGGGGGGGGAGGGGGGGGGGGGGCGGGGTGCAGAGAGCGGGGCTTGGCGGGCCTGAGGGGCCTGGTATCGCGGGTCCATGGACCATTGCCGGGGGTGCCGACGGGGCTGGCGGGCCTGAGGGGCCTGGTATTGCGGGTACCTGGGCTTTTGCCGGGGGTGCAGACGGGGCTGGCGGGCCTGGGGGGCCTGGCACTGAGGGTACCTGGGCTATTGCCGGAGGTGCCTCGGAGGATACTCCACTGCGGAAGGATTTTCTGCCGGTGGCTGCCCTCGAAGAATCAGGTTCTGCCAGCGAGCACCACGCGCTGTACATGTCGCGGTTCATATGAATATCATCCGCCACGATTATCATCTCCTCTCCCATTGCCCTGATGGACCGGGCATACTGTTTCAGGGCCCCACCCCTGTGGTTACCGTCGATGAATGCCAGGGAGACCTCTGTTCCCTCTCTCTTCAAACGGTGGAGGGCAGCGCTGAACTCCATGTTCAGCACTTCTGCATTGGCGGCGCCGTGACGGAGGAGGTTTTCGCGTGCTATAGCTGCCAGCGCCGGGCATCCCTCTATTGTCACCACCCGTCTCTCCGGAGCTGCCAGTGCCATTGCCAGCGTGGTTATCCCCAGCGAGGTCCCCAGCTCCAGGATAATCCCCTGGTTTCGGGATGAGGGTCGCCGGGCAGTATCTTCCGCATTGTGCTTATGCGCCTGCGACACGCTCTCATAATCAGGGAGCTGTATCCAGGGTTTTTTCGTTTGCGGTGCTTCTACCCTGGTGGCGCGCTGGCTGTCTGGTTCCCCTGTACGTCGGACCGGACTTGTTGCCTGAAGCGACACATCCGTTGGGTCACGCTCCCTGTCTGGTTCACCCGTAGGTCCGACCGGACTTGTCGCGCGAAGCGACACATCCGTTGGGTCACGCTCCCTGTCTGGTTCACCCGTACGTCCGACCGGACTTGCTGCGCGAAGCGACACATCCGTTGGGTCACGCTCCCTGTCTGGTTCCCCTGTACGTCGGACCGGACTTGTTGCGCGAAGCGACACATCCGTTGGGTCACGCTCCCTGTCTGGTTCCCCTGTACGTCGGACCGGACTTGCTGCGCGAAGCGACATATCACTCATGTATCCCGCAATCCGTGAAAGCAGCGCTGCCTGACGTGCCGGTAACGCAGCCGCGGAAGCAATATCTGATATCCTCCGCTCCTCCCCCTTATGGACCGCTGACCCGGCGCCGAGATCGGTGACCCTGACAGTCCGCCTGTCAGCCAGCATCTCCCTCCGCAGCATCTCAACCTCTCCCATGATGTGCGGGTCACTCTTTCCCATTACCACTTCTGTCAGGAAGTCAAAAACGAACGGACTGTGCACCCCATGTCCTGCTGCGCTTCGGCCAGTGAGCAGGTGCCTGAAAAAGGCTGTTACAGGGTGGAGGTTCATTTCTGCAGGCGATTCATTTGAAAGCAGTCCAAACTTACGTAAAATCACTCTGATTTCACGCAGACAAATTAAACAAGGGGTACAGCTTACTTTAGATTTATAGAGGAAATTTAATTATTTTCGGTGAGTATCTTTTTTGCAATTCCAGATGTCTGAACTGCTTGATAGTGAGATAAAATTTCTCCCCGGGGTGGGCCCGAAGAGAGCCGAGCTGCTTGAAGCGGAGGCAGGCATCCATACATTCAGGGACCTCATTTACTATTTCCCCTACAAGTATGTGGACAAGACCCGTTTCTACTCGGTGAGCGAGCTTGACACCGACATGCAGTATGTTCAGATCAGGGGGAAGATCCGCCGTTTCTCCACCGAGGGTGGTGGCAGGGGCTCGCGACTGACTGCTGATTTCTATGATAGTACCGGGATGGTCAGGCTGGTCTGGTTCAAGGGTCATAAGTGGGTTCTGAATACCTATAAGACAGAAAAGGAGTACACTCATTTCGAAAAGCCGACACTCTTCAGCGGTGCCTTCAATATAGTCCATCCCGAAGTGGAAGAGGTTGAGAAGCGGGAATCGAGGGTCTCATCAGCGCTCGAGGCGCAGTACAGCACGACTGAAAAGATGAAGGATCATTTCCTTCATTCGAAGGCCATAGCAAAGCTGATGGCCACCGCCTTCTACAGCCCCTCGCTTTCGCTTTGCGAAGCTACCTGACTCCATGACGGAGAGCAGAAGATGAGCCTGATGACAATCTTATCCGATGACACGTCGTTTCGTGTGCTCATTTTCCTGACTGAAAACAATGACATTGAGAGATGCCCGGTTTCAGGGTTGAAGTTCGAGGAGCTCTCCATAAATCAAGCTGCGAAACTGAATAGAAGGGAATCACGGAAATCAGGAACACACGCGGGTTCCTCTTCTCCTTGGTTGCGTGTAGAGGCTCAAAGTGGTTTTACACAGACAACCTGCCTTTTGCGCTGACTGAGGCTCAGAAGAGGGTAATACGGGAGATCCAGGAGCGAGTTCTTGGCAGCGGCCACCAGATGAACAGGCTGCTGCAGGGAGATGTGGGGAGCGGCAAGACGATGGTTGCGCTTATGAGCATGCTGATTGGTGCCGACAACGGTTTTCAGAGCTGTCTGATGGCGCCTACGGAAGTACTTGCCATTCAGCATTTTAATTCCATAAGCCGGTTTGTGGAGGGGATCAATGCCGAGGTGGCGATGCTGACGGGCTCAACGAAGCGGAGTGAGCGGACGAGGATAGAAAAGGGGTTGCTTGACGGGAGCATATCGATACTGATAGGGACGCATGCGCTGATAGAGGAGAATGTGAAATATAAGAACCTGGGATTGGTGATCATTGACGAGCAGCACCGGTTTGGTGTGGCGCAGAGGGCGAAGCTCTGGCAGAAAAGCGACTGTCCGCCTCATGTTCTGGTGATGACGGCGACGCCCATCCCGCGTACGCTGGCGATGGCCCTCTACGGCGACCTTGATGTCTCGGTCATTGACGAGATGCCTCCGGGGCGCAAGCCGGTGAAGACGATGAGCTTCACCGATGCAGAGCGCGAGAAGGTTTTTGGATTCATGCGCAGGCAGATAGATGACGGCAGGCAGATATATGTTGTTTACCCGCTCATCAGGGAATCTGAAACGCTTGATTATAAAGATCTTGAAGATGGGCTGGAGAGCATGGCACGGGCTTTTCCACCGCCGCAGTATTGTATAAGCGTGGTTCATGGCCGGATGACCTCGAAGGACAAGGAGGATAGTCGATCGAACCTGGTTCGGCCTGCGGCCAGGCCCAGATAGTGGTTGCCACCACAGTCGTCAGGTACAGAGTTGACATTCCGAATGCCAGCGTAAATGGTTATCAAAAGCGCAGAGCGATTCGGACTCTCGCAGCTTCATCCAGTTGAGGGGACGGGTGGGCCGCGGCGCCGACCAGTCGTACTGCATACTGATGACCTCCCACAAGCGTTCAACGGAAGCTTCCGAGCGGATCAACACGATGATAGCCACAACTCGACAGGTTTTGAGATTGCTGAGGCTGACCTACGCATGCGCGGGCCGGGTGACCTCGAGGGGACGCAGCAGAGCGGGATGGCCTTTGACCTGAAGATCGCCGACCTGGGCAAGGACGGCCAGATACTCAACCTCGCGCGCTCGCGGGCAGAGGAGATCCTCGGTGATGATACCGCAGAGCTTGCCCGTCAGGGAAGTCTCAGGTTCTGGAATTTCACTCTCCGGAGGCTGTTCGGGAAGAAATACAGCAGTAGGAGTGAGCAAAGCTAAGCCAGGCAGTCGGCAGTCTTCAGTCCACAGCCCTCGGTCCTTCAGTGCTCACAAAATAATGACTATTGTCCTTTATTAATTCCCTGCAATTCGTTAAAATTGCCCCTGCAAATATTTCGGTTGATGCCGGTGAGGAAGAGATCATCACATGACGGACTGGTTATAGGCGGTCGGCTGATGTAAAGTACGGCTGATGTGCGAAATCATCACCGGCTGGAAGCTTGTTTCAGGATGCGCGACGCAAAGTCCAGTATGCTCAGCCGGAAAGGCAGATACAAGGATCATAACCGTGAAAAGCACAGCTGCCGCCATCGCAAGGCTGGCGTAACGCATGTTACGGTTGTGATGAAGCTTGTTAAGCAGGCAATTTCAGGCTGCTGGCGATCAGCATATATCATTCCTTTTGTTGTGCTTCGATAGCGGGCATTTGTAATAACGAACAGCCTGCCGGAGGCCGGCGAACTGGCCTGAGGCACTGGTTGCTGATTCGCGAGCTCTCTGCTCTCAACGATCTGGCCGTCTGGCTGCTGAGAAAGCGAAAGTTGGGAGAAAATTTGAATTCAAAATAAAGGTCTGACAGATGAGTTCCAGATCGTTTTATTGACGATCGCAATGTTGAGTGTACTGGGGCTGCTTGCCGCGGGGTGATAACTTGGATTTGTGGCGCAGGAAGTTTGAAGACGTTATAAGATCCGCGCATTGATCTGCGTTGGACGTGTAGGTCCTTCCCGGCGGGCGAACTGTGGAGGATGCGGCTACACCGGCTGCCGTGCTTTTGCCGAGGCGCTGGTCGAAATCGATCTCCTTTGAGGGCTCAACGGTCCCGTCGGGGGGTGCTGACACCATGAGCAAGGCCGCTTCCATCCTCTGGCCGTCAGGCGGTGGCTGTTGAACCGAAGGTAGCAGTGGTTCGCTGCAACGGATGGCCGCATAACGCAGTCGCGGCATCTTCTTACGACGGAGCCGTCAGCTGCCGGGTAGCCCACACGCTATACGGAGGAACCACGGGATGCCAGTTCGGGTGCCTCGGTTGCGGCGACTGTGTTGTGGCGTGCAAGTTCGATGCCATGTATATGGATCCGCTGACTGAACTTCCGGTGATCATTGACGACAAATGCGTCGCCTGCGGTGCCTGTGTGAAGGCCTGTCCGCGTAATATTATAGAGCTTCGCAAGCGCAACAAGAAAGACCGCAAGATATATATCTCATGCGTCAACAAGGATAAGGGCGGACCAGCCCGGAAAGCATGCAAGGTAGCATGCATCGGCTGCGGTAAGTGCGTCAAGGTATGTCCCTATGATGCAATCACCATGGTTGACAACCTCGCCTTCATCGACTCCTACAAGTGCAAGCTCTGCCGCAAGTGTGCGCCTGAGTGTCCCACCGGCGCCATTCTCGAGATCGGTTTCCCGGTGAAGGAGATGAAGCCTGCTGAACCTGCTGAAGCAGAAACGAACTGAAAGAACAAGCAACAAACTGAAAGAAGCTGAATCGGACTGAAAGAGGCAGCAATGAACTGACAAAAAAGTAACCTTATAAATTTCCAGAAACGTGTTCAAGACATTCCCGAAAGGCGGCATCCATCCGCCTGAGAACAAGCTGACGGCCGACAAGCCGATAGTTGTCCTTCCCCTGCCTCCACAGGTGACTGTTCCCGTCTCGCAGCATATAGGCGCTCCGGCAGCACCAACGGTGGAGAAGGGCGCTGTAGTGAAGGCCGGACAGCTCATTGCGCAGGCAAAAGGATTTGTCTCCGCCAACATCCACTCACCCGTCTCGGGCAAGGTAAGCAAGGTTGACACCCTGGTTGACACTACTGGCTACAAGCAGACGGCGGTGGTCATTGATGTCGAAGGCGACGAATGGGTTGAGACTATTGACCGCAGTGAAGTCGTGGTGAAGGAGATCACCATGACCCGCGAGCAGATCATCGAACGCTGCCAGCAGTGTGGCCTTGTCGGGCTCGGAGGCGCTACCTTCCCGACACATATCAAGATGACCGTCCCGGCAGGCAAGAAGTGTGACCTGCTCATAATCAACGGCGTGGAGTGTGAACCGTATCTTACTTCTGATCACAGGTTGATGCTTGAGAAGGGTGCCGAGGTGCTTACGGGTGCTGCAATCATAATGAAAGCACTTGGTGTTGAGACTGTTGTGGTAGGTATTGAGGCCAACAAGCCCGATGCCATCAGTCACCTGACGGAGATGGCAAAGGATTTCAAAGGTATAACCGTTCAGCCTCTGAAGGTCAAGTACCCGCAGGGAGGTGAGAAGCAGCTGATCAAGGCATGCACCGGGCGCGAAGTTCCCTCGGGAGGCCTGCCGGTGGATGTAGGGGTTGTGGTTCAGAATGTGGGTACCGCCTTTGCGGTTTATGAGGCCGTTCAGAAGAACAAGCCACTGATGGAGAGAGTAGTGACAGTGACCGGCATAACGGTAAAGAATCCCGGCAATTTCCAGGTGCGGATAGGCACCCCGGTAACTGCTCTTATTGAGGCTGCCGGCGGCTTGCCTGATGACACCGGCAAGGTTGTCAACGGCGGCCCGATGATGGGTAAAGCTCTGGCTATGACTGATGTGCCTGTGACCAAGGGCACCTCGGGCATACTTCTATTCCCATCCTCCGTCTCACGGCGCGCTGAGGTTCTGCCCTGTATCAAGTGCGGCAAGTGCTCAACGGCCTGTGCGATGGGCCTTGAACCATGGCTTATCGCTGTAGTCTCAGAAAAGGCCATGTGGGAGAAGGCGGAGCAGGAGAAGATCACTGACTGCATGGAGTGCGGGGCATGTGCCTATACCTGCCCGGCTAAGAGGCCGCTGCTTGACTACATCAGGCTGGGCAAATCGACAGTGATCCGCATGGCCCGCGAACGTATTACGAAATAGCACAGAAGCGATATGAATAAAATCCTAAATGTCTCCCCATCACCGCACCAGCAGAGTCCCGAGACGACGCGCAAACTGATGTACGGCGTGGTGATAGCCCTTGCCCCGGCGCTGGCAGGGTCAATATACTTCTTCGGGATGGGGGCAATAATCATAACCCTCACCTCGGTACTCTCATGCGTCGCGATTGAGTACCTGATACAGAAATATATCCTGAAGACCAAACCATCTGTAACTGACGGTTCTGCGGTTGTCACAGGACTGCTGCTGGCATTCAATGTGCCCTCGAACCTGCCGGTATACATTATCATCATTGGTGCAATCATCTCTATCGGCGTTGCCAAGATGACCTTTGGCGGGATAGGTAATAATCCCTTCAACCCGGCGCTTGTGGGAAGGGTCTTCCTGCTGATATCGTTTCCTGTGCAAATGACCAGTTGGCCGGTACCGTCAGGGTTTAAAACCGGATATCTTGACGCCGTCACCGGCGCCACTCCCCTGAGCATAATGAGTGAAGGTATCAGGAACGGCGAGACAGTTGCGGCGCTGATGGAGAAGGTCCCGTCGCATATGCAGCTCTTCTACGGATATATGGGAGGATCGATGGGTGAGGTAGCCGCCCTGGCTCTGATCATCGGAGGAATCTATATGATCGTGAGGAAGATCATTACCTGGCATATCCCGGTATCGGTGCTCCTGACTGTGGCTCTTTTCACCGGGATTCTCTGGCTGGCTGACCCGACAAGATTTGCCGATCCCGGGTTCCATCTGCTGACAGGAGGCCTTATGCTCGGGGCAATATACATGGCGACAGATTACGCTACATCGCCAATGACCCATAAGGGGATGATCATTTACGGCATCGGCATAGGAGTTATCACGGTGCTTATACGAACCTGGGGTGCCTATCCAGAGGGTGTGGCGTTTTCCATACTGATAATGAACGCTTTTGTGCCATTGCTGAACATGTATATTAAACCGGCAAGGTTTGGGAAGGAGGTGAAACATGGCTAAGCTGCAATCATCGCTAAGAAATATGGTTCTCTCGCTGACGCTGATTTCGGTGGGAGCCTCAGCGGCTCTCGGTTTCGTCTATGAGATGACGAAAGGGCCGATAGAGATCTCAATGCTGAACAAGAAGCTTGATGCCATCAAGCAGGTGGTGCCGGAGTTCACCAATAACCCCAACGACGAGATGTTCATGCTACCCACTGGTGAGGGAGATTCCCTTGAGGTCTATCCGGCGAAGAAGGGGGAAGAGATAGTCGGGTATGCCATCAGGTCTTATACCAATAACGGGTACAGCGGTTACATCGGATTTATGGTTGGATTCACTCCAGACGGAACCATTTACAATATCAACATCCTGGAGCACAAGGAGACGCCGGGACTTGGAACGAAGATGGTTCCTGACGGCACCCCTGAGAAGCCCGAGTTCAAGGATCAGTTCAAGGGGAAGAATCCGGCTGAGTTTCCCCTTAAGGTGAAGAAGACGGCGGTCCGGTTGATGCCATCACGGCAGCCACTATCAGCTCGAGAGCCTACTGCGAAGGGGTTCAGAGAGCTTACAACACAATAGAGAAAGGAGGTTTGAAATGAACCAGCTGCAGAATTTTACCAAGGGTTTTTTAAAGGAGAATCCCATCCTGGTGATGGTTCTCGGAGCCTGCCCTGCCCTTGCCACCACCTCTTCGATGGTAAACGGTATCGGGATGGGACTGGCCACGACGTTTGTGCTGCTTGGTTCGAACACGGTGGTCTCACTTATGAAGAACCTGATACCTGACAAGGTGCGTATACCTGCTTTCATCGTTGTGATTGCGACATTTGTCACGATTGTTGACCTGGTGATGAAGGCTTATGTACCGTCACTTTACGATTCACTCGGGATTTTCATTCCGCTGATTGTGGTCAACTGTATTGTGCTTGGTCGTGCTGAGGCATTTGCCAGCAAAAACAGTGTCTGGTCTTCCGTTGTTGACGGTGCCGGGATGGGGCTCGGGTTCACCGCAGCACTGGGTATCCTCGGTGCCATAAGGGAGATCCTTGGCGGGGGCGCCATTGGCGGGTTCAAGTTCATCTCCGGTGACGGGATACTGGTGTTCATTCTTGCCCCGGGTGCATTTATCGCCCTGGGATACCTGATCGCCATAGTTAAAAAGATCAATAAAGCATAGGGAGGACAGCAATGGAATACATACTTCTGATAATATCCGCGATACTGGTCAACAACATAGTTTTGGCGCAGTTTTTGGGCGTCTGTCCGTTCCTGGGAGTATCGAACAAGGTCAGCACCGCCATCGGGATGTCCGGTGCTGTGACCTTTGTCATGGTGCTTGCCACCATGGTGACCTATCTTATCTACACCTATGTGCTTATACCGTTGGGTATAGGCTTCATGCAGACCATCGCCTATATCCTGGTGATTGCTGCCCTTGTGCAGATGGTTGAGATCATCCTGAAGAAGATCAGTCAGCCCATGTACCAGGCGCTGGGGATTTTCCTGCCGCTGATAACCACGAACTGTGCCGTTCTTGGTGTGGCCATTCTTGTCATCAAGAAGGACTACAATCTTGCCGAGGGCATTGTTTATGGAGCAGCCACGGCGATAGGTTTCGGGTTAGCGCTGGTGATACTGGCAGGCATACGTGAACAGCTCGAGCTGGCCGATGTGCCTAAGGGCATGCAGGGAGCGCCGATAGCGCTTGTCACTGCAGGCATCCTGGCGCTGGCGTTCATGGGGTTCGCAGGGCTGGTTTAGGCTTGTGTGGGTTTAGAAGGACCCGGTATGGGGTTGCTGGGTTTTGCGGGCTGAAGTTTAGGCTCATGGGTTTTGCAGGACCCCGGTACTGGGATGCATGGAAAATTTCAGTGATCGTATTAATTTCTGATTATCGAGAGTTTTACCAGCTGCGGCCTGAAAGAAAAGCCACGGCAATGTAAAGACCGATCATTGCCAGGCCTGTACGGCAAATTCTTAAGAACCGGGATGGCTGCCCGCAATCCGGGGGTCTGGTATGGCTATCCGAAATCTGAAGAAACGAAATCGCTGCCCGCAATCTGAGTAACCGGAATTCATACGATGATTTTATTGCTTCAGCACTCTGAAAGATTCGGTAAATCGCCCTTTTTCCGAATCTTAAAGGATTTGTAGATGAATTTGCCTTTTAAAAAATAGTCGTATGTTTCTGTTCCCTTGAGCCTGCGAAATTCAGAATTGCCTTACTGAAGGATTTTTGGTGCAATAGCTGTTCACAAGTGATGCCCGGCGCTCTGAGTCGAGTTCCAGCGCATGCAAAATATTTGATGATATATCTCTTTCCTCGATCACTCTTAAGCCGGATTCATTCAGAGTTCCGACAGATTCTGCTATTTATGTAGCTGTCTCTGAAATCGGTGATACAGGAAATATCCGCCGGGACGAAGGACCCTGTGCGCTTCTCATGAAGAAGGTCTTGATGGAGTTGTAGTGGAGCGTATGACTCTATATTAAGAATTTCTTACGTCGCATGAGTTATCCCTGAGAGGCAGATTCAGAGCATCACCGGTTATGAAAGAAAAGATTGGGGCACTGATGGAATTTGTTTGAAAAAGCCACCAACGGCTTTCTTCAAGGTCGATTCCAGTGGCAGATGCCGGCATAAAATCTTCGGAACGTACGCCAGTCCTCCTCCCCGACCGCTTCCGACCTCCACGATGTCCCTGTTCTTCAAGTCCGTCATATCAGCCATGTGATGATACAGTTGTAGGCAGACCGGTTTATTTCGTCAATCTCATCCATGGAATCGCTTCTCCGGGTTCAGAATATCCGCAAATTCATGAAGGTTATCTGGTGATGCCTGTCCCATTTGTCAAGGTAACGGTACAATGCTCTGAAAACCAAAGAAGGATATCGTATTATTTATGTTAACCAGGAAAGTAGAATCAATCGTTTGTCACACCTTCATAAATACTGATTAAGACAAATTATAAATTTCTTAAATAGTCAGCATATTTCTACATATTGCATTTAAATTCGGATGCATCAATAAATTTATAACTCTGCATTTTTTTCTATTGTTAGTCTTCGAGAGCAAGGTTATTGAAGATGGTACAGGTAATTAGACTGTGTGACTGACGAACCGGAGGTTTTTTATTATTTTACTTAATAAGCCTCGTTATCAATCGCAGTCTGCATCTATTCAATGCATGAATAGAAAACAATAATTCAATCAAATCCATTCATCGTTCTGTGCTTTGAAGAAGAAAGCTGGAAGTTTAAAAATAAATTGTGATTCTATTGCGGCCAAAGGGCAATCCACACGTGGACACCTCGGGAGCATAGTAGAAGATTGTTGGGTTGAACGGCTCAGAAGTGGGTGTTAAACTGGACCTGCACAGAGTCTGGTCATCTGCTTAAAAATTTGTATTGGTTAAAATTATGCTTCACAAACAAGAGAATGATAGTCCGTACAAGGGATCGGCGCCGCATCAAAATATTGGGAAACAGGAAAGAGAACCCGGATCCTGCAATCTGCGCTGCAGCCTGCTCCCGCTCCATGGCTGAAAATAGAAAGAAGTGGCTGAAAAAGAATTTTAACACCGCTGAGAAGTTTGTTGATAGCTCACCATCCTGAATCTGTTAAAAAAGATCAGTAAGGAGAGTCCCGTTTCAGAAGTCATCCGCAAACCATTATCCAGGGCACATAGGCGGCGATCATTTCAAGTGTGGCGGCTGCAATCATCGCATCCACAGCCGGGGGTCGTCATTAAACCCGGGATCATCTGAGCAGAATCACACAAAATAGCGTATGAAGAAAGTTGCGGATTCCGATGCATTAAGAGAAAGCGATTCAGGTTTGATGCGGGAAGCCTGATTCAGGCAGTCTGCGGGGCAGCACGGTTCCTTTGAGGCTCAGTCTGAGAGTGATACCGCAAATCCCCGGGGGAGGGTTTCACTGCGACCGAACCTGATGGAAAATCAGATAGTCTCCGCGATCGCACCTCTGGGCAAAGCCCAGAGTTCCGCAGGTATGCGCGAAAGCCCTTCGGAAAACATGGTGAGCAGCCTCGGGCATGCGCGCTAAGGATCTCGGAGACTATGCGCGAAGGCAGTGCCGGGTCACTAGGATAGCTCCTCAGAGGAGATGCGGGAGTCTGACTCCGAACTCCACGCGTGAGTTTAATCCTTCAGCAGGTGACGCCGGAGCCGTGTGACAATTCAGGGGTCGACCGTCTCAACCTCAATGCTACTGATAGTCAGGGACGACGGAGACGTTGAGCAATTCAGGGGTTGATTGTCCCCCGATCGCAATGCTCATGATAGCTGGGGAGCCGGAGTAATATAAAAGGTCACAGGGCAGGAGATGTCAGTTTCAACCATGTATAGGTTGGTTTCCAGTGTTAACAAATGAACAACGCTTTTTTACTGATGTTTTACTTCAATAGCTAAACAGTATTCCGTCTTTCGGTACAATAACAACTGAATCATGAATTTCAGAGGAAAGAATTTTCACAAAGAAGATAACGGTTACCGAATGGATGTCAGCCAAAGGGTTAGTGATACTCCGTCTGAGCATCGGGATTGTATTTTTCTGGTTTGGCATGCTCAAGTTTTTTAAGGACTCAGTCCTGCTGAGGATATTGCTGTCAAGGCAATCACACAAACCACTTTGTTATTAATTGCAAGGGTGATATTGTACGGTCTGGCTACATGGGAGGTGTTGAGTTGGTATTGGACTGATATTTAAAATTTTTCTTAGGGAGACATTGCTGTTGTTATATATCCAGATGCTGGGAACCTTTATGCCAATATTTTTATTTCCCGGTGAGGTATTTTATATTTTCCCCATTTCGTTTACCATTGAGGGGCAGTATATTGTTAATAACATTGTTGTGCTCAGTGCCGGAGTCCCCTGGCGGCGCCACAGTCAGGGAGGAGGCTGGTTTCTGGAGGTCACTCGAGGCAAATTAGACTGGTCCTGAAGGTCAGGGAGTATGATTAGAAAAAGGGGCAAGTCCCCACCACCTCGTCACACACCAGTCCGGGTTAACTCCCGCGGCCTCACAGTTACTCATTTATGAATGCTGAATTGGTTTAACCCTGACATGAACACCAAAATCGCTGCATATTATGATCACAGTAATTGTCAAAGGGTCGTACACGACAGTGGAATTCGTGTCGCCCTCAAGTTCCCTTACGACCGGGACCTTATTGAAGTTGTCAAAACACTGCCTGACGTCAGGTGGAGTACCCGCTTGCAGTGCTGGCATGTATCGGAGGTTGAAATATATCTTCTTGAAAAGCTTAGCCGCCATGCGTTTGTTACTTATTCTGCCCTGCGAAGCAAGGACATTGCGGAGAGGATCAGAGACATCAGGAAGGAAAGGAACGAAGGAGGATAGTCAGGAGCCAGCCGTTTCCATCGAATTCTGTTGAGGTCTCGGGACCGATAACTTGGAAGAATCCGGAAGAAGAATCAGGATACCAAAAAGGTAACCCCAACCACTCCTAATCCCCATTTCAAAACCGGAAACAACTCCGGGTATTATCCGCTTACGCACCAGAACATCCAGATACAATCCCACAGAAAAGATCGATCCACTAGGGAGGATCCTCGAGCAATGCCCCGGTAAGACTCAATGGTACGACCGCGGAGACACCCCTGAAAACTGCTCAGGGAATTGCCAGCATAGCTTTCAAGGATTCACTTCACAGGGTAAGGATTCCGGTTTAATTTTCCGAAACGAAAGCAGCGTACCGGCTTCCCCCGTCGGCAATTGCAACAGACTGAGCGGGCAGGCTGACTATGATCTCATAAGGTATCGAGGATGGCTTGAGTCCACAGGTATCCTCCAAACACAGTAAGGACCTATACCCCCATGATGGAGGCATTTCCTAAGTTCGTAGCCCGAAGGAAGCCTCTGATTGTGATGCAAATGATTGTTGATGATGCCAATTATTACGATTTACCCCGGGGTCTCAGCTATTCATCAAGAATCAGCTTATAAGCGCCGTAAAGAAGTTCTACAAGGAAATAGACACGCCCGCTAAAAGATTGATCCCGGACTTTCACCCGGCCCCGCACCCGTCATAAGCTCCCAAATGTTTTGAGCAAGGAGGAGGTAAAGAGGATCCTTGAAGCGCCGACAAATGAAAAGCACAGGGTCATTCTGAGCATTATTTATGGATGTGGTCTGAGGCGCAGTGAGGTCATCATGCTGGAGCCGGACGACATCAACCAGCGACCTGATGCCTATGAACTGTTGATACAGTCGAAGGAATTCCCAAGGATCGCATTGTACCAGTTTCGTAAAAGCTGGTTAAAGATGACAGACACCTATCGGTAGCGATATCGTCCGGTTATTGATCTTTTTGAAGGGCAGCGTCAGGGCGATCGCTACAGTACTACGAGTGTGGAGAAGGTTTTTAAGATGGCATGTCAAGAGGCGGGCAACCAGGAAGCAGATAACTCTGCACGGCTTGTGTCAACTGTATGCCACGCATCTGCTGGAGGCAGGCAAATTAATCTACGGTACATTCAGGAATTGCTGGGGCACAAGAGCAGCAGGACTACTGAGATTTACACCCATGTCACCGAGAAGAGCATTCAGAAGATCCGGACCCCTTTGATGATTTATAGTAACTGGGGGATGCATGCTCTTTATACTGTTATGAAAGGCATCCTTTTAGGTGCAGGTTGTGATATGAATTCATGGATGCAATGTACATATATTGTTTGCAGATACTATACAGGTTGTGTTTCTGCGGTCTTCTCAAAATGATCAATACCCCGGATGTTTTGATAATCTTACTGGTTGTGTTATGCAAATAAACAAGCATCAACAATTACACTGAATATTAACATAATATAATCATTTAGTGAAACTTAATATAAAGATTGGTTCTTTTCTGAAATCTCAGTTTTCCAGGTGGTTTAGGTATTTTATGACAATCAATATTTTAAGGTTTTAGCCTTACATTTATTTATGGCTGATGATGAGTGACTTTTATTTTACACTGCCGCGTGATAGAGAGCAGATCTGGATTGAAACTGCAAGCAGCAAACAACCAACACACCAGAGGTGCAGCAGCCGTGCAGCTGACCGGTCTGCAGGTTATGTGATCGCTCCGTAGGTCGCCAGCCAGCCGCGTGGGGAGTATGGCGAGGCTGTTTATTGCGTACCAGTTTCATTTCGACCGATGAATGTTCTGCTGCTTGTTTACAGGTGATCGTGAGCCCCGGTGGTGCGGTGGAGGTCGTCACGGTATTACCCGCGGGTGACACGATTGCATTTATCGGTATCGATCTTGATCACAGGCGACATGAGAGATCTACCGGGATATTGCAGGTGAGGAAGATCAATGAAAGTTTTCACCGGGACGGTCCTCGTTATCCCCGCTGCAATACTGGCCGGCGATTCGCAACGCGCTGTTCCGGGCAGCGTGCCCATCAAGATTATCGGAGGATTACTGGACTGCAGCATATGATAAGGCAGATCCTGTTCCCACCTATCCCTCAGGTAATCCGGTTAAAAGATAGATTATGTGATGTTTCGTTCCGGAGCGGTGGAAGGTCATTCTCATGAAGGTTATTCAGGATTCGCAGCATCAGATCACTGTGCCGACCCTGTAGTATTGAATTATTACTTGTTATTGGTGACGGTTTATGATTTTTTGCATTATCGCTATCGGCGGTTCTCCGTAGTAGGTTTAGCAGATGCAGCCGCCATCCCATTGATATATCAATCACCCCATCCTCCACAATAACTCCCTTTTCCGAGAAAATATGCATACCTTTCCTACACATATAAACAAGTTAGCAGCAAGCCTCAACCTTTGTAAACAAATGTTAATCAAATCAATACAGAAGAGAGGTAATCTCAAACCTCCGAGTGCCTAAGCTTCATTATGGAAAGAGTGATAAAACATTTTCATTCAATTTCGTTTCACAGGCACGAGTAAATGAAATGGAGAGCTATTTTGTTGCAGGTGGTAACATGGGCTTGTATGGAATCGAAAACAACTTTAAGCAAACTGAAAAACCCTCACAATTAGCGGTACTTTTTAATGGCGCTTTTTATATAATTGATCTGACACGAGAGAACTAGTCTTTTAACCCGAGTAAAAGCTGGTATACTGACTTCGAAGTTGTTCCAAATAAAGATTTCATTTTGCTTTTTACTTATTGGGGCATTCAAGGTATTCCAAAAATAAAAAGTTTATCAAAGAAATCAGCCCGATTCCATAGATGGTATACGGTTCAATAAAATTCAGGGAGACTTATTAATTGGTGAAATTGCAGATATAGAGCAATACGGTGCAAACTGGATTCCATTTGATTTGAATATTCTAAACCTAACAGTGTATTGGAATGGGCAAAAAATTAAATAGGCCAGCTGCTAACAGGTCTAACGGTATATGTCATTGGCTTTTCCGCATTGCGGTAGAACTTTCTGGCTAAAGAGGACTGTTAAGTGGTCAGCGGTGCTGCCCCTTCTGGCTCCCGCCGGGGACTCCCTCCTGGGTGTTACGGTTTCTGCCAACGCGAGACCAAAAGTACTCAACCTCATAATCCTGCACCGCACCACGAGTGCAAAAACACGCGCCACCGCGACTCTGCGCCAACGCCACATACCGCCGAAACGTTATGTGGCATTTTGTAACAAAAGCTTACGATATTGAATAAACAAGTACTACTTTTAATCACACTGGATAATATGCTCTACCGATTTTCAGAGGACAAAAAATCAATATAGTGAGATTAACTCCCTAAAGGTAATGATTGTGCTTCCAAAGAAGACTATAAATGCTGCAATAGATCGCAAACCAGAAAAAAAACTCATTAAAACTAGAAAGGAAAGTAGTTTAAAACTGCCGACATCTCAATTGACTCTCCACCAACATCCAACCACACTTAAACAATATCACAAAAAAAAAAAAGCCCATTTTACCCGAAAGATTTCTCATACGAGCAAATAAAAAAAAAAGCTTATCCAACTTCTTCCTTTCCTCGTGGCCTTTTGAGCTAGCGCGGCCCCCGCTTTTTTTTACTTCCTTATTTTTTCTTGGCAAACCAAATGGCTGCATTGAAGGAATCTGAAGATGGCCTCTTGACAATAGATCTCTATTGATGTAGCTACATTTATCTGGATCGTGCATCCTTCTATTTTTAATGTAACGGAGAAAATTAGGACCTTTTTGCAGCAAAAGGACCTCTTTGAAACAGTCATAAAGATACTAATCGAAAGAATCACACAAAGCCTCGCTTTTCAAACACCTAAGCGAAAGGGACAAAAAGACAAATGGGCGAAACCTTGAGGAACGCTTACGATTTAATGTACTTGTGGATGACTTTTATTTTTTATCTAAAAGCAGTAATTTCCCTGCATTAAAATAATCGTTCAAGAAAAGGCTCTCTCGGTTAGGTTAAAACAAACTTATTTTTGAAGCACTTTTTTAAAAAAGAACGCTATTTTAATTTGCCGCCCTTTTTTTCTCCTGAGTTTCAAATCGAAAAATTTCTGCAATGGTAGCCATGTAACCCAAGAGATTAGTCCCTTAATATGATACTTAATCGAAAGGAGGAAGCAAAAAAAAAAAGAATTTTGAAAAAGCCGAATTCCCCTAACTCAAGGATTCAACGCAAAGAAAAAAAAATTGAATACTTTTTACTGAAAGAAGATAATATAACGCCGCATAACAGGTCGGTATACGTCATCGCCTTCTCGTGGCGCGAGAAATAAGTAACTAATAAGAGGAAAGGTTTCGTCGCTCGGCGCCACGGGCCGCCCCCCTCGCAACTGCAACTCCTCCCTGCTGTTCACGGTTTCCTGCCAACGCGATAATAAGTAAATCAACCATCAATAACCCTGCATCCCACCACGAGTGCAAAAAACACGCGCCACCGCGACTCTGCGCCAACCGCCCACATACCGCCGAACGTCAGGCAACATGCTGACTACAGTAACAATCTAAATAATTTATTTCATCCGAGATTCCATGCTTCCTCCAATAAAACATAGAAAAGCAGTAATAGCATTAACAATAGCTTTTATAGCATTTTGTTTCTATGGGAACTTGTTTTTACAGGATCACAAAGCAAAACAAAAGTTTTACGAATTATCGTTTTCCGGGAAAGTATTAGACAAGAGGATAGTTCTCGTGGATTTCTAAGTGTAAAATTAAAGAATGATTATTGGCAGCATTTGGTAATTTATTATGATGATGAGATAACCAAAATCGAAATTGGTGATTCAATATCAAAACCAAGGAATACGTTTAATACTTTCCTTGAGCCCCAAACACGGACTGTTACAAACTGCACGAGAGAGAATTATAAAGATGTAAACTATCAAGAAAGTATTAATAAAGCACGTTGCCTACGAACAGGTCGGTATATGCAATACGGCTCTCCGCACCGCGAGAACTCTCTGGCTAAAGAGGAACCGTTAAGTGGTCAGCGGTGCGGCCTGCCCGGCTCCCGGCCGGGGACTCCCTCCTGGTGTCACGGTTTTTCGCCGACGCGAGAATAAACATAATCAACCATCATAATCCTATCACCGCACCACGAGTGCAAAAACACGCGCCACCGCGATTCTGCGCCAACTGCACATACCGCCGAACGTTAGGGCCAATAGTGGCGTTAGCGAGCCAAATAGATATAGAGCATCATCACTTCGTCACGCTGCGGGCTTTCTCCCCTCCCGCCTTGACCTAGAAAACTAAGTGTATGAGGAGAATAACAAACCACCTATCACGACTCGGCTATTTCACACAACAGGAGACATTGGTCCTCCGCTCAAAGGGCAGTAACGCGTGTGATTAACAATTGACTTTCGTTCGCTACAACATTTTGGTATGACAACCATAACTGCACCGCGAGAAATTCATACGCCACTACAATCCCTAACAGGTCGGTATATGTCATTGCCTCTCCGTGGCGCGACAATTGGGTAACTAGAGAGAACCGTTTTGTGGCTGGCGCCACGATCCGCCTGGCTTCGCCGGCAGACTCTCCTCCTGGTGTCACGGTTTTTGCCAACGCGAGAATTAAAGTAATAACCATCATCATCCCTGCATCGCACCACGAGTGCAAAAACACGCGCCACCGCGACTCTGCGACAACGCCACAATCCCGCCGAACGTTATGTGCAAGAGCTTGAACTGAAGATGTAATCAACTCGGCAATAGATGTATACATAATTGAACCAAGTGAACGATTTCCTAGACCTAAAAACAGAATACCAAGATTATACTTATTGCTGATTATTTTCATCATATTAGCATTGGTAAAGCGCTGGGGATCTTTGAGAAGAAATCGGAAACGACGACGTGACTATTACAGAAAACGTATGCACCTGAAATCGGATGCCTTGGCAAGAGAAGAGATATGTTGTATTAAAGCGAGACAATTTGGAAGTGTGTTTACTGCGGTTCACGTGCAACTGAAGTCCACCATACGAAAATATGCAAAATATAACATAGGAAGCGAGCCAGATAGATTGGTTAGTATCCGTTTGCAAATCATGCCATGATTCCAAACATGATTGAAAACTGCCCAAATATTGCATAACCAAAAAACCATTTAAACAGAACTCGAAAATAATGGTGAACAAATAAAGCCTGCACATAACAGGTCGGTATATGTCATTGGCTTTCCGCACCGCGAGAATCTTCTGGCTAAAGAGGAACGCAAAGTGGTCCGCGGTCCGGCCTGCCCGGCTCCCGCCGGGGACCCCTCTCTTGCGTCCGTCACGGTTTTTGCCAACGCGAGAATAATACAAATCAACGATCATAATCCTGCACCGCACCACGAGTGCAAAAACACGCGCCACCGCGACTCTGCGCCAACGCCACATACCGCCGAACGTTATTCGGCATTAATTAGCTGTAATCTAGCATACGTATGACAATAATAAACTAAATATCATGGGATCAATCTAAGCATGTAATTGTAATTGTAATCTCACGTTCAGTTCAACCTCAATTAAATGGTGACAAGAACCAAAAGAATCTACTAAACATAATGTAGGCAGATCTATCGCTAAAAGCATGACCCCAGATAGACTTTGTAGTACAGTATTACAATTAACATTGATTACTACCGTCTACCTTAACTTGTCATGATCGGATTTTAACGATCCTACCTGAATAGATTATACCAGATTAAATGAGGAAGGATCGGTAGTTCACTTTTAGGAATCTATTTTATGGCATCCGAATGGTCTCAATTTCCGATAAGACATCATATTGATAAACGGCAATAGGATAAAGGTTAGCTTAAAAGGCTTAGTTAGTCTTCAGATTAATAAGTCATTCTAAGTCAGCTGATAAATTAGGACAGCATCATTAAAGTTTCAATATGTACAGAAGATAGAGATTATCATATTCCTTAGGGAGTGATCCATCAATGAGCATATCATAAGGTCACGATGAAATGAGTTTAAAAATTATCCGAGATGAAAAAGCTATTAATGGACTACGCTGTTGCAGCTAGCCATTTATGAAAACCGATATCATCGTCAAAAGACTGAATCGCATAGAATTGGATACATCTCTGGTCCTGAAACTTATACTCCATTTACTTTTGATGCTACTCAGCTTATTACTAAGAATAACTAATCTAATATTTTGGATGGAAATTTGATAAGGACACATCTTAACCTCGTACAAGACAACATCGGTATATGATGATGATTCCGGTTCATATCTTATAAATTGGGCGAACTTGATATGGCAGTATTTCAAAAAATAACTAATGCCAACAGGTCGGTATATGTCGATTGGCTTCTGTGCCGCTGAGAATTTCTGACCAAAGATGACTGTTCTGTTGGTGGCGGCACAGGCCGCCCGGCTCCCGCCGGGAACTCCCTCCTGGTGTCACGGTTTTTGCCAACGCGAGAAATTAGTAATAACTATCTTGAACCCTACACCGCACCACGAGTGCAAAAACACGCGCCGCCGCGACTCTGCGCCAACGCCACATACCGCCGAACGTTATAGTTAATTGCTAATTAAATTCATGATAAAAGATTGACTTACTAATATTTATAATGGTTAAGAATAGAATGTTTCTTAACTGGGCACATTTATTACTCCATACTAAACAATAACCTCACAATGAAAAGGATAATCATTGCTAATGTCTTAAGTAATCTTGACCAACATCCTCTATGGACAGGAATTCAAGATTTCGATTGCTCCAACAATTAATTGGACTTTCCTATCAGTTGTTGCGGGTGGCCTGGGCAAATATTAAAGCAGGATTAACAACCTCTTTGGATTATCTTTTCCTTAATGATGACAAAATAAATTTTGGGCTTGGCTGCAACTATCATTACGGTCAGGTGGAATTCGTCCCAAACATGAATACTGGGGACATGCCACTTCATTCTGAAAAAAGCTAACATAATCTCGCTTAGATTGTAATCAGTCTTAAAGTCCAAGAATCAATTTTATTTAGTTCATGATCCCTCAGCAGATTTTCATCTTAATTATGATGCAGAACATAGACTCGATAAAACAGTCTGGGATAGGTTTATCATTCGGCTTGCAGGAAGAAACATTTCAAATTAAAGAAGCTGTCTATCTTAACATTGTAGCCTAAACTCTGGATCCACAACATAATATCATTTACCGAACAGGATCTTCCCTACCGGTTAACAGCGTTAGGATTAAATCTGGGATTAGTTTTCGGTTCTAAAATCAAAAGACAACAAATAGTCTTATAAATAAGCAACTAACTATAACAGGTCGGTATATGTCATTGCCTCTCCGTGGCGCGACAATTGAGTAACTGAAGAGGAGAGTTTTGTGGCTGGCGCCACGGCCCGCCCCGGCTGCCGCCGGGGACTCCCTCCTGGTGTCACGGTTTTTGCCAACGCGAGAATAAAGTAATAACCGCATAATCCTGCATCGCACCACGAGTGCAAAAACACGCGCCACCGCGACTCTGAGGCAACGCCACATACCGCCGAACGTTAGAGCCAATTTTAAGTAAACCCATATGAAAAGCTTTAAACAAATCATACCCATACTGATCATTTTGGTATCGGTTGCTGTCTCTTGTAAACAAACTAAAAACAACCAATTAGGTTTTACTGATAAGAAGGAGGATAGTAATTCAATAAAAGCCAACTCACTGCAGTTGAAAAACGTTTACGATGCATTCCTAGAAAAGCAGAGACAAATCTCTATCATTGAATATAGTGTCAGAAGGATTGACACACTCAACGTTAATACGGTCTCGGAGCATAAAGGTGTAAGCAACACTACAGAGAAACAGTAATGATTCAATTTTCGGATTTTCCTATTATGCAAGAGGGAAGACCTGGCAAGAGAAAGTTATTACATCGAGAATCGACATTTCCCAAGTCTTTGAGGATGACAGAACTTATAGAATAGAAACCAACATTGGTCATCACACACTATGGATTCCCCGGAGGCCAAATGGTTGTGGCTGACTTGCTCAATTCAGAATACTATGAAGGTGATATTACCATTGAAAGTTGTTGATCCAGATTATTATATCGTCACAAAAACCCATATTTCTCCTGATTCAACATTGACTCTCAGGCAAATATCTTTATATCAGAGTACCCTAATGCCTTATGAAATACATCAGCACACCATAAACAAATCATTAGGTTATAAAACATACAACCACCTACTATTTAACTGAAATTAAGATCAATGAGCAGGTGGCCTATAACAGACTTTCCAAAATGGGATTCTGTCTGAATACACCCAAAAGCAGGTATCAAATAGATAGATCGGCTGATAAACTATGACAATGCAAAAAGTTCCAGACATACACCTAGTAACTTTCAATGGTGATTCATTACAACTACAAAATCTTAAATCAAAAGTTGTCTTGCTTGATTTCTGGGAACTCGGTGCGGCCCATGTAGACAATCATTACCGAAAATGAATGAGATCTCATCAAAATATAGTCCTAAAGATCTTATAATCATTGGCATAGTGTCAGAAAATGCTGAAGAAGCAAAAAAGCTAGTCATCCATGAAAAAATCAACTTCTTGAATGTAATAGGCAATCAGGAACTTAAAGCAAAATTTTTGGTCAATTCTTCTCCACGGTATGCGTGCTAATTGATCAAAATCATGTAATTAGGCATATCTACTACTGAGTTCTCAAACAACATAGAAGCTGATATTGAAAAACTTTTGTGAATAAAAACTGGCTCTAACAGGTCGGTATATGTCATTGGCTTTTCCGTACCGCGAGGATTTTCTGGCTAAAGAGGACAGCTTGGTGGTTGGCGGTAATGCCGCCCGGCTGCCGCCGGGGACTCCCTCCTGCGTCACGGTTTCTGCCAACGCGAGAATAAAGTAATAACCATCATAACCCTGCATCGCACCACGAGTGCAAAAACGCGCGCCACCGCGACTCTGCGCCAACGCCACATACCGCCGAACGTTAGCCACAATACTATAACAAAGCAACAAGACTTATGAAAATAAACAAGTTAGCTCATCTAGGCTTTATCATAAATATTTGCTTTCTGCTCGCCTACTTGGCATTTATTGTCATATTGTTTATTGAGCCCGATTTGACACAAACTATATTTTCCGATTTATCAAAGAAAAAAGCCTACGGGATAGTTTTAAACATATCTTCAATACCTACCATTGCTTTTTGGATTTAGACATAATTTTTTTCTATAAGAATGATCGTTATAGTGGAAATGGATTTCTTTTATTTTTCTTCAATGTATTCTATTCTCCATTTTATTACTATAAAACTCACATTAAAGGAAAGCCTCTTAAAAACGAATTAAAACCTGAACCTGTGTTAAATAACACTATTATTCTAGAAGAATACGAGGACGAACAAGAATACAAAAATGACTTGTAAAAGTACTGTGGCTAACAGGTCGGTATATGTCGTCGGCGCTCCGTACGGCGAGAATCTTCTGGCTAAAGAGGACCGCTTAGTGGTAAGCGGTACGGCCTGCCCCGGCTCCCGCCGGGGTCCCCCTCCTGGTGTCACGGTTTTTGCCAACGCGAGAATTAAGTAATAACCATCAAAAACCTACACCGCACCACGAGTGCAAAAACACGCGCCACCTCGACTCTGCGCCAACGCCACATACCGCCGAACGTTGTGGGTAATTAAATATACTGATTTGAGATCCAGTTAAATCCCAATGATAACAGTCAAACCCTAGCAAAAAGTAACCACTGAAAGATTTTGACAATTATTACACTTCTTCAACCCGATAACCAATAATACTTAAATTCATAAGAAGCAATGAAATTAATAACCTTAGTCTTCGCTTTAGTAACATCCTGTACGGTTGTTCGAGCAATTACAAATCAAATAGATTTGAAAAAAACACTCGGTTATCTAACAATGATGTCTCGAACAGATTTAATCCACGAGCAAACATGACAAATGACTTAATTGAAAATTATTTAAAACCTGGAATGCACAGAGACTCAATAATTCTTATTAGGCAGACCATATTTGGAGACAATCGAAAATAGACTTCCAAAAGGAGTTGAAGTTCCAGACTCACTCTCATTTTTTGAATCTGAAAATTTAAAAAAGGAAAATCGGGACAGAACAGTTAAAAACTTTAATGATTGGTATAAAACACATAGTCAGCCAGACACACTTATGTTTTATCCCGTTGGCTGGTCAACTATTGATCCAAATTTTTTGGTAATTAAACTAAGGCCTGATAGTATCGCTTATGAATTTTGGGTTGAACAACATTAAAGGACAATAATTAAGATTCTATTAATTAACTACCCACAACAGGTCGGTATATGTCATTGGCTTTTCCGCACCGCGAGAACTTTCTGGCTAAAGAGGACTGTTAAGTGGTCAGCGGTGCGGCCCGCCCCGGCTCCCGCCGGGGACTCCCTCCTGGTGTCACGGTTTTTGCCAACGCGAGAATAAACAAACCAACATCATAACCCTGCATCGCACCACGAGTGCAAAAACACGCGCCACCGCGACTCTGCGCCAACGCCACATACCGCCGAACGTTAGCCATAATGCAACCAATTAGCAAATATGAGAACCAGGAACCTACTAACTATTTCGTTTTTACTGATATTAGGGAATCTAAATGGTCAATCTGATTTTAAAGCTGGATATGTAATCCTTGCCAATAATGATACGATTATTGGGCATATAGATGTAGAGGAGACCAGAGGATGAGTCAAACTTGTCGATTTAAATCAGTAACCTCAGATTCAATTATTTACTACTCTCCATTTGATTTAATAGAATATCGGTTCCTTAATGGGAAGTGTTATGTTTCTAAGTTCCTGGAAAATGGCAGTAAAGTTTTTGGAATACCTGATTAACGGTAAGTTGAACATTTATTATTACCGAGATGAGAAGGGAGAGGATTATTACTTAATTGGCAAGGAAGGTTTTCCATTAAAAGTGATTCCGTATTTGGAAGAAATGAGAAAAACCCCCGATGGAATCAACGTACTTTATAAATCAACTCTTCATATTGGTTTATTGCAGTATTATACTGACGATGCATCCGACTTTCTTCAGGAACCCTGAAAATTCAAAAGCCTGATCACAGATAATCTTATTGATTTTTCAAAGAAATACCACAATCGAATTTGCCAAAGATGAGGATTGCATTATTTACGAAAGATATGCCTATTAAAAGCTTCTATTGAAATAATAGCTGGACCAACATCACTAAACAAGGAGTATTTTAGTAAATCATTCACCTCGGAATACGGCACTTTTATATACCTCTGGATGCCAAGGGTTAATGAGAGATTTTTTTTTAAGACAGGCTTTTTACTAAGTCCAATCGAATTCGATAATATAAAAAGTATTTATAAAATAATCCCCCATTCAGGTACAATATCAATACTCTCACTTCAAACTAATTCCTAAAGTATTTATTGGTGTAAATACCTATTTCTCAAAAGGTAACGATTCATTCTGGACAACAGCCACGGGTGGGAGTGGATTTTCGGTTGTCACAAAATGTTTCGTTATAAGTAGTTTTACGGCCGAGTTTATACCGCCATTCTTTGTTTGTTGTTGATGAATTCTTTTTTCTCAAACTCTGTATCTAGTCCATTCTTTCATATACGGTATGTTTAGGATTACGATTTAAAATCTAGAAATGCACTATGGCTAACAGGTCGGTAGATGTCATTGGCGTTTCCGCACTGCGAGATTTTCTGGCTAAAGAAGAACGCTAAGTGGTCAGCGGTGCGCGCCCCGGCTCCCGCCGGGGGACTCCCCTCCTGGTGTCACGGTTTTTGCCAACGCGAGAATTAACACATAACAGCATAACCCTGCACCGCACCACGAGTGCAAAAACGCGCGCCACCGCGACTGCTGCGCCAACAGCCACATACCGCCGAACGTTAGGTCTAAGCCCAAACAAACATAATATGAATGCTAAATTCATCATAATCCGCAGGTCTACTAAGCTGGTCAACAAATCATATCAGCTCAGGGTCAACATGGAATTCTCTTCTGTTATGGATTTTTTTGATCTAAATCAGGTTTCAATTAAAGGTGTGAACTCTATTACAGCAAAAGATGATCTGATAATACATCTGGAACCATATAGCATCGTGAACCCTCACTATGAGTGTGGAGGGTTCTCGGAAAACTGGCAGCAAGAAGTTTTTCTACAATACTATTATGGGAGCTTTAACTATATTGGAAGCAATGAATCTTACCAAATTGAAATGATAAATTTTGATCAAGATTCTACTTTATTTTTATGCTACAAAGACTTCACTTTCAGCAGTCAAACAAGAATTGATCAAATGTGTAAGATATTTCCAGCCTCGTGTAAAAGCAGGATTTTGGAGAAGAGAGCCCCTGATCATGAAATAGTAAGAGTTGCACTCTATCCAATATCTGATAATTTAGTACACTTCTATTTTAAAAAATGGCCGATTGGTTAGAATACGAGTATTATTCTCCATGTTGAAAAGGCCTAAACCTAACAGGTCGGTATATGTCATTGCCTCTCCGTGGCGCGACAATTGAGTAACTGAAGAGGAAAGTTTTGTGGCTGGCGCCACGGCCCGCCCCGGCTGCCGCCGGGGACCCCCTCCTGGTGTCACGGTTTTTGCCAACGCGAGAATAAAGTAATAACCGCATAACCCTGCATCGCACCACGAGTGCAAAAACACGCGCCACCGCGACTCTGAGGCAACGCCACATACCGCCGAACGTTATAGTGCATTTTTTAACGTACCCTAATCAAAAATACAAATGTGAATTATGAAAAAAGAAATCCCCCCTAACTGTTGCTCTCACTTGTTATTTTATCCCTGCCCCTCCTCAAGATGCCTTTAGTGATGTAAAATCTACTATCCAAAACAGTAAATCCCTTTTTTCCTATTCTGCCGAGTTTTATCTAGTTAGTTTTGAGAAAGATACAATAAACCAAAAACTTTACCTACCTGTTTATGGGGTGGTATTGGAGTCGTTGGTTCATTCAATAACTTCGCTGGATCCTGCTGCCGGACTAGAGCTGGCCATTGAAAGAGATATTACTTTCAAGAGAAATACATTCAAGCACTTCTTTATTAGTGGTTACTTGGGGGTTGCTACATGAATGACTTAAAAGACATTTCAGATTTTGGAATAGTACCTGGTTTCAAAATCAACTATAAAGGTCAAGATCACAAGAAACAGTCATTGAACCATATATTAGTGTATCCCTCCCATTTACTTGGGAAGTTGAAGATTTTGATAAATACATCACACTCCCGGTAATTACCATTTGGAATAAGGATTGGGATGATGTAATCTTAAAGTAACAAATGAAGTCAATAAGAAAAAACGCACTATAACAGGTCGGTATATGTCATTGGCTTTCCGTACCGCGAGAATTTTCTGGCTAAAGAGGACCGTTAAGTGGCCGGCGGTACGGCCTGCCCCGGCTGCCGCCGGGGACTCCCTCCTGGTGTCACGGTTTTTGCCAACGCGAGAATGAAGTAATAACCATCATAACCCTGCATCGCACCACGAGTGCAAAAACACGCGCCACCGCGACTCTGCGCCAACGCCACATACCGCCGAACGTTAGGCACAATAGCCACACTACCAAAACTTTTCACAAAAAATGCAATAATATACAGCTCACAATTACCAACAAGTTAACAACACTAATGTGTTAATAACAAACATTAAATGAACAACTTATATTTCCGATAAAGTATTCTCTTTGTATTATGAATTGTTAAATGTGAGAATTTTGTTGATAAAAACTGCAAAAAATATTTGGAATAGTTAACCAATAGCTTAACTTTGTGGCAAGAAAATACGTTAAATACGACACAACCAAGTTTAAAGAAGAAATTCCAGAATTAACTTCTTCTAATGTTGAGATATACTTTGATGTTGAGAATGGGAAAAACTATAAAGAGATCTCTTGAACATCCTGGAACTTGCAGGAAGTAAAAAGCTAGAAGAGAATAATTGCGGTCATTCTGAGTAAATTATACTTGGAGAATATCTATAAAAGAGAAGATAAGAACATTACTGCTATTAAAATTAAGTCTGGCATAGTTAGAAATCAAGAATATAGAATTTACTGCAAAGAAATATTCCAAGATGGTAAAAAAGTAGTTATGGTTTCTCCATACTCTGAAGAAAGTCAATAGAAATCAAGATGATAAAAGAATTGTTGAAATAATAGAAAAAATCAAATCCTATAATTATGAATTTTGAGAAGAAGAACAGTCTGAATAAACTGAATCAGATGCTTGAATTCAAGTCTAGCAACCAAAAAGCAAAACTTGAAGAAGAACTTCTTAGTTTAAAGTTCATTGCAACAATAGAAGAACTTCTAGAACAAAATGATGTCAATAGATCCGACTTAGCAAATATCCTGGATTCATCCAAAAGTTATGTTTCTCAAGTATTTTCTGGAGATAAAATGGTAAATATAAGAATCTTGGCCAAGATCCAGAGAGCTTTGAATGTTTCGTTTAAATTGTACGCAGTTGATAATAATCGATTCCAATTTGAAAAGTTTCTTGTAATCTGCATAGAAGAATCAATCTTCAAGACTATTTGAATGCAGATAAAGAACAAGTATACAAATTGAAAAAAATTTCAAAGAAAGACAAAATTCCTGCATAAGGATGAAGCCAAAAGATTCACCTCTAGTTCTAAGCGACTACTATATTGTAGCTAGTAGCGTCATTGCTATTCCTGCACCAGATGGATTCAACGGTGTCATAAATTCTATTCCAATTGAGATAGATTTCAATATTCTGCAAAAAATAGGGGACAAAACTAATTTTAAGGTTGTTGTTAGCATAGATGGAAACGATCCTCAAAGTCCATCCCCTGGGTATTGCTTTAATATTGTAGCTGAAGGTCAGTTTTACTTCAATCATTTTGAAGAATTAAAGCAGGAAGAAAGGGATTCATTGTTATCTCATTCTGCTGTACCCTTAATAATAGCGCACATTAGAGCTCATCTCGCTCTCATATACTGCAATTGGTCCATACGGTAAGTATATATTACCATTGCTTGATTTTAACGACTTGGCTCAACAAAAAGCTGAGGAATTAAAACACAAATCATAAAAGATTTATGTGAGAGTAAAATGCTACTGTGCCTAACAGGTCGGTATATGTCATTGGCTTCGACTGGTTTTTGCGCGCCGGTCCGCCAGACTAGCACACCAAAACCAGTTGGTGCTTTATCGGCCCGGCTTAGCGGCTAAAGCCGCCGGGCAAAAACCAGCCGGCCGGCCCCGCTCCCGCGGGGCACTCCCCCTGGTGTCACGGTTTTTGCCAACGCGAGAATAAACAAAACAACATCATAATCCTGCATCGCACCACGAGTGCAAAAACACGCGCCACCGCGACTCTGCGCCAACGCCACATACCGCCGAACGTTACAGTGCATTTTAAGCTAGCCCTTTGCGAGCTATGTCTGATGTAGTATATTTGCATTAATGAACAAAAGAGCAATATATTTTGGCAGTTCAATGAAACTAATATTTCGGAGGTAGATCCAAACGCAGAAAGTAACCTAATGGCTCCCGCGCTCGTGGTGATGCAAAAAGGATTTGATGGAATATTCTTGTGTGAAAACTACTTATCCTGTCTCCTATCAATATCGAGAAAGCGTTCAGAGATCACCTTTATGACCTTGAACTTGAAACTGGTGAAACCCTTTCGCTTTTCGTTTATTCAAAGAAAGATTGGAATACCAGACACCATATATCGCCTTATTATCATAATGTAATGTCAAGGAGTACAGTTATGACCGAAGAAGAGCGTTTAGAGTACTCGGGAAACTCAGAATCGTAAACAGCTTATAAAACATATCAAGCGGCCAAAGTATGATCCCAGAATGGATATTGGAATTCTGCCGTAAACAGGTTATACTACTCAGTTTTCTATGCCGTAAATGCTTTATTAGTTTCCAATGAGATTTATACCCAAACTCATTCAGGAATGCGAACCCAGTTCTCAAAATATTTTATTAAAACTGGAAAATTAGATAAGAAGTATGGCAAGTTGCTTGTATAACTTTACGACTGGAGACAAAAAGGTGATTATGAAAACTTGTTCGATTTCACAGAAGATAGCGTCAATCAGCTATTTGAGCCAGTTTATGAAATGCTCGAGACGATTGAAAGAATAATAAAAAACGCACTGTAACAGGTCGGTATATGTCATTGGCGATTCCGCACCGCGAGAATCTTCGGTGTAAAGTGGATCGTTAAGTGGTCAGCAGTGCGGCCTGCCCCGGCTTCCTGCTGGCAACTCCCCTCCTGGTGCTCCAGCCTGCCCCGACAACTCGGGGTTTTTGCCAACGCGAGAATAAAAGTAATAACCATCATAACCCTGCACCAAATCGACCAAATAAAGAAATCACTTACTTTGGAAAACCTCAGTAAGTGATTGAACTCCAGCTGTCGTATGTGGATGGTGGCGATCACTGCGTTCGCGCGATCACTTACGGGTGATCATCCTGAGCAAAAAATCCTTAATATAGCGGATTGCGCTCACTGCGTTCGCGCGATCCCTTACGGGTGATCATCCTGAGCAAAAAATCCTTACAGGTATTGCGCTCACTGCGTTCGCGCGATCCCTTACGGTGATCATCCTGAGCAAAAAATCCTTACATAGCGGATTGCGCTCACTGCGTCCGGCGATCCCTTACCGGTGATCATCCTGAGCAAAAAATCCTTACAGACGGTATTGCGCTCACTGCGTGCGCGCGATCCCGGGTCTTTGGGTGAATAAGAGACAGAATACGCTTCTCATCCTCCGGCTGGCAGATTATTTGGGTCTTCCCGCTTTCATAGCCCCTGCAGCTTAACTTCAGTCGCATCTAAAAACACCCTCCCTGCCGATGGCAGGAAGGGTATTTTGCTCAGTCGGGATGCCGGGATTTGAATCCGGCCCTTGCCCCCCAGACAAGTACGCTCTCACCCGGGCCCAAAGCTTATATCTGGTGCTTTTAAAGAGGTGCAAAATTAGTTAACTATTCCGATTATGCAAAAAAAAGCCGGGTATGATCTTAGCTTCTCATTGACACCATGCGTCTGATAAGTGACTGCTTAAAATTCACAGATGATCGTCGCGGCACGACATTGATAGAGGTTACAGTTCGGGCAATAGTTAATGTCTTCTGTTACTGCTCGGCGGCATAAATATGGAAAGAGGTGATGGATCAGTAATTTTATATTTGTTGACCGTTAAACAATGCACACATCAACCTCCAGACAACATGAACCAGGTCAACCGCCGAAACTTCCTCCGCCTTGCGGGTGCGGGCGCTGCCGCTGCTGCCGCAGCACCCGTGGCACAGGCAATGGGCACAATAACAGCTTCAGCACATGCATCTCAGCCAGGGCAGAGCCAGACGCCAACATTGCAGACGCTGTCAAAGGTGCCGCGCAATGAACACTCAATGCCCGGCCTGTTCCCCGGACGGGTAGCCCGTTGTGAAGAATAGCAGAGCGGTAAACGAAGAATGCCATCGTTGAAACAGGAGGTATATGACATGATCGCCCGGTCAATGCTTTGAGCTTACCGGGAGAAGAAACTCGAAAAGGCATGGAGAAAATTTCGTCGGTCCGGGCGAGAGGATCGGACTGAAGGTCAATCCCGTGGCAGGCAAGAGCCTGAGCACAAGCCATGAGGTGGTAAGCATCAGGTGATAGCCCAGCTTGAAGAAGAGCGAGATAGAGAGATCGCAGCTGACCATATCTGTGATCAGGCGTGAGTTTGAAGCTGACAGATGTGGGCTTCACCGCTGAAAACTATCCGGGAATAAGGATTGTCGGCACGGAACAGATGGATAAGGATGGTCTCTACTATCGGCAAGGACGGTAAACTCTATGGTGAGCATATGATATGACCGAGATGGTATTACTGGGCCGACGTGGAGGGAGAATATGATCGAATATACCATGCCCTGACATGGTCAATGAGAGGAAAATACTCCTACTTCACAAAGATAGTCACACAGGATCTTGACAAGATAAATCAACATCCCAATCCTGAAAAATGCCGGCACGACAGTGACACTGGCACTGAAGAACCTGGCCTACGGTTCTGTATCAAATACCGGAAGGCTTCACGCCAAACTCTGGAGCGAGACCTGCTGCCCAGGTATGTGCCTTTGCACCCTTGCGCGAATAAGGTGGTGCTGAATATCGTCGACGGCATAAAAGGATGCTTCGAGCGCGCGGGTACCGGGAGCCAACCCTCAGTTCTTCTGCGACTATAACACCATCATCACCGGCAGTGACCCGGTGGCAGTTGACAGGATAGGCTATGACATCGTCCTCGCAAAGAGGATTGCGGAAACACTGCAGAAGGAAGGCACGTCCGACAGCACTTGTAATTCATGCTCCAGGCAGAAAAGACTTTCACTCGGTAGTGGCCGACAGGTCCAAAGATTGCGATCTGAGGGAAGCTGATCATACGGGTTAAAAATATAAACGTACAACACGAGATGTGCATTTCGGAGACAGACCAGCGTAATAACCGCGTTTCTTACTGGTTTCGATTGCGGTTACCTCCGGGGCGCAGCATGCATTTATCACCAGGGCTCTGTCAGAGTGTTCAGGGGATAGAGGAAGCGCATAGCAGGACATTCACCGATGCCATCATTGTATGGTTATATCAACGGCGGCGCTGAGCTGTACCTGGAGTACGGGTTCGACACCCTGATCAGTTACCGGAGCGGGTATGCGAGGGGAGGGATATTCAAGGTGGAAGTTTACCGCATGAAGGATCCTGGAGGCCGCCTTCGGTATATTTTCGGTGTCACGGTTCCGCTGCAACCGGAGGAGCCCGCGACTCGACTGATCATATATGCCGCTCGGCCTACCAGCTTCAGTTCTCCAAGGGCCCCTACGCACTAGAAAGCATCATCAATGACACCGGGTCAGAGGCTGACCAGAGGAAGTCGGCGGAGATCGCTGCCTCTGATCATTGACCAGATAGCAGATCCGCCGTTTGATCCAGGTTGGCTTCTTTAGCCGGAGGGTGTCGACCAGGGATGTCGATAGAGGAGCCGGTGCTGGTCAGGGGTCCCCTCGGTATCTACAACGGGGTTCCCTCACTGGTTGAAAAGTTTGGCGAGGCAAGTGACTACAGCGCCCTGATGATACGGAAAGAGACAGGAATACCCTGGCGTCACTACGGTTCAATACCGAGGAGTATCCGCGAGTGCTTTTTTGCATAAAAAACATCTGCCTCACTCGGCAGCTTAAAACCAAGGCAGTGCAGCAGTGATTCAGCAGTTTCCGTAATATCATCGAACCACATAATAATGTAGACTTTTTGAGAAAGGTCTTTATTTAATTGCTATTTTTGCCGGTCTCAAAACAATAGTCATATGCAGTTTTTCAAGCCGCTTTGAGACAGGCAATGAAGAAGAAAAACAGACTCCGGCCTGCAACAGAGAAAGTTAAATGTCTTATAGTAGGCTCTGGCCCTGCCGGTTATACGGCAGCTATTTATACTGCGAGAGCTAACCTCGGAGCCGGTAATGTATACTGGGTTGCAGCAGGGAGGCCAGCTTACCACCACCACCGAGGTTGTAGAATTTACCCTGGGTATCCTGACGGTGTTACCGGAACCTGAGATGATGGAAGATCTTCAGGAAGCAGGCTGAGAGGTTTGGCGCTGACATCAGGTTTGGTACTGCCACCTCAGCAGATTTCTCCGGCAAAGCCGCTGAAGGTCACCTTTGACAATAGTCATGGAGGTACATGCCGATACGGTCATTATAGCCACGGGCGCTACGGCAAAATATCTCGGTATACCTGCTGAGACAAAGTATGCGGGCATGGGCGGTCTCTGCCTGCGCCACCTGTGACGGTTTCTTTTATAAGGGAAAGGATGTCGCTGTTGTAGGCGGAGGTGACACAGCCTGCGAGAGAGGCAACTTATCTCGCCGGTATGTGCAGCAGAAGGTTCTACTACATGGTGGTCAGGCGCGACATGCTTCGCTGCCAGTGTAGCCATGCAGAAGAGGGTGATGAATACCCCTAACATTGAGATGCTTTGGAAGTGCCAGGGTGGAGGATCTCTTCGGGCACTCAGGGTGTTGAGGGAGCAGTGGTTGCCTAGTCGTCATAAGGGCAACTCCTGAGGAGGAGAAATTCAGATATAAAAGATTGAGGGCTTTCTCCTGGCCATAGGCCATACTCCGAATTCGGAGAATACTCAAGCCATGGCTTCGAGACAGATGAGACAGGTATATATAATCACAGAGCCGGGCTTCCACACGTACACGCGTACCGGGTGTCTTCGCCTCAGGCGATGTGATGGACCATGTGTACAGGCAGGCGGTGACGGCGGCCGGCAGCGGATGCAGGGCTGCAATCGATGCAGAGAGATATCTCGCCGAAAAGGTATAAGAGAATAATTATAATAATCGAGGGAAAAACGATACGCTGACCATGCGGAATTTTAGGAAGACTTTACCAATATCAATGCCGAACCTTCAGATATGTCCTATTCGGCACTGACCAATCCGTATGACCATCGAGCTCTGGGTCAGGCTATCCGGCCGTCGATGCCGTCAGAGGGCAGGAGAAGAGTTCAGATTATGTGGGACGGGGATATATTGCGGGAAGATTCTCGACCTTCGTTCCGGACCAAATAGGTGGTCCAGGAATGGTATTTCGGAGACAGGAGGAAAGTAGACTCACAGGTGACCATCACCATCGCCTAACAATGGCGGTAACACTGCCGTCCACGGTTGAGCACACCAACATACCTGTTGAAGATTATCAGAATATTTCTGAAGGCTGGAATGAGTATTACATGGGTGCTATAAAACGCTTCTATAATCCCTAACTTCTGACGGGACATCAGGATATCCCTGACATCTTCAAGCCCCCCTACTATCGTCCGGATATTCCCGTATAGTATTTGGTAACCTAGTTCCCTGAAACTCTCTCCCCCCATCGCGGCAGCCAGGTGAGCAGTTCGGCGTCTGATGAATTCCAGCAGCTCCTTTCGAATCATCTCCCTGATCTCGTTGTCATCCTCGGTCAGGATTTCTCAATCAGCAGGTTGGCGAAAAGCAGCTCTATGCCCAGGTGGTCCTCAGGCTCAAGGCCGTCATCAGCGGCTCTGCTGTATCCGTACCTTTTGTAAATCATGTCGAGGTGGGAGTGATGCTCCTGAGTGGTTGTGCCGCTGTTTCTCCATTGTGATGCTGCAGGGTAAGCCTCAGCTGTGCTTATGACAGATAAAAGTGCACCGTAGTTGTTTTCGACGGTATAGATGACATCGCCGCTCGTAGGGACAGGGTGATTAAGGAGCCTGCTTGCCTGTCCATACGTGTTGTTCCGGCTCTCGACCGGCAGGTTTCTAAGCAGTCCTGCGTCACAGAGGTGGGGAAGCCCGCTCTTTGGTGTCATCGATACTGATCCCCCGAGAAAAGGAAAGCGCGGTGTATGCCTGCACAGGAGCTCTTCAGTAGTATTAAAGTTTTGTAGAACCGGTCATCAGATGTTATTTCTCTCTATTCAATAACATGATGCCGGTAGAAATTCGTTCAATGGGTTTCTTGACCTTCTCCAAGTTCTCCAGTTCCTCTATCCCCATGGTGCCTGACAGACCTGCGATGGCGCTCAGGTCAAGATCGCCCGTGATGGAGACGACAGACCTGCCGTGTCTGCCGTGACCATTACCAGCTCTGCGATCCTGCCTCCTGCCTGCGTGATCATGAACCGCACCTCGCCGTCTTTCTCCCTGACTGTCATCAGCTCCTCAAAGCCGCTCCTGTTAAGTTTTGGCAACAGCTCCGCGGAAAAATTTATCCCGGAAGAATTCGTGGTGCTGTCAATGGAGAGGATCCGGATACCCTTTATGCGAGTCACAAGGTTACGGAACTCCTCATCCTCGCTGTCTATCCTGGCCAGCAGGCTGAACATTCTTGAAGAGATAAAGTTACGTGAGCCTCTTTCCCGCTGTACCTGTCGAAGATCTCGTCTACCGCATCTCTGGCCAACCATGGAGAGCGGGAGACTGCGATGAGTGATATGATGAGTACCAGTTTTTTCATTGTATGTGAGTTAATTATTTTCCGTTTCTGGTTGTGAGCCTGTAAGCTGGTCAAGATAGCGAAAGTTTTGAAAGATTATCTTCTACCACACTGTTGATCTTCCCCAGCCCGCTCAGCGTTTCGGGCGCAATATTCAAAGTGTTTATCGAACTGAGAGGTGCAGTGCCCTCCGTCATCTTCCCGGAGACAGACAGAAGGATATTTTTAACCTCCGCCATTGCTATCACCGGATCCTTATAGGTGTCATTTATCCGGCCCGTTCCGATATTGTTGAACAGCAGACATGTGCCTGAAAGTATTGCGGCTGCAGCGGCTGAACCGGCGGCGTATCTGAGGACTTTCCACCGCAGGGGCATCTCAGTTGACCGGCGGGTAACCGCCTCCAGCCTATTGTAAAAACCGTCTGACGGTTCCGGAATCTCCGGGCCATTCGCGGCATGTAGCCGAAGGCGGCCACAGATGAGTCGAGAGAGGGATCAGAAAGATATCTCTCAGCTGAGCCTCCTCCTCTTCCGAAGTGCTGCCCTCTGTAGTACCTATTGAGCAGTTCCCTTATTCTTTGCTGTTCCATAGCTGTAAATCCTTTCCATCTCTTCCCTGATGTTTTTCCTGGCTCCGAAAGCACCGTACGCAGGGTATTTATGTTTGTCTGCATGACTCCGCCGTCTCATAAGAATAACCCTCCATATCTCTGAGTATGACTGCGCTCCTGTATGGCTCCTTCATCCGGTTGACTATCGTTCCAACCATCTGCACTGCCTCGAGGTTGTCGGAGTCGTCCATCAGCCCGGGGGTCTGTTTCGGTCATCACCAGTGCGTCGCTCAACTCTTCAAACCCGGATCCCTTCTCCTCCTTTGAGCATGTCTATATAGCTGTTTGTCACCGTTGTACACCATGCGGCAGGGCTTGCGTAATTACGCTTTTCATTCCTGCCGGCCCAGAGCTTCACCATCACCTCCTGCACCATATCTTCAGCTTCCTCCTGTTATTCAGGTACCGGAAGGCGAGGGCATACAGCCTTCGCCCTTCCGGCAGGATTATTTTCCTGAATTCTTCGGGGGTCATCTCGTTCTGGCTCTTCCCCAAGCTTACCATTTCCCTGAACTCTCAAGCATTTCAAGTCGTGCCAGTCCTTCCGCATGATTTTCAGTGAGGCGTTCAACGTCCTCGCGTGTGAGGTTGCCGCAGATCTGTATAACTGCCGCATTTTCGCCGGAGGCAACAACGAGTATCTCCCTGACGGAGTTCCCGGCACTTTTCACCATGATACGCAGGTCGGTATCCGGGTTCTTTACCGTAACAAGCTCCTCGTACCTGCCGCGCCTGATCACTCCCCGGATCTCCTGGAGGAAGCCTGCTCCTGAGAGACCGGCTCCTTTCTCCTGTGCACCATTCTGACAGAGGTGATTTTATTGCCTGAACCGTCCATTTTAAAATTATCGTCCCAAAGCTCACGAGCAGTCCGACAGGTTGCCATCTGACTGGTCACCGCAGTATAACCGTCCCTGTCTGAGTAGCTGTCGAAAAAATCATCGAGTGAGTTCCGCTGGCCGTAGATCAAAACCGCAAATGCGGAGATTAAAACTGTTAAAACCATTCTTCTCATTACTGTCCGTTTTTAAATGTTTCCTGATAGTTGTTTCTTCAATGACGAACACAAGCCGGTTTCATTACAGGATTTTCCGCTTTTCTTTACAAGATGTTGATATCTGGATGAGAGAATTTAATATCTGAGCAGGTCTGAAACTGCGTTTTCCCACTATCGGCCTGATATTAGATTGTTCTTAATAATTTACCGAGGAGTCGGCAGTCTATGTTGCTCCTCCCGTGTGGGACGCAAGATCATAAATGCATGCTTGATGATGGCGGGGTAGAGGAGTATGCAAGGATACTCCCTATGGAATACCAGTATTCCTTTATTGGAATAAATGACCTTGAAGAGGAGGGCAAAAAGGGGTCAGTTCCTGAAATCAGCTACCTCATCAGGATAGGCTCCCGTCTCAGTTTTTCTTGATCTCCTTGAATGCCTCAATAGTGTACCTGACATCTTCCATTGTATGGGCGGCTGTAGGTATTATACGGAGCATAATGAGACACCCCCTGGGCACCACGGGGTAGATTACCACTGAACAGAAAATGCCGTAGTTCTGCCTCAGATCCTTGATCAGCTGGGTGGTCTGGGGTATTCCTCCCTTAAGGAAGATGGGGGTGACAGGTGACTCCGTCCTTCCGAGATCGAAGCCTGCCTCCCTAGGCCCTTCTGCAGAGCATTGGTGATAGCCCACAGTTTTTCACGTTTCTCGGGATGGTCCCTGATCAGCTCAAGGCGTTTGATGGCGCCTATGGTCATAGCCATCGGAAGCGGCTTTTGCGTATCTTCTGGGAACGGAGGTTATACCTGAGATAACTCGATCACATCCTTGTTACTGGCAACAAATCCTCCGATGCCCGCCATTGATTTTCGCGAAAGTGGCCGAAATATACGTCTATCTGGTCCTGAACGCCAAAGTGTTCTCCTGTGCCTGCTACCGTTAGCCCACCATGGTTCCAAATTCCGTGAGCATCATCTACCAGGAAGGCGGAAATTATATTTCTTTAAGGGCAGCGATCTTCGTCAAGCTTGCCCAGGTCGCCTGCCATTCCGAAAACACCTTCAGGTAATAACAAGTATGCCGCCGCCTGTCTCTCTGACAAGCTTTGCGTGCATGCTCGCAGCTGTTTCCACAGCTTTCCATATCATTGTGCGGAAAGACAAATCGTCTTCCGAAGTGAAGCCTAGGCCGTCCATTATGCAGGCATGTGATTCAGAGTCATAAACAATGACATCATGCCTGTCGACAAGAGCATCGATTATCGAGACCATCTGGTAACCGTAGTTGAGAAGATAGGCGGATCCTCTTCTCATTCAAATTCAGCTGCCAGTTTTTCAAATCTCTCGTGATTGGTGGTCTGACCCGACATCATCCTGGCCCCCATCGGATAGGCTAAGACCATATCTGCTGCAGCATTCGGCATCGATTTTCTTACTTTCGGGATCGTTTGCCAGCCCAAGATAATTGTTGAGGCTCCAGGTAAGAACCTCCTTGCCTCTGAACTTCATCCTTGGAGAAATTTCTCCTTCCAGTTTCGGGAACATAAAGTATCCGTCGGCAAGTCGCTGAATATTGACCCAGCGGCCCTTTGTTCGATTTGATTTTGTCAAAATATATCCATGTTGAGTTACTTTTTGTGAATTTATGCGCAAATTAATATTAGAAACAATAACTTCTCTTTGATACCTAATAAGTACCTAATCTCTTTGAGCATATCTCTTCCATTTGTATTCCCTTCGTAGAAACTGGATACTATCTATTACCTCCTGATTAGTCTGGCTCTTACCATAAAGGTTCACGAAGTGTTTCATGCGAGTTCCACTAAAAGGAAGTAAATGTCTTTACCCCTTAATTAACTGTCTGAAGATCTAACAGAAAATATAATAATTGGCGTCTATCTATAAGACCAATATTTTTAGATAAATTTTGTGCTTTTATTTCTATAAAAATCAGTGATCCACAATTTTGTCTGAAATCATGGCTACTTGTCGCAATCTCGCTGCGGTCAGTATGAGAAGCTCCTTAAGAGCTCCGATTATGACGTTGAAGGAAGAACCAAGAAAGAGAATCATTATGATTCCGAAACAATATGCAAAAGCTATCTGAGTTGTACGGACAGGCTCTGCCCACGATACAGAGCTAGCGAGAGGCTGAGCGAAGCTTAACATCGATGCCCCAGAGCTACTACGGAATGAAACAGTATGATATGGCGGGTTCTTATTTTAAATCACTGGTTGTACAGATATCCATTTAGAAAATGCTGAAGATGCAACCGTATTCCTGGCCGCTAAATGTGCGACTATTACAATTCGCTCCAGAGCCAGAGCTTGATCAGGACAAGCTACCAGAAACGGCAATTGAAGGATTCACCGTCTTTTTATGAACCGGTATCCTCATCAGCCCCAGGGTGGAGGAAGCCAGGAAACTATATTAACAGAGCTTCAGGACAGACTTGTCGAGAAGTCGTATTTGAGTGCCAGGCTTTATTATGACATGAAGGAGTATATTCAAGTGCATCCATTACAGCACTTACAAACAGCCTGAAGGAGTTCTCGGATTCCAAATACAGAGAGGAAATGATGTTCCTGAAACTTAATTCACCGTTCCTTTATGCTGAAAACAGTTACCAAATCAAACAGAAGGAGAGATACCAGGCAACACTTGATGAATATTTTCGTTTCATGGAAGAGTTTCCGAAGAGCAAACTATTTAAGGGATGTAAAAAAAATTTATCAGGATACTGCCAGATTCCTTAAAATTGAGATACTACAGAAAACAGATAGTTAATATACAAGTAAATAAATATGGATTATAGAAAATCAATGGCATCCCTTAACAACAGTTACACGTAATCTTGACCTGTATGACATAAAGATACAGGCGAATATTTATGAAACAGTTATGATATGTTTCAAGAAGATCAAATCAGATATCAGTTGAGATGAAGCAGGAACTCAATAAGAAACTTGAAGAGTTTGCCTCATACACCGATAATCTTGAAGAAGTTTTTGAGAACCGCGAACAGATAGAGATATCTAAGTTCTATGAACGGCTTCCCAAGCCAACTCGTTATCGCTCTGCAGGAGCTTGTAGGAAGGCAAGATTTTTTACAGGAACCCTGATACAGTGGCCGGCAAAAGCAAAATTTAGCTTTAATGCTGAAAGGTAAGAAAATACTTATTGGAGTAACCGGAGGTATTGCGGCCTATAAAATTGCAACTGTTATCCGTTTGCTTGTTAAGGAGGGTTGCGAGGTTAAGGTCATAATGACCAGTCATGCAAAGCATTTCATTACCCCGCTGACCCTGGCAACATTATCCAAAAATCCTGTGCTTGCAGAATCTTACAGTCCGGAGAAAGGGAGACTGGAACAGTCATGTTGACCTTGGATTATGGGCTGACCTGTTCCTAATTGCTCCGGCTAACTGCAAACACCATCTCAAAAATGGCAAACGGGTATTTCCGACAACCTGCTTCTTACATACCTATTTGTCGGCCGAGGTGCCCTGTCTTTGTGGCGCCATCAATGGATGTTCGATATGCTGAATCATCCAGGCAACAAGAAGGAATATCGACACTCTGAAGTCGTATGGCAATCATATTCTTGATGCACCCCGATGGGAGAGCTTGCAAGTGGCTCTGAATGGTAAAGGGAGGATTGTCGGAACCCGGAAGACATAGTAAAGGAGATAAAGAGCCTTCCTTTCAAAAAAAAAACATTATAAGCCTCTGACAGGTAAGCGGGTCCTTATCAACGCAGGTCCTACCCATGAGCAGATCGATCCGGTACGCTTTATAAGCAATTATTCATCAGGCAAAATGGGAATTGCCCTTGCCGATGAAGCTGCAGATTATGGAGCTGAGTGTAGAGCTGGTGCTCGGGTCCGGTAACTATTCCTCCCCGAGAAATAAAACCATTAAAATTATTAATGTTGTTTCTGCTGCATCCATGGCATCAGAATGCATTAAAGAGATTTGCCGCCATGCGATATTGCAATCCTTGCTGCCGCTGTGGCTGACTTCTCTCCTGAGAGAATCGAAACCAGAAAGATGAAAAGGACCAGAAGCGATCTATTTCTCAGGCTGAAACCCACAGCAGACATCGCCGGCAGCTCTGGGGAAAATGAAAAATAAATCTCAGATCCTGTTGGATTTGCCCTTGAGACTCATAATGAAATTGTAAATGCCAAGGCAAAACTTAGAACGGAAAAACCTTGATGTAATTATTATGAATTCAATGCAGGGATAAAGGTGCTGGTTTTGGTTATGTATACAAACAGAATCACCATAATTGACAGAAACAATATAATTGATAAATTTGAGTTGAAATCAAAGGGCGAGGTTGCCTTGGATATTTTTAGAAAGATCATCCCCCACTACACATTGATCAGGCATGATTCAATCAATCAAAAGCAGGCTTTTTCTTACGGCCGTTCCTGATACTGTTCGTCTCCCCTCTGGCTATGCCCCAGGAGCTCTACGGCAATGTCCAGGTTTCGGCACAGAAGATACAAGGTTCCAACCGGGAGATCTTTCAGAGCATGCAGCGCGACATTTATGAGTTTATGAACAGCATGGCCTGGACCGACAATCTGTTCAGTTTCTCGGAGGATTGAGTGCAATCTTCTTACTAACCTTGACGAGCAGCTCTCATCAGACGAGTTTCGGGGCACGATCCAGATTCAGCTCAGCCGGCCGGTCTTCAACACAACCTACGAATCAACGGTACTGAACTTCGTTGACAACAGCTTCCAGTTCAGGATGTTGAATTTCAGCCCGATCGAATTCAATCCCAACAGCCACACCAGCAATCTTGCCTCGGGATTGGCATATTATGCCTATCTCTTTATCGGGTATGTATTTTGACATACTCAATACAGGAGGCGGCACCCCATATTTCCAGATAGCTGAAAAGATCGTCGCCAATGCTCAGATGTCTGCGGGAACCGGGATGGAAGCCCTATGACGGCTCAAGGAACAGGAATCGTTACTGGCTTGTGAAAAACATCCTTGACAATGAATATTCAGGGGCAAGGGAGTTCACATACCTCTATCACCGGAGGGGGCTTGACAATATGGAGCTGACATGGCGCTGGCCAGAAGTGAGATCTACGAGAGTCTGCGCAGGGTTGCAGGAGGTCTATCGCAGCCGTCCTGACCCCTTCATGATTACATGACGATTATCCTCGATGCCAAGGCTGACGAAATCGTCCAGGTTTTTGAGGCATTTGCCGATGAGAAAGACAGGACTTCAGATCCTGAATGATAGATCTCGCCAACGAGACAAAATACCAGAAGATAGTTATCTCCTTCAGGATAAGACAGCGTCCATGCTTCGCAGACTGACAGTTAAGAACTATGCCATAATAAGAGAGCTTGACATGGGCTTTCGGCGAGGGTTTTACCATTATCACGGGTGGAACCGGCGCCGGTAAGTCAATCCTGCTTGGCGCACTGGAACTGGTTCTTGGCGAAAGGGCTGACACATCGGTGTTTCTCAGCGACAGGGAGAAATGTATTGTTGAAGCCGACTTCAATATCAGGGGATATGATCTTCGGGGAGCTCTTCGAGACGAACGGGGTCGACTATGATGACGAGGCGATCCTTCGCAGGGAGATAACCCCGCGCGGGCAAGTCTAAGGCATTCATCAATGACATCCCGGTTACCCTCAGCGTGATGAAAGAGCTGGGCGACAGGCTGATAGATGTCCATTGGCACAGCATCTGACGTTGCGACGGGAACAGTATGTTCCAAGATGCGGGTCATTGACGCATATGCCGGAAACACCAGTCTATACAGGGATTTACGCCGGTGTTTACCAAAGCATCTTGCTGGCAAAGGGCGAGTATCAATCTGCCTCTCTGACCATGGAAAGGGGCAGGGCCGATCATGATTACTATTCGCATCAGCTCGATGAATTCAATGCCGTGAAGCTTGTTCAAGACTGAGCAGGAGACCCTGGAGAAGGAGCAGGAGATGCTGACAAATGCCGCTGAGATAAAGGAGGCTCTGGCTACGGCAACGGAAGCTCTGTCAGGCGATGATGTCTCAACGCTCACGCTGTTGCGTTTCGCCCGCACCGCGGGCCTGGCAAAAATACTCCGGGTGGCTTTCAGGAAGCCGTCGAGCTCGAGAAACGTCTTGAAGCACAGGTCATTGATCTCAATGACATATCATAGCGAGGCTGAGAAGCTTAATGACAGGACCGTTGCTGATCCGGGCAGGCTTGAAATATGTAACACAGCGGCTTGATACCATCTACTCGTTGATGCAGAAGCACCGGTGCAAGCGATCTGTTCTGGGCTCCTGGCCAGGCGAGAGACAGGTGGAGGAGGCTGTAGCGGCCACGGGGGACATTGATGAGAAGATTGGAGAGCTGAAGAAAAGAGCTGACAGTGCATATGACGAGGCAGTGAAGCTTGCCGGCCGGCTCTCGTCAGCCAGGCGTGTCGCCGTAGCCCCGCTGGCCAGAGAGATCATAGGCCTGCTTCAGAAGCTGGGGATACCTCATGCACGGTTTGAGGCACACGCATTTCACCGCGGTCACGGTGTACCCAGGGCCGGCAGGTCTTGACAGGGGTCGACTTCCTCTTCAGCGCCAACAGGCAAGTTGCAGCCAGCGAGGCAGCTGTCGCGCTGCGCCTCCGGGGGAGAGCTGTCACGGGTGATGCTTTGCCTGAAATCGGTGCTGGCAAGCAGCTCCGGACTGCCGGCAATCATATTTGACGAGATAGATTCAGGTGTCTCGGGAGAGGTGGCTTCCATGGTTGGAAGCATACTATCAGACATGGGGAAGAGCATGCAGGTCATAAACATAACTTCACCTGCCCGCAGGTGGCATCCAGGGGAGAATCTGCATTACCACGTATACAAGGAGGAGAAGCGATCATCTTCAACAATTACCCGTGTAAGGTTGTTAAGTGACGATGAAAGGGTCACAGAGGTGGCACGACTGCTGAGCGGAAGCACCATTACAGACGCTGCCATACGTAACGCGCGTGAGCTGCTCGAAGGCAGATGACACTGAACAGAAGAAGTACGAGGTAAAAATCAAAGCTATGATCACCAATCTCTTAGAGGGTAAGAAGGGCGTAGCGTTTCGGTGCCCTGAACGACAAGTCCATCGCATGGCATGTAGCTGAAAGGGCCCAGTGCCCATGGTGCGCGCCTGGTGCTGACCAATGCACCTGTGGCAATACGCATGGGCACTATAGGCGAGCTGGCTGAGAGAGACAGGAAGCGAGGTCATCTCTGCCGATGCCACAAGCATGAAGGACCTGGAAGAGCTTTTCAGAAAGTCAGTTGACTATTTCGACGGGAAGCTGGACTTACTCGCCGCAGCTTGATCAGGAATGTCTCCCAACGTGAGAAAGGGGATACCCTATGCGGAGATCAGCTATGAGAATATGCTTAAGACCCTGGATATATCCGCTCTGAGCTTTCACCGTATTCTGCAGACAGCATATAAACTCGATGCCATAAATGAATGGGGCTCCTGTCGCCTGGGACTGAAATCACATGCTGGCGGCAGACAGCGTACGCTGGCGGGCTATAACGACATGGGTGATGCCAAGGCCCTGCTTGAGTCCATAGCAAGGAGCTTCGGTTATATCTACGGTAAGGAGAGACATGTGAGAGTCAACACCGTATCACAGTCGCCCACCGCCACAACAGCCGGAGCAGGAATCTCGGGATTTGATTCCCTGGTCGATTTCTCCGACAGGATGTCTCCCCTTGGGCAATGCTGATGCAGCCGACTGCGCTGATGTGTCGGATAACGCTCTTCCTCGTGTACCTGACAAAGAAGATAAACTGATGCAGAATATCTTCAATGACGGAGGAATTCTCAAGCATGGGAATGAGTTAGAGGGCAATAGACCAATACCGGAAAAGTTTTGAAGAGTGTCCTGATAAGTAATTATACTTACCACAATCAGCATTAATACCTCTTTTAACGGCGCCCGGCCTCGCATGCAGGGCGCTTTGTTTATTTTAGGTGCACCAAAACCTGACCGCCATGCTGAATCTCATCATTCTAGTCGTGTTCTACATCACCTTTCCGATGTTTCTCATCTGGTTAACCCTTAAATATCCTTTGTAAAGAAGATCGGGGCTATCGTTCTTGCCTACGCTACAGGTATCCTGATAGCCAATGTAGGCATTTTGCCGCGGGGCAGTGATGCCTTCCGTGAAGCCACCATAGGGCAGGACAGGTCGTTTGTTCCAAAGTCCGAGGCAGTTGAGATGGTCGCTGCAGGTACTTTTTCGGAACGTGATCTGAGGGTGAACAGTATAGCCGGCGTTCAGGATGGCGCCCAGACAGCCCTGGTGCCCCTTGCCATACCCCTGATACTCTTCTCACTCAATGTCAGGAGGTGGCTGAAATTCTCCGGCAAAGGGTTCCTTTCGATGGCACTTGCACTGGTGTCAGTAATGATCATTGTGGCAACAGGTTACCTGATCTTCAGGGACAAGGTCGAAGGGAGTGACAAGATAGGAGGGATGCTTATAGGGCTTTATACAGGAGGCTCGGTCAACCTGGCTTCCATAGCCCTGGCGCTCGATGTTGAACCGAATGCATTCATAATGACAAATACCTATGACATGATTGTAGGGGCATTGGTCGTACTTCTTCTTCATTACCGCCGGGCCGGCGTTCTTCAGGTTATTCCTTCCCGCCGTTCAAAAGGCGGGCAGACAAGAATGGCGAAGATTTTGATTTCAAGGGAATGGGTGATCAGCTGGCCGAGGAGTTTTTGACAATTTTTCCGGGATATTCAGGAAGTACACCGTTCTGCCGCTTATTGAGCGCACTTGGACTTTTCCGTAGTTATAGTGGTGCTGGGACTTGGAGCCAGCTTCCTGGTGCCCAACGTGCCAATGACGGTTTCAGTTGATCCTGACAATAACCACCCTTGGGGTGGCTGCATCGTTTATTCCGAAGGTACGAAATATCAAAAAGACCTTTCAGCTGGGGATGTACTTCATTATTGCCCTTTTCGATCGTCATCGCCTTCAGGTGCGACCTGAGCGTTATCTTCCAGGCGAAGTACCTTAACCTGATGCTTCTTGTCACCTAGTGCTTATTAATCGGATCCCTGTTCCTGCATCTTTTCTTCTCGTGGATATCCAGCATCAGTGCTGACCATTATCTTCTGACCACGACAGGGTTCATATAGTTGCCTCCGTTTGTGCCTATGGTTGCAGCAGCCCTGAAGAACAAGGATGTCATTCTCACAGGGCTGGCAACAGGTTTGATAGGGTGGATCCTCGGCAACTATATGGTGTTGCCTTCGGGATGTGGCTTGGCAAGTTGTAGAGTCAATAGGCAATAGGCAATAGGCAATAGGCAATAGGCAGTAGTGGGATTACCGGATAATCATGGGATACCGTGACGGATCAATGTGAACGACTATTGCCTACTTGCCTACTGCCTAATCCTGATTCTAAAAGAGATAATTCAGTCCGATGTAGAATTTATTCCTCCGTCCTGCTCCTTCAGTGCTTTGCCGATGTCAGCCGAGATGATGAAGTTTTCATTCATGGCTATTTTCAGCCCCGAGGCCTGCCGCAATGTGAGGAGTATCTTTCTGGTCAATAAGGTAATTGCTCACTGATTCTTCAGGGGTGGTTGGCCGCAAGATAGGTTGAGTGGGCCGGTATGTCTACATCCACCGGGGAGGTAACCATGCCTGCATCCACGAAGTAGTTTGTTCCGAGGTAGAAGTTCTGGTTGATGAAGCGAAAGCGCACCATCTTCCAGCGCAGTTCGGCATTGGCGTAAGCAAAGCCGTTGCCCACCACTCTGTTCCTGAGGATGCCTCTTTAGCGTCTTGCTGCCGCCAAGCCTTCCCGAAAGTGCGCCTCTCAGTTCTGATACTATCACCTGTCCCTGGTACTAGAAGGGAACCTCACCGAAAGAAGTGGTCTGGTAACCCAGCCTGTACGCAAAGCTAAGATCATCTTCCTTTAGGGTGAAGTACTGTCTCCAGGTGAAGTAGAGCTTGCCGAAAGTGGATTCGGAGCCGAGAAATGAGGGCGCCACTTCAATCCCTGTCTCTGCCCATATGCCACTCATCGGGCAGGCCCGCTGGTCGCGGCTCTCATAGGAGATGCCTCCCTTGATGCCTGTTATCCAGCCTCCGTCAGCCTCTTCATCGGAAATGATTCCTGCACCTGTGTAATATTCAAACAGTGTCATCTGGTCAGGGTCGAGGTATTTCGGATCATCCTCTTCCTTTCCCTTATTGAACCTGGTGACATTAAGATTACCCACCTCGAACTGCTGAATGCTGAGCCCTGCATTCCAGTTCCAGTTGTTTTCTCCGATTTTACCTATGAAATCGTTTTTGAAACGAAAGAGGTTTCGCTTCATGGCATAGAAAAGACGGCTCCTGTAGTCAGGCGGGTAGGTTGTTGTTAACCAGTTCGTCATCGGTCCACTCCTTATTATATACTGATCCGAATCCGTTGAAACCGTAGAAATCATATGCAAAGTCCGGCATATAGCTCAGGTCAACAGCATACCTTATTCCCTTGATGAGATAATCGGAATCGTACATGATCCTGAGGATGGAGCTTCCTTTGGTGAAGGTTGAAGCCTCGATATAGATCTTGTGATAATAATCCGGATAGATTGATCCGTCGCCGTAGTCAAACAGATTAACCAGTGCACCGTACTGAAAGCCCTGGTCGGTACTGTAGGTGGTCGGCAGGCAGTGCGCCGAAGTTCCATCCTGTCTTGGCAATCCTGAGCCATAACCGCGGCTGTCAGGAGGGAGGAAAGCATAATAACAGTGAGTTTTTTCATAGAGTTGGTTTTTAAAGCACGTAAAAATAAAGAAAATGACGCTCATAACCTAATATTTTTAATATTGCTACCTTAGTGAACTCTAAAACCGGTACCATGAGCCTTATAATATATAATACCGGAATGCTTGTGCAGATCCGGGATAAAAAGGTGGCCTTCGTCGCCGGGAGTGACATGGCGGATCTGCCTGTTCTTGAAGACAGCTGGCTTCTTATCGAGGATGACATCATAGCTGCGTACGGGCAGATGAAAAGCATGCCATCGTTCAGCAGCGACCTTAGCAGGCTCGATGCCGGCGGCGGGTTTGTCTTCCCGGCCTTCTGTGATCCGCACACTCACCTCGTCTATGCCGGCAGCCGGGGAGAAGGAGTACACTGACAAGATCAGAGGTCTTGTCTTACGAGGAGATAGCAAGAAGGGTGGCGGCATTCTCAACTCTGCCAGGCTGTTGCATGAGACCTCTGAGGAGGAGCTCGTCACGCAGTCGATGGAACGCAGTGAGGGAGATCATCTCCTTTGGCACCGGGAGCCGTGGAGATCAAGAGCGGCTACGGTCTGACCACGCGAGGATGAGCTGAAGATGCTCAGGGTGATCGCAGGATAAAGCAGGAGTCGTCTCTGACGGTGAAGTCCACTTTCTCGGGGCCCATGCTATGTCCTGCCGCGTACCGCGATAACAGGAGCGGGTATGTAGACCTTATTGTCAATGAGATGATACCGGCTGTGGCCGCTGAGAAACTGGCCGATTATATAGATGTCTTCTGTGACAGGGGCTTTTTCACCGTGGAGGAGACCTCGCGGATTCTTGCGGCAGGTGAGCGTGTATGGCATGCGTCCGAAGATGCACGCCAACGAGCTGGACTATTCAGGAGGATACAGACAGGGGTCAGGCACAGGGCCCTCTCCGTTGATCACCTTGAGTTCACGGGTGATGAGGAGATTACCTGCTCTGCTGGGAAGCGGTACGATGCCCACACTGCTGCCCGGCGCTGCCTTCTTCCTTGGTATGACTGACCCCCCGGCAAGGAAAATGATAGATGCCGGGCTGCCTGTTGCCATGGCCAGCGATTACAATCCCGGCTCTTCACCCTCCGGCAACATGAAGCTTGTGATGTCACTGGGATGTATCAGGCTGAGATTGCTACCGGAGGAGGCGATCAATGCCGTGACGATAAATTCCGCCTATGCAATGGGCCTTGAGGAGACGCACAGCTCAGTGACGGTAGGCAAGAAGGCAAATCTGTTCATTACGAAGAAGATACCATCATATGAGTATATGCCCTATGCGTATGGCAGTAACCTTGTTGAGACTGTCATTCTGAACGGGCGGGTTGTTTATCGTTCAGGCAGTAGGGAGTAGGGAGTAGGCAATAGTGGAGGCACATTCATTATAAAATCGTCGACTCAATTCACAAATCACACATCTCAAATCGACAATACCATATATTATGACCAATAACCGACTAATCGAATGTGTGCCCAATTTCAGCGAGGGGCGTGACATGGGAATAATCAGGCAGATCACTGATGAGATTGAATCAGTTGAAGGGGTGAGGTTGCTGGATGTTGATCCGGGAAGGGATACCAACAGGACGGTTTTGGCATCCGTAGGAGAGCCTGAAGCTGTCTGTGAGGCAGCCTTCAGGGCGGTAAGAAAAGTATCGCAGGTCATTGACATGTCAGTGCATACCGGTGCCCATCCGCGCATGGGGGCTACGGATGTATGTCCCCTGGTACCTGTCGCAGGCATCACCATGGAGGAGACGGTGATCTATGCACGCTCACTGGCAAAGAGGATTGGAGAGGAGCTCTCATTGCCCGTATTCTGCTATGAGTCAGCTGCATCTGAAGAAAAGAGAAGGAATCTGTCAACCATCAGGGCCGGCGAGTATGAAGGGCTGAAGAAGAAGCTTGAAGACCCTTCATGGAAGCCCGATTTCGGTCCGGCACGGTTTGATGCCGGTGCAGGAGCGGTTATTGTGGGCGCGCGCGACTTCCTCGTGGCATTCAACATTAATCTCAACACCACCTCGGTGCGCAGGGCCAATGCCATAGCCTTTGATGTCAGGGAGCGGGGCCGCGAGAAGCGCGAAGGGGATCCCATAACCGGAAGAGTGGTGAAGGATGCCGATGGTGATCCTGTAATGATCCCAGGGTCGTTAAAGGCTGTCAAGGCCATCGGATGGTTTATCCCGGAGTACGGTTTTGCGCAGATATCGATGAACCTGACGAACATCGGCGTGCACCCCTGTGCACGAAGCATTCGATGAGGTGTGCCGTAAGGCTGAAGCGGGGTGCGTGTCACGGGCTCGGAGCTGGTAGGACTCATTCCCCTGAAGTCAATGCTTGAGGCGGGAAGGTACTTCCTGCATAAACAGCATAGGTCAGCAGGCGTTTCTGACACAGAGCTTGTTAATACTGCCGTCAGGTCAATGGGCCTCTCGGAGCTCAAGCCCTTCAAGCCTGAGGAAAAGATCATTGAATACATCCTGCACGATCAGCATCCGCAGAAACTTGCAGAGATGTCACTGTCGTCGTTCGTATGGGAGACATCGTCAGAGTCGCCTGCTCCCGGCGGCGGGTCAGTCGCGGCAGCCATGGGAGCCATGGGCGTTGCCCTGGGTGTGATGGTGGCCAACCTGTCAGCCCACAAGAGAGGATGGGATTCCCGGTGGGAGGGGTTCGCAGCCTGGGCGGAACGGGGGGTACAGACAGAGAAGAGACTGCTTGAGCTTGTGGATGAGGACACCAATGCGTACAACGCCATACTGAGGGCTTTCGAGATGCCCAAGGGAAATGAGGAGGAGAAGGCAGCAAGGGCCGCTGCCGTGGAGGAGGGGCTACCAAACTGCCTCAACAGTGCCATTGACAGTCATGCAGGAAGCTGTCAGATCGTTTGAGCTTTCTTGCCGAAATGATAAAAACAGGTAAATCCCAATTCAGTCACTGATGCAGCGGTAGGAGTTTTAGCCACAAGAGCCTGCATAAGAGGAGCTTTTCTAAATGTGCAGATAAATCTTAGAGGCCTGAAGGACACTGTTCTTTGCAGACTCGCTCCTTGAACCAGGGGAGGGAGATTGATAAAAAAGCAGCTAAATTGGAGCAATACCTTATAAAAATGGCTGGCCTGCCAGAAACCTCTTAGGAAGATAAGACTGCTGCCGCAGCCAAAGCGCAGTGCAGATCTGTTTGCCGGACGCACAGGTTAGTTTTCGTTATTTGGTAACAGCCAGTGTGGTTTCGCGGAACAAATGTTAAACAGCAGGGCATAATTGTATTTTAATTAAAATTCGCTATTTTTGCACCCGTAAAATTATCGCCTATACTCTTTACTAACCTAAATTACCACCACATGAGAAAACATTTGATGATTTTTGTATTGTTGATGGTTACAGGCCTTTTAGCAATAGCTCAGACAGTGCAGATTACCGGGACGGTAACCAGCTCTGAGGACGGGCTGCCGCTGCCGGGTGTAACCGTTAAAGTGCAGGGATTGACACTGGGTGCCGTCACAGCGCCTGATGGTGTTTATACCCTGCAGGTCCCACAAACGGCCACAGCTCTGGAATTCTCGTTTATCGGGATGCAGAGCCAGGTCGTTGAGATAAGCGGCAGGACGAGGGTTAACGTTACCCTGGCGCCTGACCTCGTTGCTATGGATGAGATTATTGTAACTGCTTATGGTACTGCCAAGAAGGGTTCATTTACAGGTGCAACAGCTCAGATAAACAGCAAGAGCATTGAGACAAGGCCTGTTGCGCAACGTTACCAAGGCGATCGAGGGTATGAACCCGGCATCCAGGTGACTTCAGCCAGCGGGCAGCCCGGGTCAGGCCAGGATATCCGTATCCGCGGTTTCGGGTCCGTATCTGCTTCGAACGCACCACTTTATGTTGTTGACGGTGTTCCTTACTCAGGGGCAATCAGCAACCTGAACAGCCAGGACATTGAGAGCATTTCGATTCTTAAGGATGCCGCATCATCGGCTCTTTACGGTAACAGGGCCGCAAACGGTGTCGTGATGATTACGACTAAGCGCGGAAACAAATCCCGTTCATCGATCCAGTTCACAACCACCCAGGGTGTAAGCACCAGGTCAATACCTGAATATGACAGGATACAGGGCCTCGATTATTACCCTCTAATGTGGGAAGCCGACTATTACAGGCAGGTTTATGCCGCAACACCTGTTGATCCGCGCATTAGCCGCTCAGAATTCAACCAACAACCTTATTACCAGGTAGGATATAACATAACCAACCAAGCTAATAACCAGATTGTCGGAACAACCGGTCTGCTCAATCCATCTGCCCAGATCCTCGGTGATTATGCCGGTGACCTTGACTGGCAGGCACCCATTATGAGGCAGGGTTATCGCGGTGAGTACGGACTCACCTTCAACGGCGGATCAGATCAGAGCGACTATTATGTTTCTCTCGGTTACCTTAATGAGAAAGGGTACGTTCTTAAAATCGGATTATGAGCGTTTTACCGGTCGTATCAATGTGAATACCACTCCCGAAGAAATGGCTGCGTACCGGATTGAACCTTTCGGGAAACATGACAGAATCGAATGTTGCCTCTTCCGGAGGAACATCCTATGTTAACCCGTTCTTTTTCACCAGGAACATGGGCCCCATTTATCCGGTTTAAGCGCATGATCCGGCAACAGGTGATTACCTGACAGACCCGGCGACAGGCGAGTACATCTATGACCTTGGTAACCTCCCCGGTCTCCCGACCAGGCCTGCAGGTGCCAGCCCCGGCCGTCATGTCGTCGCCGAGACAATGTGGAACGATGATCTCTTCAAGAGGAATGTGTTCAGCGCCAGAACATACGTTGACCTGATGTTCCTGAAGGATTTCAACCTCACCGTTAACGTTGCATCTGACGTATCTGCCTATAACGCTGCAGGTTTTGAGAATAAGGTAGTTGGTGACGGTGCTCCCGCAGGAAGGGGTGAGCGTGTGACTCTCGCTCACTACAAGCTACACCATCAATGAGCTTCTCAACTGCAGACAGACCTTTGATGTTCATTCGGTAGAGGTACTGCTCGGTCATGAAAACTATGACTATACCTACAACTATTTCCGCGGTTTCCGCCAGGGACTGATTGTTGACGGTACTACTGAGCTTGTGAACTTTACAACCACAAACAGGTCTTACCTCTTATACTGACAAGTACAGGACTGAGGGTTATTTCACCCGTCTGAATTACAACTTCAATGAGAAGTACTTCCTTTCAGGTTCATACCGTCGTGACGGCTCTTCAAAATTTCACCAGGACACACGCTGGGGTAACTTCTGGTCAGTCAGTGCAGCATGGAGAATGGATGCAGAGAACTTCATCAAGTCACAGGAATGGATTGATATGATGAAACTGAGGGGCATCATACGGGGCTGTCGGTAATGACGGCGGCATTGACTTCTATGCATGGCAGGCCAGGTATAATATTGGTATCAACAATGCCAACGAGCCCGGGTTCATCCAGGCCAACCTTGCCAATGAGACACTTAATGGGAGTCGAACAACACACTTGATTCGCACTTGAGTTTGCCCCTGCTTAAGAGAATAACCGGCTCGACTGGAGTTTTCCACAGGATCTCTTCAAACCTCCTTTTTGTCGTCCCCCTTCCTCTGTCGAGCGGCATAACAAGCCAGGATCAGAACATCGGGGAGATGTACAACCAGGGTATTGAGAATGCGTGTTGCAGTGGATGTCGTCAAGACGCCTAGCTTTATATGGAATATCGATATAAACGCCTCCACCGTGAAGAACGAGATCACCAAGCTTCCGCAGGAGGAGATCATCAGCGGAACGAAGAAGCTCATGGTCGGCAAGTCGATTTATGACTTCTGGCTCAGGGACTGGTACGGTGTTGACCCGTCTGACCGATGGGCACTATACGATGCCAACATCAAGGACTTTGCCACGCAGGCTGCCAACCTCAGGATCATAAATGAAACTGACACTGTGAGTACAAAGTCAGAGAGATGCCAAGTATGCCTATCATGGCAGTGCCATTCCTGATCTTATTGGCGGTATAACCAATACCTTCAGCTATAAGGGATTTGATCTCTCTGTGCTGTCAACCTTCCAGATCGGTGGTCTTATTTATGACGGCACCTACGCCAGTCTGATGCATGCAGGCGACTATGGCAGGGCAATACATGTTGACATCCTTGACCGCTGGCAGAAACCCGGCGATATCACTGAATGTGCCGAGGCTTGATAACAGTAAGCTGACTCAGTTCGGAGCGGCGTCTGACCGTTTCCTGACCGATGCATCCTTCTTCAGCATTAAGGCAGTCACTCTCAGCTACAACATTCCGGCATCGATTACCCAGCGTGCAGGCATGAAGGGTGCCAGGGTATGGTTAATCGGTGAAAACCTGCTGTTGCTGAACGCCCGCACCGGCCTTGACCCGCAGGGTTCATTTGCCGGTACTACCGACAACGTCTATACACCGTCAAGGATTCTTACGGTAGGAATAAATGTATCACTCTAAAAAACCGTAAACGATGAAACGTATAATATACAGTTCACTTATCGTCGCTGCCCTCTCACTTTTAATGGTGTCATGCAGCGAGGACTCTATCGACACCCAGCCAACTGACCAGGTGTCGGCAGAATCAGCTTTCACGACCACAGCCAATGCCCTGCAGGCACTGAACGGCATTCACCGCATCATGTTTTCCCAGTGGCGCAACCAGGGCGAGGGAGGTGAAGGATCGGCAAAAATTCTGCGTGACATGCTCGGTGAAGACCTTGTCATGACATCAGCAGGTAACGGTTGGTATAACAATGCCTACAAGTGGCTGGATCACAGAAGTGAGACTGCTACCGGTTGAGTCCTACCCATGGTGGTTGTATGACAGGATCATCTCCTAATGCAAACATGATCATCAACAACATCGATGGTGCTACGGGGCGCGCAGGCCGAAAAGGACCTCGTCAAGGGTCAGGCTCTGACTTACAGAGCATGGGGTCATTTTAACCTTGTTCAGCTCTATGGCAAACGTTATGTCGCAGGCACGCAGAACACGGAGACCTTGGTGTGCCCATTATGCTTACCGCCAACTTCGACGGTCAGCCGCGTAACACCGTAGAGGAGGTCTATGCCCAGGTGAAGACTGATCTGGTAGAAGCCGCCACTCTTGTTGCTGATCACACCAGACCCAATAAGTCACACATAAATCTCAGTGTGGTCAGGGGTGTGCAGGCACGTGTTGCCCTTACCATGCAGGACTTTACTGCTGCCCGCCGCATTTGCCAATCAGGCCCGCACCGGGCTATTCGCTCATGACCAACGGTGAGTACGCAGGCGGTTTCAATGATTATACCAACAGGGAGTGGATGTGGGGCGCTACAGTGATATCGGATCAGACTACCTGTCTTCTACTCACTAGTTCGCATAATGTCAAGGAACTTCAGTTCCACGAATATCAGGGGTAATCCCAAGGCGATAAATCAGGATCTCCACAATGACCCGGTCTTTACTGCTACTGATGCACGTAAGGCAAATTTCGATCCGACGGGTCTCCATACCTCTCTGGGTCTTCCCCCAAATTTTACGAGGTATCCTTACACCAGCCAGAAGTATATCGCCGCCGGCGGTGCTGACAGTCGTGGTGATGTTGTCTACATGCGTGCAGCAGAGATGCTTCTCATTGAGGCTGAGGCCTATGCCCGCATGGGTGGCCGCGACACTGATGCACAGAATGCATTGAACATTCTCAGGAAGAACCGTGAGACTGACGCTGCAAACTATGTACCATCAGTCAATACCGGCCAGGCCCTCATAGATGAGATTATGCTGAAACTGCAGGGCTCGAGCTCTGGGGTGAAGGCTTCCGTTTCACGGATCTGAAACGCCTTAATCTCTCCCCCTCTCAAGGCCTACCGGAGCAGGAGGAGGATACCACACAACTGCTTTGTGTAACCTGACCAGCGTTGCTGCGGGTGATGTGAGCTGGGAGTGGCTGATACCGAAGGCTGAGATGGATGCTAACGACGCTATGGTACAGAATCCACTTTAGTCCGTCAGATAATTTTAAAACAAAAGGAGGCTGCCCGCAAACAGGACAGCCTCCTTTTATCATTAAGGCAGAAGTACGGCCTTTTTTCATGTCCGGATTATACTTGCGCTCCGGAATATCACTCACGGAAATCAAAAAAAGCCATGCGAACGTTGGAAATAAGGAAATTATGCTATTTTTGTCATTGTGACACTTTTTATACTAACCCTTTATTAACCTAAACACGTAATTTATGAAAAAGATACTTTTTTGCTCTTTCCATTGCTGCTACTGACGGGATTTCTTGTCATCGCGCAGACATCGCTGATCGATCAGGTACGGTCACGAGGTTCTGATGACGGATCAGAACTGCCGGGCGTCTTAAGTGACAAGTAAAGGGGACGACCCTGGAACCATCACCAGGCCCTGACGGGAAGATTCTCGATTCAGGCGCCGACTAATGCCAGAACACTGGTATTCAGCTTCGTGGGTTATGTAACCCGGGAGCAGACTATTTGACGGCAGGAACAGAATTCGACGTAGTCCTCAAGCAGGACCTCTTCAATGTTGACGAGGTGGTTGTTGTTGCCTATGGTACTGCCCAGAGGCGTAACATAGCCGGCGCCGTCTTAGGCCATTAAAAGGAGGTGATATCGCCAAAATGAACATGCAAAGCTTGACCAGGCTCTTGCCGGCAAGGCTTCAGGGATTGCAATACGCGCTTCCCAACGGTGTGCTTAACAACCCGCCCGTCATCCGCATCAGGGTTTCAACTCGATCACATCAAGCTCGAACCCGCTTATTGTGGTTGACGGTGTTCCTGTGTTTACAGGGAACCTTGGAGGAACTGCCGTCTAGAATTCACTGGCTGATATTAATCCTTCTGATATTGAGTCGATGGATATTCTGAAAGATGCCTCTGCAACAGCGCTTTATGGATCCAGAGCGGCCAACGGTGTCATCGTCGTCGCCACCAAAAAGAGGATTCAGGTCAAAAACCATGTTACCTATGACGGTTATTTCAGGCTGGACTGAACCTTACCGGCTTTTTAGAAATGATGAATCCAGAGCAATATCTTGAACATAAGAACCTTGCATATACCAATGCTGGGCAGAGCCGCTCTCGTTGAAACAGAGTCAACCAGTTCCGATGACAAATTTATTGTTGCAACAAATTGGCCGGATTTTATTTATCACAAAGGTATGCAAGCAGATCTACGCCGTAACGGTTTAGGTTCATCCGCCACTACATTCTTACTTTCTTTCTGTCGGCTGCCACCAGACAGGACAGTATAGTCCCAAGAACAATTATACCGAAGGAGAAATGTAAGAATGAATCCTGGATCACAAGGTAAACAAGTATTTCTCCATTGGTGCTAACATTGCCTACACAAATGGTTACACCCGAATCACCAAATACAGGTTCAAATTTTTCCACGTGCTGGTGTACCGGACCATTTGGGTTTGTCCTTCCTCCGATCATCGGACCCCAAAATTGAATAACGGTTCCTGGAACCTTTTTTTATTCGGGTATTGGCGGAAATGGGCACAGGACTTCCTAAGGAACTGGGCTATCGATAACCCGCACAAATATTTGATACCAACAAGCAGATACTACTTGAATCAGACCGTATAATCGGGAACCCTTTCAGCCAGCTCTCGAACCGATAACCGGACTTTTTCATCAAAACGGTTTACGGCATGGATAACCTGTCGCGTGAAACCACAACTTTCTGGTCTCCCGATCGGTGGGGACGGTTTCTCCTATGGAGGCTGCTGTGTACAACTGGACCGGAAGGGATAAAAGGTGGACCTGGACCAACACGGCCAATTAGAGTACGACCTTTGTTGAAAAGACTAAACTCTCGGCTCTTCTGGCCGGAATACGGAAACAACCCGGAACCGTTGGATCAGGAGCTAGGATGCTACCAAAACGGCAGTTTAGACCCATTCTTGAGACATTTGTACGGAGCATGGTCGACGGCTTATGAGAGTACCCGGAGGCGGTTTCGGTGAAAACTACTAGTGCTTCATATTTTCGGCAGGGTCAATTCTCAACTGGGACAGAAAAAATTACCTTGAAGGCAGTTTCCGTCGGGTGAACGGTTACAGTGGTCTTTCAAAAGAAAATAAATGGGGTGATTTCGGTGAAAGCCTCTCTGGATGCGGAAAACATCACGAATGAAAACTTAATTCCAGAAAAGATTTCAGTCTTATATAGTTTCGGACCTTAGGCTCAAACTCTGATATTGGACAGAATAGGGAATATGTTCGGTATCGGAAATTACAGCTCTCTGTTCCTATACAGTTTAGGCCTTTATGCAGCCATACCAACCCTTTGCTTTTTCACAGGCAGGAAATGCTGATCTGAAAATGGGAAACCGTGAGCAAGTATGATATAGGTCTCAGCTTTGGGCTCCTGAAAGACAGGCTTAGGAAAAGATGGACTGGTTTAGAATGGTGTCAACAACCTTGCTCTATTAAACGTGCCTAGTCCCCCTCAAAGGTATCCCCGGCAACTCTATTAAGGGGAACGTAGGTTCTATGTTAACAAGGGGATTGGAATTCTCACTGACCAGTCATTATTCTCGCTCACCAAGAAATTCAACTGGTCCACTACGTTGAATCTTTACGCTATTTACAGAATGAGGTTACTGAACTGGCGCCCGGTGTGAATGAAATTCGTACGGCAACAGGCGGTTTGAAACAACCAACATTACCGTTGTCGGAAAGCCCGATTAGGGAATCGTTCTGAGCAGTTGTGGGAATTGCAGTGTGGATCCCGCAAACCGGAAAGGAGAATCTATGTTAATAAAGCCGGCAAAGAGATCCTGTATGGCCGCGTGAAGTCCCGCAGCCAGCCATTGAACTTATTATAAAGACGGAGGGGAGAATGCTCCGGCCGTGAACGTTGCAGCCGATGGTTTAGCATGGGCTTCACCCACTTCCCAAAGGATCTATGGCGGTCTTGATAATAATCTTAGCTTATCGGAAATTTAATTTTTTCCGCTGAAGTTAACCTATATTTCTTGGATATTTATGTGTACAGCGGTTCAAAAGCAGGTACCAGGACCAGAGGTGGTGGAACAACTGGTCAAAGTTTTCTGTAAACCGCCTGGAACTCAAGGGAAAAACATACCAATATTCCCAAACCCATCATCAACGACAATGTTTCCAACCGTTAAGCATTTGCAATCTCTGAGAATGTGGAGAAAGGTGATCATAGATGAAAATAAGGAATATGGGCCTTCTGGATATACTTTCAAAAATGTATTGCAGGGAAAGGCCCGAATATTGAAAGCGATAAGGATTTACGGACAGGTATTTAACGCCTATGTTTTTACAAAATATTCCGGTTCTGACCCGGAGGTCTCCACCAATACCGATTCGAACCTGGCACCGGGTATCGACAGGAACACTGCACCTCAGGCCCGGATATGAAATTCGGTGTTCAACATAAGTTTTTAACTAATTAGAGAAAGAGAGCCGATATGAAAAATATATTAAGGGTTAGGAATATTACGTTAATATTTTGATTTCCGGATGCGTCAAGGATGAATGGATGAATCCCGTAGGTCGATCCGGTCTTTCTGATCTTACCGTTTTTGATACCAAAGACAGGATTGTCTCCCAGGTGAATGGGATGTATGCTTCCCTGAAAAGCGGCAACCATCTGGGCGGAAGGTTCCAGGTGTATAATGATGTAAGATGCGATAATTTCCTGCCTAACAGTTCCAATCTGGTTACCTGCTATGTCACCTGGAGAAAAACAGTCGTAAGTGACTCTCAAATGAAGTGCAGAACCTCTGGGAAGCTGTTTTGTCAGACCATTAATGTGGTGAACGTTTTTTTCCTAAAGGGTCCTCAGCCAGGATGGGATGGAGGCAAATAAGGAGGCCCCTCTTACTAAGGCAAAATAGAATCAGTTCGGAGTGAGGCACTGGCTATCAGGGCATTATGCTATTTCGACCTAGTTCAATTGTATTCCAAACCGTATAATGAGAATACCAGTAGCCAACAGAGGGATTCCTCTGCGACTAAAAGCAGTGAAGTCGGCTGCTGAAAATGATCTGGCAAAAAGTACTGTTGCTGAAATATATGCACAAATCCTGAGAGGACCTGAATGATAGGAGCCCCCTGGCCTTATAGATTATGGGAAAATGGCATTGAGATCCGCAAGGAGTGCATAAAAAATACTATTATTGCTTTAAAGACCAGGGTTTATTTGCATATGCAGAACTGGGCTTCGGTCGTGACACAGAATCTGCCAGAGATTAGTCCCCGCTGCAGTTACATTTACTGCCACCTCGGTGTGGCCACATGCCCTTAATGCAAGCTATGCCCGGGGTATTTGCCTCGCCGCAACGCAACCAGCGGAATCGATCCTGTCAATGCCTCGATCAGCGAGCCAACAAAGCAGCAACACAGAACCACCTGGCACACTATTTTCGGCTCGGGCTCAGGCGAGTCGTACTGCCTGGTAACTGGCTCCCGGTTCACTGTATTCGACGCCATGGATGCTACTGATGCCAGGAAGCTGATGATGGCCACTGTTGGCGGTAAGCCATACCTGACCAAGTACGTTGATCAGACAAATAGGTCTGACTGGGCTCCGGTGATCAGGTGGGCAGAGGTTCTGCTTAACCGTGCAGAAGCACTGGTACGCGCCGGCAATACTGTCACCCAGCCGGCCGTTGACCTCCTGAATGCAGTAAGGACACGCTCCTTTGCTACAGGAGCTTATGCTCTCGGTGATTTCGCCAGCGCAGCAGCCTTCTACGATGCAGTACTGCTTGAGAGGAACATGGAATTCCTGGGTGAAGGGATCCGTAACATGGATCTCATGCGCCTGAGTCTTACTATTCCCGGTAAAGCGAGTGGTGCGGGTCTTGGTACGGTTGCCGCCTTTCCGTCGACATCCCAGTCATATTTCTGGCCGATTCCGGACGGTGAGCTTCAGCTATAATGGCCTTATGACACCGTCATGGTGTATCAGACTTAAGACCAATCAATAATAAAAAAGCTGCCTCCGTAACGGGGCAGCTTTTTTATTGTTTCTCAGCGTTCACGCCTGAACCTCGACCGCTTGTCCTGTCGACGCTTCAGGTTTTCCGTCCTGCGCCTCATAATCATATAGACCAGAATAAGCACCAGGATGGCAATCCCTAATATTTTCAAAATCGCCTTGTTCCATCTCTTTCAGTCTTCAGTCCTCAGTCCTCAGTCCGCAGCCTTCAGTCGTATGAGGCAACAGGCATCAGGCAATAGAAAATAGTGATTTTTCGTTCTCAGTCGTATTAGGCAGCTGCCGAATAATCTGAGGATACCTCAGGACAATCAGCACACTACTCGCTAGATACGACGACTGCCTACTGCCGACTCCCTCCCCTGCAATGCTGGCTCCTTCGCGGAAATGACCCACCGGGTCATTTACTCTGCCGCTGTCGCCCCTCTATTCCCTATTGCCTACTGCTGCATGCCTACCCTCATATCTATCAGCCTCCACTCCCTCCATAGTCAGCCGGGTTGAAGGTAAAGTAACCTGCCGCGGGGGGCGGAAGGTGAGGTCGTATTTATCTGCCGTTAGCGTGACCGTCATACCGTCCTTGGTCCGGTACTCCGCCGACCTGAGGTCGTACAGCGTCTTGCCTATCTTCATCCTGATACGTACCAGGCTGACATTCAAGTCTTCCGGGTAGAGGTCTATGACCCACTCCCTGGCATTCTGCTTCCAGCAGTCTCACCTTGTACCCCTCCTCGTAGAGTGTGAAGAGCAGGGATGGTTTCGGCCGAGATGATCCCTCCGCCGGGTCAGGATCGGTGTGCTCGTCACCTCGTTTACATCGGGTGCTAGGAAGGTTCCACACCGCCTTGCCGTCAGCCCAGACGATATTGTCATCCGTTGTCACCCTGTAACTGTCGCCTGATATCACCGCTGAGCCGGACACGGTTGTGATGTGGTCCTCACGGGTGTCATGGGCATCAACGGTAAAGTCAATCTTCACCGAGGGTGCCGCGGTGGCTTTTCTGCTGAATTCTTCAAGCACCCTTACCGCCTCCTGATCCTTCTGGGCGGCGACGGGAAGAGCCAGAGTGAGGTAGAAAGCGAGAAGGAGAGTGATATTGATATTGAGACTATGGGCGAAGGTGGAAGCAGGAGCAGCAGCAGGAGCAGAAGCTGGTGAGAGGGTGATATTGGGAGCGGGGGCGAGGATAGGACGTATAAGTTTAAAGCCTTTCATGTTCATTTCAGATGGTTTGTTCATCAAGCCTCTTCAAAATCTGTTCCAGAGTTTGCGGGTCCTGAACAATCACGTCGCGGGCCTTGCTTCCCTCGAAGGGTCCGACGATGCCAGCAGCCTCCAGCTGGTCAATGATACGGCCGGCACGGTTATATCCGAGCTGCATGCGCCGCTGTATAAGTGAGGTCGATCCCTGCTGGTGTTGTACTACAAGTCTGGCAGCCTCATCAAAGAGGGGGTCGCGCTTCTTCAGATCAACATCCCTGTTGCCGTTGTCAGGGCGTGCGTACCGTCAGCCAACGTATTCGGGCAGATGCAGTGCATCAGGATAACCCTGCTGCGACCCGATGAAGTCAGTCAGCTCCTCTATCTCCGGAGTGTCGATGAAGGCGCACTGGACCCTGATGGGCTCCCCACCCTGCGATATCAGGGCATCGCCTCTTCCCACGAGCCTGTCGGCACCCGTGCTGTCAAGTATGGTGCGTGAGTCCACGCCGGAGAAGACCCTGAAGGCTATCCGTGACGGGAAGTTAGCCTTGATGAAGCCTGTGATGATGCTCACTGACGGCCTCTGGGTCAAGAATAATAAGATGGATCCCCACTGCCCTGGAGAGCTGCGCCAGCCTGCCTATCGGTGCTTTCAACGTCGCGGCCCGAGGTCATGATC
>JAXHLF010000029.1:0-105495 GCA_034522515.1 Bacteroidales bacterium | reverse complement strand
AATGTCTTGGTTCAGTTACGTATTGCTTCGGCTAAATGTTGCCAACACTACTATTTACTGCCCTTCCCCTGCAATCTGGCTGCTTCGCTAAAATGACCCGCCGGTCATTTTTAACGCTTGCCCCTCTATTCCCTTTTTACTAAACTTTGAACCTCCAGTGATCGACCACTCCACCATCGAACGAATCTTCTGACGCTGCTCCGGATAACTGACATCGTTCAGGAGTTCGTGTTCGCTCAAGCGAAGAGGGGTCTAACGTGCTGGGCCTCTGTCCTTTTCATAACGAGAAGACCCCCTGATTCACCGTCTCCCCGCCAAGGGCATCTTCAAGTGCTTCGGATGCGGCAAGGGCAGCAATGCCGTCAACTTCATCATGGAGCACGAGCACCTCTTCGTACCCCGAGGCGCTACGATGGCTGGCAAAGAAATACCACATCGAGGTGGAGGAAAAGGAGGTCACCCCCGAGGAGATCGCCAAGCAGAACGAGCGCGAGAGCATGCTCGTCGTCACCCCGTACGCTGCGCGCCAGTTCACTGAAGAACCTCTTCCTCGGCACACGAGGGGATGGCGCTGGGCCTCTCCTACTTCCAGTGAGCGCGGCTTCGCTGACGCTGCCCTGCGCAAGCATTTTTGGTAGGCTACTTCTTCGACGAAGCGCGATGACTTCACGCAGAAGGCCGTCGCGGCAGGCTACCCGCTAGCGAGTACCTGGTCAGCCCGCAGCCTGATCGAGGGACGGGATGGTTACCTCTTCAACCGCTTGTTAGCCGCATCATGTTCCCCATCCACTCGGCTCTCAGGGCAGGTGCTTGGGTTTCGGCGGCCGCATCATCAAAACAGACGCTAAGGCCGCCCCGTACGGGGACGCCCTTGAGACGGAGACTGTTCGCGCAAGGGCCGTGGGGTGCTTTTGCAGCTGCTGGCGGGTGGGCCATCATCAAGGAGGACCGCTGCTACCTCGTGGAGGGCTACACCGACGTCCTCTCCATGCACGAGTCCGGCGTCGAGAACATCGTCGCCAGCTCCGGCACCGCCCTGACACAGGAGCAGATACGCCTCATCAAGCGCTTCACCCAACATCACCATGCTCTACGACGAGGATTCCTGCCGGCGTTAAAGCCTCGGTGAGAAGGCGCCGACATGGTGCTCGAGGAGGGCATGAACATCACATCGTAGCGGAAGTGCTCCCGGGGGCGAAGGCCCGACTACGCTGTATAAAAGGTCTACGAGGAGGAGTTCAAACGCTACCTGCGAGGAAGAACGAGACCGACTTCGTGAGGGGTTCAAGACCAGCCTCCTTCTTGATGAGGCGCAGATCGATCCCGTCAGACGTGCCAACCTGGTGCGCGAGGTGGTGCGATCCATAGCCGTTCAGTCCCCGACCAGATCCCCGCACCGTCTATGTAGAGATAATCCAGCATGCAGCTCTCCATGCCGAGGAGGTGGGTCCTGAGCGAGGTGCTGAAGCTGCGTCAGGCAGCAGAGCTACCGCGACCGTAAGCGCATGGCCCGCGGCAGGGATGCCCTGGTCGAACCCGCAGACACCAGGCGCGCCCAGACAGCAGAGGAAGAAGGAAGAGACGAAATGGCGCTACTACGAGCAGGAAATCCTGCGTCTCCTCATACGCTACGGCTCCGTGGTGCTGTCACGCGTATCCGACAGGGAGACGGCACGGAGACCATCGCCACCGTAGCCGATTTCGTTCTCTACGCAAAATCGAGGATGAGCTGATTGACCCGGTCTCGCTTTGATCTTTTCGAGATAAATATCGTGTCCAGGCCTCGTCCCGGCGACGGGCGCCCTGGTGATTGCCGACCCGGTGTGGTGCCATCGCCGTAAACGTGTTACGGAGCAAGTGCGCCCTAAGCCGCATTGGAACTCACGCGGTGCATACGTCGAGACCGAGGATATGAAGCTGAAGGAGATTTTCGTTCCCCGACTAGGTCCTCAAGGTTAGGAAGCGACAAGATCAAGGTGATGCAGAAGGAGCTGGCGCAGGGCTATGACGGAGGCGGCGGGTGACGACGGGAAGATAGTGAGCTCAGGAGAGGTTTACGACGATGACCTCGCTCCAGAAAAAAATTTCCACGGGACTGGGTGGCCGTATAGTAGGATTATACAGATTATCGAAATGATCTTTTTTACGTTTTGCTGAAAAATTTTCTACTGTCATCGAGAACAAATCCTTACTGTCGTTATTACTTTTGTACGATGACCCTGTTCATCACATCATGATGTGGGACGACAGAGGCTCCGACATACCCGTTCCGGTCTTTTCGACACGCAGTCAAGAAGTGCCCGATAAGAGTAAAAATATCAGCGGAGATATACTACGGCCTCATGACGCCGGTGAGAAGTGTGCAACATCTTCGAGAGGCTCGGCATGAGGCCGATGACGCCATTAATTGCTCCCTCCCGCGAACCGCCGACCTGTACATGAGCAGCTACAAGGCCGCCATGAACCTAAAGGCGTCTCACGTTAACGAACATGGGTTACATTGAAGCTTTCTTTCAGGGGTGAACAGGCAGACTGTCAGTTATTTCGAGCACCATCCAGACCCTCTCAGCGAGACGACTGAACATGCCCGACACCTTTCTATCCGGGATGCCATCAGGGGGCTCGATGCGGATATCAGCGATGCCGATTCGCTCACCGGGCTGATGAATGACGCTTACCGAAAAGATCACAGCAGTCTGCGGCTGGAAGGCAGCGTTGGAACGCTGGGACTATGGTTTTGGGCGGATGGATCGAGTGTGGGTCGCCGCACTAGCTGACCTATGACCCTGCCGATCCTGACCCCCAGGTGGTTGGAAAGATAGCCGAGCAGAAGTATTCGCTTCTATTCGCTGCTCAGCTTCATGAAGAACTATTATGATGACCCCATGGTTGTCTTTTACACCAAGAAACTGAAGTACCTCAATCGCTGGTTTGATACATTCGAGATCTATTATCAACCGGGGGATGTCACCGTTGACACTCTCCGGCAGGTCATCACCACCAGCGGTACGGAGATGACCGTCACCGTGGGGACGCTGAACGAGATACGCGATTATGTGGCGAAGCTCCGGGCGAGGAGTCACTGCTGTCTGAACAACCTTATGTGGCGAAGCTCCGGGCTGGGGCTGCCGCTGCTGTATGAAAAACCTAAAAAATATATCAGTGAACCGTCGTCTTCTCGTCTCGACGGCTGTCATTTCCGTCCATCGTCATGTCATGCGGAAAAGGGAAACAGCTTGCCGACACCGCCGCCATCTCCCCTGCCGTCACCATCATTGACAAGGGTTCCCAGTTTGGTTCTCTCAGCCTATACCACGGGTACCGTGCAGGCGCTGTACCGGAACAGTGCAGGTGGTCTTCACCCGGAGTTTGCGCCACCATCGAGCGCACCCGCACACAGGGACTCTTCTCCTTCAATGCGGCCATAAAGGGAAGGAACAACCAAGTGGGCCGATGACATCACGCTGATCTTCAAGCCCTCCAAACCCTTGTAGTACGACACAAGCTTCCAGGGCACCCTCGACCTGAGCAAGCTGGGGCAGGTGGGAGAGCGCTTGCCGCTTTCTTCCTCTTGTCTTCCGCACCCTTGGAGGAACTTCACCGTCAACATCAACCCCGTCACTGTTGACCTTCCCAACAGGAAACACCTACACGCTGACCGGCACAGTGGTCACTTCCGACCGCAGCCCTGACAAAGCCGGAGTAGAGAGTTCCTCACCGCCCGTGTGGGAAGGCATAATGAGAAGATCATATGGGATCATGAAAGCGATAACATCCACACCTTCACCCATTGAAAAGATACGCAGAGCGAAGGGAGGATTGAGCTAGCGATCGCATGGAACGGCACCACCTACGGTATTAAAACGAAGGGCGATCTCAGCGTCGCCCATCCCGCCGAGGGAGTCTTCAGCGTCACCAACATAAAGATCAATACTGGCAACAGCGAGAGCATGGAGATCTTCTTCTCAGACCTGCTCGATGCAGGAATAAGCTTGACGGGATGGTCACCACGGATCCCGTCCATCCGCTCTCTGTCAGTGCCGAGGGCAACAAGCTGCTTGTCATCCCGGGCGAAAATATCGTAGGGGTGGTGGAGGTGACAGTCGACGGCTCGCTCCGCAACAGCCGCGGCCAGCGGCTCGGCGAGCCGGTAAAGAGAAGCATCAGCTTCAATCCTGTTGCGCCGGGTATACGGTCCGCAGGCCGCGGGGTCATCATGCCCTCGTCGGGCAGCGTGGTCTACCCCTTCCTGACGGCCAACCTAAGCGCCGTTGATCTAGCCATCTCAAGATCTTTGAGAACAACCTGCCTTATTTCCTTCAGCAGAACAGCATGGGAGATGCGTATGACTTCAAGAGCGCCATCAGGCAGTTCGGGAGGCCTGTCTGGCGCGGCCGCATCGACCTAGCCAGCGGCGCCGGCTACGACCCGAATCGAATACCAACCTCTTCGCCATCAACCTTGCCAATTATATAAACCCGAGCAGGGAATACTCTATCGCGTTGAGCTGGGCGTGCAACCCTCATACTCGCTTTTACCCTGCACCGGTGATCGCAAGCCCTCGAGGTACGAGGAGATGCTTGAGCTGGCCGACCTCGACCGGCGCTGGGAGGGTTCTGACGACTACTATTCGCTCTCGGAAGAAGGTCTGTTCTACGAGTATGCCTACAACTGGCGCGAGAACCAGAACCCCTGCAGTGATGCCTATTACAGTCCCGACAAGAAGCTCGTCAGCAACATACTTGCCTCTGACCTTGGCATCATAGCCAAGAGCGGCAGTGACAACAACCTCCGTATCTTCATCAGGGATCTGCGGACGGCAGAGCCCGTCGAGGCCGCCACTGTTGAGATCTACGACTACCAGATGCAGTCGATGGGGTCTGTCACCACCGACAAGTCAGGCATAGGCGCCCTCCCTGCCCGCGAAAACCCTTCCTGGTGATAGCGCGAAGGGAGAAGAACCGCAACTATCTCTCGCTGCAAGACGGGACCGCCTTCTCAATGAGCTCCTTCGATGTGTAGGGTGAGTCGCCGCAGGATGGCGTCAGGGCGTTCGTCTACCACGAACGCGATGTAGGGCGTCCGGGTGACGCCGTATATGTGGGGCTGATAGTCCGCGATGCGGGAAGCGGCCTAGCCGGCCGGTCGCCGTTCACTTTGAGCTTTACGACGCTAAAGGACAGAGGATAGACGAACAGGTTACCACGCTGAACGACAAGGGTTTCCTAACATTTACATCTGTCACCTCCGGCGATGCCCAGACGGGTAACTTGCCGCGTCCAGGTTGGTATCGGCACAGCCACCTTCACGAAGATCATCAAGGTGGAGACAGTCAAACCGAACAGACTGAGGATTAAGCTTGACTTTGCTGATGCCGTTGCCGGAGGAGATAACAAGGCGATGCGCGGTGCGATGAAGGTCACCTGGCTGAACGGCACCACGGCACGCGACATGAAGTCGACCGTAGATCTGCTGTTAAGCCCGTGAAGACCACCTTTGACAAGTACGGGCAGTATGACTTCGATGACCCTGCCACACAGTTCTGGTTTAACAGCCAGACGGTCTTCGAGGGCAATCTATCAACAGCTCGGGCGAGGCTGTGGTCACCTTTCTCTCCTGACGATGAGCTACAGGCTTAGGGATGCTAAGCGCCATTACACCACAGGGTGTTGCAGAAGGGCGGCGACGCCAGCATAAACCAGACGGTTGTTCCCTATGCGCCTTACCCCGCGTTTGTGGGGATGAATATTTCCGCCTGGGAGCTCTTGGTCGTATCTTCTTTACCGACCGTCCCGACGGGTCCGTCTGGTTACGGTCAACGAGAACGGCAAGCCCGTTCACAGCAAGGTGGAGAGTCGATGTCTACAAGCTCGACTACCGCTCGTGGTCGGAGTCGGATGACGAGTGCCCTGGGGTCATCCTGTGCACGCGGACGCAACGATAACGTTTTTACCGAACGGATCACCACCGCCGCCGGCGAGGGGGAAGGTCTCTTTCAGTGTCGACAAGCAGCGAGTGGAGGCGCTCCTTGTTCGTGCCACACTACCCTGGGACACTCCACCGGCATGATAGTGCTGGTCGACTGGCCGTGGGACTACGGCATGAAGCCCGGTGGCAACGACGGCGCCAGCCTCCTGCAGCTGAACACCGACAAGGAGAGGTACAGCGTGGGTGATGAGATAAGTCTCACCTTCCCCGCACCGGAGAACGGGCGCGCCATCATCACGATTGCGAACAGCGCGGGGCTTCCTCGACATCAAGGAGGTGAACACGCAGGCAGGCAACACGGAGGTGAAGGTCACGGCCACGAAGGCCATGGCACCCAAACGCCTATCTCTATGTGACCATGCTGCAGCCGCACTCGCAGACGGTCAATGACGCGCCGATAAGACTCTACGGTGTCATACCGGTGATGGTAGAAGACCCCTCTTCCAGACTTACTCCGGTGATAACCATGCCTGACCAGATAAGGTCAAGGCAGGAAGTTGAGATAAAGATTGAGGAGCAGAACAGGCAGGAGGTGACGTACGCCCTTGCCGTGGTGGATGAGGGACTGCTTGACCTAACGGATTACCGGACACCGGATCTGCGTGGAAGTGGTACTTCGTCAAGCATGCTCTGGGGGTGAAGACATGGGATCTGTATGACATTGTCTTCGGCGCCTTTGGAGGCAAGCTGGGTCAAGCCTTCGCCATAGGAGGCAGCGAGGCGGCGGTGGACCAGAGCAAGAACAGGGCACGGCGGTTTGAGCCGGTGGTACGGTTCATAGGACCCTTTACCCTGGCTCCTGGCAAGACCGGGACACATAAGATCAGGCTGCCGCAGTACACCGGATCCGTCAGGGTGATGGTCACCGCCGCCGGTCGAGGTAACACTTTCGGCTCCGCTGAAAAGAGCGTCGTGGTCTCCGACCCGCTGATGATACTGGCAACGGCCCCCCGCGTGCTCTCGCCGGGCGACAGGGTGGCGCTGCCGGTGACCGTTTCCGCGCAGAAGAAGGAGATCAGCGAGGTTGATGTCACTGCCACCGGCAATGGGATGATCTGGTTCACACAGGCTGCCGGCTCCGTCAGGTTCACGGAGAGCCGGGCGACGAGGACCTGGAGCTCCTGTTCGATACGGCTAAGCAGCCGGGCAAGGCTGTCATTAATGTCAGGGCCGAAGGTCGGCGGCGAGAGCGCGGTGGTCAGACAGTGGAGGTACAGGTACGTACTGCCGAATCCGCCCGAGCGTCGCGCCGAAACCGGTGCCCTTCTCCGGGAGAGAAATATGAAAAGAGCTTCACACCATTCGGCATTGCAGGTACATCATCGGCCTCCGTGGAGGTCTTCTCGCTGCCCTCAGTGAACCTGTCGCGGCGGCTGAGCTGGCTCACCTCCTTCCCTCACCGGTGCACCGAGCAGATAACCTCGGCAGCCTTCCCGCAGGTTTATCTTCCTGACCTGCTCGGGATGGAGTCTTCCCGATCCTGCCCTTGTGCGCAACAACGTGCAGGAGGCGCTGCGCAGCATCGCCTCGCGTCAGATCTCATCAGGGGCTTCTACCTTGTAGTCTGGCAGCTCGTATCCCGACAACTAGGTTGACAACGTGACTGGCAGCCACTTCGCCATTGAGGCACAGGAGGCCGGCTACGCGCTTTCGGCGGGGTTCATGAGCAAATGGACAGCTTACCAGCGTGCCACCGCCTCAGCATGGAGGTACCAGCCGCAGTACCGTTACACTGCCAATGACCAGGCCTACAGGCTCTTCACCATGGCTCTCGCCGGCGCTCCCGACAAGGGAGCCATGAACCGCATGCGCGAGGTGACCGACCTGCCCTCGCTGGCACGGTGGTTCCTCGCAGCAGCCTACGCCACCACTGGCCGGCCCGAGGTGGCTCAGAGCCTCACCGACGTAAGGAACCTGAAGAGCGAGGAAGAGTTCAGGTCGTACTATTACGGCAGCGCCCTCAGAGACCAGTCGATCATCCTCTATACGCTGACAACCATCGGCAACACCGCAGAGGCACTCGAGCTGCTTAAGGAGGTGGCCGCCTCGCTCAGCCGTGACAGCTGGTACAGCACCCAGACGACGGCATGGGGACTGTTTGCATATGAACTTCAGCAAGAAGATGAAAGGCGATAACAGCAAGCCGATAAAGGTCTCCTTCGACTTCAACGGGAAGAAGGAGAAGCTGACCGCGGAGGAGGGCGGCATCATGAGAAACCTGGCACCGGTGGCATCGAACAGGCTCGTCATTGAGAACGAGAGCGACAAGCCGGTGTTCGTGACCTTTACCGAGCAGGGCGTGCCGGTGAGTGCCGACATGACCGTGACCGAGAATAACCTGACGATGAAGGTCGACTATATGGATATGGAGCAGAAGCCCGTGGATGTGTCATCACTGCAGCAGGGGACAAGCTTCATGATGCTGGTCAGTGTCACCAACACCACCTTCCGGCAGATAAGGAACCTGGCGCTGACGAAGATGGTGCCCTTGAGATAGGAAAATACAGAACACACGACTTTTGAGGCGGGGCTACCTGTGAAGGAGGGGACCTATGACTACCGCGACTTCAGTGATGACAGGGTCTATTCCTCTTTCAGCCTTACTCCTGGTGAGACAAAGAAGTTCTTCATCATACTTGACAGCGTCATACCGTGGCACCTACTTTATGCCTGCCATAGTATGCGAGGCGATGTATGATGAGGGTGTCACGGCGCGCCGTCCGGGATTTGCTGTGGAAGTCAGGAAGTAGACAGGTCAAGGATAAAGGTTAAAGGTTAAAGGTTAAAGGTTAAAGGTTAAAGGTTAAAGGATAAAGGTTAAAGGTTAAAGGTTAAAGGTTAAAGGTTAAAGTGTGTGGCAGCAGGGGGTAGGCAGCAAAAGTGAAGTTTAGCCTGAAAATACTTTTAGGAGTTGCAACAGTATTCATAATTTGCGTACTGGCAGCACCTATGCCCTCCTTCGATACGCCGTTGTCAACGGTTGTGGAGGCTGCCGACGGCACGTTGCTTGGCGCGCGTGTTGCCGGGGACGGGCAGTGGCGTTTCCCTCCGCCCGACAGCCTGCCGCAGAAGTATGTCACGTGCCTCACAAACTACGAGGACAGGTACTTCCGCTGGCACCCCGGTGTTAATCCTGTTGCCGTCTTTAAGGCCCTCACGGATAACATAAGGGCGGGGGAGACCGTCCGCGGCGGCAGCACCATCACCATGCAGGTGGCCCGACTGGCACGGGGTAATCCTGACCGGACATACGCGGGTAAGATTATTGAGATGTTCTCTGCCCTGAAGCTCGAGCTGTTCCGTTCCAAATATGCCATACTGACCCTTTATGCCGCCAACGCTCCCTTCGGAGGCAACACCGTTGGTCTGGAAGCTGCGGCATGGAGATATAACGGTCGCGGCACCGATGACATGACATGGGCCGAGGCGGCTACGCTGGCGGTGCTGCCCAACGCACCTTCATTGATTTACCCCGGGCGCAATTCTGGAACGGCTTCGGCAGAAGAGAGACAGGTTGCTGCTGACGCTGGCAGAGAAGGTGGTATCGACAGCCTCACCTGCTCGCTGGCAATGAGTGAGCCCTTACCCGGGGCCGCTGTGCCCATGCCCGCGCTTGCTCCGCATCTCACCAGCCGCTTGTGGACAGCCCGTCAGATGGTTTACGCTGCTCCGGGTACGGCGGAGGCCGACGAAGCGAGATTCCGAAAAGAAGACAGGTGAGGTCGGAACACGGAAAGTAAAGACCGGCAATGGAGGATCAGGAAAAACACGAGGCGTGGACTACAGATTAACAGGGTGAGGACCACCATTGACCCGGCATTGCAGAAAGAGGTAGCGGAGCTTGTCAACAGGCACCAGGCAGCGCTGGAAGGCAACATGATACATAACGCCGCCGCCCTGGTGGTGGAGGTGGGGTCAGGTCATGTGGTGGCATATGCCGGCAACAGCACCCTCTCCGACACCACCGGCAGGCATGGACGCGATGTGGACATGATCATGGCGCCGCGCAGGCACGAGCAGCATCATGAAACCGTTTCTCTACGCGGGGCTGCTCTCTTCGGGCATGATGCTGCCCAACGCTCTGGTGGCCAACATCCCCACACGGTTCCAGGGGTTTCGTCCGAGACTCCGACTTCACCTACAGCGGCGCGGTGCCTGCGGGTGACACCTTAGCCAGTTCGCTCAATGTCCCTGCTGCGCGCATGCTCCAGATGCTCGAGGAGGAGAGGTTCCTGAACCAGCTGCAACGGATGGACTTTACCACCTTGACAAGCCTGCCTCACGTTACGGTCTCTCGCTCATCCTCAGCAGCAGCGAGGCCAGCCTCTGGGAGCTGGCAGGGGCGTATGCTTCGATGGCGAGGGTACTTAATTTCAGTCTCCCGTCTTCAATCTCAGGTGGGCAGTTTGAAGGCTCCGGCGGCGGAGGCGTCACGATCGCCGACCACGAAGTGAGTCGGGACGGCAGTTTGAACCGGTCAGTACAGCTGAGTGGCACGTGCCGGTGGTGGTTCAGTGGGTAGTCAAATAGGGCAAGAGGCAAGAAGACAGCGGGCGGCAGGCAGGCAGGAATGGATCCGGCTCTTACCCCGGCAGCCATCTGGCTGACCTACGAGGCTCTACGAAGGGTCAACAGGCCTGAGACGGAGACGGGGTGGCAGTATTTCGGGAGCGCGCCGGAGGTGGCATGGAAGACAGGCACCAGCTTCGGCTTCCGCGATGCATGGGCCATAGGCACCACCCCCACTCACGTGGTTGCGGTGTGGGCGGGCAACGCCGACGGCGAGGGGAGGCCGGGACTCTCGGGCATAACCTCGGCGGCGCCGCTGCTCTTCGACATCCTGAGGCTGCTGCAGCCTGCCTCCGGCACATGGTTCGCCCGACCCGAAGAGGGGATGACCCTCACCGAGGTGTGCGCCGCCAGCGGCTTCAGAGCCGGTCCCGACTGCACAGAGAGGCGTGAAGAGTGGGTGCCGGAAGAGGGGCTGCGCAGCGACGCCTGCCCCTGGCATACAGTCATCAACCTCGACACAGCAGAGAAATACAGGGTTAATATCTCCTGCGCCGCTCCCGGAGAAATGGTCAGCCGATCCTGGTTTGTGCTCCCCCCCGCCATGGAGTATTATTACCGCATGCGTAACCCCTCCTACCGGACACTCCCCCCATTCATGCCCGGCTGTACTGACGACATGAAGGTACCGTCCATGGAGTTCATCTACCCTCCGCGCGATGCCCGCATCTTCATCCCCCGCAGCCTCCAGGGAAAACTGATGTCGATGCTCCCCGAGATAGCCCACCGCAGGAATAATGCGGTGGTTTACTGGCACCTCGATGACAGGTACATCGGGATGACCAGGCATATGCACCAGACAGAACTGCAGGTGGGAGAAGGAGAACATGTCATTACTGCCGTCGATGAAAAAGGATTTGCCGTATCACGCAAGTTTTTCTGCATTGGCACGTTGTAATAGACAGAAAAGGAAATTAAATTATTTTTACCACTGCAAAACAATCCAACCAATAGGAAAGTGATAAGTCTCTTGTCGGGAGGTTTCTTTCAGCGCATACTCGCGGGCAATGCCTTTACCAGGTACAAGGATGTATTTGACCAGGCTGGCTTTGCCATAATGCTCATCGACAACAAAACCAACAGGTTCATCAAGGTGAACCATGCTGCTGCCGAACTCTTCGGATACACCGAGGAGGAGCTGCAGAAGATGACTCCACTCGATCTCTCCACCGAACCGGAAGAGGACAGGCGAAATATGGGCGAGAAGACCGAAAGCGCCATTGTAAGACCCTCCCGGCGCAAGGACGGAAAGATCATTATCGTCAAGGTTCAGACCCGTCACTCCGACCGCTTCCATGTGAGCCTCGTCAGTGATGTCACAGAGGAGTACCGCATCAGGCGTGCACTGGAGATGAATGAGGAACGTATCAGGGAGGCTCAGCGCATTGGCCGTTTCGGCTGGTGGGAGTACCGTCCGGAAACGAATATGTACATCGGTTCGGAAGAGATTTCAAGAATATATAACGACGAAATCTCAAGTCTCTCTCTCACTTACCAGGACAACATCTCATACACTCACCCGGAAGACAGGTCATACCTTATATCGGCCATTGAGGAGGCGATGGAGAAGAAGAAGGAGTCCTACTCCATGACATACCGGATCATCACCCCGAAGGGAAATGTAAAGGCCATCACGATCAACGCCTACGTCAAGTATGATGAGAACGGCAGAATGCTCTACCGTTACGGGACATGCCAGGATATCACCGAGACGCAAAGGATCATGGATGACCTGATTGCCGCACGGCGTCAGGCGGAGGAGTCTGACAGGCTAAAGACAACCTTCCTTGCGAACTTCAGCCATGAGATACGCACCCCGCTCAATGCGATGCTGGGCTTCCTGAATATTCTCACCTCGATGAACACCACAGAGACGGAGAAGGAAGAAATGGTGAAGCTTATCGAAGTTAACTCGCAGCGTCTGCTTCGTCTTATCAATGACATGATTGATCTGTCGCGCATTGAGAGCAACAGCATGGAGATCAAGTACACCAACTTCGAGATCAACGGGTTCATAAAATCGATGGCATCGTCGTTCGCCTATGAGCTGGAGGCGGCAGGAAAGAAGAATCTGAAGATTACCTCTGTTGTTGAAAAAAACAAAAATGCTGTATATCAATATATTGACGAGCTGCGACTGAGCCAGATCTTCAGCAACCTGGTGAGCAACGCCATCAAGTTCACAGAAGAGGGGGAGATAAAATACGGGTACAGGATCACGAGATCAGATAACAGGTACACGATAACCTATTTTGTCAGCGACACGGGACAGGGCATTGAGCCTGACAGGCTTAATGACATCTTCCTCCCGTTCGTACAGTACTGGGCTGAGGATGTGCCCAAGGTTCAGGGTGCCGGTCTGGGGCTGGCTATATGCAGGCGCCTGACCGAGCTGATGAAGGGGCGCATATGGGTGGAGTCGCTGCCAGGAAAGGGTTCATCGTTTTTATTCTCGTTCAGCACTCCGGTGATGATCGAGTGATTTTAAAAATTCAAAATTTGTTTATCTTTGTCCCCGCCCGTGACATCAGCTCGGTAGGTTTAGTCCTCCAGCCGGCGGATGACAGGCAATAAGGGACGTTAGCTCAGTTGGTTTAGAGCGCTTGCTTGACAGGCAAGAGGTCACTGGTTCGATTCCAGTACGCCCCACGAAAATTCAGAGAACCGCTTAACGCGGTTTTTTTATTGAATAGACCCATGCATCAGGATTAACGGTCTCTCTGACGGACGGGAGGGTGGCGCCGGCCTCCTCCGGTGATGAGTAACTGCCGTAACTGATCCGGTAATATCCCTGGGGCGTTGGAGGAAGTATTATAATATCAGCATCGTAATCGCTTGTATATTTTTCGGCCATCCGTTGAGCCTGGCCGATGTCACTGAAGCTTGCCACGATAAGGTAGTAAGCACCGCCGTGTCCCGGGGTAACCTTTACTTCTGAGGGTACAACCGTTTCTGACGGAGCGCCTGCACCTGAGGATGCCTCAGTCTCCGCCGGAGCCTCTGCCTCCATTATCCGGTTCCAGGATAGCCTCATCAACGATATTTGTTTCAGCAACGGGATTAGCGGCAACGACCGGATAGATGCCAATGCCGGTATCATCTTCAGGCATAAAATTGTTCGCCCAAAAGTATACGATGAAAAAGAGGATGGCGCTTATCAGAGCAAATTTCTTCATCAGATCATATTAAGCATTCTCAAAGAAATACCCGGAGACATCTTCCGATCACCCAGATGCATGGCGGCATGTGTACAGGGTCAAATTTATGTCAGAATAAATCCGCATTCAAATTTATTTATCAACATCTGCAATACTTAAACTCCTAAGGGGTATAAATTGTTTGATCAACACACTTTTCTGCCATACTTAATGCTCTACGAGCATTGGATTCCCCGAACACCGAAGGTCTTTAACAACCAACTGATCAACGATGCTTTTTAATGTCTTGCATATTAGATATATTTACAGGTGACAACGCTGATAATGAAGCAACAAAAGAGGAAATTGCCGGCCGGCGGTGAGGATGTCCACAACCTGCCGGCCTCCGCCGGCAGCTGCGTATATGTCCATGCACGTCAAAGCCGATGCGTTCCGGCATCCGCCGGCAGCTGCGTATATGCCCATGCACGTCAAAGCCGATGCGTACCGGCATCCGCCGGCAACTCTGCTCATGGCAACAGCATATCATCCCCGCATTGTTTCTTTCGTGTTGCTCATGCTTGCAGCCCTGTCCGCCAGCCTGACTTCGCCTGCCCAGACCTACCCTTTCCGTGAGTACAACATCGATGACGGCTTGCCCCAGTCGGAAACGATGGCATTCTTCCAGGACAGCCGGGGGTATATCTGGGTCAGCACCCGCAACGGTCTGGCGCGTTTTGACGGGCATACCTTTATCCCTTACCTTCGTAAGGACGGGCTGCCTTCAAACATAGTGACACGTGTGATTGAGGACCGCGGCGGTACCATATGGGCATTTACTTCCAACGGACTCGCCAGATTCAACGGCAAGAATTTTAAGAGGTACCCGGTGCCCGACTCGCTCAGGATAAAAAACCTGGGCTTTGGTTGCGATCTGGGCGACACGGCAACATTCCTGCTCTCCGGCTCCGCTGACGCGCACAGCGATAAGATCATACTGTTCAGCAAAGGAAACTATTCTGATTATGCATCATTGCACCCGGTCCTTTACGGAACAGCGCTTTCTCCCGCAGCCTTTGACACCAGGGACTCCGCTCTCTACCTTATAAGCACCGACCAGGAGGTTTACAAGCTTATTAATGAAACACTTACCCTTATTCATGAAGGGCCGGTGACAAAAGTTTTGGTTACTGAGGGAGGTCCTCTGTTTATTGATGATGCCGCTGAACATGAACTCAGGTATTCAATGCTTGAGACGGGGACAGGCGGTCTAATCCCGGACATTACAGACAGAGAGGGCACCTCGTGGTTTAGAACAGAGAGTCGTGTCTTCAGGCTGATATCCGATGCCTTTATTGAGTATGAAATGGACAACGGCCTGCCGGAAAACACATGGGCGCTGGCGGCAGACCCGTCAGGCGGACTCTGGACAGGCTCAATCAACGGTGAACTTAAGTATTTTGACGGTCATCAATTCATCGAGCGAAATGAATACCGCCGATTATATGAATCTCCACCGCCATTCTACCGTGGAAGCGCAACCCTCTCCAACGGCGAGGTATGGTTCTCAACAGGAATAGGCATCCTCATCTGGGACGGAAAGGGCTTCAGAAGGCTTGATCTGCATCCTGAATCTCTCCAGATCTGCATAATATACGAGGATCCGGTCAACGGGAATATACTGATCGGCGCAGATAAGGGCCTCTTTGTCATCAACGACGGTGAAGTGACGCTCTATCCACAGATGTCATGGCTTCGCAACGGGATACCCGAAGGCATTGTGCGTGATCACAACGGCCATTACTGGATCGCCGGACACTACGGTATGGTATTCTTTGACGGCACAAATTTCATTCCCTTCCGTTCAGCTCCTGCCCCGGTTGAAATGGTGTGGGAGTGGTCTGCGACTATCAAGGGAACATCTGGAGTGCAGGATCTGACGGGGTATTCATCTGCGACCCTGACGATCCGCTGTTCAGAGAGGCACTGCCTGCTGAAATCAACCTCCCGGCCAACGTCATACGTGACCTGGGAGATCAAAGGCTCCTTATTGGCCGTATGACTGATATATGCATCATTGACCTCCAAAAATATTACTCAGGGCAACCGGACTATTATAAAATCATTGGCCGCAGCCGGGGCTTCACGGGCAACGACTGCCAGGACAACGGCATTGTAAAGGATGCCGCAGGTAACTGGTGGATCCTTTCCTCCGACAAACTCATCCGTTTTGATCCTGACAAAATAGTGAAAAACGAGTACCCTCCGATGAGCCATCTCGTGCTTGTGGAGATAGCCGGTGACAGCTCTGACTGGGTGGCGGTCATTGACAGTTCTCTCTATTATGAAAAGAGCAGCAGTCTGAATATCCGGGGAAGGCAGAACAGCATCAGGATAAGCTATACCGGCATCTCAACCAGGAATCCCGAGGATGTTACATTCAGCTACCGGATGAAAGGCCTCGACGACAACTGGTCAAAGAATACCAAAGAGCGTTCGATGCTCTACACCGACCTCCCTCCCGGGAAATACATCTTTGAAGTCAGTGCCATCAATGCCGACGGTGTTGTCTCGGAAATGCCTGCCACCCTTACAATCAATGTCGTGCCCACATTCCTCCAGTCGCTCTTTGCACGTATCATGTTGACCCTTGTCGCCCTGGCCCTGGTAATCACTCTCTCACTGCAGATACGAAGGAGCGTCCTTTTGCGCAGGGTGGAGACGGCCCGTCAGCAGGCCGAGAGCTACCGGCTCCAGCTCAATTCGGTCATAAAGCAGTTTGACCCGCACTTCACCTTCAATGCCGTGACCTCCGTGGGATCATTGATAATGAAAGGCGAAAAGGAGAAGGCCTACAACTATTTCATCAAGCTTTCAAACCTCCTTCGCTCAATTATATCTGACAGCGCTGTCCTGCTCAAGCCCCTTGAGCAGGAGCTGGAATTCGTCACACGTTACTGCGAGCTGCAGAAACTGAGGTTCGGCGACAGGTTTCAATACAGCATCACTGTCTCTGACGATGTTAATCTCAAGGCCCCCGTACCCAAGATGATCATCCAGTCATTCGCGGAAAACGCCATCAAGCATGGTCTTGAAAACAAGAAGGGGCAGGGGGTCATGGAGGTAATTGTAAGCAGCAGGGAAGAGGGTATTGAGCTGGTGGTGCGTGATAACGGCATTGGAAGGGCTGCCGCTTCAGCCCTGCAAACAGGAGGGGCCGGCACCGGACTGAGAAATATTGCCAGCATAATTGAGACGATGAACAGGGCCAACATAGAGAAGATCACCTTTGCCCTGAAAGATCTTTATAATAACGGTAAACCTGCGGGGACTGAGGTTATGGTGTTCCTTCCGCATAACTATACCCTGGATTTCCCGAATGACAGCATATAGATGAAGGACCTAAAAAGATCAACATATGAATAACCACAAAATCAGGACGATGATCGTCGAGGATGAGCAGGAGGCCCTGGAACTGCTGACAGCGTTGCTGGATAGCACCGGCCTGGCCACAGTAGTAGCCTCAACTTCAGATCCATACGAAGCCATTGACCTCCTCATCAGCCATGAGCCTGACATGCTTTTCCTTGACATAAGGATGCCGGGGATGTCAGGATTCGATATCCTGAACGAGCTGCGCGGACTCAACACGGTCAGTCCTCATGTGGTGTTCACCACGGCACACGACGAGTATGCAATCAAGGCTTTTGATTATGCAGCCTTCGATTACCTGCTCAAACCCATTGATCCGGACCGTCTTCTCGAGACCCTTCAACGGTTCCGGACTAACGGGAAAAAAGGTGAAACCGAACGTTCGGATACCCTTTTTGGCAATGAAAGGATACTTATCTTCAGGGGTGTCACCGGGGTGATATTCATTGACCCGGAGGATGTGGTGTTCATCACCGCCGACGGGAATTACTCCAATTTTCATTTCAACTCCGGGAGAGTTGAGACGGTGACGGCACTGCTCGGGTCAGTTGAGCCGCACCTGGGGAAGCAGTTCTTCAGGACCGGCAGGTCATGTATCATCAACACCACATACCTTGCCCGCATTGACATGAAGCAGATGCAGTGCGTATTCATCAGGGAGGATAAGGAATTCAGGTGCGAGATCTCGCGTGACAAGGTAAAGCAGCTCATGGATCACATGAAGAGCCGCATAACGGATATCTAAATTTTAAAATTCTCCTACAGTGTCACCTTAATATCAGCCCTTCATCCTTTAGATGCACCCTTTCATACAATGGGTCATAAATTCCTTTGAGTTACGATAAATATGTGCAACTTTTGACCAACAAGTTTTTATTTGAGGCAGAATAGGGTTTTAAGTAAGAATAAATGACAGGTGGTTCTTCCCCCCATTTCCCTGTCAAGCCACACAGATCCCAGGATGCAACCGCATCAGTTAAGGTCTGTGTGGCGCGTTTTTATGGGGTCCCTGTTACATTTCGATTTTCATCACCCATACATGGTCCGAGGGAGGGTTGTTTCTCACCTGTTGCGGCACCGTCACACTGAATGAGTCAGTCCCGTTCTTCCAGCTGCACTTTGTTCCGGAACCCACCACAGAGATCTTTGATCCTGCCGGAAGTGTCACTCCCTTCATCGTCACGGAAGATGGCATTTTCTCTCCCTCATCTGCCATATAGAAAAGGTACATCAGATCATCTCCCTTCCTGTTGATGCACACCTTACCATCCTTGTACGGAGCCATGGCCCTGGTGCCGTATATTGCCTCGCCGTTGATCTGCATCCATCTGCCCATCTCATCAAGCAATGTATAGGCTCCTTCCGGCCATGTGCCGTCAGGAGCCGGCCCGATGTTCAGAAGCAGGTTTCCCCCCTTGACAACTATATCCACCAGAAGCTGCACAGCCTCGCGTCCCGACATGAACTTCGGGTCAGGCACCCAGGCCCAGCCTCCGCCGGCAATGATGCACGACTCCCACGGATAGGGAAGCGCCTCCGCCGGCACCCTGTTCTCCGGTGTCAGGTAGTTCTGGTTCTTTCCGTATACGGCCCTGTCAACGACAATCATACCGGGCTGCTTCTCCCTGACTTTCGTCACCAGCTCATCCATGCGTATGTCCTGGCTCTGTGTGCGAACAAACCTGCGGCCGGGAGCCAGGAGGTATTCCAGCTCCTCCTCTTCGCTCATCTTCCTCACCCACCCGCCGTCGAGCCAGAGGATATCAACTTTCCCGTAATCACCGCCGACAAGCTCCATAATCTGTCCCTGGGTGAACTCCACAAATTTCTCCCACCGATCCGGATAGTTTGCGATGTTATAGTTCACATTGCGGTCGGGGGTGGCGAAGTTGGGCCACCAGTAGTTCTCATTGTGCCAGTCGGGCTTTGAGAAATATGCCCCTGTCCAGAAGCCCTGCTCCCTGAAGGCGCTGAACACCTCCCGCGTCACGTTGGAGCGTGGGTTAACGCTGAAGGGGCACTCCGGGTCAGTGATCTTATAGTCTGTGAGCTTTGTGTCAAACATCGAAAAGCCGTCGTGGTGCTTGGTGGTGAAGACAACATATTTCATCCCGGCATTCTTTGCCGCTGTGGCCCATTTTTCAGGATTGAAACCGACAGGATTAAAGCTTAGTTTAAGAGCTTCATACTGTTTCTTGTATTCAATATAATCAGGATTTTTCCGGCGGCACCAGCCCTCATCCTCGGCGCAGATCGACCATGACTCTACTATGCCCCACTGGCTGTATGGGCCCCAGTGCATCAGCAGTCCGAACTTCAGATCCTGCCACTCTTCAAGCTTCTGCAGAACAAGCGGGTCAGTCTCGGGTACATATCTCTCATCATGGTCCTGGGCTGACAGGGGGGACATGAGGCCCGCTATAAGCAGCATTATTAAATATCTTTTCATATCGCAATGGATTTACTGAGTATGATTTATGCCCGGGTGAAGAAATCTGACCCGGATATTGTCCTGGTTTTGTCCGCGGTTGTGTCTTCTCTTTTAGTTACTTGTCTCCCGGGGCGACTGGTTTTTCCGTTTTCAGCTTCCCGTCGAGGGATAGCCCTATGACTGTCATCTTCTCATCAAGCACCTCTTCGGGCACCTTAATAAAGTAGACCCCGGCATGGCCGCTCCACCAGGGCCTGAGATATTCCTTCGCCTCCAGGGTGGTGCCATTACCTACCACAAAAGCCTTGTTTATCCTGTTCTTCACCCCCTCGAGCATCAGCTCGCCACCGCCGTCGCCGGCGAAAAACAGGTATACTGTTGTGCTGTCATGACTCATGGTTGAGGGACCCGCAAAGTGTCCGTCGGGCAGTCCGGCCCGGGTTCCGTATATTGCCTGGCTGTGCTTTGTGGTCCAGCGGCCCAGCTCCTGCAGCACCTCAGCCTGCTCGTCGGGTATAGTGCCGTCAGCCTTTGGCCCGATGTCAAGCAGCAGGTTGCCGCCCATGCCGATGCACTCGGCAAAGATGCGTATGACCTGCGCAGGACTCTTGTAATTCCTGTCATTCCCCTGGTAACCCCATGAATCATTGATGGTCATGCAGAGCTCCCAGTATTTATCGCGGGGACTCCTTGTCGGGAGTCCCTGTTCGGGAGTGGCATAGTCGCCGTAGCCTGCCAGCCGCGAGTTGATTATTGCCGAGGGATTATAATCAAGTATCATCCTGCGTATCTCCGGTGCCCTCCATTGTGCGGCGCCCTGTTCCCAGTCGCCGTCAAACCAGTAGAGGTCAGGACGGAACTCAGTGCCAAGCTCGGTTATCTGTCCGTGGTTGAACTTGACAAAACGCTCCCAGCGCAGTGAATCGGCCGTATAGCGTTTAACACTCTTCGTCATGTTTGGATAGTCGGGATGTGACCAGTCGAGCAGCGAATAATATAGCCCCACCTTCAGTCCCACACCCCTCAGCGCTTTGACAAAGGGTTTTACCAGGTCACGACCGGCGGGCGTTGTGTCAGCCACATTGAGACGGCTCAGCTCTGTATCCCACAGGGCCACCCCGTCATGGTGCTTTGATGTCAGCACGGCATAGCGCGCCCCGCTCTCCTTCATCAGTCCTGCCCATCCCTCAGGGTCATAATCAGACGCGGTGAAACCCTGAAGCTGTTTCATATAGTCGTCATAGCTGATCAGCTCATTGAAGAATGACCATGATTCGTCAATGCCGTTTACCGAATATATGCCCCAGTGGATGAATATCCCCAGCTTCGCATCTGCAAACCATTTCATGCGTTGGGCATCCGTCATCTGAGATGCCTCCCGCGACAGTGCATTATCCTGTCCCTGGCCGGAAGCTTCACCAGCCTGGCCGGCTGACGTCATTAGAAATAAAAATAGCAGAACGGCCGTCATGCAGCCGCCGCAAAATTTTCTGTCACCAGCGTTCATTGTTTTTTCTCCTGTAAAATTTATGAAAAGTCAAATCCGGAAATATAGGCCGGTGACTCGTAGAATTTATCCGTCTCCCCGGCAGCAAAGCCTGTGAACAGAGCATATACCAGTCCGGGTTTTGCATTCAGCATCCTGTTCAGCGCACCCATCCGCCTGTTTGTCCTCATAGTATCGTATAGACTGGAGTGATCATCAAGCCATGTGAGCGCTGTGTGGTAGCCCTCCTCCGCGCAGACGGCCTCGAACAGGTCGGGGAGAAGATCTTCGCTGCCCTTGCGGCAGTATATGGCATTAAGAATGATATACCTGAACTCTTCGGGCCTGAACAGCCTCCTGAACATGGGTGTGCGGGGCAGCACCTTCATCATCAGCCATCCCCACACTCCGGGTATATTAACCACTTTGTACTGTGCCGGTATGGCTCCAACGCCTGCGACGATCTCCCCGTTTTTCCGAAGAACATAATACTTATGATCGTAGAACGAAAACTCATCCGTATAAAAGCAATAATCGCGATACTGTTCTTCAAGGAGGCGTGCCATTGCAGGCTCCTCCTCCGGCTTCAGGCGTGCGACAGAGGGATCAGGCTTCGGGTTGAACCTGCTGAAGGCTACAGTAAGGAATGAGCGTATATATTCGTATCCCGACTGGTTTACCATGTTCCTGGAACGCTCATTCTGGCTCTCAACATATGCATACATGACATGCGGCGTATCCCTATCATATTCCTCTCCTGTAGCATGTTGCGGATCCCTTATCAAAGAGAGGATCTTCTGCTTAAAGCTGTCTCCGGCCTGTGAGAGTTTCTCTCTCCTGCTGTCCGGAGCCCTCCCGGTCTGAAAGGCGCTCTGAATGGCAAGATAACGCAGATAGGCAGAGTTGTGCCGAACACCCCTGTTCAGTGTACTGCGCCGGCACACGCCGATCACCCCCTTCAGGCTGCTCTTCTTGTAGAGGGCCATGAAGGTGAGTCCGTCGCCATAGGACTTAATCCTCTCCTCAGTGTTCAGCATGGAGTAGCGCATCCCACCCTCGGACCCGAGAACAGTTTCCTTAAGCAGGGAAACAATCTCCTCGTCGGGTTTCCTGACCCTTCTTACCTCCAGTTTCTTATAGTCAATTATGTTTTCCTGCTCCATAGTCTCCTGCGGTTCATTGTTTGAGCATCCTGATCAGCGTGTGGGCCACGGCCAGGTCCTCCGGTGTGGTTATCTTGATGTTCTCCCTGTTGCCGTGTGTGAGGTGTATCTTCACTCCGGCTGCCTCCGCCACGGTGGCGTCATCAGTGAATGAGGGATCGAAGGGGCGGTCATATGCATTCATTATCAGGCTGCTCAGGAACACCTGGGGTGTCTGTATCAGTCTGACCTCGTTCCTCGGCAGCGGCCTGCTCTCATCGCCGTCAATAATCCTGACCGAATCCGAAGGCTCGATGAATGGTATGGCAGTGCCAAACTCCTCAGCATCAGCATAGCAACGCCATATTGTATCATGGCTCACCAGGGGCCTGACGCCGTCATGCACGGCCACCAGCGGTTCTCCGGTCACATGACCCGGTGGGTCCGCAGGCGCCCTGGCCTCATCATGCGCAGGCGCCCTGACCTCATCATGCGCAGGGGCTCTGACCTCATCTTGCTCAGGCAATCTTGTCTCATGGGGAGCAGGCGCCCATGTATCATCATGCGCAGGCGCCCTGACCTCATCATGCGCAGCATCCCGGCCCGACTGTCTGACCAGCTCCAGTCCTGCCCTGACCGAGTGGAATCTCTCCTCACCGCCGGCAGCCACAGTGTGGCTTATGCTGAATGAGTACTCCTTTACCAGGCTCTCCCAGAGTGAATGATGTTCCGGAGGAAGAACAACGATTATCTCAATGGTGCTGTCAAAGGAGTGAAACCGTTCAATGGTATGCATCAGCAAGGGCTTCCCCTCAAGCAGGAGGAACTGCTTGGGGAGGGCCGATTTCATTCTGCGCCCGCTGCCACCGGCAACTATGATGCAATACTTTTTCACTCCCATAAGTCAACTCCAATTAACCGCCAATGATCAACACTTTTCACCGCCATATATCAGCACTTCACCACTCACATATATCAGCACCTCTTCACTCCCATCCCTCAATACCTTTCCCCCCCCTCCCCCCCACCGCCAATGATCAGCACCTTTTCACTCCAGTATATTAACAGAGAGGCCCATAACGGGCCTCTCCGGTTCATTCCGAACTATTGCTTCATATAGAGATAACGCTTGATGCTCTTCTTAGGCGTCTTGGCAAACTCCTCTGGGTGTACCCGGAACTTCGTCACGGCCATATAGTCAGGCAGGCGGCTGTTAACATCCTTCCGGATCTCATCGAGCGCCGCAGCAAGTCCCTCCTCACCTATGCCGGCAGTCCTGAGTGCCTCATAATCAGGATATACAAGGCCCACTAGCTTATCAGCTTCGGAGATGACGATGGCCTCGGTTACATATTTGTGGTTGTTTATCAGCGATTCTATCTCTTCAGGATAGATATTCTTGCCCGAGGCGCCCAGCAGCATATCCTTGCTTCTTCCCTTGATATAAATATATCCGTCCTTGTCTATGACACCGAGGTCACCCGTATGCATCCAGCCATCCTCGTCAATCACATCCTTCGTAGCCTTCTCGTTCTTGTAGTAGCCAAGCATTACGTTGTCGCCACGGAGTATGATCTCCCCTACTATCTTTTCAGGGTCAGGTGAGTCAATCTTTACCTCGAGGGTATCAACAGCCTTACCGCAGGAGGCGATCCTGGCTGTCTTCCACCCGTCATAGGCGATCAGCGGACCGCATTCGGTCATGCCGTATCCTATGGAGAAGCGCAGTCCGATCTTTTTGAAGAACTTCTCGGCGTCGGCATTGAATGCGGCCCCGCCGATGACCAGCTCCTTGAAGCGACCGCCGAAGCTGATTTCAAGCTTCTCGCGGATTTTCCCGTACAGAACCTTATTTATCCCCGGTAACTTCAGCATCGCCTTCATTGCCGGTTTGGAGATGGCAGGAACCATTTTCTTCTTGTAAACCTTCTCTATAACAAGCGGAACAGAAAGGATCAGCCTGGGCCTGATCTCCTGAAAGGCCTGCAGGAGAATCTGCGGTGAGGGAGTCTTGGTGAGTATTGTTATATGACACCCGTAGGTAAAAGGGAAAGAGGAAAATCAAAAGCACATCCGTAGGTGTGTGCCAGCGGGAGGAAAGAGACGACAGGGTCACCCGGCTCCAGGGGCATGTTATTCTGTGCATACCTGATGTTTGCTGCCAGGCTCCTGTGGGGAACCATCACACCCTTTGAGAAACCTGTGGTACCTGAGGTGTAGCTGATAACGGCAAGCTGCTCATTGTCAACACCGGAGAAAGTGATGTCTGCCGGACCAAACTCCGGAAAGGTTTTACGGAAGTGGTCGCCGAGGTTCTTGTATATCTCAGGGAATTTTTCCGACCGGCTCATGATCAGTTCAAAGGTATCAAGGCTGATGACACCACCGATCTCTTTGATCTTCTCCGGGTCAAGCGTCTCCCAGAGCTTATCGTCGACAAACAGCAGTTTTGAATCAGAGTGGTTGATGATGTTATGCAGGTCATCAGGCTTGAAGTCCGGAAGTATCGGAACAATCACTGCACCATAGGTCACCACGGCAAGATACATGGCGCACCAGTTGGCAGAGTTCCTGCCCAGTAACGCAATTTTATCGCCCTCATTAATGCCATATTCCCTGAAGGCAATATGGTGTTTTACCATGATTTCAGCTATCTGTTTGTAGGTATAGCCCTTCTCACGGTAATTTGAAAGCGCCTCAATTTCCCCAGTTCTTTCTGATGCTCTCCTCTACATAGGTGATACATCTTTCCTTGATCATGATTTTGGAGTTTTTTTCTGTTTTTATGTAGTAAATATAATCTTTAAAACTGAAGGCGATAACAGTCTGTAAAGCAAAAGCACACGTGAAGAGTTGCTGTTCATTCATCAATGGCATGGCCGGTCACAGCCCGCAAAGCGAAAGCACCGGCTAAGTGTTGTCTGTTCATTCATCAATGGCATGGCCGGTCACAGTCCGCAAAGCGAAAGCACCGGCTAAGTGTTGTCTGTTCATTCATCAATGGCATGGCCGGTCACAGTCTGTAAAGCAAAAGTGCCGTCAGGGCCATGATGAGATTAACCGCCGTAAAGATCATGTTATACCGTACTCTTTTTGCGCTGAAGCGGGTAATCTTTCTCGAGAAGATGGCTGCTGTCGGCACAAACAGCACCACCAGGAATATGAAGAATTCCGGTCCGTCGAACACCTGGCTCACACCTCCTCCCCTGAGGCTGGCGAAATAGATAACGATCAGCATCACCATGAGATACAGGAGATAGCTGCCTTTCAGTGCCAGTGTGGAGAGGGGCCTGGAGTGATGAAGCTTGTGGGGTTTAAGGTAAGCGTATGCTATTGAGAAAACAATCAGCGCGAAGAGGGCTCCGATAATATAACTCATCATCTCCGGAAAATTGTAGTTACTCATTCAGTGTCACATATCACTTATTCTGATCCATTCCGGACCACACCAGCGAACTGGCGCCCATAACAGCTGCGTTTTGCATGCTCAGCTCCGAAGGCAGCAGCTTCACCTTGTCGCGGTAGATATAGAGCAGGTCTTTCTCCATATGCTCCTTGGCCGGCTCGAAGATAAGCTCCTTGGCCAGGGCCAGTCCGCCGAAGAGGAATATTGCCTCGGGATTGGTATGAGCCACCACGTCGGCGAGCTTGAATCCCAGCATGGCACCCGTATGTTCAAAAGCCTCGAGGGCTATGGGGTCTCCGCGACGGGCAGCCTCATAGATCTTTTTTGCGTCGAGCTCCTCGAAGCTGAAGCGACGCAGCTCGCTGTCATCAAGCTTGTCTGCCATTATCTTCAGCACCGTCCGTTTCAGTCCTGTAGCTGATACATATGTCTCGAGGCACCCTTTGCGTCCGCACCCGCAGTCGCGATTTGACATGCCCGGCCTGATGGAGGTGTGTCCTATCTCGCCTGCAAAACCGTCATGACCGTAGACAAGCTTGCCGTCAACGACAAACCCGCTGCCAAGACCGGTGCCGAGAGTTATCACAACAAAGTTCTTCATCCCTCTGGCGCCGCCGTAGATCATCTCTCCCACAGCGGCAGCATTGGCGTCATTGGTGACAATAACCGGAAGGGAAGTGTGCCTGCTAAAGATTTCTGCAAGCGGAATTATCCCCTTCCAGGGAAGATCGGCCGGGTACTCAATGGTGCCCTTGTTGATGTTTCCCATCGGGGCACCTATGCCAAAACCAAGTATCTCAACCTCCCTGCCGATCCGCGGCACAGTGATCATCATCTTTTCATACAGGGCGGCAACAAACACCTCCGGCTCGTCATAATGGGTTGTAACTATCTGATCCTCGGCCAGAATTTTACCACCCCTGTCAACAAATCCAAAGACAGTATTTGTGCCTCCGATGTCAATGCCGACAACTACCTTTTCCTTATCCATTGTAAGAGTTATAGTTTAATATAAGTAAATATACTGTTTCGTTCAGACCGGTGAAAACAATGTTTTTCCGGGAAAATGACTTCAGATCTTCCTAAGCGGGAACATATTCATTTCCCACTTTCCTTGCCCTTGTCGGATGGTCAAGATCAATCTTCAGGGCGATACCGGTCTCTACCAGTATGTTCCACCCTGCGGCAAGCTGAATGTACTCAGCGTACTGCCCGCCATCAGGGATAACTATTGTCGGGAAAATGGTCTTTTCCTTAGCTATCGCGATGACATTGACCTCAGCCCCCTTCACGATGCACTCCATGAACTTGTCGTGGTCATGTTCGAATGGATCGACCCATATCAGGACCTCATTTTTTGTTCATCACCTCCTCGATGCCATGGAGGGCGAAAGTTCCCTCAAGGAAGGCCGACTTCTTCCTGGTGATCTCATTGGTCTTCAGGGCAAGCTCGGCGGCGACTCCGTTATCGCGTCCCGCAAAGTATATCATGTCGGCATTGCGGACCATGTCAATGATCTTTTTGTCAATCCTGGCCGTCAGCACCTCTTCTGCCTGGTCAGCTGCCTTCCTGAGGCCGGTCATCTTCTCACCGCGGAGATTACGCAGCAGGGAGTCGTAGAAAAGCGCCTGCTCCACCACCGACTTTGTAGCAGCGACGGCGTTCTCCTTGCCGCATTTCAGCACATGTGCGGCGTCGGCAAACTCCTCCAGTTTGGTGTTCGGGTTGGCTGTCAGGCCGAAAATGGCATTGTGCTTCTTCTTTTTCAGGGCAGTCACAAGGCGGATCACCTCTTTTGTCTGACCGGAGTTCGAAGCGGCAAAGACGACAAAGTCGCTGAGATCATAGTCGAGCGACTGCGTACAGCCCTCCGTCATCACGGGCAGAAGATAATTCTTTTTCAGGGATGAAAAGATGGCTCTCTTTGCCGGGAAGAGCCTGCTGCTACCCTCACCTGTGAGGAAGAGTCCCTTTTTCGATTTGAAAGCCTTCAGGAAAGGAGCGGAGACTTCAGGTCTGAACGACCTTATTATGCCGGGTGTTTCCATCATTTCCCGCACCAGGGCGAACTTGCTGTATTTTTTGTCGGTCAGATTCATGGACGGGGATGTTATTGTTTAACAATGAATTCACTCAGGTGGCGCTGTATCTGCGGGTCTTTCTGGAAGCCGCCGCCGAGATGCTGCCAGTATACTTCAGCGTACTCCACTCCTGCTAATTTACCATAGCGTTTGTTCCCCTCCAGCACGTAGCCGAAGAAATCGTCTATCCTGTGCATGTGCTTCATCAGCTCAAGCTGTGACAGGTGCTTGCCCAGCATTTCTATCTTGGTGTTCACCACGCTGGTGACATCAACGAAGAAGTGGGGAGGCGTGAGCTGTGAGCCCAGCGGGTCGCTCAGTGTCAGGGGGGAGGTGTGATAGAGCAGAGGTGTCACCTCCAGCGGTTTCTCCGGCACAGGCACCGGGTCAAGCGAGGCTACCATGGCCGCGGCCTCCACGATGGCTGCCGTGGCCCGGTGGTCCGGATGGTAGTCGTTTGGCAGGTGTGTAAAGACGATGCCGGCCCTCACCTTTCGCATCAGCGATATTGTCTTCAGCCGCAGCTCCCTTGTGTCATAGAGGGAGCCGTCAGTAGCACCCATGGTGTAATATTCGGCATCAAGTACGGCGGCGGCGGCCTTAGCCTCATCATATCTCACCCGCGCTGTCTCCTCCATGCTCATGTTGCATCCGCCCAGATCGCCTCCGGTCATGGTGGCTATCACAATACTGTATCCCCTGTCATGCAGGAGCTTCAGCACCCCTGCGTTCCACGCCTCGGCATCATCGGGATGAGCGTTGATAGAGAGTGCGACCTTGTTGAATTCCGTTGCCATATCTTATCGTTTTATTTTAGTACCATTATCTTTTTAAGCTTCACAAAATCAGGGAGGTCGCCGGTGAGCGGCCTCATATACCTCATGAAGGCGTCAGAGACGAAGTTACCTGCGGCGTTGAAGTACTCTGCGGGCATGGGTCTGGCGGCGATGGCCACCTCGCTCAGCGGTACCTTTCCGAATGTCATTTCATAGGGGTCATCGGAGGTCCTGTCTATGCTTACCATGAATCCCGACTCTCCCCTCTCGGCCAGTCTCACAGCCTCGACGCCGCACCTGTAAGCCTCATCGAGGTCAAGCGGCAGCGACCTGACAAAGTCGCTCATTATCAACGACTCCGTTATCTGGAACTCACCCCTGACGCCCATTTCCGACGAGATCATACGGTGGAGTGTCATCCCCACGCTGGCGCCGCCCATGGCTCCGAACTCGGTGTTGCTGAATTTGTCCTTCACCACCGAGGCGCTCACCGGGGAGCCGTCGGCATACCTGATACCCTCGCCGCAGACCACCGAGACCCAGCCGTATCGGGTGATGCAGTGCTCAACGTCTGCGAGGAACTGTTCCTTGACAAAATGATGCTCCGGAGTGTATAGCAGATGAGGCGCATCATCCTCATCGCGCCTGGCCACCGTCGTTGCGGCGGCGAGCCATCCGGCATCACGGCCTATGGTCTGGTAGACAACAAACTGATCTACCTTCTTCATGTCGCGGGCGAGCATCCCCCCTTGCATCACGTTTAGAATATTGGACCATGCCGCCGATGCAAACCCCGGTGTGTGGTCGGTGCCAAAGAGGTCATTGTCAACCGTTTTCGGGATGCCGACACCGGTGAGCTCATAGCCCCTTGCACGGCAATAGGCCTCCACCCTGTGGATGGTATCCATCGTGTCATTCCCTCCTATAAGGAAGAAATACCTGATATCATACTTTTCAAGTATGGAAAGGATTCGGGGAAAATCCTCATCCTTCAGTTTGTGGCGTGATGAGCCGAGGGCCGATGAGGGTGTTCGGCGGAGGCCCCGGATGATGTCGTCAGGCTGTGCCCCGAGGTTAAAGAGCCACTCGTTCATGAACCCCTCGATGCCGTAGTTCATGCCATAGACACCTGAAATTATTCCCGAGGCCCGGGCGGCGGTGATCACCCCTGCAAGGCTTGAGTTTATAACTGATGTCGGACCTCCCGACTGGCCGATCACTGCATTGCCTTTGATCATATCTGTGCTATTTGCGAATTAAGGTTTAAGATTTGCTATTTTTATTTGTGACTGTGTTCGCCAAATGATGGATTTGCGATTTAGGATTTACCATGTGGGTTTTTTGGCTGTGCCATCCGACTGGCGGAGCGGCGATTTATGAGCTTAAATGAACTTCAGTATGCCAAAATACTCGGGACGGTGATAATCGGGTTTTTCAGTTCCTACCGGGTTCCAGGTCACAAAGTGCGGGTTACTCAGCTTGTCGCCGCACTTGTAGAAGTTGGCCCTGAAGCTCCTGCCGGCCAAGGTGTCAATGTCATGGCGGAAGAAACTTTTAAGCGGGATGGCCAGTGTCAGAGACCACCTTATGTCTCCGCTGATCTCTCTGAACGGTTCCCCGCCCATGGTGGTGAGGCGGCGTATGCCTTCAACCACTGAGGTCCCGGCCCTGACGCTGTCATGCCTTCCGTGGCCCCATCCCATCAGCGCCGTGCCTATCGGGTTAAACTCGAAGTTATAATAGATGCCGTCATCAGATGGTGCGACGAAGAACTCGACGCACGAGTCTTCGCATACCATCTCGTTGGTGCGGCTCTTCTCCGCCTTGACATGGGCCTCCCTTACATAATATTTGATATAAATCTCATTGTCGCCCCAGGCAATATTGAACCTGACCTCAGGCTTGTAGGGAAATGATTCCCAGTTAACCGTCTCTATAAGATGGCCCTCTCCAAGCTCATCAAGCCTGGCGGTGACCTCTGCCATGGGGGGATTGGTCTTTTCAGTGTTCAGTCTTCTGACCTCAATGGTTCGCATCTCTTCACTTTTAGTTAGTTCCGCTTCTCAAGTACAATCTCAGCTTTGACCCGCATCCTTCCGGATCAGTGCCGTCAATGCCAGTCTGTCTGTCAGCCTCGCGGTTGTCAGCTTTGACCCGCATCCTTCCGGAACAGTGCCGTCAATGCCAGCCTGTTTGTCAGCCCCGCTGTTGTCAGCTTTGACCCGCATCCTTCCAGATCAGTGCCGAGGCGCCGAGTATCGCAGCGTGCGCTTCGGGCAGTCCTGACGGCATCACGGTGAATGTACCCCGGAATATTGGCTGAACAAGTTCGTCGGCATATTTCCTTACCGGTTCAAAGAGGGCATCACCTGCCTTTGCCAGTCCGCCGAACAGGAATATTGTTTCCGGGCTGGAGAAGATCACGGCGTTGGCTATCCCGAGTGCGATCATACGTGCGGTCTGGTCGAGGGCTTGTATTGCGATGATGTCGCCGGCCGCCGCGGCCTCGGCCACTCTTCGCGAGGTTATCTCATTGCTCTTAGGTGCACGCAGTATGCTCTCCTCGCGGAGGTCGCTGAGCAGGGCGAGGACAGTGCGCACCAGCCCTGTGGCAGAGGCGTAGGTCTCCAGGCATCCGCGGCGGCCGCATCCGCATACCCTGCCTCCCTCGGCAACGGTCATGTGACCAAGCTCACCGGCAAAACCGGTATGGCCATAGACCACCTCACCGTCAACGACGATCCCGCTGCCGAGACCTGTGCCGAGGGTGAGGATGATAAAATGCTTTATGCCCTTTGCCGCTCCAAAGATCATCTCACCAAGGGCCGCGGCATTGGCATCGTTGGTTATCCTGGTCTTTAGTCCCGTTCGCCTCTCGGTCAGCATTACCAGCGGTATTATTCCCTTCCAACGGAGGTTCGGCGCCAACTCAATGGTTCCCTTGTTGAAGTTGGCGTTGGGCGCTCCAATGCCGATGCCGGTAAGCGTCAGGTCATCATGGCCGGCAATCATCTCCTTCAGCTTAAGGTCAAGGGCTGTGACAAAGTCATCAGCAAAGGCATAATCGGGCGTGGAGAGCCTTCCCTCGGCATGGATCTCACCATCGCGGTCGACAAAACCGATGATTGTGTTTGTTCCTCCAATGTCTACTCCGGCTACTACTTCTTTCATATTCTGTCAGTTTAAACTTCTTTCAGCAGTTCTGGCCTGATCCTGTAGGTCTCGAGCACCAGCTCCCCGAACAGCGTGTTGGCCCAGGCAAACCACTTCCTGGTGTACTTTGTCGGGTCATCCTTCATGAACGACTCATGCATGAAGCCTGTGGCTGCATGGGTGTTCCTGAGCATCCTGAGTGATGATATGATATCGTTATCGTTACTGGCGGTGAGAGCCCGTATGGTTATAGCTATCGGCCATATGCGGTTCAGCCCGGTGTGCGGACTTCCTACCCCGTGACCGCTGATACCGGAGAAATAGTAAGGATTGCTTTTGCTCAGTACAAAGCTTCTTGTACGGAGATAAAGCGGATCACTGCGGTCAATGGTTCCCAGGTAGGGCAGGCTCAGCAGGCTCGGCACGTTGGCATCATCCATGAAATTGTAGTTGTAGTAGCCGTGGTCTCATCGGGGATGATCTCCCCGAGCTGCTGATATCAGTGCCCTGGCGTCAGTGGCGAGAGCAGCGTCAACCTCATCAGCCAGCCCGGCGGCGTCTCTCGCAAGCACCTCATCACGGGTAACGAATGGGGCAATCTCCGCCATCTGCCTGAGCGACTTCACCGCAAAATAGTTCGAGGGAATGAGGAAAGGCCATATAGTTGCATCATCCGATGGCCTGAAGATGGAGACGATCAGTCCGACAGGATTGACCGGGTTGCCGAAGCCGCCGCCGGCTACAGTATCGGTCTGCCATCCTGTTACCCTCTGGAATCGGTAAGGGCCCTGTTCATCCTTACGCTGCTGCTGGCGGAATGTTTTGATTATCAGCCTCATGGCTGAGGTCCATGACTCGTCAAACACCGAGGTGTCACCGGTAGCCTTCCAGTAACCGTGAGCCAGCCTGACGGGATAGCACAGAGAGTCTATCTCCCACTTGCGCTCATGAAGCTCGGGCTTCATGTCGGTGAGGTCATTCATCCACTCACTCTGTCCGGGACCGTCATTGAAGGCATTGGCATAAGGGTCGATATGAATGCACTTTACCTGTCTGTTGATGACCCCGGCTATCAGATCCTTAAGGTTTGTGTCACGGGCAGTAAGTGAGATATATGGCCATACCTGTGCGGTGGAATCGCGGAGCCACATGGCGTTGATGTCACCCGTGATGACGAATGTGTCGGGCCTGTTATCCCTGACGGAGAAGTTAACGGTAGTGTCAAGCGTGTTGGGGAAGCAGTTGCCAAAGAGCCATGCCAGCTCGCTGTCGCCGAGATATGACTCTATCTCCCTGATGGTCTCCTCCACCGCCTTGCTGCGGAACCTGCGCAACCTGGGCGCGGGCCTGTTGGAAGTCCACCTGGCTGCCCTGCCTGTTGAGAATGCCGGAAAAGCCGCGGATGCCGGGAATGCATTAACGCCGGCAGAGATGGCGGCACCTGCCACCGCGGTGTTTCTGATGAACCTGCGACGCGTTGACATACGGTTATCTCTTTATTGCCGGTTTATTCCTGATTGAAACATCCTTGCTGTACATTAACCCCAGATCCCAGTCCTGTTCCAGCGCCCAGTTGATCTTTACCTCCAGCTCGCCGGGGTAATATGATACAGGCTCGGGATTTCTGAGAAGGCTGAAGTCGCCTGTCGTCCATACCATATTTGAGTCGAGGTCATAGATCGCCTTAAGCCTGTAGCGTCCTTTGTCAAGAAGCGGGAAGGTGATATCGCCGGGGCTCCTGACATATTCCTCCCTGACGACCTTTTCCTTTTCGGCAAGCAGCTGCACGATTACATTTTCCTCATAGCCCGACAGTTTGCCCTGATACTTCCGTAATCTTCTTCGGTGGCGACGGCAAACCTGTAATTCGTTGAAATGGTTACACTTCCATAGATATCCCTGAAGGAGCCTCCCAAACAGACGAGGGAATATGTACCACCGGGTATCAGCGGAGCCTTCATCACCAAATTTCTTGCAGTGGTGCTGTCACTGATAAATTCAAAGTTCAACTCCGTTCTGACCGTATCGATGGTCTGAATGAGCGTTATAAGTGAAGTGTCAGGGTCAGCCAGCGGAACTGTGACCTGAAGTATGGTTCAGCTCCGGGTCTTATCTTTCCGATAAGATTTGTGGTCAGCGTCAGCGCCGGGGCTCTGCCGGCACCTCCCCGCGGAGTAGCAGGCTTTGTATACCGGAGGTTGAGCGTGTCGGTTCTGGCAATGACGGTGCCGGTGCTGTCAGTGAAGGGATAGGTAAGCAGAGCCTCTATCAGATCACGTCCGTAAACCTCAGGGTCAGTGATCCAGATCATGAAGGTGTCACGGGCGGCATTGTTTTCCATGTACCATGATTGCGGCGGAGCATCGGTAAAAGAGATTGAAACCTGACCTGTGTCTGTTGGCAGCGCCAGCCCGAAGCCCACTGACCAGGCGCTCCTCCTGTCGGAGAACCTGAGGTACTGCTTCCATGGCTCCTGCTGGAAGGCATATAACCGATGGATGCCGAAAAGGAAGATATCCGGTTTGGTTGTCTCAGTGGCAGTGGCAGGTTTATACTTTATCGAGTCAGGCACGACGGAATAGTACTCCTCCGGGGTGATATGGATGAGCGAATCACAGAAGGCAAATATCTCGTCATCAAGATCGTACAGTCTGTTCCCGTTAAGGTCCTTAACTGCAAAGAGCCTGTAATGACCGGGCTTGATGTTGTTTATCATGAAACCGCCTGACGGGTTGGGACGCGAAATATATGCCGGAAGGAGTTTACGCGGTGCAGTATCAGAGAGATTGGAATACATCATGACCATGACATCCTCCACTGTCTCGAGGCTGGCGGCGTCAAACACATTGCCCGTAAGAGAGAGGGAGTCGAGCACGGTACCGGTAGAAAAGACATACTGGTAGTTCGGAATGGGATTGTTCTCGTTATTGTCGCGTATGGCGTCCTGAAAGTAAAAGGTATAGGTGGTACTGTCTGCCAGCTCCTCATCCCATGTCACCGGCAGGCTTTTTCCCTTCAGTCTGATATCCGGTTTTCTGGCAAGGGGAGGCGATACCATGAACTTCTCGGTTATCCGGTCAAGCACGACGAACTCGTCAAATGTGATTGCGAACTCATTATCTGTAAAAAGGACCGTACCATTCTCCGGCTGGCTCTTAAGGACTACCGGAGGGTCGGTGTCTTTAGGTCCGCCTGATGGCGAGCTTATCTTGGCACATGACAATATAAACAGCATGATCAGGGCCGTTGCGCCCAGCCTGCCTGATATGTAACTCCCGCGATCCACCGCTTACAAACTTACATCAAATTTTGTTAAGTAAATAAGATGGGCGGCATGCGCAACCCATACTTTATACCGGATAAGCTTCCCTGTGACTTTTTTAATTAATTTTGTATTCCATACACAATACCTATGGAGCTTCAGGTAATTCCGTGGAATGTTGATCCGGAGATCTTCCGGATCGGCAACTTTGCCGTGAGATGGTACGGCCTCCTCTTCGCATCCGGATTTGTATTCGGATATTACATCCTGAGGAACATCTTCAAAAATGAGGGGCTGGGCGATGAGACCCTGGACAGGCTCACGGTATATGTTGCCATTGGAACAATTGTCGGCGCCAGGCTGGGTCACTGCCTGTTCTATGAGCCGGCCTATTACCTTGCTAACCCGTTGGAGATACTGAAGGTATGGCATGGTGGATTGGCCAGCCACGGGGCAGCCATAGGTATCCCACTGGCACTGTGGCTTTTTTCCAGGAAAGAGCTAAGCCATTCATCTGGGCCATTGACCGCGTAGTGAGCAAGAAAATACGTAACTGTTCGATCTCTTCGTTCAGTTACGTATTGCTTTGCTCACTACGCGGTCAATGGCCCATATGAACGGTTTTTTCTCTTTCCTGGAAAAAAGCCACAGTGCCAGCGGGATCCTTATGGCTGTCCCGTGGCTGGCTAATCCACCATGCCATACCTTTAGTATCTCCAACGGGTTAGCAAGGTAATAGGCCAGCTCATAGAACAGGCAGTGACGCAGCTTGGCGCCGACAATTGTTCCAATGGCAACATAGACTGTGAGCCTGTCCAGGGTCTCATCGCCCATTCCCTCATTTTTGAAGATGTTCCTCATGATGTAATATCCGAATACAAATCCGGATGCGAAGAGGAGGCCGTACCATCTCACGGCAAAGTTGCCGATCCGGAAGATCTCCGGATCAACATTTCACGGAATTATCTGAAGCTCCATAGGTATTGTGTATGGAACACAAAATTAAATAAAAAAGTGACAGGAAAACTTATCCGGTATAAAGTATCGGTTGCGCATGCCGCCCATCTTATTTACTTAACAAAATTTGATGTAAGTTTGTAAGCGGTGGATCGCGGGAGTTACATATCAGGCAGGCTGGGCGCAACGGCCTTGATCATGCTGTTTATATTGTCATGCCCCAAGATAAGCTCGCCATCAGGCGGACCTAAAGACACCGACCCTCCGGGTAAGCCTTAAGAGCCAGCCGGAGAATGGTACAGTCCTTCTTACGGATAATCGAGTTCGCAATCACATTTGACGAGTTCGTCGTGCTTGACCGGATAACCGAGAAGTTCATGGTATCGCCTCCCCTGGCGACAAAACGGAATATCAGACTAAAGGGAAAAAGCCTGCTGGTGACATGGGATGAGGAGCTGGCAGACCGCACCACCTACACCTTTTACTTTCAGGACGCCATACGCGACAATGACGAGAACAATCCCATTCCGAACTACCAGTATGTCTTTTCTACCGGTACCGTGCTCGACTTCCTCTCTCTTACGGGCAATGTGTTTACGACGCCGCCAGCCTGGAGACAGTGGAAGATGTCATGGTCATGATGTATTCCAACCTCTCTGATACCGCACCGCGTAAACTCCTTCCGGCTTATATTTCGCGTCCCGACCCGTCAGGCGGTTTCATGATAAACAACATTAAGCCCGGCCATTACAGGCTCTTTGCAGTTCAGGACCTTAACGGGAACAGACTGTACGATATTGATGACGAGATATTTGCCTTCTGTGATTCGCTCATCCATATCACCCCGGAGGAGATACTGTTCCGTCGTGCCTAACTCGATAAAGTATAAACCTGCCACTGCCACTGAGACAACCAAACCGAATATCTTCCTTTTCGGCATCAATTGGGTTATATGCCTTCCAGCAGGAGCCATGGAAGCAGTACCTCGGGTTCTACGACAGGAGGAGCGCCTGGTCAGTGGGCTTCGGGCTGGCGCTGCCAACAGACACAGGTTAGGTTTCAATTCTTTTACCGATCCTCCGCCGCAATCATGGTACATGGAAAACAATGCCGCCCGTGACACCTTCATGATCTGGATCACCGACCCTGAGGTTTACGGACGTGATCTGATAGAGGCTTTGCTTACCTATCCCTTCACTGACAGCACCGGCACCGTCATTGCCAGAACCGACACGCTCAACCTCCGGTATACAAAGCCTGCTACTCCGCGGGGAGGTGCCGGCAGAGCCCCGGCGCTGACGCTGACCACAAATCTTATCGGAAAGATAAGACCCGGAGCTGAACCATACTTCAGGTCAGCAGTTCCGCTGGCTGACCCTGACACTTCACTTATAACGCTCATTCAGACCATCGATACGGTCAGAACGGAGTTGAACTTTGAATTTATCAGTGACAGCACCACTGCAGAAATTTGATGATGAAGGCTCCGCTGATACCCGGCGGTACATATTCCCTCGTCTGTATGGGAGGCTCCTTCAGGGATATCTATGGAAATGTAACCGATTCAACGAATTACAGGTTTGCCGTCGCCACCGAAGAAGATTACGGAAGTATCAGGGCAAAACTGTCGGGCTATGCGGGAAATGTAATCGTGCAGCTGCTTGCCGAAAAGGAAAAGGTCGTCAGGGAGGAATATGTCAGGAGCCCCGGCGATATCACCTTCCCGCTTCTTGACAAAGGACGCTACAGGCTTAAGGCGATCTATGACCTCGACTCAAGATATGGTATGGGACGACAGGCGACTTCAGCCTTCTCAGAAATCCCCGAGCCTGTTTCGTGTTTTCCCGGCGAGCTGGAGGTGAAGATCAACTGGGGCGCTGGAACCAGGACTGGGATCTGGGTTAATGTACAGTAAGGATGTTTCAATCAGGAATAAACCGGCAATAAAGAGATAATCCGATGTCAACGCGTCGCAGGTTCATCAGAAACACCGCGGTGGCAGGTGCCGCCATCTCTGCCGGCGTTAATGCATTCCCGGCATCCGCGGCTTTTCCGGCATTCTCAACAGGCAGGGCAGCCAGGTGGACTTCCAACAGGCCCCGCGCCCAGGTTGCGCAGGTTCCGCAGCAAGGTGATGGAGGAGACCATCAGGGAGATAGAGTCATCTGTCGGCGACAGCCAACTGGCATGGCTCTTTGGCAACTGCTTCCCGAACACGCTTGACACTACCCGTTAACTTCTCCGTCAGGGATAACAGGCCCGACACATTCGTCATCACGGGTGACATCAACGCCATGTGGCTCCGCGATTCCACCGCACAGGTATGGCCGTCTGTGCCGCACTTTCTGCCGTAACACAAACCTTAAGGATCTGATAGCCGGGGTCATCAACAGACAGGTAAAGTGCATTCATTCTGGGGCATTATGCCAATGCCTTCAATGACGGTCCCGGACAGAGTAGAGTGGATGAATGACCTCACCGACATGAAGCCCGAGCTTCATGAGCGCAAGTGGGAGATAGACTCTCTGTGGGATTTTTTTAGGCTGGCTCACGGTTACTGGAAGGCTACCGGTGACACCTCGGTGTTTGACGAGTCATGCACCCAAAAAAAAAAGGGGGATTCCAGAGGGTAACAGGATGGCAGACCGATACTGTAGCCGGCGGCGGCTTGGCAACCCGGTCGATCCTGTCGGACTGATCGTCTCCATCTTCCGGCGTCGGATGATGCAACTATATGGCCTTTCCTCATTCCCTCGAAGGTTTGTTTTTGCGGTGAAGTCGCTCAGGCAGATGGCGGAGATTGCCACATCCGTTACCCGTGATGAGGTGCTGGCCAGAGACGCCGCCGGGCTGGCTGATGAGGTTGACGCTGCTCTCGCCACTTACGCCAGGGCACTGCATCCGCAGCACGGGGAGATCATCCCCTATGAGACCGACGGCTACTACAATTACAATTTCATGGATGATGCCAACGTGCCGAGCCTGCTGGGCCTGCCCTACCTGGGAACCATTGACCGCAGTGATCCGCTTTATCTCTCCGTACAGAAGCTTTGTATGAGCAGAAGCAATTTTTCTTTCTCCGGATATAGCGGTAGGGTACGAATTTTTAGCACCGGCTAACCGCGGTGGCCGATAGCTAAGCCATACGGGCTCTCACCACCAGTAACGATAACGATATCATATCATCACTAGGATATTAGGGAACACCCATGCAGCCAGGCTTCATGCATGAGTTGGTCATGAAGGAATGACCCGACAAAGTACACCAGGAAGTGGTTTGCCTGGGCCCAACACGCTGTTCGGGGAGCTGGTGCTGAGGCCTACAGGATCCGGCCAGAACTGCTGAAAGAAGTTTAAACTGAGAGCAGAATATGAAAGAAGTAGTAGCCGGAGTAGACATTGGAGGAACAAACACAATCATCGGTTTTGTCGACCGCGATGGTGAGATCCATGCCGAGGGAAGGCTCTCCACGCCCGATTATGCCTTTGCTGATGACTTTGTCACAGCCCTTGACCTTAAGCTGAAGGAGATGATTGCCGGCCATGATGACCTGACGCTTACCGGCATCAGCATTGGAGCGCCCCAACGCCAACTTCAACAAGGGAACCGTTGACGTAAGCACCGAACCTCCGTTGGAAGGGAATAATACCGCTGGTAATGCTGACCGAGAGGCGAACGGGACTAAAGACCAGGATAACCAACAATGCCAATGCCGCGGCCCTTGGTGAGATGATCTTTGGAGCGGCAAAGGGCATAGAGCGTTTTGAAGTCCTGGCCCTGGGCATAGGGACGGCAGCGGGATCGTCGTTGACGGTGAGGTGGTGTATGGCCATACCGGTTTTGCCGGTGAGCTTGGTCGCGTGACCGTTGCCGAGGGAGGCAGGATCTGCGGATGCGGCCGCCGCGGATGCCTGGAGACCTACGCCTCTGCCACAGGGCTGGTGCGCACTGTCCTCGCCCTGCTCAGCGACCTCCGCGAGGAGAGCATACTGCGTGACCTGAAGAGCAGTGAGATAACCTCGCGAAGAGTGGCCGAGGCCGCGGCGGCCGGCGACATCATCGCAATCGAGGCCCTCGACCAGACAGCACGTATGATCGCACTCGGGCAGAGCCAACGCCGTGATCTTCTCCAGCCCGGAAACAATATTCCTGTTCGGAGGACTGACAAAGGCAGGTGATGCCGTCTTTGAACCGGTAGGATATGCTGACGAACTTGTTCAGCCAATATTCCGGGGTACATTCACCGTGATGCCGTCAGGACTGCCGGAAGCGCGCGCAGCGATACTCGGCGCCTCGGCACTGATCTGGAAGGATGCGGGTCAAAGCTGACAACAGCGGGGCTGACAAACAGGCTGGCATTGACGGCACTGTTCCGGAAGGATGCGGGTCAAAGCTGACAACCGCGAGGCTGACAGACAGACTGGCATTGACGGCACTGATCCGGAAGGATGCGGGTCAAAGCTGAGATTGTTCTCGAAGCGGAACTAACTAAAAGTGAAGAGATGCGAACCATAGAGGTCAGAAGACTGAACACTGAAAAGACCAGTCCTCCATGGAAGAGGTCACCGCCAGACTTGATGAGCTTGGAGAGGGCCATCTTATAGAGACGGTTAACTGGGAATCATTCCCTACAAGCCTGAGGTGAGGTTCAATATTGCCTGGGCGACAACGATGAGATCTATATCAAATATTACGTGAGGAAGGCCGATGTCAAGGCGGAGAGATAGCCGCACCAACGAGATGGTATGCGAAAGACTGGTGCGTCGAGTTCTTCGTCGCACCCTCTGATGACGGCATCTATTATAATTTCGAGTTTAACCCGATAGGCACGGCGCTGATGGGATGGGGCCACCAAGGACATGACAGCGTAAGAGCAGAGACCTCTGTGGTTGATGGCATCCGCCGCCTCACCACAATGGGCGGGGAATCTGTTCAGAGAGATCAGCGGCGACATAAGGTGGTCTCTGGCAGTGGCCATCCCGCTTAAAACTTTCTTCCGCCAGAAGATTGACACCCTGGCCGGCAGGAGCTTCAAGGCCAAATTCTGCAAGTGCGGCGACAAGCTGAGCAACCCGCAGATTGTGACCTGGAAACCGGTAGGCACTGAAAAGCCCGATTATCACCGTCCGAATAATTTGGAATCTGGAAGTTCATTTAAGCTCATAAATCGCCGCTCCGCCAGTCGGATGGCACAACCAGAAACCCACATGGTAAATCCATAGTTTGGCGACGCAGTCACAAATAAAAATAGCAACTCTTAAACCTAATTCTCAAATAGCACAGATATGATGAAGGGCAATGCAGTGATCGGCCAGTCAGGCGGTCCGACATCAGTTATAAACTCAAGCCTTGCAGGAGTGGTCACCGCCGCCCGGGCCTCGGGAATAATTTCAGGTGTCTATGGCATGAACTACGGCATCGAGGGATTCATGAACGAGTGGCTCTTTGACCTCTGGTCACAACCTGACGACATCATACGGTGCCTCCGCCGTACACCCTCATCGGCCCTCGGCTCAATTACGCCACAAGCTCAAGGATGAGGATTTTCCCCGAATCCTTTCCATACTGAAAAGTATGATATAAGAGGTACTTCTTCCTTATAGGAGGGAATGACACGATGGATACCATCCACAGGGTGGAGTCCTATTGCCGTGACAGGGGCTACGCAGCTCTACGGGTGTCGGCATCCCGAAAACGGTTGACAATGACCTCTTTGGCACTGACCACACCGCGGGATTTGCATCGGCGGCATGGTCCAATATTCTCAACGTGATGCAGGGTGAATGCTGGCCCGCGACATGAAGAAGGTCGATCAGTTTGTTGTCTACCAGACCATCGGCCGTGATGCCGGATGGCTCGCCGCCGCAACGGCCGTTGCCAGGCGTGACGAGGATGATGCGCCCCACCTGATATACGCTCCCGAGCATCACTTCGTGAAGGAACAGTTCCTCGCGGACGTTGAACACTGCATCACCAGATACGGCTGGGTCTCGGTGGTCTGCGGCGAGGGTATAAGGTATGCCGACGGCTCCCCGGTCAGCGCCTCGGTGGTGAAGGACACATTCAGCAACACCGAGTTCGGTGCCATGGGCGGTGCCAGCGTAGGGCTGACACTCCACCGCATGATCTCGTCGGAGTCGGGCGTCAGGGGTGAGTTTTTCCAGATAACGGAGTCGTTGATAATGAGCGACTATGTCAGGTCGCTGCCGCTTGAACTCGATGAGGCCTACAGGTGCTAAGTCGAGGCTGTACGACTGGCCGAGAGGGGAGAGTCGGGATTCATGGTAAGCATAGACAGGACCTCCGATGACCCCTATGAGGTGACATTCGGAAAGGTGCCGCTGAGCGAGGTGGCCATCGCCGCCAGACCCATGCCCGCAGAGTACTTCAACGCCGCCGGCAACTTCGTCTCTGACGCCTTCATGAGGTATATGAAGCCACTCACAGGCGACCTCCCTGATTTTGTGAAGCTTAAAAAGATAATGGTATTAAAATAAAACGATAAGGTATGGCAACGGAATTCAACAAGGTAGCACTCTCTATCAACGCTCATCCCGATGATGCTGAGGCATGGAACGCGGGGGTGCTGAAGTTCCTGCATGACAGGGGATACCGTATTGTGATAGCCACAATGACCGGAGGCGATCTGGGCGGATGCAACATGAGCATGGAGGAGACGGCGCGGGTGAGATATGATGAGGCTAAGGCCGCCGCCGCCGTACTTGATGCCGAATATTACACCATGGGTGCTACTAACGGCTCCCTCTATCGACACGCGGGAGCTGCGGCTGAAGACAATATCACTAATGCGAAAGGTGAGGGCCGGCATCGTCTTTACACACCTGCCAAACGACTACCATCCGGACCACCGGGCCACCGGCGGCCATCGTGGAGGCCGCAGCCATGGTAGCCTCGCTTGACCCGGTGCCTGTGCCGGAGAAACCGCTGGAGGTGACACCTCTTCTCTACCATACTTCACCACTGACACTGAGCGACCCGCTCGGCTCACAGCTCGTACCACCCCACTTTCTCGTCGATGTCACCAGCGTGGTTGACACCAAGATAGAGATGCTGGGCAAGCATCTGTCGCAGCTTGAGCTGATGAAGCACATGCACCGGATAGACGATTTCTTCGGCTACGTGCTGGAGGGGAACAAAAACTATGGTAAATTAGCAGGAGTGGAGTACGCTGAAGTATACTGGCAGCATCTCGGCGGCGGCTTCCAGAAAGACCCGCAGATACAGCGCCACCTGAGTGAATTCATTGTTAAACAATAACATCCCCGTCCATGAATCTGACCGACAAAAAATACAGCAAGTTCGCCCTGGTGCGCGAAATGATGGAAACACCAGGCATAATAAGGTCATTCAGACCTGAAGTCTCCGCTCCTTTCCTGAAGGCTTTCAAATCGAAAAAGGGACTCTTCCTCACAGGTGAGGGTAGCAGCAAGGTCTTCCCCGGGCAAAGAGAGCCATCTTTTCGTCCCTGAAGAAGGAATTGATCTTCTGCCCGTGATGACGGAGGGCTGTACCCAGTCGCTGGAGTGCCGATCTCCGCGACTTCGTGGTGTTTGCCGCATCCAACTCCGGTCAGACAAAAGAGGTGATCCGCCTTGTGACCGCCCTGAAAAAGAAGAAGCATAATGCCATATTCGGCCTGACAGCCAACCCGAACACCAGGCTGGAGGAATTTGCCGACGCAGCACATGTGCTGAAATGCGGCAAGGAGAACGCCGTCGCTGCTACCAAGTCGGTGGTGGAGCAGGCGCTTTTCTACGACTCCCTGCTGCGTAATCTCCGCGGGTGAGAAGATGACCGGCCTCAAGAAGGCAGCTGACCAGGCAGAAGAGGTGCTGACGGCCAGGATTGACAAAAAGATCATTGACATGGTCCGCAATGCCGACATGATATACTTTGCGGGACGCGATAACGGAGTCGCCGCCGAGCTTGCCCTGAAGACCAATGAGATCACCAGGAAGAAGTCGGCCTTCCTTGAGGGAACTTTCGCCCTCCATGGCATAGAGGAGGTGATGAACAAAAATGAGGTCCTGATATGGGTCGATCCATTCGAACATGACCACGACAAGTTCATGGAGTGCATCGTGAAGGGGGCTGAGGTCAATGTCATCGCGATAGCTAAGGAAAAGACCATTTTCCCGACAATAGTTATCCCTGATGGAGGAGAGTACGCTGAGTACATTCAGCTTGCCGCAGGGTGGAACATACTCGGTAGAGACCGGTATCGCCCTGAAGATTGATCTTGACCATCCGACAAGGGCAAGGAAAGTGGGAAATGAATATGTTCCCGCTTAGGAAGATCTGAAATCATTTTCCCGGAAAGACATTGTTTTCACCGGTCTGAACAAAACAATATATTTACTTATAGTTTAACTCTAATTTTTACAATGAATAAGGAAAAGGTAGTGGTCGGCATTGACATAGGAGGCACAAATACTGTCTTTGGATTTGTTGACAGGGCTGGTAAGATTCTGGCTGAGGATCAGATAGTCACAACCCACTATGACGAGCCGGAGGTGTTTGTTGCCGCCCTATATGAAAAGATGATGATCACTGTCAACAAGGATCGGCAGGGAGGTTGAGATACTTGGTTTTGGCATCGGCGCCCCCATGGGAAACATCAACAAGGGAACCATAGAGTACCCGGCCGATCTTCCATGGAAGGGGATAATTCCGCTGGCAGAGATCTTTAGCAGGCACACTTCCCTGCCGGTTATTGTCACCAATGACGCCAACGCTGCCGCCGTGGGAGAGATGATCTACGGAGGCGCCAGAGGGATGAAGAACTTTGTTGTGATCACCCTCGGCACCGGCCTTGGCAGCGGGTTTGTCGTTGACGGCAAGCTTGTCTACGGCCATGACGGTTTTGCAGGCGAGATCGGACACACCTCCATCAGGCCGGGCATGTCAAACCGCGACTGCGGGTGCGGACGCAAGGGGTGCCTCGAGACATATGTCTCAGCCACGGGACTGAAACGGACGGTGCTGAAGATAATGGCTGACAAGCTTGATGACAGCGAGCTGCGACGCTTCAGCTTCGAGGAGCTCGACTCAAAAAAGATCTATGAGGCCGCCCGTCGCGGAGACGCCATAGCCCTTGAGGCTTTTGAACATACGGGTGCCATGCTGGGATTCAAGCTCGCCGACGTGGTGGCGCATACCAATCCCGAGGCGATATTCCTCTTCGGAGGACTGGCCCTGGCCAAGGAGCTTATCTTTGAGCCGGCAAAGGAGCATATGGAGAAAGACCTGCTCCATATCTACCGTGACAAGGTGAAGCTCCTCCCTTCCGAACTGAGCACACAGAACGCTGCCGTGCTCGGGGCAAGCTCACTGGTATGGTCAGGGTTGGATCAGGATAAGTAATAGCAACAGTAAATGAGCAACTACAATTTTCCGGAGATGATGAGTTATATTATCGGGGCCCTCTTCGCGCTGATTGTGTTCTCAATAGCATACGCTTACCTTAAACCCCACAAGCTTCATCACTCCCGGCCCCTCTCCACGCTGGCACTTAAAGGCAGCTATCTCCTCGTATCTCATGGTGATGCTGATCGTAATCTATTTCGCCAGCCTCAGGGAGGAGGGGTGAGCCAGGTGTTCGACGGACCGGAATTCTTCATATTCCTGGTGGTGCTGTTTGTTCCGACAGCAGCCATATTCTCGAGAAAGATTACCCGCTTCAGCGCTAAAAGAGTACGGTATAACATGGTCTTTACGGCGGTTAATCTCATCATGGCCCTGACGGTGCTTTTGCTCTACAGACTGTGACCGGCCATGCGATTGATGAAAGAACAGACAACACTTAGCCGGTGCTTTCGCTTTGCGGGCTGTGACCGGCCATGCGATTGATGAATTAAGAGACAACACTTAGCCGGTGCTTTTGCTTTACTGGCTGTGACCTGCCATACGACTGATGAATGAACAGCAACTCTTCACGTGTGCTTTTGCTTTACAGTGTTATCGCCTTCAGTTTTAAAGATTATATTTATACATAAAAACAGAAAAAACTCCAAAATCATGATCAAGGAACGATTTATCACCTATGTGAGAGAGCATAAGAAAGAACTGGGAAATCGAGGCGCTTTCCAATTACCGTGAAAAGGGCTATACCTACAAAGAGATAGCTGAAGTAATGGTCAAACACCATATTGTCTTTCGGGAATATGGAATTGTTGAGGGCGATAAAATTGCCCTGCTGGGCAGGAACTCTGCCAACTGGTGCGCCATGTATCTTGCCGTGGTGACCTATGGTGCAGTGCATTGTTCCCATACTGCCGGACTTCAAGCCTGATGACCTTCACAACATCATCAACCACTCCGACTCAAAGATGCTTTTCATTGATGACAAGATCTGGGAGCTGCTTGACCCGGAGAAGATCAAAGAGATCGAAGGTGTCATCAGCCTTGATACCTTTGAGTGATCATGAGCCGGTCAGATAAATTCCCTGAGATATACAAGAACCTTGACGACCACTTCCGTAAAACCTTTCCGGAGTTTGGTCCGGCTGACATCAAATTCTCCGGAGTTGACAATGAGCAGCTTGCCGTTATCAGTTACACCTCCGGTACCACAGGTTTCTCAAAAGGTGTGATGGTTCCCCACAGGAGCCTGGCAGCAAACATCAGGTATGCACAGAATAACATGCCCCTGGAGCCGGGTGACCCCGTCGTCTCTTTCCTCCCGCTGGCACACACCTACGGATGTGCTTTTGAGTTTCTCTTCCCCTTTACCTACGGGTGTCATATAACAATACTCACCAAGACTCCCTCACCGCAGATTCTCCTGCAGGCCTTTCAGGAGATAAGGCCCAGGCTGATCCTCTCTGTTCCGCTTGTGATAGAGAAGGTTTACAAGAAGAAAATGGTTCCTGTCATCTCCAAACCTGCAATGAAGGCGATGCTGAAGGTCCCGGGGATCAATAAGATTCTTTTTACGGGAAAATTCGTGAGAAGCTGGAAATCAGCTTCGGCGGTCGCTTCAAGGAGCTGGTCATCGGCGGGGCCGCATTCAATGCCGACGCCGAGAAGTTCTTCAAAAAGATCGGACTGCGCTTCTCCATAGGATACGGCATGACCGAATGCGGTCCGCTGATAGCCTATGACGGGTGGAAGACAGCCAGGATCGCCTCCTGCGGTAAGGCTGTTGATACCCTTGAGGTAAAGATAGACTCGCCTGACCCGGAAAAGATAGTAGGGGAGATCATACTCCGTGGCGACAACGTAATGCTTGGCTACTACAAGAACGAGAAGGCTACGAAGGATGTGATTGACGAGGATGGCTGGATGCATACGGGTGACCTCGGTGTCATAGACAAGGACGGATATATTTATATCAAGGGAAGAAGCAAGGATATGCTGCTGGGCGCCTCGGGCAAGAATATCTATCCTGAAGAGATAGAATCGCTGATAAACAACCACAAATATGTAACCGAGGCCATCGTCATCTCCGAAGCTGATAAGCTAGTGGGCCTTGTATATCCTGATTATGAGGCTCTCAGGACTGCCGGCATAGGTGAGGAGGGACTTGCTGCGGCGCTCGATGAGATCCGCAAGGATGTGAACAACCGCCTGCCTGATTACATGGCAGTGACTAAATTCAGGGTCCATCCTGAGGAGTTTGCCAAGACGCCCAAGAAGAGCATCAAGCGTTATCTCTATATGAAGCAATAGTTCGGAATGAACTGGAGAGGCCCGTTATGGGCCTCTCTGTTAATATACCGGAGTGAAAAGGTGCTGATCTTGGCGTAGTATTAGATGGGAGTGAAGTAGGTGCTGATGGGGATATGTGAGTGGGAAGTGTGATATATGGCGGTAAAAGTGTTGATCATTGGCGGTTAATTCGAGTCGATATGGGAGTGAAAAAGTATTGCATCATAGTTGCCGGTGGCAGCGGGCGGAGAATGCAATCGGCCCTCCCCAAGCAGTTCCTCCTGCTTGAGGGGGAAGCTCCTGCTGATGCATACCCTTGAACGGTTTCACTCCTTCGACAGCACCATTGAGATAATCGTTGTTCTTCCTTCGGAACATCATTCACTCTGGGAGAAGCCTGGTCAAGGAGTACTCATTCGGCATAGGCCACACTGTGGCTGCCGGCGGTGAGGAGAGATTCCACTCGGTCAGGGCAGGACTGGAGCTGGTCAGACAGGCGGGCCGGGATGCTGCGCATGATGAGGTCAGGGCGCCTGACGCATGATGCAGCTAGATATGAGGAGGGGGTGATTTCATGGGCGCCTGCTCCCCATGAGAGAGGGAGGGAGAGGGGAGAAAGAGGAAGAAGAAAAAGAGAGGGGAAGGAGGCGGACGGCAGGCGAGGCGCCGGCAGGCGAGGCGGCACCGGACACAAGATTGCCTGAGCAAGATGAGGTCAGAGCCCCTGCGCACGATGAGGTCAGGGCGCCTGCGCATGCTGATACATGGTCGCCTGCGGACCCACCGGGTCATGTGACCGGAGAACCGCTGGTGGCCGTGCATGACGGCGTCAGGCCCCTGGTGAGCCATGACACAATATGGCGTTGCTATGCTGATGCTGAGGAGTTTGGCACGGCCATACCATTTATCGAGCCTTCTGATTCGGTCAGGATCATTGAAGGTGATGAGAGCAGGCCGCTGCCGAGGAATGAGGTCAGACTGATACAGACACCCGCAGGTGTTCCTGAGCAGCCTGATAATGAATGCATATGACCGCCCCTTCGATCCCTCATTCACTGATGACGCCACCGTGGCGGAGGCAGCCGGAGTGAAGATACACCTCACACACGGCAACAGGGAGAACATTAAGATAACCACACCTGAGGACCTGGCCGTGGCACACACGCTGGTCAGGATGCTCAAACAATGAACCGCAGGAGACTATGGAGCAGGAAAAACATAATCGACTATAAGAAACTGGAGGTAAGAAGGGTCAGGAAACCCGACGAGGAGATAGTTTCCCTGCTTAAGGAAACTGTTCTCGGGTCCGAGGGCGGGATGCGCTACTCCATGCTGAACACTGAGGAGAGGATTAAGTCCTATGGTGACGGACTCACCTTCATGGCCCTCTACAAGAAGAGCAGCCTGAAGGGAGTAATCGGCGTGTGCCGGCGCAGTACACTGAACAGGGGAGTGAGGCACAGTGGACTCTTCCTATCTGCGTTATCTTGCCATTCAGAGCGCCTTTCAGACCGGGAGGACTCCGGACAGCAGGAGAGAGAAACTCTCACAGGCCGGAGACAGCTTTAAGCAGAAGATCCTCTCTTTGATAAGGGATCCGCAACATGCTACAGGAGAGGAATATGAGAAGGATACGCCGCATGTCATGTATGCATATGTTGAGAGCCAGAATGAGCGTTCCAGGAACATGGTAAACCAGTCGGGATACGAATATATACGCTCATTCCTTACTGTAGCCTTCAGCAGGTTCAACCCGAAGCCTGATCCCTCTGTCGCACGCCTGAAGCCGGAGGAGGAGCCTGCAATGGCACGCCTCCTTGAAGAACAGTATCGCGATTATTGCTTTTATACGGATGAGTTTTCGTTTTACGATCATAAGTATTATGTTCTTCGGAAAAACGGGGAGATCGTCGCAGGCGTTAGAGCCATACCGGCACAGTACAGGGTGGTCAATGTGCCCGGAGTGGGGGGGTGGCTGATGATGAAGGTGCTGCCCCGCACACCCATGTTCAGGAGGCTGTTCAGGCCCGAAGAGTTCAGGTATATCATTCTTAATGCCATATACTGCCGCAAGGGCAGCGAAGATCTTCTCCCCGACCTGTTCGAGGCGGTCTGCGCGAAGGAGGGCTACCACACCGCTCTCACATGGCTTGATGATCACTCCAGTCTATACGATACTCTGAGGACAAACAGGCGGATGGGTGCGCTGAACAGGATGCTGAACGCAAAACCCGGACTGGTATATGCTCTGTTCACAGGCTTTGCTGCCGGGGAGACGGATAAATTCTACCGAGTCCCCGGCCTATATTTCCGGATTTGACTTTTCATAAATTTTACAGAAGAAAAAAACAATGAACGCTGGTGACAGAAAATTTTGCGGCGGCTCATGACGGCCGTTCTGCTATTTTTTTTTTTAATGACGTCAGCCGGCCAGGCTGGTGAGGCTGGGAGAGGGGAGAGGGGGGGGGGAGATAGGAGAGGGAGGCGGAGGCGGGAGAGGGGGACCGGTCAGGGACAGGATAATGCAGTGTCGCGGGAGGCTTCTCAGATGACGGATGCCCAACGCATGAAGTGGTTTGCAGATGCGAAGCTGGGGATATTCATCCACTGGGGTATATATGCGGTAAACGGCATTGACGAATCGTGGTCATTCTTCAATGAGCTGATCAGCTATGACGACTATATGAAACAGCTTCAGGGTTTCACCGCGTCTGATTATGACCCGGAGGGATGGTCGGGACTGATAAAGGAGAGCGGGGCACGCTATGCCGTGCTGACATCAAAGCACCATGACGGGGTGGCCCTGTGGGATACAGAGCTGAGCCGTCTCAATGTGGCTGACACAACGCCCGCCGGCCGTGACCTGGTAAAACCGTTCGTGAAGGCGCTGAGGGAGGCGGGACTGAAGGTGGGGCTCTATTATTCGCTGCTCGACTGGTCACATCCCGACTATCCAAACATGACGAAGAGTGTTAAACGCTATACGGCCGATTCACTGCGCTGGGAGCGTTTTGTCAAGTTCAACCACGGACAGATAACCGAGCTTGGCACTGAGTTCCGTCCTGACCTCTACTGGTTTGACGGCGACTGGGAACAGGGCGCCGCACAATGGAGGGCACCGGAGATACGCAGGATGATACTTGATTATAATCCCTCGGCAATAATCAACTCGCGGCTGGCAGGCTACGGCGATTATGCCACTCCTGAACAGGGACTGCCGACAAGGAGGCCGCAGGATAAGCACTGGGAGCTCTGCATGACCATCAATGATTCATGGGGCTACCAGGGCAACGACAGGAATTACAAGAGCCCGGCGCAGGTGATACGCATCTTTGCCGAGTGCATCGGCATGGGCGGCAACCTGTTGCTCTACATCGGGCCAAAGGCTGACGGCACCATACCCGACGAGCAGGCTGAGGTGCTGAAGGAGCTGGGCCGCTGGACCACAAAGCACAGCCAGGCGATATACGGCACCCGGGCAGGACTGCCAGACGGACACTTCGCGGGTCCCTCAACCATGAGTCCTTACAGCACAACAGTATCTCTCTTTTTCGCCGGTGACGGCGCAGGTGAGCTGATGCTCGAGGGAGTAAAGAACAGGATAAACAAGGCCTTCGTGGTAGGTAATGGCACCACCCTGGAGGCGAAGGAATATCTCAGGCCATGGTGGAGCAGCCATGCCGGAGTCTACTTCATAAAGGTGCCCGAAGAGGTGCTTGATGAAGAAGATGACAGTCATAGGCCTCTCCCTCGACGGGAAGCTGAAAACGGAATAACCAGTCGCCCCGGGACGACGAGCTAAAGAAAGAGCACAACCACAGACAAAACCAGGACGATATCCGGGTCAGATTTCTTCACCCAGGAATCAGATCGTATTCAGTAAATACCTTGCGATATGAAAAGATATTTAATAATGCTGCTTATAGCGGGCCTCATGCCCCCTCTGTCGGCCCAGGAGCATGATGAGAGATATGTTCCCGAGACAGACCCACTTGTCCTGCAGAAGCTGGAACAGTGGCAGGATCTGAAATTCGGGCTGCTGATGCACTGGGGCCCCTACAGCCAGTGGGGAATTGTAGAATCATGGTCGATCTGCGCCGAGGATGAGGACTGGTGCCGGAGGAAAAATCCTGATTATATGGAGTACAAGAAGCAGTACGAAGCTCTTAAAATGAGCTTTAACCCCGTCGGGTTCAATCCTGAAAAGTGGGCCGCCGCGGCAAAGAACGCCGGGATGAAGTATGTTGTTTTCACCACCAAGCACCACGACGGCTTTTCGATGTTTGACACAAGGCTCACTGACTATAAGATCACTGACCCGGGGTGTCCCTTCAGCGTAAACCCCTCGGGCGAACGTGACGAAGGAGGTGTTTGGCGCCTTCAGGGAGCAGGGCTTCTGGACAGGGGCATATTTCTCCAAGCCCGACTGGCACAACGAAAACTACTGGTGGCCCAACTTCGCCACCCCCGACCGCAATGTGAACGACAATATCAATAAATTATCCCGAGCGGTGGGAAAAATTCGTGGAGTTCACCCATGGTCAGATCATGGAGCTCGCCGGCGGCGATTACGGCAAGGTAGATATCCTCTGGCTTGACGGGCGGATGGGTGCGGAAGATGAGCCAGGAGGAGGAGAGGGAGTATCTTATGTCTCCCTCCCCACAGGTTTGTACGCACACAGAGCCAGGATATACGGATGGATGAGCTGGTTGCGAAAGTGAGGGAAAAGCAACCCGGGATGATAGTGGTTGACCGTGCAGTTTATGGAAAGAATCAGAATTATCTCACCCCTGAGAACAGGGTGCCGTCAGAGGCGCTGCCATATCCCGTGGGAGTCGTGCATTATTGCCGGCGGCGGATGGGCCTGGGTGCCTGACCCTAAGTTCATGTCAGGACGGGAGGCTGTTCAACTGCTGGTAGATATAGTTGTCAAGGGCGGAAACCTTCTTCTGAACATAGGCCCGGCACCTGACGGAACATGGCCTGAAGGGGCATACACACTGCTCAATGAGATGGGAAAGTGGATGAAAGATCAACGGCGAAGCGATATACGGCACCAGGGCCATGGCCCCCTACAAAGATGGCAAGGTGTGTATCAACAGCAAGGGAGATGAGGTGATGTATCTTTTCTATATGGCCGGCGAGGGTGAGAAAATGCCTTCCTCGGCGACGATGAGGGGACTGACTCTTCCGGCAGGATCAAGGGTCTCGGTGCTGGGTTCCGGAACAAAGTGCAGCTGGCAAAACGGAAGAGACTCATTTACCGTGTGACAGTGCCGCATCAGGTGAGAAAGAACCCGCCCTCGGACCATGTCTGGGTGATGAAGATCGAAATGGGGGAGAAGAGAGAAAATAGTTGGGGATGAAGAGGGGAAATAGTGGGGGAAGAGGGGAAATAGCTGTGGGTGGTGGAGGGGGGGGAATCTGGGGGCGAGGAAGAGGGGGTAGCTTTGGGGGGTAAAGAGGGGGGGAAAAATCTGGGGGAGAGGAGAGGGGGAAAAATCTGGGGGGGGGGGAGAGGGGAATAACCGGTACCCTCTAAAACGCCGCCACACAGACCTCAAATTGATGCGTTGGGCATCGTTGATCTGTGTGGCCTGACAGGAAAATGGGGGAAGAACCACCTGTCAATTCCTTCTACTTAAAACCCTTTTCTGCCTTCTTATAAAAGTCTTGTTGGCCCAAATATTGCACAAATAAATTGCAACTCAAAGGAATTTGATGACTCCATTGTATGAAAGGGTGCATCTAATGTACGGAAGGACTGTATTGAGGTGTACACTGGCTGATGACTTTAATATTTAGATTTCCGTGATGCGTCTTTTCATGTGATCCATGAGCTGCTTCACCTTGTCTACGCGAGATCTCGCAGCTGAATTCCTTGTCCTCCCTGATGAATACGCACTGCATCTGCTTCAGGTCAATGCGTGCAAGGTATGTGGTGTTGACGATGCATGACCCGCCCTGTTCTGAAGAACAGCTTTCCCAGGTGTGGCTCAACGGACCCGAGAGGGCTGTCACCCGTCTCAATCTCTCCCGGAGTCGAAATTAAAATTGGAGTAATTCCCGTCGGCGGTGATGAACATAACATCGTCCGGGTCAATGAATATCACCCCTGTAACACCCCTGAAGATAAGTATCCTTTCATTGCCAAAAAGGGCCTCTGAACGCTCGGCTTCACCTTTTTGCTCGTTAGTGCCTGAACCGCTGAAGGGTCTCCAGAAGACGGTCCGGATCAATGGGCTTGAGCAGGTAATCGAAGGCGGCATAGTCAAAAGCCTTTATCGCATACTCGTCGTGGGCCGTGGTGAAAACCACATGAGGACTCGCCGTGTTCAGCCGGCGCAGTTCGTTCAGGATATCAAATCCCGACATCCCCGGCATCCGGATGTCCAGGAAAAGCATGTCAGGATCATGGCTGTTGAGGAGGTCAACTGCTTCGTAGGGATCGGAAGTTGATGCTACGACTGTGGCAAGGCCTGTGGCCATCCAGCAATGCTGCCAGCAGTTCGAGGGCCTCCTGCTCATCTTCAACGATCATCGTCCTGATTTTCCGGTCATTCATATGGTGATCTTTTTATGTCCTTCAGCTTATATGCTGTCATACGGGAAATCCAGGGAATAGTTATGCGGAAGGAACACCTTCACCTCTGTTCCGGCTGCTTTTCCGTTATTGTACAGATCCTTAAGCGCAAAGGTGATCTTCTCTTGTTGGCCCTGTTCATTGTCTCAATTATGCTGGCTATATTTTTCAGTCCGGTGCCGGCCCCCCCTGTCTGCAGCTCTGAGGCGGCAGCTCTTCCAATGCCGTTATCACTCACTATAAGATCTATACCCTCTTCCCTGCTGGCTACAATTACCTCCATGATCCCTTGCCCCTTCTTTGTTTTCGAGACCGTGCTCGATGGCGTTTTCAGCGAACGACTGGATGATCATCTTGGGTACGGGGGCCTTAATATCTACATCTTCCCTCACGGTGATGGTGTAATCAAACCGGCTGCCGAAGCGGAGCTTCTGCAGTTCGCAGTAACGTGTCACAAACTCCAGCTCCTGCTCCAGGGGCTTGAGCAGGACAGTACTGTCAGAGATGATGGAGCGAAGGAGGTTTGAGAGCTTGATGAAATAGTTGTAGGCCTTCTCCTTTTCCCCTTTCATGATGAGTGAGCCCACTGAGGTGACGGCATTGAAGGTGAAGTGCGGGTCAAACTGCTTTATCACTGAATTCAGCTGCAGCCGGTAGCTCTCAGCCTGCTGCCGGGCAGGTTTCGATCTTTCGTTCAAGAACGCTCCTGCGGATCTGCATCGAGAGAAAAATAACGAGGGCCAGTGCCAGCAACGAGTCAACATTATACGGGCAAAGAGCGACTGCAGGAATGTGGGAACAACATTGATACTCAAGCGTGTCGGGCTCCTCCGAGGCCACGCCGTCGGCATTGATGGCACTTACTTCAAAGATGTATTTGCCGGGAGGGAGGTCGGTGTAGAGCACCCGAACGCTCTTTGGTTCTCTTTGACCAGGTATCGCCGAGGCCTTTCATCCGGTACCTGAAAGTCACATCCTCGGGGTTTCTGGTTGAGATGCCGGTATAGCTTATCCTGATGCTGTTCTGCCTTCCCTGGATGTGGTCAGCTTGCTCCTCCTTTTCATAATAGAGGGAGCTGTCAATGGCCGTAACCCAGTCTGAGGTGTCACCGGGGAACTCAACGAGCGTAAGATGGCTCATCGGCGGGTACTCGTTTTTGACTATTTTTTCGGGATCAAAACGGATGAGTTTGTCCGAGGAAAGGATCCACCATTTTCCGCCGGCATCCCTGGCAATGCCGTTGTCCTGGCAGTCGTTGCCCGTGAATCCCCTGCTGCGGCCGATGATTGAATAATAGTCGGGCTGCCCGGAGTAATATTTCTCAAGGTCAATGATGCAGATATCCGTCATCCGGCCAGTGAGGAGCCTTTTGTCTCCCAGGTCACGTATGACGTTGGCGGGGAGGTTGATTTCATTAGGCAGTGCCTTTATAGAATACCGGTTCGTCCGGGTCGCAGATGAATAATCCGTCTGATCCTGCGCTCCAGATGTTACCCATATAATCACATACCACTCCCAAACCATCTCTACCGGCGCAGGAGCGGAACGGAAGGGTACGAAATCCTTGCCGTCAAAGTAAACAATGCCCTAGTGCCCGGCGATCCAGTAGTTGCCGTCGTGGTCGCGCACAATGCCTTCGGGGATTCCGTAGTCAAGCCACGACATCTGCGGGTAGTGTGTCACCTTCATGCCCTCTTTGATGATAAAGAGGCCCTTATCTGAGCCGATGAGTATCTTCCCGTTGACCGGATCCTCATAGATGATGCAGATCTGGAGAGGTTCCGGAAGCAGGTCAAGCTTTCTGAAGCTCTTCCCGTCCCAGATAAGCACTCCTACATTTGTTGAGAACCAAACCTCGCCGTTGGAGAGGGTTGTGCTGCCGCGATAGAAAGCCGGAGGAGAATCATAGAGCCGGAGGTATTCATTTCTTTCGATGAATTGATGGCCGTTGAAATATTTAAGTTCACCGTTGATTGAGCCTGTCCAGAGTCCGCCTGACGGGTCAGCTGCGAGCGCCCATGTGTTTTCAGGCAGGCCGTTCTCCCTGTCATATTCAATGAATGCATCGGATATCAGCCTGAAGATACGGCTCTCTGTTCTAACCCAGGAGGTGCCCTCTCTGTCTGTGATGTCCGGGATTAAGCCGCCTGCCCCCGTCTCAAGCATTGCAGTACCTGACTTCATTTTCATAAGCTTCATTAATAAACAGAGGACCATCCTCAGTAATCGTAACTTTTGTCACCGGCCCTTCATGAATAAGGGTAAGTGTTTCATTAAGAAGCTTGTAAACCTCCTGAATCCGGTGCTTAAAAGATAGAGTGCGGAGTCCCGGGTGTCAAAGGCTGCGGGAGCAAGTGCTTTTCCGGAAAGGACCGGCTGCCATAATGCAAAATCATAGTATTTGCCTTTCCTGAACAGCAGGATCTTGTCGCTGTTCTGTTTCAAAGGAGCCGGAGAGCAGGAAGGTTGCCGTGTCGCCCAGATCGCAACCAAAGCCCATGTTTTTTATTCTGAGAGAGTCGGGCACCGGGTAGCTTTTAAAATTCCTCCCGTTGAACCTGGCAAGTCCGTTTGAAGTAACTGCCCAGATGGTACCGGCGCGGTCCTCAATCACGCGTGTCACTATGTTTGAAGGCAGACCGTCCTTGCGCAGGTAAGGGATAAAGGTTTGCCCGTCAAAACGCGCCAGGCCGTTGCGGGGTGCGGACCCAGATAACCCCCGGCTGTCCTGGAAGAAGGCCATCGATTCCGACTGTGGCAAGCCGTCATCGATGGTGTACTCACGGTAAGGGTAGGTCTGGGCAGGCGAAGTCAGGCTGGCGGACAGGGCTGCAAGCATGAGCAACACGAAAGAAACAATGCGGGGATGATATGCTTTGCCATGAGCAGAGTCGCCGGCGGATGCCGGTACGCATCGGCGTCAACGTGCATGGGCATATACGCAGCTGCTGGCGGATGCCGTACGCATCGGCGTTGACGTGCATGGACATATACGCAGCTGCCGGCGGAGGCCGGCAGGTTGTGGACATCCTCACCGCCGGCCCGGCACTTCCCTCTTTTGTTGCTTCATTATCAGCGTTGTCACCTGGAAATAGATTGAATATGCAAGACATTAAAAAGCATCGTTGATCAGTTGGTTGTTAAAGACCTTCGGTGTTCGGGGAATCCAATGCGCGCAGAGCATTAAGTATGGCAGAAAAAGGTGTGTTGATCAAACAATTTATACCCCTTAGGAGTTTAAATATTGGGATACCGTTGATAAATAAATTTGAATGCGGATTTATTCTGACATAAATTTGACCCTGTACACATGCCGCCATGCATCTGGGTGATCGGAAGATGTCTCCGGGTATTTCTTTGAGAATGCTTAATATGATCTGATGAAGAAATTTGCTCCGATAAGCGCCATCCTCTTTTTTATCCTATACTTCTGGGCGAACAATTTTATGCCTGACCCTGATATCGGCATTGGCATCTATCCGGCCGTTGCCGCTAATCCCGTTGCTGAAACAAATATTGTTGATGAGGCTATCCTGGAACCGGATAAATGGAGGCAGAGGCTCCGGCGGAGACTGAGGCATCCTCAGGTGCAGGCGCTCTGTCAGAAACGGTTGTACCCTCAGAAGAAAAGGTTACCCCGGGACACGGCGGTGCTTACTACCTTATCGTGGCAAGCTTCAGTGACATCGGCCAGGCTCAAACGGACAAACTAAAAATATACAAGCGATTACGATGCTGATATTATAATACTTCCTCCAATGCTGTAGGGATATGGATCTTGTATCAGTTACGGCAGTTACTCATCACCGGAGGAGGCCGGCGCCACCCTCCCGTCCGTCAGAAAGACCGTTAATCCTGATGCATGGGTCTATTCAATAAAAAAACCGCGTTAAGCGGTTCTCTGAATTTTCGTGGGGCGTACTGGAATCCAACCAGTGACCTCTCGCCTGTCAAACAAGAGCTCTAAACCCACCGAGGTGCAACGTTCCTTATCGCCCGTCATCCGCCGGCTGGAGGACTAAACCTACCGGGGCTGATGTTACGGGCGGGGACAAAGATAAACAAATTTTGAATTTTTAAAATCACTCGATCATCACCGGAGTGCTGAACGAGAATAAAAACGATGAACCCTTTTTGGCAGCGACTCCACCCATATGCGCCCCTTCATCAGCTCGGTCAGGCGCCTGCATATAGCCAGCCCCAGACCGGCACCCTGAACCTTGGGCACGATCCTCAGCCCAGTACTGCACGAACGGGAGGAAAATGTCATTAAGCCTGTCAGGCTCAATGCCCCGTTCCGTGTTGCTTACAAAGGAGGTTATCGTGTACCTGTTATCTGATCTCGAGATCCTGTACCGGTATTCGATCTCCTCTTCTGCGGGGTTCTTGATGGCGTTGCTCACCAGGTTGCTGATGATTTGGGTCAGTCGCAGCTCGTCAATATATTGATATACAGCATTTTTGTTTTCTTCAACAACAGAGGTAATCTTCAATATTTCTTCTTTCCTGCCGCCTCCAGCTCATAGGCGAACGACGATGCCATCGATTTTATGAACCCGTTGACCCTTAAGTTGGTGTACTCTATCTCCACGCTGTCGCTCTTTATGTGGAATAGATTGGAATCACGTCATTGATAAGACGAAAGCAGACGCTGCGAGTTAACTTCGATAAAGCTTCACCATTTCTTCTTTTTTCCGTCTCTGTCGCGTTCATTGAGGTGAAAATATTCAGGTAAGCCCAGCATCGCATTGAGCGGGCCGCGAATTTGCATGGCTGAAGTTCGCAAGGAAGGTTGTCTTCAGCCTGTCAGAATCTTTCGGCCCGACGCCGTGCGGCAATCAGGTCATCCATGATCCTTTGCGTCTGGTGATATCCTGGCATGTCCCGTAACGGTAGAGCATTCTGCCGTTCTCATCATACTTGACCGAGGCGTTGATCGTGATGGCCTTTACATTTCCCTTCGGGTGATGATCCGGGATGTCATGGAGTAGGACTCCTTCTTCTCCCATCGCCTCCTCAATGGCCGATATAAGGTATGACCTGTCTTCCGGGTGAGTGTATGAGATGTTGTCCTGGGAAGTGAGAGAGACTTGAGATTTCGTCGTTATATATTCTCTAAATCTCTTCCGAACCCATGGACATATTCGTTTCCGGACGGTACTTCCCACCAGCCGAAACGGCCAATTAACTGCAGCCTCCCTTATACGTTTCGTTATTCATCTCCAGTGCACGCCTGATGCGGTACTCCTCTGTGACATCACTGACGAGGCTCACACTGGAAGCGGTCGGAGTGACGGTCTGAACCTTGACGATAATGATCTTTCTGTCCTTGCGCCGGGAGGGTCTTACAATGGCGCTTTCGGCTCTCCTTGCCGATATTTCGCCTGTCCTCTTCCGGTTCGGTGGAGAGATCGAGTGGAGTCATCTTCTCCGGGAGCTCCTCCTCGGTGTAGCCGAAGGTTTGGCAGCAGCATGGTTCACCTTGATGAACCTGTTGGTTTTGTTGTCGATGAGCATTATGGCAAAGCCAGCCTGGTCAAATACATCCTTGTACCTGGTAAAGGCATTGCCCGCGAGTATGCGCTGAAAGTAAACCTCCCGACAATAGACTTATCACTTTCCCGATTGGTTGGGATTGTTTTGCAGTGGTAAAAATAATTTAATTTCCTTTTCTGTCGCATCACAACGTGCCAATGCAGAAAAACTTGCGGGATACTGCAAATCCTTTTTCATTGATGGATAACGAGCACACGTCCCCCTCTCTGACCTGCAGTTCCGTCTGGTGCATATGCCTGGTCATCCCGATGTACCTGTCATCGAGGTGCCAGTAAACCACCGCGTTATTCCTGCGGTGGGCTATCTCGGGGAGCATCGACATCAGTTTTCCCTGGAGGCTGCGGGGGATGAAGATGCGGCGGGCATCGCGTGGGAGGTAGATGGAACTTCATCAGCGGGGTACCTTTATGTCGTCGAGAACAGCGGCACCAGACGGGGGGAGTGTCCGGGTAGGAGGGGTTACCATGCGGTAGTAATACTCCATTGCGGGGGTAGCACAAACCAGGAGCGGCTGACCATTTCTCCGGGAGCGGAGCAGGAGATGTTAACCCTGCACTCCTCGCTGTATCGAGGTCTATGAACTGTATGCCAGGGGCAGGCGTCGCTGCGCAGCCCCTCTTCCGGCACCCACTCTTCACGCCTCTCTGTGCAGTCGGGACCGGCTCTGAAGCCGCTGGCGGCGCACACCTCGGTGAGGGTCATCCCCTCTTCGGGTCGGGCGAACCATGTGCCGGAGGCAGGCTGCAGCAGCCTCAGGATGTCGAAGAGCAGCGGCGCCGCCGAGGTGATGCCCGAGAGTCCGGGCCTCCCCCTCGCCGTCGGCGTTGCCCAACCACACCGCAACCACGTGAGTGGGGGTGGTGCCTATGGCCCATGCATCGCGGAAGCCGAAGCTGGTGCCTGTCTTCCATGCCACCTCCGGCGCGCTCCCGAAATACTGCCACCCCGTCTCCGTCTCAGGCCTGTTGACCCTTCGGAGAGCCTCGTAGGTCAGCCAGATGGCTGCCGGGGTAAGAGCCGGATCGATCTTCCTGCCTTCCTGCTGCCTGCTGTCCTCTTGCCTCTTGCCCGATCTGACTACCGACTGAACCACCACCGGCATGTGCCACCCAGCTGTACTGACCGTTTCAAACTGCTGTCCCGACTCACTTCGTGGTTGGGATTGAGACTCCTCCTGCGCCGTAGCCTCAAACTGCGCACCTGAGATTGAAGACGGGAGACTGAAATTAAGTACCCTCGCCATCGAAGCATAGGCCCCTGCCAGCTCCCAGAGGCTGGCCTCGCCGCCGCCGAGGATGAGCGAGAGACCGTAATGTGAGGCAGGCTTGTCAAAGGTGGTAAAGCCCATCCGTTGCAGCTGGTTCAGGAACCTCTCCTCCTCGAGCATCTGGAGCATGCGCACGGCAGGGATATTGAGCGAACGGGCCAGGGCGTCACCGGCAGGCACGGCGCCGCTGTAGGTGAAGTCGGAGTTCTCGGGACGAAACCCCTGGAACCGGGTGGGTATGTCGGCGATGAGAGCGTTGGGCAGCATCATGCCCGAAGAGAGCAGCCCCGCGTAGAGAAACGGTTTCATGATGCTGCCCGTGCTGCGCGGCGCCATGATCATGTCCACATCGCGTCCATGCCTGCCGGTGGTGTCGGAGAGGGTGCTGTTGCCGGCATATGCCACCACATGACCTGACCCCACCTCCACCACCAGGGCGGCGGCGTTATGTATCATGTTGCCTTCCAGCGCTGCCTGGTGCCTGTCCACAAGCTCCGCTACCTCTTTCTGCAATGCTGGGTCAATGGTGGTCCTCACCCTGTTAACTCTGTAGTCCACGCCTCGTGTTTTCTCTGATCCGGCATTGCCGGTCTTTACTTTCCGTGCTCCGACCTCACCTGTCTTCTCTTTTCGGAATCTTGCTTCGCCGGCCTCCGCCGTACCCGGAGCAGCGTAAACCATCCGGTGGGCTGCCCACAAGCGGCTGGTGAGATGCGGAGCAAGCGCGGGCATGGGCACAGCTGCCCCGGGTAAGGGCTCACTCATTGCCAGCGAGCAGGTGAGACTGTCAATATGACCCCTCTCTGCCAGCGTCAGCAGCAACCTGTCTCTCTTCTGCCGAAGCCGTTCAGAATTGCGCCCGGGGTAAATCAATGAAGGTGCGTTGGGAAGCACCGCCAGCGTAGCCGCCTCGGCCCATGTCATGTCATCGGTGCCGCGACCGTTATATCTCCATGCCGCAGCTTCCAGACCAACGGTGTTGCCTCCGAAGGGAGCGTTGGCGGCATAAAGGGTCAGTATGGCATATTTGGAACGGAACAGCTCGAGCTTTACGGGCAGAGAACATCTCAATAATCTTACCCGCGTATGTCCGGTCAGGATTACCCCGTGCCAGTCGGGCCACCTGCATGGTGATAGGGGTGCTTCCGCCGCGGACGGGCTCCCCCGGCCTGATGTTATCCGTCAGCGCCTTAAAGACGGCAATAGGATTAACACCGGGGTGCCAGCGGAAGTACCTGTCCTCATAGTCCACGAGGCACATGACATACTTCTGCGGCAGGCTGTCGGGCGGAGGGAAACGCCACTGCCCGTCTCCGGCAACACGTGCGCCAAGCAACGTGCCGTCGGCGGCCTCCACAACCGTTGACAACGGCGTATCGAAGGAGGGCATAGGTGCTGCCAGGACGCAGATTATGCATGCTGTCGGCAACTCTGAAAAGTATTTTCAGGCTCAGACTTCACTTTCGCTGCCTACCCCCTGCTGCCACAAACTTTATCCTTTATACCTTTATACCTTTAACCTTTAACCTTTATCCTTTAACCTTTATCCTTTTACCTTTATCCCCTACCTGTCTACTTCCTGACTTCCACAGCAAATCCCTGACTGTGCGCCGCGACACCCTCATCATACATCGCCTCGCATACTACTGCAGGCATCGAGTAGGTGCCGCGGTATGACGCTGTGAGTATGATGAAGAACTTCTTTGTCTCACCAGGAGTAAGGCTGAAATAGGTATAGACCCTGTCATCACGGAAGTCGCGGTAGTCATACGTCCCCTCCTTCACAGGCAACCCGGCCTCAAACAGTCGTGTGTTCTGTATCTCCCATCCCGAGGGCACCATCTTCGTCAGCGCCAGGTTCCTGATCTGCCGGAAGGTGGTGTTGGTGACACTCACCAGCATCATGAAGCTTGTCCCCGCTGGCAGTGATGACACATCCACGGGCTTCTGCTCCATATCCATATAGTCGACCTTCATCGTCAGGTTATTCCTCGGTCACGGTCATGTCGGCACTCACTGGCACGCCCTGCTCGGTAAAAAATTACGAACACCGGCTTGTCGCTCTCGTTGAACTACCAGCCTGTTCGATGCCACCGGTGCCAGGTTTCTCCATGATGCCGCCCTCATCCGCGGTCAGCTTCTCCTTCTTCCCGTTGCAAGCTCAAGTAGACCTTTATCCGGCTCGCCCGTTATCGCCTTTCATCTTCTTGCTGAAGTTCATATGCAAACAGTCCCCATGCCTTGTTCTCGGTGCTGTACCAGCTGTCACGGCTAGCGAGGCGGCCACCTCCTTAAGCAGGTCGAGTGCCTCTGCGGTGTTGCCTACTGGTTGTCAGCGTATAGAGGATGATTGACTGGTCCTTAGGGCGCTGCCGCAGTACCACCTAAACTCTTCCTCGCTCTTCAGGTTCCTGACGTCGGTGCTAGGCTCTGAGCCACCTCGGGCCGGCCAGTGGTGGCGCAGGGGTGCCGCGAGGAACCACCGTGCCAGCGAGGGCAGGTCGGTCACCTCGCGCATGCGGTTCACCGGCCCCCTTGTCGGGAGCGCCGGCGAGAGCCATGGTGAAGAGCCTGTAGGCCTGGTCATTGGCAGTGTAACGGTACTGCGGCTGGTACCTCCATGCTGAGGCGGTGGCACGCTGATAAGCTGTCCATTTGCTCATGAACCCCGCCGGAAGCGTGTAGCCTGCCTTCTGTGCCTCAATGGCGAAGTGGCCGGCATACGATGTCACCCAGTCGTCGGGATATGAGCTGCCAGGCCACAGTGTGAGAGCCCCTGATGAGATCTGACGCGAGGCGATGCTGCGCAGCGCCTCCTGCACGTTGTTGCGCACAAGGGCAGGATCGGGAAGACTCGATCCGAGCAGGTCAGGGAGATAGATCTGCGGGAAGGCTGCCGAGGTTATCTGCTCGGTGCAACCGTGGGGGAAGGAGGTGAGCCGAACGGAGCCGCCGCGACAGGTTCACTGAGGGGCACCTTAGAAGACCTCCACGAGGGCCGATGCCGTACCTGCAATGCCGAATGGTGTGAAGCTCTTTTTTTATTTTTCGCCCGGAGAAGCTGTACTGGTTTCGGCGCGACGCTCGGGCGGATTCGGCGTACGTACCTGTACCTCCATGTCGTACGATGCGCTCTCGCCGCCACCTTCGGCCCTGACATTAATGACTGCCTTGCCCGGCTGCTGAGCCGTATTGAACAGGAGCTCCAGGTCCTTGTCGCCGGGCTCCGTGAACCTGACGGAGCCGGCAGCCTGTGTGAATGAGATCATCTCATTGCCGGTGGCAGTGACATTAACCTCGCTGATCTCCTTCTTCTGTGCAAAAACGGTCACCGGCAGCGCCACCCGGTCGCCAGGCGACAGCACGCGGGGGACCGTTGCCAGTATCATCAGCGGGGTCGGAGACCACGACGCTCTTTTCAGCGGAGCCTGAGTCAGACCGCGACCGGCGGGGTTGAACGTCAACCCTGACCCTTCCGGTGTACTGCGGCAGCCTGATCTTATGTGTCCCGGTCTTGCCAGGAGCCAGGGTACAGGGTCCGATGAACCCTGACCACCGGCTCAAACCGCCGTGCCCCTGTCTGCTCTGGTCCACCGCCGCCTCCGCTGCCGAAAACGAAGGCCTCACCCAGCTTGCCTCCAAGGGCGCCGAAGACAATGTCATACAGATCCCATGTCTTCACCCCCAGCGCATGCTTGACGAAGTACCACTTCCACGGATCCGGTGTCCGGAATCCCGTCAGGTCAAGCAGTCCCTCATCCACCACGGCAAGGGTGTATGTCATCTCCTGCCTGTTCTGCTCCTCAATCTTTATCTCAACCTCCTGCCTTGACCTTATCTGGTCAGGCATGGTTATCACCGGGAGTAAGTTTGGAAGAGGGGTCTTCAACCATCACCGGGATGACTCCGTAGAACTTGATCGGCGCGTCATTGACCGTCTGCGAGTGCGGCTGCAGCATGGTCACATAGAGATAGGCGTTGGGGTGCCATGGCCTTCGTGGCCGTGACCTTCACCTCCGTGTTGCCTGCCTGCGTGTTCACCTCCTTGATGTCGAGAAGCCCCGTGCTGTTCTCAATCGTGATGACGGCGCGCCCGTTCTCGCGGTGCGGGGAAGGTGAAGCACTATCTCATCACCCACGCTGCACCTCTCCTTTTTCGGTGTTCAGCTGCAGGAGGCTGGCGCCGTCGTTGCCACCGGGCTTCATACCGTAGTCCCACGGCCAGTCGACCAGCACTATCATGCCGGTGGAGTGTCCCGAGGGCAGTGTGGCACGAACAAGGTAGCGCCCCCACTGCTGCTTGTCGACACTGAAAGAGACCTTACCCTCGCCGGCGGCGGTGGTGATCGTTTCGGTAAAAATGTTATTGTTGCGTCCGCGTGAGATATATGACCCCAGGTACTCGTCATCCGACTCCCACCACCAGCGGTAGTCGAGCTTGTAGACATTGATCTCCACCTCGCTGCGGACGGGCTTGCCGTTCTTGTCTACCGTAACCAGACGGACCTCGTTGGGACGGTCGGTAAACAGGATACGACCAGTAGCTCCCAGGGCGGGAATATTCATCCCCACAAACGCGGGGTAAGGCGCATAGGGAACAACCGTCTGGTTTATGCTGGCGTCGCCGCCCTTCTCGAACACCCTGGTGGTGTAAATGGCGCTTAGCATCCCTGGAGCCTGTAGCTCATCGTCAGGAGAGAAGGTGACCACAGCCTCGCCCGAGCTGTTGATATTGCCCTCGAAGACCGTCTGGCTGTCAAACCAGAACTGTGTGGCAGGGTCATCGAAGTTATACTGCCCGTACTTGTCAAAGGTGGTCTTCACGGGTCTTAACAGCAGATCTACGGTCGACTTCATGTCGCGTGCCGTGGTGCCGTTCAGCCAGGTGACCTTCATCGCACCGCGCATCGCCTTATTATCTCCTCCGGCAACGGCATCAGCAAAGTCAAGCTTAATCCTCAGTCTGTTCGGTTTGACTGTCTCCACCTTGATGATCTTCGTGAAGGTGGCTGCGCCGATACGTACCTGGGCACGGTAGTTACCCGTCTCGGCATCGCCGGAGGTGACAGATGTAAATGTTAGGAAACCCTTGTCGTTCAGCGTGGTAACCTGTTCGTCTATCCTCTGTCCTTTAGTGTTGTAAAGCTCGAAGTGAACGGGGTGACCGGCCGGGAGGCCGCTTCCCGCATCGCGGACTATCAGCCCCACATAGATGGTGTCACCCGGACGCCTGACATCGCGTTCGGTGAAGATGAACGCCCTGATGCCATCCTGCGGCGACTCACCTGACACATCGAAGGAGCTCATTGAGAGGGCGGTCCCGTCCTGCAGCGAGAGATAGTTGCGGTTCTTCTCCTTTCGCGCTATCACCAGGAAGGGTTTTCGCGGGCAGGGGAGGGCGGCTATGCCTGACTTGTCGGTGGTGACAGACCCCATCGACTGCATCTGGTAGTCGTAGATCTCAACAGTGGCGGCCTCGACGGGCTCTGCCGTCCGCAGATCCCTGATGAAGATACGGAGGTTGTTGTCACTGCCGCTCTTGGCTACCATGCCAAGGTCAGAGGCAAGTATGTTGCTGATCAGCTTCTTGTCGGCACCGCAACAGGCATCGCTGCAGGGGTTCTGGTTCTCGCGCCAGTTGTAGGCACAATCGCAGAACAGACCTTCTTCCGAGAGCGAATAGTAGTCGTCAGAACCCTCCCAGGGCCGGTCGAGGTCGGCCAGCTCAAGCATCTCCTCGTACCTCGAGGGCTTGCGATCGCCGGTGCAGGGGAAAAGCGAGTATGAGGGGCGCATGCCCAGCTCAATGCGATAGAGTATTCCCTGCTCGGGCTCGATATAATTGGCAAGGTCGATGGTGAAGAGGTTGTATTTATTCGGGTCGAAGCCGGCGCCGCTGGCGAGGTCGATGCGGCCGCGCCAGACAGGCCTCCCGAACTGCCTGATGGCGCTCTCGTAGTCATACGCATCGCCCATGCTGTTCTGCTGAAGGAAATAAGGCAGGTTGTTCTCAAAGATCTTGATAATGGTGAGATCAACGGCGCTTAGGTTGGCCGCCAGGAAGGGGAAGACCAGGCTGCCCGACGAGGGCATGATGACCCCGCGGCCTGCGGACCGTATACCCGGCGCAACAGGATTGAAGCTGATGCTTCTCTTTACCGGCTCGCCGAGCCGCTGACCGCGGCTGTTGCGGAGCGAGCCGTCGACTGTCACCTCCACCACCCCTGACGATATTTTCGCCCGGGATGACAAGCAGCTTGTTGCCCTCGGCACTGACAGAGAGCGGATGGACGGGATCCGTGGTGACCATCCCGTCAAGCTCATTCCCTGCATCGAGCAGGTCTGAGAAGAAGATCTCGATGCTCTTGCTGTCGCCAGTATTGATCTTTATGTTGGTGACGCTGAAGACTCCCTCGGCGGGGATGGTGACGCTGAGATCGCCCTTCGTTTTAATACCGTAGGCGGTGCCGTTCCATGCAATCGTGAGCTCATTCTCTTCCTTCGCTCTGCGTATCTTTTCAATGGTGAAGGTGTGGATGTTATTGTTTTCATGATCCCATATGATCTTCTCATCACGCCTTCCGACACGGGCGGTGAGGTACTTTTCGACCTCGGCTTTGTCAATATGGTCGGAAGTGACCACTGTGCCGGTCAGCGTGTAGGTGTTTCCGTCGGGAAGGTCAACAGTGACGGGGTTGATGTTGACGGTGAAGTTCTTCTCAAGGGTGCGGAAGACAAGAGGGAAGAAGCGGAAGCGCTCCTCCACCTGCCCCAGCTTGCTCAGGTCGAGGGTGCCCTGGAATGACGTGCCGGACGACAAGGGTTTGGAGGGCTTGAAGATCAGCGTGATGTCATCGGCCCACTCTGTTGTTCCCTTTATGGCCGGATTGAAGGAGAAGAGTCCCTGTGTGCGGGTGCGGTCTATGGTGGCGGCAAACTCCGGGGTGAAGACCACCTGCACCGTTCCCAGCGCCTGCACGGTGCCCGTGGTGTAAGCTGAGATAAACTTACTGAAACCCTTGTCAATGATGGTGACGGCAGGGGAGATGGCGGCGGTGTCGGCAAGCTGTTTCCCTTTTCCGCATGACATGACGATGACGGCAATGACAGCCGTTGCAATGAGAAGACGACGGTTCATGATATATTTTTTTCAGGTTGTTCAGACAGCAGTGATCTCAGCCCGGAGCTTCGCCACATAAGGTTGTTCAGACAGCAGTGATCTCGGCCCGGAGCTTCGCCACATAATCGCGTATCTCGTTCAGCGTACCCACGGTGACGGTCATCTCTGTCCCCGTGGTGGTGATCACCTGCCGGACAGTGTCAACGGAGACATCCCCCGGTTGATAATAGATCTCGAATGTATCAAACCAGCGATTGAGGTACTTCAGTTTCTTGGTGTAAAAGACAACCATGGGGTCATCATAATAGTTCTTCATGAAGCTGAGCAGCGAGATAAGCGAATACTTCTGCTCGGCTATCTTTCCAACCACCTGGGGGTCGGGATTGGCAGGGTCATAGGTCAGCTGTGTGGCGAGGTACATGGCCTCGATCCATCCGCCCATGAGCATCAGTCCCAGCGTTCCCTCGCTGCCTTCCAGCCGCAGATGGCTGTCGATCTTTTCGTAAGCGTCATTCATCAGCCCGGTGAGCGAATCGGCATCGCTGATATCTGCATCGAGCCCCCTGATGGCATCGGATAGAAAGGTGTCGGGCATGTTCAGTCGTTCGCTGAGGGTCTGTATGGTGCTGAAATAGCTGACAGTCTGCCTGTTCACCCCGAAGAGCTTCATGTAACCCATGTCGACGCCGTAGACGCCGAGGTTCATGGCGGCCTTGTAGCTGCTCATGTACAGGTCGCGGTTCGCGGAGGGAAGGATGATGGTGTCATTGTACCTTATGCCGAGCCTCTCGAAGATGTTGCACACCTCCACCGGCGTCATGAGGCCGTAGTATATCTCCCTGATATTTTTACTCTTATCGGGGATTTCAGGATGGTGCGTCGAAAAGACCGGAACGGGTATGTTGGAGCCCTTGTCTGTTCTATTACATGATGTGATGAACAGGGTCATCGCACAAAAAGTAATAACGACAGTAAGGATTTGTCTCATGACAGCAGAAATTTTTCACAAGTTAAGAAAAAGATCATTTCGATATCCTTATAATACTATACGGCCACCCAGTCCCGTGGAAATTTTTTTCTGGAGCGAGGTCATCGTCTTGTACCTCTCCTGGAGCTCGGATATCTTCCCGTCGTCACCCGCCGCCTCCGTCATAGCCCTGCGCAGCTCCTTCTGCATCACCTTGATCTTGTCGCTCTTGAACTTAAGGACCGAGTCGGGAACGATCTCCTTCAGCTTCATATCCTCGGTCTCGACGTATGCACCGCGTGAGTTCCATATGCGGCTTAGGGTGTACTGCTCCGTAAGCATGTCTACGGCGATGGCGCTGATGACCGGGTCGGCATGATGCACAAAGTGCCTGTCGCCGGGGACGAGGCCCTGTGACACGATGAATTTTATCTCGGAAAAGATCAAAGCGAAGACCGGGTTTTCGAACTCCAGCTCATCCTCCGTTATCTGTGAGATAATATAGTCGGCGACGGTGGTGATGGTCTCCGTGCCTGTCTCCCTGTCGGTGACGCGTGACAGCACCACGGAGCCGTAGCGTATGAGGAGACGCAGGATCTCCTGCTCGGAGTAGTGTGATGTCTCTTCCTTCTTCCTCTGCTGTCTGGGCGCCTGTGTCTGCGGGCTCACCAGGGCATCCTGCGCGGGCCACGCGTTACGGTCGCGGAAGCTCTGCTGCTTTCGCAGCTTCAGCACCTCGTCGAGGACCACCTCCTCGGGCATGGAGAGCTGCATGCTGCACTCCTTGACATAGACGGTGCGGGTGATCTGGTCGGGGATGACGGCTATGGAGCGCACCACCTCGCGCACCAGGTTGGCACGTCTGACGGGATCGCTCTGCGCCTCATCAAGAAGGAGGCTGGTCTTGAACCGTATGAAGTCGGTCTCGTTCTCTTTGAGGTAGCGTTTGAACTCCTCCTCGGAGACCTTTTTGGAGTAGGAGTCGGGGTCTTCGCCCCCGGGGAGCATGACGATGCGCACGTTCATGCCCTCCTCGAGCACCATGTCGGTGCCTCTCACCGAGGCTTTAACGCCGGCAGGATCGCCGTCGTAGAGCATGGTGATGTTGGGGGTGAAGCGCTTGATGAGGCGTATCTGCTCCTGTGTCAGGGCGGTGCCGGAGCTGGCGACGACGTTCTCGACGCCGGACTCGTGCATGGAGAGGACGTCGGTGTAGCCCTCCACGAGGTAGCAGCGGTCCTCCTTGATGATGGCCTGCCGCGCCTGGAAGATGCCGTAGACGATACGGCTCTTGTGGTATATCTCCGTCTCGGGGGTGTTGACGTACTTGGCTGCCTTAGCGTCTGTTTTGATGATGCGGCCGCCGAAACCCAGCACCTGCCCTGAGAGCGAGTGGATGGGGAACATGATGCGGCCGGCGAAGCGGTCGAAGAGGTAACCCTCCCTGTCTATCGTCAGGCCGCTGGCTACCAGGTACTCGCTGCGGTAGCCTGCCGCAACGGCCTTCTGCGTGAAGTCATCGCGCTTCTCGTTGCAGTAGCCTACCTCGAACTTTCGCAGGACAGCGTCAGCGAAGCCGCGCTCACGGAAGTAGGAGAGGCCCAGCGCCATCCCCTCGTGGCCGTGGAAGAGGTTTTCAGTGAACTGGCGCGCAGCGTACTGGGTGACGACGAGCATGCTCTCGCGCTCGTTCTGCTTGGCGATCTCCTCGGGGGTGACCTCCTTCTCCTCCACCTCTATGTGGTATTTCTTCGCCAGCCATCGGAGCGCCTCGGGGTACGAGAGGTGCTCGTGCTCCATGATGAAGTTGACGGCGTTGCCGCCCTTGCCGCATCCGAAGCACTTGAAGATGCCCTTGGCGGGGGAGACGGTGAAGGAGGGGGTCTTCTCGTTATGAAAAGGACAGAGGCCCAGCATGTTGACCCCTCTTCGCTTGAGCGACACGAACTCCTGCACCACGTCAGTTATCTGGGCAGCGTCGAAGATTCGTTCTATGGTGGAGTGGTCGATCATGGAGTTCAAAGTTAGTAAAAAGGGAATAGAGGGGCAAGCGTTAGAAAATGACCCGGCGGGTCATTTTAGCGAAGCAGCCAGATTGCAGGGAAGGGCAGTAGGGAGTAGTGTTGGCAACATTTAGCCAGGATATATTACAGCATTATAGATAGGATAAGTGATGATTAAAGACACAAAAATGCTTTATGGAAAAAGCAAAAAACCAGAATAATTGCTTTATGGAAAAAGCAATTTGAAAGATAGACTATACTAATTATCCTGTGGGTTTGAATCCCATATTATTTTCTTTCCGAAACCTAAACGGTTGTCTGTAAGCTTAATAAGATTGAGGGTTATGACCCAGATGTGAAGCTCAACAAGTGCGGCGTAGGGGAAGCGGCGGAGATAGATTTTGCGGGCGCGGGCCAGCTCGTCGCCTTCCGGCTCGCTGATGACGCCGGTGAACTGAGCGCCCCGGATGCGGCCAACGCGCATTGTCTCGAGGGCGATGGTACCGGCCACCTGCGGGTTGCTGCGGAATTCCGCCCCGTGCCTGGTGGCCGGGTCGGTGGTGATGACCAGCGTGTTGTTCTCCTCATCCCATGCATAGAAGCACGAGGCGCACCACGGTCCTCGCTCACTGACCGTGGCGATGCTCAGCACGTGATGCCTCCGGAAAAGCGATTTTATTCGTTTGTGAAGTCCTTGCTGTTCCAATGGGCTGTGTTAGTTTTATGCTTTATGCGTTAATTCTGTTTTCCGGGTTCCTGCGGACACTGTTCCGGTCTTTTGGGAACTGTCATAATCTATAGTGCACTTGTGGTTAGTAATTCATTTTCTACCGGCAGGAGCCGGCAAATGAATTTATCACTTTTTGTGATCCTCTTCGTTCCACCGGTAAGTGTCGATGTTAAATCCTGCCAGCGCCACCACCCTGTCGATGACTGTCATGACAAGCTCGTCTATCGTCTGCGGACGGCTGTAGAAGGAGGGTGTGGCGGGACAGATGATTGCGCCGGCCTCCGTCAGCAGCTTCATGTTGGTGATATGGATGAGGCTGTAGGGGGTCTCGCGGGGTACCAGTATCAGTCGGCGGCGCTCCTTCAGCATCACGTCTGCCGCCCGGGTGATGAGGTCGTCGGAGACACCGTGGGCGATGCGCCCTACCATCCCCATAGAGGCCGGACAGATGATCATGGTGTCATATGATGATGATCCGGAGGCAAATGGCGCGTTGAAGTCCTGGTTGTTCCATAGCTTTTCGGTTCCGTCAGGAGTGTACCCGGCGCCGGTCTCGTAGAGCATGATCTCTTCGGCGTTGCCCGTGAATATGACCGCCACCTCTGCAGGGGGTTCAGGCAGCGAGCGCAGCCGCTCCAGCAGCTTCAGGGCGTACACCGCCCCGCTGGCACCGGTAATAGCAACTATAATCTTTCTCCTATTCATAACCCTTTGGAAATGCAAAGATACAAATTGTTCCATCCTACAATCCTACAATACTGAAAGGTCTACGACCTATGGGTTGAGGCAATCATTTTTTTCTACAACATTTAATATATATTATCGGGGTGGTGGAAGGGTCTTTGAAGAGGGATTAATCTTCCCTATTGCCTGCTGCCTGATCCCTGCGACCTATGGTTTAATCATCTCCCGGAAAAACTCGCCTACACGCAGTATGCGGAGGCTATTATCCCTGTTAAACAGCAGGTGCTCAAAATCCCTGCTCTTTTTTGTCAGATCGATTTTTAGTTTTTTTCCACGCTTCCTTGATCTTCGGACCAGATACTTTCAAAGAGAAAAATCCGGGGCGGTCTGGCCGGAGGACATTGCACTAAATCTCGCCCCTTCTGCCTTTCAAGCATGGCGGAGATCTTCATAGCACATAGGATGATCGCACACAAACCCTGTAATCCTGACGTTTGCCAGAACCGGACTGTAATGAAGTTCTGGTCGTGGCTTTCGACTCTGATCAGGAAACGCTCTTCACGGTCGGACCTGTCAGCCCTGATCAAATAACAAGCCGGGAAATGGACCTACGGCAGCCTTTGCGGTGCTCTCTTTGTCCCTTGGCTCGACATTAAAGCCATTTCGCAGAAGAAGTCTGATGATATCATCGGTCATCCTTAAAAACTCCTCCTTTGATAAATCCTTGCAATCGAAGTCGATATCCTCAGAGAACCTGTCTATGCCCTTTAGAAGACGCAGGCATGTTCCACCGATAAGTGTGATTTTTTTTATCCAGGCAGTGGCCGACAGGTAGTCAAGAATCAGAAGTTGGATATATTCCTTCAGCATGTACCTCTTGAAATTGGGATCATCACGTACCAGCGGAGGATAATAATTTTGGAGGTCTTTAATTTGTATCATACGGCATAGCTTCTTAAAAAGCAGTTTGATTCTTTTATCCAGTGCATTGCTCTTGATCCTGAAGGAGTATTCGAGAAGCAGATCCCTTGTCCAGCTCTTCACTCATAAATAATCATCAAGCGTGTCCTCATTTTGTAGTCATTATAGAAAGCGTAATAAAAAATCTAAAATCCCTTTGGGTGGAAATAAAAAGAGCACTTGAGGATCCAACACATTCGATCAGTACAGAGGACAAGGAGGCGGTTTTAGGGAGGAACGTGATCCTGTCACCCCTCAGGGATCATCTCAAAAAGAGGGGGTATCGAAAGGGCCACGGAATCCCTCCTCAGTATCAATCCCCCCTGGTCCACCGTATCAAGGTTGGGCACCAACTGTATTAACAGGCCAAAGGAAACATCCGTGTTCTGAATTCAATGAAATTCACCCTATTTTGTTTCTTTATGCAACAAAATAGTGCAAAATAGAAATGAAAGCAAATTTTATGCATTTTACATGCATATTCCACGACCTCTCGGCGGGGAGGCCGGAGGGTTGATGTGGTGGCCCTCCATGCTACAATGCTACAACACCTGAAGGTCTACGACCTATGGGTCGGGTGAATATCCCGCATCGCTACAATACTTGAAGGTCTACGACCTATTTACTCTCATTAGAAAGTATTTGCCGTACTATCTTCGCAATGTATTTGCCAAGGATGTCAAACTCAATATTGACAACCGTCCCCGCCTTGATCTGGTGGAAGTTGGTCACCTCCCAGGTGAAGGGAATGATGGCCACCTCAAACGATCTGTCCTTTGAGTTCACAACCGTCAGGCTGACGCCGTTGACGCTGGCAGATCCCTTCTCAACGGTGATATGTTCAGGTGAGGTTGGTTCGTATTCAAAGGTGTAATACCATGACCCCTCCGCCTCGCGCACCGAGGTGCAGGTGGCGGTAAGGTCAACATGACCCTGCACCATGTGGCCGTCGAGACGACCGTCGAGGCGGGTGCTCCGTTCCAGGTTGACCTTGTCGCCCGGCTTGAGCAAACCCAGGTTGGTCTTGTCAAGTGTCTCGCGGATGGCGGTCACGGTGTAGGTGTCGCCCTCCCTCTTCACCACGGTAAGGCAAACGCCGTTGTGCGACACACTCTGGTCGATCTTCAGCTCGCCGGCGAATGAACACCGCATGGTTATATGGATGTTGTCCTTTTCCTTTTCTATCCGCACCACCGGCGCGGCTTCCTCTACTATTCCTGAAAACATGCTGATATATTTAATTGCCCGGCAAAGATACTAAATGTAATAAAACAATTTACAGTAACCGCCGTTACAGTAATAAACGTTACGATAAATATATTAACTTTGTATTGTATTACAAAAGAAAGGGTATGAAATTCATTGACCGCGAGAGCGAGTTGGAGCTGCTTGAAGAGATTAGAAAAAGAGCTGAAGGGTCTGCTATGATGACTGTCATTACCGGCCGTCGGAGGATTGGCAAAACGACTTTGACTATCAAGGCATTTGAGGATTATCCCTTTCTCTATCTATTTGTTGTCAGAAAGAGTGAGATATTGTTATGTCAGGATTTCATTGAGGAGATCAATCGTGCACTCAATCTCAATGTGTTAGGTGAATTCAGCAGTTTTGCCCGCCTCTTTGAGTACCTTATTGTACTGTCGGAGAGCAAGCCCTTCACTCTTGTTATTGATGAATTCCAGGAGTTCTTGAATGTGAATAAATCGGTTTTTGGGGAAATTCAGAAGCTGTGGGACGTGCATAAGTCCAGGGCAAGAATGAATCTGGTCCTATGCGGCTCTGTTTATTCTATGATGAAAGAGATTTTTGAGAATGAAAAAGAACCATTATTTGGACGTGCCAATGAACGTATTTATCTCAGGCCGTTTACTGTCAATGTCGTAAAAAACTTACTGACTGATCACTTCCCGGAAGCCAAAAACACCGATATACTTGCCTTCTATACGATTACCGGAGGTGCTGCACGATATGTTGAGCTCTTCTTTGATAAAGGAAAGTATACTCTTTCAGGGATGATTGATGAAATATTCAGAGAGAACTCATTGCTTCTCGAAGAAGGGAAAAATGTCCTGATTGAAGAATTCGGAAAGGATTACAGTACTTATTTTTCAATTCTGTCACTCATTTCTTCATCAAAAACATCGAGACCCGAGATAGAATCTGTTTTGCAGAAGGATATCGGCGGACATATCGATAAACTGGAGAAGAAATATATGTTGATAAGGAGTGTAAGACCTGTGCTCGCAAAACCGGGAGGTAGAATACAGAAGTACGCCATTGATGATAATTTTCTGACATTCTGGTTCCGTTTTGTATATAAGTACCGCGGGGCACTGGAGATTGGTAACTACAAATACGTTAAGGATATCATCAAACGTGATTTCAGTACCTGGAGCGGAATTTTCCTTGAGAAATATTTGAAGGAGAAAATTGCTATGAGTGGCGATTACACATCTGTAGGCAGCTATTGGGAAAAAGGGAACCGCAATGAGATTGACATCGTAGCTCTTGATGAGATGAACAGGAGAGTCCTCATTGGTGAGGTAAAGATGAAGAAAGAAAGCTTCAGACCTGCGGTTTTGCGGAGAAGTGCTCAAAACCTGGTTAACAAGCTGGGGGATTACCAGATCGATTACAAATCATTCTCGCTGGAGGATATCTGAGAACAATATTAGTTTATCCTGATCTACAATACTGCAACCCTAATCTCCTTCCCGACACTTCGTGTACGGGATTGATCCTCCTCCAGCGTCCGAGTATCAAACTGCCTGCTGCCTACTGCCCTCCCCTGCAAGCTGGCTGCTCCAATGACTCAAAGGGTCATTACTTTTCGCTCGCCCCTCTACTCCCTACTGTCTGACTTTCGACTTTCTGACTTTCAGACTTTTTCTACAAGAACCCTCACTATCTGCTCCTCTATGTCTATCTCCCGGGTGCCGGGGGAAGAGAGGGTGGCGGAACCGGTAATGGCAGAACCGGGTGCAAGCGTGATCTCCAGCGCCAGCGTCTGCGAGGCTATGTATTCAGAGTGCTTCTTCACGGCAGCAGAGACAAACGGCAGATCCTCGATGACCACCCTGATCTTGTCGGTCACCTCAAACCCGCTCTCCTTACGTATGTTCTGAATGCGGTTCACGAACTCACGTGCGATGCCCTCATGCAGCAGCTCCTCCGTGACGGTGATGTCGAGAGCCACGGTCAGCCTCCCCTCGTTGGCAACAAGCCACCCGGGGATATCCTCCGAAATAATCTCCACCTCGGCAGAGGTGATAGTATAAGTCTCGCCGGAGAGCAGCAGCTCATGACTGCCGCTCTTCTCAAAGGCTGCAATCTCGGCCTGTGTCAGCGCCAGTATAGCGGCTCCCCCCTCCTTCATGTTCTTCCCGAACCGCGGCCCCAGCAGCTTGAAGTTGGGCTTCACCTTGCGTATGAGCATGCCGGAGGTGTCGTCAACATATTCGACCTCCCTGACATTAACCTCGGCCAGTACCAGCGGCTTTGACCAGCCTCGAAGCTCTTCCGGAAATGCTTGTCGGAGGAGGGCACCATGATCTTCGCCAGCGGCTGGCGCACGCGTATGTTCACCCGGCGGCGCAGGGCAAGTATCATCGACGACATCTTCTGGGCTATCTCCATCCTCTCCTCCAGAGCCTTGTCTATCAGCTTCTTATCGTAGGACGGGAAGGCCGCCAGATGAACCGAACCCTCGCTGTGTTTCAAGCTCACCGAGTTGAGGTCGGTGAAGATGCGGTCAGTGAAGAAAGGTATCATGGGCGATGCCAGGATGGCAACGGTCTCAAGGCATGTGTAGAGCGTCTGGTATGCCGAGAGCTTGTCCTCATCGAGCCCTCCGCCCCAGTACCTCTTGCGGTTGAGGCGCACGTACCAGTTAGAGAGGTTCTCCGTCACAAAATCCGAAATAGCGCGACCGGCCGGGGTGAGGTCATAGTCATCGTAGCGTTCGGTCACCTCCTTTATCAGGGTGTTCAGCAGCGAGATGATCCAGCGGTCTATCTCGGGCCTGCGCTCCATGGGCACCTGCGGCTCGCTCCCTGTGAAGCCGTCGACGTTGGCATACAGCGCGAAGAACGAGTAGGTGTTATAAAGGGTACCGAAGAACTTGCGCTTCACCTCCTCCACTCCTGATATATCGAAGCGAAGGTTATCCCACGGCTGTGCGTTGGTGAGCATGTACCATCTCAGGGCGTCGGAGCCGTGCTGGTCGATGGTGCTGAACGGGTCGACGGCGTTGCCGAGGCGCTTAGACATCTTGTTGCCGTTCTTGTCGAGCACCAGGCCGTTGGATATGATATTTTTATACGATACCGAATCGGATATCATCGTGGCGATGGCATGGAGGGTGAAGAACCACCCGCGTGTCTGGTCGACACCCTCGGCGATGTAGTCTGCCGGGAAACGTTCGGAAAACTTCTCCTTGTTCTCGAACGGGTAGTGTGCCTGCGCATAGGGCATCGCGCCGGAGTCGAACCATACGTCTATCAGGTCGGTCTCGCGCTTCATCGGCCTGCCGGTCTTGCTGACAAGGATGATGTCATCAACATACGGACGGTGCAGGTCGAGCAGCGAGTAGTTCTCCAGACTGTTGTCGCCCTCGACGAAATTCTCAAGCGGGTTGCGTGTCATGTAGCCCGCATCGATGCTACGGGTTATCTCGATCTTCAGTTCGGCCACCGACCCGATGCATATCTCCTCCTGGCGGTCCTCGGTCATCCAGATAGGCAGCGGCGTGCCCCAGTAGCGCGAGCGCGACAGGTTCCAGTCGACCAGGTTCTCGAGCCACTTGCCGAAGCGTCCCGTGCCGGTGCTCTCGGGCTTCCAGTTGATGGTGTTGTTCAGCTCGATCATGCGGTCGCGCAGCGCGGTGGTCGTGATGAACCACGAGTCGAGCGGGTAATAGAGCACGGGCTTGTCGGTGCGCCAGCAGTGCGGGTAGTTATGGATCTGCTTCTCTATGCGGAAGGCCTTCCCCGCCTGCTTGAGCATCACTGCGATGTCAACATCGAGGGTGGCATCGGCCTCTGTCAGGGTCTCGTCATATTCGTTCTTGACATAGCGGCCGGCAAAGGGAGCGTAGGTGTGGGTGTTGACCTGCGTGGCGATGAAGGCCTGGTCAAGATCGCCGAGCGGCACCATGCGGCCGCGGCGGTCCACCAGCGGTCCCTGGAAGCCGTCGGACATCAGCACCAGCAGCGGCGGGATGCCATGCTCGCGCCCGGCGCGGTAGTCGTCGGCGCCGAAGGTGGGAGCGATATGAACTATACCTGTTCCGTCGACGGTGGTGACAAAGTCGCCGGTGATGACGCGGAAGGCGCCCTCGCCGGGATTGACCCAGTCGATGAGCTGCTCGTAATCGATTCCTTTAAGCTGAGAGCCTTTGTATGTACCGTTGACGGTGTATTCCAGCTTTTTGTCGGGAGCGAAGATCACCGGTATGAGCTCCTCGGCCAGAATAACGGTGATGCGTTCCGAGGTATATGGATTGGTAGTCGTTACCCTGGCATATTTGATCTCCGGTCCCACTGCCAGGGCGGTGTTGGAGGGGAGCGTCCACGGCGTGGTGGTCCATGCCATGATCTTCACTCCCTCGGTGTCGATGCCGCTGAAGAGGAACTTCGACTTATCATTTCGTATCACGCTGAAGAGAGCGATGCATGTGGTGTCCTTCACATCGCGGTAGCAGCCCGGCATGTTGAGCTCGTGCGAGCTGAGGCCGGTGCCGGCGGCGGGAGAGAAGGGCTGAATGGTGTAGCCCTCGTAGAGCAGCCCCTTCCTGTAGAGCTCCCTGAGCAGCCACCAGAGCGTCTCGATGTACCTGTTATCGTAGGTGACGTACGGGTTATCCATGTCGATCCAGTATCCCATGTGGCGGGTCAGATCCTCCCACGCATCGGTATACTTCATCACATCCTTGCGGCATGCGGCGTTGTATTCATCGACGGAGATCTTAGTGCCGATGTCTTCCTTGGTGATTCCCAGCGACTTCTCCACACCCAGTTCGACGGGCAGGCCGTGCGTGTCCCATCCCGCCTTGCGCTTCACCTCGTAGCCCTGCAGTGTCTTGTAGCGGCAGATGGCGTCCTTGATGGCGCGTGACATGACGTGATGTATTCCGGGCATGCCGTTGGCGGAGGGGGGACCCTCGTAGAAGATGAATTCGCCCTTGCCGTCGCGGCTGCGGAGCGACCTGTGGAAGGTGTTGTTTTCATCCCACATCTTCAGCACCTCGCTGTTCAGTTTCGGGAGGTCAAGACCCTTGTATTCGGGAAATCTCTTCGACATATTAACCTGCTATTTTTCAGCCTGCAAAGATAAGGAAAAGTCTAAAGGTCTGAAAGGCTAAAGTCTTAAGGTCAAAAGGAATTACCACCCATCGTTAATTATTCCAACCTTCAGACCCTCCGATCCTCTGACGCTCAGACCCTCTGACGCTCCGACCCTCCGACCCTCCGACCCTCAAACATCACCTTCAGATCTCCACAATTATTGCTTGCTGCCCCGAATAAAGATTTGCATTTACTAGATATATTGAGTAATTTTACTCAATATTATGAGTAAAAATCGTAAACATGTTCCAACGGCCTGTTATAGAGAAGATTGAGTCAAGGATGAAAGAAGGAAGAAACTTCATCCAGGTAATCGCCGGCCCGCGGCAGGTAGGCAAAACCACGATGGTTAGTCAACTGCTTAAGAGACTGAGAATTCCTTCGCAATACATCTCAGCTGACGGTGCGGGTTTTTCCGGGGAGGCATGGATAGAGAAACACTGGGAGGCGGCGCGCCTGAGTATCCTCCTTGAAGGTGCAGCGGACTTGTCTGCTATAGATGAGGTGCGAAAATGGAACTGAGTGAGATCGTCAAGAAGCTCTGGGATGAGGATTCCATGAATAAAATCCCACTGAAGGTTATTATTTCGGGTTCATCAAGGCTCCTGATTCAAAAGGGCCTCACGGAGTCACTTGCCGGAAGGTTTGAGGTTACATATATGGGCCATTGGACAATGCCTGAGATGCAGAAGGCTTTTGGATGGAGCCCGGAGCAATATGTATGGTTTGGCGGATATCCCGGGTCGGCGGTGCTGGTGGAGGATGAAAGGAGATGGAAGCGGTATATTACCGATTCACTGGTGGAAACAAGCATTTCCATATTACACCAGGGTGAAACTATACCCATGACTGGGAGTAGGTATCGGGATGGAACTGTAAGACCAAGGTATCGGTAGTTAGGACGGGAACACCACTACCCTGTCTCATTACCTGTCGCTCCTCGGCTCAGCCGGATTGCTTTCAGGCATCGAAAAGTACTCAGGCAGCATTGTCAGGCAACGCGCGTCGAGTCCTAAATTCATGGTGCACAACACAGCCCTTATGAGCTCGTCCGACAGAGGTTTTAGAATGAAAGCCACCTCACCGGTGGGGAAGGAACGTGGAATCAGCAGTAGGCGCACACCTGCTGGACGGACAGATTAAGGGATTTTATTCACTTTATTACTGGAGAATGGGAAATAAGGAGGTGGATTTCGTTCTTGCCAGAGGCGAGGAGATCCTTGCATTGGAGGTGAAGAGCGGTGTTGTTCGAGGAAGATCAGGGTTGGAGGCTTTCAGGCGAGAATATCCTCATGCCGGGGTGATGTTAATCGGTGAGAAAGGTATCCCCTGGCATGAATTTCTGAAAATGGATATGGAACAGATCATTTAATCACACCTTCAACCAGGCCACTTCGCTGTCCCGACATACCATTTCGGGACTTAACGCTCGCCCCTCTATTGCCTCTCAATTATATTGCATGACATATCATATTTTGTATTACATTTGCGGCATAATTCTAACACCGGTAGCCATGGCAGAAAAGACAAGATACACGGACGAGGACCTGGTTGAGTTCAGGCAGATAATCATGGCCAAACTCGACAAGGCAAGGAAAGACTACGATGTTCTCAAGGCAAGCATCACCCATGAGGATAACAATGATACCATGGACACCTCCCCCACCTTCAAGGTACTGGAAGAGGGAGCCACAACACTGTCAAAGGAGGAGGCCGGCAGGCTGGCACAGCGTCAGCTGAAGTTCATCCAGCACCTGCAGGCGGCACTGGTACGAATAGAGAACAAGACTTACGGTGTCTGCCGTGAGACAGGGAAGCTCATCAGCAAGGAGCGTCTCCGCGCCGTCCCCCACGCCACCCTCAGCATGGAGGCCAAGCTGAAGCAGAAATAGGCTGAAGGTCCGTAAAGTCAAAAGCATAAAGTATTGAGGTCACAGCTTTTGCAGTCTGTGGCCTTTTGCTTTTTGGTGGATATGATAACGGTGACTTAGGCGATGTCACTGAAGATGTCACTGAAGATGTCACTGAAGATGTCACTGAAGATGTCACTGAAGACCGGATGGAATCTTTAGTGAAACTAATCAGGCAAACCCCGTCAATTACAGTCGGGAAAATGGCTGAGAGTATGAAAGTGACAAGAAGAACTATATTACGTGATCTTGATAAGTTAAAGCAATCGGGTAAATTAAGAAGGATTGGCAGTGATAAATATGGTTATTGGGAGTTGGCAGAAAAATAGCCGCATCTCTGTCACAGCTTCCAAACCTCATACTATAGGCCAATCGGATCCTTGTGACATCAGACCCTAAGACCTCGGCAGGCTTACGCCGAGCGGGCGCTCCTGAAAACAATATTGTAAACACTCCTGGCAAAATAGCGCAGATCAGTGCCGAGGGGATTCTTATCCCATGAGTCGAAATACCTCAGCTCGGAGTGCTGTATAGCCTCCAGCCCTGCCGGCATGTCAGCATAGTAGGGCGGAAGAAGGCCGGGCTTGTACCTTATGCGCCGGTCACGGATGTCATCCTCGTAAAGATTGAAGTAATGGTTTGACAGCGGCCTGACGCCAAAAATCTTTATCTCTCCCCTGAGGATATTGACGATCATCGGCAGCTCATCGAGCCAGACACGCCGCGCAAAACGGCCCCAGGACGTAACACGGAAATCGTGGTTCATCTTGCCGCCTGACTCCAGGTCGTAAAGATCATAAACATAATCCTGGATGTACTCGGAATAGGGATGCATGGTGCGCAGCTTGTAGACATTGAATATCTCACCGTCGCGCCCTACCCGCGGGAGGGCAATGATCAGACCGTACCCGTTGCCGTTGGCATGTACCGGGTCTGTCTTGCGCTGTGCCTTGATACAAAGCATGTCGCCTGCAAATTTCTCCTGCCTGATGGTGAAGCCGGCGCGACAGAGCCGCCCGAGCACCTCCGCTCTCGAGAAGGGCGGGTTGGCTCGCTCCGGTGATCGATCATCCGAGATAGGCCCCTGCGTGATGCGCAGGCGGGGTGCAACACGAAGGAACAGAAAATCGGGTATGGCAATGAAATAATAGACCAGGGATGAATATTTTTTCCGCAGACGGCGCGCACGCTGCTCGAGCGTCTCCACCGAACAGAGAAAAATGCCGTCACCCGTCAGTCGTGCATTGACCCTGTCAAGGAACTGGTCCAGCCCCCTGATGTTGTTCATGGGCTTCAGGTTGATGATGCAGGTGTATGCGTCCTGTTCGAGGTTCTGTATGTTAAAGGCTTCGGATGTTGAGACTATCGCCAGCCGTGTTTGCTCACCGCTGCTCACCATCGACGACAGTGTCTCGGCCCGCTCGCGTGAGCATCCCTCCTGGAGCCGAATCGTCAGCTGAGGATCGGGAGTGATATCGTTGTCAATGGCACGCTGCGACCGGGCTACCAGGTCACGCTCCGTCAGCTTTGCAGGGGCAGGCTGCAGCAGCGGCGCCCTCCTGAAGGCCATATAGACAGCCCCGAAAGCCAGCTCCAGCAGAGTGGCCGTGATAGCCGTTCCAAACACCACCTGCCTTGAATAACCCAGGTCGCGCAGGGCGAAAAGCAACAGGGCGGAAAAACTCGTCGCAATCAGGTTGGCGGTGAGCACGTGAACAAGAAGGGTGCGCAGATTGACGATCTTCCCGCGGCCTATCTTGCCGCTTATGACCGAGACAATGATCCACAGCAGTGCGAGGACCAGAAAGAACGTAAGATGAGAAGGTATATATTGCTTGACCCCCGCTGGCTTGAGCATCGTCATCATGACATATGCTACCGTCAGAATGATAATGTCAGCAGTAATTGTGTATACCCGGAACCGGCTTTTATTCATTTCCCCCTTTGTTTATCGACAGAATACTGCAAATCTCCTTCAACCGTTATCTTTGTGAAAGGTCCAAAAGATGAACTATTCAACATACATACAAACTTTATTAACACTACTCTTATTGTGTTGCGGCATTACATCTCATTCTCAGACTATCCCCGAACCTGTCACTGACAAGTCTGTTTACCTCTTTCTCGATGAGCTGGCAGGCGACGGCATGATTGACCTTGAACAGTGCTGTTAAAGCCATACAGCCGGACTGATTATCAGGCAAAAACTGACGGAGGCAGATGCGTGCAGGGCAAGGATATCCGCGTGCGAAGAGTCGGCGGAGCACGGCACAAGGAGTGAAGGACTTACCTCGAAGAGGGAACGAGGCCGCGGAGACTGGCGCCGGTCCGGCAACTGGCGTCAGGAAAACCCTCACCACCCGCCAACAGAAGGAGCTCGGCTTCTGGCTTCGCCACTCACGTCCGGCAGAGGGTGAAGGCAAGCTTAAGCTGCTGTATAATCCGGCCACGGCACAGTACCGCGACTCCCTTTTCAGCCTGACTGTCTCGCCGATACTGGGATACGGGCGGTACTAACCACTGACGCCTCCGTGACTTTCGACGGCGTCGCGCAAACAGTACCATAAGTTGGAAGAACGGCGCGAAGATCTATGGAAGCTACGGCAGGCTGGCGTTCTTCGCGGCTCTGCAGGACAACCATCAGGATCCTCTCCTTGGCAGTGCCCTTAAATCCTTAACCACGGAGAGCACGGAGGACACATCAAGAAGGCGGCACCGACTTTTCGGAGATGACCGGGGGCGCAAGCTACATGTGGCGGTGGGGCGATGTCTCCTTCCTGAAAGACGCCCCGGTGTGGGGCAGCGGCTATGCCGGAACGAACATCCTCTCGGGCAGGGCGCCGTCGTTCATGCAGCTGAAGCTTCACCTCAAACCGGTCCGATGGGCGGAGATGACATGGCTCTACGGATGGCTTACATCGATGGTGGTCGACTCCACCCGCTCATACTGGACTCACCGAATGCATATGGTCGACGAGTACCGAGAGGTCTACCACACAAAATACATAGCCACGAGCCCTACCGCCCACCTTCAGGCCTGTTCCCACGACTGCATACACCTCGATAGGCAAACAGCATAATATGGTCAGATCCCAGCGCTATCGCCCCCTACTACCTGATGCCAATATTCTTCTACAAGTCGGTGGATCATGGCCTCAACTCCGGCATCGACAACAGCAACTCGCAGATGTTCATTGACATCAGCTCGAACAACATAAGGCACCTGCACCTCTACGGCACCCTCTTTATCGATGAGCTGTCCACGAAGAGGTTCACCACTGACGATTACAATTTCTTCCTCGCGGAAGGTGCTCCGCACCGGTAACTTCAGTTTCCTGCCCAACCTCTGGTTCACTGCAGAGTGCACCTTCACCTATCCCCTCACGTTCCAGCATATTGTGCCGGTGACCACCTACGAGAACCAGGGGTTCAATATGGGCCACTGGCTCCGTGGACAACAGCCGTAACTGGGACCTGGCACTCGATTACAAGCCGGTCAGGGCGATGACTCTCCGCCTCTGGCACGAGTGGTCTGAGCGGGGACCCGATTACCAGAGCATCGGGGGCAATAGGGTTGGCTTGCCTTATCTTGAGACCATTGAGTGGAGTAATGTGGCCACGGGATTCGAGGCCGGCTACCTCATCACCGGCGGAGTGCAGGTAAATGCCTCACTGACTTTCTGTAATGTTGAGGGCCACAATGAACTGCAGATCCCGGCGCATCTCTACGGCCAGACCACCACCTTCAGCGGCGGCATCGTCCTGGATTCAGACTGCCGGATGCCGACTGTTCCCACGATTGCCTATCGCCTATTAACTACTGCCAAATCATCGATGATTCCGGCGACCAATAGATATAAATGGAAGACAACCAGACCCCGCCGATGATGGAGGTAACCCCCGTAAAGGAGGATGCCCTGGCGGAGGAGGGCATCCCCGAGTAAAGGAGGACTCCAGGTGCAGGGCGATACTCCGGTTGGTGAGGTTACTCCGGTGATGTAGAGATACCCCCGCGAAGGAGGATACCCCGGCACCCAAAAAGCCGGAGAGAGCCTGGTACGCCGTCTATACCAACTCCAGGGCGGAGAAGCGAGTCAACGACAGGCTCAATGAACTCGAGATAGAGACCTTCCTCCCCCTCCAGAAGACCCTCCGCCAGTGGTCTGACCGCAAGAAACTTATTGAAAAACCCCTGATCAGCTCTTACGTCTTCGTGAAGGTCACCGCGAAGGAGTATTTCACCGTGCGCAAGACTGACGGCGTCGTCAAGTTCATCATGATACAGGGCAAACCCGTACCCATACCCGAGGCGCAGATCACCAACCTACGCATCCTCTGCGGCAGCGACGCCGAGGTGGAGCTCAGCACCGATGTATACGCCGAGGGCGACATGGTAGAGGTGATCGTCGGGTCACTGACAGGCCTCCGCGGCGAACTGATACGTGTTGGACGCAAGCACAAGGTGGTCATACGCATCATCCAGCCCGGCATGAACCTTACCGTCGATATAAAAACCAATGCCCTGCGTAAACTCGATAAAAATTCGGATATTTAGTAAACTTTTCCACCGGCTAAAACCATATTCCGCCAAAAATATGAAAAAAAAATTATATTTAATATATAATCATGAAAAAAATATTCCCCCTCATTGCACTCATCATTATCGCAGCCTCATGCTCAACACAGGAGGAGCTCTCCTATCTTAACAACCTTCCTGAGACGGGGGGTGAGGATTATTTCCCGATGGATATACCCGATTATAGGATCCAGCCCCGCGATATCCTGTACGTTTCCGTAAAGGCACAGACACCCGACGGAGGCCTTGCCGAGATGCTCTCCGACCGTTCCGGCGTAAGCACCACCTATATCCAGAGCGAGGCGTCACAGTATGTCCTGGGATACAGTATTGATCCCGGGGGCATCGTCACAGTGCCGCTGTTTGGCAAGGTGCCTGTCTCAGGAATGACAATTTACGAGGTCCGCGATCTCTTCCAGGCAAAGGTCGACTCACTCTTCCGCCATGCCTATGTTGAGGTGAGGCTTCTAAGCTATAAGTTTACGGTTATTGGTGAAGTTCGCATGCCGGGCACCTTTGTGAACTACAATGACCAGCTCACAGTGCTGGAGGCAATTGGTCGCGCCGGAGGCATATCCGAGGGCGGCACAAAGGAAAAGATACTGGTGATCAGGCCCATGGGAGACAAGACCCTGACTTATCACCTTGACCTGCAGGACAAGAGCCTCCTCTCATCCCCGGCATATTTCATCACCCCCAATGACGTGGTGATTGTACAGCCTAACCCGAAGAAGGTCTTTAACGTTAACCTTCCCACATTCAGCTTCATCCTCGTGGCTATCACCAGTACCATCACCACCACCCTGTTGCTGATCAACTACTTCGAATGATTAATATGTTCACCTGATGGAAAACGACGATCAGAACTATTACCTGCCTGAGAGCGAGGGCATCGACTTCCGGAGGTATTTTTCACTTTTCCTGAGCAACTGGTACTGGTTTGCCGGGGCTCTCCTCATTACCCTGGCTATTGCCTATGGCGCCAACAGGTGGGGTGAGGAGATCTATACCGTGCAGAGTACCATGCTTATCAACGATGAGAAGTACGGAGGCGGCTATGCCGAGATGGACAAGATCATACCCGGCGGCGACATCTTTCGCGCACGGCAGAACCTCAGGAATGAGATCGGCATACTCAAGTCGTTCGACCTGAACCATAAGGTGATGTATGAACTGGAGGAGTTCCCGGTGGTGTACACTGCCGTGGGCAAGAGAGGCATCGCCGAAAGCCGCATGTACCGCAGCTCGCCCTTCGTGGTGGAGTGGGACACTGCCACCGTCAGGTACGCAGCCCGGGAAGAGGGTCGACATAAAAATCCTGTCCGCAGACAGATACGAGATGACCATCGAGGCCGATGACTACGAAGGGGAGCACAGCTTTGGGGAGCACTTTGACAAGTTTGGCTTCGACTTCATCATTACCCCGCGCTTCGGCGACACCTCTCCCTACGCCGAGGGGGGATCGAACAAATACTACTTCTACATTACCACCCCTGCGGCGCTGGCCAACAGCTACCGCTCACGACTCTCCGTGGCTCCCATAGAGGAGGAGGCCACGCTGGTGACGCTAACCATATCAGGACTGGTCCCGGAGCAGGAGGCTGACTACCTCAACACCCTCATGGAGACCTACAAGCAGCAGGGGCTCGATTGGAAGAACGAGGCGGCGGAGAACACTATCAGGTTCATCGATGAACAGCTGGGATTCATCTCCGACTCACTCAGTAACGCTGAGGATGATATGGAGCGGTTCCGCCTGAACAACAGTTTTGTTGACCTGACCACCGAGGGCAACATGGTGTTGCAACGCCTTGAGAGGTACGCGAACGAGAAGAACACCCTCAACCTGCAGATGCAGTATTATGAGTACCTGAAGGAGTACCTCGTCTCGCGCAATGAGAGCGGACTGATAGTGTCACCAAGCGTGATGGGTGTCAGCGACCCGATGCTGATACGTCTCGTTGAGGAGCTGTCGCAACTGCAGCTGAAGCAGAAGCAGCTCGGGTTTGTGGTTCGCGACGACCTCCCCGCCGCCAGCCTGATAACCGGCAATGTGGAGCAGGCGCGCAGTGCGCTGCTGGAGAACGTCACCAACAGCATCAACCAGCTGAAGATATCTGTCGGCGACGTCGAAAGCCGCATTGCTGATGTGGAGAAACAGCTCGGCAGGCTGCCGGGGACTGAGAGACGGCTGATACAGATTCAGCGCGACTTCGACCTCAACAACACCGTTTACAACTTCCTGCTTGAGCGAAGGGCGGAGGCGGGCATAGCTATGGCGTCGAAGGTATCGGACAGCAAGATCATTGATAAGGCAGAGCCCTACAATGCCGCGCGCATCAAGCCCAAGACGCGGCAGAACTACATGATGGCGCTGATCCTCGGGCTGCTGCTGCCGGCGCTGGCAATAATACTGATTGACCTGATGAACAACAAGGTCATCGACAAGAAGGATATTGAGCGCGCGACCAAAACACCCATCCTGGGTTTCATCAGCCACAGCGCCTACAACTCCGAGGTACCCGTCGTTGAGAAGCCGGGCAGCACCCTGGCCGAGAGCTTCCGCAGCATACGCACCTCGCTGAAGTACTTCACCCCTGATGATCAGCCGGCGGTGATTGCCGTCACCTCCACCGTCAGCGGCGAGGGCAAGACCTTCGTGGCGATGAACCTCGCGGCCATCATCTCCATGCTCGGCCGCAAGACGCTGCTGGTGGGGCTCGACCTGCGCAAGCCGAGGATAAACAAGATACTCAGCCTCGACCATTCGGTGGGGATGAGCACCTACCTCAGCGGCAACAGCAAGTTCGAGCAGGTGGTACAGAAGACCGAGATAGAGAACCTCTGGTTTGTCTCATCGGGCCCCATCCCGCCCAACCCCTCCGAGCTGATTGAGCGCAAGGCCATGACCGAATTCCTGGAAAAAGCCCGCAAGGAGTTCGACTATATCATCATTGACACCCCCCCGGCGGCGGTGGTCACCGATGCCCTCCTGCTGGCACAGAGGGCTGATGTGACACTGTTTGTTGTCAGGCAGCGTTACAGTGCCCGCAGCACCCTCCATCTGATTGATGAGATCTACCGGAACAAGGAGATCAAGAACCCCGGCATCATCGTCAATGACATCTCCATGTCGGGCTACTACGGTTACGGACTCCGTTACGGGTACACCATGGGCTACTCCTACGGCTACAACTACGGTTACAAGTACTACGGCCACACCTCGTACGGCAAGGGGGCACGTGACGGTGCGGGATCATATTACACAGAGGAATGACAGAAGCGATTCACTACTGCATACTGCCCTCCCTGCAAACTGGCTGCTACACTCAAATGACCCAACGGGTCATTTGTTAACGCTCGCCCCTCTATTGACTACTGCCTACTGCCTGCCAGCCGCCCTGTTACAAGATTTTCTCTATTGTGGAAGGATAAACATAAATCAAATTTTACCTATATTTGGCAATCTAATCCGCCTCAGGGCGGCAGTAAATCTAAGGGGAAGTATTGACATAATATAAGAGCCATTAACCACTGATCGGCTCACGTTTTATTTAACTGACCTTAAGATTGTTAGGCACTCAACCCGATGTGACTGACCAACCGGAGGATTATCAAAACACAAATATCTGATCATCAGATCAGGAGCAAAAATTATAGCCTGCTCGCAATTCGCAAATCGCAATTTCATTGTTCCCTGATCGCAATTCGCAAATCGCCAATCGCAAATTCGCTGCTGCCGACTGCCGACTTCTGACTGCCGACCCCCTTCAGACTAAAACATTTCCCAATAGCCTTCAATCACCAAATTATGGAAAGTACTAAAAAGCCTGCCCCCCCCTCAGACGACATTGACCTCATGCGCTATGTCTCACTTTTCATCAGCAACTGGCTCTGGATAGCCGTGGCACTGTTCCTGGCCCTGAGTATCGCATATGTCTTCAACCGCTACTCGCAGAAAGCCTACAGTGTCAGCAGTACCCTCCTGATCAAGGAGCAGCAGTCGACCGGCGCCATTGCCAACATGGAGCAGATCTTTGCAAGCAACATCTATAACCCTTACCCCAACCTCGACGACGAGGTGGCCATACTGCAGTCGTACACTCTCAACTCCCGGGTCATTAAGGAGATGCCCGAGACCCAGATAGCATACATCCCGGTACAACGTAACGGTATCCAGGGACAGCGTACCTACAAGACATCGCCTTTTGTCATCACGAAACTAAATGAAGAGCAGCCGGAGGGAGTACCGGTGACTCTCCGTTTCAGGGATTCAGGCGCTTATACCGTTGAGATTGATAATGAGGCGCTGGCCCGGTGGAATGAAAACCGCGAAACAGATGTTGCGTCCGGCGCACCGGACTCCGACAGGGAATACCACCTTGGCGAGCCCTTTACACAGGCAGGCTTCAACTTTGTCATTGCGCCGCGTGACAGCACCAAAGCTATTAACGGTAAGACCAAACGGTGGCTGGTGTGGTTTGAATCGCACCCCGCTCTGACAAACGCCTATCGCTCCAGCCTGAAGGTGGAACCGGTCAAGGAGTATGCCTCAGTCTTTACACTCTCGTTTGACGGTTACTCCCCGCAGCAGGGGACTGACTATCTGAATACCCTGATGGATTTGTATATCCAGCAGGGTCTTGACTGGAAGAACAGGGCGGCAAATTTGACAATTGAGTTTATAGAGGCGCAGCTTGGCCTGATCTCAGATTCTCTGACACTGGCGGAGAGCAAGATGGAAAGCTTCAGACTCGACAACAGGTTTGTCGATCTCACCCTCGAGGGCACTCTCGTCCTGCAGAAACTCGAAAAACTTGAGGGAGAGAAGAATCTGCTGGGACTCCAGATGCAGTATTAATGAATATCTGCTTGACTATCTCAATGCGCGTGAGGAGGGTGAGAGCATCATTTCACCAAGCGTGATGGGTGTCACTGATCCCGTCCTGGTAAAGCTTGTTGAGGAGTTTTCCAGACTTCAGCAGCAGCGCAGGCAGGTTTCATTTCACTGTCAGGGATGATCTGCCCCAGGTCCAGCTGATGGACCAGAAGCTTGATGATGCACGGGCAGCACTGCATGAAAATGTGACAAGCTCAATCAACCAGCTGAAACTTACCCTCAATACTCTTGACAGCCGTATCACTGTCGCAGAGAAGGATCTGGGACGACTGCCGGGAACTGAAAGACGACTGATAGGGATACAGCGAAAATTCGACCTTAACAACTCGGTCTACACCTATCCTCCTCGAGCGCCGCGCCGAGGCCGGTATAGCCCAGGCTTCTACCATTACTGACAACCGGACGATTGACCTGGCAGAAGTACACAACAGCCTTCTGATCAGGCCGAAAACTATGAAGAACTACCTGGTTGCCATACTGCTCGGACTGATGGTTCCCATGGCGCTTATAGTCATCTTCGACCTGTTTAACAACAAGATCATAGGCAGGCATGATATCGAGCATCTCACCAGGGCGCCGATCATCGGTTACATAAGCCACTCCGAATACCACGTTGAGGACCCTGTTGCCGAAAAACCCGGCAGCACGCTGGCGGAGAGCTTCAGAGCGGTGCGTACCTCACTTGCCTTCTATACCGGGCAGACCAAAGTGCCCTGTTATAGTTGTCAGCTCACCCGTCAGCGGCGAGGGCAAGACTTTTATATCGGTCAACCTCGCAACCATCATCTCCATGATGAACAAGAAGGTGCTCATTGTAGGGCTTGACCTCCGCAAGCCCCGCGTGCACGCCATACTGAAGGCCGGCAACGGACACGGCATGAGCCAGTACCTGAGCGGCGGAGCTACATTTGAAGAGGTCATAAGTCCCACGGAGATAGAAAATCTCTGGTTTGCTCCGTCGGGACCGGTGCCTCCCAATCCTGCCGAGCTTATCGGCTCGCCGAAGATGGCAGAGTTCATTGCCAGGGCAAGGAATGAGTTTGACACTGTCATCATTGACACTCCGCCTGTAGGGATAGTCACCGATGCCCTGCTGCTCAGCCAGCTTGCCAACGTCACCCTTTTTGTTGTGCGGCAGAGATACACCACCCGCGGCTCGGTGCAGCTGCTTGACGAGATCTACCGCAAGGGTGAGATGGCCAATATTGCACTTCTCGTAAATGACATTTCAGCAGCGGGATATTACGGCTACGGCTTGCGTTACGGATACTCACTGGGCTACGGCAGCCGCTACTATGACCCTGGCAACTACTACGCCAAAGGAGGAGGAAAGTCGTCAGGCTATTATACTAACGACTGACCTTCTGACGTTAGAACTTAAGATAAAATGAATTTTCATGAGAACAAAGCTTACTCTCCTGTTGCTGGCCATATTAGCTGGTACGGCGTTGGCACAGCCTGAAGAACGTATTGCAGATACACCGGCGTTGAACTACGACTGGCGGCCGGGGTTTATCAGTATAACCGAACTGACCGGTGGACCGGGCCTCGGTACCACCGCAGTCCCCTATGCAAAGTATTACTACGGTATCAATACCATGGCCGGGTACCAGTTTACACGCAACATCAAGGCCGGAATAGGTGTCGGGGTTCACATACATAATGATGAGACAATGTTCCCGGTTTACGCTGACGCCAGGTTCAGCCTGAACGCTCAGGAGTTTGTGCCTTTCCTCTCGGCAGTAGGCGGTGTGGCACTGAACTTCGGAGACCCTGAACGCAAGGTTTGGATGTATATCAATCCCTCGGCATGTGTGAAGTGGGTGGTCGCAAACCGCACCGGTATATCACTCTCCGCGGGGGTGATGTCCATGTCAGGAGGCGGGTCACGCCACTCATTCCTCAACTTCAGGCTGGGGGCTGAATTTAAGTTTAAGGAGAACCGGTAAAAGCGCAAAGCAAGGCTGCCCGGAGTAACAACACGTGACTGCCGCGGTTTAATCACCCATTAGCTGAAAATACCCGAATGAAACGATCTTTAATCTGTACTGTTGCTGATAATACCTTTTGCCACCCTCCTGGCGCAACCGCGTGAACGAGTAGCCAGGACGCCGGCACTAAACTACGACTGGCGGCCGGGGTTCATAAGCATTACGGAGCTCACCGGAGCATTAGGGCTGGCATCCACTGAGACTGAGTTGTCGCAGTATTATTACGGCATCACAACGCTGGCCGGGTACCAGTTTACCAGGAATATCAAGGCGGGAGCCGGTATTGGGGTGCACAGTCATAATGAGGGGTTGCTCATGCCTCTTTTTCTCGATTTCAGGCTGAGCATGAACTCCCAGGAGCTTGTGCCGTTTGTTGCCGGCGCCGGCGGCATAATGGTCGACTTTGAGGATCTGCAGGCCACCCGTGTCTTCATCAACCCATCAGTGGGGGTGCGATATGTCGCAGCTCCGAGAAGGGCCGTGACATTTTCAACGGGACTGATGGTCACCACCGGAGTCACGCACCAGCGCAAGTCATTCATCAACTTCAGGCTCGGGTTTGAGTTCAAGGGTAAATAAGCCTCTGCGGCCCAACCAGTCCAGAACACCTGCAATTCATTGCTTACCAGATAGCTTTTTTGATCTCTCCGCACGCCGGGCAGTGGCGCGGTTTGCATGACCCCGCCCGCTCAGGCAGGTTTCCTGTAATTTTTCGCAAAAATATATTAAGCTAAACAGGTACCTAAATAATAATTCGTAAATTAGAACCCAAAGTCATTCACACTCAATAAAAGGACCATCATGAAAAGACTTTACACCGTTCTCGCCGTTCTGATGCTGTTTGCATCCTATGCCGGCGCACAGGTAGTAACCGAGCGATGCTGGCATCTTGACAAGGTGCAGTTCCTGCAGCACAAGCAGGACTTCTGGCGAAGCCACAAGCTGTATTCCACCTCTGCGCAGCCTGTCTCTCTTTTTTCAGGTGGCTATTACAACGCAACGGAGGTTACTTATGGCATCGGGTTGAAAGATGTCAGTGTGCCCTATTCAAATAATCATATCGGCATCACCACCGTCAACGGCATGAGATTTGGCAACGGCCTTGCCATCGGGCTGGGAGTCGGTTACCTGCAGTATAACCTCGGTGAGACAGGTACAGGCTGGTTGCTTCCGGTATTTGGCGACGTGCGCTACTTTATCGGTAGCCAGAAAAACAAGTTTTTCGTTATGGCTGACGGCGGTTTTCTGTTAAGCGTTGAAGATTTCAAGGGGTTATCCAGGGCTTTTCTGAATCCGGCGCTCGGCATTGTCATCCCTGTATCAAAGAGCACACACCTCTCATTCAGTACTGGCCTGCTGACACAGTATATCATCCCCTCTCCGCACAACAGGGACTCATTCATCAACATGAAGCTCGGCCTCGTCTTCGGCAAATAGCCTGCACCTGATCATCTCCTTTCTCCTTTATCCTTTAACCTTTAACCTTTATCCTTTAACCTTTATCCTTTAACCTTTATCCTTTAACCTTTCTCCATGGTTATCCTTGACCTCATTGTCGGCGCCCGCCCCAACTTCATGAAGATTGCTCCCATAATCAGGGAGATCGAGAGAAGGAAGGCTGGGCGGCGTAACCATAAAATTCCGCCTGGTGCATACCGGGCAGCACTACGACCCGAAGATGAGCGGTACCTTCTTCAGGGAGCTGGGCATACCTGAGCCCGATGTCAACCTCAATGTGGGCAGCGGAACCCAGGCCGAACAGACCTCGGGGATTATGCTCGGATATGAGAAGCTGCTCATGCAGTCAAAGCCGGACCTCTGCATCGTGGTAGGCGACGTCACCTCTACAATGGCCTGTGCCATTGTCGCCAAAAAGATGCAGGTAGCCGTCGCACATATCGAGGGTGGTATAAGATCGGGTGACATGACCATGCCCGAAGAGATCAACAGGATAGTGACGGACAGTATAACTGACTACTTCTTCACCACCTCCGGAACTGCAAATGATAATCTCAGGAAATGCGGCGTGGATGACAGCCGGATATTCTTTGTCGGCAACACCATGATCGACACTCTCCTGGCCAGCCGCCCCCGTTTCAGACAACCTGCCATATGGGACCAATGCCATCTGAAGGCGAAGACATATATCGTACTTACCCTTCACCGACCCAATAATGTAGATGACCCGGCCAACCTCAGCCGGCTTTTAAATGAGATAATATCCTGTTCAGACGGCCTGCCTCTTATCTTCCCGGTGCATCCACGCACCCGCAAGGTGATCGACTCCTTTGCCTCCCCGGCCGGGTCACTGGTGAAGGGAGGTCTTACATCCCTGCATCTCACCGAGCCGCTGGGATATCTGGAGTTCAATTATCTCGTGGAACACTCCATGGCAGTGATCACTGACTCGGGTGGGATCACCGAAGAGACCAGCTGTGATGGGCGTCCCATGCATGACCCTCCGTAACAGCACCGAGCGGCCGGAGACGGTCACAATGGGCACCAATGAGCTTCTCGGCACCCATCCTGATGCCATAGCCCCGGCAATGAAAAAGCTCCTGGCCGGTGGATGGAAGAAAGGCTCCATCCCTCCCCTGTGGGACGGACACACCGCCGAACGAATAATTGAAATTATCTCCGGCTTTTAATAATTATCTTTGTCCCGTTCTACAGTTAATATTATGAACCACGAGGAAAGGATAAAGATATATAAACAACTCAGCTGGGATTATAATATCCCTCCTGATGAAATTGAGTCTGTTCTTAAAGGCGAAAAAGCAGGTGCCGGTCACTTTACTCGGGAGATGCTTTTTATAAGGATGCTTGAAACCTATCCATGGTTCACCCTTCTTCAGGTGTTTACAATCGATGATATAAAGAGACTGCTCACCAGCCGCGTTGTTGGCAGACTCAGGTCTGCCTCATTACGGGAAAAATATGAATTTGTCAGACACAGATTACAGGAAATTATACCTGTTGCAGGATAAGTTCCTCTCCTGGTTCCAAACTTTGGAGTATCCGTTCTATCTGACGGGCGGAACTGCGTTGGGTAGATTTTATCTGAATCACCGGGTTAGCGAGGATCTTGACTTTTTTGTGAATAGTGATCCGCACTATGCCGGGTATGTTGGAGAAATAAAAAATAGAATTACATCACAATTCCACGTAAATATTGAACAGTCACTTTTTACGGAAGATTATACCCGGTTCTTTATTACGGAAGGAGACTTTTCTCTCAAGGTTGAGTTGATAAATAATGTGCCTTATTATGCGGGGAAGCCACAGAAATACAGGTACGGAACCGTGGATAACCTCCTCAATATCCTGGCTAATAAACTGACCTCCATCGTTGGCCGTGATGAACCCAAGGATATATTTGACATACTTCATTTAGCTGGTGCCTATGCTTTCAGCTGGCCGGAAGTATTTTATCACGCCAAACAAAGAGTGGTGATCAATGAACTTGATGTTGAGCAAAGACTGCTCTTATTCCCTGTGGAGTGGTTTCAGAATGTCAACTGGCTCCTGGCACCGCCTGATCTTGAATCACTTCGCGGTACTGTCAGACAGATAGCAGACGATTTTCTTCTCGGCAGGGCAAATTCTCTGGGGGAAGGTAAAACTCCAATAGAGAGAGGGATACCACTGAGCCTTTAGGTCATTATACCAGGCAACTGGAAGAAAGGCGCCATCCCTCCCCTGTGGGACGGCCACACAGCCGAACGGATTATAGACATTATCTGCAAACTCTTTCCTCAGGTCTAAGCCATTTCGACTTTCGACTTTCAACTTTAAGACTATAAGACTAATCACATGAACATCTCCATCATCGGAACCGGCTACGTCGGTTTGGTAAGCGGCGCCTGCTTCGCCGAGCTGGGCGCCATAGTTTATTGCATTGACACCAACACGGATAAGATCGATAAGCTCAACAAAGGCATTATACCCATCTATGAGCCCGGCCTTGACGACCTGGTGCAACGAAATATAAAAGCGGGCAGGCTCCGCTTCTCGACCGACCTTACGGAGAGCCTCAACGATGTGGAGATACTTTTTATAGCTGTCGGCACGCCCCCCGGTGAGGACGGCAGCGCTGACATGAGCCATGTGCTGTCGGTTGCAAGCGAGATAGGGAAACACCTGGAAAAATACCTGCTCGTTGTAACAAAAAGCACAGTCCCGGTGGGCTCATCACGACTCGTGAAGGGAACAATAGAGGCAGAACTCAAAAAGCGAGGCAGAGAGATAGAGTTTGACGTTGCCTCCAATCCTGAATTCCTCAAGGAGGGTGCGGCAATAGATGACTTCATGCGCCCTGACAGGGTTGTTGTGGGTGTTGAAAATGAGAAGGCAAAGGAGCTGATGACAAGACTCTACTCTCCCATGATGCTTAATAACTTCAGGGTTATCTTCATGGATATCCCCTCTGCGGAGATGACCAAGTACGCCGCCAACGCCATGCTGGCAACACGTATCAGCTTCATGAATGAGATAGCCAATCTCTGTGAGAAGGTGGGGGCAGACGTGGCAATGGTCAGGAAGGGGATCGGGTCAGACAACAGGATAGGCAACAAGTTCCTGTACCCCGGGGCCGGCTTACGGCGGGTCATGCTTCCCGAAGGATGTAAAAGCCCTTATCTGGACAGGGATTGAGAATGACTACTCCTCTTACCCTGCTTGAGTCAGTTGAGGCGGTCAACGAGCGCCAGAAAAGGGTTCTGTTCAATAAATTCAAAGCGCATCTCGGAGGTGAGATGAAAGGCAAACGGGCAGCGTTGTGGGGACTCTCCTATAAACCGGGCACCGATGACATGCGTGAGGCGCCGTCACTTACCCTGATAGCACAGCTCCTCGATGCAGGATGCACTGTTACGGCCTATGACCCCGAAGCGATGGACGAAGCAAGACACCGTCTGGGTGATACTATCAGCTATGCATCTGATATCTATGGTGCAGTAAAGGATGCTGATGTTCTGTTCCACATTACGGAATGGCAGGAGTTCCGGATGCCCGACTGGTCAAGAGTGAAATCGCTCATGAATACGCCTCTCGTGATCGATGGCAGAGGCATCTTCAATAAGGATGACCTGAAGGAGTTCACCTACCTGAGAATCGGATAGAAAGGCCGGCATGTCAAAATACCTTGTAACCGGCACGGCCGGCTTCATCGGCTTTCACCTTGCCAACGCCCTCCTGGAACGTGGCGAAGAGGTGGTGGGGATTGACAACATAAACGACTATTATGATGTTAACCTGAAGTATGCCCGCCTGAATGAGGCCGGCATCAGGAGACAGGATACAGGCTGGCTTCAGAAGGCCGTGAGCACCAGATGGCCGGGGTACAGCTTTGTGCAGATGGATCTCGGTGACAGGGAGAATCTGGATGAGCTCTTCAAGGCTGAGAAATTTGACTATGTGATCCATCTTGCAGCACAGGCCGGCGTGCGCTACAGCATTGACAACCCCGGTGTCTATATCCAGAGCAATATCAACGGTTTCTATAATATTCTGGAGGCATGCCGTCATTACCCTGTTAAGTACCTGCTCTATGCAAGCAGCTCCAGCGTCTATGGCAATAATGAGAAAGTGCCCTTCAGCGAGGATGATAACGTAGACCATCCCGTCAGCCTCTATGCAGCCACCAAGAAAAGCAATGAGCTCATGGCATCCGCATATAGCCATCTCTACGGCACAACACTGACCGGCCTCAGGTTCTTCACTGTTTACGGGCCATGGGGACGTCCTGACATGGCTGTATACAAGTTTACGGAGGCCATCATGCAGGGCAGGCCGTTGCAGGTGTATGCCAATGGCACTCTTCAGCGCGACTTCACCTATATAGATGATATTGTCAATGGGATGCTCTCCATACTTGACAGGCAGAAGGATGAAAAACCGCCGGCACTGATGAACATTGGCAACCACAGGCCGGAGACTGTCAGCACCCTGGTCTCCCTGCTTGAGAAGGCGACGGGAGGTAAGGCCATTGTTGAATACCTTCCGATGCAACCGGGGGATGTCAGGGCCACCTTTGCTGATATTTCCAGGATAAGCGGCTTCAGCGGGTTCAGTCCGGAGACTGACCTTGAGACCGGGCTGCAGAGATTTGTTGACTGGTACAGGGGTTATGCAAAAAAAACTTGACAGGTGACCTTTTCTTTCCTAAATTAGTATCAGTCTACTAAAGTCTGGAAATTATGAAAAGGTTAAAACTAATTATTGGTGTTTTACTTACCACGGTCCTGTTCACAGGATGCGCAACGGTAAAGGTCTATTCAGATGCGGGACTGACCATCGAAACCGGCCTCCGCTTCTACACTCTCAAACCTTATCTGCTGGTTGAATACCAGGTACAGAAGGATAACTCATTAAAGACATCAGTGGTCTATCTGCCTGACATCTCATCGCCGCAGTACATGAAGCTCAAGCCCGGCATCGGCTCCAGTGAGCTGAAGATGACCTTCAGCAACAGCGCCCTCGAGTGGTACGGGTCGTAACCGACTCGCAGTTGCCTGAGAGCATGGCCGCCTTTGCCGATATTCTATCCAAGAGCGCTTATGCCGCGCAGACCTTTACAGGCACACGCCCCGTCACCACCGGCGAGCAGACGGAGATACCGCCTTTCAGGCTGTTTGAGATACTCTTCACCCCCGCAGGAACGGTCCTGAAGGAGGTCACACCATGAAAAAAACAGGATCCTCAACCGCAAGATCTGGGTCACCGGCGTTCCTCACAAGGTGGGCACCGGCTGGCTGGCCCCGCAGCCCGACCTGCGCGACTTTACACCACTTCATCGCCAACTCTCGATTTCTTCATTCAATCAAAAAGCTTAAGTTCCCCAAGACCGAAAACTAACGACACTCCGCAATCTCGCTACTAGCAAATCGCACCTGCCCTTCAAATCTCAGTGTGGATTTGAGGGAGTGGTGCTCTCCCATTGAGAACCAGCTTGATCTGGGAGCATGTACAGCTCATGCGGCAGCAGGTATCGTTGAGTACTTTGAGAAGCGCGCCTTCGGTAAACACATCGATGCTTCAAGACTCTTCCTCTACAAGACCACCCGCAACCTGATGCAGGTCTCGGGCGACACCGGCGCATGGCTGCGCGAGACCGTGGGCGCTCTTGTGCTGTGCGGTGTGCCGGATGAAAGATACTGGCCTTACAAGGTTAAGAAATTTGATGATGAGCCATCCGGCTTTGTTTATGCACTGGCAGAAAACTACTCAACCATCAAATATTTCTGTCATGACCCTCAAGGGTCGGATACTCCGTCAGCCGATGTGCTGGCATCGGTGAAGAGTTACCTCTCGGCCGGCATACCGGCTATGTTCGGGTTCTGGGGATTCCAGTCGTTTGAAGATACAGATGTTTCCGGAGACATCCCTTATCCCTGCAAGGGCGAGAATGCCCAGTGGGGACACGCAGTCATGGCGGTGGGGTATGATGACGACAGAAAAATTTCGAACCTGAAATGTAAGGATGAAACCGTAGGGGCACTGCTGATACGCAACTCCTGGGGCAGGAACTGGGGCGACGACGGCTACGGATGGCTGCCGTATGACTATGTCCTCAACGGCCTCGCACTCGACTTCTGGTCGGTGCTCGATATGAAGTGGATAGACACAGGTAACTTCGGTCTTTAGGCTAACGTTGGTTCACGTTTGAACATAACGTCCTGCGAGTTTGTCATGAGGCATTGAGCGATAAGAGAGAGCCGCGGACACACCAGCTATAAACACCGGCCGCATAGTTTCCCAGGTAAAAACAGCTCTGGTAGAGGACATTAATCACACCGCTTATCAGTGCGGCCGGTCAGGAATGCAATCAGAAGGCCCCTTGAAAAGTCCTTCCAGCTGAGGGTAAGGAATTTTGACTTCATGGCATACATTATTTAGTAATACTTTCACCATCATAAATTTACACTAAATTTAATTACCGGCAGAGCCAGATTGAGCTTCGACTCAGACGAGGCGAAACGAACTGCTGATTGGCGGTGAGCTCGGCTCGTTCCGGAAATCCCGTAGCGCGAATTGTCGGAGCCTATAGACACTTTACCCATTTCTAAATATTTTGTCACCGGCAATGTCGGATTCATTGGCTTCCATCACGCAAATGCCTTCTGGAAAAGGGAGAAGAAGTTGTGGAACTTGACAACATTAATGATTACTGTGATGTGAACCTTAAGTATGCGCGTCTGAATAACGCGGGAATTGAATGAAATGAAGCTGACTGGGGCAGGTAGGTTCAAAATAAAAGTATGACTGCTATCATTTAGTGAGGATAAATCTGGGGACTCAGAGGGCATAAACGGATTATTTAGGAGGGAAAGTTTGATTATGTTGTTCATCTTGCTGCCCATGCCGGTGTACGGTACAGCGTAGGCAACTCCGGGGTTTACTTTCAAAGCAATATTATAGGCTTTTTCAATATCCTTGAAGCATGCCGACATTATCCCGTGAAGTATCTGTTATATGCAAGCAGCTCGAGTGTTTCAGGAAACAATGAGAAGGTGCCCTTCCTTGCAGAGAATGACAATGTTGATCATTTCAGTAAACATTTATGCTGCCACGAAGAATAGCAAAGGCTCATCGCCTCCGCATGAGTAATCTTTCTATTACGACTACGGCCTGAGGTTTTTAACCGCCTATGACCCCTGGGGTAGACCCGATATGGCAGTTTACAAGTTCACGAACTATTATGTCCAAGAATCTTACTTACAGATTTATGCCGGCGGAACACTTCTGAGCGACTTCACCTATGTTGACGACATCATCAATGGAATCTTATCCATTACTTGACCGGCAGAGGGAGGTCAAGCCGGGTGAACTGATGAACATTGGTAATAATATCTTGTGACTGTAAATGATCTTCTTTCCTTGCTTGAAATAGCATTGGGACGTATGGCTGTTGTTGATCATAAGCCCATGCAGTCGGGGGACTTAAAGGCTACCGATGCTGATATTACCAGAAGAATTGACTACAATGGACTCAGACCTTGTACCAATCTGGGTATCGGGTTGAAGTGGTTTTTAAATTGGTATGGGGAGTACTATGAATCGATTTGACGAATGACAGTTTGGCAAACTAACCTAAGATAGCAGAGTAAAACCGCACAAATTATATCCGACTTTTAATAGTTGAAATGATACTAAAATGAAAGTACTTTGGTTTTCGAATACTCCCTCACTTGCTTCGGAGTATTATGGTTATTTTGGCCAGCTAAAGGTGGCTTAAGGGAATAGAAGGAGCTGTTCATAAATATACAGATTGGCAATTGGCTATTGCATTTCACACAATGTCAAGTAAAGGTCAACTTGATAAAGGCGCAGGTACTATCCTATACGGAATAAGCGAACGAAATTGCAGAGAGCGATTGATTTAATTCTTTCTCTTACACACCCAAATTATACCTAAAGGAATATTTAAAAATCATTAATGATTTAACCGGGATGTAATTCACATTTATGGCACAGAGCTACCCTATTGTGAGATTTTAGACACATTACTCACATTCCGATATTAATTCATATACAGGGATTATGAGTGATTGAGAGATTTGTCTTGGCTGATTTTACACGGAAAGAAATATTATTCAGAGGTCCATCCGGGATATAGTTCGTGGAATAATCATATTGTTAGAGGCAAAAATGTTAAGTATTAAAGACTATCATGAATTAGATTATATGCGGATTGGATTACATTTTAGCGGAAGGACAGAGTATGACAGAAAATTTGTTAAAAAAACTCACCTGATAGCAATTATTATTACTTAAAATGTGAAGACATAAGGGATGAGTTCTATAATGCCAAACAATGGTCCAATGCAATTAATGATCCTTTTATTATTCTCACAACTAATAATGGAGAATTATACAAGGGCATTGACTTTGTATCCGGCATTGGGGAATTCTTTAAAAAAGCAAAACATTAATTTCGATGGAGGTTTGCGGGAATTACTGCGAATAATATTGGGCTTAAATTCTTGAGACTAAACTGAAAATAAATCACTTTAGACCTTAACATTAAGCTTTGGGACAATTAAGTGCAAGCGAATTAATTGAACAATTACAATCTTCCCCAGTCTTTGCTTCACCTTCTCGAGTAGATAACAGTTTTTCCAAATAGTGTGTGAACTCAAATTATAGGAGTCCCGGTATTAGGTTCAGATACTGGAGGTATTCCATCACTAATTGAGAATAGTCAAACAGGGCTTCTTTGCTAAGATTTCCAGTGAGGAATTTGCACAAAAGATCATTTTTATAGATGATTACTAAAATGGCTATTCAAGTTGCTGAAAATGGCCGGAATATTGCGACTATTCGCCATGATAAAATTGGAATAACTAAGAAGTAAGGAGTTATGTATGATAAAATAATAAACTAAAGCGTTGAAATGGTTTAATTAATAACTGAAATGAGCAATTAGACTTTAATCTAGATTGGAGCAATCTGGGCCATGTCGATTTTGACATTGGTTTTAATGGTTTACAATGCGTTACAGAGAGGATAATTCGGCTTATACAAATATAAGGGAAGTAAAGACCGTTGTATAACCTATGATCTAAAAGTATAACTAATGTCTATATTATCTTAAGAAGTACGAGATAACCCACGATTTATGACTTTAAAGCAAAAAATGGCCAAAGGAGTCATCTGGACTTCAATTGATAGAGTTGCAACTCAGCTTGTTCAATTTGTGATAGGAATTGTTATTGCTAGAATTGTATCACCTACTGACTATGGAGTTCTTGCCATATTAATGATTTTTATAAGCTTATCCCAAATATTTGTTGACAGTGGTTTCGGGAAAGCTCTGATTCAAAAAAATAACCTAAGCCATCTGGATTGCTCAACCGCCTTTTGGTTTAACCTTGGGCATGAGTTTAATTCTTTATTTAATTCTATGGCATATAGCGCCCTTCATTGCGCAGTTTTATAAAATGCCTGAGCTTATTAGATTAACACGGGTTACATCATTAATTCTTATAATAAACTCACTTATCATTGTCCCACAATCGTTATTCAGTCTCCGGTTAGACTTTAAGCCATTAGCTTTAGCTAATTTCGTTTCTGCATTGTTAAGCGAGGAATAGTTGGAATTGTATTAGCAATAGAAGGATTTAAAATATGGGTATTAGTATGGCAGACACTTTCTCGGGGAATTTTTTCTGCCATTATGCTTGCCTTCCAATTGCATTGGATTCCATTATTAAAATTTTCCATGGAATCATTTAAAGGATTGTATCTTTTTGGTAGAAACCTGCTGGCTTCATCCTTTAGGTTCGTTGGTTAGCCAGACCAGCTCATTTATTATAGGCAAAATTTTCAAACCAGATCAGTTGGGCTTCTATTCACGAGGAACCCGATTTGCAATCTTCCCTACTTGACAATTACATCAATAGTATACCAAGTCCTTTTTCCTTCTTTAGCATCTGTAAAGCATGATCAGTCCTAATTATCAGGATAACTAAAACAACAATTCGATATTTATCATTTATCTCATTTCCAGTGCTTTTATGGATAGCCATGATTGCTGAGCCAATGATTAGAGTCCTTCTAACAGAAAAGTGGATTTCAGCTGTACCGATTATTTAGATTATATGTTTTGCGAGGATGATTACAATTATGGCGGGAGTCAGTGTTGAACTATTAAATGCGGTAGGACGAAGCGATCTATCATTAAGACAAGATTTGTTGAAGATTGTAATTAGGCTTGGTCTGCTATTTAGTGCCATGAAATTTGGTATTATTTGGATAGCAGCCGCAGACTTACTGCTACCGTGAATTAGTTTTCATTAACACTTATTATCCCGGTAAAATTTTCAAGATATGGAGCGATGGCTCAAATTAGGATTTCTCCCAATCTTAGTATCTGCCTTGTTGTCAGCGTTTGCGGGGTTTATATTAATGGCGTATATTGAAAATGATATCTTGAAAATTCTGGTAGCTTTATTTTCAGCCACATTAATCTATACTTGTTTTTTATTCCTATTTAATAAGCATAATGTCTTTAAAGTATTCAAAACGCTGTTAATAAAGATAAAAACCGGTGAGTTTAAAGGAGATTATTAAATATGTTGTGTTGCATTTTTAATTATGCGCCCCACTACCGACTTCCTATCTATAAAAAGTTGGCAAATGAATTGGATGCACACTTTATTTAGGTAGAGCGACTCAGGAATGATACAATTGTGAAAATTGATTTTTTCGGAATTGGGCGGATTCCAGAAAGAATTGAAGATGAAATTTTTTTCTACTCCCGTTGAATGGGAATGGGAATTCGGAATGATTAGATTGGCTTTTGACAGAAGGTATGATAAATATTTAATGACCCGTATTATGGCCCGTTTTTTGGATATTTTTATTTATTGGGAAAATTGGGGGAAAAAGATTTATACCTAGCAATACGT
>JAXHLF010000028.1:0-18468 GCA_034522515.1 Bacteroidales bacterium | reverse complement strand
ATGTACACGACCTTAACCATTTTGATCCTGCTTTAAACGTCTTGCTTCAGCAACATAACGCGCCGCATAAGGAAGAACAGCATTCCCGCCATTTCACAGCGTGCATGACTTCCATCAGTCGTGCTGACCTGCTGGAGAGCTTCGGGGGTCACATGTTCGCCGCCGGACTGACCATGAAGCAGGAGAACGTGCCTGCATTCCGCGCCCGTTTTGAGAAGTTCGTCAGCGAGACGATAAAGGACGAACACCTGGTACCGTCAATAAAAGTGGATGAGGAGATAGCGCTCGAGGATATTACTCCGGAGCTCTACAGGAACCTCGAACGGTTCCAGCCCTTCGGGCCTGATAATGTGGCCCCGGTGTTTGTCTCGCGCAGGGTCAAGACACTGGCCTGCCAGCCTGTGGGCAACAACGGGATGCATCTCAAACTGAGCTTCGCACGGCAGAACGCTGAACCGATAGACGCCATAGCCTTTGGACAGGCTGATATGACGGAGCTCTTCAGGGAGAACGGAGGCGTGGTTGATATCGCCTACTCCGTGGAGATGAATGACTTCAGGGGCAAATCATCGGTGCAGCTTAATATCAAGGATATAAAGGCGTAGGGTAGGCATCAGGCAATAGAAAATAGACAATAGAAAATAGATAATAGAAAATAGGCAATAGTGAGGTAATTAGTTCATTCCATTTGTCCCTACTGCCTATTCCCTACTCCCTACTCCCTATTCCCTAACCCCTGCTCCATACTCCCCATTCCCTACTCCCTATTCCCTAACCCCTGCTCCATACTCCCCATTCCCTACTCCCCATTCCCTGCTCCCTGCTCCCTACTGCCTATTCCCTATTCCCTCAAAAATAAATTTGACTTTCTCCACACCGTAGCATAACTTTGAGACAGTAATTGTGTCTCATTATGATGCTGCGGTGGAATGCGGTATTATTTCTGTTTCTGATTGCTGTCGCCCTCCTGCGGGCCAGTGAACCATTGTATGTGCCCCACGGTGCTGATGCCATGGGGATGGCATTCGCCGTGACGGCCACCCCCGGGCACTGGAACTGTTTCCAAAACCCGGCGCTGCTGACTGCCGCCTCAGCCACTAGTTTCTCCGCCGGCCTTGAAAACCGATTTATGATGGCGGCCCTGTCATCAAAGGCAGTGAGCGCTGTCTTAGCCATTAAACCCGCACCACTGGGTATTGTGGCAACTCATTACGGCAATGCCGACTACTACCGGCTGTTCACCGGGCTGGGCAGCGCCGTGAAGATCACCGACGGCATTGCCCTGGGTGTACAGGTTGATTATATCTCGGAACATGGCGTTGGCGAATACCGTGACGTGTCTCATGTGACATTCGAGACGGGGATGACCTGTGTGCTTTCCTCCTCACTGACCCTTGGACTGCATCTGTTCAATCCCCTTTCACCGCTGAACACGCTACCCTCCTCCATTGAAGCCGGCCTGCAGTGGAGTCAGTCTGACGATTTCACGCTCTCCGCCGGGGGCTCGAAGGTGAGTGATGAACCACTATCTGTTCAGTGCGGACTAAGCTGGGATGTGCTTGACAGGCTGATATTACGGTCAGGGTACATGAGTTCGCCCTCGGCCTTTGCATTCGGCATCGGATTCCGGACAGGCTCAATGCAGACAGACGCAGGCTTTCTGATAAACAGCGTGACAGGCGTGACATCCTCTGTATCAATTATATGGACAATCAGATAACCCCGGGAGGAACTCATATGCTCGTTATGAAATTAGAATGGACACATGGCTTGCCCCAGGGAGCCGGCAATGTGCCAAAGGTCACCGCAGCATGAATAATCAGGCCAGCCTCAGGTCCGCATTAATACTCATGATTATGGCGGTTATCCCATTCTGTCTGTTCTGCCAGGAAGAAAACCAGGCTGTCAGGGAGTCTGTGGAAGAGATACTGGCTCTTTCAGATGACACTGATCATGCCACCCTTCTGGAGGAGCTCGATGAGCTGAAGGCGTCACCTGTAAATATCAACTGTGGTGATGCCAGGGAGATATCAAGGCTCTTCTTTCTGACGGAGTTCCAGGTTATGGTTCTTGCCGATCATGTCAGAAGGAATGGGAATGTGGTAACCCTTTATGAGCTGGCCCTCCTCCCTGCCTTTGACCGTAATACGGTTATGCTGATGGCACCATATATATCTCTTCAGCCCTCCCGTGAGACCGCCGGTAGAAGCTATGGTCGCACACTGTTGACAATGACGGCCTCCACCCGTTTCATCTCCGGAGAAAGCGAAAAGGAAGGGGTGCGGTCATTATTTAAGATAAAACATGAACACGGTCGTTTCGCATTCGGTCTGACCGCTGAGAATGACCCTGGTGAACCGTTCACCTTCGATCATGCTGCCGGTACCGATTTTCTCTCCGGGTTCCTTGAATATCAAGGAGATGGACTGATAGAACGGGTCATCGTGGGAGATTTTGCCATGAGGACAGGTGAAGGAATGGTGTTCAGTGGAAGCAGGTGGATGGGGTCATGGCTCAGCTCGCCGTCGTTCATGTCAGGGAGAAGCTCCGCGGTGCCCTATACATCTACAGAAGAGAACAGGTTCTTTCGCGGCATCAGTATCATGATGGGCAGCGTGAGAACCGGTGCAGTCCTCTTCGCCTCAACAAACATGATCGATGCCAGGATAGCCTTTAATGAAGACAGCACCGCTGCATGGGTGAGCAATCTGGTAAGTGGTGGCCTTCATGTCAGTGAATCGCAGGCAGGGGCGCACAACAGCCTCACTGAGTCCGTCGCCGGCTTTCATTTATCTGCGGGGGCGGAGAAGATCCGGGGAGGGGTGACCGCCTCCGCAACGTGGTTCTCCCTGCCTCTGCGACCTGACACAAGCGATCCGGAGAACATTTATGACTTTGAGGGCGACCGGCTGTGGAATATGGCCGTCGATTTCAAGGCAGGTACCGGGCCGGTGTTGTTATTTACAGAGGCAGCGATGAGTCTCCCCGGTTCATGGGCGGCGACGGCAGGACTAAGGGCAAAGCCAACGGCGGGGGTTACATTCAATCTCCTTGCGAGGCACTTCTCGCCTGAGTACCATGCCTTTCACTCTGGCGCCTTCAGGGCCGGATCGGGGCCAGGGAACGAGACAGGACTGGCAGCTTCGGTTCATCTGGAGGCTGCCAGACATCTGTTTGTCACGGCAGCGGCTGATCACTACCGCATTCCCTGGTTACGGTACCGCTCCTCTGCGCCATCATATGGCAGCAGGATCGAACTAAGAAGTGAGTACCAGCCGCGTGATGAGCTTTCACTGAGATTAGCATATACCTCTTCATCACGGGAATATGATTCTGCTACTGAGAGAGGGACACCCTCGTCTGTGACACACACCAGGCAACAGATCTCCTTTGCCCTTACCTGTAAACCGACCGCAGGACTGCAGCTCACCACAAGGGCCTCAGCAGCCTTCATATCCCCGTCGGAAGAGAAGGGGTATCTGCTCTGCCAGGATTTCTCATACTCACTTCGCAGTGTTCCCCTGAGGATCTGGTTCAGGTATGCCCTCTGCTCTTCCGAAGGATGGGACAGCCGCCTCTATGCCTGGGAGAATGACCTGCTCTCTTCATTCAGTGTGCCGGCTTTCTATGGCGAAATGACCCGCACGTTCATAATGTTGTCATGGAAGCCTGCAGAGCGGGTGGAATTAAGGATGAAATATGCTTTTACCGAGTCCGGAACAGATGCCGTGACCGGGTTGAAGCAGGAGCTGAAGGGGCAGGTCAGGATAGCGTTCTAGTCGGCAGCCGGCAATAGGCCGTCCTGCCGCCTGAACATCAGTTCGTCCTGAACTTATAACGCACGGCACCCAGCTCCTCATTCGCCTTCACGATCTTCTGCTTGAGACTCTCCTTGTAGGCGATCAGCTTCTCCATGACGGACGGATCACCCGTGGCGATCATCTGCGCCGCCAGGATGCCGGCATTCAGGGCGCCGTCAATGGCGACAGTGGCAACGGGTATCCCAGGAGGCATCTGCACGATCGCCAGCAAGGAATCCATGCCGTCGAGCGATGCCTTGACAGGTACACCTATCACCGGTACCGGGGTCATTGCTGCTATCACACCAGGGAGATGAGCCGCCATACCTGCCCCGGCGATAATGACCTTTATTCCACGGCCTGCCGCACCACGCGCAAACTTTTCAACCTCGTCAGGTGTACGGTGCGCCGAGAGGGCGTTTATCTCAAAAGGTATCCCCATGCTGTCGAGGAACTCTGCTGCCTTCTCCATAACCCTGAGGTCGGAGGTGCTGCCCATAATTATGCTTACTGAAGGATTCATATGCTCTTTTTTAATGTTACACCATTGTCCGGGGCAAAAATACGCTATAAATTTATAATTTAGCAGCATCAATTACCTGCACTATGAATGAGATAACAGTCCTTGACAGAGAATTCTCAATCTACATCACCGAAGATGAGATCCAGAGTCGTATCACCGCACTGGCGGAAAAGATCAATGACGACCTGAAGGGGCGCGAGGTGCTGTTCTTCGGGATCCTTAACGGCGCCTTTCTCTTTGCTGCAGACCTCTTCAGGCATATAAACCTGCATGCCCAGATATCATTTATCAAGCTGGCGTCATACGAAGGCACCAGCAGCTCGGGCAAGATCAAGGAGCTCATAGGCTGGAATGAAGACATTGCCGGTAAGACGGTGGTGGTGCTGGAAGATATAATTGACACAGGCCACACAATGGAAAGAATCATTGGCGAACTGACCCTGAGAAAAGCCAGCGAGGTCAGGATATGTACTCTCCTTTTTAAACCGGAAGCCTATACCAGGGATATCCCGATAGAATACATCGGGTTTGAAATACCCAACAACTTTGTCGTGGGGTATGGTCTTGACTATGACGGTTACGGCCGTAACCTGAAGGCAATTTATAAACTCACAAAATAATTCTGAAATGATAAATGTTCTTATGTTCGGCCCTCCCGGTTCGGGAAAGGGAACGCAGTCGGTGACCCTCGCCGGGAAATATAATCTCCTTCATCTCTCTACCGGAGACATGCTGAGGGCGGAGCTGGCGGCAGCCACTGAGCTGGGCAGAAAAATGGAGGCCATCATGGCCGCCGGGGAGCTGGTGCCGGACGACGTTGTCATTGCCATGATAGCACAGAAGATAGACTCCACCACCGGCAGGGCAGGGTTCGTCTTCGACGGTTTCCCGCGTACCGTGGAGCAGGCGGTGGCGCTGGAGAAGATGCTGGAGGAGAGAAATATGAAGATAGACTTGCTGCTTGTCCTCGAGGTCAATGACACAGAGCTGACGGATCGCATGAAGAAGAGAGCCCTGGTATCTGGCAGGGCTGATGATGCAGACGAGGCCGTCATCAACAACCGTATTGCCGTCTACCGCGCAAAGACTGAACCTGTCATTGAGTACGGAAGAAAAGCCGGGGTAACGAGAATAGTAGACGGTGTGGGTTCGATCGATGACATCTTCGCCAGGCTCTGCAACCATATAGAAACGGTAATATAGCTGATGAGTGATACCAACTTCGTTGACTATGTAAAGATCTTCGGACGCTCGGGTAAAGGCGGCCCGGGCTCGACGCACCTCAGGCGCGAGAAATCCAATCCCAAGGGCGGCCCTGACGGTGGCGACGGAGGAAGGGGCGGAGACGTTCTGCTGAGGGGAGACTCGCAACTGTGGACACTCCTTCACCTGAAATTCAGAAAACACATCTTTGCCGGTCACGGAGGATCGGGATCATCTAACCAGAAGACGGGCGCCGACGGCGAGGATGTCATAATTGATGTGCCTCTCGGAACGGTGGCCAGAGACGCAGAGACAAACGAAATCCTGTTCGAGATAACTTCCCATGGCGAGAAAAAGATACTGGTGAAGGGCGGCCGTGGCGGGATGGGCAACACCCATTTCAAATCGGCAACCTTTCAGACACCCCGTTTCGCCCAGCCCGGCGAACCCTCCATCGAAGGCTGGTTCATACTCGAGCTGAAGGTGCTGGCTGATGTGGGACTGGTGGGATTCCCCAATGCGGGTAAGTCGACTCTCCTCTCTGTTGTCAGCGCCGCAAAGCCAAAGATTGACAACTACCCCTTCACCACGCTGACCCCCAACCTGGGCATTGTCAGCTATCGCGAGGATAAATCATTTGTTATGGCTGACATCCCCGGTATCATCGAGGGAGCAGCCGAGGGCAAAGGGCTGGGACACAGGTTTCTCAGGCATATTGAACGTAATGCCGTTTTGCTCTTTATGATCCCCGCCGACTGCAATGACATTAAGAAAGAGTATCAAATTCTCGTCGAGGAACTCCGTAAATACAATCCCGAGCTTCTTGACAAACCCAGGGTGCTGGCTATATCCAAAAGCGACCTGCTTGATGACGAACTGAGAGACGCCGTACGGCCGCTGCTGCCGGATGAAATACCGGCTGTCTTCATATCATCAATAAGCGGAACGGGAATCACCACGCTCAAAGATTTGATCTGGAGGGCAATAAACAGCTGAGCATGATTGAACTTGACCAAAAATTATTCCTCTTTCTGAATTCCCTCCACTCACCCTTCTTTGATATGGTGATGTGGATACTCAGTCTTAAGACGGTGTGGATACCGCTCTACGTGGCCATTATATGGATGATTACCCGCAAATATGGCAGGAACGCATGGATACCTCTTCTGATAATCCCGGTCCTGGTTCTTATAGACGACCAGGGCTCAACAATGCTTAAAAACCTGACGCAACGGCCCAGACCATGTCATGAACCTGACCTTGCAGGAATGGTACATACGTTAAGGGGCCATTGCGGAGGCATGTACAGCTTTGTCTCGGGCCATGCCGCCAACAGCTTCGGAGTTGCAGCCTATTCGGCGTCCCTGCTGGGCAGGAAATGGTATTCATGGTCTATCTTTGTGTGGGCTGCACTGGTTTCTTATTCAAGGATTTACCTTGGAGTTCATTATCCGGGTGATGTCCTCGCCGGAGCCCTTCTCGGCCTGATTGCCGGCACCGGACTGGCATGGATGGCAGAACGAATGATTAAAAACGTCAAGCAATGAATGTATTAAAGTCAATCTGGGTATGGCTGTCGAGTATCACTTTCGTCATACTCGCCTTCCCTGTTGCAGTGATACTCTGGCTGCTCTCCCTGGCCTTTGACAGCCGGAGGCTGATGAACAACAGGTGGATGGTTATCCAGGGGATAGTCGTGACGAAGATGAGTCCCTTCTGGAAGGTGATTACCGAGGGCCGTGAAAAGATAGATCAGAAACAGGCTTACATCATTGTTCCGACCCACCAGTCGATGCTTGACATTGTCTTTTTCAATATGCTCCGACACAGGCTGAGATGGGTCTCAAAGGTTGAGGTCTTCCGCGTACCCCTGCTGGGATGGGAGATGCGGATGGTGAAGTACATCGAAGTGGTCCGCGGCAACAAGTCGAGCGTCATAAAAATGATGGAGAAGTGTGTGGAATCATTGCAGGAGGGAGTCTCCATCGTGATCTTTCCCGAAGGCACAAGGTCACTGACGGGAGCTATAGGCAAGTTCAAGACCGGAGCCTTTCAGCTGGCTGTGAAGACAGATAAGCCCCTGCTCCCCGTGCTGATAGACGGCACCGGAGGGATCCTGCCCAAGAAGGGTGGATTGATATTCAGAAACCGGAGGATAGTAAGAATAAGGGTACTTGATCCCATTTTCCCCGGCCAGTTCGGGACAGGTGATCCTGAAGAGCTCGCCGCCAGGGTACAGTCGCTCATGGTCGCTGCCATGGAGGAGATGAGGAGCGAGCCCGGATATGGCCGATAAGGTCGCAAAGCACCGCAAAATCACATTTTAAGGTAATAATTCACCGGTGTTGTTGATAAATCGGCAGACAACGCCTTGCCTAAATCTTTATATTTGCCCCAAATTTTGTATGATGGACGGTAACTATTCTGAAGAGAACATCAGAACCCTTGAGTGGAAGGAGCATATCAGGCTGCGTCCGGGTATGTACATCGGCAAGCTGGGTGACGGCTCGTCTCTCGATGACGGAATTTACGTCATGCTCAAAGAGGTGATGGATAATGCGGTTGATGAGTATATGATGGGTTACGGCCGCAAGATTGACGTCATCATCAGCGGCAGGGAGGTAAGGGTGCGCGACTTTGGCCGGGGCATACCCCTGGGCAAGGTGCTTGATGTCTCTTCACGGATGAACACAGGGGCCAAATATGACTCCAAGGCGTTCAAGAAATCCGTCGGGCTTAACGGAGTGGGTATCAAGGCAGTGAACGCCCTCTCATCATCATTCATACTAAGGTCCGTCCGCGAGGGCCAGCTTAAGGAGATAGAGTTCAAGGCAGGCGAGGTGGTAAGAGACGAGCCTCTTAAACCAACCAGGGAGGAGAACGGCACAGAGGTGACATTCATCCCTGACGAACTCATGTTTGGCAATTGCCATTTCATTTCGGAGTACGTCGAGAGCATGATGAAAAACTATACATACCTCAACGCAGGTATGGTCATCAACCTCAACGGCAGCAAGATCATCTCACGCAACGGCCTGGTCGACCTTCTCAATGACAACATGAGCCAGGAGGGGCTGTATCCCATCATACATCTTAAGGGCGATGACATTGAGGTGGCTATCACCCACGGTGAACAGTACGGTGAGGACTATTACAGCTTCGTCAACGGCCAGCACACATCGCAGGGAGGGACACATCTCATTGCTTTCCGCGAAGCATTGACCAGAACGGTGAAGGAGTTTTTCAAGAAGGATTTCGATGCTGCAGACATAAGGTCATCAATTACAGCAGCCATCGCTGTCAAGATCGAAGAACCCATCTTCGAATCACAGACGAAGACCAAGCTTGGCTCAAGGGATATGGGTCCTGAAGGCCCTTCCGTTCGTAACTTCATCGTGGAGTTTATCCGCAAGCACCTTGACGATTACCTGCACAAGAACGGCGAGACGGCCCGGATAATGCTGAAGAAGATACAGGACTCGGAGAAAGAGCGCAAGGCTATAAGCTCCATACAAAAGCTTGCCCGTGACAGGGCAAAGAAGGTGAGCCTTCATAACCGCAAGCTTCGCGATTGCCGCATCCACTACAACTCCAACGATGACAGAAAGCTTGATTCGACCCTCTTCATTACCGAAGGAGATTCAGCCAGCGGCTCAATCACCAAGTCGCGCAGTGTGGAGACGCAGGCCGTCTTCAGCCTCCGGGGCAAACCCCTCAACTGTTACGGGCTGACCAAGAAGGTCGTCTACGAGAATGAGGAGTTCAACCTTTTACAGGCAGCGCTCAATATAGAAGATTCGATAGAAGACCTTCGTTACAATAATGTGGTGGTTGCCACCGACGCCGATGTTGACGGAATGCATATACGCCTTCTCCTTCTGACATTCTTCCTTCAGTTCTTCCCTGATCTTGTGAGGAAGGGACACGTTTACATCCTGCAGACACCACTCTTCCGGGTGAGAAACAAGAAGGAGACGCGTTACTGTTACAGTGACGAGGAGAGGCAAAGGGCGATAAAGGACCTGGGTCCTGAGCCGGAGATAACACGTTTCAAGGGCCTCGGAGAGATATCCCCTGATGAGTTTATACATTTTATAGGCAAGGACATGCGCCTTGAGCCCGTAATCATGAAGAAAGCCGATTCCTATATTCAGTTCCTGGAGTTCTTCATGGGTAAGAATACCCCTGAGCGGCAGGACTTTATTATTGATAACCTGAGAGTTGAGGAGGAGATCCCCGAGGCCCTTGAGGTGTGAGCGGAGTTTGTTGAAGAAGATGAAAGAGAGTGATCCTTTAGAAGGGGCCCCTGCCGCTGACGGCAAGGAGATAAAAGAGACAACCAACGGACATGTACCCGAAGCGCTGCATACCGTCACGGCGTTGTCAGGTATGTACCAGGACTGGTTCCTCGATTATGCGTCATACGTTATTCTGGAGCGTGCCGTGCCACATATGTCTGACGGCCTGAAGCCCGTCCAGCGCAGGATACTTTACTCCATGAAACGGATGGATGACGGCCGTTTCAATAAGGTGGCAAACATCATCGGACACACGATGCAGTTCCACCCTCACGGCGACGCATCCATTGGTGATGCGCTGGTGCAGCTGGGGCAGAAGGAACTGCTTGTCGAATCACAGGGTAACTGGGGTAACATCCTTACAGGCGACGGCGCCGCCGCCCCGAGGTACATAGAAGCCAGGCTCTCTAAATTCGCTCTGGAGGTCGCATTTAACAGCAAGACCACGGAGTGGATGAGCTCGTATGACGGACGCAACAGGGAGCCCGTCACACTCCCGGTCAAGCTCCCGCTGCTTCTGGCAATGGGAGTGGAGGGTATAGCCGTGGGACTGGCATCAAAGATCCTCCCTCATAACTTCAACGAACTGATAGATGCTTCCATATGCTATCTCCAGAAAAAACCCTTTGTTCTCTATCCCGACTTCCCGACAGCCGGGATGATAGATATTTCAAAATACAATGACGGTGCCAGGGGAGGCGTGGTGAAGGTAAGAGCAAGGATAGAAAAGGTCGACAAAAAGGGACTGGTGATCACTGAGATACCCTTTGGAAGGACCACTTCGTCACTGATAGAGTCTATTGTCAAGGCCAGCGACAAGGGGAAGATCAAGATCAAGAAAATTGACGACAACACCGCCGGAGGAGTCGAGATAGTGGTACAGCTCCAGTCCGGCATCTCACCCGACAAGACTATAGACGCCTTATATGCATTCACCGACTGTGAACTGTCGATTTCTCCCAATGCCTGCGTCATTACCGATGAGAACAAGCCAGCATTTATTGGCGTCAGCGATATCCTCCGGCACTCTGTAGACAGGACAGTGAAGCTTCTTACCCGGGAACTGGAGATACGAAAAGCGGAACTGGAGGAGGAGTGGCACTTCTCCTCTCTTGAAAAGATCTTCATAGAGAAGAGGATTTACCGTGATATTGAGGAGAGCGAGACATGGGAGGCAGTGATTACTGCTATCGACAAGGGTCTCAAACCCTACAAGAAGCTCTTCAAGAGAGAGATAACCCGTGATGACATCATCAGACTTACGGAGATCAGGATCAAGCGGATCTCAAAATATGACTCCTCCCGCGCAGACGACCATATCAGGGGCATTGAGGGCGAACTGGAGGAGGTGAAAACCCATCTTGGCAACATCATACCCTTCTCAATCAATTATTACCGTCAGATTAAAAAGAAATACGGCAAAAATGTTGTAAGGCGAACTGAGATCAGAAGCTTTGAAACCATAGAGGCTTCGAAGGTTGTAGCCGTCAATGCGAAGCTGTATGTCAACCGGCAGGAGGGATTTGTAGGTACCGGACTCAGAAAGGATGAGTACGTGTGTGACTGCTCTGACATCGATGATATAATCGTTATCAGGAAAGACGGAACCTATCTCATTGCCAGGGTGGCTGAGAAGCTGTTCGTGGGAAAGGATGTGATACATGTCCAGGTCTTCGCTACAAACGACACCCGGACCATTAGACAATGTTGTATACCATGATGGCCGTGACGGTCCTCTTTACGTGAAGAAGGTGGCCGCCTGACCGGTCTTACACGCGAAAAGGAATACAGTCTCGGTCGCGGCACAAGCGGGACACGTATCCTGTACCTCAGTGCCAATCCCAACGGTGAGGCTGAGGTGATTCGCATCTACCACAAGCCTCGCGCAAGGCTGAAGAAACTCACTTTTGACTTTGACTTCGGCGAGCTGGCTATCAAGGGCCGGGCATCGATGGGTAATATTCTGACAAAGAATCCTGTACATAAGATAACCCTCAAGGAGAAGGTGCTTTCCACCCTCGGGTGGCCGCAAGCTGGTGGGTATGACGAGGCTGGTGATGCGACTGAATGTCGACGGCAGGGGAAGATACCTGAGCAAATTGGCATATCAGAGGATACACTGCTTATTGTAACGCGGGGAGGATGCTACCGAACTGCAGGCACTGACCTCTCACTTCACTTTGAGGATGACATGCTTCTCCTTGAAAAATTCAGGGAGTCGAAGATTTTCTCCGTAGTATACTGGGACCAGGAGCAGGGATTCTATTATGTGAAGCGCTTTATCTTTGAAGAATCAGAGAGGCTGCTGTGCTTCATCTCAGACAGCGAGGGATCGAAGCTCGTCAGCCTTACGGAGGTAGAATACCCGCGGCTCGAGATAAGCTTTGGCGGGAAGAATGAGGGCCGCAGGCAGGAGATCATTGAGGTGGCTCAGTTTATCGGTGTCAAGAGCTTCCGTGCCAAGGGAAAGAGACTCTCAAATTACAGCGTCACTGATATAAAGGAGCTGGAGCCGGTGGTAAAAAGCGAAGCCGCTCCACCTTTGCCGAAAGCTGAGGAGGATGAAGAATCCGGACCCGCTCCCCAAGGACCTCTGACGGATGATCCCGCCCAGATGAAACTAGATCTTTAACACCGCGTGAACGTATATCTGACTGGCTTCATGGGAAGCGGCAAGAGCTCAACGGGAAGGAAGATCGCCTCTTCCCTTCACTGGAACTTTGCAGATACGGATAAGATTGTTGAAGAACAGGAGGGAGCCTCAGTGCCTGATCTCTTTAAACAAAGGGGAGAGGATTATTTCAGACAAGCTGAAGCCCGGGCGTTGCGTACCGTGTCAGGGCGACAGAAGACAGTCGTAGCCTGCGGAGGCGGCACCCCCTGCTCCGCTGACAACATTGATCTCATGAGGTCAACAGGTGTGATAGTATACCTTAAACTGCCGGTAGCGGCACTTGTGTCACGCCTGCAGAAATCCAAAACGAGTCGTCCGCTGCTTCAGGGTATAAGCGGGGAGGAGATGACCTCCAGGGTTCAGGAACTTATGGAAAGCCGCAGCGGCTGGTATGAACAGGCCGACCTGATCATTGAAGGCCAGACCGAATCAGTTGAGGAGATAACATCACGGATCGCTGACCTCGTAAGATCAAGGGGAGCCTATTTGTAGGTTGTGAAAATTTATCGTATCTTGTATAAGTGAGTCTGTATCTATTCCGGGAAATGTCAAAATCTTGCGGGCAATGAAAACCGGTTATCTGTGGGTCTTCTGGTCTGCTCTTGCAACAATGGTGATAACGGCAGTCACCATTATTACTGTCATTACAGAACTCTCACTCTTCAAGGCTACACCCTTTATTTACACAGCTATACTGATTGTAACCGGCATAGGCCTCGGGCTGATGATGAGGAACCGTTTCTACCTGCCCGTTTTAAGGAATATGAGGTTGCAGTCGAGGCTGCTCGTGTCACCTCTGGCGCTGCTTATATTCGCTGCTCCTGCCTCCCTGGTATTCATATATTATGATCTCAACGGCAGGGAGTCACTCAGCCTGCTCGCGGCCCTGTTCACCTCTCTTGCCGCGGTATTCTGCCTGGCCTTCATGTTCATAGTCACCCTGCCCTCAATGGATACCTTACTTTATCTGTTTGAAGACAGGGCCGGGCACAGGGAGAAGACCGGCAGTCTGACAGGTAAAACACTTACAGCTATTGCCGCCACAACTGTCATTGTTATGATCATAAAATGGCTGACGCGATTTGATGCCTCAGGACTTGTTCTGCTTCTTCCGTTGTACGCCCTGGTGATGGTAATCCTTCACATCATCCTTTCAATTGATTTCAGGAATGCTCTCTCAGCAAGAATTGCCGGTGGGCTCACCCTTCCGGTATATCCGATGAGCACTCTGATCACCTCAACCTACCCGTTAAGGGATTCAGGAGTGCCCTGTTGTTCGCTGATCATTACCTTGACCTGATAAGCGGCAGGCTCGAATACCTGAAGAACCAGGCGGATGAGTCTTATGCCTCCGAGGCAGCTGCCTCCGCCGGGAAGGCATTTGATCCTGCACTGCTCCCTGCCCTGCGGGTCATAGTATCGGGGAATCAATTCAGTGAACAGCTGAGGCAGGATGCGGCACTCCTGATAAGCAACATCGAAAAATACTATTCCGACCCTGTCAGAAACAGCGACCTGTTAAGGCTTCCAGGGATATCCGAGAAGGCAGCTGCTGCCCGAAGCATAATGTTAAACAAGAGGGAGCCCTCGGTGCAGGAAATAGTTAAACTTATTGGTGATGCAAGTCATGAGATCAGAAGGACAGGAATCATCGCTGCAGGCAGGTTCGGCATCAGGGAGCTGCGCGAGGAGGTTGTGCTGGCGATCAACCATCCGGATACGGCCAGGGAAGCCTTTTACGTACTACGGCAATTCGGACCCGATACCTTCGGTGATATCATAGGGACGGCACTCAAGGCAACAAACAGCGAGAAAGAGAACCTTATGATAATGAGGTTGCTTGATATGATGCCTCTCTCCGGGGCATTGCCTTACCTGAACCGGTTCATTGCCGGCGGCCATATCAACGTGCGCCTGAAGGCTGCCATCTACCTCTGTGGCCAGGGTTATGTGCCCCAGGCAAAGCAGAGGCAGAGGGTTGAGGAGACGCTGAACGAGACTTTGCATACCCTTGCCAGGCTGATTGCACTTCATCTCGAGGCGAAAAGGAATAAATACTTTATCATGGCTGCTGCTCTCGACCAGGAGAGATCAGTAAACACCGGATTCATGTTCTCACTCCTGACCCTCCTGGCGGGGAAGGCTGTGGCAGATGTGATCATCACCTACTCCGGCGAAGGTACGGCATACGGAGCAGGGATTGCAGCGGAGACCATTGACAATACCATTACCGGCTCTTTGCGCAGACCGCTTAAAGCCCTCCTGGGAAACCATACCGATACCGGCCGACTGGCGGAGCTCTCTCTCTGCTATCCCCTGAGAGAAATCAAAGGCCGGTCGGTTGCTTCATTCATACTTGCGTCGGAACAGAACATCACGGGGACGTGGTCGAAGGCCTGCGCGCTGCACAAGGTAGCTGCGGTGCGTGGAGGACTTGACAAGGAGCTGGTTGTCTCCTATCTCTTCAGCAACAGCCAACTGCTCCAGGAAGAGAGTGCAAGAGCCATTAGGGCAACCAACCCTGAATGGTACGGCGAGGCAGCGGCACGGTTGCCGGAGACGATAAGGAACAGGATAGCTGCCGTGGTCAGCGGTGAACTGCCGGAGGCATCAATGATATTTGAGAAGACGAGGTTCCTTAGCCTCTGCTTCAACCGGATACCAGAAGAAAAAATAGTCCTGCTAGCTTCATCACTGCGATACTCGGAGAGCTATGACGCCGGGTCAATCCCCGGAATTATTTCATGGATCGTGCCCTCTCAAAATGGCAAAAGCGGACTTTATGCGCTTCCTGTGAACGATATTGCCGCCTTTGTCTTTTACTATTCAGAATACACTGATATATTTGTTAACTATATGGATAACCAGGGGAGTTTGGCTGTCCAGTAAATTGGGTTTTATGGCTGAAAAGAATATTATTATCAGACCTAATCCGTTTCCGGGGCTGAGGGCTTTCAGGCCGATGAAGGGTATCTCTTCTTTGGACGGATGGAAAGCACCCCTGAAGGTTGTTAACCGGCTTAAGGAGAACGGGTTTGCCGCCGTTATCGGGGCATCCGGAAGCGGCAAGTCATCAATGGTGCTCTCAGGAGTCATTCCAGCCCTGCTTAAGGAGAATGCCGAGGGCAGGAAAGCATGGTCATACATGGTCTTCAGACCAGGCCGCAATCCCATTGACCACCTGGCCTCGGAGCTGTCAACACTCTCTGCCGGCGCAGGTTTCACCCAGCTCAATGAAGTGAGCGTTGCTGCATCTCTGCATAACAGATCAGAAGGACTGACTGACGTTGTCAATAGGATAAGAAAGAACCTGAGGCAGCAGGTAGTCATAGTCATTGACCAGTTTGAGGAGATATTCAGATTCAGTTCTCCGGCAACCAGAGGTACTCTCGGGGATGATGCAACAGACTTCATCGATTTGATAGTTAATGCAGTACAAAAGCCGGATCAGGGACTGTATGTTATTCTGACACTCCGCTCCGAGTATGTGTCAGAATGCGCGCGTTTTCACTCCCTGACCAACCTGATGAACAACAGCAGCTACCTGTTGCCCCATATTTCATACGAGCTTCTCGGGTCGGTTGTCGAAGATCCGGTAAAGGTGGCGGGAGCATCGATAGACCGGGCCCTGATCAGGCTGATTCTCGCTGACCTGACGGATAAGCCGGGTCAGCTTCCGGTGCTGCAGCATCTCATGATGCGTCTCTGGAACCAATGGAGCAGGGCCGGTGATGTGAGTCGCCCCATAAGCGTCTCTGACTACGAGGCAGTGGGTCAGGTTAAGGGGGCCATCTCGCAGCATGCAGGGCAGGCACTTGAATCACTCGATGAGAGACACCGCTATGTGTGCTCGCGTCTCTTCCGTACCATAACCACAAGAAGCGATGACGGGAGAGAGCTGCGCAAACCCGAACGCGTCCTTGCAATAGCAGCACAGACCGGATGTACCGAACAGGAGATCATTGATGTTGCAAACGTATTTCAGGGCCCCGAGTATTCATTCATCACCCCGTCAAAGGAGGTGCCCCTCACCAGGGAAAGCATGCTTGACCTGACACATGAAAGCATAATAAGGCTCTGGGGTACACTGCGCAGCTGGATGGATGAGGAGGAGACATCAGTGAAGCTGTATCTTAAGCTCGCTGCTGCTGCCGAGCAATACCAGGAAGGCAATGGCAAACTATGGATGGCTCCTGATCTCCTGGTGGCATTGAGATGGAGGGAAGAGAACAAACCTGCCCTTGCATGGGCTGAGAAGATAGACCCGGCATTCGAAAGAACAATGCTGTTCCTGAAAAACTGGAGGAGGAAATAATGGAACCGGAGGAATACAACAGGAAAACCGGGACTGAAACTGTAAAGCGTTCACGTCTGATTGCAGGATTACTTGGAATGATTGCGCTGGTCACCCTGGTAGCACTCGGTACGGTCTTCACCCTCAGAAACAGGGCGGAGAAGCAGAAATCGGTTGCAATCCAGATGAAGGATGAAGCCATCGCCGTCATCGATCAGCTGAGCGACAGTCTTGATTTTCTTGCCGATACATTAAGGCTAACCGTACAACGCAGGCTATGAAAGATCGAACGCACTCGCTGCAACAGGCAAGGCTGAAAAGGCAGAAGAGAGAGCCTTTGCCGCTGAAAGCGTTGTTGAAGAGATAGTTGCTGATAAGACAGCAGCGCTGAAGGAAGCTACTGAACAAAACAGGTACCGGATGCTCTCAGTGGCCCGGTCGCTGGCTGTGAGATCGACTAACCCACACTTCGGATAAGGATCTACCATTGCTCCTGACCTGGCAGGCTTTCTCTCTTCAACAACAGAAATACAGGCATGGCCGAAGATGCGGATGTATTCTCTGCCCTGTACGATGTGAGCAAAAGGTACGGCAACAGATTTTATGCCCTCATTAGCCCTGACGGTGCCGACGTGACGGCAATGACTGCCGGGACAGAGGGACAATATTTTTATATAGCTGACACAAAGGGCAGAGTGCTGCGGGGGCAGAGTGATAACACGGCACGGGGTTATAAACTTATATGGTCCGGAGAGAAGGTCATAAGGGTGATGACCATCAGTCCTGATGCCTCTTGGCTCGCCTGCGGCACAGAAACATCTGAGATTATTATGATACCCATTACTGATGATACTGTCGGTTATCAGATGCAGGACTCATGCGGAAGCATTACAGCCCTTCTGTTTTCATCCGGTGGCGACCGGCTGTACTCTTCTGCCATTGAAGGAGGCGTTAATGAATGGGATCTGATCACCCGGAGGGGCAAGAAGATAGTTGAAGAACCTGCCGGCATACAGGCATTGGAGCTCTCTCAGGACTATTCCATGATGGCAGCGCTGACAAATGAGGGAAGAGTGCTTTACTGGCAAACGGAGTCGCCGGGGAAACAGAATTCCCTGGAGACTGGTGACAGGCTCATTACCACCCACAGATTCATCCCGGGAGGCCACCGCCTGGCCACCGGCGATAACTTTGGAACAATAGATCTATGGAATACCTCTGCAAGAACCAATGAGGGGAATATTGAGGGACATCTGTCCGCCATTAAATATATGGCCTTCGATAACACTGACGGCCAAATGCTTACAGCGGATGATACAGGTGAGATGAAACTATGGACACTGGCCGACCTTAAACAGCCGCCTGTAGTATTCACAGACTCCGAAAAAAATATTCTTCGTCTTGCTTTCTGCGATGGTGGAGAAGCCTTTCTTTCTGCCACAAACCACGATGTGACAAAGCGTCCTGCACACATCAGATGCATGGCCACCGGCATCTGTGACAAGGTGACACGAAACCTTTCGGAACAGGAGTGGGCTGCCTGGGTAGGAGCTGACATTGAATATGAACCCACCTGCCCTGATAAAGCATACCGTATTAAGGTAAATGAACTAAGGGGCAGGTAGGCAAACTTTTTCTTTTTTTTTTTTTTTTTTTTTTTTTTTCTTTTTTTTTTT
>JAXHLF010000027.1:0-104548 GCA_034522515.1 Bacteroidales bacterium | reverse complement strand
ACGACTGCTCCATCCGTCCCCATTCAGGATACCAGACACGACTGGCTGTTCTACTCCCCTACATGGGTGGAGTGGTCGCTGACTGCTGCCGGAATTGCGGTTTTTGGAATGCTTTTCATGATCATTTCAAAACTGGCGCCTATAATTTCAATTTCCGAGCTGGAAGAGGCCGAAGAGAAGAATAATACTAAAATCTGAAATGCGATGGTATCATGAGCAAGGCTTCATTCAAATTTGTCTCTCTCTTCATCCTGGTCCTGTTCATTCCGGACAGTCACCTCTCCGCCGCTGAAATCCAGGACTCAAAGATAAACCCATACATGCTCTTTACTTACCTGAAGAACACTGATTCACAACAAATTCTGCAGGTAAAAATGACCAACATCACCCAGAGCGGTGAGGTACCGCTGCCAGGGCTGAAGATACGTTTTTACAATAATGAAACCCTTCTGGAAGAAATCGTCAATCTGATGCAGCGGGCAATGCAAGCTGCACTGTTGACAGTTCACTGCAGCTATTCACAAGCGAAGACGGCTCATGGCCTTTCAGCGCCACGTTCTCAGGAGACAGTCTGACGGATGAGACTACTGGCGAGCTGAGCATCTATGATGTGGATATTGAGATGAATATCATGGAGGAAGAGGGAGAGAGAATTGTAACACTGCTTGCCACCACCAGAAGCGATGCTGGTCCGGTGCCGGTTACGGGAGAGGAGATCGGGGTGTACGTCCCGAGAATGTTCAGCCTTCTGCCTGTCAGCACTGGCATGCTTGATGACAATGGATCTTTCACAATGAAATTCCCTGCTGACATACCGGGAGACAGCCTTGGCTACTGAGCCGTCATCGGGAGGTTCAACGACCATTATTTATATGGCACTGTAGAAAAAAGGGGAAGAGTCAGGTGGGGCACTGAAGCGGCGATCACCCCTCCGGTTTACAGAAGCCTGTGGTCAACCCTTGCACCCAAGTGGATGGTTATCTCTCTCGCCGTGATGCTCCTGGGTGTATGGGGTCATTACACCTATGTAATTATCAACCTTTTCAGGATCAGGAAAGAGGGTCTGAAAAAGAGTGATTAATAGTATGTTGCTCAATTTGGCACGAAAAATGATATATTTAAGTGAAATTTAAAAAGTTAGATTATGAGATTAAAAGTTTTATTTGTTGGTACTGCACTTCTGGCATTCTCCTTCACTCAGGTGATGAATGCACAGCAGGCTAAAGGTGAGCCATGGACCATTCCCGCTGAGTATAAGAAGATGGCAAATCCTGTTACAAAAGATGACGCCTCAGTAAAGGCCGGGCTCGCGGCTAGAACAGAGATGTGCTTGATGCCACGGGAAAACCGGACTGGGTGACGGACCCAAAGGCAGGATGACAAAAACGTTCCCGGGTGACTTTTCAGGCGCTGCATTCAGGTCTTTGCTGATGGGGAGATGTTTACCAGAACCAAGTTCGGCAGGGCAAGTGGCTGTCTGACGCAAAAAAATTCCTGACACAGAGATCTGGAATATGGTCAACTACATGAGAACACTTAAAGTAAGTGCTTATCAGGGAAAAAAAAGAGGGTGTCTCATCGGACACCCTCTTTTTTTGCAGAATATTTTCTTTTGTTCTATGGAGCCGGATATCCGAGAGTGGTCATGGCGGCTATTGAGTTGTCAAGCAGCACCCTGATGTATTGGGGGTTGTGAAGCCCGTTACTGCGGTCTTCCTTGATTGTATTGAAGTTCAGGTAAGCCAGCACGGCATTTGCCGGGAAAGTTCCCGTCGCGGCAAGTTCAGTCGACGGATTGTATACCCCGGCTGTTATGAGCTGTGCCTCCAAAATCTCCATTCTGTCATTGATATCATTCGTCAGACTGGCAATCATCGTTGTCAGGGTGGCTGCATTTGTATGACATGTGGTGCAGCCGGTCTTCAGCATGGTCTCGGTACCGTGGCTGTCATACCAGACGCCCATGTTATGACCGCCGGCAAGGTAGCCGTAGGGTGCTGACATGTGGCATGTGATACAGCCGCTGCCCGTAGAGTGAGGATTCGTTGTAGGTACGGCGGCACCCGGGAGCTCAAACGGAGTCTTGCCGAGTATAAGGTTGGTATTGGGTCCGTGATGAGGCCCGATGCGCGTGTTGGTGATAGCAAACGCTGGTCCGCCCACAACGGGTGCCGGTGAGACAACCCGAGACTGGTGGCAGAAGGCGCACTGGTTGCTCGTTCCTTTGTCCCATATGACATCAGCACCGGCATATTTGACATCAAGTGTCTGTGCACCGGGCTTGGTGAGCGCCCAGTCGTCGTCAGAGAAGGTCTTATGGATCTTGTGACATGTATAGCAGGTTATCTGGCTGGGGTTTTCAGGTAATGAGATTGCTGCTACAGAGCCTTCTGCTATATACTCGAGAAATCCCTGACTGGTATGGCACTGCACACAGCCGGCACGATTGGCATATGCGGCATTTTCTCCCACTGCATGTGTTGAGGTGCTACTGGGCGGAGAAAATGGGTACCTGCTGGTTGTCGTTATGGCATTCAGCACAGGCCAGTGTGGTTCCCGGGTCACCCTTATCACCCTTGTCACCCTTGGTGCCATCAGCACCCGTAGGCCCCATTGGACCTTCACATGACGCCATTGCCAGGGCGCCCGAAACAAGTAGAATGATAATCTTAAGTCTATTATTCATAGTGGTATTTCATTAATGAGGTTTATGTGCTGAAAGGTAACAAGACGCTTAATCTCAACACTCTGTTTATCATTGATATTTCAATCACAATAGATTGATAAGTACAGGCCCCTGAGTTGATAAAAATCAAAAAAGAATATGATATATGTTATATTTCCCCTAAATTACATTCGGGTCTTGATACATTTGACTCCAGAAATGGGTTTTTATCATGTATAGCGAAAATATCATCTCAGGCTGCGAGGCCTGCTCAAGGTGCTGGACCAATTTCAAGAATCTCTCCAGGGAGGAGCTCGAAATCGTCAACCAGAACAGATATGAGGCCAGCTTTAACCCTTCCGAAATCATTATCAAGCAGGGGTCTCCCTCCTCAAATGCAATTTTTCTGATATCAGGACTTGCAAAGGTATACATGGAGGGGTATGCGGGCAGAAACCTCATCATAAACCTGGCCGAGCATTCAACCTTGCTGGCAGGTCCGGGTGTACATGTCAATTCGCGTTACGTTTATTCCGTTGCTGCCATCACCCATGTGAAAGCCTGCTTCATCAGTTTTGAAGTGATCCGGAAGATCATCTCAGGAAATCCGGGCTTCGCAGTTGGCTTTATTGAAGACTTGAGTGATAAGGCATTCCGGATGCATCACAAGGTATTGAACCTTACCCAGAAGAAGATGCACGGAAGGCTTGCTGAAGCGCTTCTGTATTTTGCAGACAGTATCTTTTCAATTCTGCATGATTATGAGATGGTTCTGACACGTCAGGAGCTTGGTGAAATGACAAACATGGCCAAGGAAAGTGTAGTAAGGATAATGGGTGAGCTGGAGCATGAAAATATCATTCTGTCAACACCGCGTAAAATAAAGATTCTTGACCGCGAAAAACTGCAGGTCATATCCGAAAAAGGATAGTTTTGTGTTCAAATTGATTCCATGAAAATACTAAGGTTTTTGTTTACACCTGCCATGATGGGTGTTCTGTTTATAGTGCTGGCCACGGCCATGGCCGCTGCCACCTTCATAGAGAACGATTTCGGTCCTGATACGGCCAGGTCAACGGTCTACAACACACGGTGGTTTGAGCTGCTATTTCTGCTGCTGGTGATAAACCTGGCAGGACAGATTGCTAAATTCAAACTCTACCGGAGGGAGAAGCTGACAGTAATGCTGTTTCATGCGGCCTTCATTGTAATGATTACAGGAGCTGCCATCACAAGGTATACAGGTTATGACGGGATGATGCATATAAGGGAGGGTGAGACAACCTCGCTGACCCAATCTTCGGGTAGCAGCCTGACATTTGAGCTAAGCGGTCGTGACGGACGGTCACTTGCCAGCCATGCCGGCGCAATCAATCTCACCGGTGGCCGCAACGGACACTATAAGAAGCGACTGGAGGCTGCCGGTGAAGAGGTGACGCTCACATTTGAAAGGTATATTCCCGGCGCAGTCAAACAGGTGCAGGATGCGCCTGACGGACGCCCAGCAGCATCATTTCTGATAACGCCAGATATGGTCAGCAGCGAAGTCGTGGTGCTGTTTCAGGGTGAGACGGACCTGATAGGGGAGATGTCTTTAGGCTTTGGCACTGAGGCCGAAATCACAATTGTCACAGACAACTCTGGATTCTATATAAAGTCATTGAGAGAGGTTCGTTCAACCAGCATGCAGGATATGCAGACGGTCGTTTATCCTCCGGATACGCTCATTGTTCTTGCCAGGGGAACCGTATATACGGTCGGAGGCTTCAGAATAATGCCCCAGCAACTGACGATGAACGGCATTGTTGTACCCTCGGAGGAAGGTGGAGGCCGGGCCCCCGGAGGCGCCATTGAATGCACCCTCTCAGGGCCCGGATTTGACCGGACGATATACCTGTGGGATGATTCCGGTGGAAACTGAGGTACTTCCTGGCAAGGCAGCGCCGGCAACCTGACCGCACAGGTCTGAGCTACGGCAGGCAGGTCCTGAACCTGCCTTTCAGCCTGAAACTTGATGACTTCATGATAGAACGTTACCCCGGCTCAAACAGTCCGTCAGGATTTAAAAGCAGGGTCACACTGAATGACCCTGACCACGGCACGGAAATGCAATATGATATTTACATGAACCATATCCTGAAATACCATGGTTTCCGGTTCTACCAGTCGTCTTATGACAATGACGAACTTGGTACGGTACTCTCAGTGAACCATGATCCGGCAGGAATGTATACCACATATACCGGTTACGGACTCCTTTTCCTCTTTATCATCCTTTCAATTTTCAACCGGAGATCCTCTTTCAGGACTATCAGGCCCGGTTACTGGAATTCAAGATACCGCAAGCCTGCAGCAGTTGTGGTGCTATTGTTCCTGATTTCGCTGGCGCCAGCCCGCAGCCAGCAGCTTGTCATTGACAGGGAGGCTGCCGACCGGTTTGGGCAGGTTCTTGCCCAGGATCAGAAAGGACGTACTAAGCCGCTTTATACAATAAGCAGTGACATCCTGCGGAAAGTGGCGAGGGAGAACAGTTTCGACGGTCTGTCACCAATGCAGGTCTTCCTGGGTTGCTCGCTTGATTTTTATCACTGGCAGGAGGTGCCACTGATAAAAGTATCTAATGATGAGGTTCGCCAGCTGCTGAAGCTGAATGGTGAGAGGGCTGCATTCTCCGGACATTGTTACCTTTGGTGACGGGGGAGGCTATAAGTTGTCAGCCTATGTGGAGAAGGCCTATGCGAAGGCTGAGAGTGAGCGCAGCAGGTTCGACAAGGAGGTGATTAAGGTAGATGAGCGTGTAAACATATGCTACATGATGTCACGCGGCGACTTTATGCGCATTTTCCCCCTGCGCGACGGCACCGATCATTGGGGGATGGCTCAGGAGGCCGTCAGGCACGGTGTCAGCAGTGAGGATTCACTCTTTGTGCTGAGCGTTGTGCCCATGTGGACGCAGGCGGTGACATCCGTCGGCAAGGCCGCCGCCCCTCCGGAGGATTTTATTTCTGCCATCAGGCAGTATCAGCGCGTCCATGCCGGCTATGATCTGCCATCGGAGACAAAGATCAATGCGGAACTGTTCTATTACAAGGCGAAGATCTTCGAGAGACTGTTTCCTTACTATGCTACCGTAGGGCTGATAATGATCTTTACTATCATCACCCTGATAATCAGGGGAAAAGGAAACTCCGGCCCGATTCTTAAGATTCTTGCCGGCCTGGTTGCCGCCGGGTTCCTTTTTCACACACTGGGACTGGGAATAAGGTGGTATATTTCAGGCCATTCACCTATGAGCAACGGGTATTGAGTCGATGCTGCTCATCTCATGGGTTACCGTCGCTTGCTGGTATCATCTTCAGCCGCCAATCACCTTGACGCTGGCAGAGCGACGGTGAGTTCTGGCAGGACTGACACTTATGGTGGCTCACCTGAGTTTCATGGATCCGGATAACCAGTCTTGTGCCTGTGCTTAGGTCTCTACTGGCTGACGCTGCATGTGTCGGTCATAACCGGCAGTTAACGGGTCCTCGGACTGGGGCCAACTACTTGGGATACTGGTGCTGATAATGATGCTATTTGTCAATGCCCAGAACAGGGAAAGGATCAGTTCAGTTTTAGACGAGCTCACAGTAATTAATTACAGGGCCCTGACGCTGGGGTTATATTTTCTGACCATAGGAACATTTCTGGGAGCCATATGGGCCAATGAATCATGGGGCCGGTACTGGGGATGGGATCCGAAGGAGACATGGTCACTAGTCACAATTACTGTATACACTCTTGTGACCCATTCTGCGGATGATCCCGGGATGAAGCATACATATGTCTTTCAATCTCCTGTCGCTCTTTGCATTCGCTTCCGTGCTAATGACCTATTTCGGTGTCAATTACTATCTGTCGGGACTCCATTCCTACGCAGGGGGTGACGCTGTGCCGGTACCGGTGTTTGTCTATGTGGCCATAGGGCTGGTGGTTATCCTGGCTGTTGGAGCGAAGTACCGCTACAACCGCTCTTCAGGAAGTTAACGCACGGCAGGGCCGGAAGCAGATCCGGGTACTTATCCCGGCAGTAAGGACATAAAATAAAAGAGCCCCGTCAGATTGCGGGGCTCTTTTGATTCATTAAGATCCGGTCTTCTTATTTCCTGTAGTTAAGAGGCCTCGGGGTATTCTGGGTTCCCGACTTGAACGGACCTATAGTCGTATTGTCATACTTCGTAACGTGCTATCCCCTGCGGCAACGGTAACCTTCGCGATGACAGCGTTGTAGACACCGCTCGGGTCATTGTCATAGCCGGCTGTGTTGTCAGCCATCATGTCGGCAGGGTTCATAGAAACCTCCTGGCCAATAACTGTTGTTCCCTGGCGCGTGAATGCAGCCACGATAGGTATGTCAACCGAACCGTCGCTTGAGCCAACAAAGTCATTGTAATAGAGGTCAACCCAGAGCACATAGGTGCCGTTGGCAAGTCCTGACAGTGTCATCTCTTCCGGATGGCTGCCGGTGGCTGCATCGTAGATACCAATCTCTGATGACCACGGATCAGAAATATCGAAATCAGCTTCCGGTGAAACCAGGAAGTCGAAGTCAACGTAATCTGCAGCATCATAGGTAACACCGCCGATGACAACGTCTGCGTGCCATGAGAAGGAGACCTCCAGCTTGGGTGATACGAAGTTGGTAATTGTGAGCGTAAACTTAGGGTTGACAGTGGTCGGATTGAGTAGGTACCTGTCAGCAATTCCGAAGACGCCGATCTCACCAATGATTGTTCCCAAAAGGCCCTGAAATTCATAATCCTGAAAAGTCTCAATCACAAGCTGTGGTCATCGGTCCCAAGAGGTCAGGCGGAGTAACAACGGGTGCACATACACAATCTCCACCGTCAACTGCCGTGCCGCCGGTCTGCCTTGAGAGAGAAGGTCAAAGCCCTGTCGATCATCTTATCGATGGTGATGGTATAGATGATGGAGTTGCCTTCAACAACCGAGGTTCCGGTAGCGTTGACAAATGTTGCCACGGGGTAACCCTCGGGACTTATCACAGGCTCCGCTTCCTGGCTGGCTGTATCGCAGGCAGCCATGCGCAGAGAACGATAATCCGCAAGCCCGGAGTAATTCATCTACAAGATATTTTCTCATTTTCAATAGTTTTTAAATTCAGTAATGTAAAGTCTTACGGTATGGGTGTGTAAGTACAGTCATAAGTCCTGTTACCGGCGGCAAAAGCCACCGTGTAGAAGACATGTATCACACCAGTTGCCGGGTCAACTGATCCGGGCAGATGTCCAAAGACCTCATTCGAGTAGTAATCGAGCAGGGTCTGCATACGGTACGCTGATCACGTTACAGACATCAGACGAATGTGTAACCCGGGATGTTCCCGACGCCAGGTCCGCCTGATATAATGATACTGCCAATTCTGTTCAGTATTCGCTCGACGCCGTCCTCGGTAATTATGTCGACATAATTGTGAGTGGTGGTGGTCCCATCAGCGTTGGTACGGATCAGGAAAGCGTTATATGACCCCCTTCCCGAAATTATCCGGAAGAAACAGCCAGATGTTAAGGGTGATCTCGATCTTCTTGCCATTGTTCAGAACGTTGTCAACACGGTGGCATGCATGCCCTCTTGAGATCTCAGTACAGGGCTTTTGCCAGGGGAGCTACTGACCCCGTCGGTAAGGATTGTGCTGGGCCGGGATACCGAAGGATAGTTGTCTGACTTTTTCAGTGTTATTGAAGGCTGATCAAGTCTGAAGTGAGTTCCCTCGATTGCCGTTGATGAGGCATCGTCATCAATTGTGACAACGATATCTTCGGTCACATGCCATTGAAGGTGGGTACCGATAGTTCATTCTTGACGGTAAACTCAGTATTCATTGCCATCAGATACGAACCCGAAAGAAGTTCTGGCGTCGGCAAAGCCTGCAGAGATTTGGCCCTTCATCGCTTTGATCGTACCTGGTGGTATCATCTACCAGGCAGGAATTAAGGGCACCCAGGCTTAAGACAAGGATAATAATATATTTTAATGTTTTGATTATTGTCTTTTCAGATCAGTTCGCCCAGAATATCTTGGTTGTAAAGGCAGAGGGTTGCGATCGGCACATTTTCTGTTCGATGAATACTCACCTGCGGATAAGAGTTACACCGGCCTGTCAGCAAGTAGCGTTGTAGTTCAGGATATCGGCATATTCCGCTCGGGAAACTCTGTTCCGCCGGAACCTGCAAATACGTTGGTCTTGAGTGAGTCCGTCAGCTCGTGAAAAATATCCCATTTCTGGTAACGATAGCCGAAGCTTGTTGGTGAGTTGCCCCAGTTGACAAGATCCTTCACCGTGAAGAGAAGGTCTGACCTGCGCGTGAAGTCGATGAACAGGAAGGAGGCTGTTATGCCGCTTTCATACAGAGCCTGTGCGCTCGGGCCGGTGGTAAGGATACCTTTCTGCCTCAGTTCAGCCTGGTCGGAAAAGCCTTCGCCATGGGCGGACGATTCAATCCATGTCGCCTGCCTTGAAGACGCGCTGGCCATCAGGTTCAGGATAAACTGATCAGGAACAGGTGTGTCATAGTCGAGCAAACCCTGCGGAACACCCAGGTGCCCTGAAGAAGGCTCTTCATAAATGTAACTGATCCTCGGGTCATTGGTTGACGAGAGATAGTTAATGATAAAATCTGAAGCGCAGGTTGCCTTGCTTGAGAGTGTCTGTGTGCCGCCTTCATCCCAGCCAAGTGAGTTCCACATCGGGTTCTGCTTGCCGCGTCCCAGATGTAACTGGGTAAAACTGCAACACCGACATCAGATGTGATGTAACCGTGTCCCTCAGTGGCGATGACACCGGGTTCGGTCGTGCATATATGATGCCTTGCTCATATCCGACTGACGGTAAAGTATCGAGCTTGAAGATTGGTTATCCAGTTTGTCATATTTCCTCCGAAGATTGCATCATCGGATCCCGGAACCTTTGCAAGTGCAGGTGCAGCCTTTATAATAGCGATGGCCTCGGTAAGCTGGACGATCAGGTCATCATAGATCTCCTGCGCGTCATCGTACTTCGGCGTGGCTTCAAGGCTCCTGCCCAGTGCTTCCGAGTAAGGTATGTCACCGTAACAGTCAACAAGCAGCTGGAAGTGATATGACTTCATTATTTTGGCGATAGCCTTGTAATTATCATACATGGGGTCTGTCAGATTAAAGAGTATCTGATACTGCTTGAGGGTGTTGGCAAAGGTATTGTTGAACACTCCCTGATAGAATGATGAGGTAACATTATACTTGAACTCATCGGCATACCATGCGAAGCCATCACTCTGGCTCCAGTTTACCATCATCATGTTTCCGAGATGGCTGAGGCCCCTGTCTGTCGTCTGATAGAGCGCAGTGTAATACTGGCCATAAGAGGCAGTAGCAAGGTCAGGTGTAACGGCGGTGGGATTATTGGGGTCAGTGTTAACGTCCAGATAATCCTCACACAAAACCAACGCTCCGAGAGACCGTTAGAGACACTATAGCGTAATTTTTATAATACTTTTCATATGCTATTCTCTGTTTTAAAATTCTATGTTTAAGTTCGCACCAAACGACCTTGTCTTGGGAGGCATCGTGGAAATATCCGCCTATCCCGATTGAGTTGTTGTTGTTGCTTGTCGAATTCAGGTTCAGCAAAATGCGTTTTCTGCCGGAAGGAGGGTGAAGAGGTTCCTTGCTATAAGGCCAATTGCCACCTTCTTCGATAGGTGTACCCTTGACAATACTTGCCGGAAGGGTGTAGCTGACTGCCAGTTCCCTGATCTTGAATGCGGATGCATCCCTTACATAGTTCTCCTTGACATCATTGTATGTGTCGGTCCAGTAGCTCTGGCGTCCGTTCTGGATGGGTATGTTTGTGTTCTCAACAAAAACGCCCGGGCTGGTTTCGATCACCGAATTGGGGATCACAAAATCCTGCCTGTTGGCTGATACGCTACTCCATTGACCGTCCTACAAACTCCATTGCGTCAGATCCCTGTGCGTAGAAAGCATGTCCGGTTCTGTAATCGATGGTCGTTGACACGGCAAACCCGAAAAACTTCAGTGATGTGTTGAGACCGACGATGTAGTCAGGAGTAGTCTTGCCAAGCGGGGCAAGAGATGCATTTGTCTTAGGGAACCCGGTTGCAGGATCAATAACGATTCTGCCCTGGGGATCCCTGACATAGGTGTTTGCCTTCATCTGGGGGAATGACATATCCTTTATTGCGTAAATGCCAATCTGGCCGGTGGTGGTGAGGGCAATCTCATCAAGGCCTTCATAGATCTCCTTTACTCATGGTTTCATTGGAAGTAAAGTTGATGCTCAGGTCCCATGTGAAATCCTTCGCCTCTGAGTGCATCGTGCCGCCAAGTGTAGCGTTCAGTGCCCGAACCCTTCAGTTCCCCGATGTTGGTAAGGAATGAGGTTGAGCCTGATGCCACTGACGGGGTGGTGTAGGTGATGAGGTCAGTGGTGGTGGTCATGAAGTATGAAGCATCCAGCATGATCCTTGACTGAAGAAGGCCGAGGTTAAGACCGAATTCCGTGGTATTGAGCTTCTCCTTCTTGATGTTGGCATCAACTGATGTGCCCCCGAGAACAAAGCCGTTCACTTCACCGTATGGGAAAGACGGGTGCTTGCTGTACCTTTCATTGATCATGTAAGGAGACAGGTCATTGTAAACAGTCGAATTTGATGCCGTAACCTTTGCATATGAAAGTACATTATTATTTTTCAGAGCATCGATGGCATCCGTAAGAACGAATGAGATACCAACGCCCGGGTAGAAATAGCTGTTATTGCCTTTTGCGAGGGTGGAGGTCCAGTCATTCCTTCCGGAGAAGTTAACGAATACGAAGTTGCCGTAGCCCAGGGTCAGGTCGCCGAAGACCCCGAAGCTCACCTTCTGTGATGCGTCGGCGTTGACAGTCGGGGTACCCGTACCGTTTGAAATATCATAGAAGCCGGGGATACTGAGGTTATCAGCCCTGATTGAGCTTGACCTGTAGTTGTAATTGTAGTTGGTACCACCCACGATGGCTTTCAGTGTGAAATCTCCGAGGAATTCAAAGTCCCCTGTAAGAAGAACATCTTCTATAAGTTCAGATGACTGATATTCAGAATCGGTGACAAATGAAGATACTGCTCCGGCTGATGGCTGCAAGTCCGGGTCATATGTCTGTGCTGCTCTCCAGTTCTTGCCGTTGCCCCATGCGGTGTTGGTTCCGATCCTGCCGGTAAAGTTAAGCCAGTCGAGGATGTCCCATGATATCTGGACGTTACCGTTTAACCTGTTTGATTTCTGGTTGTTTCTGTTTGTGCCTACTGCCCAGTAAGGGTTCTGATAATAGGCATTGTAGTAACCGTCGGGTGTGGCGTAGAGGTCAGTCTGCCAGTTTTTATAACGCTCCAGTGGAATATTGGCCGATGTGTTCAGCAGGAACCAGTAGAGTGGTCTGTCCTGGTCACCGATGGTGCTGCCCACCTGGTCTGACTCATCCTTGAAGAAGCTTGAGTTTATTGACAGTTCAACATTTCCAACTTTCTTGCTGGCGTTGACCCTGACCGTATTTCTCTGATATGTATCGTCGGGAACAATACCTGTTGCCCTCTGGTCGCCTACCGAGAGATAGAACTTGCTTGCCTCGTGGCTGCCGCTCAGGTAGACGGTGTTGTTCAGGTTATGGCCCGTGTTGAAGAAAGCGAGAAGGTTATCCTTCACCGGTGCATAGGGAACAGCCTGGTATGTACCGTCAGGCCATGTCGGGCCTATCTGACGGAGGGTGCCGTCAAAACGGGGACCCCAGTTGGTATTCTCAACTGCGTCATATGCGCCTTCCCATCCTGTACCGTATTCTGTCTGGAAGTCGGGCATGTATGCCACCTTCTCAGCGGTGTATGATGAGATGAGTCCCACGGTGATTTTCTCGCCGGCCTGGCCTTTCTTCGTGGTGACAATGATTGCGCCGTTGGCAGGAGTTGGACCCGTAGAGGGCAGCTGCGGTTGCTCCTTTAAGGATACTGAGGTCGGCGATATCGTTAGGGTTAAGGTCATCAAAAGCTCCGAGAGATGCAATAACACCGTCGATGACAACCGAGTGCCTGGTTATCTGCTGATATTGACCTGAGACCTCTGAGGATGATCTGTGTTGTTGGGTTAAGACTGTTATCCTGTATGTTGATCTGCAGACCTGCTACCTTACCGGCCAGGGCACTGCCTGCTCTGTTCGGCTGGGCTACTGCCAGTTCTGCATTATCAACTTTCTGGGTCTGATAGGTTATTTCCCTTTTCTCCCTCTTGATACCGAGTGCCGTCACAACGACCTCACTCAGCCCTATCACGTCGGACTCCAGGACGCAGTTAACCACCTGGCGTCCGGAGATGTTAACCTCCTGCTGCTTCATCCCTATAAAGGAGAAGACAAGAGTTTCAGCATTTTCCGGAACATTCATGGTAGAACCTGCCGTTGATATCCGTTGATGTTGCAACGGTGGTGCCTTTGACAAAAACAGTTACACCGGGAATTGCACCTTCCCCCTCCGTGGCGGAGGTAACTGTGCCTGTAATGACTTTTGTCTGCGCCCACAGGGTGCTGGCACCCGCTAACACAAACAAAACAAAGAACAGAAATAGTTTCTTCATAAGACTTAGATTTAGGTTAAAATTCAAGTGTACCAAGTTACAAATTTATTTTTTACCACCATAATATCCAGTAAAAAAAGGAGCGGGAACCTCAGATCTGCATACAATAAGACAGGGCATAAAGTTATCTCCGGAAGAAAGTTTCATTTACCGGTTATAAAAAACAAAAACACCCCTGTGCTCTGGCACAGGGGTGGACTGATCTTACCAGGGTGGAAGACCGGGTTCGAACCGGCGACCTCCAGATCCACAATCTGGCGCTCTAACCGACTGAGCTACAACCACCGTTTTACGGACTGCAAAGAAACAGCAAAAATTGCATTCCGCAAATATTTGTCTTTATTTTGTTATCATATCCTGCAAATAGTATCTTAGTCGTGCTGAAATCCAATGGTACAATTATTGCGGGCTGTCAGCGTTCAGAACTCTATACGGGGAAAGCTTGGCCAGACTAAAGTTCATAGACAACATATCGGGATTGCAGGCCATACAGCTGCTCAGATTTAGCACCTTCCTCATTATCAGTATCGTTTTCACCAAGAGTCATCTGTCGCGTGCCCAGATAGGCAACTGGGAGCTGTTCCTCTTCATCTCCAGCCTCCTGACCTTCTTCTGGGTGTCAGGCATCATCCAATCGCTCCTCACCCTCTATAACCGCAACCGCACCTTCAGGGAGGACGGTGAGGCTGAAGGGCGGAAATCGCCCGAGCTGTTTAATGCCTTCCTGCTGTTAACCTTTTTCAGTGTGCTGGTATTTGCAATGGGAATACCGGTGAAGATCATGCTCTCATCTTCTCAGGTTGAGCCGGAGATACCATATTCCAACCTGCTGCTTCTGTACATCCTCCTTAGCAGTCCCGTTACACTGATTGAATACATTTACCTGCTCAACAAAAGACCGCACCGGGTCATTCAGTACGGGATCTATACCTATAGTGCGCAGATGCTTTTTGTTCTGGCACCCGTGGTGTCAGGGTTTGACGAGAGAAGTGCCATCTGGGGTCTCTTCGCCATAACCGCAATAAGGTGGGTGTGGCTGATCATCCTCCTTCGCCGCTATACATTAATAAAGGTATCGTATGACTTTATCAGGGAGCACCTCAGGGTTGGCATGCCTCTGATCCTTACCTTCCTCATCAGCGGGTCGGCTCAGTATATCGACGGCATTATCATCTCAGCCCGCTATGCTGATCCGGGTGTTTTTGCCATGTACCGTTACGGGGCGAAGGAGTTTCCCCTGGTGCTGCTGCTGGCCAACGGGCTGAGCAATGCACTCCTGCCGCTCTTCAGCACCAGGGAGGGTATGCGCGGGGCGCTGGTGACCCTCCGGCACAGGTCTGACAGGCTCATCAAGTACCTCTTCCCCTTATCCATCGCTACCATGCTTGTGGCACGCTGGGTCTACCCGCGACTATTCACGCCGGAATTCACCCGCAGCGCTGACGTGTTTATGATATACCTGCTGCTTATCATACCGCGTCTGGTCTTTCCCCAGACCATCCTGATCGGACGCAGAAAAACAAGAGTAATACTGATAGTTGCGGCTGTTGAAATAGCGGTCAACGTCCCCCTGAGCCTCATGCTGATAAAACCCTACGGGGTTGTCGGTGTAGCCCTTGCTACATTCATTGTCTATTCCCTTGAAAAGGTATTCCTGATTTATTATGTATGGAAAAGGATGAAGATCAGGCCGGCCGAATATATCCCGGTTGCCAGCTGGCTAATCTGGTCTGCCCTGCTGATACTGCTGTTCGTCCTTATCGATCACCGCATCATTGACATTCATTAGCGGGCATGCATGGCAAAGGGAACAAACTCAACGGCCCTGACATTGAAATCAAAAAGAATTATCTTTGAGGCTTATGATAAATAGCGTGGACCATGTCTGAGAATAAACAACGGCTTGAGGATTATTTCACCCGGTTTCGAAGGAATATTGTAGGTATAGACCAGGTGTATCCCACACCCTACGGCCAGAAGAAGATCATATACTGTGACTGGATAGCCAGCGGAAGACTCTACGGGCCAATTGAAGATAAGATGGTCTCTGCCTTCGGTCCATTAGTCGGTAACACGCATACAGAGACTTTCGGAGAGCCCGGCTCGGTAATGACCTGGGCCTATCACCATGCCCAGGAGATAATCCAGAGCGACACGTCAATGCCGGTGCGGATGATGTGCTTATAGCCGCGGGAGCAGGCATGACCGCAGTCATAAACAAGTTCCAGAGGATACTCGGGCTAAAGGGATGCAGCTATCCCAGGACGGCCCGCTGTCTCAGCGACACCGAGCGCCCGGTTGTCTTCATAACCCACATCGAGCATCATTCAAACCAGACATCATGGTATGAGACCCTTGCCGATGTTGTGATGATAGAGCCGGGCAAGGATCTTACCGTTGACCCCGAAAACCTGCAGAAGGCCCTTGAAAAGTACAGGGACAGGAAGTTCAAGATAGGATCCTTCTCCGGATGTTCAAACGTGACAGGGGTGTTTACTCCCTATCACAAGCTTGCGCGGGTCATGCATGAAAACGGCGGCCTCTGCTTCATTGATTTTGCAGCTTCAGCCCCTTACGTTGATATAGACATGCACCCTGCCGACGGCATGGAGAAGCTTGACGCCATCTTCTTCTCACCGCATAAGTTTCTCGGAGGGCCAGGTTCGTCAGGAATTCTGATCTTCGACAAATCCCTTTACAGGACAACTGTGCCGGATCAGCCCGGCGGCGGCACCGTCGACTGGACCAACCCCTGGGGAGAATACAAGTATGTTGACAGCATTGAATCAAGGGAGGATGGAGGTACCCCGGGGTTTCTCCAGGTGATAAGGGCCGCCCTGGCAATCGAGCTGAAGGAGATGATGGGAACAGCGAATATTCAGGTCAGGGAGGAGGAGCTTGTGGAGAGGGCTCTTGAAGGACTGTCGGTCATACCAGGGCTTCATATCCTTGCTCCCGAAGTCAGGAAGAGACTGGGCGCAATCTCGTTTTATATAGACGGTCTGCATTATAACCTCGTGGTCAAGCTGCTCAGCGACAGATACGGGATACAGGTGAGGGGTGGATGCGCCTCTGCGGCAGCACATCGGCCATTTCCTGCTTGATGTGACCTATGACCACAGCCACCGGATCACCGAGATGATCAACAGGGAGAGACCTGTCAGAAAAACCCGGCTGGGTGAGGCTCTCGCTCCATCCCACCATGACCGGAGAGGAACTTGAGACAGTGATAAGGGCCCTGAGGGAAATTAAAGAGAATGCTTCGGAGTGGAGTGCGGATTACAGCTACAACAGAAGAACCAATGAGTTCAGGCACAAGGATGATGCAGGCGAAGGATTGGAGAAAGTCAAGTCATGGTTTAACCTGCAGAGCTGAATGAGGTGAGAGTACTGGAGGTGACAACAAAGGAGCAACGGAGAGAGTTTATAGACTTCCCCAAGAGGCTGTACAAGGGAGACTCCTGCTGGGTGTGCCCCCTCGACAGTGAGGTCGAGGCTGTCTTTGACACTGCCAGAAACGCTGCCTTCAGGCATGGCGTGGCAACGCGCTGGATCCTCACCGACAGCGGGGGCGAAACAATTGGCAGGGTAGCCGCCTTCATCGATGAGATCCGATCAAAGGCAAACAGACAGCCTACCGGCGGCTTTGGTTTCTACGAAGTGATCGAGTCGCGCGAAGCGGCATTCATGCTCTTTGACACTGCCAGGCAGTGGCTCACTGAGAGAGGCATGAAAGCGATGGACGGTCCGATAAACTTCGGAGAGAATGACAATTACTGGGGACTCCTCGTCGATGGCTTTATGCAGCCCGGATTCGGAATGCCCTACAATAAGAGATACTACAGGCAGTTTTTTGAAGACTACGGGTTCAGGGTTTACTTTGAACAGTACAGCTACCATAAGGATGTGGCAGCCGTGGAGGTATTCCCGGAACGGTTCATGAAGATAGCCGAGTGGATATCAAAGAGGCCGGGATACACCTTCAGGCATTTTGAATACAAAGAGAAGGACAAGATCATAGCCGATATGGTTGAGATATACAATGCCACATGGTCGGTCTTCAAGGAGGATTTTACCCCGCTGGATCCGGCCATGCTGAATACCACGCTCAGCCAGGCAAAGGCATTCCTTGACCCCGACCTGATCTGGTTTGCCTACCATAATGACAAGCCCGTGGCATTCTTTGTCATTTTACCGGACCTTAACCAGATCCTTAAAACATTTCAACGGCCGCCTTAACCTGTGGAACATAATCAGGTTCCTCTGGTATAAATTCTCTCACGAGATGACACGTGCAAGGGCGCTGGTGGCCGGAGTACACCCCTCTTACCAGAACAGCGGGATAGAATCGGCAATCTTCCTCGAACTCTTCCGTGTCTTCAGGAAGAAGAGGTTTTACAAGGAGCTTGAACTGTCATGGGTGGGCGACTTCAACCCGAAGATGATCTCAATATATGAGGCCATCGGAGCTCACAGGGCGAAGACTCACCTTACCCTGAGGTACATGATTGACGATACCCTCCCGTTCAAAATGTACAAGCTGGAGATGGAGGAGAATAGGGCGGAAAGGCATGCTAAATCCGATAGCTGAAAAATATTTACCCGTGCTTTTGTATTTTTCTTAATGTTCATTATCTTTGCACTCCCTTGAGAAAAGGATTTTAAAAACAGTAACAAACTAGATCAGAAGATGAAAGAAGGTATACACCCGAGTAATTACAGGATGGTTGTATTTCAGGATATGTCAAATGGCACGGCATTTATTACACGTTCAACTGCCTCATCACGTGATACCATCAAATGGGAGGACGGGAATGAATATCCGCTCATCAAGCTTGAGATATCAAACACATCGCATCCGTTTTATACCGGCAAGATGAAGCTTGTTGACACTGCCGGAAGGGTAGACAAGTATATGAGCCGTTACAAGAACCACATAGACAAGAAATCGAAGTAGGGGTCTGTCAAACACAGGGAAGCTGCCTTAAACAAGGCGGCTTTTTTTTTGTTATCAGGGCATGCACCCCTGAACCGCAGGGAGGGATGGTGTAAGATATAATTAACTAGATTTGCATAGTTTTACTTAGTATGGAGAAGAAGGTTTTGAGAAAGTGGGATAGTATAGGGTTTCATGAGCTGATTGACGAGGGGAGGGAGATAATACCCATTCTTTCTGACGGTGACGACCAGGAGCTGGAGGAGGTGGAGATACCGGGGAGTGTTCCCCTGCTGCCCCTGCGCAATACGGTTTTGTTTCCGGGAGTGGTGATACCCATTGCTGTCGGGCGCTCAAAGTCGGTGCAGCTGGTGCGTGAAGCCTACCGCGGCGACAAGCTCGTTGCCGCCGTGGCGCAGCTTGATGCTGAGATTGAGGACCCTCAGGTACGGGACCTGAACGTTGTGGGGACCCTTGGGCAGGTGGTAAAGCTTCTCGAGATGCCTGACGGAACCACCACGGCAATAATCCAGGGCCGCAGGCGCATCTCAATCATGAACGTCCTCCAGACAGAACCCTATATGACGGCATTGGTGAAAGCCATCCCTGAAGCCAGGGGCGGCGAGGACGAGAAGGACTTCGAGGTGATAATAGGATCGCTCAAGGATCTCTCAGTGAAGATCGTCAAGCTCAATCCCAATATCAATCCCGAAGCCTCTTTCGCCGTTAAGAACATAGAAAACAGCACCTATCTCATAAACTATATCTGTGCCAACACTGAGATCAACGTCAACGACAGGCAGAAACTTCTTGAGGCAACCACTCTCAGGGAGCGCGGACTGCGTCTGCTGGAACACCTTGTGCGTGAGATACAGCTCCTTGAGCTGAAGAATGAGCTGCAGTCGAAGGTCAAGTATGAGATTGACCAGCAGCAGCGCGAGTTCCTGCTTCACCAGCAGATGAAGACCATCCAGAATGAGCTGGGCGGCAACCCCATTGAGAAGGAGGTTGAGGAGTTCCGCCTCAGGGGAACGAAGAAAATGTGGGGCGAGGATGTGGAGAAGGTATTCACCCGTGAGCTCGGCAAACTGTCCAGGCTCAATCCTGCCGCCGCTGAATACTCGGTGCAGGTGAACTATATACAGACCCTCCTCGAGCTGCCCTGGAATGAGTACACAACCGATAATCTCGACCTGAGGAACGCACAGCGCGTGCTCGACGAAGATCACTACGGCCTTGAGGAGGTCAAGGAGAGGATACTCGAGCACCTGGCCGTGCTGAAGCTGAAGGGCGACCTCAAATCGCCCATACTGTGCCTCTACGGCCCTCCCGGTGTGGGCAAGACCTCGCTGGGCAAATCCGTTGCCCGCGCCCTTGACCGCAAGTACGCACGCATGTCGCTCGGAGGGCTGCATGACGAGGCGGAGATAAGGGGCCACCGCAAGACATATATAGGTGCCATGCCGGGAAGGGTGGTGCAGAACATACGCCGGGCAGGCTCCTCAAACCCCGTGTTCATCCTCGATGAGATCGACAAGGTAGGACAGGATTTCAGGGGCGATCCCTCCTCAGCGCTGCTCGAGGTGCTCGACCCGGAACAGAATACACATTTCTATGATAATTTCCTTGAGATGGAGTTTGACCTCTCAAAGGTGCTCTTTATTGCAACCGCCAACACCCTCGCAACGGTCACGCCTGCCCTTCGCGACAGGATGGAGCTGATAGAGATAACGGGCTACCTGGTAGAGGAGAAGAGGGAGATAGCCGTCAGGCATCTCATTCCCAAGCAGCTGGAGGCCCACGGCGTCACCACTGATAAGTTCCACCTCCCTGACGAGGTGATAGAGGATATCATTCAGAAGTATACACGAGAATCGGGCGTCAGGGAGCTCGACAAGAGGATAGCCAAGCTGGTCAGGTTCAGGGCCAGGGAGATCGGCTTCGACAACACTCCCCAAGCCGTGGTGACCAAAGAAAAAGTGGGGGAGATACTCGGACCTCCGAAGTACCTTAAAGACATCTACGACGGGAATGATCAGGCCGGTGTCGTCACAGGCCTTGCATGGACAGCCACCGGCGGTGAGATTCTTTTTGTGGAGACCAGCCTCAGCAGGGGCAAGGGCAACCTGACCCTCACCGGCAACCTGGGTGATGTAATGAAGGAATCGGCAGTGATAGCCTTTGAATACCTTAAGGCACATGCCTCGCTGCTCGGCCTTCCCGAAACATTCTCCGAAAAGTGGAATATCCATGTGCACGTCCCGGAAGGGGCCATCCCCAAGGACGGTCCATCGGCCGGAATTACCATGGCCGCCTCCGTCGCCTCCGCATTCACCCAGAGAAAGGTCAAGAAGTATGTGGCCATGACCGGTGAGATAACACTGAGAGGCAAGGTGCTTCCCGTGGGCGGTATAAAGGAAAAGATCCTGGCAGCGAAACGGGCGGGCATAAAGGAGATAGTGCTCTCGGAACAGAACCGCAAGGATGTGGAAGAGATAAATGAAAAGTATGTCCGCGGACTGAAATTCAGGTATGTTGACACTATCATGGACGTACTTGATTATGTGCTGCTGAAGCAGAAGGTGACCAATGCAAGAATCATTGAGTTTGACTAAACGTTATACTGCCTGTCATGACTAAAACTGCCGTTTTCCCAGGTTCATTTGATCCGTTTACCGTGGGCCATGAAGCCCTCGTAAAAAGAGCCCTGCCTCTGTTTGACAGGGTCATTATTGCCGTAGGAGAGAATTCGGAAAAGAATAACCTGTTCAGCATTGAAATGAGACTCAGGATGATTGCCAGGGTCTTTGAGGGGGAGAGCAGGGTGGAGGTCACCAGGTTCAGCGGCCTGACAGTCGATTTCTGCCGCAGGCACAATGCACGCTATATCCTCAGAGGACTGCGCACTGCGGCTGACTTTGAATATGAAAGGGCAATGGGGCACATGAACTGGAAGATGGCCCCGGAGATAGATACCGTATTCCTGCTTACAAGCACCGAACATACCCCGGTCAATTCGACCATAGTCCGTGACATCATAAAGAATGGAGGCGATGCCTCGATGTTCGTCCCTGAGTCAATAAAAATTTCAGATTATCTCAATAAGTGATCACTTTACCCTGAGGGTATAGTTCAACAGGTCAAGCAGCGACTGGAAGGTGTTTGACTTGATGCGGGCTATCTCCCGTGGTGTGAGCCATTCGGCGTGCGTGATGCCCTCCTCGGCCTGCGGTTCGGTTATCATCTCACCTCCGTAACTCATGCGAAACCACCAGGTCTTTTTCATAAATGGCTTGTTGTCAAAGAGATAGGTGTGATAGCTCGAGGGGAGCGAGCCTTCGATAAGATGGCCGCGAATGTTGCACTCTTCGGTCACCTCCCTGAGGGCACACTCTTCGGGAGTCTCTCCCTTTTCAATATGGCCCTTGGGGAGATCCCACCGGCCGTAGCGCATGATGAAGAGGTATTTTCCTGAGGGATGGCCTATCAGTCCGCCGGCAGCCTCAATCACTGTAAACCATGATGAGAAGACCTGCCACAGGTTGTTGATATCGGATGAATAAATATTCAGTGAGGGGATCTCATTATTGAGGGCAAACTGTGATATTTGGGCAAAGAGTTCCTCCTCCACGTTGTATTTATGGAAAAGGGCGTATTTTTGCACCCTGTCGGGCTCGGGGGAGAGAGTGATTACCCTGTTGTCAAAATATACTTTATACTTTACCATATGGACGATACAGCAAATAGAACCGCAGAATACCTTCTGCAAATTAAAGCAATTAAATTACAACCCGCAAAACCTTTTACCTGGGCTTCAGGCTGGAGATCGCCCATATACTGTGACAATCGCATGACGCTCTCGTTCCCCGCTGTACGCGGTTTCATCAGGGATGCCTTTGCCGACAGGGTGAGGAAGTTATACCCTGATGCCGGGCTTATAGCCGGTGTTGCCACCGGCGCGATAGCCCATGGTGCGCTTGTGGCTGAAAGACTTCAACTGCCCTTCATCTACGTGAGGTCAGGGTCAAAAGACCATGGGCTGGGGAACCAGATTGAGGGTTATTTTGAGAAAGGGCAGAAGGTTGTGGTTATAGAGGACCTGATTTCCACCGGGGGAAGCAGCCTGGGGGCTGTAAGGGCGCTCCGTGAAGCCGGATGCGACGTGCTGGGGATGATAGCCATTTTCACCTACGGCTTCAGCAAGGCTGCAGATGCCTTTGCTGCGGAGGGATGCAGGCTCGATACCCTCAGCAATTACGGTGTATTGGTTGAAATGGCTGCCGCTTCCGGGTATATCACTCAGGGTGATGTGGAAACACTTAAGGAGTGGCGCAGGGAACCTTCGGTGTGGGGGAGGTAATTCAGTCGGCAGTCGGCAGTCGAAACAAATCGGCAGTGGGGGGGGGGGGGGGGGGGGGGGGGGGGCAGCAGTTAAAATTAATAGCAGAATGAGAAAAAATTGAGTCCGATGACAACTTATACCAGCAGGAAGGGCGAGGTGCCCTGCAGTGACGGCGATCTGTATGCCTTCCTGACTGACATGCGCAACCTGAAAACAGTGATTCCTAACGGTTTGATAACGGATTGGGAGGCGACGGAAGATCACTGCAGCTTCAGACTCGACAAGACAGGCAGAATATCGGCTTCCCTGTCTGAGGCACTGCCTCATTCACTGATCATCTATGATGCGGAGACCTTCATTACGGGAAGGATCACGGTGCAGGTGGCAATCGGGTATATCACAAACTTCAGATCAGCAATTCCACATCACGGCACAACTGAACATGAACCCTCTGATGAGGATGCTCCTGGGAGATTTCAGCCGGAAGATACCTTGACAACCTGATTGATGCCATTGAGTCATACAAGGGTTTTGACAAGATCAGAGGATGTAATCGACCTCTTTGAAGGCATACTCCGCGGCTTCCCCGTTTCTTTTTATTATCACCAGCATTCCGTCAGGTTTCACACGGTCAATGAGGCCTTCGAACATGCCGTGGCTATCGCGGTAGTGGTGCCATGTCGCCTGCACCTGTACAGTACCTCATGATAATCCTTCTCAGAGCGCTGCCGTCTCACCCCTTATGATCATGCCGTACCTGCTGTCAATCAGTTTCGTCAGCTTCTCGGTAATGGCTGACAGGTCGTTATCCGCGCCTGTGATCATGGCAAGTGAGACCGGGTTGGGGGCGTCGCTCCTGAAAACAGTCTGGTTGACGTTCAGCCCAATGCCTGCCACGGTGCTTCCCAGTGTCTTGCCCATTATGCTGTTCTCAATCAGTATGCCTGCTATTTTGTCATCCCTGACATAAATGTCATTGGGCCATTTGATAGTGGTATCGGTGGTGTGGAGGCTCACCAGGTCATGGACGGCAAGGGAGATCATCCGGGAAATTATAAACTGCTCCCATGGCTTCACCATGACCGGGTACAGTATCACGCTCATCAGCAGGTTGGTACCGGGTTCACTCTCCCAGCTGTTCCCCTGCTGTCCCCTTCCGCTCTCCTGATATGATGCCGTTATTACGGTGCCTTCGGAAGGCTTTCCCTCACGAAGCAGGGCTGAAGCCACCGTATTTGTTGATGACACTTTTTCATAATGCCTGACAGATGAGCCTATGATCATGGTAAAGAAGTATTTGCAATGTTCAATATCAGTCTAAAACCGGCGCTTTTGTCCCAACCCGTCAAATTGGCACCCTTATTGTAAAAAGAGTAAGAGCCGGACGAAAATACGGATAAATGTTCGTAATTTTGCGGCAGTTTACAGGAACTGTTTATTACTGAAAAGTTTATTGATGAGAAAAGCCGGGAAAGAGGCCACCCAGATGACAGAGAGCATTGTAAAGGGTTTGTTTGAGAAAAAGGGAGAGAGGGTGGCGCTGATCGATCTGAGAAAAATTGAAAGCAGGATGTGCGACTTTTTCGTGATAAGTCACGCCGCATCCACAAAGCAGGTTGATTCACTCGCCTGGTCGGTTGAGGATGTGGTTGAGGAAGGAGACAGGGAGAAAACCCTATCATATTGAGGGCAGGGAAAACTGCATATGGGTTCTGCTAGATTACGGTGATGTTCTCGTACATATTTTTCAGCAGCCTTACAGGGACTTTTACGACCTCGAATCATTGTGGGCTGACGGTCGTGTAACGATGCTCGAAGACAAAACAGAAATGAAAGGTTAATGATATATGGCAGAGAACAAGGAGACTCCAAGGTCAGACAAGAACGATAAAAAGCCAAAATCCCTGGTTCAACTCAAGTTGGCCGATTGCAACTCTTGTGCTGACATTTCTTCTGTTCCAGATCCTCTTTGCAGGCAAGTACACTCAGAAAGCCGGGCAGAGGGAGGTTGAAGAGATGGTCATGAATCACGACATTGAGAAGGTTATCGTGATCAATGAGGAACAGGCTGAGATTTACATAAAAACCGACTCGCTCAAGAGCGGGCGTTATCCCGATTTTGCAGAACAGCGTAGCTTTGGGCTGCAGCCCCCAAGACCGCACTATTACCACACTTTCGGAACCGTTGAGCTCTTCCAGGAGTTCTTTTCCGCGGCTCAGGATAAGGCCGGATATACTGAAGAGAATCGCATCTACCTCGAATACCAGAAGAGGAAAGACTACCTGGCCACTTTCCTGGGTGTCATACTTCCGTTTCTGATCATCGCCCTGCTGTGGATCTACTTTATGAGGCGCATGTCCGGCGGCGGTGGCGGTGGCGGTGGCGGCAACATCTTCAGCGTTGGCAAGTCGAAGGCCCAGATATTTGACAAGGACACTCATATAAAGACCAACTTCAGCGATGTTGCCGGTCTTGAAGAGGCCAAGACCGAGGTGATGGAGATAGTTGATTTCCTGAAGAACCCGAAAAAATACACCTCCCTCGGTGGCAAGATACCCAAGGGTGCTCTGCTGGTGGGTCCTCCGGGGACAGGTAAGACGCTTCTTGCCAAGGCTGTTGCCGGTGAGGCCAATGTACCCTTCTTCTCCATCTCCGGTTCAGACTTCGTGGAGATGTTTGTCGGTGTCGGCGCCTCGCGAGTCAGGGATCTTTTCAAGCAGGCAAAGGAGAAGGCACCGTGTATCGTTTTCATTGATGAGATCGATGCCGTAGGGCGTGCCCGCGGCCGCAACCCGAACTTCGGCGCAAATGACGAGCGTGAAAATACTCTCAACCAGCTCCTTACGGAGATGGACGGCTTCGGCACCAATAGCGGGGTGATAATCCTTGCAGCCACAAACAGGGCAGACATACTCGACAAGGCTCTGCTCAGGGCCGGCCGATTCGACCGCCAGATCAGCGTTGAGCTTCCTGACATCAAGGAGCGCGAAGCCATCTTCAAGGTGCACCTTCGTCCGATAAAGCTTGATGAGGGATTTGACATTGCCTTCCTTGCAAAACAGACTCCGGGATTCTCCGGCGCTGACATTGCCAATGTGTGCAACGAGGCTGCCCTCATAGCTGCCAGGGGTAACAAAACGGTGGTGGAGAAACAGGATTTCCTCGATGCCGTTGACAGGATCATCGGCGGGCTGGAGAAGAAGAACAAGATAATATCCATGGAGGAGAAGAGGACGATTGCCTACCATGAGGCCGGGCACGCCACCGTCAGCTGGCTCCTGGAACATGCCAGTCCTCTCCTCAAGGTGACCATCATACCCAGGGGAAAAGCTCTGGGGGCAGCATGGTATCTCCCTGAAGAACGATCCATTTCGACCCGTGAACATATCTGTGACGAGCTGGCCTATGCCCTCGGGAGGAAGGGCAGCAGAAGAACTGGTCATTGGAAAAATTTCCACCGGCGCCCTGAGTGACCTTGAGAAGGTGACCAAACAGGCATATGCCATGGTTGCCTGGTTCGGAATGTCAGATGCAGTAGGGAATATGAGTTTTTACGATTCCTCAGGTCAGTCGGAATACGGGTTCACAAAGCCCTACGGCGAAAAGACGGCTGAGCTGATAGACAGTGAGGCCAAAAAGATAGTGGAAGAGTCATACGGAAAGGCGAAGGAGGTCATCTCCGCCAACATCGAAGGACTGAGACAGCTTGCCGAGCAGCTGCTCGAAAAAGAGGTGATCTTCAGCGAGGATCTTGAGCGTATCTTCGGCAAACGCAGGGGTGACCGCACAAGAGATATGTCCGATGAGAAGCCTGCTGCGGAAATACCGTCAATGCCGGAAATTCCATCCTTGCCGGAAGTTCCGCGGATTCCTGAAATTCAGGAGACCCCTGAAACCCCGGCAACCACCGCAGCGTCGGAAGTTCCCGCATCACCGGCTGAACATGGAGAATGAGTGGGTTGCCATATCCAGTTTCACGGATGATGTCAGAAGCCATATAGCCGTTGAACGCCTTCTGACAAGCGGTATCAACGCCGTCGCAATAGACAAGCGCGACAGCATCTACAAGATAGCGTGAGATCGAGGTTTTTGTCCATCGTGAATAACGTGCTCATTGCAAAGGAAATAATCAAAGATCTGTGAGGTGACCAATTTTGTCAGGCGCGACCACCACGCCCGGGCTTTCATCGTTATACTCGTTCTCGGGACTTCTGTTCATCCGCTCTCTTCTTTATTGTGGGTGCGGTGATGATTGGCGGCACCCAGCACGAGTATTACATCATGGTGAGAGGCACAGGTGTAAGGCCGCAGCTGGTCACAGGCATTATCAGCGGCTTCATTCTCTATGTCACATCCACAATGATCGCTCTCGGATGGCTCCCCCTCGATGGGTTCCTGGTGCTTATACCAGTGATATCAGCAGTGATGGTGACAGAGCTCTTCAGAAAGGTGGAGAGACCCTTCGATTCGCTTGCCCATACATTATTTTCAATCATTTACACAGCGGTCCCCTTCTCGATGTTTCCCTTTGCCGTATTTAACCGGACGGGCCTCGAGCCGCTGGTTTCCATGGAGGCCATCCAATTTTCACCCGGGATTCTGATAGGGTTCTTTCTTTTATTGTGGACCAATGATACCGGGGCCTACCTCGTAGGGTCATCAATTGGAAAGCACCGTCTCTTCGAGCGGATCTCACCGAAGAAGTCGTGGGAGGGTTTCTTCGGAGGGATGATACTGACCCTCCTCGTTGCGCGTCTTATCTCCGGATGGCTCGGTGTGGCAGACACCACAGGGTGGATGATCATAGCTGTGATCATCTCCGTGGCAGGCACCATTGGCGACCTGCTGGAGTCGATGCTGAAGCGGAGCCTGGGGCTGAAGGACTCCGGGACGATAATGCCCGGCCACGGGGGCTTTCTCGACAGGTTTGACAGCGTGGTAGTGGCATTTCCGCTCGTATATCTTTATCTTGCAGTCTCTGTATGACCATGATGTTAAGAAAATTTAAAATTCATAAAGAAGGATACAGGATTATCTTCGGAGTCTTTCTTTTGCTCGCTGCCTGGATCTTTCCGGCCTGCCTGATCCTGCTGTGTCTCTACCTTCCTGCATTATGCCGCTGTAGTTGCATCACTGCTTTTCTTTACCTTTATCTTGATGTTCTTCCGCACGCCTGCAAGACCTGTGGAGCCAGACCCGCTGCTGATCTACGCTCCGGCCGACGGCAAGATAGTAGTGATAGAGGAGACATTTGAAAATGAGTATTTCAATGACAACAGGCTGCAGATATCGATCTTCATGTCACCCTTCAACATGCATAGCAACCGGTACCCCATTTCGGGGACCGTTTCATATACCCACTACCAGCCCGGTAAAAAATATCATGCCCGCAGCCCGAAATCGTCTGAACTGAACGAAAGGAGCACAATAGTTGTTATATCAGATAACGGCACAGGAATACTTATAAGACAGGTTGCCGGGGCGGTTGCCAGGCGCATTGTCACTTATTCGAAAAGGGGAGAGAAGGTGCATCAGGGTGACGAGCTTGGGTTCATCAAGTTCGGATCACGGGTGGACATATTCCTTCCCACAGGTACAGAGGTTGACGTGGAAATGTTTGACCAGGTGAGGGCAAGCAGGACAATCCTTGCCAGAGTTATTTAATTTAACGGATATGAGAGAAGATACAAAAATACTGGATCTGACACCCGATGTGAAGTGGATAGGAGTGCTTGATCCTGACATAAAAACATTTGATATCGTGATGCATACCGATCACGGTACCACCTATAATTCCTATTTCATCAATGCTGAGAAGAAAACCGTCATTGAGACGGCCAAGGAGATGTTCAGTGATACGTACCTCAGCAAGCTCAGGAGGGTCACTGACCCCGCTGAAATTGCATATATAGTGCTTGACCACACAGAGCCCGATCATTCAGGGGCGATGCGTCAGCTGCTTGACCTGGCTCCTTCAGCGGTTGTCGTTGGCAGCGGCAATGCCATTAGGTACCTTTCAGACATAGTCAACAGGCCGTTTAAATCGCTGGTCGTAAAGGATGGCGACACACTGGATCTGGGCAACAAGACCCTGAAATTTATATCCGCCCCCAACCTTCACTGGCCTGACAGCATCTATACGTCGTTGGTTGAGGACAGGATACTTTTTACATGCGACTCGTTCGCGCACTACTGCAGTGAGGAGATGTTTGACGACCTTACAGGCGACTACAGTGAAGATTTCAGGTATTATTTTGATGTGATCCTGAAGCCTTACAGTAAATTCATGATAAAGGCCATTGAAAAGATCAGGCCGCTTGATATTTCAATGATTGCCACAGGTCACGGACCAATACTCAGGAAGGGATGGAAGAAGACAGTTGATGACACACATGACATGGCATCAGCCTATCTTAAGCTTACGGAGGAATCCGAAGAAAAGAGAGTGCTGATCACTTATGTTTCTGCCTACGGTTACACCAGGGAGATGGCTGAACTTATTGCCAGGGGCGCTTCGGAGGTCGAGAATGTAGTGGCCGAGTTAATGGATATTGAAACGGCCGATGTAGGGGAGATGGACTCTAAGCTTACAATAGCCGATGGTATCATAGTGGGGTCGCCGACGATCAACCAGAACACCCTGCTGCCTGTCTATAAACTCGCGGCTATGGTCAGCCCGCTGCGAGACAGGGGCAAGCTGGCAGGCTCCTTCGGCTCGTACGGATGGAGCGGTGAGGCCCCGGTACTCATTGCTGAGATGCTTAAGAACCTTAAACTTCGTTTCTTCGAGAGTCCGGCAGCATTCAAGTTCGTGCCCGAGAGCGATAAGGAAAAACTGCTCATCAGCTACGGCCAGAGGTTTGCACGCGAGCTGATCTCCGTGAAGGTAGAGGCATGATTACAAAACATCAGGTGCAGATACCTGTATAATAAACCATATGGTAATAAAACAGAGAGACGCCCGCATGGGGCTCTATGTCCTCCGGCATGGGCGACTCTCTTTTGTCCTCCCGGCATGGGCGACTCTTCTGTCCTCCCGCATGGGCGACTTCTTCTGTGCGCCCTTCACGGGCCTCTCTCTGTTATTCGCCCGACAAAGGCGTCTCTCAGTTTGCAGATAACTGTCGCGCCATTACGAGATGCTGATAGAGCGGATTTTTTCCCTCTTCTTCTCTTCCTCAAGTTTCGGTATCTCAACACTCAGGATACCATCCCTGTAACTGGCACCGATCTTTTCACCGTTGACATCCTCAGGCAGGTAGAAACTGCGGCAGAATGAACTGTAGCTGAACTCCCTGCGCCTGTATCCATCCAGATCCCCCTGCTGCTCTTCCTTGTGCTCAGCGGAGATGGTCAGAACATCATCCTTAACATCGATGCGCAGATCCTTCTTGTTCATGCCTGGAACAGCAAGCTCAAGATAAAATCCCTTCTCATCTTCCCTGATGTTTACAGCAGGCAGACTGCTGGCATTCCTGTTGAATGCCGGGAAGAAGTCCTCATTGAAGAAATCCGACAGTGTAAGCGGTTTGTAATTCCTTCTTGTAATCATTGGTAACATATTAACCTCCTTTTTATTATGTTTAACATTTTGGATATTTTCACAGTCATTAATGCAATCAGTATGCCGATTCCGTATATATGCCATAATGACACATATATTTAAATACGGCATGACATAATGACATTTGATATAAACCGATTGCATAACCGGGAATTCTTTTTAAATTTGATGAAAGGAGTTTTAGCCAATTCCTGCGACAGCAGTATTTTATTATCTGACCACAAAGCCTGATGAATACAACTCTGCGTAACATATTGATAATAATAGGTATAGCTTTGCTGGTGTACCTCTTCTGGTATTTCCGCAGCATCTTTGCCTACATCCTGATTGCCGGCGTTATTTCACTGATCGGGAGGCCTGTCGTTGATTTGCTGAACAGTATAAGGGTATGGAAATTCAAATTCCCAAGGGCGTTGAGTTCCCTTCTTACGCTGATATTGCTTTACGGCCTGCTGGCTCTCTTTTTCATGATATTCATCCCGCTCATTACCAAACAGCTTGATGCACTTTCCGGTTTTGATGCAGGTCAATAGTACAGGGTCTTCGTGACCAGCTCGACAAACTCGACACGGTGATAAGGAAGATTTACCGTGACATGCCTGCAGATAAAACCCTGTATGACATTGCTGTCACAACCATCAGCAATATTCTCAATCCTGCATCAATCACAGATTTTGCAGGCAATATCGTGACAGTGATCAGCAGGTTAGTCGTTGCTGCCGTGGCAATAACCTTCCTCGCCTTCTTCTTCCTTAAGGATGAGGGACTTTTCAAGGAGACGGTGATGGTTATGGTTCCCGATCAGTATGAGGCTCGGATAAGGAATGTTCTGCACTCCATAAAGAAACTCCTGATAAGGTATTTTATCGGTATTATTCTCCAGTCGACCATTGTGCTCGTCAACATCACCATCGGCATGACGATCGTAGGATTTCCGTTCCACCAGGCCCTGGTGATGGGGCTGCTGGTGGGGATCTTCAATGTGATCCCCTATCTGGGCCCCTGGCTGGGTGGCTCAGTTGCCGTACTGATGGGCGTGGCGACAGCCGTGACAACGGCAGGCTACCCGGTCATATGGCTTTTGGTCCTCTATATGGTCATAGTTATTGCCTGTACCCAGGTCATAGACAATAACCTGATTCAGCCCATGATATATTCACGGAGTGTAAATGCCCATCCCATTGAAATCTTCCTTGTCATTATGGCGGTGGGAAGTTTCGCGGGTATTATCGGGATGATAGTGGCCGTGCCTGCATATACTGCACTGAGGGTTTTTGCCCGTGAGTTCTTCTATAATTTCGGGCCTGTGCGCAAGCTAACCTCCGGCTTCGGCAAAGAGGCCAGGGAAAGCACTGAGGCAAAGGAGACCAGGGAGGCAAAGGAGGCCGGGAAGGCAAAGGAGACCAGGGAGGCGAAGGAGGCCGGGAAGGCAAAAGGAGCCCCCGAAAACACGCAGGCCGGCGGGGACGGGGATAAAAGAGACGAGAAGTGATGCCAGGGTTAGGATCTGCCTTTGGTAAAATTGCGGGGTTCTATTATGACGGATTCCGTACCATGTCATGGTGGGGCAACAGGGTATGGGTCATTATCCTTATCAAACTATTAATCATGTTTCTCATCCTTAGGCTCTTCTTCTTCCCGATTTTCTTTAAAACCAACTTCAGGTCCGACGAGGAGCGCAGCGAGTACGTTTTGGAACAACTAACAGGAAATAAATGATATTATGATTGAAAACATCGATCTTTCACTGGTCAACTGGTCGAGGGCGCAATTTGCACTCACAGCCATATACCACTGGCTGTTCGTGCCTCTTACCCTTGGTCTCTCCTTCATCCTCGCGTTCATGGAGACTATCTATGTGCGTACCGGTGATGTGGCATGGAAGAAGATCACGAAGTTCTGGATGACCCTCTTCGGTATCAACTTCGCCATTGGGGTGGCTACCGGCATCATTCTGGAATTTGAGTTCGGCACCAACTGGTCGAACTACTCCTGGTTCGTTGGTGACATCTTCGGTGCTCCTCTGGCGATCGAGGGCATACTGGCCTTCTTCCTCGAGTCGACCTTCGTGGCGGTGATGTTCTTCGGATGGAACAAGGTGAGCAAAAAGTTTCACCTTGCCTCCACATGGCTGGTCGCAGTAGGAGCCAATCTCTCTGCCCTCTGGATCCTTGTGGCCAACGCATGGATGGAGAATCCCGTGGGCATGGTCTTTAATCCTGACACCGCCCGCAACGAGATGGCCAGTTTCATGGATGTTGTGCTTAACCCCGTCGCCATCGACAAGTTCTTCCATACTGTCACCTCCGGGTTTGTCCTGGCCTCGGTGTTTGTCGTAGGAATCAGCTCATGGTTTCTCATAGGCGCAGGGAGGAACTCCTGGCCGGAAGGAGCATTTGATTGCAGGCATCTTCGGTCTTGTCTCATCGCTGCTGGTAGCATTCACCGGAGATATGTCGGCACGCACCATCGCAAAGGTGCAACCCGTAAAGTTTGCTGCCATGGAGGCTCTGTATGATGGCAGGAGCGATGCCGGACTGACGGTTATCGGGGCGTTGACAGACAGCGGGGAAAGAATCGGGGAAAAGAAAGTCCATGACATAAAGCTGAAGATTGAGGTGCCGGAGCTGCTCTCCATTATGACTACGGGGAAGGCTGACGGTTTTGTGCCGGGTATTAAGGATCTTGTCAATGGAAACCCTGAGCGTGGCATCCTCTCTGTAAGTGAGATGATGGAGCGCGGAACCTATGCCCGCCAGGTGCTTACCGACTATAAGATGGCAAAGGAGATCGGAGACACTGAGTCGATGTCAATCCTGGCAGCCAGATTCAAGGATAAGAATTTTACCGATAACTACTTCAGGTACTTCGGATACAGCTTCTTTGAACACCCCTGGCAGGTGATACCGTCAGTACCGGTCACATTTTACAGTTTCCGAATCATGGTGGGACTGGGTTTTTTCTTCATCCTGCTTTTCATACTTGCCATCTACTTCTCCCGAAGATGACGATTGAACAAAACCGCTGGTTCCTTTGGCTGGCTCTCTTCTCGATACCTCTGGCCTATCTTGCCAGTGAGCTCGGATGGATAGTGACGGAGATGGGTCGGCAACCATGGATAATTCAGAACCTCATGCCTGTCAGTGTGGCCGTATCGAACATAAGCGCCGGAGCCGTGCAGACCACCTTCTGGCTCTTCGCTGTCCTCTTCACCGCACTGCTCATAGCAGAGGTATCCATTATGGCAAAACAGATCAAAATAGGTCCAAAACACCAGGAGGAGTAAACATGACACTGATGATATCACACACATTCCTGCAAGACTACTGGTGGATGATTATATCACTTCTGGCCGGTCTTCTCGTTTTCCTGATGTTCGTTCAGGGAGGCCAGTCGTTTATCTTTTCGCTACCGCGCAATGACATGCAGCGCAAGATGATGGTCAATGCACTGGGGCAAAAATGGAGTTCACTTTCACCACCCTTGTCACCTTTGGCGGCGCCTTCTTCGCCTCATTCCCGCTATTCTATGCCACCAGCTTCGGCGGGGCATACTGGGTCTGGATGGCAATTCTCTTCAGCTTCATCATCCAGGCCGTGGCATACGAGTTCCGGTCAAAACCTTCAAACGTGTTCGGCACCGGCGTCTTTGACGCCTTCCTCTTCATCAACGGCTCCCTCGGTCCATTCCTGATAGGAGTGGCAGTCGCAACCTTCTTTACGGGATCGGACTTCGCGCTGGATCTCTTCAACAGGGTGACCTGGGGATCAGGGTGGCACGGTCTTGAGGCTCTGACAAATCCTGTAAACCTGTTGCTTGGTCTGGCGGTTCTCTTCCTTGCAAGGGTGCTGGGCCTGATGTACCTTAATAACTCTGTTGAGGATGCAGATCTTGGAGGTTTGATAAAAAGGGCCCTGTTGAGAAACGCAGTTCCTTTTCTCGTCTTCTTCCTTGCTTTTACAGCCCTTATCCTTCTGGGAAAGGGTTACAGGGCCGACAGTGTGACAGGCAATGTCACCCTGGTGCAGTACCACTACCTCCATAACCTGGTGGGAAGCCCCGTCACCCTGATACTGTTTGCGGGTGGAGTGGTGCTGGTGCTCGTGGCATTATGGATGGGAATTGTGAAGAATTCCCGCAGGGCAGTCTGGTATGCAGGCTTCGGCACCGTGCCGGTGGTTATGGCTCTGTTCTTCATGGCCGGTTACGGCGAGACGGCCTTCTACCCTTCATCGGCTGACCTGCAGAGCTCCCTGACACTGGCCAGGGCATCATCAAGCCAGTTTACCCTCAAGACTATGTTCTATGTCTCATTGATAATTCCCTTTGTGGTGGCATACATATGGTTTGCCTGGAGATCAATAAACAGAAAGGATATTACTGCCGAAGAGATGTCCGGAGAAGGCCATATGTACTGAGCAGTGAGCAGCTATACCCCGGAGGATGATGCCTCCCGGCTGTCCAGCTGAAGGTTAAAGACTACTGAAATAACTATATAGGCTGCCATGATCATCGGCAGCGAAGCCAGCCTGAAGATCAGGAACAGCAGAACAGTGACTCCGGCAAAGAGCCACCGCTCTTCGTTACCCTTCCATCCGAGGCTGGAGAACTTGAGCGAAAACATCCGCATATTGATCAGCATCATCACGGCAAGGAAAAGTGACATCAGGCCGGTGACCCACGGAGACCCGGTCATTGTGCCGAAGATACTGGACAGTCAGTGTATGCCGAGGCTATGACAACCGATACAACGATGAATGCACTTCCCGGTGTGGCCAGACCCCTGAAGGAGGTCGACTGGGTGGTGTCATTGTTGAATTTGGCAAGCCGCGATGACCGAGAGCGGCAAGTAATCAGCGCTGGCAACCGCGAGGGCTGGACAGCTTAACCCAAACCCGGCCGAGGTAAGAAGGTTCAGGACGATGGCACCTGGAGCAATACCGAAGGTGACCACATCAGCAAGGCTGTCGAGATCTTTTCCAATGTCGGAATATGCTTTCAGCAGTCGCGCTGCAAATCCGTCGGAAAAATCGAGGATCATGCCGGCCATGATGCAGAATGCCGCATAGTCATTATAACCTTTTATTGCATAGATAGTTGCAGCAAAACCTGATACAAGGTTCAGCAAGGTAAGGGTATTGGGAATATGTTTTATCATGACTCTTTGTGGGGTGGAGTAAAATTACAATATTCCGGACAACTATATTTGTTTATTTTTGCATCTGGATTATGAGGGATCTGACAAATATAAAGATAGCGGTTGACTTTGACGGTACCATAGTTGAGCACGAGTACCCGGCCATCGGCAAGGAGATGCTTTTTGCCTTCATCACCCTGAAAGAGCTTCAGAAGAGAGGTGCGCTGCTCATCCTGCATCGGACATTCCGCACCGGCAGGGAGCTGAATGAGGCGGTCGACTACTGCATGCAAAACGGCATTGAGTTCTATGCCGTTAACAAAAACTACCCGGAGGAGCTGTGGACGGAAGATACGCCACGCAAAGTAAATGTCGACATTTTCATTGACGACAAGAATGTGGGAGGTTTTCCGGGCTGGGGAGAGGTACTGAACATGATCGATCCGTGGTCGGAGAGAGAAGAGCAGGCAATGCGGGCGATAAAGACGCGGCGTTTCAGCCTGTTCGGGAAAAAGTAATTTTCGTCCGATGAAGCAGTTTACCAGTCATATCGCCAATCCGCCAGCTGGCGGAAGCAGCACCGGAATTCGGCAGTCGGCGGACGCAGTCGCAAATGCCGGTCTTCCTTTTCCTTCTGGTGATTATTTCAATGATCTCCTGCTCCGGCTCCCCGGGCAAGGGAAATGAGAAGAGTGCCGTCAGTGCCGGGGATGATGCCACGGGTGACACCCGTCCGTCGAAGCGGCTTATTGAAGTGCTTGCCCCTGCCGATAACTCAATGTTGTCATGCGCTGACAGGATAGTCTTTTCCGTTGCACAGGCGGCAGGTCAGACCAGGGTTGATTCCGTACAGCTATGGGTCGGCGGCACCCTGAGGACGACTCTCTTTACGCTTCCAGCTGCGGCAGAGATTGACCCGGCAGGCGTTCCGGCAGGATCGAGCACCCCTTGAGGGCGGTGGCATACTCATCAATGTCAAAACCTCAGACCGTGACACTCTTCGTCACTCTGCTGTCAGATATCACCCCGGTGACTTACCGTTACCGCGTTGTCATGAGCTATCCGCATGACAGGCGGGCCTATACGCAGGGACTGGTTTATGACAGCGGCTTCTTCTATGAGGGCACAGGGCAGCAGGGCGAATCATCACTGAGGAAAGTGGAGGCCGGGACAGGGAAGGTGGTGAGCCAGGTCAATCTCGACGGCTCTCTCTTCGGTGAGGGAGTGGCACTGCTCGGTGACCGCATCTATCAGCTTACATGGACAACCAAAGTGGGCTTTGTTTATGACAAATCGACCCTGAAACAGGTCAGCAGGATATATTACCAGACCCAGGGATGGGGGCTGACTACCATGGGCGACAGCCTGGTGATGAGTGACGGAACCAATGTGATATGGTTTCTCGACCCGGAGTTCAATGTCCTCTCTTCGGTTGAAGTATGGGACAATAAGGGGATGGTGGATAACCTGAACGAGCTTGAGATGATTGACGGGGAGCTCTGGGCAAACATATGGCAGACCGACAGGATAGCACGCATTGATCCGCTGTCAGGCAAGGTGATGGGGTATGTCGAACTCAATAACCTGCTGCCCCGTGAGGAGCGCTCACAGGAGACCGACGTGCTTAACGGCATCGCCTGGGATGCAGGTAACAGACGCCTCTTCGTCACCGGCAAATACTGGCCCAGGCTCTATGAGATCACAGTCTCTCCGCTTACCCGCAATTGAGTGCTTTTGCGGAGTTCTCCCTGTTGAAAACGTGTTAATAAACCCGGATCAAATGTTTACAAGAACATGCATGGCCTGCTTCCCGTGATAGCCATTAGTAGTAAATTTGAAGCTCATTAATTTAAGGAATAAAGGGATCATATGTCAAGGATAATAGCACTGGCAAATCAGAAGGGGAGGGGTAGGAAAGACGATGCTACGGGGGGCGGGGGGGGGAAAGAACGCACAGAAGGCAATGCAATCCTGGCCGCAAGCCTGGCAGCGCTTGAAAAGAAGGTACTTATTGTTGATGCCGACCCGCAGTCGAACGCCACATCAGGTGTGGGCATTGACAGCAAGCAGGTGAAGGTCACCATATATGACTGCCTGATTGACGGGGTAAGCCCCCGCGAGGCGGTAATGGCATGCGGCATCGATAACCTGTCGGTCATCCCTTCAAATATAGACCTGGTGGGAGCCGAGATAGAGATGCTTGAGAGGCCTGAGAGGGAGAAGACCCTTAAGAAGGTTCTGGCGGTGATCTCCCCCGACTACGATTATATTCATCGACTGCTCTCCGTCGCTCGGGTTGCTGACCGTCAATGCACTCACTGCCGCCGATTCGGTAATTATACCTGTACAGTGCGAGTATTTTGCGCTGGAGGGGCTCGGCAAGCTGCTCAATACCATCAAGATCATTCAGACCAACCTTAACCCGGTCCTCGAGATCGAAGGTTTTCTTCTGACGATGTATGACTCGCGTCTCCGTCTTGCAAACCAGGTGGTGGATGAGGTCACGCGTCATTTCCAGCAGATGGTCTTCAATACTATCATACAGCGCAATGTAAAGCTGTCAGAGGCTCCCAGTTACGGGCAGCCCGCCATACTCTACGATGCAGAATCACGGGGTACGGTCAATTATCTCAGCCTGGCCCGCGAGTTGCTCGACAGGGTAGAGGCCAGGCAGAAGAACCAATAATACGTTTATCCGCGTTATGAACACAGCCAGAAAGAGCCCCCTGGGCAGAGGCCTCGGCGCCCTGATTGAAGGTGTTGAGAAAGAGGTTTTGGAGAAAAAGGTTGAGGCAAACCTCCAGATTGATATCAACTCCATTGACGGCAACCCTTTTCAGCCGCGCACACGCTTTGACAGCCAGTCGCTTGAAGAGCTCGCAGCCTCCATACGCCAGGTGGGGATAGTGGTCCCCCTCACCGTCAGGGAGACAGGTGAAGGCCGTTACCAGCTCATCGCCGGTGAACGCAGACTGCGTGCCGCCCGCATGGCCGGTCTGACACACGTTCCGGCATATATCCGCACTGCCGATGACACTGCGATGCTTGAGATGGCCCTCGTAGAGAATATCCAGAGGGAGGATCTTGATGCCATCGAGGTGGCAATCACCTATCAGCGTCTCATTGAAGAGTGCAGCCTCACCCAGGAGCAGCTCAGCGACAGGGTGGGCAAGCAGCGCTCAACGGTCGCAAACTACATGCGCCTTCTGAGGCTTCCCGCGGAGATACAGCTGGGTATACGCAACAGGAATCTCTCCATGGGTCATGCGCGGACCCTTGTCAATATCGAAGACCCTGGCAAACAGATAAACGTCTTCTATCATATCATACAGGAAGACCTCTCCGTAAGGGCTACGGAGGAGCTGGTACGCCACCTCCAGGGCGGATCATCAAGAGACCCGGTCAAGGTCGAGAAAAGAAAGAGGCTCAGCACCGAGTACGAGGAGCTGTCACGACAGCTAAGTACCCTCTTCCGGTCGGAGGTGCAGTTCCGTATCAATGAAAAGGGCCGGGGCAAAATAGTCATCCCCTTCGGTGACAGCGATGAGATGGAACGCATAATCGCATTGCTCGATAAACTTAACAGGTAAATAGTTATATTTGCCGGCAAACGTAAAAGGTTTGCCCTTTGGAGCTGTTCGGCAAAATAGCATTCTTCTTTTTTTTATCATCGGTAATGACCTGCGGCACACAGGCCCAGGACACCATTCCCGCCAGAAAAGAGAGGGTCAGAAGGTTTTCTATTGAGCCTGTCAGATCGACCATGTATGCTGCTGCCCTTCCCGGACTGGGACAGATATACAACCGCAAGTACTGGAAAGTGCCGATTGTCTATGCCGGGTTTGGAGCTCTGGGTTATGCCGTCACCTTCAACACGCAGAACTACAACACATTGATTACCGCATATCAGGATTTCACGGACATTATACCAGAGACCGACAGTTACCTGGATCTGCTGGTTAATCAGGATCCCTCATCTTATGACCCCGTCCTCTATCCCGAGACATACAACCCGTCAGACGAGGCGTGGGTGAAGACATCCCTGCTTAACGGCGTAGATTACTATCGCAGATACCGCGACCTGTCCTATATAGGCATAGCGGCGTGGTACCTGTTAACCATCCTCGATGCCCACGTTGACGGCAGCCTCTTTGATTACGATATCAGTGATGACCTGAAAGCGTCAGTAATCCCTGTTACCGCAACCTATGCAGGCATTACGCCCGGAATAGTGGTTTCCATCACAAAGAATTTCTAAAAAATGATGAAGATGAATCTGAAAAAAATAATCCTGCCGCTTATTATTACCCTTTTACCGCTTTCCGTTTCTGCAGTCAATGATACCATCATAATAAAAAATGACGATTCCACCGAACATATTGAGCGCGATCTGGACAGTCTGCTGAATAACTGGTTCATACAGATGTCAGTTGCCATGACCGACATTTCACCGGCCGACTCAATCATAGGAGAGTCCTCCGACTCTGTATATAAGGACCGGATCGGCAGGATCAATTCCGTCATACTCCTCCCGTACAACAATATCATAAGAAATTATATCCACGTATATACTGAGCGAAAAGTTGACAGGTTCCAGGTCATGCTCGGGCTGCAGGATTACTATTTCCCGATGATAGAGGATATTTTTGACTTCTATGGACTGCCTGTAGAGCTGAAATATATGGCCGTCATCGAATCTGCCCTCAATCCCAACGCAGTAAGCCGGGTAGGGGCTACTGGACTCTGGCAGTTTATGTACAGCACGGGCCGCATGTACGGTCTTACGATCAACTCGGTCGTAGATGAGCGCCGTGACCCGGTGAAGGCCACACATGCAGCCGCCAGGTTCCTGAAAGACCTCTATGGCATCTACAACGACTGGATACTGGTGATTGCCGCCTATAACTGCGGCCCGGGAAACGTCAACAAGGCGATACGCCGGTCAGACAACCGCAAGGATTACTGGGAGATTTACTACCGTCTGCCCCGTGAGACCCGCGGTTATATTCCAGCATATGTGGCTGCTACCTACGCAATGAACTATTACCGCGAGCACAATATCACCCCGGTGCAGATCAACCTGCCCCTGGCGATAGACACGGTGATGGTCTCGCAGGACATACATCTTGAGCAGATTGCGGCCGTGCTCGATCTGCCCCTGGAAGAGATCAGGGCCATGAATCCACAGTACCGCACCGGACTGGTTCCCGGGAGGAGCAGACCCAGTGCCATCACCCTTCCGGTTGACAAGCTGGGAGATTTCATAACCATGACTGATACCATCACCGGCTACCGGAAAGAGCAGTACCTCACCAGGGTCAACCAGACCACCGCAACCACCCAGTCGGCCTATAGCCCGCCCGAGGTGAAGGGAAGGACAGCCCTGACATATGTGGTAAAGGACGGCGATAACCTTGGTTACATTTCCGAATGGTATGACGTGAGCCTCTCGGACCTGAGGTACTGGAACAATATTTACCGCAATACGATAAGGATAGGACAGAAGCTAACCGTTTATGTCGATCCGGCCAAAGCTGACCGTTACAGCAAGGTCAATTCAATGAGCTTCACCGAAAAGCAGAAGTTGGAGGGGAAGGTCACAGCTGCAGCCACAGGAGTCTCAGTAACACCTGCCGCAGCCACATCTGTTTCCTCTTCTTATGACGGGGAATTTGAATTTTATACCGTCAGAACCGGTGACACTGTATGGGACATCGCAAAGAAGTTTGACGGTGTAACCGCCACTGACATATTGAAACTGAATAATATTTCCGATGCTTCCAGGATACAGGTGGGTCAGAAGCTGAGGATCAGGAAGAAAAGCTGATTAATAATTGAATATGCGCCCCGGCAGAATCCTGCTTTTTCTGCTTGCCGTCGTTCTGACGCTATTTGTTCTGAGTCTCGCGATCACTAATCAGAGGTGGGGTGGGGGCATGTTGTTTCATGAATCATCCGGTGATCTCCTTGCACATGATACGGTCACTCATGATGAACTCTACAGTGACAATGCAGTAAATGAAACGTCGCGGGCTGATCCTGCCGCGCATGACAGCCTGCCGGCTGTTACGGCCACGGATCTGACCGTCGCAGTTGCAGCGGCTCCCTATTATCCGGGTGACGCTCTGAGGGACTCGCTTGCAAAAGGCCGGCAGGTGAGGATACTTTATTACGGCGACTCCCAGGTTGAGGGCGACCGTGTCACTTCATTGCTGAGGAAGCAGCTGAGAGAAGAGGGAGGCGGGACAGGCCCGGGGCTTATCTCTCCGGTCATGCCGGTGATGTATACACGCTCCTACGTCGTCAGGTCGTCATCAAACTGGAAGAGGTATACGCTGCTTGATTACAGGAAAGGCTCGATTCCCCATAACAGGATGGGTCCGATGCTTGCCATTTCCCGCTTCACCCCTCCTGCCGATACCCTTGAAGCACGCTCTTTTGCCTCGGTAAAGATCAACCCGGTCCCCGGTGCCGATGCCTCCGTATCAAAATACGAGAGGCTGAGGATATTTTACGGGAACAATTTCGATACCATACTTGTCGGTATCAGATCAGGCAGCAAACTGGTAGATTTCGCGATGCTTCAGATGGGCGAAGGGCCACTGGAGTACGCTGTGCCTCTTCCTTCAATATCCGATATCACCGTTGAATTTACCGGCCGCAACTCCCCTGATATCTATGGCCTGAGCCTGGAGAGCGATGCCGGAGTGATCATTGACAATGTCCCTGTACGCGGAAGCGCCGGACTTGAGTTTGTGATGACTGACATCAAGGGTATTGAAGGATGCCTGGCTAAGCTTAAGCCGGATATAATCTTTCTGCAGTTCGGCCTTAATGTGGTCAGGAATGTTAGAAGCGAGTATCACTACTATGAGGAGGGCCTGGTCAAGCAGATCGAATACCTGAAGCAAGCCTCCGGGGGCGTTCCGGTGGGTGCTGGTGAGTGTGACGGATATGGCTCTGAGGGTAAATGACTCCATAAGATACTTCCCTAACATCAGGACCATCAGGGATGCGCAGATGAAGGCCGCCGCCAGGAGTGGTGCCATATTCTGGGATGCCTGGGAGTCTATGGGCGGACGCGGCTCGATCATTAAATGGTTTCAACAGATGCCGGCACTGGCCTCCCGTGACCTCACCCATCTCTCCAATGCCGGGGCAGACACATTAGCCGCAAGGATTTACTCTGAGCTTCTGATTGCCCGCGCAGAGGCAGCCGTGGCTGCTGACCAGACCGCCGATACCGCTGATACCATTTTCCACGGTGCGGCTACAGCAGAGTCACCGGCCACAGACAGCAGCGCCTCCTCTTTACAGAAGAGCACCATGGGCGACGATGAGGGTGTTACCATGGCGGAGCCTGAGAGGATGAGGGAGGCGGCTGGCTCCTCTATCTGCTGAAGTACCACCCGCTCCAGACATTCATTTTCACCACAACGGGCTTCTGGATATTCTTCCTGGTTGTGATGGCCGGCTTTGCCCTTATGCACAGGAAGAGAGCGATGTGCCATACATGGCTCATGCTGGTAAGCCTTTATTTCTACTACCGGGTGGGAGGCCTGTTCATAATCCTGCTGCTGCTTACCACTCTCCTGACCTACCTGACGGCCCTGATGACCGGCAAGAGTGAGCGCAAATCCGGGAAGAGATTCTGGCTGGTGACCAATGTTGTACTGCTCCTTGGCTTCCTCTCATACTTCAAGTACGCGGGATTCATTACCGAATCGCTAAACTCACTCTTTAATACGGCATTTGTTGCTTCATGACATCTTTTCAGCGTGGTCTAACAGCCTCTTCGGTACCTCATTTAATGTCAACACCATTGTGCTGCCGGTAGGGATATCGTTCTTCACCTTTCAGGCACTGAGTTACAGTATCGACGTCTTTCGCGGACGTATGGCGCCGGAAAGGAACTTCGTCGACTTTGCCTTTTACCTGACCTTCTTTCCCCAGCTTGTTGCCGGCCCCATCGTCAGAGCCTCCGAATTCATACCCCAGATGAGGGGAGAGTATACGATCAGCCGCAACGAATTCGGGTACGGGGTGTTCCTCATACTTCAGGGTCTGGTAAAGAAGATGCTGATTTCGGACTTCATCTCTGCGGGGTTCATCGACAGGGTGTTTGAGACTCCGGCGCTCTTTTCGGGTTTTGAAAACCTCATGGCCGTTTACGGATATGGACTTCAGATCTACTGCGACTTCTCGGGATACACCGACATAGCCATCGGCGTCGCGATGCTGATGGGATTCAGGCTTCCCCTCAATTTCAACTCACCATACAAGGCTGCCAATATCGGCGATTTCTGGAAGCGGTGGCATATATCCCTCTCGAGGTGGCTCAAGGATTATCTCTATATCCCGCTCGGGGGCAACAGGAAGGGTCCTGTGCGTACGGGCATCAACCTGATGATCACCATGCTGCTCGGGGGGTTGTGGCATGGCGCCGCTATGCGGTTTGTGATATGGGGAGGGTTGCACGGAGCGGCTCTCGTGGCAGACAGGATATGGCAATGGCTCTTCAGGGGTGTACGGAGAAAAACTCGCGCAGCACGCATAGCAGGTATCATACTCACCTTCAACTTCGTCAGCTTCGCATGGATATTCTTCCGGGCGGGAACCATGGAGGAGGCAGGGATGATGCTGACACAGATCTTTACATCATTCACGCCGGGTGACTACGGCATGGTCATCATGGCCTACCTGCCGGTGATAGTACTGATTGTATCAGGATACATCCTTCATTTTCTTCCGGTAACCACAAAGGAGGCATACAGGGGTCTCTTCATCAGGCTCCCGCTGGCAGTCAAGTTCCTGATTGCAATAGGTGTGGTGCTCCTGCTCCACAAGGTGGGGACGGATGTTGTGCAGCCGTTCATCTACTTCAGATTCTGAGCAGCCGGAACTGCTTCGGCTTCATTTCCTTGATTCTGTCATTATCTCAGCCTCAGCCATCTCTCCCGAGCGGGCTCTGATCATGATCTTCCCGGGTTTGGCGCCGGCCCTGAGCAGAATTGAAGCCACTCCGGCTTCGGCTCTGGCGGGGTTATGACCAATCAGCTCTCCATTTCCCCTTACCGAGAATTCTACCAGCGAGTCGGCATTATGGACCGGATTGCCGAGCGAGTCAACGAGGGTGGCATAGATAAATACAACATCCGATCCGCCGGCCTTCAGCGGCTTGTTGCTGAAGTCGGCAAAGAGGCGAAGTGCTGCCGGAGGCCCGGGAGTGGTGACACTGTGTGTGATAAACTCAGCTCCTTTTCTGAGTCCGACTGCTCTCAGGGTGCCGGGCACATAACCTGGAAGTGTAAAGGTAAAGGGAGGATGTTTCAGGTTTATTGATGCGGAGTCACTGTCGGGTCCCCGGATGGCAATCAGAGTGTCATTGCGGAAAAGCTGCACGCTGTCGGCGTTGCTGAATACCCTCACAGTGTTGCCTGATGACGGGAGGTTATGATGGGCTATGAAGCAAACCGGGCCCACTTCTGTCTGGCTCCGGTAGAACCAGTAGGAAAACTTCGGAATCCTGAAGATATCCATTATACCCGAGGCTTCAATATCAGAAGCGTAACCCCTGTTGTAGTCGAACATAAGCCAGTTGGCGTCGCCGAAAGCGGGACCGTATAGGTTGTCATTATGTGCTTCCTGGAAGTTATATGCCTGCTGCAGCATCCGCCGGTCTCCTGCACCGCGCAGCTGCCTTGAGTTCCTCTCCCCGGGAGCCAGGTCACTGAACTCCGTCTGGTTGAACCCTGCGTTATTTGCATAGTACTCCCAGTCGCCGTACTCGCAGATAAAGAGAGGTTTACTCTTGCTGTATCCCTTCCAGTACATTGGAGCAATGGCGTGCTGCCTGGCAGGAATAAAGACATCACAAATGGTATCCATCCAGCTGCAGGTATAGTTGTTGCCATAGGGGAGCTCCTCCTTGACTGTCTCATGCAGGCGGGCGAGAAAACTGTATGGCATAATGGTCTCATTAAGAGACGATTCCCACATTATTACCGAGGGATGGTTGCGGTCACGGCGGCACATCTGGCGCGTATTGCGCACCGAGGCCTCCCTGAAGAGCGAATCACCGATGAACTGCCATCCGGGGATGGCATTGATAACCATCAGTCCGATCTCATCACAGGCATCGAGAAATGCCGGGGAAGGCGGGTAGTGAGAACAGCGGACGAGATTGAAACCCGCCTCCCTGATCTTGACCGCATCACGGTAGCTGGCTTCGTCGGAAAGGGCATATCCTATATACGGATATTCCTGGTGCCTGTTTGTACCGGTAATTGTCACAGGGTCTCCGTTCAGTACCAGTCCCCTGTCAGGTGTTATTCTCACCGATCTTATGCCGGTTCGTGTCTCCCTTTTGTCAATTACGCCGTTGTCTGACAGCAGCTCGGTCTGCAGGGTATAGAGGAACGGCTTGTAAGGGGACCAGAGAGCAGGTTGCATGACGATCATCTTTGTCATCAGGCGCCTGCTCTGCCCGGGTTCCAGCTCCACGAGCTCGGAACGCGATGAGGCGACGTCAAGGCCGGCAGCATCAAGCAGTGTATTCTTCATGTGGAATGAACGCGGAATGCGGTCATCATTGCTCACATGAACTGATACGGTGAGAGTGGCAGCATCGCGGCTCAGATCGCGCACTCCGGTGTTTATGCCCCCTCCCTGGAGGGCGTGAGACTCAACCGGAGAAGTGATGTGCAGCTTGTCTGTCACATAGAGGCTCACGTTGCGGTAGAGGCCGGAGTAATACAGAAAATCGAGCTCCGCAAGCGGCCTGCCCGGAGGTATCGAAGGATTCTCCCTGTTGTCGAGCCTGACAAGAATCTCATTCTCCCTGCCGTAATTAAGGTCATCGGTCAGACTGACATAGAACGGCAGATAACCCCCGGTGTTCCGGTCGATCTCGACTCCGTTCAGATAGATGATGGCGTCATGCATCGCCCCGTCAAAAAGCAGGCCGGTGTTACGGTGACGATGACTCCTGTCAGCCCTGTAAAGCTTCCTGTACCAGCAGATACCGGTCCACTGGCTGCCTGATACGACAAGGGGCTCCAAAAAAGCCGAATGCGGAAGAGTGACCTCCTCCCATTTGTGATTTGGGATGTTACCCGGGAGGATCTGGTCAGAGATGGCAGAGTCTTGCCTGATAAACATCCATCCGTCATTGAATGAGACAGGTATCCCCTCCCTGTCACTCCTGTCACAGCCCGCGAAGAGGGCAAGCACAATCAACAGTGACAGGGCAGGTATTATAATTCCGTTCCTCTTTCTCATATCTCTCCGAATCCTGAGACAGGATGAGCATAAGCCACCACATCCCTGCCCGTGATCTCCTCGGGACAGAGGATGATAAGGCGCTCCAGCACATTCCTGAACTCTCTTATGTTGCCAGTCCACTTTATCTTCTGCAGCTCGGTGATGGCATCCGGTTTTATCTTCTTCTTTCCCATGCCGTAATCACCGCAGATGAGGGCGTTGAAGTGGTCGGCCAGGAGGGGGATGTCATTACTTCTCTCGTTTAGGGTGGGCACATGTATCAGTATGACGCTCAGGCGGTGATAAAGGTCTTCGCGGAAGGTGTTGCGGTCAATCTCATCCCTTATGTTCTTGTTGGTTGCGGCTATGACCCTGACGTCTACATGAATGTCTTTGTCGGAGCCCACCCTTGTTATCTTGCTCTCCTGCAGCGCCCTCAGTACCTTGGCCTGCGCCGCCAGGCTCATGTCACCAACCTCGTCGAGGAAGATGGTTCCGCCGGTGGCCTGTTCAAATTTTCCGATGCGCTGTTTGATGGCTGAGGTGAACGATCCCTTTTCATGCCCGAAGAGCTCACTCTCGATCAGCTCCGAGGGTATGGCGGCGCAGTTGACCTCCACAAAAGGCCCCCTGGAGCGGTTGCTCTTTTCATGTATCTGGTGGGCGACAAGCTCCTTGCCGGTGCCGTTGGCCCCGGTGATGAGCACCCGCGCCTCCGTCGGAGCAACCCTGTCAATCATCTCCGTGACAGTCTTAATGGCCCTGGAAGAACCCACAATTTCAAATTTTTTGTTTACCTGTTTCTTCAGGACCTTGGTCTGGGAGATTAGCGAACCTCTCTCAAGGGCGTTGCGTATTGTGATCAGCAAACGGTTAAGATCAAGAGGCTTCTCCAGGAAATCAAAGGCTCCCTTCTTGATGGCGTCAACAGCGGTATCGATGTTCCCGTGGCCTGAGATCATTATGACAGGTACATCCGTTGACAGCTCCTGGAGTTTCTGCAGGACTTCAATACCATCCATCTTCGCCATCTTGATGTCACACAGGACGGCATCATATGATCCCTGCGAGAAACGCTCTATGCCTTCAGGACCCTCCTCTGCGAGATCGACCTCATATTTTTCGTATTCAAGTACATCCTTCAGGGTGTTCCTGATTGACCTTTCGTCATCTATGACCAATATCTTCGGCATGTCAGCTCCTGTTTATCCTTTGTATGTCAGCCACTTCCAAATTTCCTTGTACGATGACTTCTTTCCGTACATCAGAATACCGGTGCGGTATATCTTTGCTGCCATCCATACGCTTCCTATAATTGTCAATATCATCAGGGCCATCGAGAGCGCTATCTCCCAGGCCGGGACGTCAAATGGTATACGGGCCACCATCACGATAGGGGAGGTGAGAGGAATTATCGAGAACCAGAATGAGATGGAGCTCTCGGGATTCTGCATTGTTCCCATGGCCACTATCAGTCCGAGTATTATGGGTATGGTTACGGGCAGCATGAATTGCTGGGTCTCCGTCTCGTTGTCGACCGCCGATCCGATTGCCGCAAAGAGGGAGGCATAAAGCAGGTATCCGGTGATGAAATAGAAGACGAAGCAGAAAATGATCAGTCCCCACGGCTGGTTCATGGCGTTGGCAAACAGAGACTGGAACTCGCTTATCTGTTCTGCCGATATCGATGCTGCATCAGTTCCTTCCAGTACCGGGGTGTTACCGGCTATGCTCTGCGGCAGCTGCTGTATCTGTTCCATCGTGGCGTCAGGAAGCAAGGTTGCCTTAACCACGATTACTATGGCCAGTGTGAGAAATATCCAGAGGCCGAACTGGGTGAGGCCGACGAGCGCAACGCCAATGATTTTTCCAAGCATGAGCTGAACGGGTTTGACAGATGATACAATCACCTCCACAATACGGTTGGTCTTCTCCTCTATCACCCCTCGCATCACCATGGAGCCGAACATGAATACCAGCATGTACATCAGGAATCCGCTGATATATGCCAGGGCCATTGATATGCCTGTGCTTGTCTCCCTGGCGCTGCCTGTTTCATCAATCTTTATGGTCTGGATTTTGACACTGGTGTTTATTGTCTTGAGGATCTCATCGAGGTTTTCAATGTTGTATGCCAGTAGTTTCTGTTTCTCAATCTCCCTCTCCAGCGAACCGGAGATATGGTCAAGAAGACCTATCGGCGGCTGTTGCCTGGAGATAAGCTGAATGGCGTTTGGTGTGGTGATTACCTGGGGTGATATGTAGAGCACGCCGTAATAGCCCAGTTCAGTGAAATTGCTCTTGATGTCATCGACCCTCACGCCTGGAAGATACTCGAAATCAGTATCCTTTGTGTCAGTTATAACGTTGGTGAAGAGGTCGGCACCGTCCTCAATGACTGCGATCTTCTTGAAATTCTTGTCATCGTTTGACATGACCAGTGCCGGGATAACGAAGATCATCGCAAAGAGGAACGGTGTCAGCAGGGTCATTACGATGAATGACTTCTTGCGAACCCTGGTTATGTACTCCCTGCGGATTATTAATGATATTTTGTTCATGGCTCAGTTTTTTGCAGCTTCCTTGTTCTTCTTTTCCACAACCCTGATGAATATCTCATTCATTGACGGGAGTGACGGATTAAATGACACAACCTTGCCCGTGGAGGTCATGGACCCTATTATTGCGTTTGTCTCTGCTGATTCTGCAGCCTTGATGCGCACTGCGGTCTTCCCGTCCTCATAGGCTGAACTCAGGACGGAGAAGTGGCCGTTGCCTGACGGGGTTACCTCACCGGCAAAAACAATGTCGTATTCATTTGCAGCCCATTCGCTTCGTATCTTTTCAACGCTCCCCTCAAGTATTGTGTTAGCCTTGTTGATCAGGGTGATGTTGTCACACAGCTCCTCCACCGAGCTCATGTTATGAGTTGAGAAGATGATTGTTGCTCCCCGGTCCCTCAGGAAGAGTATCTCATCCTTTATCTGTTTGACGTTTATCGGGTCGAATCCTGTGAAGGGTTCATCGAAGATGAGCAATTGCGGCTCATGCAGCATTGTTGTAACGAACTGCACCTTCTGCTGCATGCCTTTTGACAGCTCCTCCACCTTCTTGTCCCACCATCCGGTTATCTCCAGTTTTTTGAACCAGTATTTGAGGCGGCGCATGGCTTCTGCATGGCTGAGTCCCTTGAGCTGGGCCAGGTAAAGAGCCTGTTCGCCCACCTTCATCTTCTTGTAGAGGCCGCGTTCTTCAGGCAGGTATCCTATGTTATGCACATCGGATGGCTTCAGAGGGCGGCCGTTGATAAACAGTGAACCGCTGTCAGGAGCGGTTATCTGGTTGATTATCCTGATCAGGGTTGTCTTTCCGGCGCCGTTTGGGCCGAGAAGTCCATAGATGCTCTTCTCAGGGACGCTTATGCTGACGCCATCAAGTGCTGTCTGGGTCGCAAAGCGTTTGGTCACGTTTTGTGCTTCAAATAATATCATATTCTTTCCACGATTTGGTCTTTAGTCCGGGAAATTCAAAGATATAAAAAAAGGTTGATACGTGCCTCCGGTCACGCATCAACCCTTATATTCAGTGTTTACGCCGCTAGGAAAAGTAGTTCTTGACCCTGTCGAAGAATCCCTTGTCATCGGCATCGGGTCTGGGTGTGAAAGTAGCTGAGTTGCGGTACTGTTCAATGGTTTTCTGTTCCTCTTTGCTAAGGTTTTTCGGGATCCAGACGTTCACGTTAACGAGCAGGTCTCCCTTGCCGTAGCCGTTCACGTCGGGCAGGCCCTTGCCCCTGAGGCGCAGTATCTTTCCTCCCTGTGTTCCGGGGTCTATCTTGATTCTCACCTTGCCGTCGATGGTGGGCACCTCAACGTTGGAGCCCAGGATGGCATCCGGGATGCTGATGAAAAGGTTAAAGATGAGGTCATTGCCCTCGCGCAACAGCTGTTCATGCGGCTCCTCGTCAATGACCACTATGAGGTCTCCGTTGACGCCGCCGCGGCGTGCGGCGTTGCCCTTGCCCGTTACCGACAGCTGCATGCCGGGAGAGAGTCCTGCAGGTATTGAGAGAGGTATCACCTCTTCCGCCTGGGTTATGCCCTCGCCGTAGCACTTGTGGCATTTTTTTGTTATCACCTTACCCTCGCCGCCGCATACATTACAGGCGGCGGTAGTCTGCATCTGCCCCAGGATGGTGTTCATCACACGTGTGGTATGCCCTGTACCCTTGCAGGCGGTGCATGTTGTCACATCGTTGTCGGTGGCTGCGCCGGAGCCGTGGCAGGTATTGCATGTGACATACTTGGATACTTTGACTTTCTTCTCTGCACCGTGGGCGAACTCTTCGAGGGTGAGCTTGACCTTCATCCTCAGGTTTGTCCCCCTGTTGACGTTGCGTGAACGTCCCCCGCCCCTGCGCGAGCCGAAGGCTCCGCCGAAGGCGTCGCCAAAGATATCTCCGAATGAGGAGAAGATGTCTTCCATGGTCATTCCGCCACCGAAGCCGCCACCCATATTATTGCCCATACCGGCATGCCCGAACTGGTCATACCGGGCCTTCTTGTCATCATTGCTGAGAACCTCGTAGGCCTCAGCTGCCTCCTTGAATTTCTCCTCGGCATCCTTGTCGCCCGGGTTCTTGTCAGGATGAAACTTGAGTGCCTGCTTGCGGTAGGCCTTCTTTATCTCATCCTTCGAGGCTCCCTTGCTAAGGCCCAATACTTCGTAATAGTCTCTTTTCGACATGTTTCAGTGCAGAACTATACTGTTATTCACCCACTACCACCTTTGGGAAGCGGATTACTTTCTCATTCAGGGTATATCCTTTCTGTGTTACCTCGATAATCTTTCCTTTCAGGGCTTCATCCTCAACAGTGAAACTCGTCACAGCTTCATGAAGGTCACTGTTGAAGGGCTCATTAACGGCTTCAATCTCTTTCACTCCGTTCTGCCTGAGGAAATCATTTATCTTGACATAGATAAGCTCCAGACCCGCCTTCACCGCGTTGCAGTCTTCGGTGGCACGCATTGAGATCATGGCCCTGTCAAAGTCATCTATTATCGGGAGCAGTTTGTTGATCACCGATTCGCCGCCTGACTGCGAAAGTTCTATCTTTTCCCGGAGTGTCCTCTTCCTGTAATTGTCAAACTCGGCTGAAAGACGGAGATACCTGTCCTGCATTTCTGTCAGTTTTCCCGGCAGTTCCTCCCCGGCCTGGTGCTTCACTGAAGATTCACCATCACCGGGCGGTGTTGTCCGGCCTGACGTTTCCGTCTCTGCAGTGGTCTGATTTTCATCTGTTTCATTCGTGGGCATGGATTCCTCATGCCTCTCTTCGTGACTTCTCTTTTTCACCATGATAAAAATACTTTAATAATGGCCCATAAGCAAAATGCCGGCCACGATGATAAACATGACAAAGTGGCAATTCAGAGAGTGAAAGCCACTGCTTCTATCTCAACCAGGCATCCGCGATGAAGGGCTGCCACTGAGATGATTGATCTCGCCGGCTGAACCGGACCGAAGAAATCGGCATATACCCTGTTGACCTCCTCCCAGAACTTTACGTCAGTGGTATAGATGGTTGTACGTGCAATGGTTGTGATGTCACCGCCGGCAGCCCTGACAATGCTGAGCACGTTTTTCAGGGCCTGCAGAGTCTGGTCGTGGATATCCCCGGCCAGCTTGTCACCGGTCAGAGGGATAACGGGCAGCTGGCCAGAGACGTAGATCACATTCCCTGAGACAACAGCCTGGGAGTAATGGCCTCCCGGAAGAGGGGCGTCATATGTTTTTACAGTGGTGATGCTCATGGCCTCAGGTTTGAAATCGTTAATACCCGTTCTTGTGTTTTTTCTTACCCTGTTTGTTTGACCGCCCCTGGTACTTGTCCTGGGGTCTTCCCTGGTACCTGCTCTGGGTCTTGCTCTTCGGTGGTGCAAGAAGCTCTTTTACGTCTGGCATTTTGAAATTTTCGGGGACCTTCAGCCGGTTGCCTGACATATCCATCAGGTCTCTGATGATCAGGTCGTCAGCCACCTGGGTCTTGTTCCAGGTGAGATAGTCCTTCTTCATCTGATTGAGAATGAGGGTTGTCAGATAGTCCTTCTCCTCTCCGTCTTCCATTGCCGACGCGGCTTCTATCAGGGCGGGAACTATCTGGCCGTAATGAGCATATCTGATGTCGCCGTTATGATATGGCACCTTGTTGGGCTTGGCATCGAGCTTCGAGCGGTCAGGTGCCGGATAGGGCGAGTCGACATCGAGATCGAAATCGGCAATGATCATAAGATGATCCCAGAGCTTGTGCCTGAAGTCTGTCACCTCCCTCAGGTTCGGATTGAGGTTGCCCATGATCTGGATTATGGTCTTGGCAGCCCGGCTCCTCTCGTCCGGATCTTTTATGGTTTTGATATGTTCTATCATTTTCAGAACGTTTCTTCCATATTCAGGAAGGGACATTCTTTTTCTCTGTGTGTTGTAGTCGAAACTCATCTGGTAAATTTTGGCAAAACTAACAATAAAAATGATCTCAGAGACCAAGAACCTGGATGGCAAGTCCGGATACTGCAATTGTGGCTCCGGCAATTACGTTGACATACCGTTCGAGCGGTCTCAGGTTTATCCGGCTCAGGCCAAGCCTGAAGGCAAGCACAACCGTCATCATGGTGGCTATGGTGACAACAGAGAAGAGCAGTGAGACGAGGATCACACCGCTGATGTTGTTCTCGGCGGCAGGGTACATCAGGATGGGAATGAGCGGCTCGCACGGACCCAGGACAAAAATGAGGAACAGTATCCAGGGCGTCAGGTTCTTCCTGTCACTGACATGAATATGAGAATGGCCGCTGAAATGGTCATGTTCATGCTCATGATCCGTACCGTCGGGGTGGTGATGCCCGTGCAGGTGTTTCTTCTTCCGGTAGAGTGCGCGCAGGCTGATCACCATGTAAACAATGCCGAAAGCTATCAGAAGCCATGCTGCGATGTTCCCCCTGAATGATTCAAAGAACTCAAGTTTTGAAATCGAAAGTCCTGCAGCTATGCCTATTAATCCCACTACGATTGAGCTGAGCACATGCCCCACTCCGCAGAGGAAGGTAATGAACATTGTCTTTTTAATGCTCCATGCGCGTGCCTCTCCCATGACGATGAAAGGCAGGTAGTGGTCAGGTCCGATGAGGGTATGTATAAACCCGATGGTGACTGCGGTAATAGCAAGAAGTATTGTCGATTCCTCCATGTCCGGTATAAAACTCTGCAAAGATACTAATTAAGCGACACGGGCTCTCTCTCTAACCTGATCCAGTTTCCCCGGGAGTAAGTCATCTCCCTGAATCCCTTGTTTAAACTGTCAAGGAGCCTTCTTGCATCCCTTATATAAACCATCATAGCCTCATACTGTGAGGGAGACTGGAAGAATTCAGGCAGGTGCTCGAAGGCAGCGCAGGGCAGAATGTAAAACTTCCGTTTCCCCTCTTCGGTGGGGGTATAGACCCATGTCAGGACATAACCGGCATCAGAGATAAAAGCAGTGTCACCCCTTACCTTCAGATCGAGCCTTATCATTGCTCCGCCGTCCCTTCTGCGGGTACGCTGGTTGGAGACGAAGTTCCCCATTGACCATACCACCGGATTTTTGAATCCGCATGAATCTGTCTCTGCGATCATTGGCTGGAGCACATGCGGATGAGATCCGATGATGATGTCAGCGCCGCCTCTGAGAAGGGCAGCTGCAGCCTTCTTCTGTTGCAGGTCGGGGAGAGTGTCATATTCCGTTCCCCAGTGAATGAATATGATCGTCTTGTCAGCGCCGGCATCAATTGATTTCTTTATTTCCGCGGCTGCCCTGACGGTGTCAATATAGGAGACGATTGCAGGGGGTGGCACCACTATACCGTTGGTGCCGTAAGTATATCCGAGCAGTGCGACCTGCATGCTGTCATGGTTTATCATCAGTGGTAACAGGCTGTCTCTTGCCTCACTGCTGATCCATGTGCCTGTATGTCTTATGCCAAGACTGTCAAGCACCCTGATGGTCCGGACAAGGCCCTTTGTTCCCCGGTCGGCGGAGTGGTTGTTTGCCGTCACCAGTATGTCAAAACCAGCATTCATGCAAGCCACCGCAAGGGCATCCGGTGAGCTGAAGGCCGGGTACCCCCTGTAGGGAGCACCCCCGAGGGTGACCTCCAGATTACCAATGGCAACGTCAGTGCCGGTAATAAGAGGCGAGATATATTTGAATACACTGTCATACGAATAGGTTCCGGTCGAGTCATTCAGGGCAGCTGCTATCTGGCCGTCGTGACCCATGATGTCTCCGGCGAATAAAAGTGTAAGAACCGAATCAGCCTGCTGACCTGCATTGTGAACCGAATCCGGCAGCTGGCCTGCAATGAGAACCGAATCCGGTAGCTGGCCTGCCATTAGAACTGAATCCGACCGCTGGCCTGCCTTGTGAACCGAATCCGGCTGCTGGCCTGCCATTAGAACTGAATCAGACCGCTGGACCGGGATGAAAAACGGCCTCGGTTCCTGGCCGCCGGCTATAAAAGGCAACATCAGCGAGGCAACCAGTGCAAAGATCTTAAGTGATTTCATCAGGCTCTCTGTTGGGGCAATCTGTTTCAAAAATAGTCATAACTTAGCAAGTTCAAAAATGTTTGTTAGCATCATGGAAGTATTTAATTCAGATGTAGTTACGTATATCCTGTTGCCACTCTTCATCTTTGTGGCGCGAATTATCGATGTTTCTCTCGGCACACTGAGGATCATTTTTACAACCAAGGGAATGAAGCGGGTGGCTCCGCTGGTAGGATTCTTTGAAGTTCTTATCTGGCTGATGGCTATCAGCCGCATCATGCAGGATCTTGACAACTGGGGCTGTTACATAGCCTACGCGGCAGGTTTTGCCACCGGTAACTTTGTGGGCATGTTCCTTGAAGAAAAGCTGGCCATAGGTCATGAGATGATCAGGGTTATAACCCGCAAGGACGCCAAGAAGCTTATCGAGGATCTCAGGGCTAAGGGTTACGGTGTCACATCGGTCAGGGCAGAGGGCATTGAAGGAGAAGTTGCAGTGATATACATCATCGCGCGCAGAAGCATGATAAAGGAGGTTCTCGACCAGATAAACCTGTTCAATCCACGCGCCCTTTATACCGTGGAATCGATCAAATACGTCAACAAGGAGATATTTCACATGGCCGAGGAGGAGCATCAGCGCAACTGGCTGACGAAACCGCTCAGGAAAAGCGGCAGGTAGGTCATTTCTCCGTCAAAAATTCGCCAACCTTTATTGTATCAAGGTCAAAGGTGGAAGAGGTTCTCCAGATCGTAATTATATGGTTTCCGGGGCGGACAGGTGTGAAGGTTAACAATGTGTCACCCGTCACCAGAACTTCAGGGCATGCCCCTTTGCTTTCATAGTCGGCCAGCGCAAAGAGGTTATAAGCTTTTTCATCAGTCTCCTCAAAGACGAAGTGGATGTTAGACCAGCAGCCGTCGGGTGCCGAAGCGTATGCGTAAATGCTGAGCGGTACGTTCAACGGTGCTGTCTCCGGAATAATCCTCTCTTCGACCGGTATTACAATGTTACTGTACTTGAAATACTGAGGAGAAGGAGTGCATGAAGCCAGCATAACAGGAATCAGTAACGGATAGAATTTCAACAGTTTTATCATACAGAATTGTATTATCGGTGTTTAATGGAAATTTGTTTCAATAGGCCTCCCTGCCTTTATAAATCTGCGCCCCGGTACCTGTCCAGGGTACGAGTACACCGCTCAGGTCAATCCTGCTTCCATGGTTTGAAGAGACTGATGCAGAAGCCATCTCCCCGGTTTTGTTAACTTTCATCACTATTGTGAGATTGCCTCCGTTGCCAACGGTGTTCATCAGAATGGTGTATGAACCGTGTTTCTTTTCCTGGTTTATCTCGAATGAGGTTATCCTGCCCTTCAGTGTCACCCCGCCAAGGCCGTTGAAACCAACTCCTGACACTGAGGCCATCTGGAAATATGCCTCTTTTCCCTCTACCGCTACGAAGTTTGTGAGTGGGATTGACACTCGTCATATACCCTCCGCGGCCTCGCAGCTGGTCAGCCTTGAGAACGAACCGGCCTGATTTTAGTGCTTCGGTTGTATTTATGGCCATAATTGCTTCGTTTTGCCTTTTCTCTTCCTGCCTCAGAGCTTTCTTCTCCTGCTTTGTAAGAGGCACTTTGTCCTGTGCCGTGGCTGCTATTGCAAATAGCAATATGAGGACTGATGCTGCTATATTTTTCATATCTCAACTATTTATTACATCAGTTCAGGAAACAAGAACCGTACCAATTTATTCAGTATTGTACAGTGCGAAAGTACTGATATGCGGATTTGCCCTTGATGAGATGATTGTGAGCCTGATCTCATCGGCCTTTACCTCGGGGAACCTTATAAGGCGCTTATAACCGATTGTTGTGCCTGTGGCTATTGTATCCCATTGTGATGCTGACAGGGCTTCAATGACGAACTTCTCAACCCTCTGTCCCTTGCTTATATCTTCCTGGAGCATGGCAACATTGAATGTGGCGACAATAGCCGGGACGAAGGAGGCAACACGGCCACGCCGCGGGTTCCATGAGGTGCTGTTATCACCGTCGATGGCGTAGGAGGCACCCCGGCCATATGGTCTGGCACCGTTGAGAAGGTCAGTGTCATACATGCCGTCGATCCACTCTTTCAAGCCTCTCAGGTTATTTATGTCATAATCAGTTATCAGTCCCCTGTTGTCGGGAGGGACGTTAAGCAGGAGCACCGCGTTGCGTCCCACCGAACTGAGGTATATTTCAGCCAGCTTGCTGACATCCTTCACCTGGCTGTCTTCCGAGGCATGCCAGAACCACCCCGGTCGTATTGAGACATCCACCTCGGCCGGGTACCAGTAGAGATTTTCAGCCTTTCGAAGCAGTGTGCTGCTACCCAGGTCGCCCGACATGGGAGTAAGTCCCAGCGCCTCGTTAATGGCACGGCTTTCCGGTATGCCTCCCGGCGCCAGTGCCGTCACACTCCATTCCGTTTCGCGACCGTATCCTGTCTCTGTCCCCACCCATCTCACATCTTCTCCCATGATTGCCGTGACGGCATCAGGTTGCAGCTTCCTGATGAGGTCATAATAAGCCTGCCAGTCATATTCCTGCCGGCGTCCGTCAGGACCTTCCCCATTTGCGCCGTCAAACCATACCTCATCCACCTTTCCGTACCATGACAGCAGCTCTGTCAGCTGCTCCATGTAAAAACGGTTGTATGCCGGAGAATCGCCATAGCAACCGGCATTGCGGTCCCATGGCGAGAAGATATGCCCGAACTTCATCTCATATTTGTCGCATGCATCCTTCAGCTCCCTTATTACATCACCCTTGCCGCTTTTCCACGGGCTGGATGCCACCGAGTGATCAGTCGTTTTCGTCGGCCACAGGCAAAAACCGTCGTGATGTTTGGCTGTGATGATCACCATCTTCATGCCTGCCTCACCCCAGAACCTTCACCCACTGTTCAGCATCCTGGGAGGTAGGATTGAATAGCTCCGGGGATTCGTCTCCGGTGCCCCATTCCCTGTCAGTGAAGGTATTGATGCCGAAGTGAATGAAGGCTGTCATCTCAAGCTTCTGCCATTCAAACTGACGGGGATGCGGCACCACACGCGCCGCCATGGCCTCCTTGGCACCCAGGTTGGGCTGAACGGGAAATTCCACCCTGCCGGTAAAGTACTCGGATGCATCTTCCCGGTTGCATGATATGAAGAATGCAAGACAGAACCCCGTTATCAGAAGCATTCTCATTTGCATAACTATTTTCCTGTGACTACATACCTTGCGTTACGGAAACGCAGGGCTGACCAGTCGTTGTCAATTGCCACCTGGGCTACACGCCTGAAGCCGGTTTCCTCTACAGTATTCCAGCCGTGGTCGCGGTTGATGTCGCTTGTATACTTGCGCGAGGTGCCTTTCGGATAGGCCATCCACAGTTTTCCGTCATCGCTCAGGTTATGAATGCATGCCGGTACGATCTTCTCCACATCCGAGGAGCCGGGTGTGAAGGCAATCATGAAATCATACAGGTACCGGGCATTGATCTCAGTGTCTATCCTTACATCAGGAAGCAAGCCGGAAATCCGCTCCCTGAACTCATCCGGAGCATTCAGAACTGCTATACGCTCCTGGTCACCATACTTTAGTTTCTTTAGAATATCATCCATTTTCTGCCCTCTTTCCTCCTGACAAATATACGAATATAGAAATTACTGAGCTTTGCTCCGGTTTTTTGGCATTTCAGATATTTCTGTCGTATATTTGCGTTGTCAAATTACGGGGTGCCTTACTTAACAGGCTGAGATCATACCCTTAAAACCTGATCCGGGTAATGCCGGCGTAGGGAAAGAGAGTAATCATTTCCAGCTTGTTGAAACACCCTCACTTCTGACAGTGAATTATTAAATGGTTAGAGAAATGGTGAGGAAGTTTTTGGTATTCATGTTCCTGATGCTGGCCGCGTCCGCCGCGGCAACAGGCCAGCGCTCCGGAGGCATGATCACCGGCCGCGTCATTGACGCCGGAGGAGTACCCATGGCGGGAGCTTCGGTGGTGATTGACAGTATCAGGGCAGGAGTGGCTACAGGCAACGACGGAAGGTATGCCCTGCGGGGACTGCGTGACGGCACTTATGCCCTGCAAATAAGCTTCACAGGGTATGATACCTTTGACACGCTGGTGGTCGTCAGAGGAACAGCTGTGGCGGATGCCTCACTTAAAGAGGCGCTTTTCATGGCTGAGGAGGTGATCGTCAGGGGCAGTCGCGCAGGAAACCGCACACCCATGGCACACAGCACCGTGGAAGCAGCAGAGCTCAGGGAGCGCGACATGACAAGGGACATGCCCTATCTCCTGTCGATGACGCCATCGGTGGTTGAGACCTCTGATGCGGGGAACGGCATCGGTTACACCTCTCTCAGGATACGAGGCACAGACGCCAGCAGGATAAACATAACGCTTGACGGTATTCCTCTCAACGATGCAGAATCACAGCAGGTGTTCTGGGTTGACCTCCCTGACCTGGCCTCGTCGGCAGGAAGCATACAGGTACAGCGCGGGGTGGGAACCTCCACCAACGGCGCCGGTGCATTCGGGGCATCGGTGAACATAAGCAGCATGACACCGCCCCCTGATCCGGGCGTCGTTACAGAGCTGTCGTACGGCTCGTTCAACACCTTCAGGGCCTCAGCAAAGGCGTGGACAGGAGTTCTCGGGGAGAGATTCAACATGATGGTCCGGGCATCACAGATAGGCAGTGACGGATTTATCGACCACAGCGACGCTGACATAAGATCGGCGATGGTCACCGGCATTTGGTCCGCCCCTTCGGACAGAATCCGCTTTAACGTGATCACCGGGAGCGAAAGAACAGGTATAAGCTGGTGGGGTGTCCCCTCGGAGGTCATGCCGGAAAACAGGCGCTATAACCCAGCAGGAGAATATACCGACAGCGAGGGACAGGTGCGTTACTATGAGGACGAGACCGACAATTATGATCAGAACCATTACCATCTCCTGTACACCCACAACTTCGCGCGACATTTCATCCTGAATGCCGGCCTGCACCTCACAACGGGAAAGGGGTATTACGAGGAACAGGTGAGCGACATTGATCCGGCTGAATATGGCCTTGACGACATGATGACGTATGTTCCGGAGGTAACCGCCACTGACATCGTGCAGCAGAAGTGGCTTGGCAACTATTTTTATGGTGCCGTCTGGTCTCTGATCAGACAGGGGAAAACCGCAGAGTGGACATTTGGCGGAGCAGTGAACCGTTATGACGGTGATCACTACGGAAGAGTCACCTGGATGGAGTTTCCCGGATTGGTGCCTCCCGGCCATGAGTGGTACAGGAATGAAGGGCTGAAGGATGAACTCAACATCTATGGTAAGGTAAACGCGAAGGTGTCAGGCAGCCTCAGCGCCTTTGCCGACCTTCAGCTGAGGCATATCAGCTACCGCTTCAGTGGTCCTGACAGTGACCTGAAGGATCTCACTGGCAGCTACTGGTTCACTTTCTTCAACCCCAAGACAGGCATCTTCTGGAGCAACGGCAGCGGAAGCGAAGCATTTGTCTCGGCAGCCGTGGCTCACCGTGAGCCCACGAGGACCGACTACAAGGATGCTGCCGGCGATGAGGAGGCAACCCCGGCACGGGAACGTCTCACTGACCTCGAAGGAGGTTATAGCTGGAGGAACTCCAGGGCTGCCATGAGCGTCAACATCTACTACATGCATTACAATGATCAGCTTGTACCAACGGGAAGGATAAGCAATACCGGGTACCCAATCATGTCAAACGTGCCTGTCAGCTACAGGACAGGGGTGGAGCTTGCCGGCAGCTACAGGCCTTCGCAGGCGGTGGCCCTGAAGATGAACCTTACCCTGAGTCGCAGCACGATAAAGGACTTCCGCAATTATTACTTCAGCTATGACACCGAAGACTGGAGCGAGGAGTATCTCTACAAAGATCTCGGCCTGGTTGATATAGCATATTCACCCCGGCTGACGGGATCGGCGGAGCTGGAAGTCAACCCGGTGGAACAGCTTTCATTGAGGCTGACAGGCAAGTATGTGGGAAAGCAGTACTTTGACAATACAATGAGCGAGGAGAGGACCATCAGTCCTTACTTCGTCAGCAACCTCTCTGCCGGTTACCGGTTCAATATAAGGAAGGCGGGTGAGCTGACGCTGCGTTTCATGGTCAACAACCTCTTCAGCGCCACCTACGAGAACAATGCCTACGGTGGGATGTGGACCGAAGACGGCGTGGAAAAATCGTGGGCATATTTTTTCCCGCAGGCGGGGATCAATTACACAGCAGGCATTTCATTATCCTTCTGACCCAATGACAATCAACTGGATAACTGAAAACATTGTCGAGATCTTCGGGGTCGTTGCGGGCATTGCCTACGTGATACTCGAGATAAGACGCAACATACTGCTGTGGCCGCTGGGGATTATCACTTCCGCGGTGTATATATATGTTTTCGGACGCAACGGGTTTTATGCCAACATGGGTTTGCAGGGATACTATCTTGTAATAAGCATTTACGGATGGTACAGGTGGCGCCGGCAGCAGGAGGGTGATCAAACCGGGCTCCGGACCGATGTCAGGCAGATAGACTCCGCTACGGCGGCGGTATGTGCACTGTTGGCGGTAGTCCTCTGGGCAGGACTGTGGTTGCTTCTCGACCGGGCGACGGATTCGCCGGTGCCGGTATGGGACGCACTTATAACATCGCTCTCTGTTGTGGCTACCTGGATGCTTACAAGGAAATACCTTGAGCAGTGGTATGTCTGGATCGTGGCCAACGCAATTGCAGTTGTCGTATATTTGGTGATGAAAATGTACCCGACTGCCGTGCTGTTCACGGTTTATCTTGTTATGGCTGTTGTTGGCGTTCGGGAGTGGAGCAGGAGTCAGGCAGCAGAGGGCCGGGCATTAAGTAATGATCCGCCATCTGGCAGATAATTTCAGCGACGGAGCCGGACAGAATGGAGGGCAGCAGGGAACAGAGGGGCGATTCGCCCGTAACGGTTGGTTTGAAAGCAAATTACGGTAATTAATAAAAACCACTATCAGAACTTGTCCCACGAGATAAACCTAAGGGACTTTACAGACTTTCGACTATGAAAACGGTAATCCTCGCCAACGGCGCTTACCCCACACACCCGGTCCCCCTCGGTTACCTGCACCATGCAGGCCTCATCATATGCTGTGACGGGGCAGCGGAAAAACTTGTTGACCACGGCCTTGACCCGGGAATAATCATCGGAGACCTTGACTCGGTCTCTCCTGCCCTGAAAAGGAGGTATGAAAGGATCCTTGTTCAGGATTCAGACCAGGAGTCCAACGACCTCACCAAGGCGGTCAGGTGGTGTATCACGGAGGGAATAAAAGAGGTTGTAATACTGGGTGCCACCGGCATCCGCGAGGACCATACCCTGGGAAACATTTCGCTTCTTGCAGATTACAACCGCCTCATAAAAGCCATCATGCTTACTGATACCGGTTCATTCAGGGTATATGACCGCAACGTAACTCTTGAATCACAACCCGGTCAGCAGGTATCGCTTTTCAGCCTGGACCCCCGTCTCGCCGTGACCTCCACAGGCCTTCGCTACCCTCTTGACGATCTTAAACTTTCATCGTGGTGGCGCGGAACGCTCAATGAAGCAGAGGGGGAATCATTCAAGCTGGAATTTGAAACCGGACAACTTATTGTCTTCATGGAATTTCCGGAGCAGAGCTGATGAACGCCAGTTCAAAAGGTCTCCCGGGTGCCAATAGAATGCAATAAACCTTCCTGACACCAATCAAATGCAATAAGTCTCACGGACACCATTCAAAGAAAATTAATTTTAACTTCGTCTGATTGTTAAATAAAACATGCTCCGATATGAAAAAAAATCTCCTTACCGCACTCGTTGTCTTTATATTGCTTGCTGTTACCTCATGCAGGCAGGAAAACGGCAAGAAAGCAGACGGCACTGCCTCGTTCCGTTTTGAAGAATTCACCATAGAGCAAATGCAACAGGGCTATGCCAACGGTGATTTTACCGTAACGGAGGTTGTGCAGGCATATCTTGACCGCATTGACGCCATTGATGATGCCGGACCGATGCTCAACGCGGTCATCCAGATCAATCCTGATGCGATGACAATAGCTGCACAGCTTGATGCCGAGCTCAGTGAAGGAAAGAAGCGCGGACCGATGCACGGCGTCCCTGTTCTGCTGAAAGATAATATAGACACCCATGACGGCATGGAGACTACTGCCGGATCACGGGCATTGCGCGGATCGCATCCTCTGAAAGACAGTTTTGTGGCACAGAAGCTGCGTGAGTCCGGGGCGGTGATACTTGGCAAGGCTAACCTGAGCGAGTGGGCCAACTTCCGCGGGAACCTCTCCTCCAGCGGCTGGAGCGGCGTGGGTGGACAGACAAAGAACCCATACATCCTTGACCGCAACCCGTGCGGCTCAAGCTCAGGGCCAGGCGTGGCCGTATCAGCCAATCTCTGCATGATAGCCATAGGCACAGAGACGAACGGTTCTATTGTATGCCCGTCAACCGCCAACGGCATCGTGGGCATCAAACCTACCGTGGGACTCCTGAGCCGCAGCGGAATTGTGCCTATCTCATTCACACAGGACACACCCGGACCCATGGGACGCACGGTGCGCGACGCAGCCACAGCCCTGGGAGTGATGACGGGAATTGACCCCGCCGACAGCAAGACGGCAGCATCGGAAGGGCAGGTACCTTACTGATTACACGCCTTTCCTGAAGGAGGACGGACTGGAAGGGAAACGGATAGGATGGTACACCTCGGCACGCGGACAGCATTACAAGGTTGACACCCTGATGCAGAAGGCCGTTGACCATATCCGAAGCCAGGGAGCCGAGGTGATAGAGATAGACCGTATCTATGACAGGGAGGCGGGATCGCTCTCTTTCCAGGTACTGCTGTGGGAATTCAAGGACGGGCTGAACAAGTACTTTGCCTCCCTCGGTGAGAATGCCCCGGTAAAAAATGTGGAGGAACTCATTGCGTTCAACAGCAATGACAGTATTGAGCTCCTCTTCTATGACCAGGATCTGCTTCTCGAAGCACAGAAGAAGGGCAGTGTGGAGTCGCTGGAGTTCATCGCGATCGTGGAAAAGATGAACCGCCTGGTCAGGGAGGAGGGCATCGACCGGGTGATGACGGAGAACCGGCTTGATGCCTTTATCGCTCCCACAGGGTCCCCCGCCTGGAAGACCGACCTGATCAACGGTGACGCATACCTTGTAAGCAGCTCATCACCTGCAGCCATCTCGGGCTATCCCAACATCACCGTGCCAATGGGTTTCATTGAGGGACTGCCAGTGGGAATATCATTCTTCGGCCGGGCATGGAGTGAGCCCCTCCTGCTGGAGATGGCATATGCCTACGAGACCGGAACGAAGCACCGCAGGGCACCCGGGTTTATTCCCGTGTGGCCTCCTGAGACTGACCGTTGAATTCCTTTGATCAGCCGTTGACTTCATGAGCCTGACCGTTGACCTCCTGAGATCAGCCGTTGACTTCATGAGCCTGACCGTTGACCTCCGAGAGGTACCTGTGGATCTCAATCTGTGAACGAAGGGGATTACTGCCGGAGTTGACCAGCCGGTTTGACTGCTCTTCATCATAGAGCCTCGCTTTAACGTTGTCATTCCACTGAATATCAAATACATCCGTGATCTCCTTTTTCAAGGCAGGATCCCAGATCGGACAGGTAACCTCTATCCTCCTGTCAAGGTTACGAGGCATTATATCTGCCGAGGTTATGTAAACCAGCTCGTCTCCGCCATTGGCGAAGATCAGGAACCTTGAGTGTTCAAGAAACCTGTCAACAATGCCTATTGCCCTGATGTTCTCACTGACACCCTTAACACCGGGAACGAGTGACAGCATTCCCCTGACAATCAGCCTGATGTTTACCCCGGCATTTCCTGCCTTATACAGTGCGGTAATGACCTGCTCATCTGTGAGGTTGTTGATCTTGATATAAATATAGGCCTCCTTTCCGGCTTTGGCGTTCTTCATCTCGTTCTCTATCAGTATCACAAGCTTGTTGCGAAACCCGAAGGGAGAAAGGATAAGATGGTAGAAAGTGTCTTTCCGGTAGTTGGCTATGAAAAAGTTAAAGGCCTTGAGTACCTCGTTGGTGATCTTCTTTTCTGACGTCAGCAGCAGGTGATCGGTATATATCCTTGCCGTATTCTCATTGAAATTGCCGGTTCCCACGGCTGCGTACCGCTTCGAGTGACATCACCCTTAACCCTTGTTATCAGACACATTTTGGAGTGGACCTTTAATCCGGGTACACCGTATATAACCTTCACCCCTTCGTCAAGCAGCTTGTTCCCCCACAGAATGTTGGCCTCCTCGTCGAAACGCGCCTGCAGCTCAACCACTGTCGTTACGCTCTTGCCGTTTCTGGCTGCGTTCATCAGCGCGTTGATGACACTTGAGTTCCTTGCCAGCCTGTACGAGCGTTATCTGGATTGAAGTCACATACGGGTCAATGGATGCCTCCCTCAGAAGGTCAATGAAATGGTCAAAGGTGTTATAGGGGAAATAGAACATGACATCCTTCCTCTTAATGACAGACAGTATGCTTTTGCCAGTATGGATGTCACGGTGCCTGATAGGGGGAAGCTTCTGATAACTCAGTCCCTCCTGCTCAATATCAATGAACTTCATGAAATCCTTGAAGTTATGATACCTGTCTCCGGGAATCTGTACGTCCTCAGGCCCGAGATTCAGCTTCCTGGTAAGAATCTTCAGAAGGTCAGGCGGCATGTTCCTGTCATACACGAACCTGACAGGCGTGCCCTTGCGGCGCTGCTGTAGGCTCCTGGAGAGCTTGTCAATGTAACTCTCAGAAATGTCATCGGCTATCTCAAGCTCGGCATCCTTGGTAAGCTTGACAGTGAATGCCGAGAGCTCGTCAAACTGAAGGATATAGAATATCTCCTTCAATCCTGACCTGATAACGTCATCAAGGAAGATCACGTACTTTTTACCGTTCTTTTCCGGAAGCTGGATAAATCTGGGAAGTATGTCCGCCGGAGGAATCTCAAGAAGAGCGTACATTTTTTTGTCAGTCCCGGTGTTCCTGAGCAGAATGGCAAAATAGATAGCATCATCAGTAAGGTCAGGCAGCTTGATCTCTTTATTGAGTATCAGAGGCATAAGCCTGGTTCTTACCTTTTTGTGGAAGAAGTTATATACATATTCAGCCTGTTCGGCATCAAGCTGTTCCTCATTTACGAAATGTATCTTATGTTTCCTGAGTTCCTTTAAAAGATTAATATAGGTCTTTTCGAACCTATCATTCTGTTCAAGCACTATCTCATGGATCCTTTTCAGGGTGGCTTTGGGACTGTAACCCAGTATAATCTTTGATTTGCTGCCGAAAAGCGACAACCTCTTGAGCGTAGCCACCCTCACCCTGAAATACTCATCCAGGTTATTGGAATAAATGCCGAGGAAATTGAATCTCTCAAGAAGCGGCACCTCTATGTTCTCCGCCTCCTGCAGGACCCTCTCGTTAAATGAGAGCCAGCTAATCTCCTTAGGGATGTAATCTTTGCTCATAAAAGGGATTTTGGTACCAGGAATACTTCTGTCGTACCGGTCTCCGGTTCAATTTCAGACCAGTGTGCGGCTTTGAATGATACACAAAAGATGCCTGTCTTGGGAAGTGCCTCTGGCTCATCGGCGGCATAGAAGGCTGCCATCTCTGTGATCAGGGGATTATGGCCGACTATTGTGACGGTATGGTCATCATCTTTCTGCCTCGCAATGAGGGGGACGAACCCCTCCGGCCCAAAGCCCGAGTAAAGTTCAGTAACTATCTCCATCCCATCGGGACTGACATCAAATTCCCTGCAGAAGATAATGGCTGTCTCAATTGCCCTGAAGGCAGGACTGCTTATTACGGTTCCAGGATTATTCTCCTTCGATTTAAGGATTCGGGCCATAAGCCGTGAGGCCCGTTTCCCTTTGGTTGTAAGAGAACGTTCGAAGTCGGTAATTTCAGGAACCTGATCTTCAGCCTTTCCGTGTCTTACGAAAATAAGCTTCCGTGTCCTTGCCTCATTATTGCCGGTCTCTTTCATTTTATATATAATTAGTTATGATACCCCGAAGCTGGTTCCCATCTCCCTTGCCTGTCTGACCATGGGATCGTCAGGACTTACCAGCTTCGTCTTGCCTGCCACCTCTGAAAGCTTTACGGAGGTTATCTCCCCGTTGCGGTGTGCAACCATCCTGCCGAATTCGCCTTTGGCTATTAGGGTTACTCCTGCAGCGCCAAACCTCTATGCCAGCACCCTGTCCATCGGTGAAGGTGACCCCCCTCGCTGTATATACCCAAGAACTGTCTCTCTTGTTTCCAGACCGGTGATTTCCTGTATCCTCCTGGCGAGGTATCTTCCTGCAGAGTCTTCACCCTCAGGCACCTTGATGCCTTCAGCCACTACTACGATTGTATAGGGTTTATTGTTTTCAGCTCTCTTCCGGAGGTAGTCCATAACAGCATTCTCGTTATGCGGTATCTCGGGTATCAGGATGACATCTCCGCCTCCTGCCATGCCTGAGTAGAGGGCGAGCCATCCGGCGTTGTGTCCCATAAGCTCTATCACCATGATCCTCTTGTGCGAGTTGGCTGTGGAGTGCAGCCTGTCAATGGCCTCAGTTGCAATGTTCACCGCGGAATCAAACCCGAAGGTTATATCTGTTCCCCAGATGTCATTGTCAATCGTCTTGGGAATACCCACCACGTTGAGTCCCTCCTCTGACAGCATATAAGCCGTCTTCATCGTCCCATTGCCCCCGATGCATACCAGGCAGTCGAGCCCCATCTGCTCATAATGCTCTTTGATAAGCATTGGTTTGCGGAACTCGTCCTTCTTCTTCCCGTTGCTCTTGAAGGGCTTCTCACGCGAGGTCCCGAGGATTGTGCCTCCAAGGGTCAGGATACCGGAGAGGTGGTTCTCTGTAAGCTCAAAATACTCTTTGTGTATCAGGCCGGCGAAGCCGTCACTGATGCCTATCACCTTCATGCCGTATTTGACGATGGCAGTCTTGCCGACTCCTCTGATGGCTGCATTGATGCCCGGGCAGTCGCCTCCTGCCGTAAGTATGCCAATTATCTGAGGTTTGCTTTGCTTAATGTTTGATTTAGCCATGGGTTGATGTTTTTCCTTAATCAAATGTATGAAAAAATAGAAGGCAAAAAGTAACCCTCTGTTAACTAATGATCTGGTGCAAAAGTAACTGATCCCCCTATTGCTGATATCAGGGATTCGTTACATTTATGTAATTTTATGCAACGCTAACATTATCCCAATGCCGGCAAAAGACCCAAGACAGGCAAAAGACCCAAAACAGGCGAAAGATATCAAGGCATCGATTTTGTGTCACATCTCAGACTCGCTTGTGCTCCTGTCGCAACAACCCCTGCCCGACGATGCCGCCGTACATGATATCAGGGTGATGATGAAGAAACAGCGTGCTGCAGTGCGGCTGGCAAAGCCTCTGCTTGATGAGGCTGTCTACCTCAGGGAGTACCTTGCCGGCAGAGAGACGGGCCGTATCCTCGCCACATGGAGGGAGACGGCTGTGCTTCGCAAGACAATAAAGGCGCTGAAGAAGGAGAACCCGGGGCTCTTCCTGAAACTGTGGGATAATGAAAAGATACAGACCCTGCAGCGAAAACCCTATGCAACATGGGCCGAGGCCGGTGTTCAGGCAGAGGCCGTCGGTGAGGTAACCGTACAACTGAATAAGGCTAAGTACAGGCTGAGGTTTATAGGCCTGAAGGATCCTGATACCAGACTCCTGCTCGGTGAGCTTGACAGGAGCTACCGCTCTGCCGCGGCAGCATATATCCTTTGGAGGAGTAAATTCAAACCCCGCCTTCTTCATGAGTTCCGGAAAAAATCAAAGACATTCATGTACCAGCTCAGTTATTTCAGGCATCTGAATCCGTCTGCCACGAAGTCGCTGGAGAAGAAGCTCGACAGCATGACACAGAACCTGGGAAAGTACAACGACCTGGAGCAGGTAAAAGCAATGACCGGATACAAATATGGCGCCCCCGATAACAGTGATGTGGCCAACGAACTCGCCATTGTGATAAGGGACAAGCAGGACAGGTACCTGTTAAAGGTGTGGCCCGTTGCTTACCGTCTGTTCACTCCGGGGAAAAAACTGCAGGATCTTCTGGATATGGCCTTTTAGAGACTGGCCATCATTTTGTGCCTGGCGTCGCAAGACCCTGAACCATTGCCATGAGCTGCATCCTGTTTCTCACATTGGTCTTGGAATAAATGCGCGAGGTGTGGTCCTTCACCGTCTGAAGGCTTATGAACAGCTTATCGGCTATCTCCTGGTTGCTAAGTCCGTTGCATATCTCCGAAATGATATCGGCCTCCCTGGGTGAGATCTCATGCCTCCTTATAAACTCCCCGATACCCTGCGGCAGCTGACGCGGATCAGGAGGGAAGCAGGGTCTGAGGTCTGCCCCGTAGGTGAGGTACAGCGGGAGCAAAGTTATTGAGGCAAACAGGAGGAAGGCGAAGACAAGAGCCATCAATACCGAATATGGCAAAAGCAGGAGAACGGCAGCCTGCGAGAGCGCCCCTGCCGCTATCAATGCTGCAAGGTATGACCTGTCACGCTTCCCGGGCGAATCCGATTTGCCCCTGATGAGGATGAGGGCCGCTGCTACTGAAAAGAAAACCGCGGCGGCCGAATAGTAGTATTTAAAAAGAGGGAGGGCCTCGCTGAAGTCCATTTCCCTGATGACAAAACTCAATGTGATTATAATTCCGAAATTGACCAGCAGGAAGAACAATGTGAAGTAATTCCTGAATTGAAATCCTGCTGCCTCAGCTCCAAACTTAAGGAGCATCATCCATCCGAACACAAGGAACGGCAGCCCAAGCAAAAGAGAGATGACAGAAACTGTTGAGAAGGTATCCGGAGCAATCCTGCTGCCGGCAAAGAAGACAATGATGAACTGTCCCCATATACCGTAAAAGCCGAAAGCGGAGATGAAAATATTGTGATAAAACAGTGATCTTACGAACGCCGCAGGGTGTTCTTCAAGCAGCCTGTGAGCAGCAGAGGCTTCCGCAGCCATTGCTGCACAGAAAATAAATATGACCAGGCTTATAAGCTCCATTTCCTGATTTACGTAATAAATTGACAAACAGTCACTACCAAAGTAGTGCGGGGCATACTTAAGTAGTATTTTTTAAAATCACTACTAAGGTATGAAATCCGTGTCAGCATACCGGCATAGATTTGCTTCAACAAACAAAATTTTTCTGAACAGTAAAAAGCAAATAAAAATGGAAACGAAAAGAATTTACCGCTTTGTCCCATCATTCAGCGGCTCGTATGGCACCGGATGGAAAGTCATGACTGACAATTTCCTGAGGTTATTCCTTGTAGTCATTGTACTCGCACTTATTTCCGGTCCGATGTCATTCTTCGGGCACAGTAACTGGAAGGTCGACTCTTTCGACTTTGACGCCATACCTTTTAATATGGATGACTTTTTCAAGATCAGTGCCATTGGCATTGCAGCCGCATTCATGGGGTTGCTTGCCCTGCTCTATGCCTTCCTGCTGAGGCCTGTTTTCAAGTACGGTGCGAAGATGATGTTCGTACAGGCTGTACGTCAGATCACACCCGACTTTGAAATGCTTATCCAGGGATTTCGCAAGAACTATCTGAACATCGTGCTTGCCAACCTGCTTGTCACCGCCCTTGTAGGCATAGGTCTGATCTGCCTGTTAATCCCGGGAATCATCATCGGATGCCGGCTGGCTTTCACCGCCTACCTGGTCATGGACAAAGGTCTTGACCCGATCAGGGCTGCCGAGGAGAGCTGGAGGCTTACACGCGGACAGGGATGGAGAATCTTCCTTATGGGCTTTGTAGCTTTCTTTGTCTACATCGCAGGTTTCATCTGCTTCTTCATAGGGGTGTTCATCTCAGACATGTGGGTCAAGAGTGCATATGCAACCCTCTACCAGTCGGTGCTCATTGAAAAGGGACTTTACGCAGGCTGAACCGGCTCCGGTGACCGGCACTGTTCCGGCTGATGCACCTGAGACAGAAAATCAGTAAATTATTGCACCTGCATATTTGAACTTCAAAATCTGAAAAGGAGAGCCGGTGATGAGCCGGCTCTTTTGATTATCCGGAGCTCCCCCCGGTGGCTCCTCCGGTCTACCGGTCCGGGTCAGGGCTTCTGGTTCGGTCTGCGGGTTAGGGTCCATTTCCGGGTTCGGTGATGGCTTCGGTTCCATGTCAGGGTCCGGTGGCCGGCGGACACGACTTACCCGATGATTCCCGGGGTTTGGTTCTCTGTACGCTAGACCTTGGTAAGCTTTGCGAACCGCAGCAGCAGTTTCTTTGTTCCTGCGGTTTTGAATTCTATGACGGCAGTGGTATTGGGTGCCTCACCCTCAACGGTTACCACCGCTCCCTCCCCGAACCTTTCATGAGTCACCCTGTCACCCGGCTCCAGCCCGGCGTTATCGCCAGACATTGCAGGAGCGTGAGCGTCACGCACTCTTGTCATGTTCCTCACAGGAGGGGTTACTCTGAATGTCTCACTTTTGTCGCCCAGGGGCTGGGGTTCATATCCAGCCCTCTGGCCAAATGGTTTTCCACCCGTCTGAGGATACCACAGATACTCACTTTCGATCTCGCCAATAAAGCGGCTTGGGGAGCTTCTCTCAAGCGTGCCCCACTTGTACCTGTTCAGTGCATAACTCAGCGTGACACGCCTGCAGGCCCTGGTCAGGGCCACATAGAACAGCCTGCGCTCCTCCTCCAGCTCCCGGGGATTATACAGGTTCATGTTTGAGGGGAAGAGGTTTTCCTCAAGTCCGACAATATATACATACTTGAATTCCAGTCCTTTAGCCGAATGAATGGTCATCAGCGTGACCTTGTCCCTGTCCTCCGGTTTTTCCCTGTCCTGGTCGGTTAGCAGTGAGACCGACTGCAGCCAGGTGGCTATATCTGCAGGGTCACCGTTGGTGACGGCTGCCTCGGTGAACTCCTTGATGCCGTTGAGCAGTTCCTGAACGTTCTCCAGCCTGTCGATCTCCTCTGGCACCTGTCCCTGTCTAAGCTCGGTGATGATACCGCTTGATGACGCAATGCCGCTGGCGACATCCCATGCCGTTGCCGTCTCTGCCACAGCCATGACAGGCCGCAGCAGCCCGGTGAAGAGACCCACCTTGGTCCGCAGGGCCGTGGTAAGATATTGTGCACTCAGTGCAGGTGAGGTTATGATGGACCATATGCTGACATTAAGGCTCACAGCAAGCTCCATGAGCTTCTGCACCGTGGTGTCACCGATGCCTCTCCGGGGGTAGTTGATGACACGCCGGAGAGCCTCTTCGTCGTCAGGATTGACAACCAGCCTCATGTAGGCTATAAGGTCACGGATCTCCTTTCGTTCATAGAACGACTTCCCGCCGTAGATCTTGTAGGGGATGTTTCGCTTGCGGAGCATCTCTTCGAAGATGCGCGACTGTGCGTTGGTGCGGTACAGGATCGCGAAATCCTTCCACTCGAGCCTCTCACGCATACGCGTATCGAGGATGTCAGAGGCGGTGACGGTACCCTCCTCACTGTCGATGGTGGTCTGTACCACCCTTATTTTTTCGCCCTCCTCGTTCTTTGAGTAAACGGTTCTTTTTATCTGCCCGATGTTCTTTTCAATGACACTGTTGGCGGCATTGACGATGGTCTGGGTTGAGCGGTAGTTCTGTTCAAGCTTGAAGAGACGGTAGTCGGGATAGTCGTTCTTGAAGTTGAGGATGTTCTCGATGCGTGCTCCCGCGAAATGAGTAGACTCTGTGCATCATCACCCACCACACATAGGTTGCGGTGCTTCTCGGAGAGCTTGTGAACGATGATGTACTGGGCATAGTTGGTGTCCTGATATTCATCCACGAGAACATAATCGAACCGGTTGCGGTACTCCTCAAGAACGGCCGGGAAATCGCGGAAGAGGATATTGATATTCATCAGCAGGTCATCAAAATCCATCGCATTTGCCTTAAAGCACCTTGCTGCATAATGCTTGTAAATGGCAGCAGCCTCGGGCACCCGCGAGGCCTTGTCCGATTCGGTTATCTGCGCAACCGAACCGTATTGCTGTGCCGTGATGAGATTGTTCTTGGCATGCGATATTCTGCCGGCTATCGAGGCTGGCTTATAAACAGTGTCATCGAGGTTCATCTCCTTAATGATCGTTCGCACCAGGCTCCTGGTATTATCCTGATCGTAAATGGTGAAGTTGTTATTATACCCCAGGTAATGACCGTCACGCCTGAGGAAACGGGCAAAGATGGAATGGAAGGTCCCCATCCAGAGACTTCGTGCTGTATCGGCACCCACTATCCGGCTGATCCTCTCCTTCATCTCTCCTGCCGCCTTGTTGGTGAATGTAAGGGAGAGGATACGGTGAGCAGCGACGCCCTTCTGCAGGAGGTAAGCAACGCGGTAGGTAAGCACCCGTGTCTTTCCCGAGCCGGCGCCGGCAATGACCAGGGCCGGCCCCTCAGTGTTGACAACGGCAGCCTGCTGTGCCTCGTTAAGCTCTTTCAGATAGTCGCGAAACATGAATGAGAAAGCAGATTTTAATGCCCCAAAGAACGGCATTTTTTTATTAGGTTTGCATATCATTTTGGTGTGTTAATCCGTTTATCAGGTGTGTCAAGATACCTTGCATTCATAATCATCCTGTTACCGCTGGCACTGCAGGCGCAGATCACCGCCCCTGGCAGTCGGACCGTCCGTATGACTAACTACCCGGCCACAGCCAGGCAAGACCCTGTCTTCATCTTCTGTGTTCCGGATGCCTCAGCTACCGGCACCCTCGTTGCAGCCAGCCCGGGAGGGACGGCGCCCTTCACCTTTGTCTGGACAAAATATGACCAGGGGGGTGGTGGCTATTCCATCGCTGTGAAGACAGAGTCGGGAGTGACCTCCACAGCAGGCGGACTTGCTGAGGGGGGATACAGGGTAAGAATCACCGACGGAGGAGGGTACAGCACTGACCTTTATGCATGGGTCAACCTTGACAGACCGGTATCAGGTGCAGCGCTGCTTCACTATACATGCGACTACGTAGCACTTGACGGCACGGCAGGCCCTGACCAGTTCGTCTATTATCGACCCCTCAACCAATGCTTCGCGGCAGCTGCCAAACGGAGTGAGACACCTTTGGTCGTCCACGCCGTCATCGACAATACCCTTCCCTGACCTGGTACTGGATCCCGTGACCTACTCTCCTCCACTGACCGATGTCCGTTATATGTTTGAGGTCACCGACAGCTTCGGCTGCTCAGCCACGTCATCATTCGACTATACTTCGATTCACGTCAAAGCTGAGTTTACTGCTGACCCCATTGAAGGAGAAGCACCGCTGGAGGTGACATTCACCGACAATTCTATACGGGGTATGAAGTATTTATGGAAGTTCGGTGATGATTCGATATCGGCATTGCCTGACCCGGGCACACATAAGTATTATATTCCCGGTGAGTACACCGTGACGCTGACCATAGAGAGCGAGCTTACCTGCCGTGACTCCGCCACGGTAAAAATTAAGGTACTGCCCTCGATGCTTCAGATTCCAAATGTCTTCACACCCAATGACGACGGCATCAATGATTTTTTCATCCCCGACAAGAAATCGCTGAAATACCTTAACCTTCAGGTCTTTGCCAAGAGCGGGCAAAGGGTCTACTACTACGAGGGCGACGGTGATGATCTGCAGAGCTGGCAAGGGTGGGACGGCAAGGTCAATTCCTCCGAGCGGAGGGCCGTTCCAGGGGCATATTTCTATGTCCTTCGTGCCTCTGGATATGATGATGTGGAGTATGAGGGAATGGAATATCGAGGCACTGTTTATCTTTACAGGTAGGATTTCAGTCCGCAGGCGAACAAGGGAGCAGGCAATGGGTAAAAGTGAGGGGTTAGTCTTCAGTCCTCAGTTTGAGGCTCCGACACGGGAGGAGACTCAATCCCGTACACGCAGTGTCGGGACTTCAGTCCTCAGTCCTCAGTTTGAGGCTCCGACTCAGGAGGAGACTCAATCCCGTACACGCAGTGTCGGGACTTCAGTCAATCAACATCTTACGACTGCTGACTGATTTTGACTGCCGGCTGCCGACTGGAGACTGCCCTCCCCTGCAAGCTGGCTGCTCGCGGTAATGACTCACAGGGTCATTACTTTTCGCTCGCCCCCCTACTCCCTACCCTGCAGTCCGGCTGCTTCCTTTAGATTAGCAGTGCAATTTAATAATTATACCTTTAAGAGAAAGAATGGGGTGAACTCTTGGCTGCTCGCTAAAATACCCACCGGGTCATTTCTTAACGCTCGCCCCTCTATTCTCTAATCACCGCCATTTTCCCGCATCATGCCATAATTTTACAATTATTTGACAGATAAAACTTGCAAAACTGAAAAAGTTTTCTGATTATTGCACCCGAATTATCAGATCAGGATGAATCCAGCAGAAGATTATGATGACAGAATAGTATCCGGAGCGGCAGAATTGTTTCGCACCTATGGGATCAGAGCCGTCACAATGGATGCAATTGCAGCTCATATCGGTATGTCTAAGAGGACCATCTATGAAAGGTTCCGCGACAAGGATGAACTTCTTTTTGCCGTGATGTATGAAATGATTCGCAAACAGAAGGAGATGCTGGAGAAAATCCTGAACTCTTCATCAAACGTGATGGAGGCCATCTTTACCATGCTGAGGATAAACAAGGAACATATGGCTTCAATGAATCCGCTGATAGGCTACGATCTGCGAAAGTACCATGATGCTGTACTCAGGCGGATTAAGGCCACCTGTGACAATCCCGATTATGAGGGAGCGAGGAAAATGCTCAGGTCGGGTATAGAACAGGGAGTTTTCAGGACTGAAATTGACATTGAAATCATCAGCAGGGCAGTGTCAGGATTTGGAGGCATGACTGGCGACATTAACCTCTTCCCGCCTGAGCAGTTTTCACAGCGTGATGTAATCAGGAATATTGTGATCAACTTCCTGAGGGGCATTTCAACACCCAGGGGGATCAGCCTCATTGATGAACTTGAACCCGGGTTTTAAACAATGATTGAACAACAGTAAAATTAGATTATATGAGAAGAATGATTGCTTTTATTTTGCCTCTCCTGTCAGCTGCCACACTCAGTCTGTCGGCACAGGAGGCTCCGGCAGCCCCGGTAACCACGGGAGCAACGGCAACCCCGGCAGCCATGGCAACACTTTCACTGACCATAGACCAGGCAGTGGCTTACGCATTGGACAACAACAGGAATGTGGCCTCCGCCAGATATGATGTCCTGGCTTCCGAGAAGGGGGTTTGGGAAGCGGTAGCTGCCGGCCTGCCTTCAGTGGGTGGAAGCGCTTCAATGACCGACAACCTTGAAGTTATGACAAGGATTATCGATTTTGGCGGTACACCAACTGCATTCAGGTTCGGAACTCAATATGATGCTTCCATCGGCGTTTCGGCTTCCACACTTATATATAACGCCTCCTGGCTTGTAGGAATCCAGACAGCAAAACTGGCAGCCACAATGGCCAGCCAGGGACTGACGCTGACCACCATTCAGACAAAAGAGAATGTGATCAATATCTATCACCTTATCCTTACTCTTAATGAGACACTCGGTATTATTGATCAGAACCTGGAGAACATGAATGAGATCCTGACTTCCACCAGGGCGATGTACAGTGTCGGGCATTGCAGAGGCAACAGATGTTGATCAGATGCAGTCGAATGTTACGATGCTCGATAACCGAGGTCTTCCACGCTCAGGTCGCTGGAGGTGAATTATAATATGCTGCGGTTCATGCTGGGGGTAAGTATTGACACGGAGATCAAACTAACGGATTCCCTGGATGATGTTATTGAAAAGATCAATGTCGAAACCCTTGTGGCTGAAGAGTTCAAAATGGAAGAAAACATAAACTATCAGCTCATAGAGAGCCAGCTTATGATGACAGAGCTTTCGCTTAAGAGCGCCAGGGCCTCCACATTGCCCAGTGTGGCCGGGTCTTATTACTACAACAGTAATGGCATGGGCGACGAGATTGCGCATATGCAATACTTCCCCAACTCAGCTGTAGCGCTCCAGCTGCAGGTGCCGATCTTTGCATCAGGACTCCGGAACGCCCAGATCAACAGGGCGAAGATCAATCTTGAGAGGGCTCAGAACGAGAAGTCAATGATTTCTGAACAGCTGCTCCTGCAGGAGCGGCAGCTAAGATACAACCTGCTAAATGCCAATGAGCAGTTTATAAGTCAGAAATCAAATATTGATATTGCCCGCAGGGTGATTGACAGCTTTGAAAATAAGTACAACCAGGGCGTGGCCTCAAGCCTTGACCTGACTCAGGCCAACAACAACTACCTGACGGCACAGAACAACTACATTTCTGCCCTCATAAACCTCCTTCAGACAAAGGTGGCATTTGACAAGCTTATGAACAAATTATAAAAACAATAACAATACAAATCTGCATACAATGAACCGTAACTTATTCTTAATGATCTTCGCCGGCAGTCTGCTGCTGGCATCCTGCGGACAGAAGGGGAAACCTTCCGGCACCACGGCCACAGACACCGCGGCAGTTGCAGCGGCAATACCCGTAAGGGTCATGCCGGTCACCATGACAACCATTGCCCGCACAGTAGATTATACAGGCACCATTGCGCTTATGAGGAGGTCAACCTGGCTCCGTCAACACCGGGAAGGGTAGACGAGATATATGTTGAAGTCGGTGACAGGGTCCAGAAGGGCCAGAAGCTCTTCCTGATGGACCGCACGCAATACTACGCCAACAAGATACAACTGGCCAGTCTCGAAAAAGACATGGCCAGGATGGATACCCTGCTGAAGGTGGGGAGTATCATGGCCCAGACCTACGACCAGACCAAGGCTCAGTATGAGGTGATGAAGACAAATGTCGATTTCATGGAGCAGAACACTCTTCTTGAAGCCCCCTTCAGCGGACTCATCACCGGAAAATATCTCGAGGATGGCGAGCTCTATTCAGGTGCCCCGGGCATGTCAGGCAAGGCAGCCGTGGTCACTCTTATGCAGATCAATCCCGTGAAAATCATAGTCAGCATCTCCGAACAGTATTTCCCCCTCATAAAGAACGGTATGAAAGTGCGGGTGGCAGCTGATGTTTACCCGGACAAAAACTTCGAGGGCACCATCTTCAGGGTTCATCCGACCATTGATGCCATGTCGCGTTCTTTCCGGGCTGAGGTACGCATAAGCAATGGCAACGAGCTTCTTCGCCCGGGGATGTTCGCAAGGGCATTCATCGACATGGGGCGTGAGGAGACCTATGTGTGTCCCGGCCAATTCCGTCATGATGCAGGAGGGCACCAACGAGAGGTTTGTGTTTGTTGGTTGAGCACGGCCTTGCTGTAAGAAAAAGCCGTAACCCTGGGACAGAGGTCTATGACGCTCAGGTTGAGATCTCCGGTGGCGTCCTCAAGGAGGGAGACAGCCTCGTCATTGACGGCCAGGCACGCCTCAGTAAGGCGGCCAGGAGGTGAAGATAATCCAGATGATAACCAAACAAGACGATAACGTCAGACTATCAGCATATATGCCAGTGCAGTAAAGAAGCCCGTAACCACGATCCTGATCTTCGTCATCACGATGGTCATGGGGCTTTATTCCCTGACGCAGCTGCCAATCGACCTTTACCCTGAGATCGAGCTCCCCTTCCTGTCGGTTTACACGACATACGCGGGAGCCAGTGCGGCGGATATCGAAACGAACATCACCCGTCCCTTAGAGGATGCCCTCAATCAGTCTCAGCGGGCTGAAGATATGATATCCACCTCAAGCGACAATGTCTCGGTCATCTTTATGGAGTTCGAATACGAGACGAACCTTGATGAGGCATCGAACGATGTGCGAAGCTCCATGGCCTTCATCGAGAGTTTCCTTCCCGAAGACGCAGAAGCCCCGACCATCTTCAAGTTCAATTCCAGCATGATGCCCATCATCTTCTACGCCATCACTGCCGGGGAGAGCTACATGGGGCTTGAAAAGATACTTGACGAGAAGATTGTCAATCCGCTGAACCGTATTGACGGGGTGGGAAATGTCGGCCTCTCCGGGGTGCCAGGCAGGGAGATCTACGTTGAAGTGGATCCGAGGCGCATGGAGGCATACAATCTTACCATTGAGCAGATTGGCAACGTGCTCCGCGCCGAAAACATGAACATGCCCGCAGGATACCTCGAGATGGGCAGGATGGACTACCCGATCAGGATACAGGGCGAGTTTGCAGAAAGCGCCATTATCTCAAACCTGATTGTCGGAAATTATAACGGCAATAACGTCTATCTGAGAGATGTCGCCACTGTGAACGACACCATCCGTGAGACCAAGCTGGTGGCAAAGATAGACGGGAAACAGGGCATGACCCTCTTCGTGCAGAAGATGTCAGGTGCCAACAGCGTTCCAGATCTGCCGCGAAGTGGACAAGGAGATAAAGAGCTTCAGAAGGATCTGCCTCCGGATATCCGTATCGAAAAGATAATGGATACCTCGGAGTTCATCCAGGGATCGATCAACAACCTGACGGAGACACTTATGTATGCCGCTCTCTTCGTGGTGCTGGTGGTGCTCTTCTTTCTCGGAAGGTGGCGTGCTACCCTTATCATCATACTGACGATACCCATCTCACTGCTAGTGGCATTCATCTATATCTTCCTGACGGGAAGCTCCATCAACATCATCTCCCTCTCGTCACTCTCAATTGCCATTGGTATGGTGGTAGATGATGCCATCGTGGTACTCGAGAACATCACCAAACATATAGAACGGGGCAGCCGGCCGCGCGAGGCAGCCATCTATGCCACCAACGAGGTGTGGCTGGCAGTCATCGTCACCACCCTGACGGTTGTGGCAGTGTTCCTTCCCCTGACCTTCGTCAAGGGACTGACCGGAGTACTCTTTGCACAACTGGGTTGGATTGTTTCCATAACGATAATCATGTCGACCCTGGCTGCAATCACCCTTACCCCAACCCTAAGCGCAATACTGCTCAGAATCAGGCCGTTGAAGAAGGATGCCCCGTTCTGGACGTGGGACGGTTCCATTCATAAGTTCCTTGAGTGGTTTGACGGGTTCTACGTGAAAACCCTCTCATGGGTGCTCTATCACAAGAAATTCGTGGTTGCCACCGCCATCGTCAGTTTTTGCCGGATCAATGTACCTGTTCAAGCTTGTCAGGAACGGAATTCATGCCTGCAGCCGATGAATCGAGGATAACGGCTACCGTAGAACTGCAGACCGGAACGAGGGTGACGGAAACGGAAAAGGTCGCTGACAGGATCGATTCAATCGTACGGAAGCAGATACCTGAGGTCAAGCTTATTTCAATGTCAACGGGTGCCGATGACAGCGGAGGATTCACCTCTCTTTTCAGCCAGAGCGGGACGCATGTGGTGACATTCACCATTGCGCTGCTTGACGTTGAGGAGAGAAAAAGGTCGTCTGAGGAGGTGGCTGAGGAGATACGCCGCATTATTGCCCCGATGCCTGAGGTGACCAACTTCTCTGTGCTGGCCGAGTCCGGAGGCATGGGCGCCATGGGCGGCGGAAACACCGTTGACATAGAGATATACGGTTTCGACATTACCCAGACAAATATGCTGGCTGAGCAGCTGGCTGAGAGGGCCAGGAAGATACCCGGTGCCACCAACGTGGATATCAGCCGCGACAAGTCAAAACCGGAGCTTCAGATCATCATTGATCAGGACAAACTCCTGAGATACGGCCTGACCACCGCTCAGGTTTCGCAGATGATCAGGAACCGCGTTGACGGCCTTACCGCCACCCGTCTCCGCCAGTACGGCGATGAGTATGACGTCATCGTAAGGTACAGGGAGTCGGCTCGTAACTCTATCACCGAGCTGCAGAACATAGGAGTGGCGCTTCCTACAGGTCAGGTCATCAGGCTGGGCGAGATTGCCCAGGTTAAGGAATACTGGTCTCCACCCAACATTGAAAGAAAACGCAAGGAACGCATCGTCACCGTATCCGTGACCCCCTATAAAAGGGCACTTAACCTTATTGTGGCTGACATCCAGAAAGAGCTTGACAGCATGACCATCCCCTCAGGAGTGATGGTGGAGATTTCAGGAGCCTTCGAAGACATGTCTGAATCATTTATGGATATTGGGTTGCTGATGGTTATATCGCTGATCCTGGTATACCTGGTCATGGCATCGCAGTTTGAGTCGCTGAAGATGCCCGTCATCATCATGCTCTCGATACCGTTTGCCTTCTCGGGGGTTGCCATGGCCCTGTTCCTGACAGGCACCAAGCTCAGCCTCATCGCTGGCATCGGAGCCATAATGCTGATAGGCATCGTTGTCAAGAATGCCATCGTGCTGGTCGACTTCATCAACCTGACACGCGACAGGGGAGTGGAGCTCTACCAGGCTGTTCTCATCTCGGGGCGTTCAAGGCTTAGACCCGTGCTGATGACCTCGATGACCACCATACTTGCCATGCTGCCTCTGGCCATCAACCCTGGCGAGGGCTCTGAACTGTGGCAGCCGATGGGGATAGCGGTTATCGGCGGACTGATATTCTCGACCATCGTGACAATGGTACTGGTGCCCGTGGGCTATGTGCTCATTGCACGCCGGGGTGAGAGGGACAAGAAGCATAAGATGGCATTCAGGGACATGAAGTTCCTTGATGACATAAAGGCAAACAATGAAAACCAGCAGTTATGAAAGCAGTAATGATAATCTATAACCTCGCCCTGACCGAAAAGATCGAATACACACTGGAGCATTTCGGTATCAGGGGATACACCCAGTGGGACAATGTGGAAGGAGTGGGATCATTCACCGGGGTGCCGCACCTGGGCACACACACCTGGCCCGAGATCAACGGGGTGACATTGACCTTCGTGGAGGAGGAGAAGGTTCCGCTTCTCCTCGAAGCCGTCAAAGCGCATTGATGCCATCAACACCGAGGTCGGCATCAGGGCATTTGTCTGGAACATAGAGCAGGCGGTCTTGATGGTTGGCATTATTCAGAGTGATACAAGGCAGCGGCACCGCACAGGGAGCCGCTGCTTTTTGTATGATTACCAAAATGGTTTTTTGAGCGCGGAAACGTTTGTGTTGAGAAATTATATATTTTTAAGCCGGAAGAATCACTAACTTAAAACACCTGACCATGCCACGATTGATTTCTTATTTTTCGATCTTAATTTTCTTATTTACAGTAACCTCCTGTGCGCCAGTAACCAGGGAAGCCAGGCCGTGAAGGCATCCGAGACACCGCAACAAGTTTCCTCAGATGTGGCTCTTAACTCAGAGCTTCAGTCCAAACTGGGATCATGGCTGAAAAAAGATGCAGAATGCTACGGTATTGTGGTTGGTTATTTTGCCGACGGAAGTACACTTGGCAAAATCTGTCAAATGCAGGGTGGTAGCCATCAAACCTGACAAGATCAAGATGAAGACCATTGAGAGCGTCAGCCTGCTCCCGGGAGAGGGATGCGACAAGATGGGACTTGCTTACGGTGATACCTGGTGGGAAGAGGAGGGAGACATCTTTAAAACCCGGGAAGAGGCTGAGTCCTATATCAGCAACAAAGGCTGGACATCCAAATAACTGTTTGCTTCATAACGGAAGGAGCGTGATAATTCTGCTCATATATCTGTACACCATCTGGGATGAGTGACCAGGAACTGGTAAAGGCTATTATCAGGGGTGATAACAGTGCCATGCGGGACCTTATATCGAAGTATCAGGACCTGGTGCTGAATACCTGCTATAAGGTTTTACATTCGAGGGAAGACGCAGAGGACATTGCCCAGGAGGTCTTCATTGAAACATACCGGTCTGCAACAGGACTCAGAAACGAAGAGATATTGATTCTCGCTTTATCGCATTTTGCTCAACAAGTCTATCAATTACCTGAGCGGTTCGCAGAATATTTTGTTCCGGTCAATTCAACAGCTTGAAACAATATTCCGCCCTGATATGACCGGCGGTTCATCACCGTCCCTCATTCTGACGAGACCCCGGGGACATTCTTGAGGCTGCCGAGAGGCAGCAGATGCTATCGGCGGCAGTCGGTTCCCTGCCACCAAGGCAACAAAAAGCCTTTATACTCTATTATTATGAGGAGCTGAACTATAAAGAGATCAGCGCCGTGCTCGGACTTCGGGTCTCTGTTTTAATCACTTTTCCGTGCCAGGGAGAATGTGCGGAAAAGATGCTGTCCGGATTTACCGGTAAATAAGGAAATTAAAACTTATGATCATGATACCTAAAAGACAAACAGGATTTGCTTTTCCCTTAGCCGACCCTGTCCTGCTTTGGCTACGCCTCCGCAGCCGCGGTTTTTGTAATGAAAAATTCCAATGAAAAAGGCTAAGACTGACACGGGTGTGATAAACTCCATGGACCTCCTTCGCAAGGAGCTTGGCCTCACCGATGCCCAGTACAGAAAGGTGCTTGTGGAATGATGGACCATACGGACCTATAATATCTGCCTCACATGATGTGAAAACAAATGTCGCAATGATTGAAGAACTTGCAAAGGTTAACAGTGACCCCGCCGTGCCCCACAGCCTTTCCAAAGGTGGGCACCCTCAGCTCCTCTTTGAGGAGACACACAACTGACTACTTTATGAATATTAAGGGGATATGCAATGAGGAGCAGCAACAGAAGCTTACTGTCATCTTCAAGAGTATGATGCAGCTCGAGGAGCAGTGCAAGACCTGTAACAAGAAGGACTGCCCGAGAAAGGAGCGGATCAATAACCTCGGGAAGAAATCTTTACAGCTACCGCAGGTATTTGATACATGAGTTGTCTTTTTAACAGAATGAATAAACAGATGTCAGACCAGAATTACTTATCTTACAGGAGAATTGAAAGGTAAACTTATCACAGCACCTGAATCATTTGCCGACGATGTGATGCTCAAGAGAAGACTGCACAAGGAAGGTAGCTTCAGGTCGATGCCGGTAGCTTCCCGGACTCTGTCTCTGCCATGATTATCCTTTATGTTTCCCTCGGCATACTTCTTGAGTGAAAAGCTATGAGGGATTCAGTCCTGAAGAAGATGCATCGTCGCATAAGGCACTTGTGGAGCTGATGGGAGTCACACCATGAATCTCGGGAATCCTCCTCATGACCAGTTATTCAGAAACTTAACCTCAACAAACTAACTCTATACAATAACTGACTTTATGAAATAACTGGTACAAACTGATCTATCAATTTGCTATTATCGGAATACTTACATTCATGGGTTTCCGCCTGCTATTCGATAAAGCCTATGCACCCGATTTTCTCGAGGCTTACTGTCCGTTTGGGAAGGACTGCAGGCACTTGGAAGTCACCTTACCATGGATTATCTTCCCTGCTCGATGACAATACTTAGATTATGATGGGCGTGGTCCTCTTCATTGGTATCGTCCTCCCCAAGACCGTTCTGTGGATATATATGCCCGCTTGGGGACAATAGGGGAATGGAGTAGGAAAGCTGGCTAGAGTAACCTTAAGGTAAGATATACTCCCACAGGATTCGCTGACGACGTCTCTCCGGCTACCCAAGTATGCATTGCTCTTTATAACATTCTACTTTACTCTCAAATCGAGCGAACTCTTCTGCAAGAAATTCGACCCCTACTACGCAGTTGCGTCAGGTTTTAACAGCGATGTGGTACTTCTCTGGGCCCTGCTTGCCATCGTGGCACTTGTTGTCGGATCTCTTTTCATCAGACTTTGGCGGCACAGGCAATTCCGTGCCCTCAAGCCTCTCCGCCACTCTTCAAATTTTCATGGTGGTCCTGGACATCATGGCTGTCTATATAGTACTGCTGCTGACCGGGCTGGACACGATCCACTCCGCTCGTAATAATCATGACGGGAGGCTACATACTTGAAGTGGCACGGATGAAAAAGGTATGGCCCGATCCGGTTCATATCACCCGGAACACGTTAATTATCCACCGTGGTCTCTGTTCAGTGGAATGCCCGCAGGGAATAGACGTGGCGTCTATGAAGAAGGTGACACATACAGACTGCACTCTGTGCGGCGACTGTCTCCATGTTTGCCCCGAGAAAGACACCCTTCAGATAAATAAGAAGAACATGAAGTGGCTGCCGGCTGCTGTGCTTGGCGCCCTCATAGTCCTTGGCATAACTGCGGGAACCCTGTTTGAGCTTCCAACCATTGACTCAAGGGCAACCCGAACACAATAAGAGCGCTGGCCTCTTTGAGATGTCAGGACTCAAGAACATCAAGTGCTTCGTAGTTAACGGTTTTCGCTAACCAAGACGAGAAAAGCGGAGGGCATTTACGGTGTCTCTACCTACGTTGCAAGCCATTCAGTTCATATACTCTATGACACCACCCTGTATAATTACTGTAGAACTGCAGCAGCTCATGTTCGTACCGGTAAAGCGCATCATTGAGCCTGTCGCAAAGGATGTCGATTCAGTCGTCTACTATAGCCTGACCATTGATAAGTTCTTTGATCCGCTTGATGCCACTTATCTCCAGCATCTGCTTGACCAGGAAGACAGATGCCTGCGGCTTTCAGTCCGATTTTGCCTGTCCGGTGATAGTTCGTATCTATTTTCCGGCAGGAGGATCGCACGGGAAGACCTTGTTGCGGCCATTGAATCAAAGAGCCTTACATTCACAGCCACGACAATGAAATTCATGTGAAACTCCCTTACAAGGTTATCACATTCGATGAGCAGCCGGTGACCTCTTTAAAGCAGAATACGCCACTGCCATGTTCATGCCAACCAATTCACGCTTCAACGGATTCTCAGGTTTCACTGATGACGTTGTCTCGCAATACGTACTGAAAAAAATGGGTGCAAATTCGTCGCTGAAGGCACGATACATACCTTAAGTCATCTTTCGAATGATAAGGGAATAATTGCGTTTGAAACTATGCTTGACTCACTTGGAGCTGAACTGGGGGTTATCCATTTTGTTGACACGGTCACAGTGCCGGAAAACATCTATGCAACCGTGAACTCTGATACACTCATTTTCCATTACTCTGACGGTCGCACGGGGAAGCTACGCCAATCCGTTCAAATTTCCCGATGCTGGCATAGTAAGATAGAGATGACTAATCGATAAACAGACACCAATATTATGTATGCAATAGAGTGCAAGAACCTCACCCATTATTACGGACGGAAGCTTGTCTATGAGAACCTGAGTTTCAATGTGGAGGAGGGCAAGATACCGGGACTACTGGGCAAGAACGGCACAGGCAAATCAACAACCATCAATACACTCAACGGGTTTTGGCAGCCAAACTGCGGCGAAGTGCGCTGATCTACGGAGAAAACACGCAGCTTCTTACTCCTGAACAAAGAGAAGGATTGGATTCCTTATTGAGGGCCACGTCCAGTATTCGTTCATGAATATCCATCAGATAGAAAAGTTCTATTCGGGCTTCTACCCTGACTGGAACAGTGCCCCTTACTGGGAGCTGATGTCAAAGCTCAAGGTGACTCCCAAGCAGAAGATCTCGACAATGTCATGCGGCCAGCGCTCACAGGTGGCACTGGGGCTTATCCTTGCGCAGGACCCTGATCTGCTGATCCTCGATGACTTTTCGATGGGACTTGACCCCGGATACCGGAGGCTGTTCATCGATTATATGAGGGAATACGCAAAGGCCGAACACAAGACCGTATTTGTCACTTCGCACATCATCCAGGACATGGAGAGGCTGATAGATGACGTCATGATCATGGACTACAACAAGATCCTTGCCCAACAGCCTATCGGCCAGTTCATGTCCAGCTTCAGGCAGTTCAACATTACCCTGGCGTCACCCGGGCAGGAAGTTGATTTTGACGGGATAGCTGTCAACATTGACAAAGTGAAAGATAAAATTGAGTTTTATACTTACTCCTCTGAAGAGGAGGTAAAGGGATACCTTAATGCAAAGGGGATACCCTTCACCTCATTCGAAGAGAAGAAGATGTCACTCGAAGATGCATTTATCGGACTGACCCGAAAGTACTAACACTGAAGTTTACCTCTATGCTGAAATCATTATTATACAAAGAGTGGATCAAGATCAGACTGGTTGTCTTGATCGCATTAGGCCTGAGTCTAATTGCCCTGATCAACATTTTCCTGAAGGTGCGTCATGATATATTGTTCGTTGACGCTGCCAATTACTGGTACTCATTCCTTTTCCGTGGGGTTACTTTCTTCAGTATCCTCAAGTTCCTGCCGTTTGTAGTAGGTCTTGCTGTTGCAATAGCACAGTATTTTCCGGAGACGGTGAACAAGCGGATCAAGCTCACATTTCATCTGCCGGTATCCGAGAACACTGTTCTGATATGGATGCATACCTTCGGAGCGCTTGTCCTTTTAGCATTTTTCCTTGTGGTAATTGGTTTATTCACCGCAGGCAGCGCCATCTTCTTTCCATCAAACATCATCAGGGCCTCTCTTATGACAATGATGCCCTGGTTTCTTGGCGGAATGGCGACCTACCTCCTCGTTGCCCTCATTCTGCTTGAACCGATGTGGCTCTTCAGGGGCCTGTATGCAGCAGTGGCCGCAGGGTTTGTCACGATCTTTTACACCGGGGCCTCAATCGGTGCATTCAGGCCGGTACTTATTCCCCTGGCACTCATCACACTGCTGCTGAGTCTCGTTGTATTGTTTTCAGGTTACAGATTCAGGAAAGGAGAGATGTAAGATGATAAAGTTCAGCAGATACATACTTGTGGCTACAGGCATACTGGTTGCCTCCATAGTGCTTCCCTCATTATTCTGGACAATCTTTGAGAAGGTGCCCAGGTCACCCAATATTTTTTACAGCTGCATCAATGACGACTTCATAATTGTTGACGGCAGCATCCGGAAATCTCCCTCCGGAAAGGAGTTCCACCTCTGACGATTATGAACAGGCACTTCCCTTCATGTTCTACCGGCAGCTGATGGCTGACGGAACAATGCCTGATACCATAAAGGGAGTTCTGATGGAGACCCCGTCAATTGCCAGGGCTTCATCGTTCTACCGATACACTCCGAAAAGAACCGATGCGCCGTCACCTACTCTCTGGCCAATGCTGGAATCCCAGAGCGGCAAGGTTAACCTTGCAATGCCCGAGGATTATTTCCGGATCGAAAAACGAATGGAGTTCATTGTTGCCCGAACAAATCGGGTCAATGAGGAGAAGAGCAGCCTGTTTACTGAGGCTCTCACGGCTGAGGGGTTTACCTTTCCTGCAAAAATAATCGCCGGTCTGCCGACAACAAGGAAATCATGTGATGAGGGTTATTTTATTACAGATGCGGCAGGGTCACTCTTCCATGTTAAGATGGTGGAGGGAGAGCCATACGTGGTAAGAATAGAAACACCTGAGGAGTTTGACATTGTTTATATTGAGGCAGTTGACCTCAGGAGCAAGGAATATTATTGTTATGTTTTTACGAGAAATCAGGGTATATTTGTTGTTATGGATGAGGTTTATGACCTACAGAGGCTGCCTGTCGACGGTTTTGACCCTTCTGTTCATACTTTCAGACTGAGCGCAGACCTGTTCAACAAATGCTTCACCATCATGGGTGAAAACTGGTACGAGGCAATAGCAATTGACGATATGTATCAGGTAGTTGGGACACACGGAGAGAATGGGAGGGCCTTTATGAGAGGCCGGACGGTAAAATGTTTGCCACACTGTTCCCGTTCGAGATAAGAATGACGGATGACAGTTCAGCCTTTGTGAGGTTCTACTTTAAACCATCACCCGGCATCAGGTGGATGATCTTCAACCTTATTGCACTCATAGCGGCTGTGATACTTATTACGAGACGGGGGTGGTCCCTGAAGGCCAACATTCCTGATCTCCTGATAACCTCGGCTACTGGAATATACGGGTTGATTGCCACCCAGTTCTTCCCGAACAAATTCAGCAAAGCAAAACCACCAACCAAAAAATAATACCTTGAAAAAGTCTCTGTCCATCCTGGTATTGATTTTTGCAGCCCTGGCGCTTTCGGCCCAGACAAAGCCTTCAATGCAGGGAAAGATCATCTGCCGGACCACCGGGGAACCGGTGATGATGGCTACCGTAGTTGTGAAGGAGCTGAATGTCTGGGCAACGACCACTGATGGCGGAGATTTTGTTTTGAAGAGTGTCCCTCCCGGGACCTATACCCTGGTGGTATCATGCCTTGGATTTATACAGCATGAGCACACTGTCACCTTTCCCATCCGGGAGGATAAGGTCACCATCCTGATTGATGAGGCCACCCTGGCAATAGAAGATGTAGTGGTAACGGCAAAGGAGGGGAGGCGCATCGCCTCCGGCTCTGTGATTGAACAGTCTGCCATACAGCACGTTCAGCCCACCGACCTCTCTGACGTGCTCCAGCTGCTGCCCGGGCAGACAGCACTTAATCCTGACCTTTCAAATCCGAAGCAGCTGACCGTCAGGGAAATTATCCGCAAGGACGGTTATATTGACGATAAAATGGCCAGCCTCGGGACACTGCTTGTGGTTGACGGAGCACCCGTTTCCAATGACGCCAATATGCAGTTCCTTAAAACCACAGGCGCTTCAACGGGGGTTACGGCCAGTTTTGCCACATCGGCATCCGGAGGAACTGATGTGCGTCAGATATCTGTCGATAATATTGAGACCATCGAGGTTGTAAGAGGGATTGCCGGCGCAGAGAACGGCGATATGCTCAGCGGCGCAGTAAAGGTCACAATGAAGAAGGGAAAGACACCATTCACCGCTAAGATAAAAACTGACCCGGGGATCAAGCAGTTCTATGCAGGCAAGGGACTGTCACTTGGAAGCAGGGCAGGGACCCTGAACCTCGATTTTGATTATACCCAGTCATTCGATGACATCAGGATAAAATACAAGACCTTCAACAGACTGAACGGCGGCATCATTTACAACAACACACTTTTCCGGGACTCAAAGCCTCTTACATTAAGTCTTTCCGCAAGAGGATACCAGACAGTAGATGTGAACAAGCAAGATCCTGATATGCTTGATATTGAGGATTATGAAGCAAGAGACAGGGGGAATTTCCGTTAACCTGAACACCAGATGGGCACTGAACTCATTGTTACTAACAAACCTTAACCTTATGATGTCCGGAGATATCCAGCACCAGGTTGGCCATGAAGTGACGCTTGAGGAGATACCTTCAGGAGCACAGCCTCAGCCAGTGGCGCTTGAGCCTGGAGAAAACCAGGTGCCAATACTTCCCTCCTCATACATCAGCGATCTCACGATTGACGGCAGGCCTTATTATTATAATGCCAGGCTGTCGGGTAACCGTTCCTTCAATATAGGTCAAATGCTCAACAACATTGTGGCAGGTGTTGAGTGGAAGCTATATGGCAATGACGGGCTGGGCAGGGTATATGATTTATCACGGCCCCCGGTCCCTACCGGAGGAACAGATGCCAGACCCAGGTCATATAAGGACATACCCTCGCTGGGCCAGCTGGCCTATTATGCCGAGGAAAACCTGGGTATACCCATTGGAGCAACAAGGCTGGACCTGCAAGCCGGGATAAGGTTTACCAATGTTCAGCCTGACGGAATCTTCAGCTCAAAGGAAGAAACTACTATGCTTGATCCGCGGTTCAATGCAAGATATACCATCATTGACAACGGGACAAATGCCATTTCCCATCTCGCCATCAGAGGAGGGTACGGTCTCTTCTCAAAAGCCCCGTCACTCCTCTATCTCTATCCTGATAAGGCCTATTGGGACAAGACAGGATTAAGCTATTATGACCCTGTTGCCCAAAATGGACTTTTCGTGGGTGACGACAAAGATTTTTGACAACCCCCGCAACGAAAACCTTGCTCCTGCAGTCAACAGGAAACTGGAGGCCGGGTTTGACATGACTGTCAGTAATATTGACCTTAATGTCACCCTCTACTCGGAAAAGATGGAGAATGGGTTCAGCTTTGAGTCTTATTATGAGAATTTCATCTTTAACCGCTATACTCAACCTGTACAGAATGGCCTTGATCTGTATTTTGTTCCCGGATCAGGGTATTCTATATCGATCCTGGAACCGGAACCGAAATACAGCTTCCGGTCTCAAATGATACCGTTTTTGTCAGTTTTACCTATCCGCAAAACGGTACCATGACAACGAAGAAAGGTGTAGAGTTTACTATTGACCTGGGGACTGTAAGGGCACTCAGAACTTCATTTATAGTTGACGGAGCCTGGATGATGGTGAGGAGAGAGAAAATAGTTGAGGATTTAACAAAACCTTCTTCAGGCAGCATCGGAGGAAAGGAGTACCCTCTGGTTGCTGTTTATCCTGCTGGCGACGGCAGCATAGACAAACGCTTTAATACGAACATCAGAACCATAACCCATATAAAGGGGAACTCCGTATGGTTGCATCCGTCACAACACAGATAATCTGGCTGGACCATGACCAGAATGTATGGGATGATCCTGAGGGCAATCCCCTGTTCTATACCACAACTCCTGTTGATGATGTCTATGCCGACAAACTCTACCCGAAGTATGTGGACCCCGTGGGCTATTACGACAGGCAAGATGGTCATATCATGACTTCGACCGGGCACTGGCAGTCACCAAACCCTATTCCGACCTTATTAAACGGTACAATACTCCGTGGTACTTTGCCGAGACAAACTATCCGCCATATTTTGTTATAAACTTCAAGCTTACCAAGGAGATAACAGATTATGTCAATTTCTCTTTCTATGCAAATAACATTACCAACCATAATCCGCTGCTGAAGCAGAGTGGTGGGGCCCCGGAAGTGTACGCACGCCGGAATCCGCCTCTCTATTTTGGGGCAGAATTGAAAATTAAGTTTTAACCAATAATTCCAGAGTATGAAAAAGTTTCCGTTCTTATTAGTTATGATGATTGCAGGAGTGGTGGCACTCACCTCCTGCGAAAAGGGCGCCAAGCTCTATGATGTGGATATCACAGCTTTCTATCCTGAAGGATACGGGACAGAAAAAGTAGCCAGTCAGGAGATCACTGTCAAGAATACCCTGGACGGGGATCGAGATCACTGGAACAAACTGACGCAACCGGTATGGCCCAGACTTACCCTGGAGGAGGGGATGTATACCATCCAGGCCACCCATGAGACCGATGATTTCTACTTTAACGGTATAACGGAGAACCTTACCGTCAGTACCACTGCCGCAAACAACTGGGAGATTCACCTGGTTGCCTCCTCCAAGGCGGGCGGACTGCTGTTCAAGGAGATCTATTACACGGGCTCCAAAACTGAGGCCGGGAGTAATTACTATTCAGACCAGTTCCACGAGATTTACAACAACAGTGATGAGGTAGTTTATCTTGACGGGCTTTGCATCGGCCTGCTTGAACCGATTGGCACTTCTGCTACCGTGTGGGTCAACCAGGATGGATCTATTATGGACAGACTGCCGATAGCTTACCATGCGTTGATGTTTCCAGGCACCGGTCAGCAGTACCCGATACAGCCCAGGACAAGTGTCGTCCTTGCAATGGACGCAATCGACCATAAGACAGACCCTCTTGGTAACCCCCTCTCGCCTGTAAACATGGCAAACGCACAGTTTGCAGGCTTTCATTGAAGCACCCGGCAAAGACACTGATTCGCCACAGGCAGCTAACCTGATCGTAATGTATACAACCTCTGCTTCAATGTATGACTGGCTCCATTCAGTTAACGGGGCCGCAGTTGTGCTGTTCAGAATACCTACCGGTCTTAACTATGCAAGTTTCGCCTCCAATCCGGATAATTTTATGACAAAACCGGGAACAACATCAGCCACTCAATACTTTATGGTTCATAAGGACTGGGTGATTGATGGTGTTGAATGCAACCGGCCGGAAGAGGACAAGAGATTCAAGCGTCTGCCCACATCGGTTGACGCAGGTTGGACATGGAGCCTTGCCACCTACAACAGCAAGAGTGTAAGAAGGAAGGTTGAAAGATTCTCGACGGCAAGGTTTTTTACAAGGATACAAATAACTCGACAAACGACTTTATCAACAACCTGGATCCGACTTCCTTTGTCCATCCGGCTACTGTTGATCTGTAAGTTTAAACCAGGGGCAGTGTGCCGGATACCGGTAATCCGTTTGTCCGGCACCCTTCCTTAAAACCATTGAACTGATCCGGCTGATGAATAGATTAACCTCAGTAATTATTGTGGCGGCTTTGTTAGCTGCAGGGCTGAGCTCAGAAGCAGCAGCACAGGAAAATGTACCCGCAGGCACCAGTATATTTGAGACATTGCCGGTTATTCTCCCGTGGACAGGTACATCGAACCCCGCTGCGCTGGGAGACTATAACCTTGGCAATCATAGCCTCGTCCAGGCAGGTTATACCATCCGGAATAACGAAATCAGGTTCATTCAGCAGCCAGATCAGACATCGACCTACAAAGTTGACATTATGGGCTACAAACAGCTGGAAAAGATTCTCTATGGTTCATTCGGATACTTAACTCCGGGTTTGAAGGGATAAATTACAACGGCACCATGATGTTCAACACCCTGAATCCTTATCTCCTCGGAGATACGGGTATCAGCCAGACAGTTCATGGAAAGCTTTACCATGGAGGGGAAAATGAGTTACAGGATGAACGACCGCCTGAGCCTTGCTGTTGGCGCTGAACATTTATCAGCTGTCGGGGCCAAGCAAAAGGACCCGCGCAATAAGAACACAATCTCTTCACTCAGATTGACTCCTGGCCTAACCTATGATCTCGGAAGAACAAAAGTGGGATTGTCAGGCTCAATTTACAACACCAGTGATGAACTATCCTACAGGGTTGAGGGTAACTGGAACCAGAACCTTTTTGTATTCCTTGGACTGGGTTACTACAGACAGGAGCCAAATATCTCCTCCTATACCCAATGGTATACCGGAAGGGGTTATGCAGCCGCGGTTCAGGCATCGCATGATGACGGCAATATATATTTTCTTGCTGAGCTAAGCTTTGACCACTTCACTGAAGAGGCCAGAACCGGCAGTTCATTAAGGCTCATCAACGGAATTACCACATCAAATGACATATCTCTGTCAGGGTCAATGAAGATTTCCGGAGGAAAGGCACAGCACTTGTTTTCTCTTACAGGTTCATATCTTGCGGTCAGCGGTGACGAGATTCTCCAACGGTCATACACCGTCAACAAAGGCACCTATTCATATGATTCGCTTGCAACGGTCAGCTGGATCGAAAACAAGCACATGATAAGTGATATAGCGGGAGTATTGAGTTACTCCTACATGGTTTTTGACAGCAATAGCAATATCGATCTGGAATTAGGTGGAGCCGTTGATGTGAAATATTTTTCAACAGAGCATTTCCCGGTGCAGAGCTACGGTTTTTATAACATATTCAATATCGGCGGCAATATCTTTGCAACCAAGCTTTTCAGGTTCGGTACCCTATGGTGACACCGAGGCTGGATGCTGGCTACCAAATGAACCTGGATAGCGATATTTCATATATGGTACAACCGTTGAGTGTCCCGGAAATGGTTTACCATGATTATTATATCTCGAAGGCGGATGTTATCAGTACGGCTGTCTCGGTCAGGCTGGAGAAGCCTGTAACCGGCAACAAATTTATAAACTCATTGTTTCTATTGCCACAGGGCCGGTGGGCTGCTGCTCCCGGTTCCGAAGCCGGAAACCTGTCAGGTTACATGGTAAAACGTTGTGGCCGGACTCACATTCTGAAATGTATGAAGAAACTTATTGTAACAGCAGCGATGGCGTTGACCCTGTTAACACCATCACTTTTCTCGAGACCCTTAAAGGTGAATTTGCCATAATTGCCGATAGCAAGTCACTGAATGACGCTGGTAACGAGATAAATGAATATGCAGCCGCCCTGCAGTCGGAAGGACTTGCTGCAGTGGTCATTGAAGACCGCTGGCAACACCCTGACTCAATCAGGCAGCTGCTGCGTACAATGCATGCAAACAACAAGGGGTTCGAGGGGGCTGTCTTTATCGGTGATATCCCGGTCCTCTATGCTGCGTGATGCCCAGCATCTCACCTCAGCCTTCAAGATGGACCAGGAGAGGTATCCCTGGCACAGGTCGTCAATTCCCTCTGATCGCTTCTATGAGGATTTTGACCTTGAGTTTACATTCCTGAAGGCAGACACAAACGGGCTCTATTTTTACTACAGTTTGAATCCATCGTCAGTGCAGGTACTCACGCCGCAGATATTGACAGCGGCCGCATAAGGATCCCCGTTGACAGTGACGGAACAAAGCTCAGGGCATACATGTCCAAGGTGGTTGAATCACACAGAAACCCCGACAAGGTTGATGAGGTACTGTTCTTTGCCGGTCATGGATACAACTCCGAGTCCATGACAGCACGAATTGACTAGAAGGCTGCCCTCCTTCAGCAATTTCCGCAGCTGAACAGGCAGGACAACGGTCTCGAGTATATTGACTACACCTTCGATGAGCATATCAAGAACCGCCTTCTGTCAACCATGACCCTTGAGAAGATTGATATAGCTCTTCTGCATCACCATGGGTCAACCGACGCCCAGCTGGCCGGTTCTGAAGCGGCTGCAAACGGTGTCCAGCAGAATATCGAAGAACACTTAGGAGTTTTACCTCCGCTCAAAGGTGAGGGGCGCCAAAGACACAACGGATGCCAAGAACAGGTACATGGAGTGGCTGGATGTCCCCTGATTTTATGGTTCCGGGTGCAAACGAGAAATACAGTCGGAAAAGATTCAGCATGGTTTGCCGACATGGATATTATCTCTGCAGATGTAATGAAATATGATGTCAAGACCCGGTTCATCATGTTCGACGCCTGTCTTCAACGGTTCCTTCCATGTGGATGATTTTATCTCCGGGGCATATGTGTTTGGTCCCGGGCGTACTGTGGCTGCACAGGCAAACACCGTAAACTCGTTGCAGGACAAGTTCCCGGATGAGATGGTGGGGCTGCTCTCCTACGGTATCAGGGTGGGGGAGTGGAACCGCATGGTCTGTCTGCTTGAATCACATATAATAGGCGACCCGACATTCAGGTTTGCTTCAGCTGACCCGAAAGCCCCATGCAGATAAAACGACGCAGATCGCAGGTAACAATGACAGGTTGGTTAAGCTTGCCTCTTATCCTCATCCTGACGTTCAGAGCTGGGCTCTCTGGCACCTTAAGTCAAATGGTTATCCCGGCATCAGCGACCCGCTTGCCGATAAGTACTTCAGCTCCCCCTATGCCACCACGCGCGTTTCTGCAATGAAACTGCTTGCACAGCTGCGCTGCACGACAACTTTGGTAAGAGTTACCGCTGCCGCTCTCTGATGACTCCTATGAGCTTGCCAGGCGTTTTGCCGCAGTTTACTGCCAGGAGTCGGTGATCCGGCGTCTGGCCCCTGCCCTCATTAAGGCTGTGACCGATCCCAATGTATCAAAGAGGGTTAATTACCAGGCTGTTGACGCCTCTCTCATATTTTGACAGGGAAATTGCTGAGACAGGAACTTGACAAAAAGATTCGCAGGCCTTGACACTTCGAATTATCTCGGAGCCATCCACAGGCAGACTTCAGCAAATATTGAAAAGAGAGCAAAGTCCCGCCGTGAAACCCTGGAGACCATCACGGGACCTGACGTGACCGAAAAGAACAGGATCTTTGATATAAGGTCGATGCGCAATCTGACCTTTCACCCGACAATAGAACCATTGTGCGAATGGCTGCTGACAGCTCCGGGGAGAGAAGCTGGAGGTTACCCTTGTCGAGGCTCTGGGCTGGTTCAGCCACAGTTACAAGAGGAAACATATCATAAATACATGCAAAGAAATCATTGCCGGTACAGAGAAGTTCTCTGAACCGGTGCGTCTCGAGGCAGAGAGGACGATCAGACGTCTTGAGTAATCCCGGTCATTCCTGATCACGATTTTACCGGGCATCCTTCATAAAAAGGCATGTCTGGCGAACCAGGTGAAGCGCTGGTTGTCCGGTAGCTGTAAACATACAGAGGCTGCCTTTTTGAGGCAGCCTCTGACCGTAAAAACATATCGTTTTGGAATTTTGAGTCTATTCCTCTTCCTCTTCTCCGGCGTAAGCCTTGATGACGGAATCCTGAACCTCGCCGGGCACCTGTGAATACTCCGAGAACCTCATCGTGAACATCGCGCGGCCGCCGGTGAGCGAGCTGAGCGCCGTTGAGTACTTGTTCATCTCCGCCAGGGGGACCCTTGCCTTGATGACCTCAAAACCCTTTTCACTTGACATACCCAGAACCATGCCGCGGCGTCCCTGAAGGTCGCTGATGACATCACCCATGCGGTCGGAGGGAACCATGATCTCCACTTCGTAGACCGGCTCAAGAATCTTCGGACCGGCATTCTTGAAGGCAGTGCTGAAGGCGTTACGGCCTGCCAGGCGGAAGGATATTTCGTTTGAATCAACCGGGTGCATCTTGCCGTCATAGACATAGACCCTGATGTCACGGGCATAGGAGCCGGTGAGCGGACCTACCTCCATCTTCTCCATGATGCCCTTGAGGATTGCGGGCATGAAGCGTGCGTCAATGGAGCCGCCTACGATACAGTTCATGTATACAAGCTTGCCACCCCACGGGAGTTCAATCTCCTCCTTGTCGCGGTTGGCCATCTTGATCTCCTTGCCTGCGATCTTCATCATCGACTTGGCTTCCGAACCCTCCTCAAACGGCTCGATGACCATATGCACCTCGCCGAACTGACCTGCGCCGCCCGACTGTTTCTTGTGACGGTAGTCGGCCTGTGCCGTCTTGGTGATTGTCTCCCGGTAGGGAATCTTTGGTGCAATATACTGGGTCTCAATCTTGAAGATATTGTCAAGATGCCATTTAAGTATATTGAGATGGTATTCGCCCTGGCCGTGGATGATGATCTGCTTAAGCTCCTTCGAGTACTCGATGATGATCGTCGGGTCTTCCTGGTGCATACGGTTGAGAGACTCACCCATCTTCTCCTCGTCGCTTTCACTGAGAGGTTTGATGGCAGCCCGGTACTTGGGCTCGGGGAACTTCATGTTCTCATATGCCCAGTCGTTGCCCGGAGCATTGAGAGTATGGTTTGTCTTGGTGTTCTTCAGCTTGACAAAACCGCCGATGTCACCTGCATGGATCTCGGGGACGCGTGTACGGTTCTTGCCGGCGCAGACGAAGATCTGCGACAGTCGTTCCTTCGTGCCGTTGCTGGTGTTGATGACATCAAGGTTCTCACCAATCTTGCCTGACATCACCCTGAAGTAGTTGATCTCGCCTATGTGCTCCTCGAGGGTTGTCTTGAAGACGAAGACTGACGCCGGGGCGGCAGGATTGCATTTCACCTCGGTACCCTTAAGGTTCTTCGGGGCCGGCATGTCAGCAGGCGTGGGAGCGGATACTGCCACAAAGTCGAGCAGCCTGTCAACGCCTATGTTGCCTTTTGATGATACGCAGAAAACGGGAAACACACCCCTCTTCAGCAGCCCTTCACGAAGACCTCGTCCAATCTCCTGCTCGGTGAGCTTGTCGTTGGCGAAGAAGAGCTCCATGAGCGACTCATCGCTCTCGGCTACCTTTTCCGTCAGTGCTGCGTGCAGCTCTGCGGCCTTTGCCTGGTGTTCCGCGGGAATGTCAAGCACCTCGGCCTTGCCGCCATCCTTGCCGTAACGCATCATCTTCATGGTGATGACGTCGATGATGGTGTTGAAGCCTGTGCCCTCGTTAACGGGAAACTGCGCCAGGGTGACATTGCTTCCGAAACGTTCATGAAGCATCTCAACCGTCTTTTCAAAGTTGGCCTTCTCATGATCAAGCCCGTTAACGACAATGATCAGAGGCTTATTGAATTTGACCGCATGCCTGAAATGGATCTCCGTTCCAACCTCCACTCCGTTCTGCACGTTGATAACCAGCATTACCGTGTCGGCAGCATACATCGATGAGACAACACCTCCTGAAAAGTCATCGAGACCCGGAGTGTCAAGGATATTTATCTTTTTGTCCCTGAATTCGGTGTAGAGAACCGTGGAAAAAACAGAGTTGCGGTTCTCCTGCTCTATCGGCTTGTAGTCAGAGACGGTGTTCTTTGCTTCTATGGAACCCCGTCTCTCAATGACCCCGCCGTTGAAAAGCATTGCTTCCGCGAGTGTGGTCTTGCCTGAGCCCGAGTTCCCCAGCAGAGCAATGTTCCTTAGGTGGTCTGTTGAGTATGTCTTCATCTTCGGCTTGTATTATATTTAATAATGTATATCGTCTCTTTGGGAGCGCAAAAATAGCAAATTTTCAAAAGAGTACATAAAAGTTGTGGTGGATTGGAAAATATTTCTTTTCTTTGCACCGGTTTTTTGAGAAACAGGAGTACCGGTCTATCCTTCAAAACGTAAGTTTACAAAAGAAGTCGATAGGAAAGGTCGGGAAGAAAATCCTGTAAATAACTTACAAACCAATAAGTTACATCTCCAGAAAACTTTGCCCGCGGGCACTGTGGCGGCTTGTTGCCGCTGCAATGACGGGGGTGCGTATGGGATAATGACAACAGTGGGGCGCGATTGCGCTGAAATGAGTGATGGAATACTTTTGCAGACCAGTATAAAAACAAGGAAAATTAATTTAAAAGAGAATTATGCCAACAATTCAGCAGTTAGTTAGAAAAGGCCGCAAGAAGCTGGTGGACAAGAGCAAGGCACCCGCTCTTGACTCATGCCCGCAGCGCAGAGGAGTATGTGTCCGTGTATATACTACCACGCCAAAGAAACCTAACTCAGCCATGAGAAAAGTTGCCAGGGTAAGGCTGACCAACCAGAAGGAGGTCAACGCCTATATACCGGGTGAAGGACATAACCTCCAGGAGCACTCGATCGTGCTCATCAGGGGCGGCAGGTGAAGGACCTTCCCGGCGTCCGTTATCACCTCGTACGTGGGGCACTTGACACCTCCGGTGTTGATGGCCGTAAGCAGAGAAGGTCAAAATACGGAACAAAAAGACCAAAGAAGTAACAGTTAAAGGATTCACAATATGAGAAAGTCAAAACCAAAGAAGAGGATCCTCTTACCGGACCCGAAATTCAACGATCCGTACGTTACCCGTTTCATCAACAATCTGATGTACGATGGTAAAAAGACCGTTGCCTTCAGGATTTTCTACGACTCACTTGATATAGTGAGTGACAAGATGAAGAGTGCCGAGAAGCCTCCTCTTGAGATATGGAAACAGGCTCTTGACAATATCACCCCGCATGTAGAGGTGAAAAGCCGCAGGGTTGGCGGAGCCACCTTTCAGGTGCCTCTCGAGATCAGGCCCGACCGCAAGGTCAGCATAAGCATGAAAAACCTTATTCTCTTCGCCCGCAAGCGTACCGGCCACAGCATGGCTGAGAAACTTGCTGCCGAGGTGATGGCTGCCTACAACAATGAGGGCGGAGCATACAAAAGGAAAGAGGATACCCACCGCATGGCCGAAGCCAACAAGGCCTTTGCTCATTTCAGGTTCTAGTCTGACAGACAGGTGGCAAACAATCAGCTACAGATGATTACCGATCTCAGAAATACAAGAAATATTGGCATTATGGCCCATATCGATGCCGGGAAGACAACCACTTCCGAGCGCATCCTTTATTATACGGGCCGTGTACACCGCATCGGCGAAGTCGATGACGGCAATGCCACTATGGACTGGATGGTACAGGAGCAGGAGAGAGGGATCACCATTACATCTGCAGCTACCACCACTTTCTGGAAATACAGGGACCAGCTCTACAAGATCAATCTCATTGACACCCCGGGTCACGTCGACTTCACCATGGAGGTGGAGCGGTCGCTCAGGGTTCTCGACGGGGCTGTTGCCGTCTTCTGTGCCGTCGGCGGTGTTGAACCGCAGTCAGAGACAGTCTGGAGGCAGGCAAACAAATACAATGTACCGCGCATCGCCTTTGTAAACAAGATGGACCGCTCCGGCGCCGACTTTCATGGAGTCGTGCAGCAGATGATCGACAGGCTTGGAGCGCACCCGGTACCGGTTCAGATCCCGATAGGGGCAGAGGACAAGTTTATCGGGCTTATCGACCTCCTTGAGATGCAGGCAATCATCTTCGAGGACGGGGAGGATCCCCTCACCAACTTCACCGTCGGTCCCATACCGGAATACATGACGGAGGAGGCTGACGAATGGAGGATGAAGCTCGTTGAGGCATGCGCCGAGATGGATGACACCATCCTCGAGCGTTACCTTGAAGACCATGAAAGCATAACGCCTGATGAACTGATGACAGTGCTGCGCCGTGAAACGGTAGAGGGAGTGATAGTCCCCGTCTTCTGCGGTGCCGCCTTCAAGAACAAGGGCGTGCAGAGACTCCTTAACGGCGTGGTGGCATACCTGCCTTCGCCGGTTGACGTGGGTGCTGTCAAAGGCAAAGACCCGCGCGACGACAAGGAGGTTGAACGCAAACCTGAAGCCGATGAGCCGTTTGCTGCCCTCGCCTTCAAAATTGCCACCGATCCGTATGTCGGACGGCTCGTCTTCATGAGGGTCTATTCAGGCACCCTCAATGCCGGCGACACCGTTCTCAATGCAAGAAGCGGCAAGAGGGAGAGGATCAACCGCCTCTTCCAGATGCATGCAAACAAACAGAATCCCATTCCGAGCGTCTCCGCAGGAGATATTTGCGCCGGCGTGGGCTTTAAGGAACTAAAGACAGGAGACACTCTCTGTGCCATCAACAAGCCTCTGGTACTCGAGTCAATGGAATTCCCTGAACCGGTAATCTGGATAGCCATTGAACCGAAGACGCAGGCTGACATCGACAGGCTGGGAAATGCCCTTGGCAAACTTGCCGAGGAGGATCCGACCTTCAGGGTTAAAACCGATCCTGACAGCGGACAGACTGTGATAAGCGGCATGGGAGAGCTTCATCTTGAAATCCTTACTGACCGTCTTAAGAGAGAATTCAGTGTTGAATGCAACCAGGGCAGACCCCAGGTCGCATACAAAGAGGCAATCACATCATCCTACTCTCACAGGGAGCTCTTCAAGAAGCAGACCGGAGGCAGGGGCAAGTTCGCGGATATCTCCGTTGAGCTTATGCCAGCCGATGACGATGTTCCGGGGCTCACCTTCGTGAATGAAGTCAGGGGAGGGAATGTGCCGAAGGAATACATACCTTCAGTGGAGAAGGGATTCCGCGAGGCCATGCAGAACGGCCCTCTGGCCGGCTTCCCCCTCGACAGCCTCAAGGTTATTCTCAAAGACGGTTCGTACCATCCCGTTGACTCCGACTCGCTCTCGTTTGAGATAGCAGCCAGGCAGGCCTTCCGCCACGCGGCAGGCAAATGCCGCCCGGTGCTCCTCGAACCCGTTATGAGCGCCGAAGTCGTTACCCCCGAAGATTACGTGGGCGACGTCGTAGGCGATTTCAACAAGCGCAGGGGCAAGGTGGAAGGTATGGAATCGAAAGCAGGTGCAAGGGTCATCAGGGCAAAAGTACCTCTGGCAGAAAACTTCGGATACGTTACAGTACTTCGGACCCTTACCTCGGGAAGAGCAACATCCACAATGGAGTTCTCGCATTTTGAAGAGGTGCCTGCAGAATTAGCGAAGAAAATTATTGAAGTAACAACAGGAAAAATTCTTTAAAAAAGATGAGTCAGAAAATCCGCATCAAACTGAAGTCTTACGATCATAACCTGGTCGACAAGTCGGCTGAAAAGATTGTGAAGACAGTCAAATCGACGGGTGCAGTAGTCAGCGGCCCTATACCGCTGCCCACCCACAAGAGAATTTATACGGTACTCCGTTCACCGTTCGTGAACAAGAAGGCAAGAGAGCAGTTCGAGTTGTCATCGTACAAGAGGCTGCTTGACATATACAGCTCAACACCCAAAACCATCGATGCTCTGATGAAGCTGGAACTGCCGAGCGGGGTTGAAGTGGAAATAAAAGTGTGAAACCGGTAAAATACTGAATTATGCAGGGATTAATAGGAAAAAAAGTTGGGATGACCTCCGTCTTCGATGAGAACGGAAAGAACATTCCATGCACAGTGCTGGAAGTGGGCCCTTGTGTCGTTTCACAGATCAAGACTGTGGAGACTGACGGTTATGCGGCACTTCAGCTAAGCTTTGATGACAAAAGGGAAAAGTCGAGCAACAAGGCAGAGATAGGACATTTCAAGCAGGCCGGTACCGGCCCCAAGAGAAAAATGGCCGAGTTCTCAGGATTTGAAGACGGCAAATACAAGAGAGGCGATCTCATTACAGTCGAACTTTTCAATAATGATACATATCTTGATGTAAGAGGATGGACCAAGGGCAAGGGCTTTCAGGGCGTTGTCAAGAGACACGGCTTCAGCGGCGTCGGCGGCACAACCCACGGTCAGCATGACAGGCTCAGGGCCCCGGGCTCAGTGGGCGCTTCATCATGGCCTTCAAGAGTCATGCCCGGCATGCGTATGGCAGGCCGCACGGGCGGAAGAATGCAGGAGACGGAGCTGAGGGTCGTAAAGATTCTCCCCGAATCAAACCTGCTCCTCGTTAAGGGTGCCGTCCCCGGCCCCAAAGGTGGTTACGTAATAATAACAAAGTGATGGAAGTAGCAGTATTTAACATAGAAGGTAAAGAGACCGGAAGAAAGGTTAATCTCAATGAGACCATCTTCGGCATTGAACCCAATGATCATGCTATCTACCTTGATACGAAACAGTATCTGGCAAGCCAGAGACAGGGTACGCACAAGGCTAAGGAACGCGCCGAGATCACGGGCAGCACACGCAAGCTCAAGAGACAGAAGGGCACCGGAACGGCACGTTTCGGCAGCATCAAGAACCCAGAGTTCCGTGGCGGCGGCCGCATCTTCGGCCCCAGACCCAGATTCTACGGGTTCAAGCTTAATAAAAAGGTAAAACAGCTGGCCAGAAAGTCAGCCCTTTCATATAAGGCAAAAGAGAACAAAATCATCGTTCTTGAGGATTTTTCATTCGAGGCTCCCAGGACTTCAGAAATGGCCGTGATGAACGCAAACCTCAATATCACGAATAAAAAATCACTTTTTGTTTTATCAGAACAAAATAAAAACATATATTTGTCATCTCGAAATTTGCAGGGAGTTGAAGTTGTAACTATCAGTGATTTAAATACTTACAACATTATGAAGGCTTCAACTCTGGTGCTTACCGAGAGCGCAGTTGATGTTTTGCAGTCGACATTATAAAACCAGGAACTGAGATATGGAAATATTAATTAAACCCATAGTGAC
>JAXHLF010000026.1:0-165528 GCA_034522515.1 Bacteroidales bacterium | reverse complement strand
TATTGCTCTTCCCAACCCGAGAGGTTACTCAATCGGACTGAGTGTGACGTTCAAATAATTGATAACACAAAAAAAACGAAACAATGATAAAAAAGATATCAATTTCCGTTCTTTTGCTGGCATCGTTCATGTTCATAACAACAAGTTGTGAAGACTACCTCGATGTCAACAAAAACGTGGATGCTCCCGATTATGTGGAAGGCTATCTGTACCTTGCAGGGATCACCCAGCAATACCAGGGCATGTACTGGGATATCCGGGCCACCGGTCCTCTTACCCAGATGATGGGTACCTCTTCCTACACGACATTTGCCACTCATTATTACTCCGCAGGCAGTGATGCCGGAGGCGAGTTGTGGCGCGTTATTTACTGGCTCCAGGGGATGAACCTCGAGAACATGATCAACCAGTCTGTCGCGGCCGAAAACTGGACCCTGGCCGGGATAGGTTATGCCATCAAGGCATATTCATGGGACCAGATAACCAAGTATCATGGTGAACTCATTCTTAAGGACGCATTTGTCCCCGGACTGCTTTCGCACAGGTATGACTATCAGGATACTATCTACCAAGCAGTACGCAACTGGGCATACAAGGCCGTTGAATATCTTGCGATGCCTGATGCCACCAGCTATGGTACCAAGCTCAGCGCCAACGATTATATCTACGGAGGTGATCCTGATAAGTGGACAAAATTTGCTTATGGAGTAATTGTGCGTAACCTCGCATCGCTCACCAACAAGAGTGATTTCAGCACGGCCTATGCTACTGAGCTCCTGATATGCCGCTTCCAAAACTTTTACCTCCAATGCTGACAATGCCGCTGTCAGGGTTGCCGGTGAAGCGCTGCTGCGGCCCAGAGCGGATACAACAACTTCTGGGGCACCAGCAGGGCGAACCTGTCGCGCGTCTACTGGCAACACGAGTATGCAGTACAGGTATTTACAGGTTCGGTTCCCGAATATGACCAGGCAACCGGGAACAAGATTCCGGTTACCGGGAACCCTTATTTTCCGTATCAGGTCGCTGCAACTCAGATCGTCTGCGATACGATCATTACTGTCCCCGGTCACTTCGATCCGCGCGCTGCAGTTAAACTGGCCACCACGGATGATGCCGCCTACACAAATCTTGAAAATGCATATGCCATCAAGAAACGCAGGTACTACGGCGGAACCTTTACCGGCCTGACAGGCCCGATAGGAACAGCTCCTTCATTTTACGGACGCAACTCATCCTCGGCTGCCACCAGCACCAATGAAGCAGCTCATGACGGCATCGGCCGCTGGCTCTACCGTGATGACGCTCCCTATATCCTGATGACATATGCCGAACTGAAGTTTTGTACCTCAGAGGCACTCTGGAAGCTGAACCGCAAGGGTGAATCACTCCAGGCTTTTAAAGACGGTGTAAAGGCAGATCTGGAATTCACTGGCAATTACATATTGACCGGAAAACAGGGTAAGATTGTTGACGGTCTGCAGACTACTCAGGGCGTAATCGGCGGAGATAAGTTGACGAAGGCTGTTTTCACCACCATGGCCAACGAGTATTCAGCCGGACCTTATGTTGACGGACTCACTGAAGCGAACTTCACCCTTTCACATATTACGATGCAGAAATGGGTTGCTCTCTATCCGTGGGGTGCAAGTGAGGCATAATGTGGGTTGATATGAGAAAGTACCACTATGCACATTGCCTGACACCGGTGACTATCCGGCAAACGGCAATGGATGGGACCTGTCGACACTTAACTCAGAAATGGGACACCGACCCCAACCAAGGTCTATAAGGGTCTTCTGTCATCTTGCACCTGCTCAGGTGACAGAACCGTAAAGCAGCCTGATAATATCTTCAATCGAAATGGATTCACCATGCTACAGGATACGTCCGCGCTACAACTCCGAGTATATGTGGAACAAACCCTCACTTGAAGGTTTGAAACCGATCTCCGGATTGGCGCCTAACTATCAGTGCTCAATCCCGTGGTTTGCTTATCCGGGTAATATGCCTACCAACTAATGGACCAATAAAAACCGACAATTATGAAAATAATAAAATATCTAAGTCTGATCCTGGCTGTGACTCTGATGGCTGTCAGTGCGAAAAAGTATGCCATTGAGATACGATGCTACAACCCATTGGGGATGTGGCCAGAGATTCAGCTGCACTATATTGTGCCTGTGACTGCCGTTGCCGCCAATAACATTACAAAGGTTGAGATAAACAACCAGCTGTATTCCAACACCAAGGCTCCTCTCAATACCTACAATGCCATTCCCAACGGTACGCGTAGGAGAAATTCTATATCGCCAACCCGGGGCAACTGTTAGCATCAAGATGTACCAGGGCGCAAATATGGATGTTCTTGTTTATGACCAGAGTGTGGCAGTGACTGCCATCAAACAGAATCTTTTCGTGCACGATTTCAACCTGCCTCCTGTTGGTCATCAACAAAACGAAGTACCTGCCTACATACGCCGGGAGGTTGTGGAGACTGACACCACAACATGGGTCAAGTTTTACAATTTCCTGTATGAAACAGCCGGTGTGCCTACAACTCTTAAGCTGCAGTACCAGTACATCAGTCACCGTACCCGGGGAGGTGGCGTTAACATAGGCGCTCGTGTTGCCTTAGGCGAGATCGACGGGCTGGCAGCAGGTTCTTCTGCTCAAGCTTCCGAATGAGCAGATCACTGCAGGTTCACGCCGCATTGACTACCGGATCAAGGTAGTTGATGACGCCGGAAACGTACGTGGGAGACCTGCATGGTCATGCAACTCCAGCGGTAATATGGTACGCTCAATGCGGACTACTGGACAGGATACCATAGGCAGACGGCAGTTCACCATATTTTCTGTCGGCTTCTGGAGCTGCCATGCCGGTGAGTGCATGTAAGACTTTTCGCCGCTCTGTAATAGGGACATTCTAAAGATTTTGCCCACCCAGGGTATGAATTAAGTTTGGTTTTCTGCAGAGACGCTTGTTTCAGGGTCCCTGCGTTTTTCATAAGGTTCTGAATCCGCTTCGCTCTATCAGGGCATCAATTGAGGGTTCCCGCCCTCGGAAAGCCCGGTAAGAGCTCGTCAGGTTCCCGGCTGCCTCCTCTCTCGAGTATATTGTGGCGGAATGATGCTCGCCGTCTCCCGGTCAAAGATGCCTCTCTCCCTGAACAGGCTGTAGGCATCGGCATCGAGCACCTCTGCCCACTTGTAACCGTAATACCCTGCTGCATAACCGCCGGAGAAAAGATGGGCAAATGATACGCTCATGCACGTACCGTCGGCAGGTGGCAGTATCTCAGCCGGAGCCAGTGGCAGTCACGCTCAAATGCCACAATATCACCTGTAAATGGCTCTGCAGGGTGTGCCATGCCATGTCAAGCAGACCAAAGCTCAGCTGCCTCATGCAGGCATAACCCTCGTTATAGGTGAGCGACTCCCTGAGCCTGGCAAGAATTTCGTCCGGAATTCTTATCTCCGGTCAGGTAATGCGAGGCCCAGTGAATCGAGCCACTCTTTCTCCCACGCCCAGTTCTCCATTATCTGCGACGGCAGTTCCACAAAATCGCGCTTTACCGTTCTGGTGCCAGCAGAGGCTTTCATATGAGCAGTCTGTAAGCATTCCGTGCAGCGCATGTCCGAACTCATGCAGGAAGGTGTTCATCTCGCTGTGTGAGAGGAGTGATGGCCTCTCCGGTGTCTCGCGGGTGAAATTCATCACCAGTGAGACCACGGGGATGATCCTGGTGCCATTCTCACTGCTCTGTTCACGGAAGCCTGTCATCCATGCGCCGCCCCCCTTGCCCTTACGCGGATGGAAGTCAAGCATCAGGATGGCAATAATGCCCTTATCGCCGTCATGCACCTCATAGGCTGTGACTTCAGGATTATAAACAGGTATCGCCGCGGTTCTCCAGTGAATGTGAGTCCATAAAGCTTTGTGGCAAGCCCCAGCACTGCCTCTTTTACCTTTTCAAGTGGCATGTATGGGCGCAGCGCTTCGTCATCGATATTGTAACGTTCCAGCCTCAGCTTCTCTGACCAGTAAGCCCAGTCCCAGCGCTCCACCCTTCCCGTGTGACCGTGGTTATGGGCATACTTTTCAATATCGTCAAGGTCACGTCTGGCGGCTGGTGCTGAATGCTTTCGAGGAGGTCTCGAGGAAGCTGTTCACCTCTGAGGGTGTCGAAGGCCATCCGTTCCTCGAGGGCGTATGATGCATAATTGCCGTACCCGAGCAGTTGTGACAGCTGCATCCGCAGATCTGCGATGCGTGTCACCAGAGCCCTGTTATCATGTTCATTGCCTCGGAATGAGCGGACGGCGTAGGCCCTGAAGATGCTTCTCCTTGAGATCACGTTTCTGGGAGTATTGCATGAATGGCACGTAGCTCGGCGCATGGAGGGTGAAGAGCCACCCGTCCATTCCCTTCTCGCGTGCCAGGGCCGCAGCTGCCTGGCGCAGACCTTCGCGGGAAGTCCTGTCATACTCTCCTCAGAGGTGAGGTGAAGGGTGAAATCATTTGTCTCGGCCAGCACGTTCTCTTCGAATTGCAGGGAGAGGGTCGATAACTCAACGGTGACTGCCCTGAACTTTTCCTTATCCTCATCGGAGAGGGCCGCACCGCCTCTGACGAATCCTTTGTACTTGCGGGTGGGGCAGAATCTTGCTGTTCAGGGTTAAGGTTAAGGCTCTCTCTCTTGTCATAAACGGTTCTGACCTTCCTGAAGAGCTCAGGATTGAGGCTTATGTCATTGGCGAAGCTGGTCAGGAGGGGTGAGATATCCCTGGCCGCAGCCTGCAATTCGGGTGTGGTGTCAGAGCTGTTCAGATTGAAGAGGACAGGTGTGATGCGGTTCAGCAGCGCGCCGGCATGCTCGAGGGCTTCGATGGTGTTCCCGAAGGCGGCTTCTGCCTTGCAGGCGACGATTTCATCAACCTCCCTGCGTGCGACTTCAATGGCATGTTCAACCGCCGGTTTGAAATGTTCAGGACTGATCTGTTCAAAGGGTGCGATGCTGAACGGGGTGTTCCACTCCTGAAGGAGGGGGTTGGGTGGCAGAGTGGGGGTGGTGGTCATAGGTCATGGTGTGATATGCAAGGACAAATATAGATTTTGTCGATTTGCGATTTGCGAATTGCGTTCCGACACTGCGGCGGGATTGATCCTACCCTAGTCGAGGCTCAAATTTCTAATCTGGGATTGAATCGACATCCCCTGCAATCTGGCTGCTCTAACGCCAGGGTGAGCGGATCGCCCTCAGTCGCCAGCGTACGGTAGCCGGCAATGATAATCGGACCGCAGCGGCGAGGTAGGCATAAAGAATTAATCGACAGGGGCCGCTGCTGCATATTGACTGTTCACGGAAATCGAAGACAGGACTTACAAAAAAATGCCACACCCCTGACGGGATATGGCACTTATGTAATGTGTTGAGAAGGGAATCAGAACGGCAGGTCATCCAGCTCGGGGCTGGGCGAGGGGGCATCCTCAAGTTTCGGGCTGCGGATAGCCTGCTGGCCGTTCTCCGCAACGTCGATTCCGCGTGTCACCGCCAGGGCGTTGAGGTTGGTGATGTAATTCACCATTCCGTTCTTCTCCCACTTGTTACCCTTGACACTAAAGGTGACGGTCACATCCTGCCTCAGCCATGATTCATCAATGATCTCACATTTATCCTGTGTGAGCTGGAACTTGATGAAGTCAACATAAGCCTGTCCGCTTCCGCTCTCCTTGTGTTCGATGACGAACTCGCGCTTGCGGAAGCGTTCATTGACCCTGTTGACCGGATAGACCTCGGCAACCTTGCCTGTAATCTGATATTCCATTATTCTGATTCTGTTATGACTATCCTGTCAATGCTGTCACCAGCCCTGATAAGGTCAATCACCTCAAGTCCCTCAATAACCTTACCGAAACATGTATGTTTTCTGTCAAGGTGCTTTGTGTTTGACCTGCTGTGGCAGATGAAAAACTGTGAGCCACCTGTGTCTTTGCCGGCATGAGCCATAGAGAGGACTCCACGGTCATGATACTGTTTTGTTCCGGTAAGTTCGCATTTGATCTTGTAACCCGGACCTCCGGTACCAACGCGCGGGTCGCCCATGTCTTTCGAGAATGGGCAGCCGCCCTGTATGACGAAGTCGGGAATGACCCTGTGAAACGCCAGTCCGTCATAGAAGCCCTTTCCTGCCAGAGTCACAAAATTCTCAACAGTGCCGGGGGCATCATCATCATAAAGGAGTGCCTTCATCACCCCTTTGGGGTATGTATCTCGGCAAACCTCATTGTTTGACAATTTCGATCAGTTCAACCTCGAAAACGAGTGTTGAATAGGGGGGGATGGGGCCGGTTCCCTGTTCACCATAACCCAGCTCATATGGTATGTAGAACTTGAATTTTGAGCCTTCAGGCATGAGCTGAATACCTTCCTGCCATCCCTGAATGACCTGGTTTACTCCGAATTCTGCAGGTTCGCCGCGGTCAACTGATGAATCGAATGTTGGTATTGTCCATAAGTATTCCGGTATAGTGAACCCTGACGACATCCTGAGCACCTGGTTTGGCTCCGGTGCCCATGGTGATCACTTCATACTGGAGACCGCTGGCAGTTTCCTGAACGCCATCACGTTTTTTATTCTCAGCAAGGAAATTTTCACCATCATCAATGTTTTTACCATACATTGCTTTCATCTGTTCTGCCTGTCTTTTCTGCATATATGTCATGACGATATCCCTGAGCGCTGGTTTCATCAAGAGTGTTCTTTCCATTTTTGGAGTCAAGCATCCCCTTGGCAAAGATGACAGGATCTATGTCAACGCTGTCACTCATATAATAGAAATAGCTTGCAATACCGAGTGAATATGCGAGAGAGTCCTCAGCGCTTTTAATTTTCGTGCCTGTAATGCCCGACCTGGTGTTGCATGAAGTTGCGATTACTGCTGCTATAACAGCGAAGATTACTAAACCTTTGATTTTCATTGTATCTGTTTTTATTTAAATTTCGGCAAAGATAGTATTTTGGAAGTCAAACTGAGGGTATTTCTACTCTTTTATTACCTCCAGCAGCTCAACTTCAAAGATTAGGGTTTCAAACGGTTTTATAACATTTCCTGCGCCCCTCTCGCCGTAGGCAAGGTCATAAGGAACGAAGAGCATCATTTTCGTGCCTTCGTTCATAAGCTGCAGGCCTTCAACCCACCCGCGGATAACGTTGCTGACCCTGAACTGCGCGGGTTCACCGCGGTCAAGCGAGGAGTCAAATTTGGTCCCTTCGATGGTTGTGCCGGTGTAGTGTACCTTAACGATATCTTCCGGGCCCGGCATGTGCTCCCGTAGCCTGAGTAATCACGACCGTATACTGCAGTCCGCTCGGGAGAGTGACAACACCGTCCTTTTTCCCGTTCTCCTCAAGATATGCCTTGGCGGCTTCAATCTGCTGACCGTATTCGGCCATGAGCCGGGCTCTCTCACGTCTCTGCATGTAGGTGACGATAAAGGCACTGGCCGTGGTGTCATTCATCAGGGCCTTGTCCTTCGACGCATCAGTCATCCCTTTGGTGAACATTTTTGTGCTGATATTGATGCTGTCAGCAACATAGTATTTGTAGTTTGCCACACCAAGTGCATAGGAGAGGGAGTCTTCAGGGGTGACAAGCTTTGATTTCTGCGCTGTCGCGGTCATGATTGTCATGGCAGATATGGCCACAACGGTCATCAGTTTAACGATTTTCATTTTTTCAGTTTTAAATTGTGCTCTGGAGGCGTTGGGTTCAACAGCATCCGGTTGCATAGGATTTTTTAATCGCGCAAATATACCACAATTCATCGCTTCACCGCTCTTGTCATCACCCTTTTTCCCGGCGGCCCGGGCAGCAGGGTAACCTCAAACCCGAGATGTCCTCAGCATCCGCTTCAGACTTCCCTTTGCAGAGTAGGTTACAAACACTGATCCGGCTCTGGTGACCGCTGCAATCCTTTGCATCACTTCTTCTGTCCACATCTCCGGCTGCTTGTCCGGTCCGAAAGCATCAAAATAGACCAGGTCAAAGAAGCCATCAGGGTCATCTGCAGTCAGGTCAGAAAGTCTCTTGTTCAGTGAGAACCATTCTGTTATTGTCACAGGGGCTCCCCATGGTGCCGTATGGATGGACTCAAAGAGCTCCTGTCCGTTTATTTCCGGCACAGGTGACCCGTAATTCAGCTGCCGGACCACTGCGGGGTCAAGCGGGTATTTTTCTAAAGAGTGGTATAGGTGATCACTTGTACCTTATGTTCACCGGCATAGAGTGCCGTGAGAAGAGCGTTGAGCCCTGTGCCGAAGCCAACTTCAAGGATGGAGACCATCTGGGTTGGGCAGGCTTGCAAGACCTGCGTTCATGAAGATGTGTTTCGATTCGGTAATTGCGCCGAAATGAGAGTGATAGTGTTCATCCAGTGACGGCACATACAGGGTATGGGAGCCATCGGCGTGATTTGATTAGATTCATGGAGTCTGATTTTGATCGTTTGCGATTTAGAGATTAATAGCGAGTAGGCTAATAGCGTATCCTTTTGGACTTTAGATTTAAGGATTTAGACTTTAAGAATTAAGGACATTATCGAATCGCCTTTAGACTTTCGACTCTACTGCCAGTTGGAGTCATACCAGGTGCGGACGTCGGTGGCGATCATGCCGGCTCTCCTTGCGGCCTCGATGCCCAGGTCTCCGTCTTCAAACACTTCACAGTCGGCAGGTTCAACTTTCATCAGTCCCGCACACCTCAGGAAGGTCTCGGGGTGTGGTTTGTAGTTCTCAACATCATTGGCAGTGACGATGATGTCAAAGTAATGCCTGATGCCTATTATCTCAAGTGTCTTCTCCACGGCCTCGCGGTGACCGCCTGTGCCGACTGACATAGGCAGCTTGCCGTGGTATTTCTGCACAAGGGCGATGACTGGTTCAACTGGTGTCACCTTGTGCTGAACAGAGAAGAACTCCTCCAGTTTCACGTCCATTATCTCATCAGGAGAGACCTTGCCTGTCATGCCGTTGTGTTCAATGATCTCCTCGGCTATCTGCCAGCCGGGAGCACCCGTGTGGGCCTGCAGAAAGGCGGTATCCATATGCATGCCGAACCGGAGGCACGCCTTCTGCCACGCCTGGTAGTGCCATGGCATGGTGTCGGCGAGAGTTCCGTCAAGATCGAATATAAGTCCTTTTACCCCGGGGGTGATGTCGAAGTTCATTTAGTTTGCAATTGAAGGGCAAAAGTAGTACTAATCAGGGAATAGGCAATAGAGAGTAGAGGGCCGAGCGTAAAGTCCCGACATAGTATGTCGGGATAGCGAGGAGCCGGTTTGCAGGGGAGGGCAATATGCATTAGAGAATTTTCGATTTCAGATTTTGGATTGGCGATTCAACCCCAACAGGGAATCACAAATTTGAGACTGCGACGCAGGCACAGCATCGTTAACGTACAAGAAGTGTAGGGACGTAAATCGCAAACCCTTCAGACATTGCCGACTTTAAAGACTTTATACTTTACGGACTTTACGTACTTTAATGACTTTAATGACTTTCGACTTTCGGACTATAGCCCCATTGTTCGGTCAGACGTTTAGAAATTTCTTTACCTCTTTTGCGATGTTTTCGCCGGTGAAACCGAGTTTTTCGTCGAGGACATTGTATGCTGCCGAATAGCCGAAGCTCTCGAGGCCCCATACCTTTCCCAGCGGTCCGGCAAATCCCAGCATTGTCACCGGCAGGCCGGCCGTCAGGCAGAATACCGGAATTCCTGGTGTGAGAACTTTATGCCTGTACTCTTCATCCTGCATCCGGAAGAGTCCCTCCGACGGTGCAGAGACGATCCTCGCCTTAATGCCTCCAGCAGAGAGTATCGAAGCAGCCTCCACAAGAGTAGCTACCTCAGAACCGCTGGCCACCATAATTACATCGGGCTTGCCCAAAGTATCAGTTACAACATACGCACCTCTTGAAGCCATGGCTGCGGCCTCAATCCTTGTTTTGCCCTCCGCTGGTAAGGTCTTTATGTTCTGCCGCGACAAGATCAGTGCCGTGGGTGTCGATTTGTTCTCAAGCGCAAGCTTCCATGCAATGTTGGTCTCAATTGCATCTGCAGGCCTGAGGACCAGCATGCTGTTCTCTCCGTGATGGTTTTTCAGGTGTTCCATCAGCCTTATCTGTGCCTCCTGTTCAACAGGCTGGTGGGTGGGGCCATCCTCGCCGACCCGGAAGGCGTCGTGGGTCCATACGTACTTGACGGGCAGGCGCATCAGCGCTGCCAGCCTCACGGCCGGCTTCATATAGTCGGAAAAGACGAAGAAGGTTCCGCAGACAGGGATAACCCCTCCGTGGAGAGCCATACCGTTCATGACGGCAGCCATTGTAAGCTCAGATACTCCTGCGTGAAGGAACGCTCCCGAGAAGTCACCTTTAACCAGCGGTTTGCTCTTCTTGAGGAAACCGTCGGTCTTGTCGGAGTTGGCAAGATCCGCTGATGCCACAATCATGTTAGGGATCTTCCCTGCAAAGAGTGACAGGAGCAGAGCCGATGCGTTACGTGTGGCGTCATTATCCTTCTGGACAATTGCCGTGAAGTCTATCTCCGGAACAACCCCCGAGTAGAAATCCTCAAGCTGGCGTGCTGCATCAGGATTCTCCTGCGACCCATTCCTCCATTTTGCTTTTTCCAGACTTCGGCAGCAGCAGTTTTGGCTGCCAGCACCTCAGCGTAGAGCTGCTTTACGTCGCTGAATATCTCAAATGGCTTTTCCGGATCGCCGCCGAGGTTGGCGACCGATTTTTTAAATGATGCGCCGGCGTGAGTAACCGGTTGTCCGTGAGTCGACGATTTGCCTTCGAAGCTGTTGCCTGCTTCGTCAACCAGGCCTTTTCCCATCACGGTTTTGCCAATGATCAGAACCGGTTTCTCATTCTCGTCACCTGCCAGGCGTAATGCTCCGCGAATCTGGTCGAGGCTGTGGCCGTCGATCTCCATCACGCGCCATCCCCAGGCCTTGTATTTAGCAGCCGTGTCTTCCGAGGTGACAGCCGAGGTCTCTGTGGAGAGCTGTATGTCATTGGAATCATAAAACAATATGAGGTTGCTCAGACCCAGGTGGCCTGCAATCCGGCCGGCGCCCTGTGAGATCTCCTCCTGTATTCCGCCGTCTGAGATGTATGAATAGATCTTATGCCCGAAGAGTCGCCCGAACCGTGCCGTGAGGAATCGTTCGGCGATGGCTGCTCCGACAGCCATAGTATGGCCCTGACCAAGAGGCCCGGAGGTGTTTTCAATGCCGCGCCTGAGGTCGAGCTCAGGGTGACCAGGGGTAACGCTGCCCCACTGCCGGAACTGCATTATATCGTCAACGGTGAAATGGCCTGTGAGTGTCAGCACCGAGTAGAGCATTGGCGACATATGGCCCGGATCGAGGAAGAACCTGTCCCTGTTTATCCATGCAGGATCAGCCGGATCAAACCGGAGAAACTCCGAGAAAAGAATATGGATGAAATCTGCTCCTCCCATTGCTCCGCCGGGGTGGCCTGAGTTGGCTTTCTCAACCATTGCCATTGAGAGGATTCTGATATTGTCTGCTGCGCGTTCGTTAACGTTTTTAGTCATGGTGATAAATGCCTTTAGATCGGTTGGGAAAAAAATGGGTGGCAGGGTAAAATTAGCAAAAAAGGAGAAGAATAAGTTTATTAAAAATGACTAAGGGGGACTTACACTGTTGGAGTATTGTTTAAACAGGGGGACCCCTTGACGGGGAGGAACGAACGGGAACCTACTCAGGCGTTGTAGGTTGAGGAGGCGGTATCGCCGCCGCGGCCGGTCCAGTTGGTATGGAAGACCTCGCCCTCCGGTCTGTCAATCCTCTGATATGTGTGCGCCCCGAAGTAGTCACGCTGCGCCTGCAGCAGATTGGCGGGCAGCCATGCCGAACGGTAGCTGTCGAACCATGACAGGGCCGCGCCCATCGCAGGCACAGGAACGCCGTCCCTGACTGCTCCGGCAATAACTTTTCTCCAGCTCTCGCTGTTCTCTTTCAATATGGAGGTGAAGTAGCCGTCCATGATGAGGTTTGGCAGCTCCGGATCGCGGGTGAAGGCCTCGTAGATCTTGTTCAGGAAAGCTGACCTGATGATGCATCCGCCCCTCCATATCATGGCTATTTCGCCGTAGTTGAGATCCCAGCTGTATTCAACGGCTGCGTTCCTCAGCAGGTTGAATCCCTGCGCATAGGAGACTATCTTTGAAGCATACAGTGCCTTGCGTATGTCATCGACGAACTGTTTCTTGTCAATCACCGGGCCTTTTGCAGGTGTGCTGAAGAGGGGAGAGGCCTTCACCCTGTCCTTCTTCATGGAGGAGATGAACCTGGCAAAAACAGATTCACCTATAAGGCTCAATGGAACCCCATGATCAAGTGCGCTGACGACGGTCCATTTGCCTGTACCCTTCTGGCCTGCTGAGTCGAGTATCTTTGTGACTATGGGCTGACCGTCGGTATCCTTGTATCTCAGAATCTCGCCGGTGATCTCAATCAGGTATGAGTCGAGCTCTCCCTTGTTCCACTCATCGAAGATGTCAGCCATCTCATCATAGGTGAAGGCACCCGAACTGAGCATAAGGTGGTATGCCTCGCATATGAGCTGCATATCACCGTACTCTATGCCATTGTGGGCCATCTTAACGAAGTGTCCCGCACCGTTAGCGCCTATCCAGGTGACGCACGGGGCTCCGTCAGAGGCTCTGGCAGCTATCGCGTAAAATATGTCCTTCACATGAGGCCATGCCTCCACTGATCCGCCGGGCATCATCGAAGGCCCGAGAAGCGCGCCCTCCTCTCCCCCAGAGACGCCGGTGCCGATATAAAGCAGCCCCTTGCTCTCAACATACTGTGTTCTCCTGATGGTGTCAGGGAAGTGCGAGTTGCCGCCTTCAATTATAATATCACCCTTGTCGAGCAGGGGAATGATCATCTCAATGAAGTCATCCACCGGTTTGCCTGCCTTGACCATCACCATCACTTTCCTCGGCCTGCTGAGGTTCGAGATAAGCTCCTCAAGAGAATATGAGGGTATGATCTTTTTGCCCTTCCCGCGTCCGTTAACGAAATTTGTCACCCTGTCAGTCGTCCGGTTGAATACTGGCAACTAGTGAAGCCCCTGCTTTCTATGTTTGGAACCAGGTTTTCTCCCCATCACGGCGAGACCTATCAATCCTATATCTGCTTTCATCCTGTTATTATATAGTTGTTGAGTTAATGAATCATTTAAAACCAAGATTCCGAAAGGATCTGTCCTGCAACAGGGTCTGCAGTCTTCACCCTGTAAGATCCGAATTCCCTCTCTGATCCTGTAGTTATCGCGAAGGTACTCGAATTTTTCCGGGTCACTTGCGAAAGAGGCGGTCATCCTCTTCCAAAGGATAGGTATGTATGACCGCTCATGGCAAGTAAGGTCCGAGCGGCTCTTTGGCATCTCAGTGTAACCGCTCTAGATCTATCAGTGGTTCAGATGGCTGCGGCAGCGAGGTCCGGTAACCAGTCGATGCAGGGGAATGTTAAGATGCTGCCGCGACCTGCCTCACGGAGATTAACTGGTTGCGTTGGCCTTACCGTCAACGGAGTAACCGGCAATGTGCGGATGTGGCTCATACCAGTTCCACCAGTCTCCTGTCGGCTTCGGGCTCTCCCTCCAGACATCAAGGACCGCCCCGCGCAGCATCTCTCTTCCAGCGCCACCCGGAGTGCGGTATTGTCAACCACCTCGCCGCCGTGAGGTGTTAATAAGGATGCAGTTCCTTTTGAGCCTGGCCAGGCTAGCGCTGTTGATCAGGTGCCTGGTCATCGTCCTCTCCCTCAAGTGGTCAGCGGGGACGTGCAATGTCAGTATATCGGATTCAGCAGCAGTTTTTCAAGAGGAAGGAATTCATTGCCGCCTTCGCGTCTCTGTCGCGGCGGGTCATTCTGCAGCACCTTCATCCCTATGGCTTTTGCAGCCCTGACAACCTTTGATCCGACATTACCCACCCCCACGACGCCCAGTGTGAGGGAAGGGAGGTCAAGCGAGTGTTTTGAGGCGAGAAGGAAAAGAGCAGCGGTGATGTATTGCATTACACCAGAACCGTTGCATCCCGGGGCGTTCACCCACTTTATGCCTGCAGTATCAAGCCAGGTGGTGTCAAGGTGGTCAAATCCGATGGTGGCCGAGGCCACGATTTTAGACATTGCTGCCTCCCGAGTAGACGGCGGTCACACCTACGTACGGGTACGTACAATAAGTGCATCGGCATCGGCAACCATGACTGCGTCAATAGCGCGGCCGCGACTGTATACAACGTCAGCCCAGGGCTCAAAGACCCCCTTGATGAATGGTATTTGCTCGTCTATTACTATCTTCATCTCTTCACCGGGCTGCTTTCCAGAGTCCCGTGGCCGGGTTGGAGATAAAATAATACTCCTCGCCGTCGGGTGCGGAGTGGAATCCAGTCATCCTGCCCTGGGGATCGTATCTTCTCATCAGCGCGTTGATGTCACCTGAAGCTATAGCCAACTGACTCCACCTCTTCACGGGTAAGATGACCCGCAGCATATGTCACCCTGAACCTGTTCTCGGGAGAGCCGTGGATGAGGTGAGCGGCCGCACTGAGGTTCTCCTGCAGATCGTCGTTTTTCCTCAACGAACTTCATTATCTCCGGGGTGGTCCTGTATCCGTATTTTCTTATCAAGGTGTCAATAGCGGGGTCCTCACCGAATGTCCTTCACTCCCGGGGCAAGAACCACCAGTTCGCCATCGTCGGCAATGACCATACGGGTGCGGTAGATACTCTTGTTGCCGAGCCATGTACTCTTGAACTCCTCAGGGTCAAGCCATACCACCACCTTCTTCACTCTTTCCGGCAGGGTTGTAAAATTGACCTTTGCCAGACAGGGAGGCTGCCTGCGTGAAACACTCGATATCGTCACCGCAAAGAGTCCCCTGATCTTCAGCTTACCTGCCTCGGTCTGGTGACACAACCGTCAGCACGATAAGGAGCAGCAGCCTGCCTGTGGCAAGCTCCGAGGCCTTGTTCAGCACTGCCCTGACCGGATTGTCAGCTGTTCCGAGGATATTTTCAATGCCGTGGACGGCGCCCATGAAATGGCTTTTATTGATAGCCTCACTGCCACCGCAGCCGACAAAGATATTTTTGTTGTAATTGGCCATTCCCGTAACCTCGTGGGGCACCACCTGTCCGACGGAAATTATCAGGTCATGCCCTCCCGATGAGAGCAGCCGGTTGACCTGCACAGGGTAGTCAAAGTCAAGCTCTTCCTCCGGTCACCTCCGAGACAAAGGCAGGCGGGAATCCCTCTCCGAGCTCTTCGAATATCTGTCCTCCAGCGATGTTCCCTGAAGAGGGAGTGAGGTACAGTGCCAAACATTTTTGATATCTCCGCTGCTTTCCATGGGCATATGTGTTCCCAGGGCAGGAAGTCATATCCCTTTACCGTTTGTCCGAGCTGCTGCCATAGCGATCTCGGTGATCATTCCTGCGCCGGAGGTTGGGCACGGGGTAATGTCCGGGGGAATTCTGATAAACACTCTTCCTCCGTTCAGAAAAAGAGCTGCCCAGTGCCTTTTTCAGTGCCTCGCGCTGAGCATCTCCTACCATTCTTAAGGTCCCCTTCAGGACCGCCTTCCGAGTAGTATATCATCTGTCTCTGTTTTTACCATGAAGGTTTTTCGGGCAACGACTTCTGAAATTCAATGATAAGCCTCTCCTGGTAATCACCTCTGTATGTTCCGGTAATAAACCTGTCAAGAGCCCTCTTCAAAGAACAGCTTCCATGATCTGTTCTCATGGCCCGGTACCATCGGGAAGAAAAGTGCATTGTTACCGAGGGCTGCCTTATGAGTCACCCGGCGCATCGCCAATGATCCAGTATCCCGGTCGTCAGGGTATTTGCCCCTTCGCTCGCCATGGTTATATGCTCGGTCTTTGTGCCGAGCTCCTGTCCGGCAATGGTCCTTACATATCTGTCAATAGAGTGCTCTTCCCATTCCCTTGCCAGCGCTTCATGAGGTGTCTGTGACACTACGATGGCATCGGCGAGTGTGCTCAGCCTCTCGATCGATTTGCGTGCAAAGGTCAGAAGGGGGGGTGTTACGGAGCCACCTGGCGATGTCCTCATTGACGGCAAGGGTCCATTTCAGGACTGGATCGAGGGCAGGGTGGGGATTACTCGTGACATGTCCCTAAACACAGGGTTGCCAAGTTTGGTCTCCCTGCCTATCCACTCCCTGAGCGGTTCCATATCCGGCAGTTTGAAGCCCAGCTCTTTTATCTCCGGTCTCTCAGCCAGCAGATCCATCACCTTTACCAGCGCCGGGAACGGCTAATGCCTCTCGTGACTGAATAGAGATTGACGAACTCCCAGGTCTCACGGACGTACTTTGAGATGGCAAAGAGCTCAAAATGCTTCACCGCATTAGGTATAAAAAACTCCTTCTGTTTGACCTCCATGGTGTCAAAAACGCATCCGTCAGAGTCTATGCCGATAAAAAATTCCTTAACAGGTTTCAGTTCTTCAAGTATGTTCATATTTCAAAATTATAAATTCAAGATTACAAGAGCCAGTCAGAATCCAGGAGCCGGTCGCAATTCAAGAGCCGGTTACATATCAGGAGCAGCTTTTACTTACCCTGCAGCTTATACGGCGGCAGTTTCTGTGCAGCAAAAACAGGTTTCAGTTTGGCGAAGCGCTGGATTCCGTTTATTAATGGGATACTTACCCAGTCGTCACCTATCAGCGGTCTGGCGTATCTTACGAATTCGTCTGTGACATCGTAACGTGACGGGGCTATCCACTCAGAGGGGAATGTCCTTTCCGAGAGGGCCACTTTTTCAAGCGGGACCTTGTCATACCTCACGTTGTAGATGGGACCCGGGTTGCGGAGTATCGTCGCCATCCATCCGTTGCCGTCGTGAAGGGCGATCTCCACGGCTTTGCGGCCGACATTATATGCTTCGTCGAGGTCAGTCACCGAGGCATAGATCATATTATGTCTCTGGTCTGTTCCGGGAACCTGTCCGCGAGCCGCTCCGGCAGCTTTTATACCTTTGGCGTTAAGGTGGTTCACCACTGCCTGCTGCACTGTTAGCTGGCTTGAGCCGAACTGCGTATGGCCAAAGGAATCTTTCTTCTCGCCGATATCACCGACGTTCAGTCCCTCGCTGACCACCACCATACAACGGCCGTCACGCACCAGCTGGTCGTTCACATTGTCGGCGATCTCCTCCATTGTCACTCCCGATTCCGTCATATAAATCTGAAGCGGCATTTGCCGGTCAGGATCTCCGAGCCGGGCCGCGGCCGGTATATATCCTATCTTTCTGCCCATGGCCTGCATGACAAGCACCGGGTCAGCAGGTGATGATCCGGCGTTCTCCTCGCTGGCATTCTGAATCATGTAAGCCCAGTAGCGTGCCACTGATCCGTATCCGGGAGTATGGTCAATCAGTTTGAACTCGCTGTCACCCACATCATTGTCAATGGTCTTTGGTACTCCCACGGCAATGACATCCAGACCCTTCTGAGTACAGAGGGTACTTACCTTCATGGCGGTATGCTGCGAGTCGTTTCCTCCTATGTAAAAGAAATACCCTATGTCATGGGCTTTGAAGACCTCTGCTATACGGTCAAAGTCGAGCAGCTGATGGTCTTTCAGTTTATACCTGCAGGTGCCGATGCTGCCTGCCGCGGGTGTGGTTCTCAGAAGGCCGATCTCATCACTATCCTGGGCGGTGAGGTCGAGCAGTTCCTCCCCTTCAGCACTCCTTCAATGCCGTGCCACCCTCCGTAGATCTTCCCGAAGTTATCAGGGTATCCAAGGCAGGAGTCAATGATTCCCCTGAGGGTGTTATTGATGACGGGGGATGGGCCGCCCGACTGTGCCACGATGACATTTCGCTTCATAATAAAACGGTCAGTTATTTAAATAATGCATTAATTGTCTTTTTGTTCATCTAAACGCCGCTGTAGGCGCTGAAACCTCCGTCAACCGGTATCACCACCCCTGTCACGAATGATGAGGTATCAGACAGGAGATAGAGCATGGTGCCCACAAGTTCCTCAGGCTCAGCATACCGTCCCATAGGTGTGGCGGCTATAATTTTTTTTCCGCGCGGTGTCATATCGCCCGTCTGCTTATCAGTAAGCAGGAACCTGTTCTGGTTTGTCAGCAGGAATCCCGGGGCGATTGCGTTGACCCTGACGCCTGCAGGAGCAAAGTGTACTGCCAGCCACTGGGTGAAGTTGTTTATTGCAGCCTTGGCTGCTGAGTATGCAGGTATCTTAGTAAGCGGCCTGTAGGCGTTCATTGAGGAGATGTTAAGGAGATACTGCCGCTTCCTTTCTTCACCATATCCTCGCTGAGGATCATGGTAGGCAGCACGGTCCCCTTAAAGTTCAGATCGAAGACGCCGTCAAATCCTTCGATCTCAAGATCGAAGAAAGTGCCTTTCAGCTCCTTATCATCCCTGCTGATATACTCTTTAGCCGTTGTGGCTGTGGCTTTGTTGCCGCCCGCGCAGTTGACAAGTATGTCAAGCGTGCCGAAAGCAGACCGTATCTCCTCACGGGCCTTCAGCAGCGACTCCCTGTCGGTCACGCTGGCACCAATGGCAGCTGCAACGCTGCAGTCGGGTCTTGCTGCCATCTGAGCAGCTGTAACGGCGCCTCTCGCAGGGTTTACATCCAGTATAATTACTGTCGCTCCGGCCCTGCATAGTCCTTTTACCAGGGTCTGTCCGATCACCCCGCTGCCGCCTGTGATGGCAGCCACTTTTCCTTTCAGATCGCTGAAGTCATTCATATTTACTTTTGCTTTTAATCAATTGCTATGGGTTTAAAATGATATCATTCAAATACAATAATTTCTTTAATCAACCACTATTGGCTTATACTTTGGAACGAGCATTTTCATTACTACCCACCCTATCAGGTAAGCCACCGCGCAGATGCAGAATATGATAAAGTAACCCGCCCTGATTCCTTCGAATCCGAAAAACTTCATCGGTTCAGTGACGTACTGCGCACCGGTTGCAAGCAGTTCCTTTGTCATTACGCTAACGGTACCGTCTACGGTTGTGGTGCCTGAAGAGAAATCAAAAAGTACTCCCGATCCTTTATTGATAAGGAATGCGCCGAAGCCTCCTGCCATGCCTCCGATGCCAGTAATGGTAGCAACAGCCGATTTGGGGAACATGTCGCCGATGGTGGAGAAGAGGTTAGCTGACCAGGCCTGGTGGGCGGCGCCTGCAATGCCAATGATTATGACCGGGAACCAGTAGGAGAAATGTGCAAGCGGTTGTGCCAGCAGGGCCAGCAGCGGGAAGAATGCAAAGATAAGCATGGCTCGCATTCGTCCTGAGTAAGGGTTCATCCCCAGCTTGTCAACGAAATACCTTGGAAGCCAGCCTCCGATGATTGAGAGCATGACGATGGCATAAAGGACAAAGATCAGCAGTTTGGCCATTGTGGTATCAGAGGTGAGCCCGTAAACATCACTCAGATAGGCAGGCGTCCAGAAGAGGTAGAACCACCAGACGCCGTCAGTCATGAATTTGCCGAAGGCAAATGCCCATGTCTGCCTGTACCTGAAGCATTGCTTAAATGACATTTTCTTGTCAATCTTCTCAACATTATTGTTTGCCTTTGTCTCTGCTATGGCGTCCTGGTTGATGTAACTGAGCTCAGCCTTATTCACACGGGGATGGACATGCGGCTTCTTATACATGAATATCCAGAATCCCATCCAGATGAAGCCGATGGCACCGATGACAATAAATGCCATCTCCCATCCGTATTTTGCCGCAATGAACGGTATTGAGATCGGTGCGATCAGGGCACCGACCTGAGCGCCGGAGTTGAAGATGCTGGTTGAAAATGCACGGTCTTTTTTTGGGAAAAATTCTGCAGTGGTTTTGATTGCTGCCGGGAAGTTACCCGCCTCGCCCAGTGCCAGTACGAAGCGTGCGAAAATAAACAGTGTCACACTGACGCTGGTGACCATACCGATATCATCTACTGTACCTATGATTTGACGGGCCTCCTCAAAGCCTACAAACCATTTACCGGCTGTGATGCCGGAGGTGGCTATACCGCAGAAGGCGTGCAGCACGGCGCCTGCAGCCAGATACCCCGATGGCCCAGAGGAATCCCTTTTTGGTATCTATCCAGTCGACAAACCGGCCTGCAAATAAAAGGCAGACGGCATAGAAAATTGAGAACAGTCCGGTGATGGTACCGTAATCATTGTTGGTCCAGATGGAATTCCGGCGCAATGAAGTCCTTCCATGTAAGGGAGAGAACCTGACGGTCCATATAGTTGATTGCTACGGAGAAAAACAACAACCCGGTGATGGCCCACCTGTAGTTTGTCATTCTGGCATCAGTGTTTGTTGAAGACATAGTAATTATTTGAATGATTAGTATTTATTAATGTGCACAATGATTTAGTCCTGATCAGGCAATAGCTGACCTGATTTTCTCAATTGTTGCCAGTGTGCTTCTGACAGTTTTCGTCAGTCTTTCCAGTCGCCGCAGCCTTCACTGTCTCTTCCGTGATAAGTGCTGGATCCATTCCTACGCCAGGCTACTGCCGCTGTGAACCACTTTTCAAGGTTCTCCTCTGAAGGGTCAACGCCCCCTGTGGGCATTATGCTCGTCCATGGGCACGGACCTTTCACCGCCTTCACGAATGAGGGTCCGCCTACGGCGCTGCCCGGGAATATCTTCACTATCTCGGCACCAAGTTCTTCAGCCTGCGAAATCTCGGTAAGTGTGCCGCACCCTGGTATCCATAGCACCTTTCTCCTGTTGCAAATCCTTGCCACTTCCGGGTTAAGGACGGGAGAGACGATGAAGTCTGCGCCCATCTGCATGAATATGGCAGCGGTAGGAGCATCGGACACCGAGCCTGCCCCATCAGGTGATTCCGGGGCAGTTGCCCAGGGCCCATTTTTTCATTTCGGCGAATACCTCATGGGCGAAATCGCCCCTGTTGGTGAACTCGAAGACTCGTGCGCCTCCGGCATGGCATGCGGAGATAACCTCCTTGCATAACTCCTACATTCATGATGGTAAAAGAGAGGCACGAGGCCTGTCTCTTCCATTGTGAGCGCCACCTGAATACGTGTAAAACCTGGCATCTTTCTTCTCTTAAATTTCAGAAACGGAAGTAGTTCTTTGCGTTGTCGTATGAGATGTTTTCTACCATCTTTCCTATGGTCTCCATCTCTGTTTCAGGGAGCTTACCTTTCTCAATATCTTCACCGAGCATGTTGCACAGGATCCTCCGGAAGTATTCATGCCGCGGATAGGAGATAAAGCTTCTCGAATCGGTGAGCATGCCGACGAACCTGCTCAGCAGTCCCATCAGTGACAGGGCGTTGATCTGGTTGGTCATGCCTGTCTCCTGGTCAAGGAACCACCATCCTGGCACCGAACTGTATCTTTCCGGGGACAGTGCCGTCCTGGAAGTTGCCGATCATTGTAGCAATCAGTTCATTATCCCTCGGGTTGAGGTTGTATAGTATCGTTTTTGCAAGCTTTCCTCCGGCATCGAGCCGGTCAAGGAACCTGGAAAGGTCTTTTGCAACGGTGAAATCGCCCATTGAGTCATAGCCGGTGTCGGCACCGAGCCTGGCAAACATGCGGCTGTTGTTGTTGCGGATGGCACCGTAGTGAAACTGCTGGGTCCAGCCTCTCTCTGCGTCCATGACTGCCATCTCATGAAGCATGGCGGATTTGAACTGTCGACACCTCCTCCTGGGTCAGGACGGATTTCCTGAAGCGACCTTCGAGAAGATGACATTCACCTTCACCACTATCGCGTGTACAATCATCGAGTAAAACTGTTCAATGCCACTGGTCGCTGAGAACGCCATCCGTTGTCAGCAAAGATATTGATGCCTCTTTCTCAGTGCTTCGATCAGCGTGTCAAAACCTTCTGATGTCTGTGTCTGATACTTCTAAGAGCTTACTCGACATAGCTCTCTGAATCTGCCGGATCTTCAACGGCCAGGTGGCTCTGTCTCATTCCTCCATGCAGGGAGGACTTTTATCGTCAAAACCGCTGTTCTTAAGCTTTCCTGTGATGGTCCGAGGTTGTGTTCGGGGTCATCCGGTACGTGTCGGGTGGCCTCAACGTTGAATTTTTTCATCAGTCCGCGTGCCGAAAATTCCGGTCTCTGCAGAAGGGCCGTACATTCATCCCATATCTCCGGGGCAGTTGAAGGATTTAGGGGTGCGTGCTGATTCCGAAGACCTTTTCAGTCTCGAGATGAGTCCAGGAATCAAGTGGGTTGCGCGTAGTATAGGGCACTGTCTCTGCCCATCGGTCATATTTTTCGCGGAAGGTGGCTCTCGTTCCCGGTAATGTCCTCCTTCGATGCCGTTTGCCCTCATGGCCCTCCACTTGTAATGATCGCCCTCGAGCCACAGCTGTCCAGAGGTCGTCAAAGCGCCTGTCTACTGGCAATGGCTTCAGGACTGAGATGGCAGTGGTAGTGTATTATCGGCATGCTGTTAGGAATGGCTCATGATATAGATTTCTTGCGAAATCATTCTGCAGCAGGAAATCTTCGTGGATAAATTCTTTCATTTTACAGGAAATTCATGGGTGCAAATTAACTTTTTTCTGTATTATGAAGGATTCCTATCAGGTGCCGTTGTTGTAACCCACTGTTACGGATCATCAATAAAGGTACATTGTGTGAAAAGAAGCCAGTATATGGCGGTCATACAGATTCTCCTTCACACAGCCGGCAATCACCTCCTCATTGGCCTTCAGCGCATCTGTATAAACATCTCCGAGTTCAGAGGCAACCTTATAACCTACATGAATGAGCTGGCGGAAGCCGGGGTTATAATCCGGGTTTCCGGGCACATGTCTTAGTGTTTGGCCGAATACCTGACGGCTGCCCCAGGTGTGGACTATTACCAGCAATTCAGGTGCGGGAAGGTGCTCCGGTTTGATGTCAATGACGGTAGCGTCAGGGTCCACACAGCTCTATCACGTCTTTCATAAGGCTCTGCGGTAAGTGACTCTGCCAATCTATAGTCCTGAGCAACACCTGAGAAGGCAAGGCCTATGACCTCCTCAAGACCAGGTGGTTCCTGCTGTTTTGACATGTATTCCAGCCAGTCATGCTCCTTCCTGGTTATTCTGACCTATTGCGGGTAGCTGTGAGAACTTGCTCACTACCAGAGTGCACGCTCAACTTTGGTCCCTGGCTGGCAGTCCGAACATCTTCACGGCATACCTGATGACGAGAATGTCCTCTTCGAACTTGCTTTGCCAAAGCGTGCCAGGATTGGCCTCGTGGTCAACTCCCTTGTTGAATCGACCCGGTGAATTTAGGGGGCTATAGTACTGCACCGGGAACTCTTTAAGGTCAGCCAGGGCCTTGAGGATGAAGAGCATGTCAAGGGGTTGCTGTGGCTGGTCGACCTCATCCATTGAGACCTCGGTGACGAAGTTACCTTCGCGCCTTAACCGAGGCAATATGCCTGTATATTGCAGCAGCCTCATTAATGGCAAAGAGAAATTTTCCCGCAAATTCCTTGAGATACTCCTCAGTTACTGGTGAAGTGGGTCATGTGATGCCGGGGATACTCAAGATCACCGCAGAAGCGACCGGTGTAGCCTCTCCACGAATCCTTCGATGTCTGTATCTGATGCTCTTTTGCCAATATAATCTGCCACATCAAGGGTAAAGAAATCGGAGTGGTCAATAAACCTTCCTACAGTTGAAAGGTTGATATGATCAGCATCAACAAAATAGGGTCCCCGGTAACCAAGGTCACGGACGGCAGCATCAGCCTCAGCCCTGGTGTCTGATGGTTCAGAGTGCACGATATTATGTTCCCTGTTTGACTTGTTCCAGACTGGGGTGATCTCAGACACCCAGCTCTGCGGAAGCCTTCATTGTGGCTTCAAGCTGGGCCTTACCCTGGTGTGAGAACCTGTCCCCGACACCGAATGAATACTTGCCTGTCTCTTTCATAATGATCATTTAAATGGTTTTCAGCTTTGTCGGAAAAATAGCAATAAAAAACTATATTTGGGGTCTTAAATACTCATTAATTCAGCAGTCATGAAGACGTTTGCACTCCTTGTAACACTTGTCCTGCAATCGATTGTATTCTATGGTCAGCCGAGGCACATCACGGTGGCCTCCGACGGCAGCGGAGAGTTCACCTCCGTGCAGGAGGCGGTCAACTCTGTCAGGGCATATATGTCTGACACCACATACATGTTCATCAGGAACGGCACCTACCGGGAAAAGATAGTGGTACCCTCGTGGGTGACCAATCTCTTCATGAAGGGCGAGAGCGCTGGACAACTCTGGTCCGGCATGGTGGTGCCACATACGCAACATGGGCACCTTCAGAACCCTACACCATCTGGGTACAGGGAGCAGGTTTCACGGCTGAGGATATCACTTTTGAGAACAATGCCGGGCAGCTCGGACAGGCCGTAGCGGTGCATGTCGACGGTGACAGGGCTGTTTTTCGCAGATGCAGGTTTCTCGGCAACCAGGATACGCTCCTGACTGCAAGCCAGGAGAGCAGGCAGTACTACGAGGATTGCTACATTGAGGGCACCACCGATTTTATCTTCGGCCCTGCCACAGCCTGGTTTGAGAGATGTCATATTCACAGCAAAAGGAATTCATATATAACTGCGGCTTCCACCGTTGAAAGCCATGAGTTCGGCTATGTCTTCAACCGCTGTCGTCTCACGGCAGCAGAGGGTATCACAGAGGTCTATCTCGGCAGACCGTGGCGGCCGTTCGCTGCAACACTCTTCATCAGCTGCGAGCTGGGCAGCCACATCCTGCCTGCAGGGTGGGACAACTGGGACAACCCTGCGAACGAGAAGACAGCCAGGTATTCCGAATACCGGAACACGGGTCCCGGAGCCAATCCCGGTGCCCGTGTTGCCTGGAGCCGCCAGCTTAGCCGGAGAGAGGCTAAGCGGTACACCCCTGAGAGGGTCTTTGCCCGTCACGACGGCTGGAATCCTGTACAGATGAACACCTACAAGACTGAGCTTCTCTCCGTTGATATAGACCTTTTTCACCTTCACCCTCTCAGCGCCGGTGATTGATGTTCCCTTTTGAACACCGTTGAAGTTGCAGTTCCTAAGGGTGATGTCCGATACGTTTACTGACCCGTCGAGGCCAACGATATAGATACCGTACTTACTCTCCTGAGAGGTTACATTTTCAAGGGTGACATTCCTTACAAAGGGAGGGTAGCTCCTGTTGCACTCTTCCTTGGGTTCGTACATAAGGTTGATCTTAAGCACTGCCTCGGAGCATTTCCCAACCTTCACATTCCGCACGTTGACATTCTCGATGACACCGCCCCTGCAGTCTGATGTCTTGATCCTGATTACTCTCAACAGTTCGGGGCTGTCCATTTCGCAGTCCTCGACATAGAGGTTTGAGAAACCTCCTGAGATCTCGCTGCCAATGACCACGCCACCGTGACCGTCAGCCATCCGGCAGTTACGAACGATTATGTTTTGTGAGGGTATCGACCATTTTCTTCCGTCATTGTTTCTTCCGGATTTGATTGCTATGCAGTCATCTCCGGTGTCGAAGAAGCAATTCTCGATCAAAACGCCATTGCATGATTGGGGTCGGCCGTCAGGAGTTCGGTCCGGCGCTGATTATCGTCACGCCCCGCAGGATGAAGTTGTCGGTCCTCACCGGATGAATCACCCAGAAAGGCGAGTTTTTCAGCGTCAGGTCTTCTATAAGAACGGTATTGCAGTTGTTGAAGTTGACCAGCTGAGGTCTTAGTGCCCCCTCGAGTCCGAAGCGGCGTTCTTCCACTGGTGTCTGGTTCTGCTCGTGTCCAAGCAACTGCATCCTGCCGGAGATCTTCTGGTTATTCATACCCTCGCGCCATCCGTAATCAGGTACAACCGTTCAGCCACCACCACACCTCGTTGGAGGCCTGTCCGTCGATGGTGCCCTTTCCTGTGAGGGCTATGTTTGTGGCATCGATGGCATAGACCAGGGGGTGGATATTATAGCAGTCCATCCCTTCCCAGCGTGTCAGAACCGGAGGGAGGTAGAGATCATAGTCAGTGGAAAAGAGAAGCGTTGCCTTTTCGGAGATGTGCAGGTTCACATTGCTAAGCATTGTTATCGGACCCGTGGTCCATGAGCCTGAAGGCACATATACCACTCCGCCTCCGTTACCGTGACATTTTTGTATTGCAGCCTCTATGGCATTTGTGTTGAGGAACGAAGTGTCATCAGCAACAGCCCCGAAGTCCGCAATATTGAATGTATCGGCAGGAAAAGATGTTCTTAGTATCGCTTGCTCGATCTCCGCAGCCATCTTCCACCTGTCACCGCCCGTGCAGGAAGGCAGGGCAGTGACAAGGGAGATGAAAAGAGTAAAATACAAAACGTGTCATGACTCTAATAGCCGGTATTCTGCCAGAAGCCTTCAGGATCAGGGCCGGCGGTTTTGTTTGTTATTGCGTCCATCTGGGGCTGAGGTATAGGCCTCAGCGTATGGAAAGACTGTATGTTGGGCGCGGCGGCGCCGTTGAACAGTCTTACTCTTTCAACCAGCGTTCCGGTGCGCTTCAGGTCGAACCAGCGCTGCTGTTCACCGCAGAGCTCGCGTGCCCTTTCATCGAGTATCACGTCAATATCCCTGGCGGTTACCTGGGCCTGTTCCGATGCGGTCAGGGAATTATCCTGACCCGGAATGGCGCGTGCCGTGCGCAGGTCATTCAGCTTCTGCGTTGCAGGGCCTGACTGTCCGGCCATCATATAACCTTCGGCGGCGATGAGATACATCTCGGAGAGTCTGAAGAGGAAGGCATCCTTGGAACCAAGGTCCCTGATCACCGTTCCGGTATAGTCATCGAACTTTTTAAGTGCTATATACATCCTGTTGCCCTTGTAGTTCTGAACACCGCTGGTTGATGTGGCTATAGTAGGCATGATTGCTGCCTTCGGTCTCATAGAGAGGATCAGACGACGGCATTTCCGACATCGGTTCTTGAGAAAAGGACATATCTGTTTGCAGCCCTGGCAACCTGTTCGGGGGTGACGGTCTCGGGCGACAGGTAGAGGGCGGTGTCACGCATCAGGGCATAGCCTGTGGGTGGCGCCACGCCACCTTCAAATGCCGCAGTAAACTGCGGTGCCACGTAGTAGACGTCGCGGAACGAGGCCTGGTAACGCTGGTCAGTCTGCCTGTTGAAAACATCAGAAGGTATCCTGAGGGCACATACCTGCGTGAAGCCCTTTTGAATAAGGCTGGTAACTCAGGCCAACATTATAAACCAACACTTCTGTAGGTGATATTCTTATTGGCTTCAGTGTCAGTACGCCTTAGTATTGCCGAGGTAGCAGGGACGGCTGTTCCAGACTCCGGTGAACATCAGATGGGCTGCGTTGCCACCTATGGAGTTGGCCGCATTGCGGAGAATCATCCCCGACCAGGTCATCTGGTTATTGCTGGCATCAAGTTTGAGCCTGCCGGGCATGATATTGTATGCCAGCTCTAGTTGAGTAATCGACATGCCAGATTACCTCCCTGTTGTTTGTTCCGTCCTCGTTTGCTCCCAGCCAGCAGTCGGCATAACTGTTGAAGAATGATGCTCCGCTGCCTGTTATCACCTCCTCAGCCTGGGCGGCTGCGGCAGTGTATGATGCAGCATCATTGAATTTACTGGCTTTGTATATCAGCAGCCGGGCACGCAATGCCTTGGCGGCCCACAGGTTGATCGCGGCCTGTCTTGGCTGTCCTCGCCTGCAGGTGAACGATGGCTTCATCAACATCATTAAGCATGAATGCATAGACGTCCTCTTCTGAATCAGCGGTAGGCGAGGCTTGAGATGCTGCTCACCGGTTCCCTGTTTATCTGTACCGGGCCCCAGGTCTCAACCAGGTGCCAGTAATAGAAAGCCCTCAGTGCCTTAAGTTCTCCCAGGTACTGATCTTTTACCAGTGCTGAGAGCACCTGTTCATTGGCTTCTGTCACCCATTTGATTCCGGTGTTGCATACATTGACGGCGGTGTAGAGCATCTCCCAGTACTCGTCGAAGCATGCATTCATCGTCTCGCGAGTTGAGCTGGCGACTTCTGGGGTGATGCCGGAGTAGTTAATGAGGACCTTCTGCCTGTTGTCATAGCCTGTCAGCCAGATGTCGGTACCGCCTTCGCTGAGTCCCAGCGCCGCCTCCTTGCCATACCAGCCTCTCAGATAGGAGTAGCTGGCAGCAACGAGTCCGTCGATACCGCCCTTGGAGGAGTACAGAATATCCTCAGTGTTACTTGTACGGTTGTTCTCCTCAAGGAAGTCCGTACATGAAGTGCCTGCCACCATCAGCAGCACGAGCACGATTATGAAATTTCTTATTGTTGTTTTCATCTTATATGTTTTTCGGACTGTCGGTTAAAAATCCAGATTTATGCCAAACACCATATGTTTTGCCATAGGGTTTGAAATGCTTCCGCCGCGTTCAGGGTCATAGTTGTCGAGGTTGCTCCAGGTGAAGTAGTTCTGCAACGAACCGTAGATCCTCAGGTTGCTTATCCCGGCCTTTGAGATCAGGGCACGGGGAAGGTTATAGGCCAGAGTGACCTCCCTCAGTTTCAGGAAGGATGCCTTCTCGAATGCAAGTGCAGGCATATCGTTCTGCGATGCTATGCCCGGCCGCGGGAACTTTGCATCCTGGTTCTCGGGCGTCCAGAAGTCGACGTCCGGTGATCCGTCCTGTTCTGTCGGCCTGTATGCGGTGTTATAGGCATACTGTATCCACTGACCCACGCGTGCGAAGAGTTGTCCTGACAGGGTGAACCCCTGGTATGAGAAGGAGTTGTTCCAGCTGAAGATGAACTGCGGGCTCTTGTTGTACAGTCTCTTGTCAAGGTCATTGATGAGGGTGTCATTATTTACATCAACAATTTTTATATCACCCGGTATTCGGTTATAAAGGGCGGCCTTATCAGCTTCTGCTATGGTCCAGCAACCGTCAGCCTCATAGTTGTAGAATGCTCTGACGGGCTCCCCTACCACAAGGGCGTTGTTGGGAATGGAGACATCGCGCTCTTCACCGCTGGCAAGTGCCAAGATCTTATCGCGGTTGGTCGAGAAGGTGATGTCTGTATGACCATGAGAAAATCATTTGTCTAACAACCCTGTGCGCTGATTGAAGCCTCAAACCCGATGTTCTCAGTCTCCCCGACATTGGCCAGCACCTGCGGATAGACCGATGTGGCTGGAAGTCCCTTGTAAAGCAGAAGATCTGAAGTCCTTGAATAGTACAGATCGAGAACCATTGAGAGCTTTCTCCTTCCACAGTGAAAGGTCGATGCCTGCGTCATATGTATAGCCGTATGTCTCCCATGTACATCGGCAGTTCCAAGCACTGCAGGCAGCATTCCAGTGTATAATGTACTGCCGAAAGTATATGGAACCAGTGTTGATCCCAGTCGCGTCTTGGTCATATAGGGTTCGACGGCCGAGTTTCCTGCCTTACCCCAGCTGAGGCGCAGTTTAAGGAGGTCAACCGGCACTGCGCTCATGAATGATTCTTCCGAGATGATCCATGCGGCGGCGAGTGATGGGAAACTTGCCCACTTACTCCCTTCAGCGCAGCACTGATGATCCGTCGGCACGCAGTGTCGCCGTGAAAAGGTACTTGTCGAGAAGCTTGTAGTTGACCCTCCCGAAGTAGGAGAGGAGAGAGCTTTCAGTGTAAATATCTTCCAATTGGCGTCCTGATGCCCAAGTATGTTCTGGAGGAAATAGAACGATGTCTTCGTATAGTGATCCTGGAGGCCGAAGCCATAGATTCTGTGCGATTCGTATTTTTCTCTCTGTGCGGCCTGACCTGCAAGAAGCTGCAGTTCGCTGTGTGCTGCCGATGGCCCTGGTATAGGTCAGGGTATTTTCGAGAATGTACTTCATTGTCTGGTCACTCTCCGAGGAGAGGTATGAGCCGCGGCCGAACTGGTAGTTGGAGGTGCACATATAGTCTTCATAGATACCCTGCCGGCCCGACTGTGCGTCAATGCCCAGTGATGTCCTGAACTGAAGTCCCTTAAATATGTCCCATGTGGCAAATACACTTCCGAAGAGACGGCTTGAGAGGGTGTTGTTTTCATAAAAGCCCTCCACTTCGTTGAGCAGCGGGTTGGTATGGCTCACGGCAAGCTCCGAAGGACGGTCGAGGATAGTGCCGTCTGCGAGGTATGGCTGTGCCATGGCGTGCATCTTGATGAGCTGCGTGTAGACGTTATCCGCCCTGCGGTCCCAGTCGCGGTAGGTGAACTGAAGGTTGGAGCCTGCAGCAAACTTCGGAAGATATCTTATGATTCACATTAACCCTTCCGTTGTACCTTTTCAGGTTGTCATTTTTCAGGAGTCCCTTTTCATCCATGTATCCAAGACTGATGATGAACGAGGTTTTATCCGTTCCCTCCTGAGGTTGAAAGCTCATAGTTTTGGGTGACTGAGTTCTGCATCATCATGTCAAACCAGTCTACTCCGCCTTCGTAGTACAGGTCAAGTACTGTCTTTTCCCACGGTGAGGAGAGCACGTCGGACAGAACTACTTCGATGGAGGGTATGACCGAGAGGCTTGTCTGTCCCCATGTATCAGCTACATTCTCGGCCGAATAGCGGAGGCGTTCTGCAATCATAGAGGTAATCCTTCTCAACGTCCATCCAGTCGTGGCAGGTTAGTGGGCGAGTTCAGTCGACAAACCGTGAATTCGATGAGACCTGGGTTCGACTTGCCTCCGGCGGCAGCGTCGCCTCTCTTTGTGGTGATGATTATTACCCCGTTGGCGCCCCTTGTTCCGTAGATAGCCGTTGAGGAGGCATCCTTGAGCACCTCAATGGAGGCTATGTCAGAGGGGTTTATGTCAAGGGTGGAGCCGTACTCTATTCCGTCAACAAGGAATAGTGGCGAGTTGGAGGCGTTGACTGATCTCACCGCTTCAGCACAGGTCATGTTGACCTACCGATCCAGTCTGTAGCCGCTCTTCGCTGTGTGACGTCAGAGACCTGCAGTCTTGCCCTGAATAGATTGCAGGGCGTTGCTGGATGCTGTCTTGACAATCTCGTCAGATCTTACAGAGGATACTGATCCTGTCAGGTCTCTCTTTTTTACGGTGCCGTATCCTACCACCACTATCTCATCGAGATCAAGAGTGCTTATCTCCATGACCACATTGATGGTGGTCCTGTTGCCGATGGTCTCGGTTACCGGGGCAAGCCCGATGAAAGAGAACTGAAGGGTGGTTGCCTCAGCAGGCACAGTCATCGTGTAAAAGCCTTCGGCATTGGTCAGTGTGCCGGTGGTTGTTCCCGGAACGCTGACGGTGACGCCGCTGAGCCTCTCACCTGTTGCCCCTGTGACGGTGCCCTGTATGGTCCTTGACTGTGCATGGACCATGACCCCTGCAGCAAGTACAAGGATAAGCAGCACCGGTTTTCTGAAAATGCGCTTGTTGTTCAACATAAGTTATCAGGTTAGTGTTTGGATTAAATAGGATATGAATTTCCAATATCAAAGTTAAACACACTGCACTGCTGCGGGGGTACACTTTTTTGTCAAAAGGGTGGATTATTTGTGAGTCGGCAATCGGCAGTCAACAGTCGAAAGTCATACCCATTCGGCAGTCGGCAGTCCACAATTGGCAGTCGTAACTTATTGATAGACTTAGAACAGCAAACCCTATTTCTTGATCATTTCATACTCAAGGCTGGCCATGATGAACGGTCCGACGCCCTTAGGGTCGTTTTCGCGTATCGCCTCACCTATGTAATACTCATAAAGCCGTCGCCGTACATAGCCGCCAGTACCTCCACACCGCCGTGTTCGTCCATGTTCAGCCAGCACTGGTTATGATGAAGTTGTCAATCAGTCCCAGGTAAGCTTTTTCGGCATTGGCAAGGAATTTACGATCAATATAGCCCATCCTGACACCCTTGAATATCGAATAGGCGAACATGGCAGTGCACGACGTTTCAATATAGTTGCCGGTGTCACCTGAACGGTCGAGGACCTGGTACCAGCCGCCTGTCTGGGGGTCCTGTATCTCTGACAGCCTCTCAATCATGCCCTGAAAGATGGTCAGGATCTCGTCTCTGCCGGGTTGCTCTTCGGGGAGGAAGTCAAGCACGTCGACGATGGCCATCGAGAACCATCCCATGGCGCGGCCCCATGCATGAGGTGCCTGGCCTGTAATGCTGTCAGCCCATGCCATCCTGCGCGAGGCATCAAAGGCGTGTCTGTATAGGCCGGTTGCCGGGTCATATGTGTTCCGGGCGACGATAAGGAACTGGTTCACCACATCCTGAAAATCCCTTGGCCGGTTATATCTGAGAGAATATTCGGCATAGAAGGGAGCACCCATGTAGAGGCCGTCAAGCCACATCTGGTCAGGATAGATCTGCTTATGCCAGAAGCCGCCTGCCGCAATCCTCGGCTGACTTTCAAGCTGTTCCCTCAATGTGTGGATCGCCTTTTCGTACCTCGGATCTTTTGTTTGGTCATACAGCAGAAAGAGCATTTTGCCCGGATTAACCTGGTCAATGTTAAAGTTTATCATATTGTAATTCCAGATGACCCCGTTTTCATAAATCATGGAATCAGCATAGCCTTTTGCATAATCATAATATGACTTCTCTCCTGTTGCCTCAATTCAGGCGCAGAGAAATCCTGCAAGACCCCATAGAGACCCTGAGTGTAATTCCCACTTCTTTTTTCCGTCACGAAATCTACCAGTCCAAAGTGATCAGGTTACAGATATCAGTTCCGATTCGGCCCATGCTCGCACCCAACCAGAGAAGGGAGTTAAAACCGTCCTTCCTGCTGCTTACGCATGAGGTGAGGATTTTATGGCCGTCAGACCGCGAGAAGCCGTGGTTGCTCTGTTTTTCATAAAACTTCTTGGTTTTCGGTTGATCACGATTGTTTCTGCTTTTTCATGCTTGTCACGGTATTCAAAGAGGGGGTCATGCTGGAAGATCGCTATTTGAATATGCGTGAGAAGTAGCGGGGGTCATTGCACCCCACCATGTAAGTTATCTGTGAGATGGAGTATTCACCTGACTCGATAAGCTGCGCCGCACTCTCTTCACCCTCACCTCCCTTATGAATGCAATTGGAGCCAGTCCCGTAAGGCTCTTGAGCTTTTTGAAGAAAACCGATCTGCCTATACCGATCTTTGACACCAGCTCGTCAACTGTCAGCTCCGAGTTGTCAATATTATGTTCCATGACCTCCATAAGAGTCTTCATCAGCTTGTCATCATGTGATTCTACAAGAGGATCCGAGTATGTCACCTCATAGGATTTGCCAGCTTTCGAAGGAGGATCACAGTCTGCGGAGGGAGTTCGAGAGGAAGAGCTCCTGCAGTTTTCTGCGCTGCTGGAGTATGTTTTCGATCCTTGCCCTGAGGTAAGTGGAGCTGAATGGTTTGGTAATGAAGTCATCAGCGCCTCTCCTAAGTGCTTCCACCTGGGTGTCGAGGTCTGTCCTGGCCGTCAGGTCCCCACCACTGGTATGTGGGAGGTAGTGACCTCTTCCCTGATCCTTCGCGCAAGCTCCAGTCCGTCCATCTCGGGCATCATGAGGTCGGTGATGATTATGTCAGGCAGCTGGCTGCGCGCTATCTCAAAGCCTTCTATGCCATTGCCTGCTTCAATCACATGGAAGCCGTCAGAAAGGATGATCTTTATGAAACTGCGAAGCTCTTCATTGTCCTCGACAAAGAGCAGGACCGGTTCATCATCCCCTTCTCCCTCATCCTCACCGGGTTCGTCATTTTCACTCATCACCGGTTTTGGCAGCCGCGATGAGGGAGAGCTCTGTCCGTCGGCAAGGACGAATTCAGTCTCATTATCAAAATGAGCAAATCCAAGCCTGAATATGACCCGGAATGTAGCGCCCTTACCCTCCTCGCTTTCAGCCTTAAGCTCAGCGCGGTGCAGTTCTGCCAGTTCGCGGCTAAGTGAGAGCCCGATACCCGTACCCGGCTGGAGTGAAATGACCTCCCTGTCATCACTGCCGAATCTCATGAAGAGATCTTTCATCTTCTCCCTGGAGAGGCCTGTGCCCTGATCGGCAACAATAAGTTCAAGATTGTCGGAGGTTTTTATGACAGAGATATTGACTCTTTTTCCCCTGGGGGTAAACTTAAGGGCATTGGTAATCAGGTTGTAAGCTATCTTTTCGATCTTGTCCTTATCGGCCCATACCATCTCTCTCGCGCGACTGGTCCTCAACTATGAGATGGATGCCCTTGTCCTCGGCTACCTTGCGGAAGTCAGAACAGATGGCTGAGATGAATGACCCCAGCGGGAACTCCTCAATCCTGAGCCGCATCTTTTTGCTCTGTACCTTCCTGAAGTCGAGTATCTGGTTCACCAGCTCTGACGTCCTCTGGGTATTGCTCTGCACCAGTGTGAGCTGGTCACGCACTTCCGGCTCGAGTGTATTGTTTTGCAGGATGTTGGTGACAGGCGACGAGATGAGGGTGAGAGGAGTTCTCAGTTCATGCGATATGTCAGTGAAGAACTTGAGCTTCGAGTTAGTGATCGTATTCTGCTCAACCTCCACCTTGTGCCGCAGCTTGTACGAAGGTGAATATCTGACATAGATGATCAGTGCTATCACTATCTGGGGTCAGGAAGGCCAGTAACACCTCTAGCGAGTGCCGTCTGCCAGAAGGAGGGATTTACCCTGATGGTGACGGTGCAGTTATCTGTCGACCCCATACTGCCGTATCGAGTTTGTAGACCTTACCCTGAAAAGGTATTCTCCCGGATGAGAGGTTAGTAGTATGCAGCACTGCGCTGACCTTCCCGATTATGCAGTCAGGATCAACTCCTTCAAGCATATGGGCATACTGAATTGTTTTCGGATTACGGTAATCGAGGGCTGCATATCAATATTCAGGCTCTTGTGCGTAGGGCTAAGTTCAAATTACAGGACAGACGTTTGCTTCACACGGCATAAAACGAGTCTCCTGCGGCAGGATGGATATCGGCACCTGCAACTGATACTACGGGTGAAGACCATGAGGGGTATGTAATTGACCTTTCTGACCTGGGCGGGATTGAAAAAGTATAGTGCCGTTATCAAAGCCGAACGTAATCTCATTGTATGCCGTTCTCAGTCCTGTCGCTTCCGAGAAAATATCTCTCTTTCCACCCGCTCTGGTGACTGTAGATCTCAAACGACTCGTTCTGTGTGTTTGATATCTAAGTATTACTCTCTCGCTGCTGAGCCAGGAGATTGCCGTTCAGGTCGTCAACGATACTGAGTCATCGCGTGGTCCGGAGCTCCAGTTTTTACAGTATATGATCTGAAGGCTGGCTTCTCATCAGATGATTTGCTGTTGATGACCCGGTTGAGCCCCCCGCCGAAGGTTGCGACATATATTTCGTCAGATCGAGAGCGATCAATATAATGCGCGTCATTATTGGCAAGGCTGGCTTCGATCGAGGGGTCAAAGAAGCATGTCATGAATTCAGCCTGCCCGGGATCAGGAAATCCGGTCAAATATCACCAGTCCGCTGGTCGTCCCCACCCATATCCTGTCAAGGTGGTCTGAATGTTATGTACTCTTACTCTATGATCTCGAATCAGGATAGTTTACGAGTTTGTTGAAAGAGTTTATGAACCTGACCGTGCCATTCTCCTCCTCTATATAGTTCAGGCCACCGTTGAAAGTCCCGACCCATATTCTTCCTCCGGAGTCCTCGAAGACCGAATATACATTGTCATGGCTCAGGCTCCATGGGTCAGCGTCGTCATGTCTGTATCCGGTTATCGTGTAGGAATACGAGAAGGTGCGGCCGCGGTTGGGTTCAAGCCTGAAGAGGCCCATGCCTTTAGACCCCATCCAGATATTTCCCTTCCTGTCCTGTGCTATTACGTATATCAACGCATTCATAGCCTCACCTGATGTGAATGAACCGTTATCCCTGAGGTAGCCTACCATTTTGTGGTCAGGATCAAAGAGGTATACCCGTCCGTCACGGGTTGCTGCCCAGAGATACCTGTTATTGTCTTCAAAGATAGCCCTTACCTCATTCTCCGAATGTGAGGCGGGGACCGGTTTAGGACTTAACACCCTGAATTGGTTCGGGAAAAAGGATATCTTTTCAATCCCCCTGGTGATGGTACACATCCAGAGGTTACCCTGGTTGTCGGAAAGGGCAGAATGTATCAGGTTGGGAAACCTTCGCTCGTTGCTGCCGGGCTCATTGAAGAAGTATTCGAGTCGCCGGTCAACGCGATTGTACCTTGAGAATCCGCCTCCGCGAGGATAGATGCAGAGTATGTCATTCAGATCCTCAAAGATTACAAAACTGGGGAGAAGGACATTCGGGTTCGTCTTGTCGACATTCATTCTGTAATGTTTCACCATCCCGCTGAAAGGGTCGTAGTGGGTCACACCGTCAGCCATTGTTTCTATCCAGGCTTCTCCGTATCTGTCGACATAAACTGATACCATCTGGTTGGTTGGAAGAACAGGGTAGCGACCCCTGTCAAACTGTTTTTTCTCACCCGTAACTGGCGTGTACACGAAGAAGCCGTCTCCGGATGTAAGGATAATAATCTCGCGCTGGTTAAGTGGTTTGATGCTGATGATATCGGAGGAAACACCCAGTTTTATCTCTTCATGAATCTGTGAATCGCTGTCAGCCACCGCAATGGTTCCGTTGCCGGTTCCGAACCAGATGCTTTCGCCTGACTCGTATAGACAGAAGTATCCGCGGTTACCTTCAGAAGAGCTGTTTATGCGGTGGATCTGCTCCGGTGTCACTTCTCCGTCTGTGACTCTGTACAGGCCGTTGTCAGAGAGGATCCATACGGTGCCGCGGCTATCCTTGCTGATAAGGTTGACGGAAGGGGTTGATGATGATCCGTTCCTGCAAACAAACCTGTCGAGTTTATATTCGGAAGAAGAGGGCGATGAGATGACCCTGATGCATGTTCCGTCTTCTGTCGAAAGCCATGTTTCTCCGCCGCTGAAACAGTAAATCTGGGTCACCGGCGAGTAGTCGCCGGGGCCGGTAGCGCTTATTTCATTGAAGTTGATGAACTCCTCGGTGCGGGTATTCATGCGGTAGACCTCGCCGTCATTATTCATTATCCAGAGGTGTCCAAGGTCGTCTTCGGTGATACGGTCAACCCTGTTGTTCGTCAGACCGTAGCTCGAGTTGAAGCCTGACTTGTAAACCTTGAAGCTGTAGCCGTCAAATCGGTTTAGACCGTCGAAGGTGCCGAACCACATCAGCCCCTCGCGGTCCTGGTGCATCGTAAGCGCCACTCCCTCCGAGAGTCCGTCCTCAACCGAATAATGGGTAAAAGCGCTCTTGGGCTGGCTGAGACCTTCTCGAAAAGTCACTGCCAGAAGAATTAAAATCAGGACCGTTGTTGCGGTTGGGGGGCGCATACGGGCCTATTCGGTTTTCACCATCAGGGGTGAACTGATTAACTGCGAGAAGCGGGTGATATAATCAGTCCATTCCTGGGCGGATTCAAATCCCCATTTGCTCCAACCCGCACCGGCATAATAGACCAGTGGTGTTCCGGGCGTGCACCTGGTAACTATCAGGAGATGATCGCCGTTCTCCGTCACGGCGGAGGCCGGGGTTGTCAGTACAGTTCCCAGGTAGGTTATACCGCCTTCTCCACCGTCAAGGCGATAAGCTATGGCGTTTGTGCCGTAAGGAACGGGTAAGGGAGAGCCCTCTTCCCGTTTCACGATGCCGGCCGCCACCGTGAACTCCTGGTCGATGCCTGAATACTCCTCCGTGACCCTGCTCATCTGGCTGCCGGCGTCAAGGGAGAATATGCGCGTCTCCGTCACCATTGCATCACGAACGATGAATGGAGGGTAGGTGAGTCTGAATGATGTTCGCAGAGGACCGTTGTCAAGTCTCTGCCAGCCTTCAAAGTTGCTCCCGAGCCAGAGGGAATCATCAACGAACGGAGCCATGGCTCCTGCACCCAGGGTGCGGCCCACCTTGTAGCAGTCGCATCCCTCCCCGTTGTCGTCATGATAGCTGTTCTTGCCGGCAGAGTGTTCGGAATACCATTTGTCAATAATCATTTTGTCAGTCTTCTTGATCCAGACATCGATGCCGTTGCTGGGACCATCCTTGGCAATCAGGGCAGGACCGTATATTCGAAAGGCGATACGGTCATTCTCCCATGTGTAGTCGTCATATCTTTCGGGAACAAAGCGGCCGTATGCCTTCGTCTCATATTCAGAGGGCTCTCCTCTGGAAATGAAATAGACAGAGGAGGAGTTGGCCTTCACGTCAGCCTGGAAGATCAGCAACTGCGGAGCGGTCTGCCCGGCGTAGATGAGCTGGGATGTTACTTCGGTCCCCGTGCGGTCAGTTACCACAAGTTCGGCTGGATCGAAACCGGTCAGTTTTGCCGTGATATCGGCGATAGGTATCTCAACTGTCTCCGCAGTCCTGTCAATAGGGAGACTATTTTTCAGAGTGATTTTAACCTGATCGTTGGCACATCCTGCCAGGATAAGGACTGAGGTCAGAATGAAAAGCAGTTTCTTTATCATGATGGAGTTTTTTTTATTTGGATATGAAGTCAAATCCATGCTTTTGAATGTCTTGCGATTGTGTATCTGTTTCCTGAAGCAAAATTGTTCTATACAGTCGGGTATTTTATTTGGGTTGTTTGCCGATATATGCCAGTATGCCTCCATCGACATACAGTATATGGCCGTTGATAAAATCAGAGGCCTTTGAGGCGAGGAACACCACCGGACCCTGCAGGTCATCAGGAGTACCCCATCTTGCGGCAGGTGTGCGTCCTATTATGAAGGAGTTGAACGGATGGCCCTCAGCGCGCAGCGTCTCTGTCTGAGGGGTTGCAATATAACCCGGTCCGAGGCCGTTGACCTGGATATTAAACTCAGCCCACTCGCAGGCCAGGTTTCGGGTCAGCATCTTGAGCCCTCCCTTGGCTGAAGCATAGGCAGAGACAGTCTCGCGTCCCAGTTCGCTCATCATGGAGCAGATATTGATGATCTTTCCTCCTCCTTTTTTTATCATGCCCGGAGCAACGGCCTTTGACATGATGAAGGGCCCCGTAAGATCTATATCAATTACTTCACGAAACTCGGCCACCTCCATCTCAAGTGCAGGAACCCTTATGATGATGCCCGCATTGTTAACGAGGATATCTATCACCCCCACCTCACTGGTGATGGCTTCAATATTCTCCTTCACGGCTTTTTCATCGGTAACGTCAAAAAGATAGCCTCTGGCATTTATGCCGTCTCTGCCGTAATCTTCCATGGCAGTCGTCAACCTCTCGGGATTGCGGTCATTGAAGACGATGGTTGCGCCGGCTCCGGCCATTGCTTTGGCCATAGCCATCCCGATTCCGTATGATGCCCCGGTGACCAGCGCCACCTTGCCGTCGAGCCTGAATAAATCGTTGCTCATAATTGTCTTTCTGATTTGTGGTTCTTGCCTTTTATCTCAGGTCAGTCTGCTTCAGGAAATCCTGGTCTCCGTAATCGAGATTTTCTCCTCCCATGCCCCAGATGAATGTATAGCTCGATGTTGCGGTGGCGGCGTGGATGGACCACTGCGGTGATATCACCGCCTCATTGTTGTGCATCCATATATGCCGTGTCTCGGTGGGCTCTCCCATGAAGTGGCATACGGCTTGCCCATCAGGCACTTCGAAATAGAAATAGACCTCCATGCGGCGTCCGTGGGTATGAGGCGGCATGGTGTTCCAAACACTTCCCGGCTTAAGCTCGGTCATACCCATCTGCAACTGGCAGCTTTCAAGCACCTGGCTCACTATCATTTTGTTGATAATACGGTGGTTGGCTGACTCAGGTGAACCCATCTCAGCGGTTATGGCATCATTTTTAGAGACTTTCCTGTCAGGGTAGTTGCGGTGGGCCGGGGTGGAGTTGAAATAGAAGAGAGCCGGATTATTATCATCGACGCTTTCAAATATTATATCCCTGTCGCCGCTGCCAAGGTAGAGGGCCTCCTTGAAGTCAAGGTCAAAGAGCGTGTCTCCCGCCCGTATTCTTCCCTTGCCGCCGACATTGAATATTCCCATCTCACGCCTGTGGAGGAAGAATGACGCCTTCACCTCGTCAACGGGTTCAAGCTTCAGTGCCTCGCCCGCAGGTTTGGCTCCGCCTGCTACCATGCGGTCATAGAGGGTGTAGACCATTGTCACGGTGTTATCGCTGAAGAGAGATCCGACCAGGTGTTCCCTTCGTATCCGGTCAGTATCCCAGTGCTTTACATCTTCAGGGTGTGCGGCATATCTGACTTCAATATCTGTTTTCATGTTTCCTCAGGTTGGCTACTACAAAGTTGGTTTAAAATAACCAAAAATTGTGGAAGAATCGGTCAGATAGGTGCAATATTTTAGGCATTAGGGGGGCGATCCGCCAGTTGGCGGGAGAGCGGCCAGTTTGCAGGGGAGATAGTGAGTGTAATGTCAGGTTGAAAGCTAATTCCTGTATTAAAAAATATCATTCACTATAACAAGCAGACCTCTTATTTGCTTGTCCTTCTCGCTACGTATGTGTATTGCATGAAGAAGTCAACGTAATCTGCTCCATCTGTCACCCTCATTTGCTTTTCGAGGCACTGACCCTGTTGCTTTGTTATTATTTCGGAGAGTGGTGTTTCAAAAGTCCCCACGGCATAATGGTCATCCACATCCATGAAGTCATCCACTTCATGCACGCCTGACGGTGGCAAACATTTATCATTCTGTTTTAGTCCGGTCCACAATCTTCTTCCGGAAGTGTTATCAGGCAGATAATATGTCCCGCTTTCGTTAACTGAAAGCCAGCTGCCTGAGGTGTAAGGAAAATGGTTCACCTTCGAACCCTCACCGAGACTCTCCGGCCAGGCGTAAATATCCCCATAAAGTTCAAGGTTCCCTCCTGCGTCGTTTCCATGGGCCTCAATCCTCTGCAGGAAGGCTGTGATATCATAAACAAGATTATCGGTTCTGGGAATTGCAGTGACGATCGGGTAGGAAGCTGCAAAGACAATCTTGCCTATGCTATTATCCCTGATATATCTGAGTTTATACGATATGGGGGCTCCGGGAGATGTCTTTGAATAATTTCCTCCGGCTATAATATAGTTTTTGAAATCTTCAAATCCGTTGATTGTCGCTCCCGCAGCACTGCCACTTCCGCCAAGGATATATACTTTCATCGTCGACTTTGATTTTAACTGATCAAATTCGGTTAAGACAGATCCGCCAACTCCTGCATATGAGGCGCTGAGGAATGCTCTGACTTCAGTCTCAGAAAACTCTGACTCAATGGTAAACAAAGCCATCCTTCCGAATGTCACAGTTGAGACATACATCGGCATAAAACTTCCGAAGAGAGCCCTGTTAACATCTTCTGCAAACAGATCAGATGGCTGGTCAGGCAGATCCATGTCAAGAGTATAATAGCTCTGAATGAACTTGGCAACGAGGCGTGATTTTATTTGCTTATTGGAGAAATCAAATCCTCCTTTAACGTTAAGCCCTCCCCCTTATAGCTTGCTCGCAGTGAGAGATCAAGCTGCTGCTCTGAATAAGCTTGTTCTACCGTGAAACCCATGTTAGCAGGCGGAACATCATATTCCTGATTCATCAGGTTGTTTATTGCCTCTCTTATTGTGGATAATTTCGGATTATCAACCGTCACCGATACTCTGCCGCTTCCGGTAAGCGATGTGGAGATGGTTATCGGCATTCTATCGGCGGGGATAAGAGTATAGGTACCATCAAGAATCGATTCTCCCTTTACCAGGGCTCCGGGATAAATCACATCTGTCTGCGGATTCAAAACAATTTGCTCATCATAACCTGCAGCCACTTCATAAAAATCTGTGTGGTAGATGTACTCCGAGGTTGTTTCATCGGTCGTGTTGACAAGTGCCGCTGTTTTTCTGCCGGCATTTCGAGTCAATCGAAGGAAGTGACTTCAGGTATTCATTCAACTTCCTTTAAAGTTTTCTTTCTGACATCCGGAAAACATTAGGGCGAAGGTGGAAATTATCAAAAATGACAATACCGTTGCAAAGCATTCTTTGATTTTCATAGTCAACTATTTGTGTAATACTTCAAAATGACTGAGAAAGTTAGGTCTATATATTATCAAAGTCAATAGAATATTGATCAAATAACCTATTACGTAGACTAAATCAGGTATTTAAGCAGTAATTCTGAATATTATTTTGCTTTTTCACTTTATTGCAGAGCGGGGGGCAGTGATATTAACCGTTTCATCCCCGGCAAACTGGCTGCTCTCCGCCATCTGGCGGGTCGCCCGTTTACTACCTCCCCTGCAGCCTGGCTTCTTCGCTAAAATGATCCACCGGATCATTTCTTAACGCTCGCCCCTCTACTGCCTACTCCCTGCTAAAGATACTTCCTGTCTTCCTTGGGGATGTCAAAATATCTATCGTAGAGTTTTGTGTCGGGACCGGTTTTTTCCACTCCCGTCTCACTTATCTTGTAAGTGCAGTTTTCGCCGACAATGCCTGAGAAATAGATGTCAAACTCCTTTCCGTTCTCTTCAATCATGATAATCCTCACCAGGTGGGGATACTTCATGCTGTTGAGCTGTGAGTGACAGATAGGGCAGTTTATCAGGTACTCGGATCCCTTCTCAAGCTCAAACGACGGGTGGGTTGTTTTTGTGTAGTTTCCAAGCTCCGGGTCCAGAAAGACCAAACCCCTCTTTGTACTGTTAATCTTCGTGGCAGCGAGAACTATCGAGGACTTGACCTTGAGGTGTCCCCTGCACGCCTTGCATAAATATCCAACAGCCATTTTATACCTCCTTTTTGTTTATGAGATCAATTATTTTATCACAAGCTTCATGTACAATGTACGATAATTTTTCTCCGAATACAATAGTTTCAGGCTGAATTGCGAGGATCAGAACCTCATTTCTGAAGAATTCGGAGAGTTTTTTCAGAGAGATGTTGTGGGTATTGAAGGTCAAATCATTAACCTCCTCAAGAGGTATCAGTCCGAAGCTGCCCGGTGCTTTTTGCATATCAACGCAATCAATCAGTACAAGAGTGTCATAATCAATGGAGTTGATCTTTCCGATGTAGTTTTCGATGCTGACTTCCGGGGTGATAACTTTAATATTTTCAGTCTCCCTTATCCGGGTGCTTACATAAACGCCTGCCCCGTCATCACGTCTCAGCACGTTGCCGATACCGACGAAGAGTATTGTCCGGTCTCTCTGCGAAAGAAGTTCTGTAATTTTTTCAGGCACCTTTGAAAAGATACTTTACTGTGACCTGTCTGAGGCAGTTGGGGCAGATTATGTTGAACATATCCTTCCTCTGGAGGGTCTCGCTTATTTCTGCCGAGAGATCCTGCCCTTCGGCAAGCTTCAGCTTGAGGTTAAGCATGTTCAGGTTCAGCACAGAGGCGAAGGCTTTCGGGCCGAGCTTGCGGTGCATGTAATTAAGGTGCTCCACTGTAGTTATGACTGCGCCGCAGCTCTCGCACACCAGCAGTTCCTTTTCCTGGTATTCGACACTGTTTGACCTGTCGAAGACAGCCATTTCGTAGATCGTGTCGGAGAGCTTAACGCCTTTCCCGGTGATGCAGTGCTCCTGGCATTGTCCGCAGAAGATGCACTTGCCGTAGTCTCTCCTTATGGTACGGGTTTTTTTCTCTGTCATCGGTGAAGGTGATAGCCAGCGGGGGGCACACGTTGGCACATGTCTCACATCCCACGCAGTTGGCATCGTCAACGACGGGCTTTCCCCTGAAGTCCTTGAACGGCACATGCTCCACGTCAGGGAATTTTGAGGTATATGCGGGGGTGACCAGTGATATCACCGCCTCTTTCAGCTCTCTCAGTTTGGGGTACTTCATTCGTTTATACAATATTTATTTTATTGGTCGAATGGAATTTGCATGCAGTTTAATATTCTATTCATTTTGTGCACCCGTGCTCATGCAAGTTTCATTTCGCTGTCTCACTGTAATCATCTTTAACACTACTTTTGTCCATTTTCGTTCCGAAATGGTATGCTCCTCTTACGAGTGCATGTGCAGCCACTGTGGCGGTAAAGAAGAGTATCGGAATAGCCACCAGGGCCCTGAAGCCGGCGCTGCCTAACCCGTAGTGCACCAATACCCCGAGAAGGATGCTGCAGCACCCCAGTGTCACACACTTCGTGGCTGCCTGGAGCCTGTTGTACATGTCGGGAAGGCGTATCAGCCCTATGCAACCGAAGATGTTGAAGAGAACTCCCACCGATATTAAGATTATGGCTGCCATATCATTCATTCAGTTTTTTCCCGCTGAGGTATTTTGCCAGCGTAAGGGTTCCGATAAAGCTTAGTATGACCCAGGCAATCCCGATATCCAGTATGAAGGCCTTGCCGGTCTGCACCGTTATTATGCCGCAGATGCCCACCACAAGGATCCCGAAGATGTCAATGCCCACCATCCGGTCAGGTATTGTCGGCCCCCTGATGATGCGGTAGAGACAGGCTGCGCACAGGGCAATCTGTATGTAGAGCAGTATATTCATGACACTGGTCATTCTGCAAATTTTTTAATGTATTCTTCAAATCTTCCGGTTATCATTTTGGTATATACAGCCGGGTCCTCAGACCTGACATAGATCCAGTGGATATACATTTCATCGCCGATGATGTCTACGGTGATGGTCCCCGGGGTCATGGTGATGGAATTGGCAAGGAGCATCCTGGCAAATTCTGACCTGAGTGTGGTTTTAACCTTCACTATCCCCGGTCTTATCGGCATCGACGGGTGGAGGACACGGTATGCAACGTCAAAGTTCGCTTTAATACAGGCCCATATGAATGTAGTCAGATAGACAATGAACCAGAGCCAGCGCCGGGGCTGCAGAAATTTATAGACGTTATGGAAATAGTACCTGCCGAATATGGCTGCCGTGATGGCTGAAGCAACGGCTCCTGCAGTCATGTTCCCCGCTGTGAACCTGAATGTAATCAGGATCCAGAAGATCATTGCTAATATAAATACTGCCACATATCTCATATCACAGGCCGGTTATGTGTGAGGAATACTTTATCTGGTCAATCAGGATATCAGTTGCCGGGGAGAGCACTGTTTCACGTATGCCGGGCAGTGCCAGCAGACTGAGCAGCAGGCAGACGACAGCCAGGGTGATCATGCTCATAAGCATAGGCACAGGTACCTCTCTGACGGCACTCTTTATTTTCCCCGGCTCAATATTGTAGAATGCGTAGCGCTGGAACTTCATAAATGAAGCCAGTGTGATGATGCTGACGATGGCCGCCAGGGCGGCCAGGAGGTAGAAGTGACCCATCACCGCCGCAACAATTATTATCAGTTTGCTGAAGAAGCCGTTGAACGGAGGTATGCCCGAAATTGACAATGAGGCAGCGAATGAGGTTGCCGAGGTCACAGGCATGCTCTTAGACAGTCCGCCCATCTCCCTCAGGTCACGTGTGCCGGAAGAATACTCTATGGCCCCGGCGTTGAGGAAGAGGAGGCCTTTGAATGCAGCGTGGTTTATCATATGAAAGATACCGCCGGTGATGGCAAGAGCCGCCACTTCGGACCGGATGCCTCTCGCGGTGAGAATCATCCCAACGCCCACCGACATGATAACATATCCCATCTGGCTGATGCTATGGTAAGCCAGCAGCCGTTTTATATCCCACTGACCGATGGCCAGAAAGACTCCGACAGCCATCGAGAGTGCGCCAAGGGTTGTTATCAGGATGGCCATGCCCTCTGTTATCTCGAACATATTGAAGAAGAGACGTATAATGACGTAGATGCCGACTGCCTTGATGAGGACCCCGGAAAGCATGGCTGAGATAGGGGAGGGAGCTGAAGAGTGGGCATCGGGCAGCCACGCATGAAACGGTATGATGGCAGCCTTGAGTCCAAAGCCGGTGAGAAGCAGGATCTGGATGAGGATATAATGGCTGCCGTTATTACCTTCGCTGAAGGCTGTCCTTATATCTGCTATATTCAGCGTTTTGGCGCTCCAGTAGATGAAGCCTATGGCAAACAGTATCATGAATGAGGCTACCGCACCCAGTACCTGGTATTTCAGCGTTGCCTCAAGCTCATTCTTCTCCACGCCGAAGGCTACAAGTGCATATGATGAGATGGCCGATATCTCAAGGAATACAAAAATATTGAATATGTCGCCACCGAGCACAACCCCGTTCATGCCCGCGATCATAAGGCAAAAGAGTGAATAAAAGTAGTTTTCGGAGGTGTACCTGGCCATATAAGAGACAGAGTATATGACTGAGAGCAGGCCGATAAGGCTGATGATGCACAATACCAGGGCGGAGAAGCCGTCGTGAACCAGGCAGAGGCCAATGGGAATACCGTTTACGGGCTCCCATCCTCCCAGCGTATATACTGATGAGGCTCCTCCTCCGTCAATCAGCAGCCAGAAGCTGATGAAAGCAAGAAACAGCAGTGTGGCCAGTGCCATATACCTGGGGATGCCGGGGATGAACCTGCCCAGTATCATTGTCAGGAACGCACCGGCAAGGGGTACGGCAACGAGAAGCGGTATCAGCGGATTCATCATTTACCCTCTTAAATTCTTTATCTCTCTTATGTCAAATGTTCCGTATTTCCTGTAGATCCTGATGATCACCGCCATCAGCATCGCTGTCGTTGCCAGTCCGATCACAATGGCCGTTAGAACCATTGCCTGGGGAAGCGGATCGACATAGGTTTTGACAGGGTCAGTCACGTCAACTATCGGGGCCACCCCTCCCTCGGTGTATCCTATCATCGCCAGGAAGAGAAAACAGCTGAACTCCATGACAGACAGTGAAATGGCTATCTTGATGAGGTTCCTCCTGGTTATTACGCCATAGAGGCCCGTCAGGAACAGTATGAAACAGAGCCAGTAAACAGTCATTTCAGTACCTCCTCTTTAAAGATTACCAGTGCCAGGAAGATCGTAAGGATGGATGCAGCGACCTCAATCCCGACAAATATGTTGTACAGAGGCATGAAGCCCGCGCTGAGAAGTTCCCCCGGTGTGCCGTGAGGCAGCCAGTTGGCAAAGAAGATCTTCGCGCCGGCAAGAAGGCCTGTCAGTGCCAGGAGAAGGAAGATCAGTATCGCCAGGTTCTCATACAGGGTTGTGCCTCTCTCTTCCCTGACCAGGTGCAGGAAATCACTTCCGTAGGCCAGGATCAGAAGGATGAATGAACCCGCGAGAATAACACCTCCCGCAAATCCTCCGCCGGGAGTAAGATGCCCGTGCAGTATTATATAGATGCCGTAAAGGAATATTATCCCGGCAACCAGCTGCGTCGTCTTCTTTACTATAATTGTCATTCCCTTCATCAGGCTCTGTTTTGTTTTTTGCCTTTCAGTCTCAGAATAGTCAGCACTCCAAGCACTGCAGTCACAAGCACTGTTGCTTCGCCGAGTGTATCGTATCCCCTGAAGTCAAAGATTACTCCGGTTACCAGGTTGACACTGCCAGTCTTCTCCACTGCGCCGTTGACATAGGCGTCAGCCATTCGCATGGTGTGTTCGCCGAACGGTGCGAGCGACGATGAGGCCTCCCTGAGGAACCAGAACAGGATCAAAAGTATCAGTACAGTGGTGCCTGCCGTGACCCAGGAATGGGTGTCAAACTTGCTGTATGCCTCTGTGCGGGAGCTGTCAAGCACCACTGCCACCATGATGATCAGGGTGATTGTCTCCACCACAATCTGCACTATTGCCAGGTCAGGTGCCTTCAGCAGCAGGAAACAGATGACGAGGCTGTATCCGACAATGCCTCCTGCAATCACCGCCGAAAGAATATCCCTGGCATGAATGGCGTAGATGGCCCCCAGTATCATAAATCCTACTATAACCGATATTGCCAGTTCCATTTTTTTATTATTGTGTCACATCATTATCAGCAACATGATTATAAGTCCGGCGCAGACCCAGATAACATATCCGGGCAGCACGCCGGTATGTGCGTTGCTCAGCCGTTCGCTGAGCCAGAATACGCCCTTTTTGGAGAGGTCGTAGATGTCAAAGGCTTTTCCTTCAGCCTTCTTGTAAATACGTGAGAAGAGTTTGAACTCGGTAAAGGTCTTGTAGAACTCGGTGGCAGGGAATGACGCCCCCAGCTTTTCCTTGTTCTCTCCGCCGATGAAGTTCTCTTCGGTCCTGAATTTCTTTTTCCCTGTTGCGAGATAAATAAGCAGGCCAAGGACGATGGATATCAGTACCATGAGAGAGACGAAAGATGAGCTCCAGAGGCCGTTGAAGATGAACGAACCCACTACCGGTGTAAAGAGTTTCGGTATGATGATGCCGGTGGCAAAAACTCCGAAGATAACGCAGGCCAGCGCCAGTATCGCCATCGGGACCCACATCATAATCGGCACCTCCTTGATGTTGGCCATAGCAGGATCCCTTCTTCCGAGGAAGATTCCTCCTATGAATTTGACGAAGCTGGCGAGCGTGAGTGCTGAGCCAAAGACCGCCAGACCGAGCCATATAATCCACATGCGGCTGGCTATGCCCTCTCCTGAACCGAATTCAATGATTCCCTGGTAGATCATCCATTTTGACGCAAAGCCGTTAAACGGAGGAACGCCGGAAATGGACATGGCAAATATAAGGGCAGCAACAAATGTCACGGGCATGGCTTTTGCCAGGCCTCCAAGGTCTGCTATATCACTTTTGCCTGTCTGGCGTTCTATTGCACCGGCAGTCAGAAAAAGGCCACTCTTATAGATGGCATGGTTAATCATGTGAAAGAGTCCGGCGGCAAATCCTACAGCTGTTCCTATTCCAAAGCCCAGTACCATATAACCAACCTGTGAAACAGCATGATAGCCGAGCAGGCGTTTATAATCGTGCTGCATCAATGCCATCATTACAGCCGTGATTATGGTCAACACTCCGGTTATAAGAAGGACCAGTTTCATTCCTTCGCTGAGTACAAAGAGATCACCTGTCAGCCTGGCCAGGAAATATATACCCAGCAGCTTGTCGAGTGATGCTGGTAAAAATGCTGATGATGATGCCGGAGCATTCTCGGCGAAGTCAGGCACCCACGAATGAAAGGGGAAGGCACCGGCCTTGGTGAAGCTGCCGACAAGCAGCGCGAGGAACGCCGAAACGGTGAGTATATTATTGGTCTCCAGTGATATACCGCTGATACTCAGAGTGTCTGTCAGTCTCCAGAGAAGAGCGATGCCCACGAGCATGATCGTGTCTGATGCCCCGATAAGTATCATGGTCTTCTTCGCGGCGGCAGAGCTCTTTTCATTCCTACCCGGTATAAGCTTGTACAGGGTGATGCCGAGGATACCCCAGAAGATGACGAAGAGGATCAGGTTGTCAGAGAGTACTGCTCCGTATGAACAGCCGATAGTGATCAGGAACAGGGGATAGTAGTTGTTCACCCTGACGGACCTGTTATATATAAGCGAGAAGAGCAGGATAAGCAGTGCAAGGGTACTTATAAACAGGATGATCAGCTTGCTCAGTCCGTCAATGGTGAAAGTCAGGTACTCACCAGCCTTCTGAAAAAGGTCAAAGTCGAAGAGTGTGAGGCAGCCCTGTCTGACTGTTTCGCCCTGTGCCGTCATCTGGGGTGATGCGGAGTAAAGGGCGACAGCCAGGTAGCCGGTAACCAATGTGATCAAAAGGGCCAGGATACCTTTCAATGTCAGGAATCTTTCCGGTATGAGGAAGAACAGCAGTCCTGCAGCCAGAGGGATCATTATCAGCATCTGGAGCATCCAGCATGCGGACGGTTCAGCTAATATGGAGAGAGGCTCATTCATGACCGGCATCTGATTTCCTGAGTTCTTTTGTTCTCTTCATGGAAAGATCTATCAGCTCATTGGCATTGAATATTTTTTTCCCTGAAGAGATGTCATAGGCTGCTGCCATCCTCTCGGTGCAGCAGTAGCACGGGTCAACGGCTGCGAGAGTGATAGTGGCATCGGCGATTGTCTGTCCGATGCATGATCTTTTGAATGTTGCTATGTTAGTATAGCTCGGGGCCCTTATCTTATGCCTTGCCGGCGAGTTTGATCCGTCGGAGACCACGAAGTGGAAGACCTCGCCCCTGGGCGCTTCGGCGCGTCCCGTTCCAATCCCTTCCGGTATCTCGTTTATCTTAAGCGCTACATCGCCCTCCTTCATTTTTTCAAGGGCATCAATGCACTGCTCAATAATTGAGGCGGACTCGTACATTTCAAGAAGCCTCACCTCTGCCTTGGCGAAGACGTCTCCGCCTTCGGCAGTGATAACCTTCCAGTTGACAAGCGGATAGGCTGAGTAGGGATCATCTCTCCTTACATCAATGTCAACACCCGAGGCTCTTGCGGTGGGCCCTACGGCACCATAGTCGATAATATCCTCACGGGTGAGAATCCCTACCCCTTTGGTCCTGGCATGGATAACAGGGTCATCCATCACTGCCCCGGTAAGCAGGTCGATTTTCTTCCGAATAATGCCCATCTCTTTCCTGATGGCGGGGATCTTGCTGTTTTCAATGTCACGCCTCACGCCTCCCACCTTGAACATGGCATAGCTGTTCCTGTTGCCTGTTATCATCTCGAAGAGGTCGAGGACAGGCTCACGGTATTTCCAGGCCCACATGAAAACTGTGTTATATCCGAGGAAATGGCCTGCGAGACCTACCCAGAGCAGGTGACTGTGTATGCGTTCAAGCTCGCCGATGATTGACCTGATGTACTTTGCCCGGTCAGTGATCTCCACGCCGACTATCTCTTCAACGGCGTTGGCGAATGCAAAGGGATGGGATGTTGAGCAGATGCCGCAGATGCGTTCAACGAGGAAGAATACCTGGTCGTAACTCTTTGACTCACTGAGTTTTTCTATGCCCCGGTGATTATATCCGGTCTCCCATTTAATATCCGTGACTATTTCGCCGTCGCAATAGAGCTTGAAGAGCTCCGGTTCTTCCTGCAGCGGGTGATAGGGTCCTATCGGTATGAGTGTCTTTCTGCTCATGGTAGTCGGAGTATTAATTGAACTCTTTTCTGTAGGGGTAGACATCGTCTGCCCAGTTGCCTTCTGAAAGCAGCTTCTCCTGGTTGGGGTGGTCCAGGAAGTCTATCCCGAAGAGTTCATGCATCTCTCTCTCAATCCAGTTTGACGCGCTGAACATGTTTGAGAGTGATTTGATACGGGGCTTCTCCTTATCGAGTATTACATGCAGGCTGAGTATCATCCCCTCAGCGTCCAGACTGAAGTGGTAGTAGATCTCAAATCCTTGCCTGGTATGAAGGGCAGAGGCTATGATGAACCTATAGCCTTCGCTTTTATAGAGGTACTCAGATATCTCGAGGATGGATGTTGGCCTTATTGTGACAATGCCGCGCTTCCCTTTGAGGAGCACCACTTTGACAGTATCACTGTAGAATTTTTCCGTCAGTTTATTTATGGCTGTCTCAGTATCCATTGGTTTGTCACTATTTTTTTCCTGCCAGTTTAACTATTCCTGCGATTATTGCCTCGGGTTTTGGGGGACATCCGGGGATATACGCATCCACCGGGATGATTTTGTCAACGGGACCGGCAAAGGTGTTACCCTCAGCAAAGATCCCTCCGGTGCATCCGCAGGCGCCGATGGCCACCACCAGCAGTGGTTTGGGTGCCTGGTGATAGAGCTCCAGGAGCCTGGGTTTGTCGCGCCTGTTTATCGATCCGTTTACCAGCAGCACGTCGGCATGCCTTATGCTTCCCACCAGCAATATGCCGAAGCGTTCCAGGTCATGTCTCGGGGTCAGGCAGTCAAGGATCTCGATATCACAGTTGTTGCATGATGCTCCGCCGAAGTGGAAGACCCAGAGTGATTTCCTGAAACAATAATCCTTGAAACCCACGATCTGTAATTTTATAATCCGAATGTAATCAGCACTATGGCAATCACTACCAGCAGGTTCATCCATATAAGGAAGAAGCCGGAGGCCTGCTTGATCTTAACTCTCGGGTTGGTATTCCTGATAAGCGTCAGGAGAAGCACAACGCCGAGGATCTTCAGTATGAGCCAGACAATATTAATGCCCGGCTTCATTCCGTTCATGAGGAGTGCGACGAGGAATGCCGGCAGGATAAAGAGCATGATGTACTTTGCCAGTTTGATCATCGCGTAGGGAGGACCGGAATATTCAATATAAATGCCGGATGCCAGCTCAGCCTCGGCTTCGGGCATGTCAAACGGCACCAGGCCCAGCTTGGCCTGAATGCAGAAGAGGCCGGCAATGAAGAGGAGGACTCCTGAGATGCTGCCAATGAAGGGTGCGCCCGACTGCTGTGTTGCTATCACGCTGTTGAGGTCGAACTGCTGCCCGTTCTTCATTATCACGGCTGCTACCAGAAGGAGAAAGGTGAGCTCATAGCTTATTATCAGCTTCATCTCGCGCGAAGCTCCAACGGCAGCCAGAGGATTGCCTGACGCCAGTGAGCCGATTATGTAAGAGAACGATGGCAGGGTGAGAAGGTAGAATATGACAATCAGATCGCCCCTGAAGCCGGTTCCGATGTTGAACAGCGGAAGCAGGATAAACACTCCGGCCATGACGGCTCCGAATACTGCCAGCAACGGTGCAATGAGAAAGACAGAATGGGACCCGTTCTTTGGCAGGATGGTCTCCTTGACCAGCAGGAGCTTGAAGAAATCCCATAAGGGTTGCAGCAGGGGAGGCCCCTTGCGGAACTGAACCCTGGCGGTAATCTTCCGGTCGAACCACGAGAGGAAAGCTCCGGCAAGTGCCATGAACAGTAGCCCCGGGAATACAAAGAAATATAAGAGATTAACCGCCATATCCTTTCTCTTTACTCTTTTTCAGTTGTATATATGTATTCCCTTATGAGCACCCTCTCATTCAGTTTATGGATATGCTCGTCAGGCTTTTCGTTCTGGTCAGTGAGTATCGCCGTTCCCGGCGGGCATGCCGCCACAAACTTCCGCGCTTCTTCATGGTCACACAGATCATAAAAGAGGTCTTTATTGCGGTGATGTCTGAAGAAATCGGTCATCATTGTGCCGAAGGGACAGATTGTCACGCACGACTTGCATGAGACGCATAGATTGGTGTGGCGGACGACCACCCCCTCGTGGTCCTTTTCAATGGCATCGGCCGGGCAGACGGTGATGCAGGGGGCATCCTCACACCTGCGGCAGGTGAACCTGAAGGTGGCAAGCTCACGGATGGTCTTAAGGCCATTGGTGTTGGCTGAGTTGTAACAGAGACCCTCGGGAAGTATTAACGACGTATCTGCCGTCATGGCTTCCCTCAGTTTAATCATATCTATCAACACCTTCATGCCGGCTGTTGTTTTATTTCCAGATATCAGGATTATGTTTGATTTCATTGTAGGTGAATACCGGACCGTCTTTGCAGACAAAAAATTCACCCATCATACAGTGGCCGCATTTGCCGAGGCCGCATGACATGTTCTTTTCCATGGAGAGGTAGATCTGTTCATCGCGGTAGCCCATTTCGAGAAGTTTCAGGGTTCCGTATTTCATCATTATCGGCGGACCGCAGACAACTGCAACAGAAGAATCTATGTTCACCCTGACGCTGTCGAGCAGCCTGGTGGCCACGCCAACAGGTCCGTCCCAGTCGTCATCGGTAACGTCCACCGTACGGTAGGCTTCAAATTTATCTATACTGTTCAGCCTGCTGAAGAGCGGCTTGTAGATGCAATCGGCAGGTGTCTTGGAACCATAACAGAGTATTACCTTCTCAAGGTCATCCTTCATGTGTTCAAGTGCGAAGAGCAGTGACCGTATGGGAGCCAGACCGCACCCTCCGCCCAGGATCAGCACCTCTTTGCCTTCAAACTCAGTGACCGGGTATCCCCGTCCGTAAGGACCCCTGATACCCATTACCGCACCCGGTTTGAGCTCATGCATGAGCCCGGTGACATAACCTGTCTTCATGACCGTGACCTCCAGCCTGTCGGTTACCAGTGGTGACGACGAAGGGGTAAAGGGTGCCTCACCCACGCCCTCAACGGAGAGCTCAATGAACTGACCTGTTCTAAAGACAAATTCTTCATCAGGTATCAGTACGAAGGTCTTGATCACGGGAGACTCTTCAATCACCTCTTCGAGTGTCGCCCTTAAAGGCTTATATATATTATTGGTATAGCTGGCCATAAGAATCGTCAGGTGAGTTCCATGAACAGTTCATTCTTGCTGATCTTGCCGATACATGCCTCAATGCACCTCCCGCAGCCTGTGCATGCCAGTGAACTGAATTTCTGCGGCTTCCATACGTACTTGCACATGTACCTGTTGCGGAAGCGATGAGGAAGTTCGAAAAGCGCATCCTCTCCTCCTGCAACCCTGGCAAATCCGGGGTACTGACAGGCATCCATCTGCTTGACTTTTTCAAAGTCGGGTTTGTCTATCAGGAGAAAGCAGCTGCAGGTGGGGCAAATGGTTGTGCATGCACCGCACGAAACACATCTGGATGCGTATTTTGTCCATATCTGAGCACCAGCCTTCTGTACGATCTCTCCCGTGGTCTTGTAGTCAGGAAGGCCTTTGTTGAGGTCAGCAAGCATGGCTTCAGCCTCCTGATGCCGATTCTCTGCAAATAAAACGCAGTCTGAGTCCTCTCCGGCGAAGGCTGAAATTAACTGCTTCGACAGCTCTTCTCCGCGGCTGGTGATGACCCTCAGATGAATAACATCACCATCGGATAACAGTGCCATATCAGCATTCGCCATTGAATAAGGCCTGACCCCGTAGGAGGTACAATGGCAGTGATCATTCACCGAATAGCAGTCAGAAGATATAAGGATGGTGCTTTTCCGGCGGTTCCTGTAGAAGGGATCGTTGAACTCCTCATCAAGATATATCTCGTCAAGCAGCCCCAAAGCCTCAACATCACAGTTGGGCACCCCGATTATGATCCTTGGCCTGCCGGTACTCCTGGAAGAAGTTACATTCTCCCTTACGGGGAGAAAGAAATTCTTGAGCGGAGTGGCAGGCTTGGGAGTGTTATAAGCAATATGTTCAGCCTGATTCAGCCTGAAAGGCTCGTAATCAAGACTATATTCATCCTTCACCGGAACAAAGATGTCATGGGAGGTGAGCAGTTTTTCCAGTGAACGATGCCAATCTTCTTTATTAATACTTACGTAGTACATTTTATGTGAGAAGATTCACATAATAAAGTTAGGTGTGCAATGTACGCAAGTCAAGTTTTTTTTATCTCTTACAGGATGAGGGGAAGCGGCTATTTTAATAACATACTCATAATCAATATTATATTTTTTATATACGCTGTTTGAAAAAGTTAGTTTAACTTGCATGAGAGAGTTGTAAAGCAGTGATTTAATGTGAAACAATTCACAAAACATACTGTAAAGAACAGCCTGAGGAGGATTTTTCTCTATCACGGGTTGTTGACCAGGCTGAACACCATGGGTGTCTCCCGGGTCTTTTCCCATACAATTGCCGCAGGTGCAGGGGTCTCCCCCGAACAGGTGAGGAAAGATTTTTCCGAATATGGCATAAAGGGTAACAGGAGGGGAGGGTACCTGACCGAATCACTGCTTCGGGAGATGGAGGAACTCTTCAACAGGGACAGGATCACCAACGTGATCCTGCTGGGCATGGGCAATCTCGGACTGGCTCTCTCCAAATATGAACGCTTCATTCAGCGCGGCATAAACATTGTCGCAACTTTTGATATAGACCCGTATAAGCAGAAGATCAGGGCAGATACTCACGTCTATCCTCCTCAAAGGCTTCAGGAGATTATTGACAGGTTCAGGGTCACTGTGGCTATCGTTGCCGTGCCGGGCATTTCGGCCCAGGAGGTGTGTGATGAGCTTGTAAGCATGGGTATCCGGGGTATTGTAAATTTCTCTCCGGCACTGCTTAAGGTTCCTGTATATGTGGTTGTAAACAATGTGAACCTGAGTGATGAGATAGAGAGTGTAATCTGGTCTGTCTACCGAATGAAGGAGAAACAGTCATTATTCCTATAGCCGACATCGAAACAGGGTATGAGATATTGATCAGGGGGCTTGTGCAGGGCGTCGGATTCCGTCCTTTCATCTGCAGGCTTGCCTCCATTTACTGTCTGACCGGAGAAGTGGTCAACAGGACTGACGGGGTTACGGTGGTCGTTCAGTGCGATCGGGCGACAGCTGAAAAATTCATTGTAGATATCCGTGCCCTTGCACCACCGGCAGCAAATATAAAATCTATAGAGGTCAGGAAGAGAGGCATCATGGGCTACATCGACTTCACCATCACCCCCAGCAGGAATACTGAGGAGACCATTACGGAGGTGAGTCCTGACATCGCTCTCTGCGATGAGTGCCTTGCTGATCTTGCATCGGACCCCGGCCGCATTGATTATCCCTTTATCAATTGCACAAACTGCGGACCCCGCTTCACCATCATAAAGGCTCTTCCATATGACAGGGCTACCACAACGATGGCTTCTTTCGCAATGTGTCCCCGGTGTGCCGCGGAGTACAATGACATCACCGACCGGCGTTTCCACGCCCAGCCTGTGGCATGCAACAGTTGCGGTCCGGTATGCACTCTCAAGGCCGAAGGCATAGTTATCACAGGCATAGAAGACATTTTACGGTTCATCTCCGTACGCCTGGCGGTCGGTGGAAGTGTGGCCTTAAAATCGACAGGCGGGTATAACCTCATGTGCGATGCCCTGAATGAGGAGGCTGTTACACTCCTCAGACGGAGAAAGCACCGTGACATGAAGCCTTTTGCAGTTATGTTCAGGGATATCGATGCCGTCAGGAAGTACTGTTTTGCGGACCCGGAGGAGGAGGCTGCACTCCTGTCATGGCGAAGGCCGATACTCATACTCAGGCAGAAGAGAGAGCTGGCACTATCGGTGAGCAGCGGACTGAACACGGTCGGGGCGATGCTGCCCCATATGCCTGTTCACCATTTGTTTTTCAGGGTCTCCGGCACACCTGCAATCGTACTGACAAGCGGTAATCTCAGCGACGAACCGATAATCACCTGCGACCACCATGCCGAAAGCGAACTCATGCCCGTAACCGGCTGCATTGTAAGTTACAACAGGGAGATCAGCAACAGGGCTGACGACTCGGTTGCAAGAATTATCGGGGGCAATATGAGCCTTATCAGGAGGTCAAGGGGCTTTGCACCCCAGCCTGTTGATCTGGCATCTTCAGCTGAGGGTGTCTTTGCCGCCGGTGCCGAACAGAAAAACAGCTTCTGCATCGGGAAAAACAATCAGGCTTTTATGAGCCAGTACATAGGCGATATAAAAAATGTAGCCACGTACGAATATTATCAGGAGACCGTCAGGCTCTTCTCCTCTCTTTTCAGGTTTGAGCCCTCATCCATAGTCTGCGATATGCATCCCGATTACCTTTCAACGAGGTTTGCAGAAGAGCTGGCAGAAGCCGGCGGACTGCCGCTGATGCGTGTCCAGCATCATCATGCCCATGCCGCGTCGGTGATGGCCGAACATCGTCTTGACGGAAAGGTTATAGGCGTGATAATGGACGGGACAGGATACGGCACTGACGGAAATACCTGGGGAAGCGAGTTCCTGATAGCCTCTGCACGTGATTTTGAGAGATATACGCACTTCGACTATTTCATGATGCCAGGAGGCGATGCTGCTGTGGATGAACCGTGGCGCATGGCTCTCTCGTGCCTTTACAGTTATTGTGGCAGCGAATATGACTTCAGGTCGGTTAAGCTTTTCCGGACAATTGAGGAGAGGAGGCTGGCCACTGTCATTGAGATGCTTGCCCATGGTATCAATTCGCCACTTACATGCGGTGCCGGACGTATCTTCGATGCTGTCTCGGCGCTGCTTCTCCTCTGCACCCGGGCCTCCTTTGATTCTGAGGCACCCATGCGGCTTGAGTCATCAATAAGCTGCAAAACAGAAGATTATTATCCTTTTACCCTCAACGCAACGGTCTCTCTAAGTGATATGTTCCATGGGATTCTCAGGGATATTGAAAAACAGGACATTTCACTTATTGCAGCCAGGTTTCACAATACCATTGCACGAATAATAGTTGCCGTATGCAATAATATACGAAAGGAGACTGGACTGAAAGATGTTGTCCTCTCGGGAGGGGTTTTCCAGAACAGGTATCTGCTTGAGAAATCTTTGTATCTTTTATCCATGAACAAGTTCATGGTCTATACCAACCACCAGGTTCCGGCAAATGACGGCGGCATCTCACTCGGGCAACTCCTGGCAGCGGCAGAAAGGAGGGGAGTATGTGCCTGAGTCTTCCTGCGAAGGTTACCGCAATCGACGGTGACATGGCGGAGGTCTCCGTGGGAGGAGCTCTCTTCAGGGCAGGACTTCAGATGGTTGATGACGTCAGTGTTGGCGATTACGTATTGCTTCATGCCGGCTTCGCCATCGAGAAGCTGAAAGAGGAAGATGCCCTTGAGACACTGCGTATGCTGCAGGAGATGGATGATTCAATAAGTGAATGACCCGGTCATGAAATACGTTGACGAGTACAGGCAGAAAAGGCATATCACCAGGCTGGCCGGTCTGATCAGGCAGTCATCGGCAGGTGATTATACCTTCATGGAGGTTTGCGGAGGTCACACGTCAGCCATTCACAGGTTCGGAATACCTTCGCTGCTCCCTCCGGAGATCAGGCTTATATCCGGTCCTGGCTGTCCTGTCTGCGTCACTTCGGCCCGGTACATCGATACCCTGGTTGCGCTCTCTTTCCGTGAGAGCATGACGGTCGCCCTCTTCGGTGACCTGATGAGGGTGCCCGGCACTCTTCTGTCTCCCGGGGCCGCGAAGGCCGCGGGTGCAGATATCAGGGTAGTGCTGTCAGCCCATGAAGCTCTTGAGCTGGCCCGGTCAAACCCTCACCGAAAGACTGTGTTTTCTGCTATAGGATTTGAGACCACCGCCCCCGGTACGGCAGTGACGCTGATGCAGGCTGACAGAGAAGGCGTCGACAATTTTTATGTTCTTAACGCACACAAGGTAATGCCGCCGGCCATGGAGGTGATATTAAGGGAGGGTACTGAAATAGACGGGTTTATTTGTCCGGGTCATGTGGCAGTCATCACCGGCTCGTCAGCTTTTGATTTCATCGCGGGCAGATACGGGCTGGCATGCGTGGTGACAGGGTTTGAGCCTACAGACATCCTTTCGGCGGTGCTGATGCTCGTCAGGCAGGTGAACAGCCGCGCACCCGGTGTAGAGATACAATACAGCAGGGCAGTGTCAGTACAGGGCAATGCCAGGGCTCAGGGTTATATGAATGAGGTTTTTGAGCCATGCGATGTTGAGTGGCGCGGCCTTGGCGTCATAGCATCGGGTGGCTTGCAGATTCGTGACCGGTACAGGCGGTTTGATGCCGCCGCTGCCTTCCCTGTGGACCTCCCTGAGTCAGCACACGCAAATGCCTGTATCTGCGGAGATATTCTCAGGGGCGTGAGCACACCTCCTGACTGCCCCCTCTTTTCATCGGCATGCACCCCTGACCATCCTGAGGGTGCCTGCATGGTGTCTGATGAGGGGTCATGCAATACCTGGTTTAAATACCACCGTTATGAGTGAGAAGATTACACTGAGTCACGGAAGCGGCGGCAGACAGGCACAGTCACTCATACGTGATCACTTTGCCGCGCGGTTCGGGATGACAGGGCCCATGACCGATTCCGCCCTGCTCTCCCTCCCTCCGGGGATGATAGCTTTTACAACCGACTCCTATGTCATTGATCCGCTCTTTTTCCCGGGAGGAAACATTGGTAAGCTGGCAGTATGCGGCACGGTAAATGACCTTGCCGTATCAGGAGCCGAACCGAAATATCTGTCCGGCCGCATTCATTATTGAGGAAGGATTCGGGTTAGATGAGCTCGATGCGATAGTGGCCTCAATGGCTGATGAGGCAGTGACAGCGGGCGTGCGGATAGTCACCGGCGACACCAAGGTGGTGGAGAAAGGCCAGTGTGACAGGTTGTTCATCAATACCGCGGGTGTGGGAGTACTCAGCAAGAAGCTGGTTCATGTCAGCTCCGCATCAACTGTCAGGGCAGGCGACAGGCTGATCATCAACGGGCCTCCGGGAGACCATGCCGTGACAATCCTGGCCTCGCGCAGGAATATATTATTCGATACCCCAGTGGCATCTGACTGTGCTTCGCTTAACAAACTTATAAGAAGGGTAACGGAGAAGCCGCGTGCAATTCATTTCATGAGAGACCTTACGAGGGGAGGCCTGGCGGCTGTGCTTAACGAGCTTGCAGCTATGACCGGCTGCAGCATGTGCGTTGATGAAGCTTCCGTGCCTTTGGAGGAGCCCGTAAGAGGCTTGTGCGAGATACTCGGTTTTGATCCCCTTACTCTTGCCAGTGAGGGAAGGGTGCTGATCGTCTCTTCCGCCGGGGAGGCGGAAGAGATAGTAGACAGGATGCGACGAGATCCGCAAGGGAAGGGTACTGCAATAATTGGTGAAATTACGGCCGGGAGAGAGGGGAGGGTGAATACTTAACAGTTCAACAGGAGGCAGGAGATTCCTGGAAATGCCGTCAGGGCAGCTGCTGCCAAGAATATGCTGAGAAGATTGCCATGCACGAGCTGAGAATAGCAGAAGAACTGGCTGCAATGGTTGCCGGATATGCAGCAGAGGCAGGGCTGACCACCGTTGACAGGGTGAATATCAGCTTCGGGCAGTTCGTGCAGATTGTCCCTGATGTTTTTGAGACTGCCTTCCGGGAAGCGGCAAGAGACAGCGCTGCAGCCTTTGCGGATCTCAATATTGAGATTATTACGGCGGAGATGCGGTGCCGCGGATGCGGCGCCGGATACACCCCTGCCGATGATATTCATGGCTGCGGCATCTGCGGGTCTGATGAGATAATTGTAAAACACGGGAAAGAGTTATTCATAAAAAGTATCGAAGGAGAATAATCATGGAAATAAAGATTATGAAGAACATCCTCGACAGGAACCAGAACAAGGCTGAAGAGGTGCGTAACATGCTTAATAACAAGAAGGTGATGATGGTAAACATCATCAGTTCCCCGGGGGCCGGAAAGACAACATTGCTGGAACGGACATGTGAGGCGCTGGTCCCAAAGGTAAGGATAGGCGTGATAGAAGGTGACGTCACCACTGACCGCGACGCGCAGAGGTTGAAGAAGTATGAGATACCTATCGTTGCAATCAATACGGAGGGAGGATGTCATCTTGATTCTCACAGCATCTCCAAAGCCCTTGAACATTTTGATCTGGAGGCTCTCGACCTGGTATTTGTTGAGAATGTAGGCAACCTTATCTGTCCTTCGCAGTTTGACCTGGGTGAGACCTTTAAGCTGGCGGTAGTCAGCACAACAGAAGGAGATGATAAGCCAGCCAAATATCCCATGCTGTTCAGCGAAGCACGGGCGGTTATTTTGAACAAAACAGACCTGATCCCCTATACGAATTTCAGCATTGATTCCTTTCTTGCCGACATGGCAGCCATCAATCCGGGGATTACCATCCTTAAGGTTTCTGCAGTGAGGGGAGAGGGCTTGCAGAGCTGGCTAGACTGGCTCACAAAGCAGCTTGAGGTATTCTCCGTCAGCTGATTAACAGGAGATTTAAGTGCATCGGGAGTCACTCCCTGTTCAAACCTTAATTATTCATAAACATGATATAAGTAAGGTTTTTGAATGAGTATTGTTATTATTTTCACAACCGGAAAAAAGCACCAATTTCCAGACGAAAATACTATAACCACTTAAAACCGAAACAGAAATGTATCACACTGGTAACATGGTGAAGGAACTGGCAGAGAAGTACGGGCGCAACAGAGAGAGCCTGATGCCGATCCTTCAGGACATTGTAAGAAAGCATAACTACCTGACCGACGAGGCGATGGTGGAAGTTGCTACCGAGCTTGATATCTCGGCGGCAGAAGTATACGGGACCGCCTCCTTTTATACTTTCCTTGACACTGAGCTCAGGGGGAAACATGTGATAAGGGTTTGCAAGACCATCACCTGCTCAATGAAGGGTAAGAATGACATTATTAACACGATTGAGGAGATGCTTAAGATAAAGGTGGGCGAGACCACTCCCGACAAAATGTTCACCCTGCTTGAGACGAACTGCATAGGATGGTGTCATAAGGCTCCTGCCATTCTGATCAATGACATGCCGTATACTGACCTGACCACTGAATCGGTTATTGATGTTATCAAAGGTTACATGCGTAAATAAGAGAGGGAGGCACAAAATGGAAAACAAAGGACTAAATAAAGTAGATCTTATATTTGAAGCGATAGATTCCAGGGAGGTTCTGGTAAAGGCCTTTTCAATGACCAGTGACGAGATCATTCAGCAGGTTCTGGAATCAGGTCTGAAAGGCCGTGGGGGCGCCGGTTTTCCGACCGGGCTCAAGTGGAAATACACTGCAGCGGAGAAGGATCCGGAGAAGTATATCGTATGTAACGCCGATGAGGGCGAGCCCGGCACCTTCAAGGACCGTGAGATACTTGACCGTGCTGCATACAAGGTCTATGGCGGAATGGCCATAGCCGGCAAGGCAATGGGTGCCAGGAAGGGTTTTATCTATCTCCGTGGCGAGTACAGGTTTCTCCTCCCCCATCTCTATCTCGAGCTTCATAAGTTCCATAAAATGATAGCCGAGATCGGTTATGACTTTAACATCGAGTACCGTATGGGAAGCGGAGCCTACATCTGCGGTGAGGAGAGCGCCCTCTTTGAATCTATAGAGGGCTTCCGCGGTGAACCCCGCAACAAACCGCCCTATCCGACGACCAGTGGCCTGTTTTCAAAACCGACTTCCATCAATAACGTGGAGACGCTGGTGACCGCCATGATGATCATCGCCAGAGGTGCGGATATGTATGTGAAGCTTGGTACCAAAGACTCGCGGGGATCAAAGGTGTTTTCCATCTCCGGAGATACACCCATCACGGGTATCTTTGAGCTTGAGCTGGGAATGACCGTGCAGGAGTTCGTCAACGAGTTCGGAGACGGTGATTCCAAGGCAGTGCAGGTTGGAGGAGCCTCAGGTTTCTGTGTTCCCCGTAAGAAGTTTGCTGAAACCATTATCGGTTTCGAGGGGGTGCCTACCGGCGGTTCAATGAAGCTTTTCAACAGCTCTCGTTCGATGTATAACGTGCTTCATAACTATCTTGAGTTCTTCACTGAGGAATCATGCGGACAGTGCACCCCTTGCCGTGTCGGATGCCAGCAGCTTCTCAAGGGTGTGGAGAAGGTCAAGAAAGGCGAAGCAAAGTCGACCTACCTGACCGAGCTGGTCAAACTGGCTGACACCATGAAGGTGGCCTCCAAGTGCGGCCTCGGCCAGTCGGTGGGAAACGCCTTCAAATCAATTGTCGAGAATTTCAGGGAAGAGATTATTTATTAAAACCAGTATAGATTATTATGGTAACTCTAAAGATAAATGAACATGAGATAAAGGTAGCTGAAGGAACCACCGTTCTGGATGCCGCCAGGAAACTGAGCATAATCATACCTACGCTATGCAATCACCAGGACCTTTGTGTTGCCGGTAACTGCCGCGTGTGTGTTGTTGAGCAGAAGGGTGCACGTACGCTCATTGCTGCTTGCGCCATGCCGGTTTCGGAAGGAATGGAGATACACACCAACTCGCTCAGGGTAAGGAACGCGCGCAAGCATATCGTTGAACTGCTGTTGTCAGAGCACAGGGCCGATTGCACCAAGTGCTACAAGAACCAGAAGTGCGAGCTGCAGACACTGGCAAACGAGTATTCGTTCGGGGAGCATATCTTCCTTGACCTCGTTGAAGATCATGCATATACAATAGACAGATCGTCACCGTCATTCATCAAGGACGACAGCAAGTGCATCAGGTGCCAGCGCTGCGTGCGCACATGCTCTCAGCTTCAGCATGTCTCCGCAATTGCAGTGGCAAACAAGGGCTCACACATGAAGATATCATCATTCCATGACCGACCGATGAGCCATGTGGTCTGCACCAACTGCGGCCAGTGTGTAAACCGCTGCCCGACTGGTGCCCTGACTGAGAAGACCTCCATAGACCAGGTATGGGATGCCATCTATGATCCGGACAAGCATGTTGTAGTTCAGACGGCTCCTGCAGTAAGGGTAGCCCTCGGCGAAGACCTGGGATTTGAAGCGGGTGAAAGGGTGACCGGCAAAATGGTTACCGCCCTGCGTCAGCTTGGTTTCGACTCGGTGCTTGATACCGACTTCACGGCCGATCTTACCATCATTGAGGAAGGCACAGAACTGCTGACGAGGTTGAAGAAGATACTGGTTGAAGGCGACAAAACCCTCGCCCTGCCAATGTTCACCTCATGCTCGCCGGGATGGATCAAGTTTATTGAACACAAATATCCTCATATGCTTCCGAACCTCTCGACCTGCAAATCACCGCAGCAAATGTTCGGAGCCCTGGCAAAGACATACTACGCAGAGAAGCGCAAGATTGACCCTTCAAAGATAGTCTCTGTCTCAGTCATGCCCTGTACGGCCAAGAAGTATGAGGCCGACAGGCCAGAGATGAGATCAAGCGGTTACAAGGACATTGATTTTGTTCTTACCACACGGGAACTTGCCGTTATGATCAAGCAGGCGGGGATCGATTTCCTCACTCTTGAAGAGGATCATTATGACTCAATCATGGGCACCTCAACAGGCGCCGGAGTGATCTTCGGAGCCACCGGAGGAGTGATGGAGGCAGCTCTCCGTACCGCATACGAGATAGTGACCGGCAGACCGGTTCCTTTCAAGAACCTCAATATAATGCCCGTACGTGGAATGGAGGGAGTAAAGGAAGCTACCATTAAGATAGAAGGGACAACGGAGGAGTGGAGATTCCTCGAGGGAGCCGAACTCAAGGTGGCAATAGCCCACGGACTGGTCAATGCAAACAAGATTGCAAAGGCAGTCAGCACAGGCAAGGCTTCATATCACTTCATTGAGATCATGGCCTGCCCGGGAGGATGTCTCGGGGGCGGGGGCCAGCCCATACCAACCAATGCCGTCATCAGGAATAAGCGCATGGAGGCGATCTATTCCGAGGATATGCATATGGACCTGAGGAAGTCGCATGAGAACCCCGAGGTCAAGGCCATTTACGAAGAGTTCCTTGAGAAACCCAACGGGCACATGTCACATAAGCTCCTGCATACTCACTATACGCAGCGCGAGTCATATTAGAACAATATTGATTTTTTTCCTGAGGCTGTCCCAAAGCAAAAAGGGACAGCCTCTTTTTTATAGCCGGCGAGGTACACTGGAATGAACATGCAGCCGAATAAATAATATCCGTTTTCTGTTTTTTAACACCAATGTATTGCTGCTTTTAAGTTTTTTGCCACCTTTAGCATCTTAAAAGAATTTCACGAGGTAATTTTTTGAAAGATGAGCGGATTTGATTTTTCCAAAAGGGATTGGTTTGGCAGCAGGCTGGGTGTGATAGCCGGCAGCTGCCGGATCGGCAGTGGGATTGGGAAATATCTGGAGGTTTCCCTATATACTGGGAGAAAATGGCGGAGGAGCCTTCCTGATAATTTACCTTGTCATTGTCTTTTCGATTGGCATTCCCGTCATGATGTCAGAACTTGTGATAGGCAGACGGTCTCAGCGAAACCCGGTAGGGGCATTTAAAACCCTTGCTCCCCGAAAGCCATGGTTCCTGGTTGGCATGATGGGCATTGTAGCGGCATTCATGATACTGGCATTCTATACAGCCGTTGCCGGCTGGACACTGGAATATATTTACCAGACATTGATCGGAGGTTTTGTCGGAAAGAGCTCCGGGGAGCTATCCTCGATGTTTGAATCCTTCAGGAGTGAATCGCTCAGGCCGGCACTCTGGTTTTCCATCTTCATGCTGGCAACTGCGGCGATTGTGCTGGGAGGTGTCCGCAAGGGTATAGAGAAGTCGACCAAGATAATGATGCCTCTGCTGTTTGTTCTTCTGATTATCATGTGTATCAAGGCGCTGACCCTCCCCGGAGCCGGCAAGGGGGTGGAATTCCTATTCCGGCCTGACTTTTCGAAGATAACCGGCAATACCGTACTTATGGCTCTGGGCCAGGCGTTTTTCTCCCTCAGTATCGGGATGGGTACCCTGATCACCTACGGTTCATATATCCCGAAGGATAATAAGCTGGGAAGCACTGCAGTTCAGGTCTCAATGGTTGACCTGCTCGTTGCCGTTCTGGCCGGCCTTGCTATCTTCCCTGCAGTGTTTGCATTCGGCATCTCCCCCTCGTCAGGCGAGTCTCTTACATTTATTGTCCTTCCCGGTATCTTTCAGCAGATGACCGGCGGGATGATTTTTGCATTCGGTTTCTTCTTCCTCCTGGCAATAGCGGCCCTGACATCGAAATTTCCGTACTCGAAGTAATAGTAGCCTATTTCTCCCGAACAGCTGAACCTGAGCAGGCGCACGGCAATCATCATTGCCACTGCATCGATGTTCATACTTGGCATTTCGTCATCACTGTCGTGGGGAGTGATGAGCGGGGTGAAACTCTTTGGCCTGAATATCTTTGATCTTTTCAATTTTACCACAGCTAATATACTTCTGCCCCTTGGCGGATTGCTCATCGTCGGCTTCCTCGGGTGGTTCTTCCCGGGCCGCGAAACAAAAGACGAGCTCTCAAACGGAGGCACTCTTCCCCTGAGGTATTACAGCCTCTACAGGTTCGCCATCAGGTTCCTCGCGCCGGTGGCCATTGCCCTGGTATTCCTCAATGGGCTGGGGTTGCTTAAGTTTTAATCATTTAAGAACAGCGATATGCACGGTATCAACAATTTCCTTGTAACTCTTGACGGATATCTCGGCGGCCATCCGTGGTTCATGGTATTGCTCATCGGAACAGGGCTCTTTTTCACCATCTATCTCGGGTTTCCTCAGATCAGGTATTTCCGCCATGCAATAAGAATCACCCGCGGCAAATATGATCACTCGCACGATGTTGGCGATACATCTCACTTCCAGTCGCTGGCAACAGCACTGTCCGGCACGGTAGGCACCGGTAACATAGCGGGTGTGGCACTGGCAATACATCTTGGTGGCCCTGCAGCACTCTTCTGGATGCTTGTCACCGCTGCCATTGGGATGTGCACCAAGATGGTAGAGGTGTCAATATCACACAAGTACAGGGATATCCTTCCTGACGGGTCAATATCAGGGGGGCCTATGTACTACATGAAGAAGAGGCTCAACATCACCACCCGCAGCGGGAAGATTATAAAAACTGGCGCAATCATCGGGGCGTTTTTTGCCGGCGCCACAATACTCAGTTCATTCGGCACGGGAAGCCTGCCCCAGATAAACAGCATTTCAAACTCCGTCTTTTCCACCTTCGGGCTAAAGCATATTATTACGGGAGCTATCCTGGCCGCTCTTCTGGGGATGGTTATCATAGGGGGGATAAAGAGAATAGCAAGGGTCACATCGGTTCTGGTACCTTTCATGGCAATACTCTACCTCATCGGAGCACTACTGGTCATCTTCTCGCATCCTGAGAACATTATATCCTCATTCGCATCAATATTTGCCGATGCCTTCACCGGATCGGCCGCCGCAGGAGGCTTCCTTGGCGCCACGTTCGCCTTTGCCATGAACAGGGGGGTCAACAGGGGACTCTTCTCCAATGAGTCAGGACAGGGTTCCGCGCCGATAGCGCACTCTGCCGCACGTGCCCCGGAGCCCGTTTCAGAGGGAATGGTGGCACTGCTTGAACCATTTATTGATACCGATCTGTATCTGCACTCTGACCGGGCTTGTAGTTCTTGCTTCCGGTGCATGGAACACAAAGACTGACAATCAGTTTCAGACTACTGACATGCAGATAATCACAGGCATATACGATGAAGGTAACGCCTCTGATGTAGAAAAGCTGGGCAGACACTTGAGGGGCGATGAGTTCCTGGATCTTTATAATGGCAAGCTGGTGATAGCGAACGGTGAGATTACAACCGCCGGCATTTCGGTAATCCATGCCAGGTCACTGGCAGAGAATATAAGGTTCATGTCAGGCAAGGAGCCTTACTCCGGAGAGCTACAGATACTTGCGGACCAGCTTTCGATAGTGGCCTCCCTGACCGTCAGGGGGGATCGTTGATTCACAGCGCGCCGCTGACAACATTTGCCTTTAGTCGTAGCAGAATGAAAGGTTACGGGTCGAACATTGGTACACCCTGACTTCTCCTGTTTGCCTTTTCTACGGCGATCTCGTGGTCATATTACGGAGACAGGGCAGTGACTTACCTCTTCGGGCCGAAATATGTAGTCTTCTACAGGCTGGTGTACGTGTCGGGATTCTTCCTCGCGTCATTCACTGACACCACCATTATATGGTCGTCTTTCATATGTGGCCATCGTGCTGTATGGCAGTGCCCAACCTTATCGGTATCCTTATACTCAGCAAGGAGGTGAAGCAAAACGTGAAGGAGTACGTTGCCGACCTTCTCAAAAGCAGTATCCGAAAGAAAAGATCTTGTAGAAGATGGCGAAGAGGTTCAGCGATTAAGTCTCTGTATGCGGATAAAACGATAAACAAACAGCTATCTTCGATACTCTATCTGAAAGCGATGCGGAGAGTTTTATTTATACTTGCGGGCATTTTCCCTGGCGACCTTAATGGCCAGGTCACAGGATAATTGTTTCGTTCTGATGAAGGGCATAGGGGAGAGGTATGATTGAGATTGGAAAAAGGGGACTCGTAGATGGTGCCGGAGAGGCCCTGGGGACAGATCATTATCAGTGCTCCTTCAAAAAGGGCCTTCCTCACGGGAAGGGCACCTATGCGTATGCCGACGGTTCGCTCTATGAAGGAATGTGGTCAAAAAGGACTTAGACACGGGTCGGGAAAGCTGACATTCAGGTATAACGGAGCCCGACACGATCCAGGAGGGTCTTGGACAAAAGATGAATTTATTGGAAAGAAGTCGGTTTAGCTTGAATACTGGGTTATTACAATGCGTTCCATTGAAAGATATAAGGCAGAACTGTCACTCTGATGGCAACGAGATCTGGTGTTGCTCTGAAAACCAATGAGTTCCGGTTCACTTGAAGTATCAAATCTTCAGATAACGGGGTCATCAGGTTACGAGTTGGGAGTTTCTGCAATTCCCAGATGGAATTCAAAGAAACCGCGAATACCCCTTCAGCTCGTAGGGTCACCTTTGCAGAAATGGAGCAAAGCCAAACAGATGAGGAAGTCCGATGCTTTCCGATTCACCTGGCGTATCCTTAAGCGGGGTGTGTGGATCGTTGAGTATAGGTGCCGGATTAACTCCGTCGGGCATGGTGGGGATAGAGCTCCTCGACCGCTACCTGCCGGTTGGACCTTCATTGTCATCTCTGCAAGGCTTCGATCTCCCCGTTCCCTGGATAATAGAGTATAAAGGCAAGGATCGGCAGGACCGGTGTCACCAGCGAGGTCATCAGTGAACTAAGTCCTATAGTAAAGCGGATTACGGCTTATTTCGAGCATGCGGCCGGCTTCCTCAGGATTAGTCACAGATCTGATGAATGACCCTGTGAATGGCAGCAGGATAATGGCTCCTATCACCAGTGAAGCGATGACAATTATCAGCAAGATCACTACTACCCAACCCATATTCGGCCACAGATGACTGTGGGCCAGGCGGAACGACCGTGTCACCACCGTTACCGGATTGCGGCTCTCGACAAGTGTGAGCGGCAGGGCAAAGATCATCACTGTGGCGATATAGAATAGTGCAAAGAATGCAGGCAAAACCAGCAGTATAAGTCCAATCGTCGTAAGAACCACGGCAATTATTGAAAAGACTACCATTACCACCATGTAGGGGATCAATGCCACGAGGCTATTTTTCAGGAAGGAGGGAAGAAAATCCGGCCCGCCCATTGGCTTATCGAGCACCCAGGCATGCAGCAGAACTCCGAACACGAGTGACACCAGCATCATCAGCGCATACGGTCCGGCCATGCCTTTCATCATCTCAAGCAGCTCCGAAGGATCGGTTGTTCGACTGCATCGCTGAAAGATCCAGGCCTGAGGTTATCATTGAAGAGATCAATGCAAGGACCACTGAGATCAGGTACAGTCCGATGAAATACTTTTTATAAAAGGACCACATTTTTATCATGGCGCTGTCAAGGTCGACGGCACCGGCCAGTGGATGATTTTGAAAGTTGTTCATTGCAGTCATTCGTAGGGTTATATTGACTTAAGACGGGGCAAAGCTAATAAAAAAATCAGTTCAGTATTTCCAGCATCTCCTTCACATCAAGGTCTCCGAAGGGATTGTTTGAATCGATGAATGAACCGGCAAGTTTTGATTTCCTTTCCTGCAGACGCTGTATCTTTTCCTCTATCGTATCCCCCGAGATGTATCGGTGGACAAATACTCTCTTTTCCTGACCAATGCGGTGGGCCCTGCTCAGGGCCTGTATCTCCGATGCAGGGTTCCACCATGGGTCAAGGATGAAGACATAATCAGCCTCTGTCAGGTTTAGTCCCACGCCTCCGGCCTTCAGTGAGATAAGGAAGACTTTTTTGTGGTCGTCGTTCCTGAAGCTGTCGATGACTCTCTCTCTCCCGCGTAGAGCCTGTCAGCATGGCATACCCGATACCGTTTCTTTCCAGCCAGCCGGGGAAAGAGTTCGAGGATGCTTCACGAAAGAGGAAGAGATATCAGAGGATCTTATGCCCTTCAGATACCGACACTTTCAATATTGTATGTCACTGTATCAAACTTGCCTGATCCTCCTGCTATAATTCTCGTCCGTCATTATGGGGTGATTGGCCAGCTGCCTTAGCCTCATCAGTCCCTGAAGCACCATGATCGCAGATTTTTCGATGCCGATAGCCTCTATGTTCTCCATGATGCTGTTGCGTACGGCCGATTTCTCTCTCTCATATATGGCAGCCTGTCCCTCTGACATATCACGAGTGGATCACCTGTTCGGTCACAGGTGGCAGTTCCCTGACAACCATCTCCTTTGTACGCCTCATGATGAACGGCTGTATAATCTTCCGCAGCCTGTTCTCCTTCTCCTCCTCATTATTCTTTTCTATGGGCCTTGCAAACTCGCGTCTGAAGAATGTGAGCGAGCCCAGAAGTCCGGGATTAACGAAGCTGAGCTGTGTCCAAAGATCAGTTAGGGAGTTCTCCACCGGTGTTCCTGTAAGAACGATCCTGTGATCGGCCCTGAGCCGCATCACCGCCCTGTAGATATTGGAGGAGGGATTTTTGATGTGCTGGCTCTCGTCAAGAACAACATAAAGGAAATTCACCGTTATGAAGAATTCAATGTCCTGCCTCACTGTATGGTAGCTTGAAATGATAATGTCATAGCCGGTAAATTGTGCTGCCGACCTGTGCCTGCCGGCTCCGTGATGGATCATGGTATTCATTGAAGGGCAGAATTTACTGATCTCATTGTACCAGTTATGGCAGAGTGAAGCGGGGACGATTATCAGCGATGTTGCTGCGATGGTTCCATCACTAAAAAGTGTCATCTGTGATCCGGCCTCTCTCCCGTCGTCACCGTGTTTCTGTTCTTTGTTCCATTGCAGGAGGGCCAGTGTCTGAAGGGTCTTGCCAAGGCCCATATCGTCAGCGAGACATCCTCCGAGGTTGTTCGACTGCAGGTACCAGAGCCAGCTTAATCCTTCCTGCTGATATGGACGCAGCTCTGCCTTAAGTCCTGCCGGCGCAGGTAACATGGGCAGCTGTTCGGGCATCGTCAGTTTTCCGAGCTTATGACATATGTCGCAATCGCCATCTGAGACCACTTCACTGATAATCCCGAAGTGCTGTTTATGAAGCAGAAGGCTCTCATCACGGTCCTTTCCCATCTCGAATAGTCCGCGGTAACGTGCAAACCACTCTTCCGGCAGTACGGCCACTGTGCCGTCCGGCAGTGTGTACTCACGTATGCCTTCAATGATGTTGCGTCTGAACCTGGTGAATGGGATGCTGAAGGGCCCTATATGTACAACAGCCTTGAGGTCAAACCAGTCGTTGATCAGCTGATGACTTAGCCTTATCTCCACAGGATCAAGAGAATAAGGCTTGTCGAGGCTGCCGGTACGAATGTGAAGGCCTGTATCCTCCAGCCTGGTCCTGTTATACGCAATGGCCTCAATAACGTCATACATGGCTTTGCCGTTTTCCTCCCTGGCACCTGGGGTTATGAAACTGATGCCATCCTCGGTAAACAGACCGGCTTCCCCGAGGGCGTTCACGCATCTCTTCTCCCATCCCTGATCTCGCTCCTTCCTGCGGAAAATGAAGTTACCCCTTTCATTGATGAAAGAGGTGAAGTGCATCATGTCATCAGGGTAGAAGATATCCCTTTCATCATACCTGAATTTCAGCATTGCCGAGGGAACGCCGGAGATGTTTCTTTCAATGGTGAGAAAAGCGGTCTTCTCTGGTTCAGAGTGTTCAAGGGTGAACCCCGTGCCGATGACTTTGTGGGTGTTGATTACTGACAGAACGAACGTACTGAAGTACTTCGCCTCAGCATCCCTCGGGATGGTTATCTTCTCACGGGTGAGGAAGGGTTTCAGTTTGGCACCCTCAATGTCTGATACAAAGTGTATTATATGGCCTGTCCTGATAGTATACGCACGGCTTGCTTGAAGGATCTCGATGTGCGATTTGCGGAGATCAAGAGGTCTTCCTGCGGATTCGATGAGCAGGCTGTAGCCGCTGCCTCCAGGACTCCGGTCGAACCTGAAGACCGGCGTTGCTTCTGTTGCTTCTACCCTCAGCCTGTCTTCAGGATGTAGTGTGGTGATCTTTGTCTTCTGGAGGAACAACGGTATCTCCTCATTGAGCGAGATATGGAGACAGTGATGGATCCTCGATTCGATGTATGGCTTGATGTGCTTCTCGAACTCACGGTCGGTGACACTGTCTGTAAAATCCCTGACATTGCGGTGTTTGGAGAAGAGCTTGAAGAGGTTGCGGTCTGAATACTCATTTACCAGCCTGACGACTTCCCTCTCCTCATTGTCAAGTCCCGACAGGGTCCCCGAGTCGGGAAAAGGTGACAGTGCCTCGGTCATGGTGTAATACTCACGGCCGGGTGCTTTCGCCAGTATATAGGGACCAGTAAGCAGAACCCCATCGTCGGTGCTGGGTCAGGATAAGTGCGAAGAGCCCTTCGCTCTTTTTGTTTCCGGGGGGCTGCATGGGCGGAATAAAATGAACCTGCAATTTTGTTATTCTGCGATTAAAATCAAAGCATTGTCGGGGAATAATTATCATCGGTCCCCTGAACGCGGTTGCGGCAGCTCCCGTTAAGACCTGAAGCGGGGCCTCATGTAAGAAATATTTTAATATCTTTCCGTACTTTATGGAGACCGGAAAAAGATATGAGAGCACGTGAAATATAATATATTGTAGGTCCTTCTTTCTATCTTAATGATGAAAAGGATACTTATAATCAGCATATTGTTATGCTTTGCCCTGATGGCGTCAGCTCAGGTGATACCTCTCGCAACCGGATGGAAAGCAAAAAAGGCCTCGGAAGTAAAGACTGACGGCCGCCAGCTGACGATGGAGGATCCCGATCTCAGCGGGTGGCTGAACGCCACGGTGCCGGGCACCGTGCTGACGACGCTGGTGAATAACGGGTTGATGCCCGATCCATGGTACGGGATGAATAACACGCAGATACCCGACGTATATGATGAGGGGCGTGATTACTACACTTACTGGTTCTTTACGAGGTTCACCTCCGAGAGCCTCGACTCAACAAAGCAGGTGTGGCTTAACTTCAGGGGAATCAACTACCGGGCTGATATTTACCTTAATGGCCATCTGCTGACTGAGAAGACCCATGAGGGTATGTTCCTCCGCCAGAAGTTCAATGTCACCCCCCTCCTCAACAGGAAGGGGAACAACCGGCTGGCAGTAAGGGTTGAACCTCCACTGCATCCGGGTAACCCGAATGGCGGACAGGGTGGCGACGGAATGATTGGCCATGACGTGACCATGCAGTTCACGGCAGGATGGGACTGGATACAGCCTGTCAGGGACCGTAACACTGGGATCTGGGATGCAGTTACTATAGAAGTGACAGGGGAGATCGACGTCAGGGACGGTTTTGCCAAAACACGCGTGCCAGGGCCCAGACTTCCCGGCGAGCTGCAGGAACCTGCATTCGTGACCTTCTCTGCCGAGCTCGAGAATCCAACTGACAGGTTGGTTGAGGGCGAGGTAGTTGTAGCCTATATGAGCTACACAGATAAGAAGAAGATGAAGATCGAACCTCATTCCAAAGTGACGGTGACCTTTTCAGAGAAAAAGCAGAATGATCCCAGGTTATGGTGGCCCAACGGCATCGGGCAGCCATCGCTCTATAATGCCGTGATAACGTTCCAGGACAAAAAGGGTAACGTTCTCGACCGCGAGGACATGATGTTTGGCTTCCGGGAGACGGGAAGTTCATTTGACGATTCTACCGGGGCACGCATCTTCACCATCAACGGACAGAAAATATTCATCAGGGGAGCCAACTGGATAGCATCCGACGGCATGCTGCGACTTGACCGCGGAAGATATGACGCTGAAGTGAGAATGCATGCCGAGATGAACATGAACATGATAAGAGTGTGGGGTGGATCTATTACAGAGAGGGCCGGAGTTTTACGAGGCATGCGACCGTAACGGCATCATGGTGTGGCAGGACCTGTGGATCACCGGCGACTGCAACGGCAGGTGGCCCGATACACTCAGGAAAGCCGAGTCACAGGAGCTGCGCCGCCTGTATCCTGATGACGACTCCCTCTTTATCAGATCGGTCGCCGATCAGGTGAAGATGCTTCGCAATCATCCGTCGCTCTATATGTTCTGCGGCGGAAACGAATTTCCGCCTCGTCCGGAACTCGATACCCTCATAAGAAAGACACTTGCTGCACTTGACGGTACAAGACTCTATTTCAGTGAATCTACCTCGGAGGAGATCCTCAAAAACAACATCGGCGGCACTGCTGATGGTCCGTATAATGTACGGGAACCACTCTGGTTCTTTACAGAGAAATGGCATCCGTTCAATCCCGAGATAGGATCGGTTGGACTTCCGAATCTGGAATCGCTGAAGAAGATGATGGATGAGAAGGACCTTGTTGTCCCTGCGGGGAAAGAAATTAATGAAGTGTGGAAATACCACAAGTACATGGATTACGGGGGGATGATAGAGAGGATGGGCGAGCCGGAAGACCTGAAGGATTTTGTGACGAAGGCGCAGCTGGTCAACTATGATCAGTACCGTTCACTGGTTGAGGGGTATACCTCACACATGTGGGACTGGTACACCGGGTTCCTTGTATGGAAGAGTCAGAACCCCTGGCCGGCTCTCAAGGGACAGTTCTACGACTGGTACCTTGACCAGAATGCCGGTTTTTACGGGTTTAAGCATGGTGCTGCTCCGCTCCATTTGCAGTTCAATCCTGTCGATTCTGCCATTTATGCCGTCAATGCCACCCCCAAAGAGCGCAAGGGACTCCGTCTTGACGCCGTGCTGACGGATGAGGCCGGCAGGGAGATATGGAAGAGGTCACAGGAGACCGTTCTGCCTCCCAACAGCATAACAAGGATCTGGGATGTGGATCTGCACAGTACTCCCGCGAAGATACAGTTACTCAGACTGCGCATCACCTATGTCTCAACCGGTCTGCCTATCGATGATAATACCTACTGGCTCCCCTATAACGGTGACGGGAAGGCGCTTATGCGACTTGACGTGGCAAAGGTAGTGGGGCAGATGATGAAGAGCAACAAGGACAGGTATACCGTCGACCTGGCAAACAGCGGTAATGTGGCGGCTTTTTTCGTGCGCATGAAGGTTGTTCGTGCCTCTGACGGAGAGATGGTGACCCCGGTCTTCTTTGATGACAACTATTTTGTGCTGCTGCCAGGCGAAAAGAGGAGCATCCAGATAGATGTCACCATGCTGAAGCAGGATGACCTTAAGACACCATTGATGCTTCATCTTGAGGGCGTTAACCTGCCGGGGCAGATGATCAGGCTCTAGAGGCCATAGTCTTCAGTCTTCAGTTCTCAGTTTGAGGCTCCGAACGTGTATCTACCCGACCCGGCTGATCTCTTCCAGCCTTGAATAATCGAGGATTTTGATGCTCTTATCCGGGAGGCTTATTAGACCGTCCCTCTCAAAGCTTTTCAGGACTTTCACCGCACCCTCTGTTGATATGCCTGCAAAATCGGCCAGTTCACGCCTTGAGAGATACCTGAAAAGATCCTCTACCTCCGAACTTCTCAGGCACCAGGTTTAGAAGAACCGTCGCCATGCGTCCGTTGGTCTGCTGGTGGAGCACATGATCAAGTGATGTATAGAGCCTGGCGTTATGCTCACAGTAGCGACTGATGATGCCGAAGGCAAACGCCCCGTTATTCTTTATCAGCCCTGCTATAGCATCCTTCTCTATGAGGAAACCCGTCGTCTCGGTGATGGCCACAACAGAGTAGCTGAAGGTGTTATGGTTGAAAACAGCTGACAGTCCCGTCATCTCTCCGGGAGTGATGATGCGCAGGTTATAGTCGCGGCCGTTGCTGCATTCGATATACTGCCTCGAGAATCCGCTGACGATGAAGATTACATATGAGGCAAACGCCCCCTGCTTGGTTATGTTCTCGCCGCGCCGGAACACTACCTGTACACGGCTGTCGCGGACCAGGTCCGTCTCCTCCATGGTTAGTGCCGAGAAACAGGGCAGGGTTATATCGCATATAAACTCCTTGTCGGTATGGCTGATTGTTTTCATCAATTCCGATATGCGGTAAATTTAAGAATTAACAGCGAGAGCCGGACAACGGTTTGCTTTTTTGCAGTGCGGAGAATTATTAACAGCTTATTGACCTGCGACAGTTTTAAAGTTGTCCTGTTTCATTTCCCATCATGTCACATGCGGGGGACGAGTCACTAATAAACCCGCCTGCAGAGACTATCTTTGCAGAAAATTACGGGTACCAATGAAACACAAGATTGAAGCAGCCTGGAAAGGCGGAATGAAATTTAATGCTGAGGTTAACGGGCACCATTTCTTTATGGATCAGGCCGGCGAAAAAGGTGATGACAGCGGTCCGCGTCCCAAACCTCTGATGCTGGCAGCCCTTGCGGGATGCACTGGAATGGATGTGATATCGCTCTTGAGGAAGATGCGGCAGGAGGTGGAGTATTTCAATGTTGTGGTTGAGGGCGATACAGAAGAGGAGCATCCGAATGCATTCCCTGAAGATGCATGTAATATATGAGTTCAGGGGAAAGGATCTGGATATGGATAAGATAGAAAAGTCAATCAGTCTGTCCATGGAGCGCTTCTGCGGGGTCTCAGCCGTTTACCGCAAGGCCGGCATTGAAATGACGCATGAGGTAAGGATACTGGCAGGGGTTTGAAGGTTTGGAGGTCTCAGTCTCCAGTCCACAGTCCACAGTCTCCAGTCAATCAATATGTTACAACTACTGACTGCCGACTGAGGGCTGCCTACTGCCGGCTGGTTCTGACTGCCGGCTGCCGACTGCTGACTGCCAGCACTGCAAACAGGCTCCTTCGCTATCCCGACATACATGCCGGGACTTAACGCCCGGCGCTCTACTGTCTGCTGCCTATTCCCCTCAGCAACTAATAGATTAGTAATCAAGTAAATACAAAAAACATGTTATACACAAATCTTAATCACATCGAGACTGCATCGCAGCTTGAGAAGTTAATCAGCGAAAATGAGAATGTAATGGTCTGCTGTGGCAGGATGGGCCCAATGTGCATACCTGTCTACGGTATCATGGAAGAGCTTGAGCCGGTATACGGCCATGTTAAGTTCTTCGACATGGAGTTTGACAATCCGGAAGCACAGGTCATCCGCAACACACCCATGACCAGGGGCTTCATGGGATTGCCGTACACAGTGTACTATAAGAACGGAAAGATGGTCAAGGCAACCTCAAGCATCCAGAATATGTCGCAGGTGAAGACGATCCTCGACACTGAGTTCGGTCAGTCCAAAGCGTAAACCATGGAGAGCATTGCTCATTATGATGTCATTGTTCTCGGGGGTGGTCCGGCAGGATTAACTGCTGCCATATATCTCTCGCGTGCAAGAGTAAAGACCCTGGTGCTCACCGAGGGCACTCCGGGAGGACAGATGACGTTGACACACGAGATTGCCAACTATCCCGGCATTGAAAAGATAAACGGGTATATGCTGGGGTCGGTGATGAAGAAGCAGGCCACGGCTTTTGGAGCAGTGGTGAGGGGAAACAGCGAGATTGGCGAAATATCACTCGACGGCTCCCTGAAGAGTATCACCACCACTGACGGTCTGACCCACACGGCGGATGCCGTTATCCTCGCCACCGGAGGCCGCTCGCGTACCCTTGGTGTACAGGGGGAAGAGACCTTCAGGGGAAGGGGAATATCATACTGCGCCACCTGTGACGGAGACTTCTTCACCGGGAAAGAGATAGTGGTAGTGGGAGGTGGGAATTCAGCCCTTGAGGAGGCAGTGTCACTTACCAGGTATGCGACCAAAGTCACTATAGTCCACCAGTTTGACCATTTTCAGGCTTTCGAATATGCCGTTGAAGAGGCAAAGGCTAACCCAAAGATCAGCTTCATCATGTCATCAACCATCGATACCTTCTATGGTGATGAGAAGCTTGAGGGGGTAAAGATAAGGAACCTTGTCTCTGGCGAAGAGACCGACTTCAAAACAGACGGCGTTTTTGTCTTCATCGGATATGTGCCAAACACCGAATCTCTTAAAGGACCTGGTCACTGACTCAATGAACGCGGAGAAATTGTTACCGGAGCGGATATGTCTACAAACATTGAAGGCGTATATGCTGCCGGCGATGCCGTGGTCAAACGTTACAGGCAGGTCACCACAGCCGTTGCCGACGGCACTGTAGCCGCACTGGCTGCAGCCGACTACCTGCATTCACGTAAAAGAAAATAAGAGTGGCAACACTCATTTGGAGGATAAAAACAAACAGAGACAAATCTTGTTATGTTAACACGGGAATAGTCTCGTTTTACGGAACAAACTAAACAATCAATTAAATACAAATTGAATACCTATGAAACACCCCTGCTTAATAAACGGAGACACAATAGCAATATAATACCGGCAGGGGTGGTGCATCTTACCTTAAATAATAGAACTTTATAATGATAAAAATGAAAGGACTGATAATAGCAGTTGTTGTAATAGCCGTAGTGGCTGTACTGGTTTACCGTTCATACAACAAAATGAAGAATGCCCCGGCTGTAGAGGAGAGTGAACTGATTGAACATCTTACTGCTCAGAATTTTGCTCACAAAACGAAGAGCGGGGTGGTGCTGGTTGATTTCTGGGCTGCATGGTGCATGCCGTGCAAGATGATGGCTCCGATACTTAATGAGGTGGCTGTTGCCACCGAGGACAACGCCAAAGTCTACAAGCTCAATGTGGACGAACAGCAGCAGATAGCTGCCAAATACGGTATCAGGAACATACCTACTATGATACTTTTCAAGGATGGCAAGGAGGTTGAGAGGATTATCGGGGTAAAGCCTAAGGATTATATCATCTCAAGCATACAGAAAGCTCAGTAATTATAATATCAGAACGATGAAACCGGGGAGACTGCATTACAGTGAGTAGCTGTGGCAGGCCGGGAGGATAATCTTGTGTTGATTTGTTTGGAGGGCTGCTGACGGAATACTACCTGTCAGCGCCCTCCCTTGCTTTGTCGTAATCGGGAGCCTCAAGCAGGTCATGGAACCTTGCCGAAGGTCTGACTCTCCCGAAGGAGTCGAGGTAGGCTTCCCTGGTCATGGAGTCCCAGTGTAATGCCCCGTAATAGTACTGGACGTTATTGAATATGCCGAGTGATATCAGCAGAAGGAAAAGTGACAGGGTCATGGTTTTGATCCACCTGATCTGTCCGTCCAGCGCTTGCGAAAGCAATGCGGCCGCAGCAACAGCCATCAGGGCATAGCTGTCTATGAAGGCACGCTGTCCGAACCCTCCGCCGTACCACCAGCACCACCAAGAGAAGATTATATAGATGTTCAGCGGTACGAAGACCGTCACTGCCAGAGCATGTGGCGATCGTCTGATCAATAGTGAAATTACACCTGCAAAAGAGAAGAGCATGAGGGGGGTATAGATGAAGAGTCCCTTGCGCCAGCTGAAGAGGCCTTTTAAAATGGCTGGATCGCCAAAAAAGAACCGTTCGTCGCTCCCGTAAGAAAACCATAACAATTTCCCGGTCATCTCTTTCCAGTAGATCATCTGGGGCAGCCAGACAACAATGACCATTAATCCTATAATCATCAAATTTCTGTAGTCAGCCCCCAGTTCCCTGATCCTCTGTTTCAGGTCCGTCGATGAGAGAACACCGGACAGCAGAAAGAAAATAACGATGATTATGTTCGTTGGCCTTATAAGTGTGATCAGACCCAGCAGCAATCCCAGCCTCACCGCGCGCCATGCTGACCGCTGATCGTCCGCCGCTCCGGCCGATAGTACCGTATGCCATTTCATCGAGTACCATACAAAAGCACTGATGAGTGCGAAGTTATAGACATGTGCCATCGTCCCCTGGAAGAGAGTGTACCAGTAGAGGTTGGTGCCGAAGGCAAAGGATGCCAGTACCAGGGCAGTAATTGCGTCGGAGGCGTGGGCCAGCAATATTCTCCTTAAAAAGATCAGCCCAGCCAGCAAAAACAACAATGCCGAGACAAGCAGGAAGAACTTATAAGGCTCCGAATAGCCTCCGGCGTCAGCTCCCGAGATAAGAGCCACCACGTGTCCCGCAAGGAAGAATGGAGACCACAGAAGGGAGAGTCCCATTGTAGTCTTGATCACATATTTTCCTTCAGGACTTTTCTCAGGCCAAACGATTAATTTATAAGGCCCTGAGTAGCCGTCGGCAAAGCTCAGCGAAAGGTCGTGGTGGATAAATGCGGCAGGCAGGTAGGCATAATAGGAGATGGCATCCCACTCAATGACACGCTGTTCATCTCTCCAGTGCTTTACGGAAAGCATGTTAATTGTCATGAAGGTGATTATGAAGGCAATTGTCAGTGCTGACCACCACTCTTTCCCTTCAAGGCCGTATCTGAGAGTCTTTGCCATTATACCCAGTCCATCGCTTATTCTTATCTTCTTTCCCTCAGCTTTTTTGCGTGGCAGGTAAACTACGTCAACTTCGCCATAAGTTGTTTCTTTATCGCGAAGGGCTTTAAGCATAAACTCAGTCTCAAATCCGAACCGTTTCTCATTCAGGCTGAGCCTTTCATAAAGGCCTTTTCTGAATGCCTTGTAACCGCATGTCAGGTCGGTGATTGTCCGTCCTGTAAGCCTGGTGGCAGTTAATGAGAGGAGCCTGTTGACAGAGGTGGCTATTCCGGCATGACCGCGATAACGGTTCCCGGACCTGAAACGCGTGCCGCTGACCAGGTCAAGGTTACCGCAGTGAAGTTTCTCAAGCAGTGCGGGTATGTCTGAGGGGTCAAGCTCGAGGTCGGCATCCTGTACGATGATGGTATCTCCGCTTGCTGCCTTTACACCGGCGGCTACTGCAGCTCCCTTGCCGCTGTTGACGCTGAGCCTGATCACCCTTGCCCCGGTCAGGGATCCGCTAATTCCCGTGGCTCCTGTATCAGGCGAAGCCTAAAATGGCGGGGCTTCTTTCTGGCGAGGCCTTCGATATGGTCGTGGCTCCTGTATCAGGCGAAGCCTTCGACATGGTCGTGGCTCCTGCATCAGGCGAAGCCTTCGATACGGTCAGGGCTCCCGAAACAGTTCCCCTCCATTCCAGTGCGAATCTCTCCGTGAGGGCTGCCGAGTTGTCAGTGGAGCAGTCATCAACTATTATCACCTCCATTTTCTCCACAAATCGCGGCATGACGGCATCACTGAGCCTCCCGAGAGTCGTCTCAATGACTCCTGCTTCGTTGTATAGTGGTATGATGATGCTGAGATACAAGGTGCAAGGTTAACAGTGAAAGGATAAAGTTAGTACATAAATTATTGCAGCGCCATGGCGGTATGATGAATAAAAAAAGAGACCGGTAATGGTCTCTCTTCATGTTTGCATTGCGGGTAATAATTATTTCTTTGCTGCTGTTGCCAGGTTATCGCAAACCCCGTCGTTGTTGGCGTCTGCAAATGCCGGGCCTCTGCCGTTGTAACGACCCTGTCCGTTACCGCGTCCCTGTCCTGTGCCTGCCGCCACACCCTGTCCACGGCCCTGGCCGCCGCCATTTCTTGCTGCCTGGCCCTGTCCCTGTCCCTTGCCCGGCCCGCGGTTTGCATCTGCCTGGCTGGCTCCGGCTGAATAAGCCCTGCGGCCCGGCCGTGTTCCGTTGGTGTAATTATCACATACGCCGTTTTTGTCAGCATCGACATATACGTTTCCTGCTGCACGGCCTCTTCCTGTCTGGTCAGCAGCAGCCGTCGTCGTCTGTGCCGAAGTAATTGCCGTAATTGCCAAAAAAGATGCTACTGAAAGTAATAGTCTGGTTTTCATGAGTAATTGTTTTTAGATATTTTTTGTTAATTGTTTCCTGTTTACAACTACTCTGACGGAAACGGTTGTTAAAGGTTTAACCGGCGGCACAAAAAAAATGAAAAAACCTCATCTAGAGTTTCATATTTCTGATTCTCAACGCATTCCAGACCACTGAAAGAGAGCTGAAACTCATGGCTGCTGCTGCTATCATAGGATTTAGAAGGGGGCCGCCAAAAAGATGGAGTACTCCCATGGCTACCGGAATGCCAAGAATGTTGTAAAAGAATGCCCAGAAGAGGTTCTGTTTTATGTTGCGCATTGTTGCCCGACTCAGTTTGAGTGTTTTCACCACATCACGCAGGTCGTTCTTAATCAGCACCACATCGGCAGCCTCCATTGCCACGTCTGTTCCGGAGCCGATTGCTATGCCTACATCGGCCGTCACCAGGGCAGGGGAGTCATTGACACCGTCGCCGACCATAATAACGGTGTCCCCTCTCTTGCTGATTTTCCTGATCTCCTCAGCCTTATCTCCCGGGAGCACTCCTGCTATGACGTTACCGATTCCTGCCTGTCTTGCTATGTGTCTTGCAGTCTGTTCACCGTCACCGGTTATCATCAGCACCTCCAGTCCCATTCGTGTCAGCTCCCTGACAGCCTCTTCCGAGCCCGGGCGGATAGTATCAGCAACGGCTATCAGCCCCTCGCAGTTGCCGTTGGCAGCGATATACAATATAGTCTTCCCTTCCGATGCCAACTTTTCAGCAGTCATGGAAGCCCATTCCGTATTCACTTTTCTCTCTTCCATGAGTCGCCTGTTGCCGGCAAGGATATGGGTGCCGTCAGCATAGGCCTCAACCCCGTAACCGGGCAGGGCTGTAAACCTCTCGGGCAAGGTGACGGTCAGGCCGTTCTCCGCGGCACGGTCATTAACAGCTTTGGCCACCGGGTGCTCTGAACGTGCTTCGGCTGATGCCGCCATGTCTAGCAGTCTTTCTGCATCTGATGCTGGTGCCGGAGCAATATCCGTGACCACGGGCTTACCGGTGGTTATGGTTCCAGTTTTATCGAGCACTGCCACTGTGGCTTTCCGTGCGGTCTCAAGTGCTGCGCCGCTCTTTATGAGAATACCCTGGCGAGCACCTCTTCCCGTACCTACCATCACGGCAACAGGTGTGGCCAGTCCCAGTGCACAGGGGCAGGCTATTATCAGTACCGAGATCAGCACCGTGAAAGCCAGCCTGAAATCGCCGGTCCCGACCAGCCAGCCGGTGGCAGCCAGCAGGGCCAGTGCTATGACCACCGGAACAAATATGCCGGATATCTTGTCGGCAAGCCGGGCTATTGGTGCTTTTGAGCCCTGGGCCTCCTCAACGAGCCTTATGATCTGTGCCAGTGTGGTTGCACTGCCTACACGGGTGGCCCTGTATGTGACTGACCCATGCAGATTGATGCTTGCTCCCGTCACCTCCGAGCCTTCTCTCTTCTCCACCGCGATACTCTCACCGGTGAGCATCGACTCGTCGGCTGAGGTCTCTCCCCCGGTTACGATACCATCGACCGGGAACCGTTCGCCGGGCTTTACCACTACAAGTTCCCCCACCATCACCTTCGATGCAGGAACCGTTTTTTCCTTTCCGTCGCGCAGCACCGTGGCCAGGGGCGGAGCCAGGTTGAGCAGCTGCCTGATGGCGCTCCCGGCTTTGGATTTGGAACGCGCCTCCAGGTAACGGCCTGTGGTTATAAGAGTGATAATGGCTGCAGCTGATTCATAGTAGAGGTTATGGACATAATGGATATCACCGCCGGCAACACGGATGGTGGCGTAGATACTGTAGAGGTAGGCGGCAGCTGTGCCCATGGCAACAAGCGTATCCATGCCGGGGTTGCCCCTGATCAGTGTCTTTGACCCTGCCGTGTAGAAACTGCGGCCGGTGAAGACGACAGGGGTGGTAAGGATTAACTGAATGATGGCGAAGGTAAACGGACTGGCGTCGGGAGAGAGGAAGGAGGGTAACCTGACACCGGCCATGGCTGACATTGAAAGAGCCAGGAGAGGAATTGTGAATACTGTGAACCAGAGGAGTCTCGTCTTCAGTCTTTGTGTCTCCGGGCGCGATGTCTTACGTTCCTTCTCGTCATCTGTCGCCTTGTATCCCGCCCTGCTGACGGCTTCGATGACCTGGTTCAATGAGGTTTTCTTCTCGTCATAGCTGACCGTGAGCCGTTCCGTGGCAAGGTTGACGCTGGCAAAGGATATTCCCTCCACTTTGGCAGCGGCCTTCTCTACATGTGCTGCACATGATGCGCAGCTCATGCCTTCTATGGCAAACGATTTGTCGGTCATGATACAAATACTTGTGTGATAATTGAAACACAGAGAGATGATAAAACGTTTACCGGTATTGATCTTTCATATAATATAAAATAACAATTACCGATCAATTTAAATTCTATTCACAGATGATCCCTCGTTAAAAACTTATAGCCTACTTGGCAACTCCGGAATTGAAATATGGCAATAATCATACTCGTTTTATTCTTCCTCCTCTCCCCGTTACTTATCTTACGTCTATGCCACCGTTATAGCTTCCTGAACAAGATTGGTGCTGTCGTAATCGCGTATGTGGTTGGTTTCGTGATTGGCAACACAGGTCTGTTGTCACTGATTGAAGGTCACGCAAAGGCACAGGAACTGCTGACGAGCACTTACAGATCCCCATAGTCTATCTGCCCTCTGCTGCTCTTCTACAATGGATATTAAGAAATGGACAAAGATTGCCGGTAAAACTATGCTGTCACTGGTGTTTGCCCTTACCGCCGTTATTATTTCGGTTATTGCTGGGTTTTTTATTTTCAGGAGCCAGGGTATCGAAAGCCTGTGGGATGTTTCGGGGATGATGGTTGGCCTTTACACCGGCAGCACGCCCAATCTTGCATCTATACAGACGGCACTGGGTGCAGATGAGACCAACTATATGGTTATTGTCACATATGACCTGGTGATCGGAGCCTTTCATCTCCTGTTTGTGATGACGGTTGCACAGCGGCTTTTCCTGAGTTTTTTGCCCGGATACTCCTACATTGATCCGGCCTCAGGCAATGCTGCAGCATCTGACGTGGGCGATTCCTTATGGGGAATGCTTAAAAGGAATATGGCGCTGCCTCTCCTTAAAGCATTTGGTGTGGCTGTAGTCATTTTTGGTGTTGGAGCGGCTGCAACCCTCTTTGTTCCCGAGTCATCACAGATGACAGTTGTTATATTGATCATAACATCACTGGGGATTATGGCTTCATTGATCCCGGCAATAAAGAAAATGGATAAATCTTTCGAGCTGGGCATGTACCTGATCCTGATATTCTGCATGGTTATTTCCTCAAGGGCGGACCTGAGGAATATTGACCTTGTCGCCATGATGATTGCTGCCTATGTAGTCCTGGTAGTATTCGGATCAATGCTTATTCAGGCGTTTCTCTCCTGGATCTTTAAGATTGATGCCGACACCTATATCATCACTTCCACGGCAATGATTACCAATCCTGCTGTTGTACTGGCTGTAGCCGGCGCTCTCAAAAACCGGGAAATTGTATTCTCCGGTCTTTCGGTCTCCATCATCGGCTTAGCTGTAGGAAACTACCTGGGGATTTTTATGGCGTGGTTTCTGGAGCGTATCTGACTTATCCCGCTATCGGGGATTATCATATAGTCATGCTGAGATCGAAGAGAACACCAGAAGAGTTCTGCTTCAGTTTCTCAAACACCCTCGTTTCTTCTGCAAAGATATACATCTCGCTTTTTACCGATATCCCCGTGAATTTTTTCATCGGTTTGAAGACAGGATCATTCTCCTGGGCATAGAGCATAATAAGCGTATATTCCGAGCCCAGGCTGACGTTATTGACATACCGGAACAAGGTGTCGAGGGCTTCAGGGCAATCGTCGTGCGCATACAGAACAAGTGATAGCTGTCTGAGCGGCTCATTGAGTCTTACCGGATGCGGAACCTTCATGAAGAGTGACAGAAAATTCAGGATTTTTGCAACCACGCGTATGCTGAAATTCAGTTTGAGTACCTGATAACTCTTATAGGCATGTTCATCCCAGATTGCCGTAACTGCCTTGATCTTGCCGTTTTCCCTGGCAATCAGGAAGTTGCATGGAGAAAGACCATTGACGGAGGTCAGATATCTTCTAAAACGATCTTCTGTCATCGCGGGCGATACCATAGCCCGAAGAGTATTTCCTGTATAGACTGACTATTTCCGGAAAATCTTTCTCTGCAAGCTTTTCAATCTCATACTTTTTATCCAGTGCCATTCGGCGGATAGGAATGATATTGAAAATCCTGTTGGTACCAAGATAATGAGCTATTGGCAGACCACCCCTGCCGCTTGTAAAAACCAGGGGACGTTTATTGTCTTTCAGGAGTTTGCGACCATACATATCGGCATCTGATCTCCGGATATGCTCCTCTGCTGTCCTGAGGAGTTTGAAAGCCGTGATACCGCTTCTGTATGCTTTATCTACCCTGAGATCAGCATATACCCCACCTTGCATAATTTGTCGAGCACCATGGCCGGAAAGTGAACGACACCACCAGCCCGATGACGGATTCCTCCTTGCGAGCCACAAGGTGCCATGCATCGGGGTCAAGCAGCCGCTGAAGAGTATTGAACCGGGGAGTGCGGTTGATATAATAGGTTATCATGCCTTCCTGGGGGCATTTTTCAGCAAGCCCGACGATGCCATTGTCAGTATCACCGGCAAGTTGGACTTTGACGGAACTCATTTCCAGGAGAGATTTCCCGGGAATAAATTATCTATGATCATTGTCTTTGGCAAAAGGAGAAAAGTTGTCAGAGGTTTGAACCCCCTCAAGTCAGATCCTTTGGCTTACCGGTGCGCTCTTCAATCCCTGGATGTGATCGATGCAGGCTTTGAAAAATGGCTCACTCAGGATGACAGAACGGAAGGAGCTCGGAAGCGTATTCCCTGGTGCTGATATCCGGGGTCAGGCCATTGTCAAAATCCGATACATTCTGAGAATTGGAATACTTGACAATAATGGGCTGCATGGCCCATGAATGACTTGGGTTTACATTCCCGTTGTTATCCACATCCTTCAGGGTAATGGAACCTACGTATTTCCCTGTTGTGTTTGTGCCAACCTGGATCACCGGAATGTAGGCTTCAAGTCCGTTAATCACCATCTCACTCGCAGAAGCTGTTTCAGAGGTTGTTATGATATATACCTGGTCCAATCCAAGCGAATTGATCGGTGTGGCAGGCATCTGCTGGGTCGCGGAGAATGGTGCTGTAGAAGTAATCATTGAACACCTCCTCTCCGTACTCCTGACGGAGATATGACTGCAGCAGACTGTTGTAATGGGAGATGGAAAATATCTTCCGTGTATCCGTAGAATAAATCATACTGGCCAGGTATTGTGCTGTGGTTACGCTTCCGCCACCGTTATAACGCAGGTCAAGTATCAGCTTCTGTATCCCCTCACTCTGGAATTTTCCGAATACCTTGTTCAGCTCAATGTCATATGAGCCTTTTTATAATACTGTCATAGGATGATGTAAATCCATTGTAAAGCAGATATCCCTATCTTGGTGCCGTCAATATTCAGCACTGAATCAAGGTAAGACCGGATTTTCCTGAAGCAATACGGCGGTCAGGTTAACGGTATTCCCATTGGGAGCTGGATTGCCCCCGTTGAATGAAGCAAGTCCAAGGGTGTAATTTTTCAGTGTAAATAATAAGGTCATGTAGTTGGCATCGGTAAGCTGTTCACCGTTGACGGTCATAAAGGAGTCGCCTCTTTTCAATCCGGCCAGCTCCGCGGGAGATCCATGCAGAACATATCGGATTACGCCTATCAGGTTATTTGATGTGGAACTGATGTAGTACAGTCTGAAGTCCATACCCACGCTTTCGGATATGGCATTGATCCAGTTTTCGATCTCCTCTGCGTTGTCAACAATAAATGACCATTTATCTTTAGTATAGAGCAAGTCGTCAAAGAGAGCTTCCGGATCAGTATATCTGTTCAGAAACACATTAAGGCTGTCACTGTTCTCGTATTTTGGGTTATTGAGCGCAGAGATGTCGTCCTCCCAGAGATAGTAGGTCGCCAGGGTATTGTAGATGAATTTGTTAACATCTGTAGCCTCCTTGATCACAATTGGCGGATCCGGCTCATCCTTCTTACAGCCTGGGATCAGCAGGCATGTGAGAAGGAGCGGGGTTATCATTGATATGTATCTTTTCATAATCGTAAAAATTTGGTTTAAATGATATTATGGAACCCTTGTGTTGCTAATGTAATATTCTTGTGCTTGTGTTTTTATGACACACGGGTTTCATAACATGTTCCAATATATTGCTACTGCAAAATTAACACTATTTTAATTTGGGATTCACTATTTTTGACGGACGATTGAAACATCATAAGTACCTTTTAATTATGCAAAAAAACATTCTCGTTATCCTTATCTGTCTTTTTTTCGTCAGCTGCAGTTCGATGAAAACAAGACAAACTAATCCATTTACGCTTACGGCGGCATCGTATTATTCCTGGTTTGTTGATGAAACGGAGAATGGGACCCAGGTTTTGATCAATCTCAGGGATGTACGGGATGGTGTTATGTTTGATTCATTGGTATTCAGAACAATGAAGATTCCCGTTGTTACGGAGACGTCAGGTGATTCTGTTGTGGTGAAGGCTGTTTTGCCCGGGAATCAATCGGTTCTGGAGAGCAGGGCTCTGCCCGACAGTGGTCTCAGCCGCCTTATCTATAGCTGGAAGGGGGAGAGGCGGTTTTATGAGATAGAAGAGTTTACCCGGGAGGATTCAAAGTATCTGAAGAGGGAATAACCGGGCCGCACCGGGCGGAGGGATTACTCGCTCATTTCAATCGCTCGTGATCCCTTAATTGAGAGCAGAAAAGTACCTGAATAGTATGCATCATTATCGCCCTTCCTTCGGGGCTCTCCCTCTCTCTCTTTCAGGGATTACCCGCTCATTTTAATCGCTCGTGATCCCTTACCGGAGAGCAGAAAGTACCTGAATGTATGCATCAGTATGTCTGAGGGATTACTCGCTCATTTCAATCGCTCGTGATCCCTTACCGGGGAACCTGTAAAAGATGAGTGCCCCTTCGGGTCTCGTTTATTGTGCCTCCGCCACTTTTAAAAGCAAGCTTTTAACGTGTTGTCGGCAAAATAAACGACCCCGCCTGCAGCGGGGTCACTCATCTTTTGCGGAGAGAGAGGGATTCGAACCCACGGTCCAGTTACCCGGACAACGGTTTTCGAGACCGCCCCAATCGACCACTCTGGCATCTCTCCGGTCGCGCAGTATCTTAATGATATTGCGGCTGCAAATATAAATGATTTTTATTACACCCTTTCTGCTGTGCCGGAACATAACTTGTGTTATTTTGTTTATGAAATAATCCATAACTCAGAAATCGATGAAAATGAAAACCTACTTTTCCATTCTACTGCTCCTCGCGGTTCCATTGCTTGCAGCAGGCCAGGAAACATCTCATGAGTATGATTCCACACTCGCAAGTCAGCTTGGCGCAGATGAGCGGGGCATGAAGACCTATGTGCTCGTCATTCTTAAAACCGGGCCGGCAGATATTCAGGATAAGGAGCTGCGAGACAGTCTGTTCGCAGGTCACTTCTCTAATATGGATCGTCTCGCCGCTGAAAAGAAGCTCGTGCTTGCCGGACCAATGGGGGCAAACGATAATCAGTATCGCGGACTCTTCCTCTATGATGTGAAATCCCCTGAGGAGGCCATGGAATTACTGGAGGGAGATCCTACGGTTACTTCAGGCATATTTGAGGTTGAGCTATACCGGTGGTATGGCTCCGCGGCCTTGCCGGTCCATCTTGAGACAGCGAAAAAGATCAGCAAAAGGAACCCTTAGCCGGTATCCCGGACGGGAATAGGAGCTCTTCAATATTAAACCTTTTAATCCTCCGTTAGTCAGAGATATAAACATAAACACCAAGAATATGAAAACGAAACTATCAATGCTTACACTGATTCTGATGATAACCACACTGGCATCTGCCGGTCAGGGAGCAAAATGGAAGTATATGGGAGAGCGGCTTGTTAATGACAGGCTTGACCATGATGTGATCATGGTGACCGCTGCTCAGGGAGCCCTTGATGCTATCCAGATAAGAGTAAAGGGGGCATCGGTTGATTTTCACAAGGTGGTCATAGTCGTACGGTAACGGCAGGAGACAGGAGGTAGTCATGAGGAACACCATAGGCCCCAGGGGGCGCATCCAGACCGGTTGATCTTAGTGGCGATGAACGAATAGTCAGGAGCGTTGAATTCTGGTATGATGCCAACACCATCAGGGGGAAGAAAAGCCATGGTAAGACTCTTCGGACGCGGTTAATTTTATTGCCAGTCGCTCAGAAAGGCCGCAATGCAAGCGGCTTTTTTTGTAAATTTGACCTTTACCATTGTCTGGCAGCCGTTATAACTGACTGGCAGAGTATGGCAAAAATGCGGCTAGAAGGAAGATAAAGATTTTTTATCAGTTTGTATCTTTCTCATTTGAACACACCGGCAGGAATCGAGTGATCTTCTGGCCATGGCCGGGGAGATCATCAGGGAGAAGATACTGGCGTGGCTCGACAGGTTTATCAGTCTGAATACCCATGAGATTTTCATACCTGCCCTCAAAAATCCGGGAATCGGACCCTCCCGGTAAAACCGGAGTGATCATCAGTCTCCTTGCTGAATATGATTTTTGCAAAAAAAATTGAGGAGGCAGGGTGGCTGGATGAATTCTTCAGGGAACTTGAAGATCGTATGATCAAAGTAATCTCAGGTTCAGTTTACCCGATGTCAATCATCACCGGCAAACTGACAGCAGAAATCAGTACGGAATTAAACTGAGAGATAAACAGGACAGGTGCGAAATATGCCATACCTTTCTCTTTGAAGGAATTGTATTTTTTTCTTTTCAATATGACTATAAAGAATTTCATTTGTAAATGAAACTGAAAGAACTGGGGCTTTCAGATGAGCTCACCCAGGAGATAAAAAGTCCTGACCTCTCCGGGTTTGCCATAGGTCGGGTCACGACTGAACACCGTGAGAGATATATTGTCTCTGACGGAGAGCAGGAGTATGATGCCGAAATCACCGGCAATCTGAGATACTCAGCCTCTTCCAGGGAAGACTTCCCTGCCGTAGGCGACTGGGTGGCAATGACAATTTATGACGGCGGGCAGACCTTCATTAACAAAATCCTTCCCCGGAAATCGCTCCTGGCGAGAAGGGCTGTTGGCAAACCCGGTGAAATACAGATTATTGCCACGAATATCGATGTTGCCTTTATCGTCCAGGCTATCAACAATAACTTTAACGTCAACAGACTGGAACGGTACCTTACCGTTTGTCATACCACTGGAATCGAACCGGTGCTGGTACTCAGTAAGACTGACCTGGTCACAGAGGAGGAAATCATGGCTGCACTTAATGAACTTGAGAGCAGGGGCAGGCATGTGAAACATATTCTGCTCAGCAATACAACGGGAGATGGCATTGATACTATCTTGGTCACATCCCGAAGGGTAAAACCTGCTGCGTAATGGGATCATCAGGGGTGGGTAAATCAACTATGATCAACAACCTGATGCACAGAGAGGTGCTTAAAACAGGAGAGATACAGTCACAGCACCAACAAGGGAAAGCATGTGACTGCGCACCGGGAGCTCTTTGTTCTCGAAAACGGCGGTATTGTCATTGACACTCCGGGCATGAAAGAGTTGGGTGTGACAGATGACAGCACCGGGTTAATGTCAACCTTTGAAGATATCAATGAGCTTGCTCAGAGTTGCAGGTACCCCGACTGCAGGCATATCGACGAAACAGGATGTACAGTTCTGGAGGCAGTGAGCAGCGGGATTCTCAGCAGGGACTCATATGAAAATTATCTTAAGATGCAAAAGGAGCAGGAGCGGTTTCACATTACCATTGCCGAAAAACGAAAACGGGATAAGCAGTTCGGGAAGCTACTTAAGAATTATCATAAGATACAAAGAAAAACAGATCCCGAATGAATCATGGATACAGTTATAAGACGGTTCCCGCATCACGAATAGCAACGTTTGACACTTTCTCAATAGGGTTACAGAAGCACCATGTTGCCGCTCTGCTTGAGTTTGATGTGACGGAAAGCAGGAGAAAGCTGCAGGAGTCAAGGAGAAACGGGTTAAACGTTTCCTTCAACGGCTGGCTTGTGAAAGTGATCGGCAATGTTTTGAAAGAACATCCGGAGGCTGCCGCATATCTGCGCGGGAAGCACAGAATTATGGTCTTTGATGATATTAACATCTCGATCATTGTTGAAAAGATGATCAACGGCGCGAAGGTGCCAATTCCTGTGGTCATTGAGCATACGAACGATAAAACAGCGCAGGAGATAACCTCAGAGATAGATGATGCAAAGAAACAGGATTTATCCGGCAGTGATATCGTAATCAACAGGCGAAGCAGCCTGTCGGAAAAATTATATTACCATCTTCCGGGGTTTGCCAGGAGGTTCATATGGAGGATGATGCCGCGGACCCGGGGTTCATTTACAAGAAAATGGGTAATGCGGCAGTTACCTCAGTTGGGATGATGGGGAAAGTCAACGGCTGGTTCATCCACAGATCTGTTCATCCCGTATCATTTGGTATAGGGTCCGTCATCAAAAAGCCTGTCGCGATTGACAACGAGATCAAAATCAGGGAGATTCTGAACATGACCATTCTGATTGATCATGATCTGGTTGATGGAGCTCCCATGGTGAGAATGCTTAAGGATCTCACAAAATACATTGAAACCGGTTGCTTTATAAACATAACTTCTTAAGACCGGAGTACGGCAGTGGTGACTCCCGGACCGGAAGTCGAAGTGAAATGACAGCCGGGGTGACCCTTGTACCGAGAACCGCCGGGAAAGGACAGCCGGGGAGCACGGGGAATCGATAACCCCTCCCGCAACCAGACACAAAAACAAAAACCGCCCGGATTGCAGGGCGGTTTTTACGTAAGGTGAGATTTAAGGTGGATTATTCCTTGACAAATCTCTTCATCACGGCACCGAGGGGTGTAGTGAGTCTTATGAAATAGATGCCACGTGCCAGATGGCTGATATTGAAAGTCTTGATCTCGATACCGTCACATTTTTCCGAAATAATTCTATTTCCCGTAACATCAAATACCTCAAGCAGCGAAACATTCTCGATGCCTGAAACAGTAAGTTCATTTATAGCCGGTACCGGGTAAACCCTGCAATTGTCGGTAAGAATGTTTTTGTCTGCGCGTACCGGAGAGGCCTTTTCCAATATCAATGCAGCAGTACCGGAATCAGCAGTTAACTCGGGGACACTGATTTCCCTGATTGAATTATGCAATTGATTGTCAGGTGTTGTACGTTGTCTGGCCTGAGGTACTGCTTGTGGAAGGGCCGCCTGAAACGAAAAGGCTGTGAAGAGAATTGTGAGCAGTAAGGTTTTGGCGGGTAGAGGTCTCATCATAAGCAACAATTTTCTTTTTCAGGTTAGCTACGAACTCAATGTAAAATTAGTTACGGAAAACGATAGTTATACTCAAGATCACGGACAAATGTTTCAACCATAAACAAGTTATTAACAATTATTTTTTTCTGAAGGTATTCCAACCTCATTAATGTTGGCTGCCAGATAGCTGACATGACTTATATTATTGCAGGTATCTGACTTAGGTCATTCATGCAAGTTCCAAAAAAAATTATCTTTGACACCTCATCAAAATTCCTGATTTTAAAATAAAAACCGCAAATATGAAAAGAATCATTTTCCTGGTGGCTGCCGCTCTTATGGCAGTCACGTCATGCACGTCAGAAAAAAAGGACGAGGGTAATCCCTTTTTTACCGAGTGGCAGACTCCGTTTGGAGTTCCTCCTTTTGACCAGATAAAGAATGAACACTATCTTCCGGCCATCGACTCCGCCATAGCGCTTGCCAGGGCCGATATGGCTGCGATAGCCGCATCAGGTGAGACGCCTACATTCGCCAATACCATTGCTCCATATGACCGTGGCGGTCAGCTCCTTAACAAGGTGGCCTATGTATTCTACTCGCAGACCAGCGCCAACACCAATGATACACTTGAGAGTCTCCAGATGGAGATTGCTCCCAGGATGTCGGCCTTCAGCGATGAGGTACTTCTCAATGCCGCCCTCTTTGAAAAAATAAGGACGGTTTATGAGAACAGGGCTGCTGAAGAGCTTAATGACGAGGAGCTTTTCCTTCTCGAGAACCTGTACAGGAGTTTTGTACGTAACGGTGCGCTGCTTCAGGGTGAAGACCAGGAGAAGCTGAAGAAGCTTAACCAGGCGCTGTCTGTTCTGACAGTTAAGTTCAGCCAGAACGTGCTTGCCGAGACCAACGGTTTTAAGCTGGTGATTGACAGCGAGGCTGACCTGAAAGGACTTCCGGAGAGTGTCATAGCTAATGCTGCAGAGCTTGCAAAAGCCGATAACCAGGAGGGCAGATGGGTCTTCACGACACAGAAGCCAAGCATGCTGCCGTTCCTGCAGTATGCTGAAAACCGTGACCTGCGCAAGAAACTGTATGACGCCTACCTCAACCGCGGCAACAACGGCAATGAATATGACAATAACAAGGTGCTGGCTGATATAGTCAGGCTGAGAGCTGACAGGGCAAAGCTCCTTGGTTATGACACCCACGCGGACATCGTTCTCGAGACACGCATGGCAAAGACCCCGGACAATGTTCTCAATCTCCTTAACGACCTGCTGGAGAGGTCGCTTCCAGTGGCAACGCGTGAGCGTGACGAGATGCAAAAGATCATTGTGGCCGAAGGAGGCAATTTCAAACTTGAGCCGCACGACTGGTGGTACTATGCCGAGAAACTCCGCAAAGCGAAGTATGATCTTGATGATACGGAGTTGAGGCCCTACTTCAGCCTGGATAACGCCCGCGACGGTGTGTTCGCAGTATCCAATAAGCTCTACGGCATCACCTTTACACGTATTGAAAACATCCCCCTGCCTCATCCAGATGCACAGGCCTTCGAGGTGAAGGAGGCTGACGGAAGCCATGTGGGAGTGCTCTATATGGATTTCTATCCCCGCGATAGCAAACGCCAGGGAGCATGGTGCGGCGGATACCGTGATCATAAGGTACTTGACGGCAAGGAGATTACTCCTGTCGTAACCATAGTGGGTAACTTCACCCCGCCTGCAGGCGACAAGCCCGCACTGCTGAGCATGGATGACGTCCTCACCCTCTTCCATGAGTTCGGACACGGACTGCAGGCTCTCTTCTCGGATAACCAATATATCGGAACAACAGTGGCATGGGATATAGTGGAGCTTCCATCGCAAATAATGGAGCATTGGGCCACTCAGCCCGAGGTGCTTGCCACCTACGCCAGGCATTACGAGACCGGAGAGGTGATCCCGCAGGAGCTTATTGAAAAGATTCGGAACAGCAGTTACTTCAACACAGGGTTCGACAATGTTGAGATCATGGCTGCATCATTGCTTGATATGGCCTATTACTCACTTCAGGCACCCGTAAATGTCGATGTGCAGAAATTCGAGAAGGAAGCCATGAAGAAGATAGGGCTGATACCTGAGATAGAACCGAGATACCGCAGCACCTATTTCCTTCATATGATCAGCGGGTATGATGCGGGATACTATGTTTACACATGGGCCGCAGTTCTTGACAATGATGCCTTTGAAGCATTCAGGGAGAAGGGGATTTTTGACCAGGCTACGGCAACATCTTTCAGAAAGAAATGTACTTCAGAAAATGGGCACCATGGACGCTGAACAGATGTATCTCAATTTCCGCGGGCGTGAACCGGGAATAGAGCCTCTGCTAAGGAACAGGGGCCTCAACTGAGAACAGGGTCATGTCAGTTTATACTGAGAACAGGGTCATGTCAGTTTAAAGAGAGAACAGGGTTCTGTCATTGTAAGGAGAGGGCTGTCATCTGCGCGGGTGACAGCCTCTTTTTTATACAATCTCTTTCTGATGCTGGGAGTTCACGAAGAGTACTGGTCCCTGTCTCACTGTATCCGTTGAGAACCGCCTCGCCGTTATGCTTCAGGTTCTCGGGCCTGAAGCCGGTCATGACAAGTGCAGCTGCGGATGATCTGTCATTGATAAGGCTCTTGACCGAGCTGCCCCTTTCAACCTCTATGATCTCTATGTTCTTCTCTGTGATGGGAAGCCTTCCTGAGATAATCAGCTCCGAGAGCTCTCTCAGTGTATCCGCATGCTGGCCGGGCTTGCAAGTGCCGAAGACCTTGATGAACGACTTCTTCCAGTCGGGGTGACCGGAGATGATGAAGCTGAGAAGTATCAGCAGGCTGGCATTCTCCGGTTCATTGAAGTCTATCCAGACATGTATGCCCTTACTGAATGTCATATCCTTGGTGGCTGAGCCAAGGAGGCATATATCAAAGTTACCGGCCTTGATCAGGCGGATGTTTTCAATAATCTCTCCCAGGTTCTCCGGATTCTCCTTGTCATATTCAAAGACGACCATATTATTCTCCATTCCGGATATGCCCGGCACCTGTATGGCCTGTACTATTGCAGAGGTATATGAAGGTGAGATGATAGTGTCAACATAGACATGATTATTCGATGTCTCATAGATATCTATCAGGCGTGCAAGTTCCTCCTCAGCCTGTTTGCTTGTGACTTTCGAGTAATAACCCTCTATCCTGTGGAGGTATGTGCTGAAACCGTAGCTGTATGAAAGCCAGTTGAGAAGCTTGAAAGCCCTCTCCCTCTTGAATGAGTCCTTTGAGATGCATATCACTCCCGGCCTCCATTCCTTCTCCTTCTTCCTGCTTTCCGATTTCTGGAGGAAGACCTGTAGGTTCCTGCTTATCTGGAAGAGGGTGTTGGCAAAGAGCGATTCGAGTCCCTGCCTGTTTTTGTGATAGTGATTTATATAGGTATATATTATGACAATCACTATTATGGCTGTGATCGCATAGAGAGTATTGATCCTGAACATAACAATCACTGCTACAATAAAACCGGTGAGAGAGAAGTACCACCTTGATTTGAAGGATGGTCTGTAGGAGGGGAGAGGATCCGAAGTGGTTCAGGAACGAAATCAGGCAAAGTGATCCGTAGGTCACCAGGAAGAACATTGATATTATCTCCGCCACCGCGTTCACATCTCCCAGTGCAACGAAGACGAATGCTATCACCAGGGTTACCAGCGTTGCATTCACCGGCTCCCCGTCATTGCTCCTGGCTTCTGCCAGCCATCTGTTGAGCTTCATTGATGGAAAGGATGTGTCATTCGCCAGTGCCTGGAGAGTCCGTGGCGCCACCATGACCGATCCCAGAGCAGAAGAGATGGTGGATGCTGCCAGCCCCAGCGGCACAATCAATGCGCCTCCGATGGCTATCTTGCCCATTATCAGTTGGTCTTCAAGCATCGCTTCGGCTGAGGCGGAGATGGCCAGCTTGTATACCACAAAAACGTATAACACCAGCCCGGTCACTGTGGCCAGAATAGTGCCCATGGGTATAGACTTCGCCGGGTTACGCAGGTCGCCGGAAAGACCCACGCCTGCAGTCATGCCGGTGAAAGCCGGAAAGACAATGGCGAAGACCATGAAGAAGTCGCCCATATTGCGAATGTCACGTGCCGGTAGTTGCCCCGGGGCCAGGCTGTCTGCTGCCGGCTTCCCAAGAAAAAAGAAGAGGAGGGTGATAAACAGTATGGCGACAACCACGTAGAGGGTTTTGACTCCCATATTCGATCCCTTGCGCAGTATCAGCAGACCCAGCACCAGCGTCACGGGCATGCTTATCACCTGGCGGGGCATTGTCACCGATAAACTGTCAGCGACGAATTTGAAAAAGAACTCGAACGCTTCAGTGAAGGCGATGATGTAGAAGGCAACGCTTATTGCCTGTGACAGGAAAAGCGCGATGCCGATGGTAGCTCCGATGTTAAGTCCGAACGACCTGGAGATTATGAAATATTCCCCGCCGCCCTCAACACGCTTGTTGGTGGCAAGCTCCGAGATGGCCAGCGCCGTGGGTATGGTCACCGCATGACCCATCAGTATTATCAGCATGGTGCCCCAGAATCCCAGCGTGCCTACCGCAAAACCAAAGCGCAGAAAGAGAATGGCTCCCAGGATCGTGGAAACAGCAGTGAAATAGACCGGTGCCGTGCCGAACCGTTTGTTCCCCGTTTGTGCTCCCATCAGTTTTATGAACAGGTAAACAGGGAGACCCCTGATTACCTCATAAAGATGGGAAAAAAAGTTTGAAAGTTGGAATTTAATATCTTTGTCGCCGTGGAAAGAACATTGGACCGCATACCTGTTGCAGGCTCGGATCCGGCAGCTCTTCAGGCTCTTCTGGCCAGGAGGGGCATTGATCCAAAACATGCCCGCAGGCTGCTCTACTGGATCTGCAGGAGGGGTATAACCTCTTTCGGAGAGATCAATGACATCCCAAAAAAAGTTCTTGAAGCCATTAACGGGGGGTTTGTGACAGGGTTATCCTCTCCCGTGGCTTCGGAAATATCTGCCGACGGTTCAGTCAAATATCTCTATTCAACTTACGGCGGGCTTCTGCATGAGACTGTATGGCTTCCTGATGGGAAACGCCAGACGGTTTGCATCTCGGTACAGTCGGGCTGCCGCATGGGCTGCCGTTTCTGCGCCACAGGTCACAACGGCTGGAGAGGTAACCTCACAGCAGGCGAAATTGTTAACCAGGTAATAAGCCTGCCTCAAAGCTTCACAAATATTGTACTTATGGGTATGGGGGAGCCGGGTGACAACATTGAGGAGGTAATCAAGGCTTGCAGCATTCTTACTGCCGAATGGGGACTGGCGGCAGGGAGTGGAAGGGTGACGGTATCGACGGTGGGAGTGACCCCCTCTGTAAAAAGGCTGATTTACGAGACGGATTGCAATATCACTCTCAGCCTTCACTCGCCATTTCCGGATGAACGGCTGGGAGTGATCCCCGCCGAAGGCATATGGCCGTTTAATCAGACACTCAGGCTGATGCAGGAGTATGATAACCGCCGCAAAAGACGCTTTTCCGTAGCGTATGTGATGATTGAAGGGAAAAATGATTCAGACGGCCATCTGGAAGAGTTGAAAAGATTACTTAAGGGGACAGGGATAAGGGTAAATCTTCTTCCCTATCATCCTGCTGCGGGGGACAATGATAAAAGTTCTGACCATGCAACCATGATAAGGTTCAAGCATCTCCTTGTTTCATCGGGTATCGGGGCTTCGGTACGAAGATCAAGAGGAGCTGATATATCAGCAGGATGCGGCATGCTGGCAGCAGGCTTTAAGCCAGGGAGGGCCTCTGCCCGGCCGGGATTTATTTTGTGACCCCTCTACCCGGCCAGGATGTGTTTTGTGGCCTCGCCGCCCGGCAAGGATTTATTTTTTCGGGTTGATAAGCTGAAGCATGTATTCGGTCTCAAAACCCTGACCGATCCTCATCCACTCTTTTCTCGTGGCGCACAGTTCAAAGCCGTTATGCCTGAAGAGGTTGAGGCTCTCACTGTTACCTTCAATGATTGTGCACCAGAGCTGATGCAGTTTTATGGTATCAAAGGCATATCTGATGATGCAGTTCAGGGCAACGGAGGCGTAACCTTTCTTTCTTTCCCCGGGGTCTGCAATCAGGATACCCACCCCAGCCCTCATGTGAAAATGATCAAAGTCGTACAGGTCAACGGTGCCTACTGTTATGTTGCCTGGCATCACATCTATCATCAGTCTCAGCTGGCAGGTCTCAAAGAGACTCCTGTGAGAGCTGGCGATGTATTTTTTAAGGATGTACCTGGAGTATGGGACAAGGGTATTACTGCCTTTCCAGTCAGCTTCCTCATTTTCCCATTTGTAAAGAAGTTCCAGGTCTTCCGGCTCAACCGCCCGAAGCCTTACGCCGTCATTTTCCAGAATCATTTCTGTACACTTTCTTCACGAAGATATCATTGGGATATCCCAGCCTGAGAAGTCTTCCCAGTTCCTCGTACGCTGCCCGCTTGGTATTAAACTGGCCGGTAGTGTAACGGTAGAACCTGTCAACAAGGTTGTAGAATACCGAAATCTCCGCAAACTCAAAATAAGCAGGGTCAACAGGATTATACAGTGCCATTACCTGTACCGTATAATACAGTACCTCCGGGTCCATCTCTTCGTCAGAGTCAGAGACATCTCTCAGCATGAGGTTCTGTGATAAGCAGGGCGGTGTCAACATGTGTCAGGTACGGCAGATCTGCAGGGTCAAAGCTGATGGTCACAGTGTCTCTTGACTCATCAAAGGGCGGATTGAATGTCACCAGGGAGATATCTTTCTTTTTGTAGCCGGTCATTATTGAATAGAAACCGAAGGCGCCGTTCATGTAAGGCTGGAACCCGATGTTGTCATCGGTTGTGGTTACAGGATACCCGATATTGACCGGATTGGTCCACAGTCCGTCTGAAAGCCTGGAGAGGAAGATGTCGTACCCACCCATTGAACCATGGCCTTCCGAACTGAATGTAAGTGTATTACCGTCGTTGGAGATAAATGGCGTCTCTTCATTGTAGGGTGTGTTTACCAGATTCCCGAGATTTAACGGTATGCCCCAGTCGTCAGTGTTGTCCTTCTCCGACACCCAGAGGTCAAGCTCTCCCAGTCCGCCTTCACGGTTAGAGGTGAAATAGAGTTTTTTACCGTCGGCTGAGATGGCCGCATGCGATTCGTAAAACCTCGTATTGATGTTCCGGTTGAGTTTCTCAATGGCAGACCATTTGCCGTTGATGAGACGTGTGACATATAAATTGCCGTCAAAGTTGTCATTCTTGAAGAGGTACAGTTCCGTCCCGTCACTGTCGAGTGACGTCGTGTGGCAGTCGGTCCCCATTGATGTCTCAAGTGTAATGTCTGCCGGGGTGCCCCATGTGTTACCCTCTCTGCGTGTCACGTAGACCACGCTCTCCAAGCCCCCTCCGTTCGGTATAGGCCATAGTGCTGCCATCAAAACTAACCACCGGCCTGTCATTTACAGAGCCCTGATTGATATACTCCTTCAGGGGCTGGATGAGCACATTTGCCGGGTTATTCATCTGTATGGAGGCAATATTGCAGGCCTGTATTTGCTGGTTGACGAACTCCTGGTTCTGCATAGCAGCTGACTCCGAAATGAGCTGCTTGAAGAAGCGGTAGGTGTTCAGGGCACTGTCAAGTCTGTTGGTTATCCTGTAGGCATTGGCAAGTGAGAAATAGGCATCAAGCGGAGCTCTCTTCTCCCTCAGCTTCCCTGTTTTGGAGTCATAGCTGGTATTTCTGACAGCTTCCTCCAGAAACGGTATGGCTTTGGGTTTCTCATCAAATATATTCAGGTAGCAGTTCCCGATTTTGTATTTGATGTTGGCGTTGTCTGGCATCAGGTCATTAAGTATCAGATAGAGCGGATTGGCCAGCTCATATTCGCCATAGAGATAGTGAGATTCAGCCTCGAGCCAGATCTCCTTTAGCTCGCTCTTCTTCTGTGCACTCAGCGGTACCAGCAGAAGCATCCCGGTCACAAAAACTATTCCCCTTATTCCCATGTCTCTGTTTGTGCGAAATTAAATCTTCAGGAGCATTGTGTGTGTGTTGATACGCATTATTTGAACCTTATCCTGTAAATATCAGCTTTACCGGCTCCCTCATTCCTGCCTGACATCGACATATAACCTGACTTGCCTCCCTCGGAGGGGAAGAAGAAAATGTTATCGTCAGGATTATTGAGAGGATAGCCCAGGTTAGCCGGTTTGCTCCACAGGCCGTTGTATTGCAAATCACTGCGAAAAATATCGTATCCGCCCATGTTGGAATGTCCCTGTGAGGCAAAAAACAGGATGGTGCCGTTCTTGATCAGGAAAGGACGGTCATCATTAAAGGGTGTGTTTATCTCCGGTCCCATATTGACCGGCTTGCCCCATTCTCCATCGTTTTCCAGTCTTGAGGTATAGAGATCAAGACCGCCGAAGCCTCCCGGCCTGTCACTTGAGAATATCATTGTTGAGCCGTCTTCGGTGATGAACCCGTGGGCTTCCCAGTATTTCGTGTTGATCTCTTTCTTCAGCTTGCGTGCGGCTTCCCAACGTGATCCGTTGAAGCGGCTCATCCATATGTCGCTGTTCAGGTTGTCATCCTTTGAGAGAAGCATCATGTCTCCCGTGGCTGAAAGAAAAGAGACGTAATGGTCGCCGTCGGATTGCAGTTCCGGGGTGATGTTGGCGGGAGGAGCCCATTCGTTCCTGACCATCCGTGAGAACATTATGGCATCATAAAATTTCATTCCGGTCATATAGGCTATCGATTTACCATCGCCGGAGAACACCGGGAAGAAGTTGTTGTTGCCGTCATTGATGAGGTGGTCAATGCTTTCAACTGTGAACTTCACCGGTGCGGCCATCAGTGCCGGCGCATTGTTGCAGGATGCGATCTGCTGGTCAACGAACATGATGTTCTCAATGTCAGACTGGAGCAGCGTCTCACGGTATCTTGAATATGCCTCCCTGGCTTTTTCAAACATGTAATTGATCCTGTAGGAATCTCCGAGAAAGAATATTGCTTCGTATGGCGCTTCGGTCTGCCTTAGGGAGCCTTCACGGTATTTGGCTGTGACCTGTTCTGCGATGCTTTCTCGAGGTATTCAATTGCCATGTTCTTGCTGCCTTCGATGTTGAGATAACAGAGGCCGAGACGGAATGCGATACTCGCATTGTCCGGCATGGCGGCATATATTCCCTGGTAGTAGGGAAGTGCATCGGAATAGTCTCCCCTCATAAGAAAGTACTCCGCCTCATAGAAGGCTTCCTGTAACCTTATGTTGTCTTGTGATCTGGCAGTGTACCCTATTGTCAGGATGAGCAACAAAACCGCAAATTTCCTCATTTTCATTATGTTATTGTTCATTATCTCTTTTCTCCCTTTTTCTTCTCTTCCATATGAGGAAGAAGATTAACAGCGCAACAGCCAGAAGGATCCACCATAGCAGGCAGCACCCCGTTGACTCAGCCTCATCTGCCGGCAGTTGCTCTTTGTCGCCAGCATCTGCAGCCAAGGCTGTGCTGTCGCTTGCTGATACCGTTTTTTCCCCGCTTCCTGATTCTGCCTTATCACCTTCGGGTCGCACGGCGATCTCGTGATAAAGGGGTTTGGCGGGCCGCGGGGCGGCATCTTCACGAATTACCCTCACCACAGCCCCGGTGTCATTACCCAAACGGTCGGTAAGCAGGAAGCTAACCATGCTCTCACCCTCTTCAGGCAGGAAAGTATAGGTGAATGCAGAATCCGTAATAGTGAATAGCCCAACCGTAAGCAAAGAGTCAGGAGGCGACAGTCCAACACTAAGGATTGACCTCTCTTCCGCGATAAGTTTAATGTCAACAGGCTCAGCCGAGCTGACCTTCATCAGGGTGTCGGATAAAAGCCTGAAGCGGGCAAATAAATCAGTTTCACTAAGCACCACCGGTTCAATCCGTACGGTGTCACTTGCGTAACTGACCGGCATCTCATGGCTTTGTGAAAGTGTTACAGCGTCATCAGAATCATAGATAAAACTGTAGGCTCCCTGCGGCAACCTGAATGAATAAAGGCCCGTGGCCGGGTTGGTAAGTGCTGTGACCAGCTGTCTTTTATCTGCATTGCTGACAGCGGTAATCTTTACCGGCTGAGGGAACTCAGCAAGCAGGTTGCTGACCGAAGCCCTGCCCGTCACGAAGAAGTTTCGGGGATTGAGTTCCGAATAGATGTCACAGCTGAATATATCCATTCTTCCGTATCCGTCATCTGCAAACCGCGAGTAGTATCCCCTGTCGCCCTTACCCAGAGGCATGAAAAAGAGATTGTCGTCGGTGGTGTTTAAAGGGTAGCCGATGTTCACGGGTGTGCTCCACCGCCCGTGCGCGTCAAGGTCAGACCGGAAGATGTCATATCCACCGAGGTTGAAATGACCCCGGGAGCTGAAGAAGAGTGTCCGGTCACCGTTTGTAAGGAAAGGTGTCTCCTCGTTATAGATGGTGTTGATTTCCGGCCCCAGGTTCACCGCCGGACCCCATTCGCCCGTGCTGTCACGTTCTGCAACGAAGATATCGAGTCCGCCAATGCTCTCGCGCCTGTTGCTGGTGAAATAGATCTTCCCGCCGTCGCGTGTCATCGTGGCATGAGATTCCCAGTATTTTGTGTTTATGTTGTTGTTGAGCTTAACTACCTTACCCCAGGCGTCGCCCTCAAGCGTGCTGCTGTAGATGTTCCCGTCGTAGGTATCGGTCCTGTAAAGCAGCAGCGTGCGCCCGTCATGTGAAATCGACGAAGTGTAATAGTCCTGGTCTATACCGAGCTGCGGTGTCAGGTTTACCGGCTCAGACCATATGCCATTCACCTTCGTTGACCAGAAGATGGCATCATAGAACTGCAGCTCACTGGTGAAGAGAAGCGTCTTTTCGTCGGGGGAGATCACCGCATTGAATTCGGAAAACCGGTCATTAACTGTGTTGCCGAGGTTTTTGTCAACTACATATACAGGTTTGCGCATCATCTGCCGTGCATTGTGGCAGGTCTGCATCTGGAACCTGACGAGGGCGGTGTCATACATTTCGGTGTCGACATCCTTCAGAAATATTTCATAGGTCCCGAGAGCCTTGTCAAAGTCATTGACTATACGGTATGCATTTGCCAGAAAGTAAAGGGCATCATAAGGTGCGCCTGTCTCCTGTAACTTACCGCGCCGGTAGTCGGGGTTTATGTTCTGGACGGCCGTCTCGAGGTAGGCGATGGCTTTGTCCTTTTCGCCCGGGGTATTAAGGTAACACTGACCGATCCTGAAATAGAAATTGTAGTTCTCAGGGTATATCTGCAAAAGGCTCAGGTATTTAGGGAGGGCCTCGGCATAATCCTCAAAAAGAAGGTCACCTTCTGCCGAGAGGAACATATCACGTAGTTCACTTCTTGACTGACCTGCAAGAGAGACGGCGTACATCACAATAATCAGACTCAGGATATATTTAGCCCTTCTCATCTAGGTGGTTAGTTATTAAAGAGACTAATATAAGTGAAATATTGTTACAAGACGACAGGTGGTCTGTTCCTTTTTAACAACAGAAGTCACTTTTTAATCAACCGTCCGAGGCGGAGCCGCAACAGCGCTGATGTTTCAAGAAGGGTCACACAGGCTTTTACGGGAAGGTGCCAGCCCCGGTGCAGGTGCTTGACGGCAAAGATCTTCATGGCCCCGTAAAAGTGTTTCATGGAGCCCACCCTGTCGGTCATGGTGCTTCTTCCCTTGTAATGGATTATTTGAACGTCAGGCAGGTAGTAGTTGTAGTAACCTGCTTTTCTTATGCCGCCAGCTCAGGTCAATATCTTCGCCGTACATGAAGTAGGCGTTGTCAAATAGGCCGGCTTTGTCCAGGGCCTCCTTCCGGATCATCATGAATGCGCCAGTGAGGATGTCAGCCCGGCATATTTGGTCGTCAGGCATTTCTCCGAGGTAGTATGCATTGAACAGCGCTGACCGCGGGAAGAGCCTGCCCACGCCTGTGAATCTGAACAGTGACGTGAGAGGGTAGGGAAAGCCCCTTTTTGAATTCAGCAGGAATCTGCCGTTGCCGTCCGTTCTCGCACCTGCAGCCCCTGCGTCAGGGTGGCTGCTCATGAAGGCGTGTGCCCTCATCAGGGCATCGGGACTGACGACAGTGTCAGGATTGAGGATCAGTAGGTATTCGCCGGAGGAGGCTCTGATACCCTTGTTGCAGGCAGCAGAAAACCCTTCGTTGGTTTTGGAGACAATGAGCCTGACCCGTGAGAACTCCCTCTCCACCATTTCCGGCGTCCCGTCACCTGAATTATTGTCGATGACCGTTATCTCGTGACTTATTCCTTCTGCCGCGACGATGACTGAGCTGAGTGCCTGCCTCAGGTAATCGCGGACATTCCAGGAAACGATTATCACCGAAAGCTCCATCGTTTTCAGGAAGCATTCTCCTCCCTTATTGCTTCGGCCAGTCTGCGTACACCTTCGCATGTGTCCTCCTGTCCGCAGAAGGAGAAGTTGATACGCATTGTGTTATGGCCCTCATTGTTGCAATAGAATACAGAGCCGCAGACGAAAGCAACTTTCTTTTGCAGCGCTCTCTCCAGAAGCCTTGCAGCATCCATTGATGGCGGCAGCGTGACGAAGAGGAACAGGCCGCCGGAGGGTTCGGTCCATTTCACTCCCTCAGGCATGAGTTCACGGAAACATTCCGATGTCATGTCGCGCCTACTCACGGTACGATGTCGGATCAGTCTTTTCAGGTTCATAATAGAGAAGTGCCTTTCTCAATATACCGCGCCGTTATCTTTTGCACAAACGGGGGTGTGCACAGGTCGGCAGCCTGTTTGGCCGTCACAAGTTTATCAATGATCGCCGGGTGACCTGTTACCCATGCCAGCCTGAACCCGGGGGCAAGGATCTTGGAGAAGGTGTTAAGTGTCAATACCCTGCCGCTGGTGTCAAGGGATGACATAAGGGGCTCGGGGGTCCTCAAACACAACGTCGCGGTATGGACTGTCCTCAACGATGACAAGGTCATGACGCACGGCTATGCGAATGATCTCGAGACGACGCGCACGTGGGAGAGTAACGCCTGTAGGGTTTTGAAAATCAGGTATTATGTAGATGAACTTTATAATGCTGCCTTCATTCTTCAGTTTTATTATCGTCTTCTCAAGGAGGTCGGGCCGCATGCCATTATCGTCGAGGGGTATACCCTTGAGCCTGGCGCCATAATTGGAAAAGGCATTGAGGCCGCCAAGGTATGATGGTAATCCGCAGAGGACCACATCGCCGCGGTTAATGAAGATCTTCCCGCACAGATCAAGTGCCTGCTGCGAGCCTGTGGTAATGATGATACTGTTTGGCGACAAGTCGAGGCCGTCTTTTTTGTGACGTTCGGCAAGGAGCGTACGAAGCTTTAGATCACCCTCGGTGGTACCATACTGGAGAGCAGCCTTGCCTTCCTCATCCAGCATCTCCGAAGTGATCTTTTTTATGTCCTCTATGGGAAAAGAGTCCGGAGAGGGAAGTCCTCCTGGCAAAGGAGATCATATCAGGCCTCTGTGTAAGCTTAAGTATCTCTCGTATTGCCGATTTCTTCATCAGATGCGATGCATCTGAAAAAAACCTGTCAAATGTCTCTGTCATCAGCTCTTGATTTTCATCAAAATAAGCAAGATTTTCAGAATAAAAAAATGACAGGGGTGATTTTACAGGTTTATTGCAAACATCGCGTTTCTACGGGGTAACAAACGGCCGAAAGCTGAAAAGGCCCGCCTTGGCTGCAACAGAAGCCGCCGCGCGGGCTGCAAACGGCCCGCGGAACACGGCTAAAAGGCCCCCCGTGGGGCTGCAGGACAAAATGCCGCCACACGGAGCAAACGGCGCTGCAAACGGCTCAAAAGGCCCCCCTTGCGGGGCTGCAAGGCCAGCTGTGGGGCTGCCGAAAATGCCCTGCCACGCCGCTAATGAAGGGCGAAGAGGCGGCGGTTGAGGATTGACTGACCGAGAGTGATCTCATCAGTGTACTCGAGCACATCCCCTATGGCTACACCGCGTGCGAGGGTTGTGATACGGACATCATACCCCGAGAGACGCTTATAAATATAGAAGTTTGTGGTGTCTCCTTCCATTGTTGTGCTGAGGGCAAGGATGACCTCCTTTATGGTACCCTCCCGTACTTTTTCTTCAAGCTTCGATATTGTAAGATCAGAGGGACCTACTCCGTCAACGGGTGATATTATCCCACCCAGCACATGGTATAATCCCCTGAACTGCCTGGTATTCTCAACGGCCATCACGTCCTGTACGTTCTCAATGACACAGATCACCGACCTGTCGCGTGAAGCATCACTGCATATCTCACATACCGCCGTATCACTTATTCCGTGGCACACACTGCAGTAACAGACATCTTCCCGCAGCCTGGTGATGGTCTCGCCGAACCGGCGCACTTCGCCACTGTCGCGCCTCAGCAGGTGCATTACCAGCCTGAAGGCGGTCTTGCGGCCTATCCCGGTAGGGAGGCAAACTCGTTTACGGCCTCTTCGAGCAGTTTTGACGGGAAGCGTGCTGACATTTTTGAGATTTACGGCAAAAATAATTCAATATTTTCCGGAAACGTGACACGATCATTATTTTTATCTCCGATCTTTTTATTATCCTTGCAGACACGTTTCCAGAGCCATGACACCAATCCTTATCCTGCTGATCTTCGTTGCCTATACCCTGATGCTGTTCGGAGTGACTTTCATTACGGCACGCAAGGCAAACCACCAGTCGTTCTACATCGGCAACAAGGTTTCTCCCTGGTTTGTTGTCGCCTATGGTATGATAGGCGCATCGCTTTCAGGGGTGACCTTTATGTCTGTACCTGGATGGGTGGGGGAGACTCAGTTCTCCTATATGATGGTAGCCTTTGGCTACTTTTTCGGCTACGTTGTCATCGCCCTGATTCTTCTGCCACTATACTACCGCCTCAAACTGACATCCATTTACGGATACCTTGAACAGCGGTTCGGGTTCTGGTCCTATAAGACGGGGGCAGGGTTCTTCATTATTTCAAGGGTGTTAGGCGCTTGCACTGCGCATGTTTTCTGGTCATTAACGTGCTGCAGATATTTGTATTCGATGCCTGGGATATTCCGTTCTGGGTTAATGTATTGATATTCATAGCACTGATTATTATTTATACACTTAAGGGAGGCATAAGGACAATAATCTGGACCGATACCCTGCAGACCACCTTCATGCTTATTGCCGTCATACTCTCGGTTGTTTACATCAGCAGGGAGCTTGGTGCTCCTATTGCTTCCCTTCTGGGTGACGTGTTCGACAGTGACATGTCGCGTATTGTCATCACTGACTGGGATCATCCGCGCCACTTTGTCAAGCAGTTCTTCAGCGGCATGTTCATCACCATTACAATGACAGGGCTCGACCAGGAGATGATGCAGAAGAATTTGAGTATCAGGCGTCTAAAGGATGCCCAGAAGAATATGTTCACCTTCAGTACGATAAATGTCTTCGTGGTTTTCCTGTTCCTTGTGCTTGGTTCGTTGCACTGGTGCTGTATGCGTATCTGCTGAGGGCGTGAAAGTTGCCATGACGGACGACCTCTTCCCGACAATAGCCTTCAAATACCTTGGTCCGGCAGCTGGAGTGGTCTTCCTCGTAGGACTCATATCGGCTGCATTTCCCAGTGCCGATGGAGCACTCACCTCGCTTACCACCTCCTTCAGCATCGATTTTCTGGGACTGGAGAAAAATACGCAGATGGATGACGGGAAGAAAACCAGGATCAGGTACTCAGTGCACTTCGGGTTCGCCTTTATCTTTTTTATATGTATCCTTATGTTCAGGCAGATGAACGACAGGGCGATTATTGACAAGCTCTTTACGATAGCAGGATATACCTATGGACCGCTCCTGGGCCTCTTCACTTTCGGTCTGTTCACCAAAAGAAGCGTAAACGACAGGATAACGCCGTGGATCGCAATAATGTCACCGGTGATCTGCTACTTTTTGAGTATGTTTTCAGAGGAGCTCTTCAATGGTTACCGGTTCGGCTTCGAGATGCTGCTGGTGAACGGGTTTCTGACTTTCATGGGGCTGCTCCTGTTCAGCCACAGGCAGGTTTCAAAGCCTGCCGCCTGAGCTTGACGGGAATGTGCGGTTGTCGGTTGACCCACCCTCTTCCCCTTCTTCCTCTTCCGGTTGTTCCTGTTTGGGCCTGATAACCACCTTTATCTTTTTGTATGGTATGGAGATGGAGATGTAGTATTCGGCTCCCGTTGTTATTCCCCTTGTTCCCGGTCCATAACCGGGCATCCACACCGGTTTGAGATCCTTTCCGGCCCCTGCGCTGATAAGCATTCTCATATAGATGTTCCAGCCCAGGGTCACCCCCTGAAAGATCTGGGTGCGTACACCCGGAGTGATCTCCAGAAAATGTCCGGTGTGTTGAGACAGCGGAACCGATGACTCTCCGGCCCCCCATTCGTTGTTGTATCTGATGACCGGGGCCTCTTCGCTGTAGAAGCTGAGTCCGTACCTTACTCCTATACCTGCATAATGCCTGCCACCGGAGACGTTGGCCTTGATGAAGTTATAGTCGGTGCCGGCGACGACGCTGGTACCGCGGCTCATGAAGTCATAGCTGTAATCTGACGTCTCAAAGGTTGAATATCTGATGCCGGCGGTGACCGCGAAGGCTGAGTTGATATCCACAGAGGCATTCATTCCGTAACTGGTGAGCTCACTGCCGATAAGTTGCATAATGGGTCCGGAGAGGTCAAAGCCCGCTCTGATATTCATTGGTACGGTGACCGTATCCTGAGACACTGCACTGCTTCCTGCCAGCAGGAAGAGACTAATAAAACAGATGCAGGTTCTTTTCGCCATTGAGATTCACGTTGTTGTTCTCAATCATGAGGGTGTCAATAATATTGTGGGTGGTCATCAGTCCGGTTATCCTGCTGATAAATGTGTAGCCGCATTCAGGCGAGACAAGATGCGGATAACGGGTATAATAGATTACTGCTGTATCCTGGATACCGTTCAGTGTGATGAAAAACAGTGACTGGTCACTTGAAGGGTCCAGTGGAACGGAGAATGATGCCGCAAGCCGTACGTCTACAAATTCAATGGTATCGGAGGGAGAGACGCCTCTCACCCTGAGTGAATCGGCCGTGACACTCTCACCTGTACCGCTTGTGAGCAGAATGGTATTCATCACAGGGTCAATATCCTCGTAGCAGGGTTGCACTGAACAGGAACCCAGGCACAGATACGCCGCCGAAGAGTGAGAGAAAGCTAACCGCGATTGTTTCGTGACCCCGCGATGCAATAGTTAGAATTCTGACCATATTCATTGCTGAATTACAGCATCTTTTTTACCAGTTCCACGGCTTTGTCCACAGCCTCACGCAGGCCCTCCGGCCTCTTGCCTCCGGCAGTGGCCATTCCGGGATGCCCTCCTCCTCCTCCGTTGATCACCGGGGCTATTTCTTTAATGATCTCTACGGCATTCAGATGTGACGACCGGGCTGCCTCGTCTCCCAGGGCTACTGCCAGCGAGGCTTTTCCTTCGTTCCCGGATCCTATGATGATGATGCTTAAATCATCTGACTGCCTGACCTGCTGCGCGATATTCTTGAGCGTTTCGGGAGGCGTCTCCTCCAGTACACCCGAGTAGATGCGGTAGTTTCCTGCGGTGACGGCACCGGCAGCAAGGCCGCTGCGTGCCGCTGCCGCCGCTGCAAGCCTCATTTTTTCGACAGTATTCTTCAATACGGCGTTCTCCGTCATCAGCTTTGATATGTTTGCAGCGGGGTTCCCGGTGCTACGGAGCATCTCGGTAATCTGACCGAGAGTTTTCAGTTTCTCATTGATGTATGAAAGTGCCCGTCTGCCGGTTACTGCCTCTATCCTCCTCACACCTGCTGCTACGGCTCCTTCGGAGGTGATCTTGAAAATACCTATACGTGAGGTGCTCTCAACGTGAGTGCCGCCGCAAAGCTCAACTGACTCGCCGAATGACACAACCCTGACCTTCTCGCTGTATTTTTCACCAAAGAGGGCCATGGCCCCCATGGCTATCGCATCCTCGACGGGTGTATCGACATGCACCTCTGAAACGATGTTTTTCATTATCATCTCATTGACCGTCTGCTCCACGGCGGCGAGCTGCTCAGGCGTCACCTGGGTGAAATGGCTGAAGTCAAACCTGAGTCTTTCGGGTGTGACAAGCGATCCCTTCTGTTCCACATGCTTACCGATCACCTCCCTTAGGGCATGATGCATAAGGTGGGTGGCAGTGTGGTTGTTGGCTGTATCCTGCCGTGCCTCACCGTCTACAACGGCTTTGAACAGCACCGACGGATTGGCTGGCACCTTCCCGGCGATATGTATAATAAGGTTGTTCTCCCTGATAGTATCACTTATCCCCAGCTTCTCATTTTCTGAGGCAATATAGCCTTTGTCGCCCGTCTGACCTCCCGATTCGGCATAGAAGGGTGTTCTGTCAAAGACCAGGTGAACGGCCTCTTTTCCCCTGGAGCTTACCTTTCTGTAGCGTGCTATCCTGACAGTGTCTTCCGTACGGTCGTATCCGGTGAAGAGAGTGTTTTCCACATCGTGTATTACCACCCAGTCACCCGCAGTGACAGCCGCATCATCCCTTGATCTCTCTTTCTGAGCGTTTAGCTCCTGCATGAATGCCTCCTCGTCGAGAACCATGTTGTTCTCCCTCATTATCAGCTGGGTGAGATCAACCGGGAACCCGTATGTGTCAAACAGTTCAAATGCATCACTGCCCGGATAAATGCTCTTTCCTTCCTTCTTCAGAGCTGCCACCCTGCGCTCAATCATCTTCAGCCCTTTTCCCAGCGTCTTCAGGAATGCCTGTTCCTCTTCGAAGATTACACTGTTGATGATCTCCTGCTGCGCGGAGAGCTCCGGGTAGTGACCGCCCATGGATTCAATCAGGGCCGGAAGAAGCTTATGAATAAACGGTTCGGTCATTTCGAGCGATGTATAGCCATATCTCACAGCGCGGCGGAGTATCCTCCTGATGACATAGCCGGCCTTGTTGTTCGAAGGCAGCTGTCCGTCAGCGACTGAGAATGCCACGGTGCGGAGATGATCCGCTATGACCCTGTGGGCTATGTCCCAGTCCGGTCTGCTACCGTAAGGTTTGCCGGTCACAGCGGCGGACGCGCTTATGAGAGGCTGGAAAACATCAGTGTCATAGTTTGACTTTTTGTTCTGCATCACCATGCAGAGCCGTTCAAAGCCCATTCCTGTGTCAACATGCTTCTCCGGCAGGAGTTGCAGTTCGCCCCCGGCCCTGCGGTTATACTGGATGAAGACCAGGTTCCATATCTCTATGACCTGGGGGTGCCCGGTGTTGACCAGCAAATGACCTGGCCTGGCGGCACGCTCGTCGTCTGACCTGATATCGACGTGTATCTCTGAACAGGGACCGCATGGCCCCGTTTCACCCATCTCCCAGAAGTTGTCCTTCTTTGAGCCGTTGATGATGTGTTTATCCGGGAAGGCAAAGCATTTTTTCCAGTAATCTGCCGCTTCATCATCGCGCGGCACATCATCTTCAGAATCTCCTTCAAAGACGGTTACATAGATCCTCTCCTGCGTGATGCCCAGACGGCCGTTGAGAAATTCCCATGCCCATTCTATGGCCTCCTTCTTGAAATAATCGCCGAAAGACCAGTTGCCAAGCATCTCGAACATCGTGTGATGATAGGTGTCAAGCCCCACCTCCTCAAGATCATTGTGCTTACCCGACACGCGCAGGCACTTCTGGGAATTGGCGACCCTTTTATATGTTGCCGGCTGGTTGCCAAGAAAGATGTCCTTGAACTGGTTCATCCCCGCATTGGTGAACATCAGCGTAGGATCATTCTTTATGACCATCGGCGCGGAGGGTACTATTCTATGCTCCTTCGACCTGAAAAAACTGAGGAATTCCTCTCTTACTTCTTTTGCCTTCATCGTAACACCGCACCCTGCTTATATTTTCATTATATTGCGGGCTTGTAAAATTAATTTAAATATTTTACGTTTGTCTGATAGCTGTCCAAAATAGTGGCAATACACTGATCTGTTGATGCTGAAAAGGAAGAATTACGTTTTTGATGCAGCCAGCCTCCAGTTTCTGAGGCACCGTCGAAACACGAGTGAGAAGCTCCTCCGCTTCCTGGTGTGGTTTGGCCTTTCTGTCTTAATGACAGTCTTTTATGCCTTTATCTTCCACCGTCTTTTCGGCTCTCCGAAAGAGGAGTTGCTGACACAGAGGGTGGATGAAATGAAGCTCAGATATTCACTTCTTGAGAGAAAAATAGACTATTCTTCAGGGCTCATTGCCGACCTGCGGTCATCCGACAACAGCTCATACCGTGCCGTTCTCGATCTTCCCCTCATTCCGGAAGACATATCTGAAGGCGGTTCCGGAGGTACTTTCAGGTTCGGTGACCTGACCGGCTATATGAACAGTGACATGATGGTGGCACTGAGATCGAAGTTTGAGGACCTCAGGACCCAGACCAACATACAGTACAATTCACTTACCGAGCTGACCGGCAAGGCTGCGGACTGGAAGGAGATGTGGGCGCACCTGCCTTACATCAGGCCTGTTAATGTCAGCATGCTTCTTGGTGACGGCATGAAGTTTCGCGAGAGGCACCCTGTGCTTGGCTCGCCACGCTGGCATTTCGGTCAGGACTTCCGGTGTCCGATTGGCACTGAGGTCCATGCCACTGGGGCCGGGGTTGTCTATTATGCAGGTAATGATAATGACGGCTTCGGAATCAAGGTCGTGATTGACCACGGTTACGGCTACAGGACAATCTACGGTCATCTGAGCGAGTGCCGGGTACGGAGGGGGCAGAAGGTCACACGTGGTGATTTCATCGGGCTCTCGGGAAACACGGGGATATCCTCCGGACCTCACCTGCACTACCAGATCGACCTTTTTGGCGCACATGTGAACCCTCTCTGGTATTTTGAAGACAGCCTGACGGAAGATGAGTATTTCATGATGCTCGACTTCCTTTCCAAACCCTGAGTACTGCCGGGAAAATTTTACATAAGTCTGAAAGGGCTTTTTGTATTTAAGCTAATATTGCTTAAGTTTGCATGGCATTCATTATGCCATCATAGCAGATGCCAAAGACAAAGTACAAGTTTAATCATGAAACTCTCAGCTTTGACAGGATAAGGCTGGGCATCAGACAGACCTTTCTGCGTCTCTTCGGTTATTTCGTCGCATCACTCTTTCTCGCCGGCATTTACGGGTTTATTTTTGCGTTTGTATTCGATTCTCCCCAGGAGAAGGCGCTCAAGAGGGAGATAGAGCAGCTCACACTGCAGTATGAACTCATGAACCGTGAGATGGATAATGTGGAGAAGGTGCTCGGCCACCTCCAGGAGACGGATGATAATCTCTACAGGACCATCTTTGAGACTGAGCCTCTGCCCTCGTCATACCGTGAAGGCGGTATTGGCGGCGTGAACAGGTATACTGAGTTTGAGGGATTCTCAAACTCGGAGCTGGTAGTTGAGACTGCGGCACGGCTTGACAGAATCAGAAAAAAATATACGTGCAGTCGGAGTCGTTCGATGAGCTTATAGCATATGCCTCCGAGAAGGAGGAGATGCTGAGCAGCATACCGGCTATTGAGCCTCTCTCAAACAAGGACCTGAAGCGCACCGCCTCGGGCTTCGGATACCGCATCCATCCCATTTACAAGATATCAAAATTCCATTCCGGAATGGACTTCACCGCGCCGACAGGCACCGAGGTCTATGCTACGGGCAACGGGGTGATTGAAACCGTCAAATCGGCACGCCGTGAACTGGGCAATCATATAATCATAGATCATGGATTCGGGTACGAGACGGTTTACGCTCATCTTGACGGCTTCAACGTCAGGGTAGGGCAGAAGGTCAAGCGTGGCGATGTTATCGGGTTTATAGGCAGCACCGGTCTCTCAACGGCCCCGCACCTGCACTATGAGGTATTGGTTAACGGCAGGCAGGTCGATCCGGCATTGTATTATTTTAACGATCTCACCCCTGAAGAATATGACCGGATGCTGGAGATCTCAAGTAAGAGCGGACAGACCTTCGACTGATTCATCCAGCGCACCATGCCTTACAGGGAAAAGAAAGTAGAAAAACTCTATTACCAGATAGGAGAGGTCTCCGAAATGTTTTCCGAACCTGTCTCCACCATTCGTTTCTGGGAGAAGGAGTTTGACGTTCTCCGGCCCAGGAAGAACAACAAGGGCAACCGGCTCTTTATGGAGGAGGACTTAAAAAACCTTAAGCTCATCCATCACCTGCTGAGAGAGAGGGGCATGACCCTGGAGGGTGCGAAGAAATACCTGAAGAATAACCGTGAGGAGACCGACTACCGGCTGGAGATTGCTGATGCACTCAGGAACATAAGAGGTATGCTCGTTGATATCAGGGACGAAATTAAATGATTCTATGGCGGTTACCCTCGGAGAATTTGTTTTATGGCTCGAAGGGCTGATACCCCCGGCATTTCAGGAACATTATGACAACAGTGGACTGCAGGCAGGCAATCCCTCAGCGGAAATTGATTCAGTGCTGATTACCCTTGATGTGACTCCTGCTGTCATTGAAGAGGCTGTCAGCCATGGCTGCAACCTGGTGGTATCGCATCATCCCCTCATCTTTACACCTCTGAAGCGCCTGGCCTACGGTAGCGATGCTGAGCGCAGCGTGGCTGCTGCCCTTAAGAACGACGTCGCCGTCTACTCGGCCCATACCAGTTTTGATAATATAGAAAAAGGAGTAAGTCATATCCTGGCTGAGAAGATGGGGTTGGAAGGGATCAGGGTGCTGGTTCCCCTCAGGGGTAGGCTCTCCAAGCTCGTGACCTTTGTGCCCGTGACACATGCCGTGATGGTGAGAGATGCTCTCTTTGGCGCCGGTGCCGGACACATCGGGAAATATGACCGTTGCAGCTTCAACGTGCATGGCGAGGGAACTTACCGGGCCGGAGAGGGTGCCGATCCCTTTGCCGGACGCGCAGGAGCAGATCATACCGAGCCTGAGGTGAGGATAGAGGCTGTAATACCGTCACACCTGGCCGGAGCGTGTGTCAGAGCCCTGCTGGAGGCACACCCCTATGAGGAGGTGGCCTATGACTTAATAGCACTGGAGAACGAGTATCACGGCGCCGGCGCGGGCGCCATCGGCACGCTGCCCGCCCCTCTCACCGGCAGTGAGCTGCTCGCACGACTGAAACAGCTGACAGGCACGTCTTGCATACGATACGGCGGCGACCCCTCTCGCCCCCTGACCACGGTGGCCCTGTGCGGAGGGTCAGGCTCGGGTTATATCCCCGCCGCCGCCCGCGCCGGCGCCGATGCCTTTATCACCGGAGACATCAAATACCACGCCTTCACCGAGGCTCCGCAAAATATGCTGGTGGCTGACGCCGGACATTATGAGAGCGAAAAATTTTCTTTGGAGATTCTGCACGACCTGATTCAGAAAAAATTTCCTAACTTTGCACTCCGGTTTTCCGAAGTAAAAACGAATCCGGTAAAATACTTCCGGTAATATGAACCCCGCATTAGATGCAGAGACAAAAACTTACAGATAAAGTATAATCAGCACACGGATTCAAGCATACCTTAAAAATCAAATTGCAATATGATAAAGCAGACCAAAACAGCTGAAACTGAACTTACGATAGAGGAGAAACTCAGAGCGCTCTATTCACTGCAGCTTGTTGATTCAGAAATAGATAAGATTCGTACTCTCAGGGGCGAGCTGCCGCTTGAGGTGCAGGACCTGGAAGACGATGTGGCAGGACTCGAGACGAGGATAGGTAACCTGAAAAACGAGATCGCCGAGCTCGAGAAGTCCATTTTGGGCAAGAATAACGAGATCACCAACTCAACGGCTCTCATTAAGAAATATGAGGAACAGCAGAACAATGTCCGCAATAACCGCGAATATGATTCGCTCTCCAAGGAGATAGAGTTTCAGACACTGGAGATGGAGCTGTGCAGCAAGAAGATTCGCGAATTCACAGTACAGGTTGCAGAAAAGAAGGAGGTGATGGCGGTGGCTCAGTCAGCCCTTGACGAGAGGCAGCGCGACCTGGATGGCAAGAAGTCGGAACTGGATGATATCACACGTGATACACAGAAGGAAGAGGAACAGCTTGACACTAAATCGGCCGATCTTCAGAAGAAGATAGAGGAGAGGCTCCTGACAGCCTACAAACGTATACGCTCCAATGCCCGCAACGGGCTGGCAGTGGTGTCTGTTCAGAGAGATGCATGCGGCGGCTGTTTCAACCAGATACCCCCGCAGCGCCAGCTTGATATCAGGTCGAGGAAGAAGATCATCGTCTGCGAATATTGCGGACGTATACTCGTTGATGACGAGATAGTCAACGAACAATAAGAGAGATACATACAGCTGTGTGTCGGTTGTCAGGGACGTTGCATGAGCGTGTCTGGTGACTTCTATCTTTGTACCCGATGATTTACAGAGCATATCATGAATGATTTCATATCACAAATTTGTGAGGGCATACCCGATCGCCTTCCCGAACCCAAGCCATACGACCCTGCTGTCAACCATGCACCACGCAGGCGTGATCTGCTCACCACTGGAGGAGAAGCTGGCCCTCCGTAATACCTGAGATATTTTCCGCCTCAGCTGCACGGTGTGCTTGCCCCGGAGTTTGCAGCCGAGCTGCGCGACCGCGGTCGCATCTACATGTATCGTTACAGGCCGTCGTATGAGATGAAGGCCAGGCCAATAAGCGAGTATCCTCCACAATCAGTTCAGGCAGCCTCCATTATGGTCATGATCACCAACAATCTTGACCCTTCCGTGGCCCAGCACCCTCATGAGCTTATAACCTACGGCGGTAATGGCGCAGTCTTTCAGAACTGGGCACAGTACCGTCTCACCATGAGGTACCTTTCAGAGATGACTGATGAGCAGACACTGGTGGTCTATTCAGGTCATCCTCTGGGGCTCTTTCCCTCACACAGGGAGGCCCCGCGCGTTGTCGTAACCAACGGCATGGTGATACCCAACTACTCTTCGCACGACGACTGGGAGAGGTTCAATGCCCTCGGGGTCTCACAGTACGGGCAGATGACGGCAGGCTCATACATGTACATAGGGCCGCAGGGCATAGTGCACGGCACCACCATCACACTTCTCAACGCCTTGCGCCGTCTCCGGCCGTCAGATGACAGCTCCAGGAAAAGCAGGCTCTTTATCTCATCGGGTCTGGGAGGAATGTCAGGGGCCCAGCCCAAAGCAGGCAATATAGCAGGCGTCGTCTCCGTAGTTGCGGAGGTCAACCCCAGGGCTATCACCACCCGTTATTCACAGGGGTGGGTTGATGAGGTTCACGAAGACCTCGCCGTGCTGACTGACAGGGTACAAAGGGCCTGTGCCGACGGCGAGGCGGTCTCACTGGCATACCATGGCAATATTGTCGAGTTGTGGGAGAGGTTCGCCGAGGAGGGGCTATGGGCCGACCTGGGGTCTGACCAGACCTCGCTTCACAACCCATGGGCCGGCGGCTACTATCCGTCAGGTATCACCTTCGACGAAGCCAACAAACTTATGGCCGACGATCCGGATAGGTTCCGCATGATGGTGCAGTCTTCGCTGCGCCGCCAGGTGGATGCCATTAACCAGCATACCGCGCATGGGACCTACTTCTTCGATTACGGCAACGCCTTCCTGCTTGAGGCATTGCGTGCCGGGGCGGATATCTCAGACGGTCGGGGAGGTTTCCGTTACCCTTCCTATGTTGAAGATATTATGGGTCCCCTCTGCTTCGACTACGGCTTCGGCCCGTTCAGGTGGGTATGCTGCTCCGGTGACCCTGCTGACCTGGCAAGAACGGATGCCATCGCTGCAGCGACACTCGAACGGCTGATGAAGGATTCGCCGGATGACATACGTCAGCAGATGTCAGACAATATACACTGGATTCGCGAGGCGGCGCGCAACAGGCTGGTGGTAGGTTCGCAGGCGCGAATACTGTATGCCGATGCCCGCGGCAGGGCGATGATAGCGGAGGCCTTCAACGATGCCATTGCCGGCGGTGACATAAGCGGACCCGTCAGTCATCGGCCGCGATCATCATGACGTGTCAGGCACCGACTCACCATTCAGGAGAAACTTCAGACATATATGACGGTTCACGCTTCACAGCCGACATGGCAGTTCAGAATGTCATCGGCGACGCCTTCCGCGGCGCCACCTGGGTCTCACTGCACAATGGCGGCGGCGTGGGCTGGGGCGAGGTGATCAACGGCGGCTTCGGCATGTTGCTCGACGGCACGCCGGAAGCATCGGGGAGGCTCAGGTCAATGCTCTTCTGGGATGTCAACAACGGCATAGCCCGCCGTAGCTGGGCGAGGAACAGCGGTGCGGTATCGGCTATCAAACGGGAGATGGAACGCACACCGGGACTGGTGGTCACCCTTCCATCGCAGGCTGACGATAATCTGATTGATTCCATTTTCAGGGAATAGGCAGTAGAGGGCCGAGCGTATTTTAGCGAAGGAGCCAGATTGCAGGGTGGGAAGTAGAGGAATTTAAGGACTTTCAGACATTCCCCGGAATCAGGTCAGCGATGAGGCAGACGGCCATCGCCACGATTCCTTCACCGCGGCCGGTGAAACCCATCTTCTCGGTGGTTGTGGCCTTGACCGAGACTGCATCGGGAGAAATATTCGCAATGGCTGCCATGGTGGTGCGCATGGCTGTCATGTATGGTGCCAGCTTTGGAAGCTCCAGACATACGGTGCTGTCTATGTTCACTATCCGGTAACCCTTCCCTGTGACCATTTCCACCGTACGCTTCAGGAGTATCTTGCTGTCAATGCCCCTGAACTCATCGGATGTGTCGGGGAAGTGCGTCCCGATATCACTCAGTCCTGCAGCACCCAGCAGTGCATCACAAATCGCATGTATAAGGACATCACCGTCAGAGTGTGCCACGCATCCCTTTGGTGAGCTGACGTGCACCCCGCCGAGCCAGAGCTCACGACCCTCCTCAAGGCGATGGAAGTCTATGCCCTGTCCTATTCTGTGATGCAGCGTCATATATTATTTTACTTCTGGCTGAGATTGCGGAGCGAGTCAAACTCAAAGCCAAGTGAGAATCTCAGTGTGCCCGCAAGCGGATTGTTCTGGGTTACCGGAATAAGGTAGGAGAAATCGAGTGAGAAAACACTTAACCTGAATCCGGCGCCAACCGTAAAAAGTACTTCTTCGTTCCCCTTCATCTCAGCCTCATTGAAATAACCGGTCCTCAATGCAAACTGCTGATTGTACCAGTACTCAATGCCGATCGACTCAGTAAACTCCTTCATCTCCTCACTGAAGCCTCCGGGGGCGTCATAGAACGACTGGAAAATTGCAACCGGTACGGATACGTTCGGGTCCTTGCCTGCCAGAATCGGTTCACCGTCAGTGTCATAAATGGGAGGAGTGGGCACAAGCAGTTTGTTCAGGTCGAAGGAGAAAGCAATCAGGTTATACCTGTCGAGCTGAACCGAAAAGGTTGTCCCGAGACGCATGTTCATCGGAATGAAATCCGGGTCGACGTCGGTTGTGTAGCTCATCTTGGAGCCTATGTTCGAGAAGTTGAAACCGGCGGCAATATTGCCTTTTTTCGAATACGAGATCCAGGGGTTTTGTATAAAACGCTGAGGCGTCTGCTGCGAAAGCAATGCGGGCCTTGGTTTCGGTGGTACCTACGGTCATTCCTCCGGTAATGTTCGAATAGATGAATCTAAGGGCCACGCCGCCGGACCAGTTTTCTGAGAAAAGGCGTGAGTATGCAACGTCAATTGAAAACTCATTGGGGTTATAGTCGCGCTGGTAGTTGCCGTAATCATCTGTGAACTGTATCTCTCCAAGTGATGAATACATCAGGCTTGAGCGTAAAGCAACAGCTTGCTGTCTGAACATGTAATAACCTGAAAGCAAGGCAAGGTTTATATCGGGCACAAGGGCTCTGAGCCAGGGTGAATATGACATTGCGAATCCTCCGTTGCCGTCAATAAATGCAAACTTGGCTGGGTTCCAGTGCATACTGTAGAGATCCGCAGATGTGGCGACGCCGGCGTCACCCATGGCTCCTGAACGTGAGTCAGGCGCAATGGTAAGAAACGGTACCGCAGTCTGGATGACATTGTAGGGCTGATCATCCTGAGCCTCAACGGGTATAGAAAAAGTAAACAATAGTAATATGCTGCCAACGATCAGGGCCTTATTTTTCATAACTATTCAGATTCAAGATTTGTGCAAATATAAAACAAAAAAAAGGTCGAGTTATTGTGTTGTGCTACAAAATGATGATACGCCCTGTGGATGAGCTCTTTGCACCATCATCGGTTACTGCTTCGATGCGCCAGAGATATAAGCCGCGGGCAAGTCTGCCTCCGTTCCCGTCACAGCCGTCCCAGGGTATGTCGGGAAGGGCATATCCGGTACTGTTTACCTGCTCTCTGATCACCCTTACGGCCCTGCCGTCAGAGCTGAAAATTGTAATGGTTACATCCATCTGAGTATCAGGACTGTTGTGTTCTGCTGTAAATTTTGTGCCGTCAGCAGCAGGATTTGGAAAAGCCAGCAGGTTTGTAAAGCTGAAAGAGCCGCTGGCATCAACCACGAATCTGAGCGTCTCCACAGTGGGATTGTTCAGGTTGTCCCAGGCCCTCATGGAGACGGTATGCTCTCCCTTTTCGGATATGACAAAAGGATAGACAAGGCTGCCCGAGGTGTGCTTTCCGATGTCTGCCCTCATACAGGCTGTTAAGTGTCACTGCCCCTGACATGTCATCATCAATCCAGGCGATGATGTCATGCCCGATGCCGGTCCCTGTTGCATTGATGCCTGATTCATCGCTGATGAGTGCCAGAAGAGTGGGGGATTTGTCAGTGACGCCTCCGTCCCTGAATAGTGTGTCATTCATGAAAAGCCTGATGGCAGGACCTTCGGCATCATCCATGCCGGTGTCAGAAAATCCTCCCACGATGATATTGCTGAAGCTGCCGTTGATGTCCGTTTTCCCGTCCTGTGCATAATAGCTTATTGCACCCTTCCCGAAGGAGTAGTTGATATCCAGGGGTACAATGAATGAAAAGCTGAACCTGCCACCTGTAACAGCCGTGGTTCCCCTGAAGATCACGTTGCCGGAGACGGGGTAGGTCAGTGGGTGACCCGCCGTCGTTGGCCAGTGTGCTTACACTGCTTGCCTTATCATACACCGCTGGCTCCACCGTACCGTTGAAATTGCTCAGAATATTACCATCGGTATCCTCCAGATGGCCGCTTATGGTTATCAGTGACAACGCCTTAAGTGTGTCAGTAGCAAAGTCGACTGATACACCGTTGATGCTGTCGGTAACCACTTTACCCTCCACCGGCCATGCCAGTCGCAGAGCGGGATCACCCAGCAGCAGGAAGTTGCGCTTGTTCATCCCCGTTCCGGAGCTTACCTTGGCCAGTCTGATGATATCTCCGAGCCGCATTGAACGGCCATCAGGGGCGGTACTGAAGGCATAATCATATATTTTGCGGTTGAGAGTGTAATTCGGGGCCGAATAGACAACCCTCGTGGTACTCATGAGCGCAATGCCGCCGCCGTCAGGATTAAGAAGCACCATCTCTCCGGCAGAGGTTTTGGCGGCTATCGCTCCCGTTGCCTGGTTCATATCGGCGTCATCAAACCTTGAAAACTCGCAGGTGGCCGTAATGAAGAGCGGAAGCATGTTTTTGTTCTTCCATGAGTTGATGTTATCGGTCCTGATGACTCTCTCATGGGCCAGACCTGACTCATTGCCATGTCCTACGTAGTTCATGATCAGGCACCCGGCTGCCATGCGGTCGTCAATCGCCCTCGCGGCATCGGGATAGGAGTCGCCCGTCACCGAAGTAACCTGACGATAGGCATCTAGGTAGATCTTCTGCGTCGTAACCGGAGGTGCAGCATTAGCAGCAGCTGCCGACAGCCCTTCAGCATCAAGCATATGCAGGTTGGAATCTTCGTCATCAGCAACAAGGCAGAGTACGTTCCTCCATGATCCCATGCCGGACGACCGGAGGTAAGATCTTATCTTTCGCAGCATTATGCCTGCCGAAGCCGTGTCCGCGGCCGGCAGTCGCCCGATGCCAATGTCCAGGTAACCATCTGCCTCACCTTCGCCCTCGTCGAGAAGGCCGTAAAAATCATCAGAGGTGAAGGATAGTACGCCAACATGGGAATTGACAGACTGCCACGTAGGTATGTAGGAGCTGTTCAGGGGCGGAGCGGTCTTGTTCTCATATGAACCGTCACCGAAGAGCAGGAGATACTTAAGGGTGGTGCCTCCCGTTACGCCCCTGTCACGTACCATCTTTACGAAATTCCTGATGGCGACAGCATCGGGTATTCCGCCCGAGAACTCGTTGTAGATCTGTTCCGGCGTCACAATGACTGAAGAGGTGCCGTCGTCATCTAGGTGGAGACCGGCAAGCTGCCGGGCATGATCCTCAAAGAGCGGATGGGTGACAATGATCATATCAGCGGGAGCAATCGAATGAAGGTCCTGGCTCGGTACCGCCGTCACCGTTCTCACAGGCTGCCTGGCATGATCAACGGCAAATGCCACGAATTTCCTGGAGGGAATCCGTTGCCACCGGTGAAAATGGTATTTCCTGATGAAGATGAGGTTTTTATCTCCCTGGGAGCATAGGGGTCGGTTATATCCCAGACAATAAGTGAGTTTGAGCCTTCAATCGTAAACCGCGTAACGGCTGATACGCCTGCCGAGCGGCTGTCACTGATGAAGAGCTGCCTGTCGCGGTACACCAGCCTTGCCCTGGCAAAGAAATCTACATAGTCAATGTAGCCTGTTGCCGCCAGATTACCGTTGGCTGAGAAGGAGAGGCTGAAGGCCGGCGCAGCCGAAGCAGCCAGGCACGAGTCCGTTGCCTCAGAGATGGATGCATATACACCGTTGAGATCGGTCATGTTTACCGGCGATACACTCATGGTCTTCAGTTCCTCCGATCCCTGCCGGAGGGTGAATGTGACAGGTGTGTCTGACCGGCCCAGAACCCTGATGGCATACCTGATCTTTTCCGTCACGATCAGATCGGTCAAACCCTGACTGATACTATTCTGAATGCCCGGTACAACCTGCTGGTACCAGCTCTACCTTTGCGGAACGGATCAGGTTGATCTCTTCCCTTTCATGCCTCAGTGTGACATCGGTGGCCGTGGAGAGACGGGTATGCGACTGTCCTGGCACTGCCTCCGCCATCACCTGCAGAGGCCCAGCCGGTTCTGCAGCAAGGAAATACCATGCAGTATCAGAGTAACAGTGCCTCAGAAATCCGTAATTCCCCGCTGCCCTGTTGTATTTCCACCTGTGGGTGCCCTCAGCATAAAAAAGCATATAATCACCTTCGTTGAAGATCGCGTCACTGCCCTTTATTACATTGACGGCGATTTTTCTGAGGTCATCGGGCGCGCTGCCGTCGTTATAAAAGGAGAGCTGGCCTGTATTGTTGCCATAGAGAACGGCGGTAGACGGGTTTGTTATGCCCATCTCCCTGATTTTCGAATAGTCAAGCCTGTATATTCCGGATTCAGTCACGGCAATCTTTACCCATTTCCCTTTGCTGAGAACCGACGAAGAGGCATAATCCTGCGATCCGGCATAAAGTGCCGGCAGAAGTGCAATGGCTGTAATGACCAGACTTTTTATCCTCATCGGCGTAAAGATAGTTAAGTCGCTTATCTTTACCCCCTGAATGATACTTATAACTGTAAAATATTGCCGGAACTGAACCGTTGATATTGCTGGAACAGAACCATGAAGCCCAGATACGGAACTCTTATACCCGGATTTCTTTTATGCGTGATGACCCTGAGCGGTCAGGACACATGGTATGGGTCAATGTCAGGCATGCACCTGATGTATAATCCCGCATGGACCGGGGCAGCGGGAGCTCCCGTGCTCAACATCTCCGCCTGCACTTTTCTCCCGGGCAACGGGTTTGCGCTTAAATCGGTTTATGCTTCCTGTGACGGTTATTTGCCGGATCTCCACGGCGGTGCCGGTCTCTGGATCTCTGACGACATGCTGGGCGATGTGATGAATGACCTAAGGGCCGGGGCATCATATGCATATCACTTCCGGGCCGGGAAGGATCTGTATATCAATGCAGGACTTCACCGCATCACTCGTTAACAGGGGAATCAGGACAGGTTCAATCATTCTCCCGGAGGACATTGACCCTTTCAGGGGTGTAACGGGAGGATCATCAGGTTATTCGTCGCCGGCTAATTATAACAGGTTTGACCTCGGAACCGGAATAGCCTTTTCGTCGGGGCAGTGGTACGGAGGTCTGTCGGTCATGCATCTCACCCAACCGTCACTCAGTGATGACCAGCAGGAACAGAACAGGCTGAAGAGGCTCTATACCCTTAACGCCGGGACCTCATTTACCAGTGGCGGAAGCGGGGTAACCCTTAATCCCTCCGCCGCCTTCCTGGCCCAGGGAGAATATGTCACGGTTTATTTAGGAACGGAGCTGCTTTTCAAGGGACTAATGGCAGGAGTATCACTCTGGCATGCCTCCCATGGTTTTACGACGGCGGGTACATCGCTGGGATGGGATGCTGATCCTGTAAAGTTCATATTATCATATAGTTATATTCTTTCAGGTGGCGATGCATCTTTTAAAGGTACGGCACTTGTGAAGGCCGGACTACAGTTTAGTTTCAATAATGTTGAAAAAAGAAGGGCAGTACATATAATAAAGTTACCCGTTTTGTAGTTATTTTGGTGCAGAGTTATCTGATGAACAAACTTTTTACAATAAAAAATTAATCAAGTAAACCTTATCTGGCTATGTATAAACTCAGAGCTTTACCGGTTTTTGTAGTTGTTGCACTCTTCCTTTTTTCCTGTAAGGGAGGGAAGCAGGAAAATGTATCTCCAACGACTGGATGGGGCTACAGGGATCCCAGATCGAGTGACGTAAATGACCTCGGTTATCCGATTGGCGAAGCCTCAGAACAGCTCACCGGTCCCAATCTTGTTCTCATTGAAGGAGGAACATTCACAATGGGAAGGGTTGAACAGGATGTGATGTTCGACTGGAACAACACTCCACGCAGGGTCACCGTATCTTCATTCTACATGGATGAGACGGAGATATCCAATCTCGATTACCGTGAGTATCTGTATTGGCTGAGGCGGGTATACAGCGATTATCCCGAGGTGCACCGCCGTGCTCTTCCTGACACACTGGTATGGAGAAGTCCTCTGGCGTTCAACGAACCATACGTGCAGTATTATTTCAGGCACCCCTCCTATAATACATATCCGGTAGTGGGCGTGAGCTGGCTGCAGGCCAACGACTATTGCGTATGGCGTACAGACAGGGTCAACGAGCAGATTCTTCTCGAAGGCAAGTGGCAGGATGCCAATGTGGAGCAGTCGGGAGCCAACAACTTCAATACTGAGTCATATCTTGCAGCCCAGTATGAGGGTGTCCCCGGACAGAGGGTAGATGAACTGCATCCCCGCGTTCGTCAGGAGGATGGGATCCTTCTGCCGCGCTACCGTCTCCCGACGGAGGCCGAGTGGGAGTTTGCCGCCTATGGTCTCAGGGGTAACACCTTTGAAGAGAGGATCTATGAAAGGTCAATATACCCATGGGACGGCCACAATGTACGCAATGCAGCACCGAAGTACAGGGGTGAGTTCATGGCCAACTTCGTTCGCGGACGCGGTGACATGATGGGCGTTGCAGGAAACCTCAACGATGCCGGTAGTATCACCGTCGATGTCAGGTCATACTGGCCTAATGATTACGGCCTTTACTGCATGGCAGGAAACGTCAACGAATGGGTGCAGGATGTTTACCGTCCGCTCTCGTCGGAAGATGTTGACATGTTCAACCCGTTCAGGGGTAATGTTTTCACCGACCTGAGGCGTGATGCAAACGGCCAGGTAGTGGAGAAGGACAGGCTGGGCAGACTCCAGATAGACACTGTCAAGCCCGAGGATGTGGCCAACAGGTATAACTATCAGAAGTCAGATTACAGGAACTACCTCGACGGAGACGTCATATCCAGTATCTCTTCCAGCCTCGAGTGGTCAGGCAACGCCGATCTTCCGCAGACTGAGAGGATGTATGCACAGAAATGAGTACTTGGAGACAACGATTACGTGACACTCATAAATGACAAGGCGAGGGTCATCAAGGGCGGTTCATGGAAGGACAGGGCCTATTGGCTCAATCCATCAACACGCCGCTACCTTGATCAGGAAGCTTCACGCGATGATCCGGAAGTTCAGGGTGCGCAATGATCAGGGTGGGAAAGAAAATCCGTCAGGATTATAATAAACATATCAGCATCAAGTACAGAGCCTCATTATGATGAATAATGGGGCTTCTTTTTGAAATGATATGGAGACTGACAGGTTATATGAAGCTTTACCCGCAGCCGGCTGGGCGTAAACGTATGGATTTCAAGGTCGGTACAGAACGGGGAGATCTTCTTTGCACTCAGGGGTCCCAACCATGACGGCAACGTTCATGCCACGGCAGCGGTGGCCGCAGGTGCCCTGGCAGCCGTCGTCGATGATCCCTCTCTCTCAGGTGAAAAGTTTGTGCTCGTCAATGATGTCCTTGAAGCCCTCACATCACTTGCTGCCCTCCGCCGCCACAGGCTGACGGTTCCCGTCCTGGCCATCGTCGGTGACCACCGGCAAAGACAACGACCAAGGAGCTGATCACCGCTGGACTTGCGAGGAAAGCGAAAGTACACAGCACCCCAGGAAACCCTGAACGATCACATAGGAGTGCCGCTGACCCTGCTGAGTGCTCCGGATGACGCAGGATTCCTTGTAGTGGAGATGGGAGCCAGCCACATGGGAGAGATCGCAGCGCTGTGCGAAACGGCAATGCCCACACACGGTATCATAACAAATATCGGAACGGCGCATATAGAAGGATTCGGCTCATATGAAAATATTAGGTCAGCCAAATCGGAACTATACAGGTGGCTCGGCAGGATAGGCGGGACAGTCATCTATAATGATGAAAATACCGTTCTGACAGACCTTCTGGCACCCGGATGCAGGGCTGTTCCCTATTCATCGCCGGCAGGTTACCCCCTCAATATCGTTCAGGAGGAGAATAAGGAGAGCATGTGTCTGAATGTAAGAGCAACCGTCAGTGACAGGGATTACCTGTTTGCCACCGCTCTTTTCGGTGAATACAATATTGACAATGTAAGGGCGGCCATGGCAACGGGAATCGTTTTTGACGTTCCCCTGAGTGAGATCATTGATGCAATATCCTCATACAGGCCTGCCAATAACCGCTCGCAGGTGGTAGATACAGGGAGGAATCTCGTGATCAGGGATGCCTACAATGCCAATCCCTCAAGCATGGAAAAGGCCTTAGCCTCTTTTGCAGCGCTGAGGACAGAAAAGAAAATGGTGATCCTGGGTGACATGCTTGAGCTCGGCACAGAAAGCGACAGAGGGCATGCTTCAGTTGTCAGGCAGCTCAGGAGCCTTGGCGCAGACGTGATCGCCCTTGTGGGGCCCTGCTTCCGGAAGGCGGCAGGGGATCACCCGATGCATCTTTTCAGTTCCCCGGAAGAGGCTGGTGATTGGCTGAGATCATTCAAACCGGAGGGATATACGATTCTTGTGAAAGGTTCCCGGGGGATGATGCTTGAGAAGCTCTATCCGCTACTCTGATCTGCCCCTGAGGGTTATCGAGAGTATCTCGGGCCTGGTGCCGATGCGCATACGAGGGCCCCAGATACCGAACCCCGATGAGACAATCACATGTGTGTCGCCGAACTTCCTGTAACCGTGACTCAGTTCGAACATCCTGTTTGTTATAATGGTAAAAGGCCACATCTGTCCGTTATGGGTATGGCCTGACAGCTGGAGATCGACGGGTGTGCCGGCAAGAGCTGCCAGATCATAAGGCTGGTGGTCCAGGAGCAGAACCGGAGAACCCGGATCAGTAAGCGACAGAAGGCTGTCAAGCGATGCCCTGCCTGGGCCGGAACCCTGCTGGGCCGTCCTGTCAGTCCGTCCGATGATCTGCAAACCGTTGTCAAGTTTTACCACCTCATCTGAGAGAACCCTGATGCCTTTGCTTTCGATATAGGGTAACGACTTTTTGAGATCACTCATGAACTCATGATTTCCGGTGATGGCATATTTGCCGTAAGGCAGCTCAGGGAGTTTAAGGTATGCGAGCAGGTCATCGCGCAGCACAGGGCCAATGCTGCCGTCAATCAGGTCACCGAGAAGAACAACAGATCAGGTTTCTCCTCGATCATCGCCGTAAGGTGCTTCATGCTTCTCTTGCGGATGATACTCCCCAGGTGGATATCTGATACTGCCACGATACTCATCGGTTCATTGTCTCTGCTGAAGCTCTTGCCAGCAGTGAGGTCATATCGCTTAACGACGGGACTCACGGCATTGAAGAAGCCGATCACGATGAGCAGAAGAGTGGTAATGATGACACCTCCAAAAAGCCACAATCTCATCTTCGGTATGGCCTCCGCGGGTATGAGTTGAAAAGGTTTCTGCAACAGCAGCAGGATATCAGCCGTAAGCCAGATGAGGAATCCGTAAAGCATGAATGCCATCCAGAAGCCGCCGATGACATTCAGGATATCAGAGAAGAGGTTCGTATAGCTGTGCTCCAGTATTTTCCCTGCAATGAAGGTGGAGGCCAGAACCAGAAAAACAACTGTATACCAGGTGGTTGAGAAACCGGCGCCGGAAAGGGCCCGGCGTCCTTTCATCCAGAGATAAAAATTGGTGAGGAAATAGACTGTGAAGACTATTATAAAGAAAATTGCCATCTGTTGTTTTCTGTTTAGTGCCACCTGAGATCGGAAAATTTCTTTCTTCCGCGTATATAATACTCAAAAAGGAGGAATTTGTTCAACATGGTATGCGGGGTGTGGTACATATCCGGGTGAGGTGTCAGGGTACGGAAGGTTTTAATTGCCGTTTTCTGTTTGCGGAAGTGGTGGTGAGCCCTGACTACGGCTGCAGCCGCAGCGCGGCCTTCACGGAAGAGAAGCATCACCGCTGCAAGGCCGTCGAGCAACTGCCTGGTGAAGATGGTCCTGCGAAGGTGTCTGGCCGGGAGATTTTTTGCCAGCATTATCAGACTGTTGCGGAAGTTATAGTAGATCTTCGCCGGTGTTCCGTAGCCCAGCGTTCCGCCACCCACATGCCATACGACGGCATGTGGCACATAACAAATTATAAAGCCTGCATTCTGCATCCTCCAGCAGAGGTCGATCTCCTCCATATGGACAAAGAATGAATCGTCAAACCCGTCACACTGGTAGAAGGCGGAAGCCCTGACAGCCATACATGAACCTGAAGCCCAGAAGATTTCTCGTGTGTCGTCATACTGACCACGGTCTTCCTCCACGGTTTCGAAGATACGTCCTCTGCAGAAGGGATAACCGAACCTGTCAATATATCCTCCGGCTGCTCCGGCGTACTCAAAATCTGCCGGATGGTTGAATGATCTGATCTTTGGCTGGCAGGCCCCGACATTGGGATGCATCTCCATGTAGGTGGTCAGCTTGTCTGCCCACCCCGGCTCAACGCTCACGTCAGAATTAAGTAAAATAAAGTATTCTGCCTCAATCTGCCTGAGTGCCCTGTTATAGCCTCCTGCATAACCGTAGTTTGTCTCCAGCCTGATTATCCTGATCTCAGGATGGTGCTCTGCAATCCATTCAACGGAATCGTCATCCGATCCGTTGTCAGCCACAATGACTGAAGTATCAGCGGAGACTGTATTCCTTATCACTTCCGGAACAAACCGCCTTAGGAATTCCCGTCCGTTCCAGTTCAGGATGACAACAGCTGTCTTAATCATTTTTTACAGGTCTTTTATGTTTCCAGCGGCGGTGAGACCAGAGCCAGTACTCGGGTTTGGATCTGATAACTTCTTCGAGAAGCTCTCCATATCTTGAGGTGATGAAATCAGGCGCCTCATCCTTCGGATGTTCAGTAATAACTTTAACTTCCAATGTATAATAACCCCTCCGTGCTTTGACAATGTTCACGAAAACCACAGGCATATCATACTTCACCGCGATCTTCTCCGCGCCTCTGTATAATCCGGTATCCTGGTTCAGGAAGGTGGTCCGGTAGGATATGTCTCCGGAGGAGGTGTCTGATCAGCTATAAAGCCTGACATCGTACGGACATTTTCATTACGGCTTTTGACAAGGTCCCTGATGATGTTTTGCATTGGGGTTGCGGTGACACCGTATTTCGTTCTGAGGCCTAGCAGGAATTGATCGAAGTACTTGTTCTTCAATGGCTTGTAAATTGTTATGATCTTATAGGAGGTAGCCAGTTGTGTTGCTGAAAACCATTCCCAGTTATTATAGTGACTGCAGAGGGCCACAATATCTCTCCCTTCCCGGTACAGGTGATCAAGGTCTGACAACACTCCCGCATTAAATCTCCTGGAAATCTCTTTGGGGCTCATATGTTCAGCCTTCAGCGTTTCGACAATTATATCGCAGAGATGCCTGTAGAATCCTGTTTCGATTTCCTTGAGTGCTTCAGGACTCTTTTCCGGAAAGGCGTTCCTCAGGTTTTGCTCCACCACCCTGCGCCTGTAGCCGAGAACATGATAGATCAGGAATAAAGAACAGGTCTTGAAAAAAGATAAAGAACCCTCAGCGGGAGCAGTGTTATGATGTAGTTAAAGACGAAGAAGATATAGAAGCCTGCGCGTTTCATCATTCTCCCGGTTCAAAAAGTTCTCCGTTCATGGAGGCATCGTCACGCACAGATGTCAGCCTTACCTTACATACTGTTCCCGGAAGATCCTTTTTGTATGGTGTCACGACCCTGATATAGTTACCAGTCAGGCCTGCCATCATTCCGTCAGCGCTTCTTTTCTCAAGGAGCACGTCATAGATTTTGCCAGTGGCATTGCGCATTGAGAGCATGCGACGGCTCTCGGACAGTTTTATCATCTTTCTGCTTCGCCGTTCCTTTTCCGCCTTTCTTACCTCTCCGGGCAGTTCGGCAGCCGGGGTGCCGGGCCGGGGCGAGAATGCAAACACATGGAGATAGGAGACGGGCAGGTTCTCGAGGAAGCGGTACGTCTCCTCAAAATCATCCTCGGTCTCACCGGGGAAGCCCACGATTATATCGGCGCCGATGCCTGCACCGGGCATCTTATCCCTTATCCTCATCACCCTGTCACGGAACACATCCCTGCAGTAACGGCGGCGCATCAGGCCAAGGATCCTGTCGCTGCCGCTTTGCAGGGGCATGTGGATATGGGGCATCAGTTTCTTTTCCGAGGCGATGAGGTCAATGATCTCATCGCTCACAAGATCAGGCTCAATTGATGAGAGCCTCAGTCTTTCCAGTCCCCTGACACGCACCAGTGACCTGAGCAGTTGCTCAAGCGTCTCACCGGTGCTCTTACCGAAATCGCCCACATTGACACCTGTGAGCACTATCTCCTTCACGCCGGAGGCTGCTATTGTCATGGCCTCCTCAACTATCTCGCTGATGAGCGGGTTGCGGCTCTTTCCCCTGGCCAACGGCACGGTACAGTATGAGCAGCGGTAATCGCATCCGTCCTGCACCTTGAGGAAGGAGCGGGTCCGGTCACCGGCAGACCATGAGGCCATGAAGCCTTCATTATCGATATTTTCACATGAGTGTATCTCGGGTGCTGTCCGCCTGTCAAGGTTGTCAATATAGGATACCAGGTCAAATTTTTCATAAGTACCCAGCACCAGGTCGACCCCCTCGATGGCGGCGGCCTCCTCCTTTCTCAGCTGAGCGTAGCAGCCCACTACGGCAATAAAAGCATCAGGACTGCGGTGAATGATCTTTCGGACTGCCTGCCTGCATTTACGGTCAGCAGCATCAGTGACCGTGCATGTGTTGATCACATATATGTCGGCCTCACTGTCCGGCGAAACCCTCTCATAGCTCTCTTCGGGGAAGCTCCTGGCAATGGTGGAAGTTTCGGCAAAATTAAGCTTGCATCCCAGTGTGTGAAACGCTACTTTCCTCTTCAATACTAAATGGTTACTGTTCCGGTTGTAAAAATAGTAAAAAAGCCGGTCTAAAGAAGTCTGCTTGCCAGTTCTGCCAGGAAGCTCCTCTCTCCCTTTACCAGATGGACATGGGCGAAGAGATCAAGGCCCTTCATCTTGTCAGAGAGATAGCTCAGGCCGTTCGAACCGGAGTCGAGATAAGGTGAATCTATCTGCTCAATGTCGCCTGTAAAGATCATCTTTGTTCCCTCGCCTGCCCTTGTGATAATTGTCTTTACTTCATGCGGGGTGAGGTTCTGTGCCTCGTCTACGATGAAGAAGATGTTTGACAGGCTCCGGCCCCTTATGTATGCCAGAGGGGTGATGACCAGCTTCTCATCCTTCATCATGTCATTGATACGTATGAACTCCGGGCTCTGTGAGCTGAAGCGGTGCTTGATGACCGTCAGGTTGTCAAAGAGAGGCTGCATATAGGGATCCATCTTCTCCTTGACATCTCCCGGGAGGTAACCCATGTCGCGGTTTGCCAGCGGTACTATCGGACGGGCAAGGAATATCTGCTTGTAGCGCTTGTGCTGATGGAGAGCGGCCGCAAGGGCAAGCAGTGTCTTACCCGTTCCTGCCTTGCCGGTGAGGGACACAAGCTGGACATCAGGATTGCACAGAGCGTCAAGGGCAAAGGTCTGCTCGGCGTTGCGCGGGTCAATACCGTAGGTGGTTTGCTTAAGAACCCTGACGAGCATCTTCGTGACAGGATTATAGTGTGCCAGGGCGCTGGAGTTGCTGTTGCGCAGGATGAAAAAATGATGCCCAGGCTCCTGATCCTTCACCTTTAGTTCCGATGCCGGAACCCCTTCGGGCTGCTCGTATAGTTTGTTGATGAGGGCATGGTCGATGTTCTCGATGGTCTTGATGCCTTTGTAGAGGTCATCAAGATTGGCCACCTTGTCATTCTGGTAGTCCTCGGCCCTGACGCCCAATGACTTGGCCTTCATCCTCAGGTTGATGTCCTTGGTGATGAGCACAACGGCCTTGTCCTTGTTCACCTGGGTCACATAATCGGCAATGGCCAGTATGCGGTGATCCGGAGTTCTTTCCGGGAAAGACTCGGATACACGTTCCGAAAACTGTTTGCCGGTCTCGATATGCAGTGTACCCAGCTTCTCTCCGAGAGGGATATTCCCCGTAAGAAGCATGTCCCCGGCTATCTTGTCGAGCTCGCGCGTGAACTCGCGAGCATGGAAATTGATCATGTCATTGCCTCGCTTGAACTTGTCAAGCTCCTCCAGCACCACGATGGGAATGACCACATCGTTCTCCTCAAAGTTGTAGATGCATGTGTAGTCATGCAGTAACACATTCGTGTCAAGAATGAAAATCTTTTTTTCTTTTTTCTTTTTCGCCATAACAGGTAAGGTTTTAGGTGACAGCAACTCCGGCGCAGAAGTTGTCACAGCGACAAAGATAGCCTCCCCGAAGCCTGTCAACGGGCAGTTTTTGTAAATTTGCAAACAACCCCGCAAAGGTTATTAACATGACTTACCTCGAAACAGTTGATTATCTCTACAGCCTCCTGCCGGCATACCACCGTGTTGGCAAGCCTGCCTACAAGGGGAATCTGGATAACACTCTGGAGCTTGACGGTTACTTCGGCCACCCCCACACAAAATTCCGCTCTGTGCATGTTGCGGGCACTAACGGCAAGGGGTCGGTCTCTCACATGACAGCCTCTGTATTGCAGGAGGCCGGATACCGTACCGGCCTCTACACCTCTCCGCACCTGAAGGATTTCCGGGAACGGATAAGGGTAGACGGCCAGATGATGGGTAAGGAAGATGTGGTCTCTTTTGTTCGCACACATGACGAGCTCATCAGAAGGGTGCAGCCCTCTTTTTTCGAGCTGACGGTTGCCATGGCCTTCGATTATTTTGCCAGTATGAATGTTGATGTTGCCGTAATAGAGGTGGGCATGGGAGGCAGGCTGGATTCGACGAATATCATCACTCCGGTACTCTCTGTGATAACGAATATCGGGCATGACCATATGGAGTTCCTCGGCGATACACTGGCAGCAGTCGCGGGGGAGAAAGCCGGAATCATCAAGGAGGGAGTGCCTGTATTGATAGGTGAGACACAGCCCGAGACCCGGAGTACGTTTCTCTCAAGGGCAGAAGCGATGAATGCACCCCTGGTATTTGCCGACAGGCTCTTCAGGTGCAGGCTGGGGAAGCTATCTGCCAACAGTGATATAAGAAGGTTCACGGTCACCGACCTCCGCGATGGCATAATAATGAGGGGCACCACGCCTCTGGCTGGCCTGGCGCAGCAGAAGAACATACAGACTGTGGCTGCTGCCGTTGATGCCCTCTCAGTGCCGTTCGGTCTCAGCCGGGAGCATTTTCTTAAAGGGGTATCGGCCGTCATGGCCAGTACGGGACTGATGGGCCGGTGGCAGGTGTTGTCACGGTCGCCCCTGACAGTATGTGATACGGGGCATAACCGGGAAGGCCTGGAGTATGTCGTCAGACAGATCAGGGCTACTCCGAAGCACGGGCTGCATATGGTAATTGGTTTCGTTAACGACAAGGATCTGGCATCCGTGCTGTCTCTTTTTCCGGAAGATGCAAGGTACTATTTCACGAAGGCTTCGGTGCCGAGGGCACTTGACGAGACTCTCCTGATGGCTGAGGCCGGGAAGTACGGACTCAGCGGCGCTGCCTATCCTTCAGTGGCGGTGGCGCTTGAGGCCGCCCGTTCGGCCGCCGGGCCTCAGGATATGATTTTTGTCGGGGGGTCGACGTTCGTGGTGGCAGACGTGCTGCTTCAGGCAATAGCTGGCAGCCAATAGACAGTAGTCTTCAGGTTATGACTCTGACGCATGTGGGGGCTCAATACTTGCCACGAAGTGCGTCGCGACTCCAGTCCTCCGTTAGGTTTGAAAAAAAAACTTGACTTGCATCTGATCAGGGTGTAAATTTGATAACCTTTAGTATTAACTCCTAAAACACCTATTACGTTTGGAGGTCCCTGAAAATCCTCAAAAGAGTAGGGAGTGTAAGCTGAAAAACTTAAGAGTAGGCGCCCTAAAAAAACGGACTATGAAAAAAACTTTACTGTCAATTGCAGTATTCTGCTTTCTTGCATTGACTGCAACAGCACAAGCACCACAACTTGCAAAAGGAAACTATCTGGCAGGTGTCTCATCCACACTTGCATTAGGCGGCAGCGAGAGCTCAGATTTTATGAGTCTGGGTTTTATGACAACAAAATACAAATACGGATCCGACCCGGCAGAGACTGAATACAAGTACACTGTATACAATTTATTACCTAAAGGAGGGTATTTTATTATTGATAACCTTGTTGCCGGTCTTGAAATTGTCATTAGTGGCTACACGGAGAAAGATGTGGAAGAAGATGATACTTTCAAAGAATCAACGATTGGCATAGGACCGTTTGTAAGGTACTATTACCCTCTCGAAAAATTCTATCCCTTTGCCGAGGCAGAATTTCTGTTCGGTTCATGCAAAGAAACCTGGTATGGTGATGATGACAAGTATCCCTTCATTAATTTTGGCATTTTTGTCGGAGCAGCAATGCCATTGGGTGACAAGGTGACATTTGATGCTGCCATCGGATATGCGCGTACCCAGTATACATGGGATGATGTGGAAGGTGGCGGTAGTGATAAAGAAATATACTGCGGAATTGGGATAAGATTCGGATTTTCAATATACCTGTAGAAGGAAGATCTCGCTTTTATTTTATCACAGGAGTTAATTTAATTTGTCGCCTTCTGAAAAGCATATGCCGTCATGGAGGTGATGTGGTCTTTTATCTGAAGCCTCAGGTAGGAGTATGAAGCTTTTTTTCTAACTTAATCCCCAAATTCCATCGAGATGAAACTTAGAGTTGTACTTGCTCTGTGTCTGCTGGCTCCTTACCTTAGTGTCAGTGCCCAGGAAGACAGGAGACTGATAATCCTTCATACAAATGACTTCCACTCACACTTTCAGGGTTTCGCTCCGGAATCGGCGTATACACCCCTGGCAGTTGACGGTGACCCTACTGTGGGAGGCTTTGCACGTATTGCGGGACTCATATCGGCAGTCAGATCAGCAAATCCCGGCTCTTCGCTGGTGCTTGATGCAGGCGACTGCCACATGGGAACGCTGTTCCAGGCCCTGGAACCGTCTACAGGTTTCCAGCTTAATCTTATGGCGAAAGCTGGTTATGATGTGGTTGCACTTGGTAATCACGATTTCGATTTCGGGCCGGTTAAGTTCGTCAATATGATTGACAATGCCCTGAACAGGGGAGGAATACCTGTATTGCTGTCCGGCAATTCGGTCACAGACCCTCAAGATCCGGCGGACGATGTCTTCGAGGCTGCATTAAGCAAAGGAGACATCAGGAGATACTTTGTCACTGAAAAGGCGGGCATCAGAATAGGTATATTCTCGCTGCTCGGTGAGGATGCGGATGAATCGGCCCCGTATGCTTATCCCATTACCTTCGCAAAAAATGTACGCACGGCCAAAAAGCTGGTGAAAGAACTTAAGAAGGAGGGATGCGAAATGATCATATGTTTGTCGCATAGCGGTATAGGAAAGGATAAGAACGGGGAATGGGCAGGAGAGGACGTTCACCTAGCCCATAAGGTCAAAGGCATTGACCTTATAATTTCGGGGCATACCCACAGCCTGCTTGACAAGCCACTGATGGCCAACGGTGTTCCGATCGTCTCCGCCGGAGACAACGGCAGATATGTGGGAAAGATAGAACTCGTTGCAGACGGGAACGGCACACGGCTTGACAAATACACCCTTATCAAAATAGATGACAGCATCATGGCCGATGATCAGATACAAGCGGCAATCGAGACACAGCTCGAAAAAGTCAACGAGGAGATACTTACACCTCTGGGACTGCATTACAAGCAGCCTGTTGCAATAGCTGAATTCCCCCTGACAGTAGAAGAGCATGGTGATATGGCAGGCAGCAACCTCGGGGCACTGGTAGCCGATGCACTGTATTACTACGTGAACAATGAAGGACCGGGAACTGATATAGCAATCGTTGCCCTGGGTGTGATCCGCGATCCGATACTCCCGGGAACGCAAGGCGTAGCTGACCTTTTCAGGACGATGTCACTCGGATCAGGTAATGACCGGACACCGGGATATGGGCTATCAAAACTTTGGGTCACAGGTAAGGAGATGAAAAACATTGCCGAAATACTTATCTTCCTGTCAAAATCAACGCCCTCCAATTTTTGCTATTATTCTCACCTGCGCATTGAATATGACCCCGATGGGAGAATTTTCAACAAGGTCCGCAAGATTGAACTGACTGACAAGGACGGAAATGTCTCGGAGCTGGATACATCAAAGGAAAATCCGAAGCTCTATTCAATAGTAGCCAACTCTTACATGGTCGATAACCTCGGATTAATTAAAAAGAAGACATTTGGCCTTATCAAGGTTGAGCCCAAGGACGCTGACGGTAACCTGGTAACGGATTTTTCAGGCGTCGTTGCTGATTTCAACAAAGATGTGCCGGGCATACAGGAAGGTAAGGAATGGCTGGCACTCCTGAGCTATCTCCGGCAATTTGATAGTCGCGAAGGCGAAGCAGTGCCGGTTATACCGGAATATTACCGCAATCCCGACAGGTCACTTATCTCAGTCACCGGTTCAAAGTGATCAAGGCAAGACATATACCCTTCTTTGTCCGCTTCTTCAGCATCTATTCGCAGAACGGCCTGAAACGCCAGTTTCATAAAGTTGAGTTTGACTGCAGCATCAACACCGAAGGCAGGCCTGTTCTTCTGATCGGCAACCACTTCAGCTGGTGGGACGGTTTCATAGCCTACCGGCTCAACGATCTGTGCCTTCATAAGATATTCCATATAATGATGCTTGAGGAACAGCTTGAAAACAGGCTGTTCCTGAATAAAGCCGGAGCCTTCTCAATTAAAAGAGGATCGCGATCGGTGGTCGAGTCACTTCATTACGCATCAACTCTGCTGCATGATAAAGAAAACATGGTCGCAGTCTATCCCCAGGGTACTATAACCTCCATCCACCGCAGACCGGTAAAATTTGAAAAAGGGGCCGAGCGGATAATCGCCGGGGCATCAGATAAACTTATGATCCTCCTTTATGTTGCGCTTCCCGACTGGTATTCTGAAAAGAGACCGGGACTGACGGTAAGGGTCATTGAATATGGCGTCACGGAGAGATCTGCTACGGAGCTTGAGGAGACATACAACATGTTCCTTGAAGAGTGTATTACCAGGCAGATACCCTCATGATACTGACTGTTATCGGCATCCTCATCCTCTACCTCACTTTTCTCCGCTTTCTGGTGGCAATGGTGAACATGCTGTCAAGACCATACCTCCCGGCGCCAAAACCGGAGTATGGCTCTCTGCCTTCGCTTTCTGTCCTCATACCGGTCAGAAACGAAGAAAAGAATATTGGCAGGCTGCTTGGCAGCCTTACTTCTCTCCCTTACAATAATGCCGAGATCCTGGTTTATGATGACGGATCAACAGACGGATCAGCCCTGGTGATAGATGGTTATGCACGTATTGATAACAGAATAAGATATATCACGGGATCTGATCTTCCTGACGGATGGACAGGCAAGAACCGGGCGTGCCATAACCTGGCGAAGGAGGCCAGCGGAGAGTACCTTCTCTTCCTTGACGCTGACGTGATAGTGGGGTTCGATCTCCTGCGGAGGGCAGTTTCTTACTCCCTGAACCATGACCTGACGCTCCTCTCGATGTTCCCCGGGCAGGTGATGAAGACAGATGGTGAAAAGATAGTAGTGCCCTTCATGTTCCGCATACTCCTTTCGCTGCTTCCGCTGTTTCTCATCCGCCGGTGCTCCTGGACCTCATTCTCAGCCGCAAACGGACAGATGATGCTCTTCAGGGGTGATACCTACAGGACATACCGGTTTCATGAAAGGGTAAAGGATAAGATGGCTGAAGACATAGAAATAATGAGGGTTGTCAAGAGATCACGACTGAAGGGCGATACGCTTGTTGGAAGGAAAGAGATAAAGTGCCGTATGTACAGGAGTTATACGGAAGGGATCAACGGGTTCTCAAGGAATATCTTTGCGATGTTCAGCAACAGCTGCCTTCTTTTTCTTCTTCTCTTTTCCTAACAGGACTGGCGGGCTGGGTTGTTTTGGTTTTCCTGCCCTGGTATTTTTATGGTATCATATCTCTTTATGGTTGTATCTTTGAACGCGATGATAGCGGTTACCAGCAGACAGAAGGTTTTTGAGAACCTACGGTGGCTGCTGCCCGGCATCGCTGCGTTTTATCATATTGCCTTTCTGGCAGTTGCCAGAACTGCCGGCAGAAGCTATGAATGGAAAGGACGAAAAGTGAAATGAAAAGAATTCTGAAAATACTGGTTGTATTGGTACCCGCACTGCTGGCATCCTCGCCTTCATCGGCCATTGACTGCAGCAGCTGTGCCATCTACAAGGGCTTCATTACTGGAGACATGCAGCTCTGGGGTAAGGGTATAAAAGAGCTGCAGGAGCGCTACAACCGTGAACCAGCGTCATGCACTATGTATACGCTTGCGGAGGCAAGATACGGATATGCAGGTTTTCTGCTTGGCACAGGAGACAAGGAAGTAGCCAAACCTGTCATTGATGCCTTCGAAAAGGATATCGAAAAGCTGGCAGGCTATCCTGAGTACAGGGCCGAGACGGAGGCATTCAGGGTCGCGCTGCTGGGTTATCGCATGGCTCTTAGCCCGGCACGGGCCATCACTCTCGGTCCCAAGGCGCTTAAACAGCTTCAGATTGCCATGGAGGCAGGTGCCAGTAATGCTGCAGTCTGGATAGAAAAGGCTAACTCTGAAGCTCATATGCCTGCCTTTGCCGGCGGGTCAAAGGAAAAAGCCGCGGCCTCATTCAGAGAGGCCCTGCGCCTGTTTGAAGCTGACAGGGGACTGTCGGGCTGCAACTGGAGATACCTGAATACCATGGTCCAGCTCGGACAACTGCTTGAAGAAATGAAAGACCTCGAGGGTGCACGTGAAGCATACCTTCGTGCACTGAAAAGAGAGCCTGACTTCCAGTGGGTGAGAGATGAGCTGTTGCCGGCTGTGGAGAAGAAGATTAAGAAATAAAATGCCTCTTTCCGATGCACAGAGAATTAAGTGTATGACCTGCCCAGTTTACATAATTGAGAATCGGGCGAATGAACTGACTGTATGACGAAAAAGAAAGCACTTATTGTAGGTACCGGACTTGGAGGACTGGCGACGGCACTGCGTCTTAGCCGGCGAGGGTACGACGTTGAGATGGTTGAGATGTACAAACAGGCAGGAGGGCGGCTTAACCAGATCACCTCAGCCGGATTTACATTCGATATGGCACCCACCTTCTTCAGCATGAGCTATCACTTTGATGAGTTCGTCAGGGATGCCGGCATCGCGATGCCTTTCCGCTTTGTAAAGATAGACCCGCTCTACCACGTCAATTTCAGGGGGAGCGACAGACGTTACATTATCTATCAGCGATCTTGACCGTCTGGCGAAGCAGTTTGAATCCATAGAGCCGGGTTTCCGGGAAAGAATGGAAAGATTCCTTGCTTCATCGGGCCGGCTGTTCTATGACATCGAAAAGGGAGTTTTGTCAAAGAATTTCAGGTCACTGCCCGACTTCATCTTCCAGATGACGAAGCTGCCTGTAAGACATGTGCCTAAAGGTACTAAGGTCTGTTTGGGGGGAGATGAGCCGCTACTTCTCCTCTTACGAAGTCAGGGTGATATTTTCTCTTGTCTCTTTCTTTCTGGGAGCAACCCCTTTTGATACGCCGGCCGTTTACACCCTGCTCAGCTATACCGAGATGGTACATGACGGTTACCATAATGTGGAGGGAGGCATGTACCGCATTGTTGAAGGGCTCGTCAGCGAGGCTGAGAAAGCCGGGATACGAATACACTACAATGTAAATATTACAGGCTTTGATGCCGAAGGAAAACGCAACAGGTCCTTCACCGATACAACCGGTAAAAGGTGGGAGGCGGATATCTTTGTCGTTAATGCCGATGCGGCGATGTTCCGCGGACGCGTGTTCCGCCGCAACGCTTTCACGGACAGCAAGCTCGACAGGATGCAGTGGACCCTGGCACCGTTCACCATGTACCTGGGGGTAAATGGCAGGATGGAGAATATCCATCATCATAATTACTTCCTGGGTGACAGGGATTATGCGCAGTACTCCAAGGGGATCTTTCGTAACAGGGTCTCGCTGGAGAAACCCTACTATTACGTTAATGCCAATGCCATCTTCAACCCGCAGAGTGCCCCCGCGGGATGTGAGAACCTCTTTATCCTGGTACCCGTTCCTGACCTCAGGTTCAAACCCGACTGGAGCGACAGGGAGCAGATTGCCGATGCTGTTGTAAGGGACCTCTCGGCACGCACCGGGCATAACGTGGAGGCCAACCTTATGACAAGAGTGGTGCTTGACCCTGTCGACTGGCAGAATATGTTCGGGCTCTATCGCGGCAGCGGACTGGGACTGGGTCATAAGATGACGCAGGTGGGAGGGTTCAGGCCGTCAAACAAGGACGAGCTTTTTTCAAACGTCTGGTATACAGGCGCCTCAACAGTGCCGGGCACAGGGCTTCCAATGGTAATTATCAGCTCAAAACTAACTGTTCAGAGGATAGACAATGAAGTTGACGCTATATGATAATATCTCCCTGAGTTGCAGCCGGGAGGTAACAACAGGCTACAGCACCTCATTTTCACTGGGGATCAAAATGCTTGCTCCCCGGCACCGCAATGCCATCTATGCCATTTACGGGTTCGTGCGGATGGCGGATGAGATAGTTGACACCTTCTTCGATCAGCAACAGCGTGAGATGCTTGACCGTTTCAGGGTCGACACCGACGAGGCTATCGCGAACCGAATGAGTTTCAATCCCGTGTTGCACAGCTTTCAGTGGGCGGTTAATACCTATAACATAGACAGGGAGTTCATTAATGCTTTCATCTTCAGCATGGAGATGGACCTTGAGAAGAAGAACCACGATCAGCAGAGTTACAATGAATACATATACGGCTCTGCCGAAGCAGTAGGACTGATGTGCCTGAGGGTCTTCTGCCACAATCTCCCGGGGCGCTTTGACCAGCTGAGGGAGCCTGCACGCAAGCTGGGCTCGGCATTTCAGAAGGTAAACTTCCTGCGGGATATCAGTAGTGACTACACTGAGCGCGGGAGGATATATTTCCCTGGTGTCGATTTTAATAAGTTCAGCGTGGCCGACAAGAAACTGATAGAAGACGATATTGACGCTGAGTTCAGGGATGCCCTGTACGGCATCCGTGATCTTGACCGTGGCAGCCGTAAGGGTGTCTACCTGGCCTATTCGTACTATCTTGCCCTGTTCCGCAAGATAAGAAAGACACCCCCCGAGGCAGTGACCGGCAGACGCTTCAGGATCTCTGACAGCAGAAAACTGCTGCTCCTCCTGAAGGCGATAGTATATGATATCACATCTCTTATCTGAAGAAAGGCAGACAATGAAAAAGAAGGCGGCAGTTATCGGCGCGGGAATAGGCGGCATGGCCGCGGCTATCAGACTGGCGCTTAAAGGGTATGAGACCCACCTCTTCGAGAAGAACCCTGAGCCGGGAGGCAAGATCGGAGAGCTCTCCCTCGCCGGATGCCGGTTTGATACCGGTCCTTCGCTATTCACGCTGCCCAGTCTGGTTGATGAGCTTTTTACCCTGGCAGGCGAGGATCCCCGCGATCATTTCCGCTATGTCTCACTGACCTCGTCTTGCAGGTACTTCTACGACGACGGCACCCGGCTCAATGCCTGGACTGACAGGAACAGGTTTGCCGCTGAGGCGGAGAGCGTCACAGGGGAGCCCCGTGAAAAGGTGATCGCGTTCCTGGATGAGTGCGCTGAACTGTATGACCTTACCGCCGGGATCTTCATCTTTTCACCATTTTACCAGCTTGACAACTTCCGCAAGCCGGAGTCGCTTAATGTTGCGCGAAACTTCAAAAAGCTGAATGCTTTCTCCACCATGCATGGAGTTATAAAGAAGACACTTCACCAGCGGGGGGAAACTCATTCAGCTGTTTGACCGTTATGCGACTTATAACGGGTCCAGTCCGTACCGGGCCCCCGGGACTCTGAATGTGATTGCGCACCTTGAGCATAACATGGGAGCCTTTTTCCCGGAAAAGGGCATGCGTGAGATCGTGGAAGTGATTGCGGGGCTCGCACACCGCTGCGGTGTGATGGTCCATACAGGTGAGCCTGTGCTGTCTGTGTCAAGAGACGGGAATAAGGTTACCGGTGTCGTGACCCCGAACGGATCGGTCCCCGCAGAGGTGGTCGTCACAGATGTGGATGTGATACCGTTTTACAGGAACCTTATGAAGGAAGAACGGCCGGCCCGCAGACAGGAGAAACAGGAACGAAGCACCTCGGCGCTCATCTTCTACTGGGTGATGAACAGGAGATTCGATGAGCTCGATCTTCACAATATCTTCTTTTCATCCGATTATCCCGGAGAATTCAAAGCCCTCGCCAGGGGAGAGGTGACCGGTGATCCCACTGTCTACATCTTTGCCTCATCACGCGTTGTGGCATCTGATGCTCCCGCAGGTAAGGACAACTGGTTCGTGATGATCAATGTACCATATGACCGGGGGCAGGACTGGACCAGAGTGGTAAGTAAAGCCCGTGGTGACATTATTAATAAGGTATCAGGCAGGCTTGGAATAAATGTCGGTGATTGCATTGAGGCAGAGAAGATCCTTGATCCGCCGCTGATAGAGAAACTGACGGCATCACACCGGGGGGCACTGTACGGCAGCAGCTCCAACAGCCGGTTTGCAGCCTTCCGGCGTCATCCCAACGTGAAGGGAAAATACGGGAACCTGTGGTTCGTCGGCGGGTCAGTGCATCCCGGAGGTGGCATACCGCTATGCCTGGCTTCGGCGAAGATTGCATGCGACATGATTCCCCCGGCCGGCTGATGACAGAGGAGAAGCGCATACGGGGGTCGACTAAAATCCTTTTATGGGTTTACGGAGTGGGGCTGGCAGGCATGCTTCTGCCCTTCACACGTGAGCTATTCATTAAAATAACCCCTCTTAACCTGCTGTTTGCGGCTGCATTTCTCTTCTACGGTGAAAAACCCGCCCTGAGGGTCATCATCACCGGAACAGTGATCGCAGTAGCCTCATTCCTGATTGAGGCATACGGGGTGAACACCGGAAAGATTTTCGGCCATTATACTTATGGCAAAGCCCTGGGGCCTGCATTATTGAATACCCCTCTTATAATTGGGCTTAACTGGTTCCTTCTTATCTACTGTACCAATGTGATCAGCAGGCAGATATGGGATTCCATGGCACAAGGAGTTTCCGGCAGGAAGATGGCCCCGGCCCCGGCCCCGGCTCTGGCTCCGGCTCCGATCCCGTCACCGGCTCCGGCTCCGGCTCCGGCTCGCCCCGGCTCCGCGCCGCTCTCCCGGCCCCTGCTCCGACCTCCCGCCTCACTCCCCGGCCTCTGCCCCGGCCTCTGCCCCGACCTCTGCCCCGGCCTCTGCCCCGACCTCTGCCCCGGCCTCTGCCCCGGCCTCTGCCAGATCGGCATTTATCATCATCACCGGCTCGCTCCTGATGGTTCTCTATGACCTGTTCCTGGAGCCGGCAGCCATGCGTCTTGACATGTGGTCATGGGACGGTGACCGGGTACCGGCACGCAACTACCTCGCATGGTTCCTTTTTTCGGCCGTGTTTCATTCGGTAGTAAGGCTGTGGGGAGAGGAGAGGGTAAACAAGAAGGCTCTTCCGTTGTTTACAGTGCAGATAATGTTCTTTGCGGTAATAGACCTGTACTATCTGCTTGTGTCAGCGGGGCCCAACTGAGGTCCAGGTTCTGATTATCCATAATTTATCACGGGAATTATTATTGCATAAAACAGGTTCGGGTTATTTCCTTAAGCAGATTATATTTATGGGGGAAAATTGATGAATAATGACCTGAAGGAGGCCTTCCTCACACGCTGGAGAAAGTATTTCGGTGATGCCGATCTGCCAATAGTTTTCTGGTACACCTATGCTGACGGCGGAACTGAGTGGGCGGAGAAACCCAAAGGATGGAGCTGCATCATTTGCGAGCTGGTAAAAGCAAGAAACGGTGTTACCCTTGTTTATAATGCCGAGCGGGTGACCTGCGGCGGAGGCAGAAGATACCTTGGCTTTACTGACAAATATGAGACCTGGTTTTGAGTATTTCCTCTCCTGCGGTAATGCAAAGACCGAGGGAGAGAGATACCTGCAATCTCCTGAGCTGGTGAAGGAATATGTGAAACACCAGAAAACCTTGCCTGTGTCAGGCATGAACATCGTATTCAAACAGATGGGATCATCTGAATGAACCGGATGAACCGGATGTTGTCCTTTTCTTTGCTACTCCCGATGTGCTGTCAGGATTGTTCACACTTGCCAATTTTGATCAGGCGGAGCCAAACGGCACATACACGCCCTTCGGTTCAGGATGCGGCTCAATAATTCATTACCCCTATCTGGAAAGCATTTCGGAGAAACAAAGGGCAGTGATAGGTATGTTCGATCCCTCGGCACGTAAATGCGTCCCCGAAAATGTGCTCACCTTCGCCGTTCCCATGAAGAGATTTGAGAAGGATGATCGGCTTCATGGATGAGAGTTTCTCACTACCGACACCTGGACTTCAATCAGGAAGCGACTCTGACATATGAAAAACATTGACGCAGTATATTGCACACTGTCCCCTGCCGTCTCACGGGGAAACTTCAGGAACTGAGGGCAGTTATCAGGAAGGGCGCTCCGGGGCTGAGGAGAAGATCAGCTACGGGATGCCGGCATTCTTTCTTAACTGCGTCCTGTATTTCACTGCTCAGAAGAAAAATCACATAGGGATTCTATCCAACACCATCTAGGAGTAACTGCTTTTAAGAAGGAGCTGAGCGGAAAAGTATAAAACTTTCAAGGAAAGCAAAAAAGGGCATTCATTTCCCAATGAACAAACCATTGCCACTGCAACTGAGACTTAGGATTGTCAGGTTCAGGGTTGATGAAAACTCACGTCCCCCTGTCAGCAGCTAAGCTCGTATTCAACCCCACAATTTTCAGCTGATCGCCTCACAGGGATCAACGGTAAGTACGAAAAATCAACAAACTATGAAAACCTCCATAAAGAGATAAAGAATACAGAACCCCCCGAAAGCTCACATATAGAGCCATCTGGGAGAACCACTAACCTTACCACAAGATATGTCCGAGAAGGGGAGACCACCCCATAGAGCGAAGAACTTCCCACTTCATACATCCCCCGAAAGAGATTGAACATTCATATTATTAGAAGCATCTCCAGAGGACAAAGAGGACGACATCACTTTCCTCCCTAGAATTTTTTCCTCAGAACAACTTCGATAGAGGAGCTGGCTCGAGGGTCAACAACCTTTAGCATCAAAATATCGGGTTAAGTATAAGAATAAAGAGAATAATCAGGATATATTCATTGAGTCACAACCTTTCCAAGGATCACGACCAATGTACGTAGTCGACGAAGCGTTTATTTCGCCAAGAGAGAAACATAGAAGAGATTACAAATGTCAATAATAGTCCCATGAATACAAATCATTTTCGGCAGGATCAGAAAGATAAGCTTGAATCTTTCAGGTCAGAGGTTCTTCAGAATGACCCAATTTGGGGGACTCTGACAGGCAATTCAAACATGCAAAAGAGGCATGTCTACCAGAATTTCTGCCGATTCCGGAAGCCATGCCCTGCTATGGCGACATTTTGCAATATGAATTAAGCATTGCAATATAATCTACATATATAATTGTAAATCAGTATCATATACAAAAGACTAAAAAAATAGGCAATAAATTTGCAAAAATAGTTGCATGACTAATTAAATAGTCATATATTTGTCATGAAGGATTGACAATTCGGATTTGAGACGGTAATGTTTCACGGAAAATTGACAAAGCGAACAAAGTGTGAAATATGGGTGGCAAATCCGATCAGAAGTAAATTATGTAATGATGAAAATAATGCAACTTACAAGGGCTGAAGAGCAGGTGATGCAGATCCTGTGGGATCTGGATGAGGGTCTGGTGAAGGACATACGCGACCGGTTTGATGACCCTAAGCCTGCCAGGAACACCGTATCAACGGTGGTTAGAATTCTTGAAAGGAAGGGGTTTGTGAATCACAAGTCCTATGGGAATGTCCATCTTTATTACCCGGTAGTTTCCAGGGATGAGTATTCGCGAAGCCAGCTCTTCGGACTGCTTGAAAGTTATTTTGACAACTCATTTCCTGCCATGGCATCGTTCTTTGCACGTGAGAAGGACCTTACCCTGGCGGAGCTGGATGAATTGTTAACGGAGACCAGGGAGGAATTATCGGCACGTAATAAAGAGAAATGATGGAAGCGCTTGGTTTCTATTTGCTTAAGTCAGCAGTCTGGATAACCGGATTTGGACTGGTCTACATCCTTTTTCTTCAGAATGAGAGGTTTTTCCTTCTGAACAGGATCTATCTTGTAGCAGGAATACTTGCTTCGATCATCTTTCCTTTTCTTACGGTCCGTTATGTTGTGGAGATACCTGCTTTACAGACACAGGTGACTGCGGGGGCCCTGGTCAGGGGAGTCAAACAGACCGGAACGGGCCCGGACCTGTCTGCCCTGTTACTATATGGTATATGGCTTGCAGGAGTAATATTCATCGCCGCCAGGTATGTGATCCAGGTGGCACCTGTTCTCAGGGTGGCAAAAAGAGCCCGGCCGGTATCAGGCTATCCGGTAAAACTGATACGGTCGTCCGATTTTCCTACTCCTTTTTCATTATTCTCCTTTGTTGTTGTCAATCCTTCTTTATCTGAAACTGAAACGAGGGAGATAATGAATCATGAGATAGTGCATATCAGACAGAGGCACTGGTTGGATCTGTCACTTTCAGGTTTATTATGTGCAGTTCAATGGTTCAATCCTGCCGCCTGGATCTATTCCAGGTTCATCAGGCAGAACCACGAGTACCTGGCGGATGCGGAGGCGCTGCAGCGCACGTCCGATCCGGTTTTATACCGGGCTGCTCTTCTAAACCAGATCACAGGTTCTCCTGTAATTGATCTGGGTAATTTTTTCAGTTTTTCACTTAACAAAAAACGATTTTCAATGATGAAAAATAAAATCAGTTCACCTTACAGAAAGCTCAGGCTGTTGCTTATCCTGCCTGTGGCTGCAATTTTGCTTTACGCTTTTGCAGAGCCACAGTACATGGTCACTTCAGACAGCTCAGATTCACCGTCTTCCAGCGCTGCGCAAGCGGACGTGGCAAAGTCAGTCAGGGGCGTTGTTCTTAGCGAAGAGGGCACGCCGCTGGAGGGGGCAGTGATAGTAGTCAAGGGTACCACCGTCGGCACAACCAGTGACGCGGCAGGACGCTTTGCCCTGAAAGATGTCCCCGATGATGCCGTTCTTGTGATCTCTTATGTCGGATTTACAACGAATGTGGTTTCAGTAAATCTGGCAGGGAGCGACATTTCCGTAAAAATGCAGCGGAGCACGGTGGTTATGGATACAGTAAACGTAGGGCTTGCACCTCCGCCGCCTCCGCCTCCGCCACCCGGGTCAGCAGTATCCCCGTCTCCTCCTCCGGCAACCGGAACTTCGGTACCACCTCCACCTCCGCCACCATCGGAATTAGCCGGTAATCCTCTGGTTGTTATTGACGGAGTCATAAGCAAAAAACCGTTCTCGGAAATTTCTCCTGATGAGATCGAATCAATAAGTGTTATTAAGGGCGAGACGGCAGTCAAAACTTATGGCGAAAAGGGAAGGGAAGGCGTGATTGAGATTACTACCAAAAAAGCCTCAGACAAGAAGTCAGGTAAAGGTGTGGATATCATTAAGAAGCCTGATGGAAATAAGGAGACTTTTGTTGTAGTGGAGGAAATGCCGGTGTTCCCTGGCGGAGAGCATGCAATGATGTCATGGATTACCCTGAACGTGAAGTATCCGCCGAAGGCAGCAGAAGAGAAGATTTTTGGCATGGTGCAAGTCAGCTTTGTGGTTACCAGTACAGGTAAGGTGAGCGAGGTGAAGATAAATAAAGGGGTCCACCCTCTCCTCGATGCTGAGGCAGTAAGGGTTGTGGAGGAGATGCCCGACTGGAAACCTGGTTCCCAGAAAGGAAAGCCTGTAGATGTGGGGTACATTATACCGGTGAATTTCAGCTTTGACGACCACATGAAAGCAACTAAACTTCAGTAAGTCTGATATAATCATCTGATTAAGGGCCGGCACTTCTTGCCGGCTTTTATATTTGTATTTTTTCCGATCTTCATTCTCTCTGCGCCTGATTGTCGGCCTTATTACTGATAAACACCCAATCGGTTGGACGGCTTGCATGCTTTACGGCATAATATGCCACTTTTAACCCGTTTTTATAACCCGGTCAATGGGTAATGAACTTATAAAACCGTAAATTTGATACAACCTGTAAAGCAACGAAGCTCACATTTTATGATCATTCTTAATAGCGTAGTCGGCAATTACATAATCAGCAACGGTAAAAGATATTCTTATTTCGCGGGTAACAATTACCTGGGCCTTGCCGGTAATTACCCGACATAAAAGCAGCCGTAATAAGGGCTGTTGAGAAGTACGGGGTCAATTTCCTCTGCCTCGAGGCATACAACAGGAACGGCCGACATCCATCTCGAGCTTGAAAGTGCCCTGGCATCATACAAGGCTAAGGAAGATGCGGTGGTATTCGCATCAGGATACCAGGGAAACAGCATCCTGCTGGAGATACTGAAAGGCAGCTATTCGACCATCTTCATTGACCAGGCAGCGCATGCCAGTATTATTGCAGCCATCCCGGCCGATGTGGTCAAGGTAATGTATTATGATCACTGCGACTCGGATCACCTTGATTACCTGCTCGATTACAACCGGGGATCCAACCCACTCATTGTAACAGATGGAATATTTCCGCTAACGGGTGAGATAGCCCCTCTGAACAGGATATACCCTGTTGTCAAAAAACACAATGGCCTGCTTGTAGTTGATGATGCTCATTCTACCGGCATCCTGGGCGAAACCGGCAAAGGCACCCCCGAGCACTTCTCCCTTCCTGCAGACGACAATATCTTCCAGACGGAGACGATGAGCAAGGCCCTGGGCGGATACGGTGGATTTATTTCCGGAAGCAAAAACCTGACGGAGATGATCAGGGAGAGGTCCGCAACATACCAGGCATCGACGGCGTTGCCCCCTCCGATAGCGGCAGCTGGAATAGCCTCGCTCGCGATCCTGAAAGACAACCCATACCTGCGCGCGGAGCTGATTGACAAGGCCTGGAGACTTAGGGAAGAGGTTATTGCCATGGATTTCCAGACATCACATGACAGGACACCTATTATCCCGATAATACTCGATTCTCAGGAGAAGGCCAGGGAGCTCTCCCTGTTCCTTGAAGGGAACGGAGTGATCGCACCATTCATGAATTATCCCGTCAGGAAAGAGATGCATCAGATAAGAATAGCAGTATCTGTCAGTCACACAGATGATCAGATAGGGCAACTGCTTGAGTTGTTAAAAAAATGGAAAGAGAAAAATGAAAGCAATTAAGATCAGTAAGGTATTCATTGAGCCGGTTAACGTACCGCTGGAAGAGCCGTTCAGGATAGCCATCGGAACGAAATACAGCATTGAAAACGCTTTGGTGACAGTGGTTCTTGACAACGGAATCGAAGGGTACGGGGAAGCGGCGCCGCTGGAGCCGATCAATGGAGAGAACCAGGCCACTGTGCTTGCCACCCTGAACAGCTGCGTTGATTTCATTAAGGGGAAAGAGATAACTGATTACAGGGCCATTTCCGCCACCCTGAGGGGAGTGTTCTGGGCGCAGATTACCGCCCGTTGCGCAATAGAAATGGCATTGCTTGATGCATATGCGAAAGTGCTTGATATTCCGTTGTACCAGTTCTTTGGCGGTGCCGGTAACAGGGCCGAAACGGATTATACCATTGACATAGTGCCGCCGGAGACGGCAAAAGCCAATGCTGCAAAACTGGCTAAGGCAGGATACACGGTGCTGAAGACCAAGGTAGGAAAGAAACTTACAGACGATATCGACCGCCTTCTGGCAATCAAGGAGGGGGCTCCTCACTGCGGCCTGACTATCGACGCCAACCAGGGTTACTCGCCCTGCGAGGCGGTTCATTTCATCGAAGAGATGGGGAAGAATAACATCAGGCCCATCCTGTTTGAACAGCCTGTCTCAAGGTATGATCTCCTGGGGATGCGGTTTGTCAAGGATCATACATCTATTCCCATTGCAGCTGATGAATCGGTATTCACCAGTGCTGATGCCATAAACGTTGTCCGCACAGGCTGTGCTGACTACATCAATATCAAGCTGATGAAATCAGGGATAATTGAAGCAATGGATATTGCCGCCATCGCCCGCAGCGCAAATATCAAGCTAATGATCGGTTGCATGCTTGAGACCAAACTGGCGCTGGGATGCTCTGTTCATTTCGCGGCAGGGATGGGTTGCTTCAGCCATATCGATCTTGATCCTCACATAGAACCGGACATGGAACCCTTCACCGGCGGTCCTGATTACAAAGCGCCCTTCTATACGCTTTCTCCCGGATCTCCCGGGGATCGGTTGCAGGAAGAGGTAATTATATTCTTTTGTGGAGGTAGCTTGTTTGTAAATTACGACCTGTGTGATTGCCTGTAAAACCTACATTTTAGGGCGACACAGGGATGGCCCGGTATAATTTATTGAAAATAAATATAATATCCGGAAAATTAAGCGTATCTTGCGCGACATTAATAAAATCAAATAATGAGTAAAGGAACAGTAAAATTCTACAATGAATTCAAAGGATTCGGGTTCATCAAAGAGGAAAATTCACCAAAAGAGTATTTCGTGCATTCAACTGGTTTAAAGGACAATATCAAGGAAAATGATGTTGTTACATTTGACCTTGAGCAAGGAAAAAAAGGATTAAATGCTGTAAATGTTAAACGTGTCTAGTTTTAATATAAACATTTAAAAATTTTGGTCCCGCCGGTTACGGCGGGACTTTTTATTGAAATTCAAGGAAATATGATCGAAAAAAAACCAGTTGTTTTCAAATCGCCCGATCTCTCCAAGATGAAGGAGGTTATTATTGATCACCGGACAAAGATTTATATTGCTCCCGACGCCGATGCCGGAGAGGCCAGATCGCGCTACCTGTCAAATCTTAAGAACCGTAAACCATAATTTTACTACCAATTACCTCTGCAGAGGCATTTTAACATTCTGTCGCCAAGCCGGTTCCGCGTTTTGTTAGAAAACCGCCGGCATTATCGTTCAGGCGATAACCTTTGTCTTCCCCAATCTTCCATTTGTCAAAATCCGGATTCCTGATAAAATCTTCTCTCCGGACTCTATAATGTACACATAAACAGAGATATGATCGCCATTGGCAGCCTATTCTCCCCTTTCATCAATATCGTAAGTAAAAAACGCCCTGTTTTTGACGAATGACCGTCCCGGCACTGTCAGTGGTTTTATTCAGTCAGTGAGCATCCCTTATTATTTGATTAATGATTCTGAAACTATCGCAAAAGTCCACTAAATGGGCTTATGCGACTTGCATTGTCTCGTTTTGCACATTAATTTTGTCATGACAAAAGGCCAATGCTAATGAAAGTATTATTTCAGATAACATCACCCGTCACTGGCAAGGTATTGATACGACGCCGCAAGATCGCCAAGGCACTCCGCTGGTGGCTTCGTGAGAACGGTGTCGCTTACGATTATACATACTTTCTGCTGTAATACCTGGATGAGTTAACAAATCGAAAGACATGGAAACTGACAACTCAGGCAATAACACCGAAGTCATTTAACGAACCGCCTTTCAGTTTGAATTCCCGGAGGATGACATCATCGGGGGAGTCGAAATTCAACAATCTCTTTTCGAACTCAATTCTGATGTACGCCATGATCTGATCACCTACCTCGAGGGCCTGGGTCTGGAAGGAGAACCGGCTATTTCTTCTATTCCGTCATCGGGACACTTTTTCTATGATGCTGAAGACATGAAAGGTGTAAAGACGATAGTAAATCTCAGGCAGCTCAACTATGTGAAAGAAATCAGGGATTTCCTGCATCAGGTCTCCGGGTTGCTTCCCTATGACAGCCGTTTTGTGGGATGCTTTATCGATAACAAGTCGCAGAACGGGTTTTCAGATAAATACAGCAATCTCCCGAAGGACCTTTCTCAGAAGGCAGAGGCTTACGAAAACGGAATTGAGTCGAGGATACCTTTTATAAACAGGATGTACAGCTTTATCGACCTTAAGACCAACAGGTATCTTACCAGGAAGACGGTTACCGCCCTCTCGGGGAATCCAGGTTGCAACTTATCGGCATGACAGAGCTGAACGGCCTGACCTATTTCCATGCAAGGAAAAGGTCTGAGCAGATAGAACTGATTGCATAAAGATAATGATCTGTACCTCGGGACACCGGATAGTTATCAGGGCAGGTATTTTACCGCATTTCCATTCAAGGCAACAGGTGAAATCACTGACAAGGGGATATTTAAAACAGACTTCACAGAAATTCTGTTATAGTTGGGGTTAAGGCCGGATTTCATATTAGAGAGGTCAATCGCATAGGTTGACCTCTCTTTTCTATTTCTAATATTGTAACCACCATATATAACGGAAGCAGCCCTCACTTTTACGCTCTCCTCTCCGGGGAGCTTCCTGTGCCGTGAGGGCTGCCTCTCAAAATTAAAAAGGACCTTCGGAAGCATAAAGTAACAAAATAAATCGGACCTGGCAATGAAGTAATATACTGGTTTTGACTAATATATGGTATTGGGTGGTAAATGCATGAAAGCCGGTGACAGACACTTCCCCCGGCATAAAGAAGGTCAAAAAATAAAATGTACTGTTAACACTTTTTATGAAAACTTGTTATTCATAGCACACATATACAATAATAATTGTTATACTTTTTAATCATGGCAGTTCCAGACATGTACTCTAGTCGGACAATCTTTCATCTTTACTATTTATAAAACGTACATGGGGGGAGGAACTGCCTTTTTTTATTTTATCCGGTGGGGTTCCCGGGCATCCGCGATTAATCCGGATTCACGGGTTACAAACCCCGATCATCGCACCCTCCGGCTTAAGAAACTCAAATGGGCAGGCTTTGGACCTCAGTACCTCAGACCTCAATAGCCCTGTGACAAAAAGAGAGGCTGCCTTTTTGAGACAGCCTCTTTTTCTGGTGGGCGATGTAGGGATCGAACCTACGACCTCCTGCTTGTAAGGCAGGCGCTCTGAACCATTGTTTGGGGGGAGACTGAGCTAATCGCCCGAAAAGCGAGTGCAAATATAATCCACATTTTCTATTCCGCAATATCATAACTGAAAATAAGCCCACCCCTCAATCATGATGTAAAATCCCCACGCAACCATCTGCCACCGTAAGCAGTCATGTTATTAACTGTGTTAATTATACACTCCGGGGGAATGATACCAATAATTGAAAAATATTTATATTAGCTTTTGGTACTTTTTGACTTTGAATGAGTTACAATCTGCAGTCCCTGGCTACATATTGATAGCCCAACTGTTTGATAAATAGTATGATATGATTATCATATCCCGAACCTGACCATTATGAAACAAACCCGCCTGTTACCATTTGTCCTTGCCTTTCTCCTTATTTTGGCTCCACTGACCGCTGGTGCGCAGGTGGGCCCGGGAGGCGTGGGCAGCATGACCAATACGCAGTTCTGGCTCCGGTCCGACAGCCTGATCGCTATCCAGCCTCTATTCTTTGTCACCAGCTGGTACGATCTTTCCGGTCATATGCGTGATTTCGGAGCTGTCGTTACAGGACAGACCGTTCCCTCTGTGACGCCGGATGTCATAAACGGATATCCTGCCGTCACATTCACCGACCAGGGTGGGTTAGGCGGTGATTTTCTCGGATACAACGGAACGATGGGGATAACAGGGTCCGATGCTGCAACAGTGGTGATCGTTGCCCGAAATACCACAGCTGCTGATGAGCAGAACGGGGGCCTTTACCTTGGACAGAAGAACCTCGGGGGAGCCAATGCTGTCAGGAGCTATGGTCTGGAATACGCTGACGCCGTAAGGTTCAACGGCCAGAGCCAGGTGTTCAACGACGGACATACGGCAAACAGCTGGAGGATAATTTATTACACCAACCCTTCCGGGGCTTCCGTGTCTGCATACGGAGCCTACCTCAACGGCACTCCCCTTACAGGAAGTTCCACATCTTCCATCGTGCCGTCACTTGTCTCCAACTTCGCGCTTGTCGGAGCCACACAGATGAACGGTTCATACAATCCGGCAGGTTACTTCAACGGCGATATGCTGGAGATAGCCGTCTTCTCGGGCCAGCTTAATGACGCAGAACGGGTTGTTCTGCACAATAACCTCGGGGCGAAGTATCTTCTGCCCATCGCTGATGACCATTATGCCTGGGAGGTGACCCATTCGCACGATGTCTCCGGAATAGCAGCTTATAACGGCACCACCTTCACCAACGCCTGGTCTACCGGCATGCTGTCGGTCACTTCGCCGTCAGGCCTGACAGAAGGCGAATACCTGTTCTTCGGTCATAACAAGGCAAATGCAAAGACCTGGACCACCGATGAGGTTCCTGCTCCGGGCACCTTCCGCCTGGCAAGGGAGTGGAGGTTTGACGAGACAGGGGACGTGGGGACAGTCACGGTCAGCATTCCTGCCTCATCCCTGCCGGCATTTCCTGCGGGCTATCCTACCCTGGGAATACTTACCGATGCCGACGGCGACTTCCTGTATCAGGTGCCACCATGCACCGGCCCTCACTGATAGCCGGAAGTTACACTATCAACCTTAATATCGCTGATGGACAGTATTTTACGATCATAGCATTCAGGCCAGAAGTAAATTTCACCCTGCCCTCAGGGTCGGGACCGGAGAACATAACCAGCGTGACCGTTCAGGCCAGTCTCAATTATCCGCACACAACCGATATTTCATTTGACTATGCAAGCACTGGAGGTACTGCCACCGGCGGTGTTGACTACATCCTCGCGCCGGGTACGGTAACAATACCTGCCGGTTCATTAACGGGTTCATTCAATATAACCGTTATAAACGATGCTCTTGTGGAGCCGAGTGAGACGATAATTGCCGGCCTGTCTAATCCTTCCGCCGGAGTATCAATCGGAACGCAGAACAGCTATACCTATACAATTCTGAATGATGATTTTGTCTATGCATCATTTTCATCTGCCACCGCTTCAGGTCCTGAAGGCAACGCGGCCGCACCTGTCTCCACGCTTCAGATAGTTGTCAGCGGGGGTATAATAAGCGTTCCCGGAAGTCTCCTGGTATTGGTTACAAACGGTACAGCAACCTCCGGCGACTGGACGCAGACCAGCAATATTATCACCATTCCGGCCGGAAATTATACGGTCCCTGTCTCAATACCCATACCCGCCACGGTGCTCACCATTATGGGCGACCTTGCCGTGGAGAATGATGAGACCATTAACCTGAGCATGAATACTTTCGTTACAGTGCTTGCCGGGCCGGTTGTCAACTCTGTCTACACCATACTAAACGATGACAATTCAACCGTGAGTGTCGCCGCAGCTGCCGCGTCGATAGCCGAGGGTGGTCCGGGCGCTCCCGGCATCGGTACTTTTGTCTTTTCCTTCACCAACCCCTCTGCTACCGCAAGGACAATATCCTATATGGTCACCGGCAGTGCCACCTCAGGCACCGATTTTGTTGCGCTGCCCGGGTCATTTGTCATGCCCTCCGGCTCCATAACATATAATTTAACTCTTACAGCTATAGCTGATCTTATTGTGGAAGGAGACGAGACTGTAACCGTTACCATCACTGCTGTCTCCGGGGCACCTGCCATTGCCGTCAATGCAGTGCCGGCAACAATTACAGTCACAGATGATGATCTTCCTGAAATACGCTACACACCTGCATCGCTGACTATGACAGAGGGCTCAGCCGCCACTGTCGAGGTATGGCTTTCCGCCGCCCCTGCTGGTTCAGTCACGCTGAACATCTCAACCTTGCTTGCAGGGGTGCTGACTGTAAGTCCGGCGACCCTCACCTTCAATACGGTAAACTATGCCACCCACCAGGTGATCACTGTCCAGTCGGTTGAGAACACGGTTCTGGGTGACCAGACTGATAATATCATCATTTCGGTTAATGATGCTCTCTCGGATAATTCCTTCGATCCATTGCCGGATATAAATATCCCTGTCAACATAACCAACAATGACCTGGCGGCGATCGTTGTCAATCCCGGAACAGTGACTGTTGCGGAGAACGGCACGGCTAACTTTACCGTGGCGCTGTCTGCCGCCCGGCATCAGGCAGTGTTGTCATTGACCTCACAAGCAATAATACTGCCGTTGCCACCATCAATATTTCGCAACTGACCTTCACCACCGGCAACTGGAATATTCCTCAGACAATCACTGTCACAGGTGTGAACAATAACACCATCCCTAATACCTCCACAACAATCAGCCTGACTGTCAATGACGCTCTTTCCTACGACGGTTTCGATGGGGTTACGGCAACGGTCAACGTCAACGTAACCAATGATGACGTTCCCGGGTTTGTTGTCAGTCCTCTTACCCTGACCATCAACGAGGGGGGACCTGCCGGAGTGTTCACTGTTGTTCTCACGGCACAGCCATCATCCGATGTCGTCTTTGACCTTGTCAACGCTGCCCCGGTACACGTCGGGCATGTTTCACAGATCACATTCACTTCCGCAAACTGGAATGTACCTGTGCCGGTGACTGTCACTGCAATTGAGGATGCTCTCGATGCTGACAGAACTGACATCATTGCCGTTACTGTCAATCAGGCCCTTACTGACAATAACTTCGATGCAATGACATCACAGAATGTCACAGTCAACATTGAGGACAATGATCCGCCGGTTATCACCGGATGTCCAGGGAACATTAATGTAAGCAACACTCCTGGCGCCTGCTCGGCTGTTGTCCTCTGGACACCGCCGGTCTCCACTGCGGCGATGGTCTCCACCCATCTGCCGGGCGCAACATTCCCGGTGGGTGTGACCCCTGTAACATAAACATCATACCGCTACAGTGACGGCATGGTTTCCACATGTGTGTTTACAGTTACCGTTAATGACACTGAGCCACCTGTTCTATCATGTATAAATGCCACTGTCGCCCTTGATGCCTCAGGCAATGCGTCGATCGTTGCTACGGATATCCTGTCAGGAGCTCCGGCTGACAACTGTTCGATAGCAACGGTGGCACTGAGCAGGTCGTCATTTACCTGTGCCGATCAAGGCAGTGTTACGGTTATCGTTACTGCCACTGACGGCAGCGGTAATGTTTCGACTTGCAACGCTGTTGTCACCATCACCGATCCCTTCCCTGCATCACTCAGCGCCGGCCCGGATGATGAAATATGCATTACCTCACCAGCGTACACCATCACAGGTGCCACTGCCGTTAACATGAGTCTTCTCTGGACCACGTCCGGCTCCGGCACCTTCAGTGTTCCAACGGCCCTGAACCCGGTTTACACGCGTGGGGCTGCCGATCTTACCTCTGTTACCCTCACCCTGACGGGAATCAAGGTCAGCGGGTGCCCGGTGACACTCAGTGATGCCATGACACTGAGCTTTGCAGGTCTGCCTGTTGCCAATGCCGGCGCCGACAGGGATCTCTGCAGCGGCACAGCCAGCGTGACCCTGGCCGATGCTGCGGCCACCAACGGCACCGTTGCATGGACAACATCAGGTAACGGTACTTTCAGTGATCCGTTAGCGGCCAATCCTGTTTATACCTTCGGGTCATCCGATACTGGGCCTGTGACCCTCACACTGACTGTCACAAGCCCTGAATGCGGCACCTCGGCAGATAATGTTGTCGTCACCTTCACCTCCGCCCCGATGTCCGATGCCGGTCCTGACGCTGCAACATGTTCGAGTGCTATCGGATACCAGGTAGCCGGGGCATCCCATGCAGGAGGAACAGTGACCTGGATTACCGGCGGAAACGGAACATTTGACAATGCCGCCGTTGACAATCCATATTATACATTCGGTTCCGCGGATTACGCTTCCGGTTCTGTAACCCTTACCATGGAGGTAGCCGGTGGAGGAACATGCGGCACGGTCACATCGAATGCCGTCATCACCATCAACCCATTACCTGTCATACAGATTACTGATCTGGAGAATATCAGTTGTGCCGGCCTGACTGACGGGGAGGTACACCTCGCCTCCAGCGCCGGGCTTGCGCCTTACATGTACAGCCTCATGCGGTGAGCCTCTCCAGCCGTCAGGCCACTTTACCGGGCTGCCGGCCGCGTCCTACTTCGCTGAGACAATGGATGCCAATGGATGTGTCTCCGGAATTCCTTTTGAGATAACCGAACCCCTGCCGTTCCTGGCTACACTTGACAGTGCTGTTAATGTGACATGCAACAGCGGGGCTGACGGGGCGATATATACTACTCTGACAGGAGGTACGGTGCCATACAATATCAGCTGGACCGGTCCGTCGGGGTTCACTGCATCTACCCCTGATATAACCGGGCTGGCCGCAGGCACCTATAGTGTCACCCTAACCGACCTGAACGGCTGTGCCACATACAGTTTCATCGAGGTTATCACCCAACCGGATGCAATAGTAATCACAGGGTCGACTCTGTCTGATTTTGGTGGCTACGGGGTCCAGTGTCCTGAGTCAGCCGACGGATCAATCACGGTCTCTGCCAGTGGAGGAACACCGCCTCTTTCATACGGGTGGACCGGCGGGGGGATTTACTTCGACCCAGGCCTCCATCTCCTTCCTCAGGGCTGGCACATATACTCTTACCATAACCGACAGCAGAGGGTGCACTCTGACAAAGGACTATGTGCTTACCGCACCTGAGGCTATGATGCTGACCGCCGCCACTGAAGATGCCTCATGTCCGGATACACCAGACGGCAGCATTGATCTTACAGTGACAGGAGGAGCGGGAACGCTTGCCTACCTGTGGGATGATGGCGCTTCTGCCGCTGACCGCACCGGTATACTTCCGGCTGATACGCAGGGGAAACCTGTAACGGATGCCAACGGATGCGTGCAACAGCTTACTGTGACCGTCGGGGTGATAGGCATCCACTGCCTCAGGATTTACGAGATAATTACTCCCAACGCCGACGGCCGCAATGACACATGGAGGCTGAGGAACGGAGAGCTTTATCCCGATGCCGAGATATTCGTATACAGCCGCTGGGGCAAGCTTGTTTACCATTCCCGAAATGCCAGTGATGAGTGGGACGGAACATTCAACGGTAAGATGCTGCCGAACGATTCGTATCATTATGTCATCCACCTTCAACGACGGTTCTGAACCACGTACGGGAGTCATATCAATCATAAGCAGAATAAACCGGAAGGAGATATGAACAGACTGAGAATAATAACAGTGATTGGCCTTCTGGCGGTTATGCCTGTTTTGTCGGGACAGCAGTTCCCCATGTACAGCCAGTACGTCATGAACGGATTCCCGCTGTAACCCAGTCCGATGCGGGCAGCGACTATTACACCACTTTCGGTCTTACAGTCCGTGAGCAGTGGCTTAATGTCCCAGATGCACCATCAACCTATGCTGCAGCCTTTCAGACAAGGATCCTCAATGACAGCTATATCACCTCAAATCGACTGGCAGTAAGGAAAAACGATTGACAGGCCCAGCAAGAGGATGGAAGGGTAGGAGTGGGAGGCTATCTCTTCTCGGACCATAACGGAATAATGCACAGGAACCGGGTTGCAGCTTGCATATGCCTATCACTCTCCTTATTTCGCTGATGAACAGCAGCTCTCCTTTGGTCTCTCGCTGAGCGGATACCAGTATTTTGTCGACATCAACGGCGCCGTGATGCCTGGCGACGTTAATGACGAGTTTCTGAACAACTATGACCAGGTGGTTTATATCCCTCGATGTCGACTTGTTGAGCAGTAAAGTCACTCTGAGCAGAAGGTACTATGCCGGCTTCTCGATGACCAACCTCTTCAGGGGATTGCTTATGCATGAAGGCATACTGAGAGAACAGCCATTCGGAGCTTGGTCATTTCTTCTTCGACCGGCGGCATGAGGTTTTGACACCGGTGCCCGACTGGATAATAGAAGCCTTCTGGCCTGATGCTGAAGTCTTCGGACATGGTACTGAAGTCGGTGCAGATTGATGTGACGGGCCGGTGTTTGCCAGGGAAGATCTACCTCGGCTTGGGCTGTCATACCGCTCCCAGGATGCCGTAATAATGATGGCAGGACTCAAGGTTGACAGGTTCTACGTGGGGTACGCCTTTGACTTCACCTTTTCTGAAATACGCAGCTATACCTACGGAACACGCGCAAACTGACAGCTTTAGCAGAGTGGCGACAGTCCGAGGCGATACAGGTGGATCAACAAGTACTGATGAGGTCTATCATATTGTTTTTATTTCTTGCCGCAGCCTGCCTGGGTTGTGACCCCCTGGCCAATCCCGTCTCAGGACCACTGGGGTCTTCTAATATGTATCATCACGGTAGCAATACTAACGGTTGAAGACATTTGCAAACATTTGGCTTAATTGTGGCGCCGGCAATTCACGGCTCGATTTTGGCCAAAAATTCCGACTGGGCCGGACTGGCCGCCTGCGCCGTCTCCATGGCCTTGGTCAGCTCCTGATTTGGAGGCCCGCAGCCGCTGGTGTGAGGTGAGCAAAACCACTTGAACTTGGTGTGGCGAAAAAGACAGGGAGATGCAGTGTGTATGGAGCAGGATGACGCAAAAAGCAGCCAGAGAGACATGGTATTTTTTCCTCCAGCAGTCTCGTGCCGCTCGCGCGGTCCGGCTGACTAAGGCCTCGCGGTCGCCGTAGCTCTAAGCTGGCGGCTTCAATCTAGTTCCAGCGCTTCGTAACGGCTGAAATAGGTCATCGGCCAGACCGCTTGGCCCTGCTCTAGCCTTTTTTGCCCTCTGAATTGATAAAGACCTCGCCGGAACTCCTTCAGGCTGGCCAGCAGCTCCTCCCAGTTCCTGTTTCCCCCCCCTCGCCGCTGTTCAGGAGCAGGGCGGCGAAGCCGGAGCCGTCCGCCGGGCTGACCGAAACGGCAGGCCCGCGCCATCCTGTAGGGCGTTCAGATCAATGATCGACAGCCGCTCGTCGCCTGAATCCGATCATCGTGCTGCCGCAGACAGAGCTTCCGCCTTGCTCCTTACCCTCCGCTCTCCAGCTCCATCCACATGTTCGCCCGCGCCGATGTACCAGTCAAACGGGGAAAAGGGGCCACGGTACGCCGCCGCCTGCGCGGGCCTGCCGTCGCGGTCCCCAGATCTTCATACAAACCGCCGCCCTCGCTGGCCAGTGCCGCCATGTCCTGATAAACATGCAGCCGGTCTCGTCGCCGCCATCATAGACGCTGCGGCCCTCCAGCTCAGGCCTCCGGCGGCCAGAGCCTGCTGATTCCGGCCAGCGAGCGGATGAAAAAAAAGCCCCGCCCGCTGTTGAAGCGATCCCGACGCACCGCTCTCAGCCATCAGCTGTTCTCAGCTCGCGCCCGCTCCACGCCCTTGTTCTGCTCATGCAGGTGCAGGGCCATCTCGTTGATTCGTAAAGCAGCACTGGATTTTTCAGATTATTCTGAAATTGCGTCTAGGGCCATCCGCTGCCGCACGTCCATGCTGTGGACAAACTGCTGCACTGAGTCGCGCACGCCGTCTTCCTGGGGTGGAGTGATGTTTTCTCTCATCTGCGCCAGCTCAATCTGGAGGCTAATCCGGGCATCCCAATAGGGGCGGCGGCGACAATGCCCAGCCACATCAGCAGACCGACCAAGCTGGAGTTGAGGATGATCAGCTTGCCGATGTTCTCCTCGGTGAACAATTCACGGGAAAGTTTC
>JAXHLF010000025.1:0-154778 GCA_034522515.1 Bacteroidales bacterium | reverse complement strand
CTGACACCGCGCTTCAGATGAGGGATGATGCGATAAACTACTATTACCAGGGTATCATCTACCAGAAGAAGAATGATGACAACACTGCCAGGAGGCAGCTGGAGAAGGCGGTGACGAAAGACAAGTATCTCTCCGTCGCACGCCTCGAGCTGGCACGGGTGCTCATACGTCAGGGGGATGTGAACAGCGCACTGGGCCAGTGCAACATGGTCATGCAGCAGGATGAAAAGAACGTAGACGCTTACCTCACGCGTGCACTCGCTTATGAAGCACGGCTCGACTACCCGTCAGCCATAAATGACATCTCTACGGCAATACTCCTCGAGCCGGCCGGACAGGCACACTATATCATGAGAGGTACCTGTTACCAGAAATTCAATCAGCATCTGGCAGCGGTAAACGACTTCACCAAGGCGCTTGCCATTGACCCGTACCAGCCTGAGGTGTACCTCCTCCGTGCAAAATCATATGAAGAGGTGAACGACTTCGAGAAGGCGGCGGCAGACTATGCCAGGGTCATCGCCATGAATGAGGACAGCTCGACTGCAAAAAAGATGCTCAGCGAGGCAAATGACAGGCTCTTCGCCATCAACCGTGAGTCAAACAGCCCCGAGATTTTCATCGAGTCGCCTACCATTGCAGGCGGCCGTGAGATAGAGGTGGGCTTTGACAGGAAGAGCGTGATGATCACCGGCAAGATCAGCGACAAAAGCCTGCTGGCGGAGTTCTCCATAAACAATGTACCGGTCAGGTACGAGGGCAGGGGTACCATACCATTCGCGGCCGAGGTGGAGATTGCTTCAGACGGGATCCTGAGGATAGTAGCCCGCGACGTCTATGACAACGAGAACGTAATGACGTACCATATCAGGCGCACTGAGGTAGATCCCCCCGAGATACAGATTCTCGCACCTTACCTGATGGGTGACAATGTTCTGATCATTGACAGCACAGCCACACGCATTGATATCGAAGGCAAGGTGCTCGACCAGAACATGATCAAATCGGTGCAGATTGAAAACATCAGCGCACAGTTCTCGCAGGATAATCTTAATCCCGCCTTTATTGCCAAAGGCATTGACATCAGGAACAGTGACAAGGTCACCATTCTGGTTGAGGACAAGTACGGCAACCGCACAATAAAGGAGTTCGTCCTTAACCGGAACGGCACCACGATATCGGCTTCAAATCCGATGGGCAACACGCTTGTGGTGTTCATAGAAAACAGTGATTACCAGAATTTCGCAGCCCTCCAGGGACCGCCCAAGGATGCCGAGAACTATCCTTACCACGGTGCTGGAGGATGGTCCAGGTTTTACCCGGTGCCGAAGGCTGAGGAACCAGACCGAGCAGGATATGGAAAAATTTTTTTCCATCGACCTTCACGACGAGGTCAGGGCCAAAGGAATAAGAATACACTGGTGATGATGGTTTCGGGGCATGGAAAGTTCATCCAATCGACAGTTGTCGGTACTGGACGTTCCCACTACGATACCCGCCGTGATGACTGAGTCTACCTACTACAGTCTGAACATGCTCTTCTCAGCCTCAATCCAAGCCCTACAGTGAATTTTATCACCCATGCTGCATGGTGGTCACTGATGCCTGAGATCAGGACCCAGCTTTTACCAGGCATACGGTATCGGCTTCAAGCCCCGCAACTGTACCGACTGGAGGGCGACACAGTTCAAGTCGAGCCAGATCTTCTCGTCAGCCGGATATGAGCTTGCCGTTGACGACTCCCAGTTCACCCGCACATTTGCAAATACCCTGCGCGGTGGGTCCCAACACATGGCCAGCTCGCGCCGTTGAGGAGATGGTGACAGCAGGTGACGAGAAGCAGCCTGACACAGAACAACCAGCTGCGAAGCCAAAACTTGGAAAAATACACCGAGCTCAAGGAAGTCAGACGGTCATTTCTTTCTTCACTAAAGAAATAGCCTGATGCACACTCCACATTGCGTCAATTACGACCCCCGTTCACTGGGTCTTTCAGTCTGTATGCTCTGTTACTGCCTGTCTCGTGCCCGCCATGCTTTACGGCAGTCCTATTATTTTGGACGATAGGGCTCCAAGAAGACAGGCTAGTGCCTTCAAGGTTTTACGGTCATCCAGGGATGCCAGATGAGCTTCACGTGGCTTGGCACAGGGCCAGCAGTCGTAACGCGGTTGAGCGGGCTGAGGCTAAGAGACTTCTAGACAACCTCTCTCGACAGCCTGGCCGCCCGAGAGGGGTGGAAGACCATCTACAAGGACAGCCGGGGAAGGCTCTGGCTAGCGGCCGTATCGAAGAAGGCATGTCGCTCGTCTGAGGATGATCGTGATCAAGAGGGTGTAATTCTGGTCATCGGCATTGGTTGGGGTGGAATCCACCGTATCACTGATCCCGTCAGTCCGGTATTGAGTCTTACCGGTGACATTACCGGTATTGTGGAGTATGAAGGTTCCCTCTGGGTAGCCACCTCGCTTGGCGGGGCACTTCGTCTTGACATGCCGGGTCAAGGTGTGACCATGATGACCGGCCAGCAGTACATGGGAAGGCAGGGGCTCAGTAATGACGCATTCGGCTTCTATCCCGACAGTCGAGGAAACCTTTATTGCATCACCGACATGGGCATCAAGAAGTATGACCATGCCAGTGACAGGTTCATCCCCTTTAGTCCGGGAAGGACCTCAAATACTTCCTTACAACAACCATCTTTGAAGACTCGCACGGTAACATGTGGTTCGGCACCTTCAACGGCGGGCTCTACAGGCAGGACAGGGAGAGCGGTGAGATGAGCTTCTTCGATACGCGTAACGGTCTGTGGGGTAACTTCGTAACCTATATCATCGAGGATTACCGCGGCAATATCTGGGTGGCATCAATGGAAGACTGGGAGAGCAGAGGCGGGATCACCGTCTTTTCACCCGAAGGTGCGCTCGTCTTCAACACTTCCAACGGGCTGATGGCCCAGCATGTACTGTGTATGATTGAAGATAAGGAAAAGAATATCCTTATCGCTGACAGGGACAAGGGACTTTTCATCTATAAGGGAGATCACTTCACCTCTTTCCTTGCCCCGGAATACCTGCCCCTCCAATGATGTCTTCACCCTCGCCCAGGATCCGACAGGACGCTACTGGTTCGGCACCGGCAAAGGCCTCTCCCTCTATAACCCGGCGAAAAGTCGTGCTGACCGCATCAGGCTCACCGACTTTCCGTTAACGCTCGAAGGAACGCAGATCAACATCATCAGGCCTGACAACAACGGCCATGTGTGGATAGTCACCTCTGGCGATGAGGTCTACCGCTATGATCTTGACGAGGGTAATTTCAGGTATGACCTTGATCTAAATGCCAGCCTCAGGTCGATGAGGATAGCCTCTATGGCCGCTGACAGAAACCATAACCTTTGGCTGGGCACTGACCGCGCCCTGATATTATGGGATGAACACAGGAAGGAGAGTCGCACCTTCACCCAGATAAACGGACTGACGGGCAATAACATCACCTCACTCTTCTGCGACAGCCGGGGCTTCCTCTGGATAGGGACTGAGGAGCGCAACGGCCTGACGAAACACATGCCCGGCAGCGACATCTTCACCGCTGTCAGTTTCGGTGCTGATGTCAATCCCACAACCATAAACGAGACCTCTGACGGCACAGTACTGGGTCGGTACCATCGGAGCGGCCTTTACGGCCTGAGAAATGATACCGTTTGGAAGAGGCTTACCAGACCGACGGTCTGTTGATGAACTCCATCAACCTGCTGCAGCCCGACAGCGCCGGCAACCTCTTTATAGGGACCAACCTGGGGCTTAACATGTATGAGGTCAAAACCGGGCGGGTAATGTCATTCACCGGGAGAAACGGTTTTACGGGAATAGAGACCAGGCCCAACGCATCCTATGCTGATGCCAGGGGCGACCTCTGGTTTGGGACGGCCAACGGGGCCATCAGGCTCAACCCCACCAGGCTGCCACCGGTGATGACGGAACCGGCGACACATATATGGAGGACGCTGGTCAATTATGAGACATTCCAGATGTATGACGGCATACGCCTGGCGCACACACAGAACAGGATCATCTTCGATTTCCTGAGTATATGCCTGGTCAATCCCGAGACCGTCAGGTACCAGTTCATGCTTGTTGGCTCCGATGAAGACTGGGTCACTACTGACCAGACAAGGGCCCTGTACTCCTCTCTCAGTCCGGGCAAGTACGTCTTCAGGGTGCGTGCCTCAAACAACTACGGCTACTGGAACGAGGAGCCTGTTGAACTCTCCTTCTCAATCAGCGGCCCCATCTACCAGACAGCCTGGTTCATGATCCTCTGCATAACCGCACTCGTTGCGCTTATATACCTTTACATAAGCCTGAGAGAGCGTAATCTCCGCAGGGAGAAGGAACATCTCGAGAAGAAGGTCGAGGAGAGGACCGCAGAGGTTGTGGCCAAGAGTATCGAGCTGGAGGAGAAGAGCAGGGATACCACCGCCAGCATCAGGTACGCTGAGCGCATCCAGGCAGCGATGCTTCCTCCCGAGAATTTCTTCAATGACACCTTTGTGCTGTTCATGCCAAAGGATATTGTCAGCGGCGACTTTTACTGGATGCATGACAGCGGATTCAAGCAGTATATTGCCGCAGTAGACTGCACCGGTCACGGCGTGCCGGGTGCCTTTATGTCAATCATCGGCCATAACTCACTGAACAAGATAGTCAGGGAGGGTGGTATATCGAGGCCCTCCGAGATCCTTGACCACCTTAATATAGAGGTTGTCCATGCCCTGCTCCAGAGGAGCGAAAAGGCCGTGCGTGACGGTATGGACATCTCGATTGTCTCCTATGACATCCTGGAGCATGATGTTGAATATGCCGGGGCCTACCAGCCCCTATATCATGTGAGGGACGGGAAGGTGACCATTTACAGGGGTGACCGCTTCCCGATAGGAATGATTGACGGCCAGGCAAAGAAGATCTTTACCAACCGAAAGGTTGATGTGATGAAGGGCGACATGCTCTACATCTTCACTGACGGGTTTGCTGACCAGTTCGGGGGTGAGGAGGAGAAAAAATTCAAGACCATAAATATCAGGTCTCTTCTGGCAGAAATATACAGCCTTCCGGCAGACGAGCAGAAACGCATGCTGGAGAAGGCTATCAGGGACTGGATGGGTGATGTTCCGCAAGTCGATGACATCCTGTTCATCGGCACCAGCGGATACCGTTAAAATAAATTCCTGCGGTCAATTTCGTATCTGGAGACTGTGTCCACCCCAGACGACTCTCGGCCTGGCGGACTGTATTCTTGCAATCACTTTCGGATCTGGAGACTGTCTCCCCGCAAACAATTTCGGATTGCGGACTATATTCTTGCAATCACTCTTGGATCTGGAGACTGTATCCCCCGCAAACAATTTCGGATCTGCGGACTATATTCTTGCAATCACTTTCGGATCGGCATGCCAGCCGGTGTAGTTGAGTATTGCCGGTATCACCTCTTCAGCCGTGGTGACGATCTGCCATATATCCTTGTGCTCAAGCCTCATGAAATGACCCCTGACCATGTGGTCAAAGAACTCTATCAGATGGTCATAGAAGCCGTTGACATTGACAATGATTATCGGCTTGTTGAACTGTCCCAGTTGCTTCAGGGTTATCACCTCTGTCAGCTCCTCCAGTGTACCCACGCCGCCCGGCAGAGCCACCGCGGCATCTGACATGGCGAAGATGGTCTTCTTTCTCTCTGACATATCTGAAGTGACTACCATGTCCTTTACTCCGCCGTGCCCCCAGCCTTCATCCATCATGAAGCCAGGGATTACACCGGTGACGGTGCCTCCCCCTGCCATGAGTGCATCGGCAAAGATTCCCATCAGGCCTATACCGCCGCCACCGAAGATGGCATGCACACCCTCGCGTGCAAATAGGGCACCAAGTTCTTCGGCAGCCTTATTGTACGCAACGTCAATGCGACTGCTTGAAGCAGCAAAAACACAGACCTTCATATTTTGATCAGAGCAGGGGAGTGAGCTTGGCCTCAAAAGCCGACCTGGCAGCTGCACCAACCTGCTTGTCGACCACCTCGCCACCCTTGAAGTAGAGAACGGTGGGGATGTTTCTTATCATGAACCTGCGTGCAACATCAGGCGAACTGTCCACATCACACTTAACGACAAGTGCCTTGTCCTTATATGCTTCTGCAATCTGTTCCATATACGGGGCGATCATCCTGCAGGGTCCGCACCATTCAGCCCAGAAATCCACAATCACGGGTTTGTCTGATTTCAGAACAACCTCATCAAAATTCATGTCGTTAACTTGTTGTGCCATAGTATTATATGTTTTATTTATATGTTCGGCCCCCGCTTCAAAGATACCTAATTTACTTTAAAGTCGAGTTCCGGATTATCTTCTATCCATCCGATGAGCTCGTTCGTTATGCCTGCCTTGATGCTGCGCGAAAAGAGAGGGATGGTAATTTTATCGTCATGATCTATCAACAGGATTTTCAGGGTTTTGTTTCCGGGATTCTCGGAGATGATTGTTTTTAGGTTCTTAATGAACTCCGGGTTAATCAGTTCCGCCTTCAGTTTAATGGTGATCGAGATGATAAGGTCATCCCTGACGGCAGAGAGAAGGTGTATCTCCTTTATCTTTAGTTCAAGCTCATCGGGATTAAAATGCCTTCCCTGCACCTTGCCCTTGACCAGCAGCTGATAATCGGTGTTGAAGAAGTTACTGAGCGCCACATAATCCTTGTCGAAAAGCAGGAAGGTGAATGAGTCGGAGTAATCCTGAAGGGTGAAACCTCCGAACGGTTTGCCGTTCTTGGTGACGCCGCTTCTCGTCTCGGTGACGATGCCTGCCACGCATACTTCACGGTTGGCAAACTCGCTCAGGTTCTGCAGGTCGGCCAGTGTGGCGTTGCAGAAGGTGTTTATCTCAAGCCTGTAGTCGTCGAGCGGGTGTGATGAGAGGTATATCCCTATCACCTGCTTCTCCTTGTTGAGCTTCTCCAGCTTTGTCCAGTCGGGACATGGAGCCGGTTCGGGCTTCACAAGCTCAAAGCCTGCTGCTTCGCCGAAGAGCGACTGCTGGCTGCTGTTGCGGATGTTCTTCACGCTGCTGCCGTAGCGGATGAGGCTCTCAAGGAAGCTCGATCCCTTGCTGTCAGCCGAGAAGTATTGCGCCCTTGTTATGCCCGGAAGGCCGTCGAGGGCTCCGGAGACGACCATCGCCTCAAGCATCTTCTTGTTGACGGTATTTAGGTTCACCCGTTCGGCGAGGTCATAGATATCCTTGTAGGGGCCATTCTTCTCCCTCTCTTCTATAAGGTGGAGCACGGCGTTCTCGCCTACTCCCTTGATGGCTCCCAGTCCGAACCGGATGTTACCGTTACGGTTGACTGTGAAATGCAGGTGGCTCTCATTCACATCGGGCCCCAGCACCTCCATCCCCATGCGCTTTGTCTCCTCCATCATCACAGTGATCTTTTTGATGTCACTGATGTTGCGGCTGAGGACGGCGGCCATGAACTCGGCAGGGTAGTTCGCCTTGAGGTAGCCCGTCTGGTATGCTATCAGGGCGTAGCAGGTTGAGTGCGACTTATTGAAGGCATATTCGGCAAACGATTCCCAGTCGGACCATATCTTGTTTACCGTATTCTCGTCATAGCCGTTTCTCCGGCATCCGTCGATGAACTCCTCCTTCAGCTTATCCATGATGGTCCGCTTCTTCTTACCCATGGCCTTACGGAGGGAGTCTGCCTGGCCTTTGCTGAAACCTCCGAGCTCCTGCGAGAGCAGCATCACCTGCTCCTGGTATACTGTGATGCCATAGGTCTCCTTCAGGTATTTCTCCATAGCAGGCACCTCGTAGGAGATCTTGTCTTTACCGTGCTTGCGCCTGATGAACTGGGGGATATAATCCATGGGACCCGGTCTGTACAGGGCGTTCATGGCTATGAGGTCCCCGAACTGGTTGGGCTTAAGGTCGCGAAGGTATCGCTTCATGCCGACGGATTCAAACTGGAACACGCCGGTTGTCTCGGCGTTGCTGAAGAGCTCCCATGTTTTCCTGTCGTCGAGTGACAGGGTATCGAGTTCTATCGAGACACCCTTTGATTTTTTTATGTTCTCAACGGCATCCTTAAGTATTGACAGGGTCTTCAGGCCCAGGAAGTCCATCTTCAGCAGTCCGACAGATTCGACGTGGTTGCCCTCGTACTGGGTCACGTAAAGGTTAGTGTCTTTTGCCGTGCAGATGGGTATATGTTCGCATAGGTTGTCCTTGCCTATGATGATGCCGCAGGCGTGCACTCCGGTCTGCCTGATACTGCCTTCGAGCACCTCTGCGTACTTGAGTGTCTGTGCCACCAGCGGTTCCTTTGATTCCCTCTCCCTGAGCAGTTCGGGCACCTCCTCGTAAGCCGTGGCGAGGGTCATGCCCGGTCTGTCGGGCACCATTTTTGTCAGTCTGATGGCTTCCGGAAGAGGCAGTTTCTGAACCCTGGCGACGTCTCTGATGGCCATCTTCGCGGCCATGGTGCCGAAGGTGATTATATGCGCCACCCTGTCATGCCCGTATTTGTCAACTACATATTTGAGTACCTTTTCACGCCCGTCCTCGTCGAAGTCGATGTCTATGTCAGGCATCGAGATACGGTCAGGATTAAGGAACCGCTCAAACAGCAGGTTGTATTTTATCGGGTCGATATCTGTTATCTTAAGGCAATAGGCTACCACGCTGCCTGCCGCTGATCCCCTGCCGGGGCCTACCCAGACGCCCATTTCACGGGCCGCCCTTAGAAAATCCTGTACTATCAGGAAGTAACCCGGGAAGCCCATGTTCTTTATCACCGACAGTTCGAAGTCGATCCGTGCCTGCAGCTCCGGAGAGATGACCTTCCACCTTTCCTCAGCTCCCTTCAGGGTCAGATGACGCAGATACTCATCCTTGTCGGTGAACTCCTGAGGGATTGCAAAGTCAGGCATGATGGGCTCACTGCCGAGAGAATAGTGTTCGACCTTGTCAGCTATCTCCTTCGTGTTCAGGACAGCCTCAGGCATGTCTGCGAAGACGGTGAGCATCTCCTCTTCGCTCTTCAGGTACTCCTGCTTGGTGTATCGGAGCCTCTTAGGGTCATCGATGTCTTTCCCGGTGTTGAGACAGATGAGGCGGTCGTGGGCCTCGGCCTCATCCTGCATGATGAAGTGCACGTCGTTGGACGCAATGATCTTTATATTGTGTCTGGCCCCAAGTTCTCGGTATGCGGCTATTACACGCTGTTGCAAAGGAAAGACGGTGGCGTCGGCAGTGGGGTCACTGGTCTCATGTCGCTGTATCTCAAGGTAGTAATCGTCGCCGAAGATCTCCCTGTATGAAAGCAGCGCCTCCTCCGCGCCCGGGAGATTTCCCGAAAGGATCTCCTGCGCCGCCTCCCCGGCAATACATGCTGATGAAGCTATAAGGCCCTCATGATGTTCACGAAGCAGTTGCTTGTCAATGCGCGGCTTGTAATAGAATCCTTTTATCCAGGCCCGGGAGACGAGCTTGACAAGATTGTGGTACCCGGTGAGGTTCTTCGCAAGAAGTATCAGATGGTCGCCCGACCGGTCCTCGACGGAGGTCTTGTCTTCAAGGGTGGTGCGGGCGACGTATATTTCGCAGCCTATTATCGGTTTGATGGAGGCGGCGGTGGCGGCATCGTGAAACTCCTTTACCCCGAACATGTTCCCATGGTCAGTGATGGCAAGTGATTCCATCCCCAGCTCCTTCGCCCTGCGGACAAGAGCTTTTACGCCCGATGCCCCGTCAAGAATGGAATATTGTGTATGTACGTGTAAATGAGCAAATGAGGACATGATCATGGGATTTAAGCCTGCAACGGCTCCGAAAACAAAAATATCAAAAAGGTCATTGATCCGTCAATTTATTTATTAACATGAAGCGGTCGATAATTTTTGTTACATCGATAAAATGTGATATATTTGCACCCTCATAAAAAAAATCAATTTCAAATTAATCTTAAATTTTAAATGTCAGTAAAGATCAGATTAGCTAGGAAAGGCCGCAAGAAGCAGGCCTACTACCACGTGGTGGTAGCAGATAGCAGGTCGCCACGTGATGGCAGATTCATTGAGAAGATCGGTATTTACAACCCGATCACTGACCCGGCAACAATCGACATCAATTTCGAGAAGGCTTTGGGTTGGCTGCAGAAAGGTGCGCAACCTACGGACACATGCAGGGCGATCCTTAAGTACAAGGGCGTGATGATGAAGAAGCACCTTATCGAAGGTGTCAGGAAAGGTGCCTTTGACGAGGCTGAAGCCGACCGTCGTTTTAATGAATGGCTGAAGGGCAAGGAGGAGACGATCGAACTAAAGAAATCAGGTCTTGAGAAGCTGGGCGAGGATGTCCGCAAGAAGAGACTTGAAGCCGAGAAGGCGATCAAGGAAGCAAGGGCAGCTGAATATGCCAGGAAGGTAGCCGCTCTCGCCGCTGAGGCAGAGGCAGCAGCCAGGGCAGCAGCAGCACCGGCAGCAGCAGAGGAAACTGTTGCAGAGGCCGCCGACGTTGCTGATGCAACTGTTGCAGAGGCCGCCGAAGAGGTTGCAGAGGAAGCAGTTGCTGAAGTTGCCGTGGACGCAGTCGCAGAGGAAGCAGAGGAAGCAGTTGCCGAAGTAGCTGAAGAAGCGGTCGCAGAAGTAACCGCAGAAGAGACAGCAGAGACAGCCGCCGAACCGGTAGCTGAGGCTGAGACTCCTGCAGACGACATCACGGAAGATACTGCAGAAAAGAACGAAAAGGCTGAATAACAGCCTTTCTTCCCTGCCGCTGAAGAGTGAAAACGATAGGCAGAATAACCAAAACTTACGGCTTCGAAGGAGCCGTGGTGGTGAGAAGTGAAAGCGGCATCACAGGGGAACCCGAACAGGGAGAACCGGTATTCATCGTCATAGACGGGATACCGGTTCCCTTTTTTACACGTGAAGCCTTCTCTCCTTCACCCGCCACACTTGTAATATCCTTTGATGACTACCTCACCACCGAGTCAGTGTCACCCTTCAAGGGATGCGAGGTACGGATTGCAGGGGAGGCAGAGGAGAACGATGACCTGGCAGCCCTTAACGGCTACTCCCTGACCGACATCAACAGCGGAGTAAAGGGCACAATCACATCTGTATTGGAAAACCCCGGCCAGCTGCTGGCAGTGGTAACAGTGCCGGGGGGAGAGATACTCGTTCCGCTGCATCCTGACCTGATCGTCTCTGTTGACCGGAGGAGGAAGACAATAGAGATGTCACTTCCCGAAGGCCTTATACAGCTGAACGACTGACTGGCCGGATCCCCTGGGCTTCAGCAGATAACCGACTGACAGTCCGGATTCCCTGGACTTCATGCAGATGAACGACTGACAGTCCGGATCCCCTGGGCTTCATGCAGATGAACGACTGACAGTCCGGATCCCCTGGGCTTCATGCAGATGAACGACTGACAGTCTTGCAGCCCTTCACCCCAAACGGCTGGACCGTCGCCGGAGCATTCCCACTTTTTGCTGTTCATGATGCAGCACCGGAGTTTTTATTCCGTCTTTCAGGTGTTATTCTCTCAACTTAAACAGGTGCAGTCATGAAAAAATTATTTGCTTTAGCAGTTTTGGGAATTCTTGCCGTGCAGGCCACACAGGCGCAGACCCCATACACCGAAAAAAGAAACGTCTCCGGTTTCAGCGAAGTGGGCTTCGGGGTGGCCGGTGAACTAATCATCAGCCTGGGAAATGAATACAGCGTCGTTCTCGAAGGTGACAGGGATTATATCAGTGAAATAGAAACAAGTGTCTCAGGAGGCGAGCTCAGGATCAAAAGGGACAAATGGTTTGATGCCGGAAACAGGAAAGTAGTTGTGAGGATCACCATGCCTGAGCTTAACGGTGTCAGTGTATCAGGCTCAGGGAGGGTCACTGTCAGTGATCCGCTCAAGGGGGGAGACCTGGACATAAGCATCAGCGGCAGCGGCAAAGCCTTCCTGCGTGATGTGACGCTCAGTGATGTCGAATGCCACATCTCCGGATCAGGCAGTCTCAACATTGCCGGTGACGGCACCATCGAACGCCTTGAGATGAACATCTCAGGATCGGGTGACTATGTGGGGGAGGCCACCAGGGTGGGAACGCTGGAGGCAAATATCTCCGGCAGTGGCAGCTGCGACTGTCATGTTACAGGGATGATCAGAGCTTCCATCTCCGGCAGCGGCCACGTCTATTATTCGGGTAACCCGAAGATCGATGCGGCTATCTCCGGATCAGGCAAGGTGCGGATGAAATAATCAACCGCGCAGGATCTTAACAACTCCGTTTCCGGATACCCTGATGACCGAAGAGGCTTTAGTCCTGCTTCGGTCATCTTGTCTCCAGAGGCATACATAATCGACAGCTGCCTTAAGCTCTTCGCTTATCTCGTCAAAGAGTGCCGGGGCATCGCTGCCGCTTATGTTCGCGGAGGTGGAGACCAGGGGCTTGCGCAGGGCAGTGATGAGCTCATCGCAGAACGGATCGGCGCATATCCTCACACCAACCGAACCGTCGGCGGAGGCTACTCCCTCCGCCAGGCTCCGCCCCCTGTCATATACAATGGTCAGCGGACTCTCAGTCAGCTCAGCCATCTCCAGCGCCACTTCGGGAGGATTGTCGACATACCTCGTAAGCATGCCTGCCGAGTTGACGAGGATTATCAGGCTCTTGTTCTCAGCCCTCTGCTTGATGGCGTAGACCTTTCGCACCGCCTCAGCGCTGGTGGCATCACACCCGATACCCCATATCGTGTCTGTGGGATAGAGAATGACCCCTCCGGCACGCAATACCTTAAGGGCATTTCTTATGTCATCTCCGAATTCGTTCTTCATACCATTATATCATTTTCGCGGAGTGCGTTATTAAGCGAGGTCTTCTTGTCGGTTGACTCTTTCCTCTGACCGATGATGAGTGCGCAGGGTATGTTGTACTTTCCCGACGGGTAATCCCTGGTGTAGGTTCCCGGGATGACCACACTTCGCGGCGGCACGTGACCCCTGTACTCCACGGGCTCACTCCCGGTGACATCAATGATCCTCGTCGAGCCGGTTATAACAGTGTTGGCTGCAATCACAGCCTCGGAGCATATCCTTGCACCTTCGACAATAACGGCACGTGACCCGATGAAACAGTTATCCTCCACCACCACCGGTGCGGCCTGTACGGGCTCAAGGACACCCCCCAGGCCCACGCCGCCGCTGAGGTGCACATTCTTCCCTACCTGTGCACAGGAGCCCACCGTGGCCCATGTATCCACCATCGTCCCATCATCAACGTATGCACCTATGTTCACAAACGAGGGCATAAGGATGACTCCCCTGGCGAGGTATGACCCATAGCGGGCAACGGCATGAGGCACCACCCTGACGCCAAGCTCCGCGTAGTTGTGCTTAAGGTCTATCTTGTCATGGAACTCGAGCGGGCCGGCAACCGTAGTCTTCATCTCGCGCATGGGGAAATAGAGTATCACCGCTTTCTTTATCCAGTCATTCACAACCCACCCCTCTCCGTGTGGTTCCGCTACCCGGAGCATACCCCTGTCAAGCGCATCAATAACCTCTTCAACCGCTCTCCTGACCTCCAGATCGCGGATCCTGCCGCGCTCATCCCATGCGGCCTCTATCAACTCCTGCCTGTACCCCATTTTTCCTGTAAATATATGAATAGTTGAACCGGAATGTTAAAAAACAATAATAGCTGTTAATTGTTCTCTGTACTTTGATGCATAAGTTTAATTTTGAATTGTACCATAAACAACCACGATGATGCGTAAAATTCTCCTCACTGCTATTCTTGCCGGGTCATTCATGCTGCTCAGTGCACAGGACAACCAGGGTTATCAGCTTCCTCCTGAAGCCATTGTCTCTCTCATTGATGCACCCCTGACCCCCTCAGTGCTTCTCAGTCCTGACAATAAGACCATACTGCTTCTTGACCGTCCGGGACTGCCAACCATTGCCGACCTTTCGCAGACGGAGCTCCGTCTTGCAGGCATCAGGTTTGATCCCGCCACCAACGGTCAGAGCCGCGGCCGGGGAGTCAACAGGATTTCGTCAATGAATGTCGACGGCACGAACATCCGTGTACTTTCAGGCCTTCCCGCTGACCCTGAGCTGGGCGACGTCTCATGGTCATCTGACAGCAGGAGCATCGCCTTCACCAATACCACCGGAAGTACAATTGAGCTATGGGTGGCTGATATAACCACCATGACCGCTCGCAGGATCGACGACGGGCTCAACGGAATATTCAGGCGGACAATGAGCTGGCTGCCTGACGGATCGATTATCTATCTGCGTACTCCCCGTGACAGGGGCAAGGCTCCTTCAGCCTCCCAGGTACCCGAAGGGCCATCAATACAGGAGAGCGAAGGCAGGCAGGGTGAGTCTCGTACCTTCCAGGACCTGCTGAAAACTGTTGATGATGAAAAGATATTTGAATATTACGCTACCTCGGAACTCATGAGATGGGACGGCCAGAGCTCCAAAGCGACAGGCGGCAGTGGAATGATTACCGACCTCTCTCCCTCGCCTGACGGGAAATGGCTCATGATGACACTTATTGAAAAACCCTTCTCATACATTGTACCATATTTTTATTTCCCTTCACGGACGGAGATATGGGATTCTCGAAGGCAAGGTTGCAAGGATTATGCTTGTCAAGCCTCTTCAGGAGAACCTGCCGAGAGGATATGATGTTGTCAATACCGGCCCCCGCAATTACAGCTGGCGAAGCGACAGGCCCTCCTCGGTCATGTGGGTGGAGGCCCTTGATGAGGGCAACTACCACGCGAAGGAGATGCAGTACCATGACCAGGTCTTTATGCTCGAGTCTCCCTTTACCGGTGACCCGGTGGCTTTCATTGCCACGGAGAAACGTTTTCAGGGCATAATGTGGGGCAATGATAACCTTGCCATCGTGATGGAGGGTCTGGCAAAGACGCGCGTGCGTGTTACCAGCACCTTCAGTCCGGCCAGCCCGCAGACCACCGTCAAAAAGATATCAGAACTCAATTCGGACGACCGTTACAATAACCCCGGCTTTCCCATGACCGCCCCGAACATCTACGGCAGGTCAGTGCTGCTCACGGCAGACAAGGGCAGGAGCCTCTACCTCTCGGGACAGGGAGCATCGCCTGAAGGCGACAGGCCTTTCGTTGACAAATATGATCTCAGGACAGGCAAAACAACGAGGCTGTGGCGTTCGGAGGCTCCGTGGTATGAGACTGTGAGTGAGTTTATTGACCCTGCAAAGGGACTCCTCCTTACCGTAAGACAGTCAGTGACGGAAGTTCCCAACTACTTTATCCGTGATCTCAGGAAGGGGACACTGCAGCAGGTGACAAAATTTGAGAACCCCTACCCGCAGCTTGCCGGTGTCCACAAGGAGCTGGTGACATACAAGCGCAAGGATGGAGTTGATCTCTCGTTCACCCTCTATCTCCCGGCAGGGTTTGACAAGGAGAAGGACGGTCCGCTGCCAACAATCCTCTGGGCCTATCCCCGCGAGTTCAACGATGCATCCACCGCCGGACAGATCAGCGGCTCACCCTACAGCTTCACACGTATCAGTCCTTCGTCCGTACTTGTTTATGTGACCCAGGGCTATGCCGTACTCAATGATGTAAGCTTTCCGATTGTTGGTGCTGAGGGTCAGGAGCCGAACGACACTTTTGTCGAACAGCTCGTTGCCAACGCCGAGGCTGCCATCAATAAGGCAGCTGAGATGGGTGTCACCGACCCGGCGAGGGTGGCTGCCAGCGGCCATTCATACGGGGCGTTCATGACCGCTCATCTTCTCTCGCACACCAGGCTCTTCGCAGCGGGGATTGCACGAAGCGGAGCCTATAACCGTACTCTGACGCCCTTCGGGTTTCAGAGCGAGCGGCGCAGCTTCTGGGAGGCACCCGAGCTGTACCTGGAGCTGTCACCATTCACCCACGCAACCAAGGTAAAGGACCCGATTCTGCTGATACACGGCATGGCTGACGACAACCAGGGCACCTTCCCTATACAGAGTGAGAGGTACTATGCAGCCCTGAAGGGCGCGGGAGCAACCGTCAGGATGGTTCTGCTTCCCTCGGAAGCCCACGGCTATGCGGCCCGGGAGTCGTTGCTGCACATGCACTGGGAGTATCTCAGATGGCTCGATAAGTATGTTAAGAACAAAAAGTAATAACTATTACGTGCAGTTAGGTTTTGTTAAAAAACTGATTAGTTTTGTACCTCGAATCTTATAAAAACCTAAGCTTATGATTAATAGTTTGTTCTGGATAGCACCTGTCGCAGCGGTGCTGGCATTGCTCTTTGCATGGATTTTCTACAGGAGCATGATGAAGGCACCCGCCGGAAATGACCGGATGCAGGAGATTGCCGGTTATGTAAGAGAGGGTGCGATGGCCTATATCAAACGCCAGTACAGCGTTGTGTTCAAGGTCTTCGTTGTTCTGGTGATTCTCCTTTTTGTACTGGCTTACATGGGGGTTCAGAACCCCTTTGTGCCATTGGCATTCCTTACGGGCGGATTCTTCTCGGGACTATGTGGGTACCTGGGTATGAGAACCGCAACCAACGCATCATCGAGGACAGCCCAGGGGGCCTCCGTCTCACTCAACAGGGGTCTTAAGATAGCCTTCCGCAGCGGTGCCGTGATGGGACTGATTGTAGTCGGGTTCGGACTGCTTGACATTGTTATCTGGTTCCTCGTCCTGAATAACTGGGTATTCAGCCCCGAGAATATGCTTGAAGGATGGAAATGGGCGGGTCTTACTTTCGTTCACCCCGGCACCACTGACCATCAGAAGATGATCGAGATCACAGCCACCATGCTTACATTCGGGATGGGTGCCTCAACACAGGCTCTCTTTGCCCGCGTGGGCGGCGGTATCTTCACCAAGGCAGCAGACGTAGGCGCTGACCTGGTGGGCAAAGTCGAGGCAGGCATCCCCGAGGATGACCCGCGTAACCCTGCAACCATTGCTGACAACGTTGGTGACAATGTAGGTGATGTGGCAGGTATGGGCGCTGACCTATACGAATCTTATGCCGGATCGATACTGGCTACGGCAGCGCTGGGTGCAGCCCTGCCGATAATTGCTGCCGGTGATCAGATCAAGGCTGTCATAGCTCCGATGATCGTGGCTTCAATCGGAATACTCCTCTCGATTGCAGGTGTATACATGGTCCGTACAAAGGAACAGGCAACGCAGAAGAACCTGCTCAACGCCCTCCTGCTTGGAACAGGCGGCAGCTCGGCTCTCATCCTGGTGGCTATCGCAGTGATGGCCTTCACCGGATGGATCACCTGGGGCGTCTTCGGCGCCGTGGTGGCAGGACTAGTTGCAGGTGTGATCATAGGCCAGTCGACCGAATACTTCACCTCCGACGAGTATAAGCCCACCAGGGACATTGCAAAACAGACACAGCAGGGCCCGGCAACGACCATCATTGAAGGTATTGCCGTGGGTATGCAGTCGACATGGATCCCTGTCCTTACAATTGCTGTAGCCATCATTGCTGCATACGGATTTGCAGGCGGGTTCCAGGACTTTGCCTGGGGTGTTTATGGCATCGGTTTCGCCGCAGTGGGGATGCTCTCAACTTTGGGTATAACCCTGGCAACTGACGCCTTCGGCCCGATAGCTGACAATGCCGGCGGTAATGCCGAGATGGCTCACCTTCCAAAGGAAGTGCGTGAGCGTACTGACGCACTGGACATGCTGGGCAACACCACGGCTGCAACCGGAAAAGGCTTTGCCATCGGTTCGGCAGCACTTACAGCGATGGCCCTTGTGGCAGCATACATGGAAGAAGTAAAGCTCTGGCTTGGTCGTCTTGCAGACGATACAGTTGAGGGATACAAGCAGATAGGTGACGTGCTGTTCTATAAGAGCACCGTGCCTACTGTCATACCCGAAGGGATGACTGCGGTGAACGTCAGTGGTGCTCATATTAAGGACTTTGTGGGAGCATATGACCTGTCACTGTTCAATCCTCTGCTCATCGCCGGTATCTTTATTGGTGCCATGATGGCGTTCCTCTTCAGTGCTATGTCAATGAAGGCAGTGGGACGCGCAGCAGGAAGCATGGTTGACGAGGTGAGACGCCAGTTCCGCGAGATTCCGGGTATTATGGAGGGAACAGGCAAGCCTGATTATGCCAGGTGTGTGGCAATCTCAACCAAAGGGGCACAGCGCGAGATGATGCTTCCCTCGCTGCTGGCAATAGCTGTTCCGCTGGTAATTGGCCTCACCCTGGGTGTTCCGGGTGTTGTAGGTCTGCTGATGGGAGGGATGACAACAGGGTTCACCCTGGCAAGCATGCTAAACAACTCGGGTGGTGCATGGGATAATGCGAAGAAGTTCATTGAGAAGGGCAACTACGGCGGCAAGGGCGGCCAGGCTCATAAGGCCGGCGTCGTTGGTGACACTGTGGGTGACCCGTTCAAGGATACCTCCGGTCCCTCGCTCAACATCCTCATAAAGCTCATGTCAATGGTCTCCGTGGTTATGGCCGGTCTGACGGTGACCTGGAGCATAATGGGCTAAATACTGACATACTCTATATTGTAGCGACGCCCCCATACGGGCGTCGTTGCATTTTTATACCCATTCAGGTATAATTATATTCCTAAAGACTATTATTATACCCGAAGAGGTATGCTGTTCAGTAAAATATTACTGCTAAAGCGGCAAAAAACATTGATTTTAATTATTCAGTTGAGCTAATTATAAATTATTACTGCCATAACAGCAATATTAGGCTAATTGCCAGGGTTATTTAAATATAATGCCTATATTTACCGCTATAGAAGTAAATGATGGTCCAGTCACGGGAGTTAGCAGAAGTAGTAAGGTTGCACCGCAAGGCCGCCAGGCTAAGTCGCGTACAGCTGGCAGAACTGGCCGGAGTCGGTAAGACTGTTATTTACGACATTGAAAAAGGGAAGGAATCTGTTCGGTTGGATACTCTTGGAAGGATTCTCAAGGTTTTGAATATTAAAATAACATTGACGAGCCCGCTGATGGAAAACCTTAAGAATACAGGAAATGAGAAAGGCTAAAGTATATGTAAAAGGAATTCAGGCGGGAACGTTGACTGAGATCATTAAGAGTAAAGAGTACCTGTTTGAATACTTGAATAGCTACAACGGTCCTGAGGTGTCCCGAACTTTGCCAATAACCCATTCGGAATACAGATTTGATAGTTTCCCCTCATTTTTTGAAGGTCTGCTGCCGGAAGGGACCCAGTTGGAAGGATTGTTGAAAATAGAGAAAATTGACAGGTACGATTATTTCTCCCAGTTGATGTCGGTCGGAGGTGATATGGTCGGTGCTGTAACAGTAATAGAGATGGCTGAATGAACCTCTGCCCTATAGCATATAAACCGTGTGGAGATAGGCGTTATAGTGAGACCGGGCTTAGACAGTTATCATCCGGGTTAAGTGCACTGAAAGACCTTGAATATACTGCTGAGGAACAGAGACGGGAGGCTTTCTATCGTGCTTCCAGAATGTCTGTTCAGGGAGTACAGCCGAAGTTGAGCGCAAAAATAAATGTTAAGGAAAGCAAGCTGGACATTGTTGATACAGGCGGGAGGTACATACTAAAACCACAGCATCAGTATTTCCCTGAGATGCCACAGAATGAAGATCTGACGATGAGGCTTGCTGATGAGATTGGCCTTGAAGTTCCTTTTCATGGGTTAATCTGGTCAAAGGACAATTCATTAACTTACTTCGTTAAGAGGTTTGACAGGAAGGGACAGAGTGAAAAAATCCCGGTCGAAGATTTTACACAACTGGCGGGCTTGAGCCGTGAAACGAAATATGATTATAGCCTGGAAAAGGTAGTAGGTTTAATTGACCGTTTCTGTACTTTCCCGGCAATTGAAAAATTAGTGCTCTTTAAACTTGTCATATTTGGCTACCTTACGGGTAACGATGATATGCACCTTAAAAACTTCTCTGTGATAACGGAAGATGGCAGAGTCAGGCTTTCTCCCTGTTACGACCTGGTAAACACTACCATAGAGTACAAGAAGCCCGGTGAAGAGATCGCTTTAACCCTTCAGGGACGAAAAAAGAAACTTACTCGTCAGGCTCTCCTTGACTATTTTGGAAGAGATAGGTGTGAATTACAGGCCAAAAGTATTGATAAGGTTTTGGAAACAATAGTTGCTGCGATACCCAATTGGAAGGAATTGATAGAAATTAGCTTTTTGTCGAAGGCCATGAAGGAAAAATATCTTGAGTTATTGCATACCCGACTCAGAGGACTAAATATTCAATTCTAACAGAACTCATACAATGGATACTCAGTGCAGATTTCGCCCAAAAGTTTTCCGTTACGGATTACTGGTGACCATTTTTAGTTTTCTTGCCTTTACCCTGGCGGTTGCCGGACAGGGGGAATCAGGGATAAAATACAGGGTATCTATGGATGATGCTGTGAACCATAATTTCAGGGTGACGATGACCCTGGCGGGTGTTACTGGTGATTCCATCCTGCTTAAGATGCCGGTCTGGACCCCCGGCTACTACTGGATACAGAACTACCCGAAAAACCTGAGCCGGCTGGAGATCAGGGATGCCGCAGGGCAGACTCGTGCCTTCAGAAAGACATCCAAAAACGCCTGGCAGGTTGCCACCGGAGGCGCCGGCTCACTGACGGCCTCCTGGGTGGTTTATGGCAACAGCCACTCGGTGGCGGATCCCTTCATCGACACCACGCATGCCTTCATTGTACCTGCAGCACTCTTCCTCTATCCTGCGGAAGGACTGCAGTCTCCCAGCGAGGTATCCTTTGACCTCTATCCCGGGTGGACCACCATCTCCACCGGTCTGGATCCGGTGCCGGGAAAGGAGCGGACCTACAGCGCCTCGTCCTATGACGTGCTGTTCGACTCCCCTGTGCTTGCGGGCAACCAGGAGGTAATGACCTTCGCAGTCAACTCTGTTCCGCACCACATAGCCGTCCTGAACCCGGGCAAATATGACAGAGAGACTCTGAAACGAGACTATTCGAAGGTGGTGGAGAGCGCCGTCAGCATAATCGGCGAGATGCCCTATAATCATTATACCTTCCTGATCATGGGGAAGGGAATGGGCGGACTCGAGCACCTCAACTCGATGGCGGTATTCACCGGAAGGGAGGAGGGAAATATCCATCCTTCCGAACGCAGATCATTTAACGGCTGGATGAAGTTCATAGCGCATGAATTCTTCCATCTTTACAATATAAAGACTATCAGGCCGATAGCGTTGGGCCCCTTTGACTACGACAGGGAGAACTACACCAACATGCTCTGGGTCTCGGAGGGATTCACGGTATATTATGAGCACATCATCATGAACAGAGCCGGGTTTATGACACCTGACGAGATGCTGGAGTCGTTGAGTGGGTCTATCACCGCATATGAGTCGATCCCCGGCAGCAGGGTGCAGTCGGCCACCCTCTCGAGCTTCGACACCTGGATCAACTTCTTCAGTCGCAGCGAGAACAGCCGGAACACAACCATCTCTTACTATGACAAGGGTTGCGGACTTGGGTTGCTGCTCGACCTGATGATCAGGCAAAGCACAGGTAACCGGAAGTCGCTTGACGATGTGATGCGTGCCCTTTACTATGATTATCACAAGGGTTTGGGCAGGGGATTCACCGATGAGGAGTTCCGCACGGAGTGTGAGACGGTTGCCGGGACTGATCTCGGAGATATCTTTGGATGGGCCTCATCAACCGTGAGGCCTGATTACGACAGGTATCTTGATTATGCAGGGCTCTGGCTCAGCGAAGAGGCTGCCTCCGATCCCGGGGGCAGGCCAGAGTATGTCATCATGAAGAAGGATAAAGTGACGTCTCAGCAGGAATTGATCTTCAATGACCTTTTCAGGCCGGTGAATTGATAAGGAATCTGTGGGACCGGGGGAGAAAAATGTAAGCTACCCGGATTCGGTGAACCTGGATGATTTCCTTGGGAAATGGAATAAAGAAGTCAATGTAAGCGGTGAACTGATTAATCGCGATGGAAAATAATAACATTCGAAAAACATATAATTGGCAAAAAATGGCCGGATATTTCAGATACTCATAAATCAAAATAATTATGTCTTTTATCCCGAAATTTGAAGATATTGAATCAGCCATGCAGCTGATTACGCCGCATGTGCACCGCACCCCGGTGCTCACCTCGCGGCATATGGATGCCATCAGCGGTGCTCATCTCTTTTTCAAGTGTGAGAACTTCCAGAAGGTAGGGGCCTTCAAGTTCAGGGGGGCCACCAACGCTGTCATGAGACTGACGGATGAGCAGCACGCCGCCGGCGTGGTGACCCACTCGTCGGGCAATCACGCCGCCGCCCTGGCCCATGCTGCGGTGTCACGGGGGGTGAAGGCCTATATCGTCATGCCCTCCTCGGCACCTGAGGTAAAGAAGAGGGCGGTGGCGGGCTACGGTGCGGAGATAACCTTCTGCGAGCCCACGCTGGCGGCGCGTGAGGCCGCCGCCGCCGGAGTGATTGCACGCACCGGCGCCACGATGATCCATCCCTATGACAACTTTTTCATCATCGCCGGTCAGGGCACGGCGGCGATGGAGATGCTTGCGGAAATCAACGGCGCTGATGCGGTCATCGCCCCCGTCGGCGGCGGCGGCCTCCTCAGCGGCACGGCCCTCGCCACCCGCCACCTGACACCCCGAGCGAAGATCTACGGGGCCGAGCCGCTGCTGGCTGATGACGCTGCCCGGTCACTCCACTCGGGCACCATCCAGCCAGCACTCCCGCCACGGACAATCGCGGACGGACTACTGACATCGCTCTGCGAAAGGACATTCACAATCATTCAGGCTAATGTTGATGATATACACACAGTCACCGAGGAGCAGATAGTTGAAGCTATGAGGCTGATGTGGGAGCGGATGAAGATTGTGGTTGAACCGTCATCAGCCGTTCCCCTGGCCGCCGTGCTTGCCAACAGGAGCCTCTTCGAAGGCAAAAGGGTGGGAATTATTGTCTCCGGCGGGAACGCTGACCTGTCGAAGCTTCCTTTTGGTCAATACGCCTGAAATATGCAATGATCGGGTAGTGATCCGAATACCTGGCCTTGACGATGTCAAAGTCGTTGCAGTGGAACTCCTCATTATAGAGAATATAGTCTATCCTGTTGGGCGGGTACTTGCCCCTGTAGGTGAAGCCTGCGCCGTAACCCGCCTCCACGAAGGCATCCTTCAGCCCGCGCCTCATGATCCGGTAGGTGTATGATACGGGAGTGTCGTTGAAGTCGCCCGTCACTATCACCGGGTAGGGCGATGTCTCGATATGCCTCCTCACCCTGTCAACCTGCAGGGCCCTGCTGGCAAAACCCTGAGTCAGGCTCCGGTAAATGCCCGTGATGTTATCCATAGAACGCCCCTGCTCCTCGCCGGTGATCTCGCTCAGAAGGGTGCCCTCAACGCGGCGCAGGCGGAACGACTGCAGGTGGTTGTTGTATATCCGGAAGGTGTCTGTGTCAACGATAACATCGGTAAAGATGGTCAGCGATGATGATCCCGGATGCACAACATCACCCCTGTAGAGGATGGGGTAGCGGGTGATGGTGGCTATGCCGTAACGACTCTCTGACCCGCTTTTTATCAGCTTGAAGTGGGTGTAGAGCTTACCGCCGAGGGCATCCTTCAGCTTCCTCTCACCGGCAGCCGGTGCGCCCTTGACAAAATATTCCTGGAGGCACAGGATACCCGGATCCTCCTTCCTGAGAAGCTCAAGCATCTTCCTGTGGGTGTCCTTCTCGCTCTCCTCATAGAAGTTGAAGAGACGTATGTTGTAGCTCATCAGCTTGAGGTCGTGATGCTCCTCCGTGCCATGGTTGGTGAACCTGATGAAGTTGTGTATGTAGCCGAAACCGATGGCGAGAGCCAAAGCGGAGATAAGTGCATAATACCACCTTAAGAGGACAACCCATATCAGAACCATCACGATGTTGGCGGCAGCGATATATGGATATGCCAGACCGAAGAGAGCTGGGAAGGCGATGGTGGACGGGTTGATGTAGATCGAGAGGTAGGCAACAAGCAGGAGAAGGACAAGAACGATGTTCAATGCCAGCAGGATTCTTCGCGAGAGACGTCTGAAAAGGTTATCCTTTTTTCTGGCTCTCACTGAAGAGGATCTCTTTTTCTTCCCTGGTAAGACTGTCATAACCTCCTTTTGAGATCTTGTCGAGTATATGGTCAACGGCCTTCTGTCTTTCAGCCTTTACCTTGTTGTAGTCGTAATCGGTCTTTGCCTGCCGGGCATCAAAATCCGCAGCGGCCTTTTTATAGGTCACCTTAAGCTTTTTTGCCGGCTTGAAGATAGTAACAAAGAAGTCTATGATACTGTTTAGCCAGGAGCCGATATCTTTCCCGTTCTTCAGCCCGTACCCGTATGCCATTCCCATCAGTGCCCCTCCTATATGCGCTATCTTGCCTCCCGTGTTTACCGAGAAGTCGAAGACGGAGGTTATGAGGAAAGTGATGAGTGCAAGGTACTTAAGCTTCACCCTTCCGAAGAAGAGGAGATGCATCTCCATCTCGGGAAGATAGACTGCCGAGGCAATGACGAGAGCCATCACTGAGGCTGAGGCTCCGAGGGCTATAGAGACATGCACCGTACCGGCGAAGGCAGGGAAAATGTTAAACACTGCAATATAAAGCAGTGCTCCTGCCAGGCCGCCCATTATATAGAGCGACACCAGCTTGCGCTGGTCGAGGTAGCTGAGGAATATCTTTCCGAACCACCACAGCCACAGCAGGTTAAAAAGGAGATGAATGAAGCCCTGGTGGGTGAACATATAGGTCAGCGGGGTCCACGGCTTTGATGCGAGTGCTCCTACCGATGCGGGAACGGAGAGGTATGATATGACTGCAGGCGCCAATTCCGGGCTGGCGGCAAGGACGCCAATCACCTCAATAATCTTTATCAGGATGAAGACGCCGGCATTGATGTACATCAGCCTTGTGAGGGCCGTACCGTTTTTGAATGAACCCTTTATCTCATCCCAGATGCTCATCAGTAAAGTGTTTTTGTGGTCTTCCTCCAGAACCGTATGAGGATGTATCCAAAGATCATGCCGCCGAGGTGTGCCGCGTGGGCGACATTGCTGCCCGGGCTGGTGATGGCGAGGTAGAGCTCAATGGCGGCATAACCTATGACCACGTACTTTGCCTTAACGGGTATAGGAGGGAAGATGAACATGAGCTGTGTATTGGGAAAGAGCATGCCGAAGGCAAGCAGTACACCGTAGACGGCTCCCGAGGCTCCCACGACAGGAACGTTGAGTATCGAGTTCAGTTTTCCCATCTGCGCATCGGCAGCGTTCCTGCTCTGGCTGATTGCCTCGCCGCCGCTGTCATAGACCAGCTGAAGCTGCTCCGGTGAGAGGATCCCCATGACCTTATTGTACTGAATATACTGCACCAGTTCAAAAAAGAAGGCTGCGCCCAGACCTGTCGCGAGGTAATACAACAGGAAACGCTTAGGGCCCCACACCTGTTCGAGAACCCGGCCGAACATCCAGAGGGCGAACATATTGAAGAGAAGATGGATATAGCCGCCGTGCATAAACATGTGTGTCACCACCTGCCATGACCTGAAGAACTCGGATTTCGGGAAGTAAAGGCCCAGGATACCGTTAAGATTGATGCCTGACATCTTCAGGAGTTCTGTCAGGATCAACATAACCACGTTGATGATGATGAGGTTCTTAACCACCGGGGGCATGCCTGCGAATAATCTGTTCATCTTCTGTTGTCTCGTTTTTCAGTGCGCAAATTTAGCCATTCTGTCCGAAATTCAGCTGAATCTTCGGTCAAGCTCCTCAAGAGTGATGATATTCATCACCGTTTTACCTGTGGGTGAGTAGTTTGGCATGGAGCAGGCGAAGAGCATGTCAAACAGCTCCTCCATCTCGGTATGTGTCAGGGGCATACCATAGGGTATGGCTGACGCCTTTGCCATAGAGAGGGCTACGCGTTCACGGGCGCCGATGGAGGGGTCGCTCAGCGTATGCCTGAATTCGGCAATCAGTGTCTCAAGCATCGCAAGCGGACTCGCATTGCGGCTGTCGGCAGGGTGGCCGGTGATGGTAACCATGTTGTCTTTTCCCGCCTTCACCTCAAATCCCAGCGTCTTCAGCTGGTCGCCTATCTCCCGGAGGATGACGATGTCACCGGCATTGAGCTCTGCCTCTACGGGGAAGAGCGACACCTGTGCCGGGCGGGGGCCGTCGCCCAGGGAGGCAAGATACTTTTCGTAAAGCACTCTCTCATGGGCCCTGCGCTGGTCTATCATCATGATGCCCGAGATGACAGGGCACATTATGTACCTGTTTTTTACCTGGAAGAAACGGCGTTGTCCTGTCGGGCTGTCGTTTCCTGCCGTCTGTCCGCTGCGGGCGGTGATGGTGAAGAGCGACTCCCATCCGTGTGGCGGGGTGTGCTCACCATCGTTTTTCCAGTTTGTCTCCCGACGATGGTATTCGTTTCCGTCGAAGGGATTGAATGAATGGTCTACCTCTATATGAGGCGGCGGGGGTGCAGGGGTGTTGCCGGAGATGACGGGGATCTCCACTGCTCCCTCAGGCCCGAAATCGAGCGAGGGCACCACGTTAAACCGTCCCAGGGCTTCCCGTACCGAGGCCAGCATTATCTGCCACACCGAACGCTCATCCTCGAACTTGATCTCGGTCTTGGTGGGGTGGATGTTGACGTCGATGGCGGAGGGATCGGCAGTCATGTAGAGGAAGTACGCCGGCACCGTGTCGGGCGGCAGGATACCCTGGTAGGCCTCGAGCACGGCACGGTGCAGGTAGGGGTGCCTGATGAACCTGTTGTTGACGAAGAAGAACTGTTCCCCGGCTGAGCGGCGCGCGTTCTCGGGCTTGCCGGCGAAGCCGCTTATGGAGACAATCGTGGTGTTCGTCTCCACGGTGACCAGGTTCTGGTTGTAATGCTTGCCGAAGAGTGAGACGATGCGTTGCCGGGGGCTGCCTCCCGGGAGGCGGTATATCTCCTGGTCGTTGTGTATGAGTGTGAACTTTATCTCGGGGTGTGCCAGCGTCACTCGCTGGAACTCCGTTATTATGTGCCTGAACTCGGTGTTGTCCGACTTGAGGAACTTACGGCGGGCAGGGACGTTATAGAACAGGTTCTTCACACTGAAGACTGATCCGGCTGCACATGAGCAGGGCTCCTGTTTTATCACCCTCGAGTTGTTTATCTCAACCAGGGTGCCAGCCTCATCCTCCTCCCTCCGGGTACGCAGCTCGGTCATGGATACGGCAGCGACGGAGGCGAGGGCCTCGCCGCGGAACCCCTTGGTGGTGATGGAGAAGAGATCGTCGGCAGATGAGATCTTGGAGGTGGCGTGCCGCTCGAAGGCAAGACGGGCGTCGGTCTCGCTCATGCCGCTGCCGTTGTCAATCACCTGCACCAGGGTTCGGCCGGAGTCGCGTATCACCACGCTTATCTCCGTGGCGCCGGAGTCGACGGCATTCTCGGTGAGCTCCTTGACGACGGAGGCGGGGCGCTGTATGACCTCGCCGGCTGCTATCTGGTTGGCAACGGAGTCGGGAAGGAGCTTGATAATATCACTCATCGGCAGGTGTTAAAAGCGGAGGTAAAGATATATTGCAAGGATCATTATCATTGCGATCACCAGGATCCTGATCATGGTATATTTCTGAACGCGTTCCTTTCTTCGGTTGAAGTAGTTTTTCATGTCGCCCCGCATGATCTTCGACCGGTAGGGCTGGTCTTGCCCGGTCGTATGAGCCTGTTTTGTGCTCCGGGCTGTCTGCCCGCCGGCTTCTGCACCCTGTTCACCGTCAATGCGCGAATGCTTTGTCCCATCAGGTGTATCCTGTCTGCTCCATGCCTTGCGCCGCTCTTCCAGCTCCTCCTTCACCGGGTCGTAATGACGCGGCACGTAGTTGAAGCCACGTGGTTTGTTTTGTTTGAAGAATCCCGGGATCGCCATGAAACAGTTTTTACAAAAATACTAAGAAAACACTGAATTCTGAATTCCCTGCGGCGCAACTGAAATTTTAGAATTGTACGCTTTTTGTTACCTTTGGTATTCTTAAACCTGAGACCTGAAAGATGAAGATCCTGATCACCTTTGCCGGTAGTGCCGGGCCTTCAGCCGCTGTGGCTGAACGCATTGCGAGGGTGATGACGGGACTGGGTGCGCAGGTGGTGCTTCTTCCCATGACGGGCATAGCTAATGTCAAGGGTTTCTCGGCCGTCATTGCCGGCAGCATGGGGCAGGGTGGCAGCTGGGTGCCGGAGGCGATGGAGTTTGTCCGCAGGAACCAGGGGCTGCTGAACAAGAAGCCGTTCGCCCTCTTCACCGTTATTCCTTCGCTGTCCTCTGAGAAAGGGGCGGAGTCGCGCATGGTGATCATGCAGTACACGGCGCATGTGCGGGGCATGGTGCATCCCGTGAGTGAGGGGTTCTTCAGCGGCGATATTGAAAAGAAGAAGGAGGATCATCCCGGAGACCGGTCAAAGTTCAAGCTGAGGATACTTCTGGGTCTTCTGAAGGAGGGTGATCACCGCAGCCATGCCGAGATAGAGACATGGACGGCAAAGCTTCACGAGAAGCTCATGCGGGTTGCCGGTCACGGGGTGAAAAACCCGGTGCACGGGGTCTAGTGGCTGCTGGCTAGGACAGTGGTCCCCGGGCAAGGGGTCTTTTGCCAGGGTATAAGCCTTTAAGCCAGAACCCCGCAGCCCTCAGCGAGGGGACTGGGATTTTTACCAGGCGGAATGGAGACTTAAGCCAGAAGTATAGTGCACTGAACCTGCGGTCCCGGCTCCGGCTCAACCGGCAAATCACGCCGTTACTTAACCTTCACGTACTTCTCGGAAGTGTAATTACTTTTGCTTACTTCCCCCTTCTCGTCGGCCGGCCACACCTGGATGAGAGTGTCATTCTTAACAACGATTCTCATTCGGAGGGTCTCCCCCACTATGTCAGCAGAGGAGTGGTATTTGATAGTCTCATTATAAACTATACCCTCCAGTGTATATGATCCACCTCCGAAGTTATCCATAACGACGGTATCCTGTTTAGACTGTCCGGCGAACATCCAGTAGTTGTTGCACCACATTTTAACCTGGCTTCCCTGGTAGGTGCCCGGAAATGTAGCCACGGTTGTGTCGTTGGCCACCTGTCTGGCATAGATGAGGTCCCATGCACCGACGACAGGGTTTGCGGGTTCCTGGTTGCATCCGGCGATGATGAGCAGGAGCAAAGCGCTGAGAATTACAGTTTTTTTCATAAGCATACTTTTTTGAGTTTATGGTGATCACCTTCTGATATGTAAATTTAAGCTAACAGCTAATGCAAGTCAAATTATTCGGCATCCCCCGGTCGTTGGTGCTCTAATATTTCATCCTGAGGCACGCAGGGTGCCATTTTGATATTTATTTCCGGAAGACTTTAATGATATGTCTTTTATGGGTTTTTGTCGATTCCGGGTCACTTGGTTAAATATTTTTATAAAAACACTTGACTTTCTTAAAAACCCGTCTTAAATTTGAGATGCTGCATTTCTAAATTTATTGACATGTTTCATTGGGAGCATTTTTCGCTTCGCATTTATGTGCTTGTCTATGGCGTAAGACTTCATGGAAGTAACCCAATAGACAGTACTATCTACTCAATATCTAAAATGGGGAAGTGGGTCATGAAAAATATTTCTAAGGATTTAATAGACAAAGTATTGGAGAGTTATATCGGCAGGGTGACCGCCAGAAGCAGAATAATTTACTGGGTGGTGATATTAATACTTATGACTGCAATCATAACTCTGCCTCTGATTTATGTGGATGTCGCAGTACCAGCCAGAGGTATTTTCCAGTCTGAAATAGAGAGGCAGCCAATTTATGCGCCAACGAATGGTCAAGTAGTGCAAACTGCCATTAGAAAAGGGAAGATAGTGGATAAAGGAGAATTTCTTCTGACAATAGGTTCAGATGCAATTAAAGCAGCACTATTAGCTGTTAATCAAAGAATTAATGAAAACAACCTGGCCATACAGGACCTCGATTGCCTTATAACCATAAAATTGCTAAAGGACAAAATTAGCCCGGCCCACATTGTTACCAAGAGGTATTATTCGGAGTATCTTGATCTCTCCAGATTATTAGCCCTTCAAGCCCAGACATATCATCAAATGAAAATCTGACTACGAAAGAAGAAGAGCACTTCATGAGCAAAGAATTATATCAGAAGCTGAGTATGAGGTCTCTTACTTTAATTTCAGAGCAGAGGAAGAGAAACTGAACCAATCTTTTGCCCAAGCCCAGGCAAAGTGGGAGTTGGACCTGGCTCAGAGAATAAATGACTCCATAATCCTCCATGCAGAACTACAGCGATGTAATGAAGAAATTAACAATCGATTCGTAAGGGCTCCGCTCAGTGGGACGATTGTCCAAAACGCAGATATTCAAATGGGTACATTTGTCTATAACAATCAGCAATCGCAGAAATAACCTCCTGTTGGTGAAATTCAGGCTGTATGTTTCGTGTCACCTGGAGACATCGGATTGGTAAAACCAGGATTACCGGTACTCCTGCAGGTCGATGCGTTAAAGTATACTGAATGGGGTTCGCTTGGGCCAATATCATTGATGTATCCAACGATCTTATTATTGACAATGATCATTCAGCATATTTTAGAATCATCTGTAAGCCGGAACAGAGCTATTGTAAGTTTAAAAAATGGCGTGAAAGCTGATATCATTAAAGGCATGAGTTTTAACGCCCGGATTGTAATTACACAAAGGTCTCTGTTTAATCTGATGTTCGATAAAGTTGATGATTGGTTAAACCCTTATACTAATGACGAGGACCAGATTATGGGCATAAAGGTCAAGCAAAGAGATATAACTGACTGTGGGGCAGCATGTCTTGCAGCGATTGCTTCATTTTATAAAGTTAGTATGCCACTTTCGAGAATTCGGCAATATGCATGTACTGACAAAAAAGGCACAAATATTCTTGGATTACTTGAGGCTGCAGAGAAAATTGGATTTACCGCCAAAGGTGTCAAGGGAGATTGGGAAAGTCTCTTTATAATACCAGTTCCGGCGATTGCTCACATTGTGGTAAAAGGGGTTTTAACACATTATGTAGCATTGATAATTCAAGGTGAGCGAAATATTACATTAGAATTATGGATCCGTCCGATGGAGATCTCCATAAGGTTACTCATGAAGATTTTAAAAAACAATGGACTGGTGTGTTGGTTTTAATTGCTCCTGGTGAAAGGTTTAAAATCGTACAATGAAAAAACTAAACTTGGAACCCGGTTACATCCAACTGATCAGACCGAGTCAGGATATTCTTATTCAGTCATTAGTAGGTGCTCTTATCTACTCTATTCTTGGCTTATCCATTTCGTTATATGTCGGGCGGTTGGTTGATAATGTAATTCCAGGCAATAACATAAACCTGCTTAATCTTTTAGGGGTTACCATGCTGGTTATAATTTCTTTCGACTTATCCTCATAGTGTTTCAGTCAGTGTTTGTGTTAAAAACGGGACAAAGAGATAGATGCCGCCCTGATTTTGGGTTATTATCAGCAACTACTTAAATTACCGAAATCGTTTTTCGACAATATGAGGACTGGTGAAATAATTTCAAGGATTGGCGATGCGGTCGAAATCAGAGTATTTGTAAATGATGTTTCAATTTCGCTGGTATTGAACATTTTTATCCTGATAGTATCTTTTGTTCTGATGTTTGCCTTTTACTGGAAATTGGCGCTGATTATCTATCCGTTATTCCATTCTATTATGCCATATATTTTATTTCGAAACAAGATCGATAAGAAGACACAAAGAAAGGTGATGGAGAATGCTGCAGAATTGGAGGCACAATTAGTGGAGTCACTTAGTGCAGCAGGTACAATAAAGCGTTTCTCATTGGAGGAGATGGCTAATTTGAAAACTGAGACAAGATTCATCGGCCTTCTGGAGAGTGTCTACACGTCGGGGTTAAATTCCATTTTTTCATCGACATCATCAAATATTTGACCCAGATAATTACTGTAATAGTTTTATGGATAGGCACTGGTTATGTTATGCAGACACATATCACAGCTGGAGAATTGCTGTCATTTTATGCCATCATAGGGTATTTTACTTGGTCCTGTGTCCAGGATAATTAATTATAACAAAACCCTGCAGGATGCAAGAATTGCAGCTGACAGGTTGTTTGAGTCTTTGACCTGGAGAGTGAAGAAGACAGTGGAAAGATTGAGCTTATTCCGGAACTTAGTAAATGACATTTTCTTTGAAAAATATAAATTTCAGATATGGAACTAGAGTAACGGTATTTGAGTCTCTGAATTTGCAAATTAAAAAGGGTTCATTCACAGCGATAGATGGTGAGAGCGGATCAGGAAAGACAGACTCTTATTTCACTCCTCATAAATTATATCCAATCGATGGAGGTCACATAAGAATCGGGCATAATAATATTCCAATTTCACTAACAAATCCCTCAGAAGGATCATTTCCTGTGTTCCTCAGGATATAGATCTGTTTACCGGGTCCATAGCTGAGAATATTTCGCCAGCTAAAATGGAGCCGGACGTGACCAGAATAATGAATATATGCAATAATTTGGGTATGTCAGAATTCATTGATAGTCTGCCTGCCGGTTTCGATACGCTATTGGGTGAACATGGAGCAAACCTTTCAGGTGGGCAAAAGCAGCGCATTGCCATTGCACGGGCAATGTATCTTGAACCAGAAATACTTGTTCTTGATGAGGCAACGTCTTCATTGGATCCCTTGTCAGAGAGTTTTATTCAAGAAGTATTGATGGAATTTGTTTAAATCCGGTCGGACACTTATTGTCATTGCTCACAGGCTTTCAACTATAAGCAGAGCAGATAAGATATTTGTTTTAAATAAAGGTAATGTGGTGGAGGCGGGTAGTTATAATGCGTTGATTGAAGCGGAGGAATACTTATGGAATGCTGCGGCATCGAGTCTTACTTTAAAACATCACGATGTGAAACAAGCTATACATGCAGAATGAAAGTATTTGAATATTTGGACCGTATAAGCCGGATGCATAGAATGATATCTAGGCAACACGCTGGCACTCCAACAGAATTTGCCAGTCAATTAGGCGTCCGCAGAACTATCTTTATGAGATGATTGATGAATTGAAATCGCGGGGTGCCCCTATTTCTTACTCAAAATCAACATGTACATTTTTTTACACCGAGCCGTTCGAAAATTACTGTAAGCTGCTCCATGCGGCCACTTAGTCATCATGAGGAAAAACAATTGACCGGTGGCAACTATTTCGGCAGAGTCCTTTTTTTCCGTACGGTATTGGCGGAAATTTGCGTTTGATAATACCCTACCAGGATATTTTGAGTTTTAACTAAAACGAGTGAACTATGGGAAAAACATTAAATTTAACCATGCTTGGGGTAACAGAACTGGGCATGGAGGAAGCGCAACAAACCAATGGCGGATGGGTAAGAATTCTTTATACTTATCTTATCATGCTCGCCAAGGAGGCTGTAACTGAGGGCATAGATAAGTGTATTGAAGACTTTAATGAAGGGTTCGAGGAAGTTTATAAGAATTAAACAAAAGATGATATGGGAAAAATAATCGAATTGGATAGAACAGAAGCGCAAATCATTAATGGTGGTAATGGACCGACCTGGAATTGGTCAGGCAAAGTTATAGGCGCTATAATGAACTTATTTCAAGGTCTTGGGAATAATTACTCCGAGTACACCGGAGGTGCTGCAGTTCAACAAGCACTCAGGGACTTTCAATAATCATCTGTTTTTGAAAGTTATAAGTAAAAAGTGGTGAGCTTCATTAAGCAATGCAAGCTCGCCGCTTCTTATTAATGATAAATGCAAGGAGTACGTATTTTGCACATAATATCATTATTATCAGTGATTCCAGTAGGTTCAATATTAATGCCTATTCATAGAAGAAACCAAAGGTTTTTAACAATGGAGTTATTCTCCCTCAAATTCAATATGTGTCTGGAGCAGAGGTACTTATCGATCTTTCGTAGTTTTTAAGCTATTGGAATATGACTTATACAATTACACCCTGATTATTTGCTAATTTGGGTTTGATTATTATAACATTATCCAAAGACAAGATTGAAGTCAAAGGCAGTAGTTTTATCAAGATGGCTTGGTTCATTCTCTCAACCTATTTTTGTATTCAATAAATTACTTGATGATATTTTTTCTAGGTTTAGCAAAATAATTGACAATAACGGATTATTTACATACCTCCATGATATGTGCCTGATTTCCTATCATTATTTCAAATCTAAGTTTACAAATAGTGCTACAAGCGGTTTAAAATAATTCCATCAGTTAATTATTTAATCAAAGCTCCGACATACATATTCATATTGGTTTTCTTTTGTCCCTCGTTGCTCGTAGGAGCCATAACTACATTCTTGCCTGAACCTGACATGGCAGGTTCCTTTGCAACTGAAAGTATCGTCCTTGATTTGCTTATTGCAGTTATTGTGGTTCCGCTTCTGAAACACTTCTATTTCAATCGTTAATAATTGAAATCATTTGTAAGATTATAAAAAGACCAAGAAAGAACATTTATATTGCCTTATTATTCTCTTCTCTGGCGTTTGCGCTTAATCACACATATAGTTTAGGTTATTTTATCCATTACGTTTGGGGCGGGAATTATTTTGGCATTAGCATATTACCTGGGAAGATACAGAAAGGAAGGCGCAATAGTCTTAGTGTTTACCGTTCACGCCATGTATAATTTATCAAGTTCATTATATAATTTGTTACTACAGTGCGTATCTAATGAGCCAATTTGAGTATTGTCTTTGGGTTTCTAAAATCGTATTGAAAGGAATCCGAGTACCAGAAGAATCACCCTTTTAAAGTGGTAGTCTTGAAGGCTACCATGATTTTTAGGGTTAGACCAAGCAACCTGTAAACGGGAAAAAGAAATACAGTGATTTCGGGAAAATGAAGTGCAGTAAATATGGAACAGGAGTGCAGTGTTCTCGGGTAATGTTGAAAACCATTGTTATCATGACAGGTAAATATTAAGTCATTAAGTAAAAGTCGCTTGTAAGAACCGGGTACAATTATCTTCTGCCTAGATGGAAGAGATTTCACGATGGCGCGTTTCCAACCGCGAACTTCTATTCTTGCAGAAACACATAGATATGAAAAACACATTGTCCCCTGCGTTTGAAAGCTTTTACGATAAGATAAAGGATATCCTTGAATCAGCCAGGAACAGGTCTTACAGAGCTGCTAACTTCGATGGTGCAGGCATACTGGGAAATTGGACGCACAATAGTGGAAGAAGAACAGGCAGGCAAGGATCAGGCAGAATATGGGAAGCAACTTTTAGCAAATTTATCCCATAGACTTACTGCCGAATTTGGCAAGGGGTTTGATTATAGAAATCTAGCCTTTATGAGACAGTTTTTCAGGTTTTTCCAAATATGAACGCACTGCGTTCAGAATTATCATGGACACATTATAGGATATTAATACGGCTTGAAGAGGAGCCAGCAAGAGTTGTATCTTCAGGAATGCGTGGAAGGAAACTGGGGCACACGTCAGCTTAGAGAAGACAGATGCTACGGTCTCTTTTTTGAGCGTATACTAATGAGCAGCAAAAATGGCCGGACACTAGTTAAAAAAGAGGCTGACGAAAAATGGAAGTCATCAACCGGACATATCCTAAAGGATCCATATGTTCTCAAGTTTCTGAACCTGAATCACAATACGAGTTATTACGAAAAGGAAATTGAACAGGCTCTCATCGATAAGCTGCAGACATTCCTGCTGGAGCTGGCAAAGGCTTTTCTTCCGTAAGCAGGCAATACAGGATATCCGCAGATACAAAACATTTTTATGTAGACTTGGTTTTCTACAATTATATCTTGAAATGTTTTTTACTTATTGACTTGAAGACCAGCGAGCTTACACATCAGGATATCGGTCAGATGAATTTTTATGTCAGGTACTTTGAAGATCAGGTGAGACAAGGAACAGATAACCCAACCATTGGCCTGATACTCTGCGCTGAAAAGGATAAAACAATTGTAAAATACAGCCTGTTGAATGAAGACAAACAGATATTTGCTTCAAAATACAAGCTTTACATGCCAAGTGTAAAAAAACTACAGCAAGAGATTAACAGCGAACGCCAAATGTTAGAACAGCAAGAAGACTCCAGTAATAATTCTTGCCAGTCTTAAGAATTTTCAGTGATTACCCTTCGGTAAAGGCTGATTTCAATTGCGATGATGCTTCTAAATTGTTTGCATAATAAAAATAAATCAAAACCAACGACTTGTTTTCATGTCTGGAATTGTCGAACTTTTGATGGGCAATCACGCCACTACTCTCTGATAAAGAACTTTTAGAATACTTCTAAATCTGCAGATTATGAAGAAACTTGAGAGTCCTCCTGATTATCAAGAAGCCGTAGTCAGGCTCCTGCTGTCACTCTTTAATGTCCCGCTAAATTCACTGCTAGTATGAGTGTTTTTTATCGCACTGGGTCAATTATCTGTTACCTGGGATTTGACGTTTGTTTAACGGTATCAGGGTTCCGGAACATACTGAAAGCCGATGCATCCTACAGAAGGTGTTGGACCGTGGAGAAAATCCCAAGTTGCCATCGGAACGGGTATAGCCCTCTACGAATCTCACCATGGGGTTCATGTTCTCCATTCCTCAGATATCCGATGGCCGAAACTTTACTGACTTTTGGAATTATTACTCGGTGTAATAATCCTTTTTCTCTGACCATCGTCAAAAATGCCCGGGAGAAAAACCAATTCCTATAGGAGCATGATTTTAAGGTGCTTGGTAACTGTAAGTTACTGCCATTGGTACTCCTACTGGCTTTAGGGGCAGGTCTCGAAAAATTCTGGATACATGAATGTAACGAAAATGTTAGTTGATCCTGAAAACTGGATTAATTGGCTGTTTGTTCTGCCTCACGGGGTACATTTTTCGACTCACCGCAATTCTCGCCTGCGCTCGCTTGGCCCAACGGTGGCAATACTGCTTGGTCGTTAGGCGTCGGGAGCAAGCATCAGTTTTCTTATGCAACTCAGGACCAGAGAAGGCCGTAACCCGGGAAATCGTCAATCATATGAAAAAGCAAGCTCATTACGTTTCCATAGTTGTTAGTTGTCATGGACAGCATCACTCTACCTGGCTTACACACTTTTGGATATGAAAAAGGAGATAGCCAGTGAAAATGCTAATGAGAACCTGCTGCTTGCCGTTGTAGTCGGAGCAATGGTTTCTGCAACCATGAGTATTCCTACCCCAAATTCTTCAGGAAGCCAAAAGAGTGATCCTGTTAGCACGGCTTGCTATTTAATCTCGGCTGGAATGCTTAAAGATTGAAACGTTTCGATCAGTTCCCTGAGGTAGTACTTCCTGGAAAAATCAGTCCCTCATCGCCGTCAGTCAAGCACTACCTTGCGTTTCTGCGAGTACTTCGAGATGCAAAGAAAGATTTAGGTAAGAAGTTAGGTCCTCCCCTCAATCACCACCCTGATCACCTTAAACGATGAGCGACATTCGTCCAGGAATGAGGATGGAACAAGGATCTTCTGTCACAGGGAGCCTTATGGACAGATTGTTCTTTCAAGTATTTTAGTGTGAGTAAAATGATCTGCCTGAGAACCCGACCAAACTGAGCTGAAAAGTGGAATTCCTGTATAACAGCATTACCCTGATCACCTGTGCAACAGGTGCTCATGTGGGTGATAGGAGCCAGCCTTACCTGTATCTCGCTATTTCAAAGAAGAAGCTTGAGACCGCCTCTCCTGCTGCCAATGGGCTTCGGTGCCATACTGGTTCAACAGTACCCCTGTCAGGCGCTCTCGACCAGACGCCTGCCCGGTATGAGGCGAGGTAAGCGGCCATCATCGACTGGCTCTTCGACGTGGGTATCGAGGGCGTCGGAAGCGATGCCTATGCCCTGCTCTTCTAGGCGTAGGCGCTATGATCGAGCTTCGGGCCCCTGTTGATCAACCCCCCGGCTGCTCCTCTTCGGAGCCGCTGCACAGTTCGGCATATTCATTACTGTTACAGCGGCAGTGCTGCTGGGATTCGACCTGAAGGATGCAGCATCAATAGGTATCATCGGGGCGGCCGATGGCCCAACATCCATACTGGTGTCGCAGGTGCTCAACAGTAAATACATAGGTCCGATAGCCATAGCCGCATATTCCTATATGGCCCTGGTACCGATAATACAGCCAGTTGCCATCCGACTGAGTCGCAACCCAGAAGAAAGAAGAATAAGGATGAAGTACAACCCGAAGAGCGTCTCGCGAATGACACGGATACTCTTCCCTATAACCGTGACGGTGATAGCAGGTCTTGTAGCGCCGGCATCGATAGCCCTCGTGGGCTTCCTGATGTTCGGGAACCTCGTCAGGGAATGCGGCGTGCTGGGTTCACTTTCCGACTTTGCACAGGAGGAACTGGTGAACCTTATCACCCTGCTCCTCGGAATAACCATCTCCGCCAGCATGAGGGCGGATCTCTTTGTGTCAGTGCAGACACTGATGATCATGGGCCTCGGCCTCCTGGCATTTATCTTTAGCACTATCGCAGGGTAACCTTCGCCAAAATCATGAATCTCTTTCTGAAGACTAAGATGAACCCCATGGTGGGAGCAGCGGGCTATCCGCCTTCCCGATGTCGGCACGCGTGGTCCAGAGAATGGGGCTGGAGGCTGACCCGCAGAACCACCTGCTCATGCACGCAGTGGGAGCAAATGTGGCGGGACGGGTGGCTTCGGTGATAGCCGGAGGCGTAATAATTGGGACTGATGGCCGGATTAATATAACATGAATAATGAATACAGACCTTCTAAGTTCTTTTAAACTGATGGGCATGGGCATGGCCACCATCTTTCACAGTCATACTTGATTATCTATGTGAGGCAGTATGGCTGGTGTGATCCACTCCTCCCGTAAGGAGGAAAAGAAACCTTCAGACCAGTGACCCCGGAAAAGAGCCACCGGTCCGCAGGCCCGGCCAGAAGGCCGTGGCCCCTCAATCATGCTGCGCTGCATCAGCCCGTCTTTTGTAACTGCATATTAATTTTATCCTTTTAACGGGGTAACTAAACAGTATCACATGAAACCAGCTTGTAGTCCGGAATAAGGCGCAAGAATTTTTTGCTTTCGTCATTTAAGTCGGTGCACTTCTTCTGTTATCAACAGGCCTGCAAACTCTTATCCACCAGTCCTAAGAAACCTGTATTCTGGATTTTGGCTGTTGTATTCGTGCTGGCGGCAATCCTTTGCTTTTCCCTTTTCTTGGAGCCCCTTGTCAACAGACTTGACTTCCGACGCAGGTGTCCTGACAATCCGGTGAAGACACCAAGCTCTTCAGGAAACATGTCACCGCATGAAATGAGATCAGATGAGAATAACCGAGGACGAACGCTTTATCCGCATAATTCAAAAAACACGGTAAAAGCGTCCGCCTGCCGGTAAGGCTGCGTGGAGCCTGACAGACGCAGGGCAGTCAGGAAATTTCTCAAGGAGGCAACAGGATTGTGACTCTTGATCCGCAGAACTTTCTCGTTATGTTGCCTGCTGCTCACAGTAGCCATACCCGTTGCGGCGCAGAAGGTGACTGTCAGCGGCTTACGTCAGCTGACGCGGGCAGCGGTGAGCGCATGATGGATGCCACCGTTTATGAAAAGGCGTCCTTTGCCGGTACAACCACAAACAACTACGGTTTTTACAGCCTGCCGCTTAGCCCCGGGAAGTCGGAAATCATAGGTATCATCCCTGGGCTATGACGCCATAATGATGAAGGTAAACCTCACACATGACACGGTGATGAACTTCAGCCTCGTCATGTGCAGCAGCGAGATAGACGCTGTAACCGTCACCGCGTTCGGCCACCAGTCAAAGATTGAGAGCCGGCAGATGAGCATGATAGATATCCCCATCGACAAATTCCTCAGGCTGCCGGTGATATTCGGCGAGGCCGACGTCGCTTAAGGTCATTCAGCTGCTCCCCGGAGTGCAGTCGGGCACCGAGGGCTCCACAGGCATCTATGTCAGGGGCAGGCGGCCCCGACCAGAACCTCTTCCTGCTCGACGGCGTGCCGTGTGCAACGCCAGCCACCTCTTTGGCTTCATGTCGAGTGTTCAGATCCCGATGCCGTGAAGTCGGTACAGCTTTACAAGGGCGGCTTCCCCGCACGGTACGGTGAACGCCTTTCGTAAGTGGTCGACATACGCATGAAGGAGGGCAAATGAGAAGAGTTCCATGGCAACTTCGCCATCGGCCTGATGTCCTCAAAACTGTCGCTCGAGGGCCCGATGATCAAGGACAGAGACCTCCTATATCATCTCGTCGCGCAGGACCTATTACGACGTTCTGGCGCAGCCGTTCATAATGACGCTTAATAACGACATTAATTCAAAGACAACCGGAGGTTATTATTTCTACGACCTGAATGCCAAGATAAACCGTAAGTTCTCTGAGAAAAGCCGTCTGTATCTCAGTTCTTACTTGGCGGCAGGGACAAGGCGTATACCAGGAACAGCAGCACACCTGATTTTTATGACAAGAACAACCACAGGTATGAATACAAGGACAGCTATGAGCTGGGGTCGGGGAAACATCATCACATCACTCACGGTGGAACTACCTCATCACTAATAAGCTGTTCAGCAACACCACGCTGACATACAGCAAGTACCGACTTCGATGTGACCATTACAATCGTCAACTGAAAACCTTCAACCAGAGAAGGCAGTGCGAACTACTTCAGGTATTTCTCCGGCATAGAGGACCCTGGGAGCAAAGATCGATTTTGACTATTACCCTCTGCAAGCCACAGCTGTGAAGTTCGGGGCAGGATATATGAGCGCACCGTTTGAGGGGCCTGGAGTGACTACCTTCAGGTATGATTCCATGTCAGGAAGATGAGGGTATCGACACCACCTTCGGCGATCTGAGGATCAGGGCGAATGAGTGGATCCTGTACGCCGAGGACAACTTTAGACATCACACGCCGCATAAAGATGAATGCCGGGATACGGTTGTCGTTCTTCAACGTACAGGACACGAGTTATCTTGTGTTCCAGCCCAGGGTAGCTGCCTGCGCTACCTGGCGACAGACGAACTGTCATTCAAGATCTCATACAGCAAGATGGCCCAGCTGTCGTGCATCTGCTGACAACCTCGGCCATCAGGCCTTCCCACAGACCTGTGGCTGCCGGTGACACGGAGGCTTAATCCGCCCAGTATCGCACCAGGTGGCCGTCGGATCGAGCTTCAGGCTGCCGTACCAGCTGGAGATGACTGTGGAAGCCTTTTATAAACCATGGACAACCTGATTGAATACGAGGAGGGAGCCTCTTCGGCGGTACCGGGGCAGGAGAATGGTCGAAGGCGCAAAGGTGGAGAAGGGCAAAGGATGGGCTTACGGGGCGGAGTTCATGATGAGAAAGACCTACGGCAAGCTGACCGGGATGGATAGGATACACACTGGCGTGGACCGAGCATTCAGTTTGAGAACCTGAATTTCGAGGTCCCCGCCAAGTGTGACCGCAGACATGATATAAGCGTGGCGCTGACACATCATTCAGCGAAAGGGTGCGACGCAGGAGTGGTATGGGTTTACGGCACAGGCAACACCGCCACACTCGGGATCATGGACTACCGTCCGAGGATTTCATGAACAGTGATTATTACTATAATACTGTCACAGAGTATCCCAGTCGCAACAACTACCGGACTCCCTCATACCACAGGCTTGACCTGGGAGTGAACCTCCACAAGCAGAAGAAAAGGGGAGTCCGTACATGGAGCTTCTCAGTATACAATGCCTACTCACGCCAGAACCCCTTTTTCATCTATTGGGGTACAGAGTATTACAGCGAACCCGATCCGGACAACCCTGGCGAAATGCTTTACTACACCAAGCCGGTACTGAAGAAGGTGAGCATCTTCCCAATAATTCCGTCAGTCTCCTACTCATTTAAATTCTGAAAGAAATGAAGAAGAGAAGACTGATGATATATTTCCCGGCTTTGCTGCTCATAGCGGTTTCAGCCGGTTCATGCGAGAGTGTGATTAAGTTCAGGGGTGAAGGTGTTGATCCGAAGATCGTGATCTACTCTCTTCTGCACCCCGACAGCCTGATTAAAGTATCAGTAGCGGTAAGCCATGCCGTCTATGAGGAGAGGTATGATCCGGAGCAGATAACCGATGCCGTGGTACGCCTGTACCGTGACGGAAAATTTCTGGAGACGCTTACCTATGAGCCTCATGAACCACAGCCGGATTCTTATACTGAAGATCCCTATTCAAGATATGTATCCCGGGTAAACAGGCCTGATTACGGCAGCACTTACAGGATAGAGGTTGAGATTCCGGGATTAAAAACTGCCTCGGGAGAGGCGATGCTGCCGGAAATGGTTCCCGTCACAGGTATAGATACAAGCTCGGCGATCGGGGAGTGGGGTGACAGACAACAGATCGTAAAGATAAAACCAGGTTCCGGCCAGAAACGGATGATTGTTACAGGCTTACAGCCAGAGGCATAGCCGGAACCATCTACGGCGACAAGCAGAGAGCCCTATTCGCCTCTTATTCCGGTCATGGTCGTGGAGACGGATCTGAGTTTATGGAGCTTCGGGAGAACCACTTATCACCCCCAGGCAGGAGGATGATATCTTCGGCATGTATCTGCAAAACAATTACAAAATTTTTATAGATGAACTGATCTCAGGAAAGGAGTATGCCCTTACGATGCAATTCAACCTTACGCTTCCTGACACTGATTACTATGAGTTTGCTCACGCCACATTCAGACTCCATTCCATAACCAGGGATCTGTACCTTTTCCTTCAGTCAAATTCAGCGCACATGCAGACCAGGGAAAACTTCCTGGCAGAACCTGTTTTGGTCTATACCAATATTACCAACGGCCTCGGGGTGGTGGGAGCAATGTCGACCTCTGCCATTGCCTTTGAAATACGGCGAGTATCCCGTGGAGGGTGTTCGTACGGAGTTACCCCCCCCCCACCCCCCCCCCCCCCCCCCCCCCCCACCCCCCCCCCCCCCCCCCCACCCCCCCCCCCCCCCCCCCCACCCCCAAAAAAAAAACAAAAAAAAAACCCACAAAAGACCCCACCCCCCCCCCACCCCCCCCCCAAACCCCCCCCCCCCCCCCCCACACCCCCCCCCCCCCAAAACCCAACCCCCCCCACAACCACCAACCCCCCCCCCCAAAAAAACCCCCCCAAACAACCACCCCACCCACCCACCCCCACACAAACAAAAAAAACCCCCCCCCCCCCCCCCCCACCAACCCAACCCCCCCCCCCCCCCCCCCACAAAAAAAAAACCCACACCCCAAACCCCCCCCCCAACCCCCCCCCCCCCAAACCCCCCAAACACACACCACCCACCCCCCCCCAACCCCCCCCCCCAACCCCCCCCCAACACCCCCCACAAAAAACACCACCCCCCCCCCCCCCGCCAAACCCCACACCCAAACCCCCCCCCACAAAAGAAACCACCCCCCCCCCCACAAACCCCCCACCCCCCCCCCCCCCCCCCCCCCAAACAACAAACCCCCCCACCCCAAACCCCCCAACCCCCCCCCCCCCACCAAAAAAAAACACCCAACCAAAAAACCCCCCCACCCCAACACCCCCCCCAAAACCCCCCCCCCCCACCCACAAAAACCACACCCCCCACCCAAAAACAAAAAAACCCCCCCACAACCACACCCCCCCCCCCCAACCACCAACCCCCACCCAAAACAACCCACACCCCACCCCCAACAACCCAAGAAACCCCCAAGAAAAAACACACCCCCCCCACCCCCACCCCCCCCAAACACCCAAAAACCAAAAACCAACCAAACCCAAAAACCCCCCCACCCCCCACCCCCCCCCCCCCCCCCCCCCCCAAACCACCCCCCCCACCACAAAAAAACACCAAAAACCCCACAACACAAAAAACCCAACCACCCCCCCCCAACAAAACAAACCCCCCAAAAAACCCCAACACACACCCACACCCCCCCCCCCAAAAACCCCCCACAAGAACACAACAACCCCCACACAAACCCCCACCAACACAACCCAAAAACACCCCCCCAGAACACCAAAGAAGAAACAACCACACCCACCACACCACCAACAACACAACCACCCAATGAACATTAAGTGACTTTGTCCAGGATTTCGGGCAGGAAATACAAAAAGGACCCCCGGGAACAAACACCCCCACCCCCCAACCCCAAGACACAAGAAAACCCCCCCCCAAAACCCAACCACCCCCCAACAACCCCCCCCCCCCCCAGCGAAAAACACCCAAACAAACCAAACAGAAAGAATCATTGCAAAAAAAAAAAAAAAAAAAAAAAGTATTAAGATATTCGTTTACTTTGCATCACAAAGTACTACAAAATAGAATTATGAACCAGTCAGATCAGCACCTTGAAGACATCCAGGTCATCAGGAGAATAATGGAGGAGTCATCAAGATTCCTGTCGCTCAGCGGTTTATCGGGCATCATGGCAGGACTGCTGGGTATTGCCGGGGCTGTGGTGGCACAATTGATCATTACAAGGAGTGCCGCTCCTGCTGATTGGTACATGAAGCCGCTGGCAAGCGGACCGGAGGGATTAAGTTCATGTCTGCCCCTCTTTATGGAGATGGGGGTGGTACTTCTACTGGCTTTCACGGGAGCTGTTTTGTTTTCGTTGCGCAAGGCGAGGAAGAGCGGTCACAATGCATGGACTCCCGTAACCCGGCGGATGCTTGCGAGCCTGCTGATACCCCTGGGCACCGGAGGCCTTTTCATACTATTGACCGCAGGCACCGTACCGGCCAGCGTGACAGCCGCATCTTCACTGATCTTCTACGGACTCGCAGTGGTGAGCGCAGGCAAATTCACCTTCGGGGAGATACACTGGCTGGGCGTGCTGGAAGTGGTTACCGGACTCGTCTGCCTGGTACTTCCTCAATACACAATAATTATCTGGGCTGTCGGGTTCGGAGTGATCCACATAGCATACGGCCTGTTCATGCACCTCAGGTACAGGGGATGAAAGCAATCCTTGCAAATTTCAACAAGGCTTTTGAGAGCCGGATCAGACTGGGCATCATGTCAGTGCTGGCAGTCAGCAACAGCATGGCCTTCACCGGGCTGAAAGAGACACTGGCCGTGACTGACGGAAACCTAGCCAGTCACCTCAGGGCCCTGGAGGAAGGCGGTTATATCAATATGGAAAAAAGCTTCATAAACCGCAAGCCGAATACAAATTATACAATTACCGAAAAGGGCCTGGAGAGCTTCAAAAGCCACCTGCAGGCACTGGAGGAACTCATAAACAAGAGGTGATTTTTTTTATCCTTTTAACTTTGAAATGCAAAGTACTTTTATAAATCAAATGAAATGGAAAACGAAACGTTAAAACAGGAAAAATGGTACCAGTCGATGACCGTCAAGATGGTCCTGCTGGCAATTATGGGTCTGATGCTTCTCATCCCGCTGGTGCTGATCAACGAGGTCATAAGGGAGCGTGCGATGAACGCAGAAACGGCTGGCAATGAGATAGGTGCATTATGGGCATCGGCACAGACAGTCACCGGGCCGGTACTTAATGTGCCCGGCACGAAGGTCATCGGTGACGACGGCAGGTATGTCACAACCACCATGCACATCCTCCCTGACGATCTTAAGGTTACCGGCGAGCTTATGCCAGAGATTCGCTACCGCGGAATATATGAGACGGTAGTCTACAACTCAGACCTTGAGATCTCCGGAAAATTCTCCATTGAGGGATACGAGCATCTCAATGACTACACATGGCAATGGGATCAGGCTTATATTTCACTTGGCATTTCGGATAACAAGGGTATAAGTGACAGGGCTGACCTGGCAATCGGTGGCGCAGTCATCGGTGCACAACCGGGAGCAGGGCAGGCTGATCTCTTCGAGAAAGGAATTTCCTTTCCCCTGGCCATTGATCCGGGTAAGCTCATGGAGTTCAGCGGCGGTTTCAGTCTCAGTCTCGGGCTTAAGGGCAGCGGCAGCATCGCTTTTTCCCCGGTTGGAAAGACCACCGAGGTACGCCTGACGTCCAAATGGGAGGCTCCCAAATTCACCGGAAACTTCCTTCCTGCCACACGCGATGTGACAGATGCGGGCTTCACCGCAGACTGGTCTGTGACACATCTTAACAGAAGTTTCCCCCAGGTCTGGGCGGGCAAGAGTTACGCCCCTGCCGACGATGCCTTCGGAGTAGACCTGATCATGGAGGCTGACCATTACACGAAGGCTGAGCGCAGCGCCAAATACGGGCTGCTGTTCATAGCCCTTACATTCCTGGTACTCATAATAATTGAACTAAGGTCGGCTCAGCGAATACATATATTTTACTATCTGCTCACCGCCCTTGCCCTGATACTCTTCTTCTCACTTCTCACGGCTCTCAGCGAGCATGTTGGCTTCAATCCGGCATATCTTATCTCATCTGCCGCAACCATCGGCCTTCTGACAGCCTTCTTCTGGTCTCTGCTGAAGAAAGGGTGGATGGTGATTATTATCAGCGGTCTGCTCACCGCGTTGTATCTCTTCATCTTCTTCCTGCTGGCAATGAAGGACTATGCCTTCCTGGTGGGAAACATAGGTCTGTTCGTGATACTTTCCGTTCTGATGATAGTCTCCGCAAAGTACCGGCTCTTCAAGGAATAAGTACGGCAGGCTGTCCGGATAGCTTCGTGCTAACCGGACAGCTTCTTTTTAAGGGTGAGGTCCGGCTCCGGGTGGGGATTGAGCACCCATTATGCAGTCTGAGCTTTTTGCAGTAACTTACAGGGTCGCTTTAAGACACCTGCATCAATGTTGCTGAAAAGGTTTATTGAAGAAGAGAGCAGTGAGAAATTCGACCTGATAATCATCGGGGGAGGCATCACAGGTGCGGCTGTGGCCTATATTGCTGCCACACGCGGTCTGTCGGTGGCCCTGTTTGAAAAGAAAGACTACGGCGGAGCCACCTCGGCAGCCACATCAAAGCTCATCCACGGGGGACTGCGGTACCTGGCCAACGGCGAGCTGAAGCTCGTGCGCGAATCGTTGCGCGAGAGAAGGATCCTCGGCAACATCGCACCCAATTTTGTCTACTCCCTGCCCTTCCTGATGCCGATGTACAGGAGATGGAAGGGAAACATCTGGAAGATGCTCATGGGTATGTACCTTTATGACGCCCTGTCATATGACAAGAAGGACACCTGGGATAAGAGCAAGAGGCTCCAGAATCACAGGCTCATCTCACACAGGAAAACCATCAGGCTGGAGCCTAATCTAAAGATGGACGACCTCCGGAATGCTTTTTATTTCTTTGATTACCAGAGTATCTTTCCCGAAAGACTTACTCTTGCCTTCATCAAGTCGGCTGCCGAATATGGCGCCAGGGTATCCAACTACACACCCGTGGAAGGGTTTGTTTTCGGCGACGGCAACAGGATCACGGGTGTGAAGGTAAGGGATGGTTTTACCGGCATGAAAAAGGAGATTCACGGCGACCTGACAGTCAATTGCGGAGGCACTTGGGCGGACAAGATACTTAACCTGGCGGCAGGCAGGTCTTCCTCATCCCATAAAGTCAAACGGTCAGAGGGGATACACATCATCACGAAGAAGATCGCCGGCAATCATGTGGTCTCGCTCCAGAAGAAAGGTGGCGGACACATGATGATCATGCCCTGGCGCGATCATTCGCTGATTGGCACAACAGACAAGGAATTCCATGGCGACCCTGATGATTACCATGTCTCCCGGGAAAGCATAGATGAAATCATCAATAACGTCAATACAAATTTCGGAAGAGTGATCTCGCGTGAGGACATCATTCATGCCTATGGCGGTCTGCGTCCCCTGGTTGATGACGAGACCAGGGGCTCGTACGAAACCTCAAGGAAGTACGAGGTCTATGACAATGCCTCAGAAGGCATCCAGGGCATGATAACCGTTGAAGGCGGCAAATATACTACAAGCAGAAGCCTCGCCCGGGAGGTGCTGAAGCTGATCTCGGCCAAGCTGAAGAGGACACTCTCCGACTCGGTCTCAGACAACCTCTACCTGTCGGGATGCGAGATCAGGGACATGAGACAGTTCATGATCAGGCAGCACCTGAATTACAGGGATTTCAGCCGCAACACGGTTGAATATGTAAGCAGGAATTACGGCACGGATAGCAAAGTCGTGTTCCAGATAGCCAGGGACGACCGCCGTTTTGCAGAGGTCATCAGCCACGACGGCGAGATACTGGCGGAGGTGGTATACGCAATCAGGTATGAGAGCGCCAAAACCATGGGAGACATCATGCTGAGAAGAACGGGAACGGGAACCATGGGCAATCCCGGGAGGACGATCATTGACAAAATAGCAGCTGTGGCTGCGGAGATGCTTGGCTGGGATGACAACAGGAGAGAAGAGGAGATAGGGCTGATGATGAAGGTATATAAAATATATTAGAGGCATGGAGAGGGGAAACAGCTATCGTGATATCCTTAAATGGGGCGACAAGAGAGAAGAAGAGGTCGGCCATCACATGGTCACCCTTATCAGGGAGAAGTTCGGGCTGACCGATGCCGACTTCAGGGAGAAATACCTTCCCGGAACGATGCCGGTGAAGCTTGAGAGGCCATCGCTTCTGAAACCGGCACAGGCAGACTTCCTGAGGAGTGTCGCTGGTGAGGAGAATGTGCTGACTGACGATTACAGCCGCGCCCGGTACTCATGCGGCAAATTCTACGCAGAGCTTCTTGACCTGCGGCTGGGCCATGTGCCTGATCCTCCTGACGCCGTGGTCTCTCCCCGCAGTCATGATGAGGTGGTGAAGCTAATTGGGGTCTGCAGTGAGGAGAAGATCCCCATTGTACCTGCAGGGGGGCAGTCGTCTGTCACCGGTGCACTGAGGGCTCCGCACGGAGGCATTGCCCTTGACCTGACAAAGCATATTAACAGGATCCTGCAAATAAACGGTACCAATAAGACTGTCACCGTACAGGCCGGCATCTTCGGCCCTGCCCTGGAGGAGGAGCTGAACAGGCACGGCTACACCTGCGGCCACTTTCCGCAGTCGTTTGAGTATTCAACCGTTGGAGGCTGGGTCTCGGCCAGGGGTGCGGGACAGGCATCTACGGGGTATGGCAAGATCGAAGACATGGTGGTAGCCCTTAAGGCCGTCACGCCCGCAGGAGTGATAGAGACAAAAGATTTTCCGCGGACGGCTCAGGGATGGGATATCTTCAGGCTCTTTGCCGGCGCTGAGGGGACCCTGGGGGTGATCACCGAGGTTACACTGCATATCTTCAACCATGCTCCTCAAAACACCGCCTCGGCAGCCTTTATCTTCAGATCGTTTGAACAGGCGGTTGAGTCGATGCGCAGGGTGATGCAAAGCGAATACGGCAGGCCTCACCTGTTCAGGATATCCGACCCGGAAGAGACTGACATTGCCTTCAGAACGAGTGGATTTGACGGAAGCTTTTCGGACAGTTTTCTGAAAAGACTCGGATTTAAGGGAGGAAGCCGCTGTCTGATGTTCGTGGCAGTGGAAGGGGAGAAGGAGTATGCCAGGTTCGTTCTTGGAAAGATAAAAAAGACGGCGCGCAGTGGCAAAGGCATGTACATAGGTGCCGGTCCTGTCAGGAAGTGGCTTGCCCAGAGATACTCCAGCGCGTACATGCGTGAACCACTGATGGACCTCGGCATCATGACTGACACACTCGAGACCGCGGTGACATGGGAGAACCTGCTTAGAGTGTGGTCAGCGGCGCATGAGTATGTCTTGCGGCGGCCGAAGGCATTCCTGATGATACACATCTCGCACGTCTACGAGAACGGAGCCAACCTCTACTTCACCTTCCTCAGTCCCATGGAAAAGGGCAATGAGCGACAGGATTTCACGCAGTTTCACAGCGGCCTGGTGGAGACAATTCTTGCGACCGGTGGCTCCATATCGCATCATCACGGTGTGGGCAGGGTCCTCGCCCCGTGGATGGAAGGGCACCTGGGAAAGACATCCCTTGATCTTATGGCAGCAGTGAAGAGACATCTTGATCCGAATAATATCATGAACCCCGGCGGCACGCTGGGAATGTTATAATCTACAGGAATGAAATCATCAGATGAGCTGATTCTCGCAATCGACTTCGGCACACAGTCGGTCAGGGCAGTTTTGATTGACCTCCGGGGCAATGTACTGCAACTGTCAAAAACCGAGATCGAACCCTATTTTTCAGTGGCACCCGGGTGGGCTGAGCAATACCCTGAATATTTCAGGGACAGGATGTTCGAGACACTGCAAAAACTGTTCAGGGAGACGGAGTACAGCAAAGATCAGATAAAGGCTGTAACCATCACCACGCAGCGTTCAACCCTGATCAACCTCGACAGTGAGGGCAGGTCGTTGCGGCCGGCGATAACATGGCTCGATCAGAGGCTCTGCGCTGTGGGCAGGTATCCCGGCTGGCTGACACAGATGGCTCTGAGGCTGGTGGGCATGAGGGAGGCGGTGATACACACTGTCAAGCAGGGCGAATGCAACTGGCTGATGCAGAATACACCTGAGGTATGGGAGAAGACGAACAAATTCCTTCTGCTCTCGGGCTACCTGACCTGGGCACTGACCGGAGAGTACACAGACTCGATAGGATGCACGGTGGCCTACCTGCCTTTCGATTACAAGAAGCAGCAGTGGACTGACAAAAGCCACATGAATTATAAGATGTTTCCCATTGACAGGGAGAAGCTCCCGGAGATTGTCAGGCCATCCGAAATTCTCGGGCAGATAAGCAGGGAAGCCAGCGAGAAATCGGGCATCCCTGAAGGCCTGCCACTTATTGCTGCCGCAGCCGACAAGGCATGCGAGGTGCTTGGTTCGGGAGTCATCACCCCTGATGTGGCATGCCTCAGCTACGGTACCACGGCCACGGTGCAGACGACGCACAGGAAATACCATGAGGTGGTTCCCTTCTTCCCCTCATATCCGAGTGCAATCCCTGACTGTTACAACACCGAGGTGCAGATATACAGGGGTTACTGGATGATCAGCTGGTTCAAGAAGGAGTTCGGGCTGAAGGAGATACAGATGGCTGAGCAGAACGGGAGCCATCCGGAGGCCTATTTTGACGCCATGGTTGACGAGGTGCCCGCCGGATCAATGGGTCTCACACTGCAGCCTTACTGGTCGCCCGGACTGAAGGTTCCCGGCACCGAAGCCAAGGGGGCCATCATAGGGTTTGGTGACGTGCACACCCGGGCACATGTGTACCGGGCAATCCTTGAAGGCCTGAGCTATTCGCTTAAGGAGGGTCTGCTGAGGACGGTAAAGAGGACCGGCGTGCCGGTAAACAGTGTTGTTGTCTCCGGCGGCGGGTCGCAGAGCAGGCAGGCTATGCAGTTGACCGCTGATATTTTCAATCTCGACACTTACAGACCGCATACCTTTGAGACCTCATCACTGGGAGCAGCCATCAATGCGGCGGTGGGGATGAAGTATTTTGACGGGTATAACGCAGCAGTTGATTCGATGACACGACGCGGGGAGGAGTTCTCCCCTGAACCCGGGAATGTTGAGATCTACGCACGGCTGTACGATAAGGTCTATTCAAAGATGTACAGGCATCTTCAGCCGCTGTATGAGCAGATAAGAAATATCACGGGCTATCCGCAGAAGATCTGACGCTTACGCCGGGTCGGCTCATGAAGGCTCGGGCGGTCTTCTGATGCGGGATCCGGCAATATGGCTCATGAGGTTTCACCCGGCATAGTCATGGGGCATCCGGCGGTCTGTCTCAGACAATCCTGATTTCGATCTGTCCGCCGATTCCCAGCTTGTCTCCGGCGATAATAACCACAGATAGTATCTGTGACTGCCCCAGTGCTTTTTCCGTCACTTCATAGACCGTTCCTTCGCTTTTAACCTCATTGCCGAAGACAGTTGCATAGGCGTCTGCCAGTGCTCCCGACCGGCAGGCTATCATGCATGCGTCAGCCATCCCGAAGCTCATCGAATGGCCAACGGTGCCTGACGAGCAGCAGAGGGCCAGGGGCGTATCTTCAGGCTTTACCTGCAGCGCAATCTTCTCTGAGAGAGGAGAGACTCCGGCATGAACGGCCACAGCCACGGGGGCCGTGAGCCTCATGAAGATGTCGCCGCCGTTCTCAACTATCACTTCGTCGGCCTCAAATTCAGAGAGCAGATCCCTGCAGACATTTTCGGCCACTGCTCCGGCCACGGCACTCATGGGACCTGTGCCTGCGATCTGCGCTGCCTCGCTCATATTTTGGATGAGGGGGTGCACACCGCCGGGGGCAACGACAGGTGTAAGTGAGTCTCTGAACTCCTGGTGGGTTGCTATATGTTTCTCAAGTATGTCACGGTAATAAAGAATCCGGTCCATGGTGAATCGTTCAGAAGCCTTACGGTAATGCCTGCTGTCAATCGCAACCCAGAGGTCTGTCTCCCGGTATGCCGACCTGAAGCTTGTCCACCGGCTGTTGCCCATCGCCTCGCGGTACAGGCGGGGCTGGTATGCGGGACTCTTAGCCAAGGTCGATAGAGAAGAGTTTTAGAGGGCAGGCGATGAGGCAGAGCTCACATACCACGCACTTCTCAGGCTCAAATGATAGCTCTGCCGTCTTACGGTTCATTGTCAGCGCCCCGGCAAAACAGACGGCCGAGCATGCGCCGCAGTGGATGCAGAGGTCCTCACGGTAGGTGATGGTGCGGTCAATAGGTACGCACTCCACGTTGCGCTGCCTCATGTATTCCATCCCCTCTTTCAGGACTTTTGCCGGAGCTGTCATCTCCATAACGAGGTGCCCGACATGGCCGGGAGTAACATCTGCCTTCACGATGTTCACCATGATGTTATACTTCCTGATAAGATTATATGTTATGGGCTCACCCGTCGCCTCAGGCGGGAAGGTCAGCACAAATCTCCTGCTTTTCATCTGTTCCTGTTTTTGATAGTTAAAGTTTGATTTCCAGGCTGTTCAGCCCGGAGGTCTTCTTAAAGTGTTCCACGGGCTCGGTGAGAAGGAACCGTCCTGCGACAATTTCTTCCCTTAATATCGCCGCTATCTCACGTGCCACCCTGACGCTTGAGAGTGGCGCAGTGCGGACCTTTTTGCCGTTGAGGGTTATCTCGCCCGAGAAGAGAGATTTATAGTCTATCCGTCCAAGTATGTCGTGGTCGGGTGATCCGTAATCCATGATATTGGTCTCAATCTGGCTGTTGCGGATCATGACCCTGCGGGCCATATCCTCATCCAGAACCGGGATGGGTATTCCGACCCCGACGAACATGGAGACGCCGTATTTTTCAAAGTAGGCGGCGCGGATGAACCGCGTGCTCATCTCTGATGCGTTGCCTATTAGCGCCAGCGTGGCCGAATTGCCAACCGGGACACCGTATTTGTTTAACGGTTTGCCGGTGTTGAACTGTGTCCCGTGCCATGCAACGTAGCCGGTGGTGCCCCCGAAGAAGATGCGTGTCCCCACACCGATGGTGCGCATCTCGGGGTCATTCAGAAGGGGGCTCAGCTCTCCGGAAGTGGAGAAGTTGGCGTTTCCAAAGGACGGAAGGAGGGTGCCCATATAGGTATGCCTGATTTTAGACGTGCTGTTCACCGCCACATTATAGTTCTGATAGGCATTGCGCGGGTTGAACATGATCATCTCATTGACGGTCTCCTTACTTATCAGGGTCTTGATCTCGGTCCGCGGGTAGCAGTCGGTGCCCTTGGCCGTGGCTTGCAGGAGCACATCCTTACCCGCGATAAGCTCTTCGATGACGTGAGCACCGCCGTACTGGTCATGAGGCAGTGCAGTCTCCGTAGCCCCGATATAGGCATCAACGGCAGCGATGCCGGCATGTGCCGGTACGTTGTTGAGAGTGATCCTCTCCATACGCATCGGAGGATTAGTGTGGCCGAAGTTGATAAACATGCCTGACGAACACATAGGCCCAAAGGTGGCGGTGGTGACAACATCTACCCGGCTCATAACCTCTGCAGGAGAGCTCTCGCGTCCCATGGCCGAGACCTGCTCCGCGGTGAGAACAACAGCCTTACCGCTGCGGATCTTCTCATTGATCTCCTCAATTGTCCTTTTCTTCGACATAATATAATTTTTCAAGTAACTTTAGCCAATTCAAAAATAAACTTCAAAGATATGCGCAGAACAGTTATCGCCGCTGCCTTTATTTCATTTATTATCTTTTCATGTTCACCGAAGGATGATCCTGCCATTGATGTCATGACCTTTAATATCAGGTATGATAATCCGGGTGACAGCGCAAACGCATGGACCAACAGGGCTGGAATGGTCGCCGGCTTCGTCAATGATCAGATGCCTGATCTTCTTGGTATGCAGGAGGTTCTGTGGCACCAGTACGCATATCTTGACTCTGCGCTGGCAGGATACGGGTCTGTGGCTGCGGGCCGCGACGATGGACTCCGGAGAGGGGAGGCCTGCGCAGTATTTTTTCGCCATGGAAGGTTTGATATGCTGGCCAGCGGTACCTTCTGGCTATCTTCAACACCCGAAGTGGCGGGGTCGGTGGGCTGGGGCGCGGCTCTGACGCGCATAGCCACATGGACGAGACTCTATGATAAGACTGTCAAGGATACACTTTTTTACATAAATACTCATTTTGACCACATAAGCGACTCTGCAAGGGTGATGAGCTCCGGCGTGCTGCTTGTGAAGGTCAGGGAGCTGGCCGGGGATGATGATTTCATTATCACGGGCGATTTCAACGCAAGGCCTGAAAGCCTGGCAATAGAGAGAATGACTGAAGGCGGGTTTGCGGTTGATTCCTATTCTGTTTCCGAAACTACGCCCGCAGGTGAGAGCTACACGTTCAACGGCTGGAAGGATGAACCGGGAGAAGGGCGTATAGATTACATCTTCATACGGACCGGGATGAGGGTGGCGTCACACAAAACGCACCGTGTGATTGAAAACGGGGTCTTCATTTCGGATCACTGGCCGGTGACGGCGAGGGTCAGCGGACCATAATCTCTCCCTTCAGCCGTAGGTCGGCTGATGAGGCTCCGACATGCAAATTCACCTTTCCCTTTTCCAGAACAAAGGCATGTTTTTCAATATCCCAGTAGGTCAGTTCACCGGCATCGAGAGGGATGGTGACTGTTGTCTCCTCACCCTTGTCCAGGTGCACCCGGCTGAAACCCTTCAATGCCATTGCGGGCCTGTCAACCTTTGAGTCGGGGAAGCTGACATAGAGCTGCACCACTTCATCACTGTTACTGTCACCGGTGTTTTTCAGGCGCAGGGTGACATTAACGGTATCTCCCTCGAGCATCGTCTTCCTGTCTGTCTTCAGGTCCGAATAGTCAAATGAGGTATATGTGAGGCCATGGCCAAACGGAAAGAGCGGCGCTTCCTTGCTGTACATGTATGTGCTGCCTTTCCGTATGTCATACTCCAGGATCGGAAGCAGCTGATCGATTGACGAGGGCCAGGTCTGCACCAGCCGTCCTGCAGGACTTACCTCTCCGAAGATCACGTCGGCCAGCCCGTTGCCCAGCTCCTGGCTCGACTGTGAGATATGCAGGATGGCGGGGATGTTCTCCACTGACCAGTTAACGGTATAGGGGAAGCTTGAAACAATGACAAGTATGGTGTTGCGATTGGCGGCATAAACGAGTTTCACCAGATCCTCCTGTTCCAGTGAGAGGGCCTGCCTGTCGACATCCTCGCGGCCGTCGCTGGCCACATGGTTCTGTCCCCACCCCAGCCCGTAGCTGAGAGGGTGGTTTCCAACGCATACGATGGCCACATCGGCTTCGCGGGCTGCATTAACGGCAGAGTCAGCCTTGTTGGATGCCGCAAAGAGGATTTTCGTGTCGTTGCCCAGAGTATTTTTTATACCCTGCAGCGCTGAGACACTGTATGGCGGCTCACCGGAATACCAGTCTGAGACCACGAGGTTGGCACTCGGGCCGATCACCGCGATGGTTTTAAGCTTCTCCTTATGCAGTGGCAGCTTCTGGTTGTCATTCTTAAGCAGCACCACTGACTTCGAAGTGGCCAGCCTTGCCAGTGCCATTGTTTCATTTCTTTTCCAGGGTGGCACAGTGTCGGTGATGCCAATATTCTGATAGGGGTTTTCAGTGTTATCCGGACTGTCGAGCAGACCCAGTTTCAGCAGGACACGGATGGTTCCCCTGATCGCCCGGTCGATGTCAGCTTCACTTATAAGGCCGTCCGCGATAGCCTCGGCAAGAGGATCCCTGAAGTCGTCGAGGAACATCGTCGTTCCGGCATCAAGACACCCCTTTGCAGCTGTCTTGAGATCCGGATAATACCTGTGATGCGTAAGCAGCTGGCGATAGGCTCCGCCGTCGGTGGCGATGATGCCGTTCTGTCCCCATTCATTGACAGTCACATCTTTAAGAACGGGGTGGACGGTGCAGGGGATGCCGTTATACCTGTTGTATGCCGTCATGTAAGCTCTTGATCCGCCTTCGGTGACACCCTTGAAAAAGGGGTACGAGTAGTATTCGCGAAAGAGACGGTCATCGAAGTCGGATGAGTTAAGGGCACGGTTGTTTTCATTGCTGTTGGCAAGGAAATGCTTCATCAGGGAGGCTGTCTTCCAGTATTTGGGATCATCGCCCTGCAGTCCTTTGACGAAGGCGACCGTGAGACGTGATGTGAGGAAAGCATCCTCGCCATAGCACTCTTCCGTGCGGCCCCATCGTACATCACGGCCCAGATCAGCGTTTGGGGCAAGCACAATGAGACCTGCGCTGGCAAATGCCGGCTTCTGTGTCAGCCAGCGGGTCTCTTCAGCTTCAAGGGCTGCGACCTCCCGGAGCAGCTCCGTATCCCACATCTGGGCTAGACCGATGGCCTGGGGGAAGGTGGTGGTGACTGATGAGCCCTTGCCCCGTACCGCCCAGTTGGCGGGACCGCTCAGGGCAAGTCCGTGCAGACCCTCGACAATCCTTGTGCCTTTTATTCCCAGGCGCGGTACCGATGGCCTTGTGGAGAGACAGTTGATCTTCTCTTCGAGGGTCATCAGTGAGATGAGGTTGTCAAGACGCTTTTCATCATCAAGACCGGTCTCATGAAAGGGGTATGACTGTGCCCGGAGCGAGGCGACAGACAGGCATAAGATCAGCAGTAATGCAAGACGCTTCATTGTGACGGAGTTTGAATGCTAAATTAGGATTTAATGAGCTGAAACCGCGAAAAAACACCAAGGACTTCAATTTGGGCCACCTGTGAATTCCCGGGTGAAACATGCCTGCCAAATTTCCGTGAATACTGTCGCGGATTTTACTGATCCCCAGTCAGGCCCGTTTCCTGTATGCCCTGATTGCCAGGGTAATGAATGTTACGGCCAGTAATGCGAGCGCTCCCATGTCGGCTGCAATATCCTGAAATCCTGATCCTTTCAGCATGACCATACGGTTTATGCGCATCAGGTAAGCCACCGGGTTCACCAGGTTGAACTGCTGTGCCCATCGAGGCATACTCTCGGAGGGGGTGAAGATGCCGCTCATAAGGATGAAAATCATTACAAAGAAGAAGATGCTACGAAGAGGAACTGCTGCTGGGTGGAGGCCATGGTTGAAAAGAAGAGCGCCAGTCCGAGCACTGCCACCAGGAATATCGCCGCGCAGGCAAAGAAAAAGGAGACTCCCCTCGAAGGGGATGTCAAAGGCGACCCATCCCACGGTGAGTCCCAGTGCCAGGTCGAAGAGGCCTATGAGGAAGAAGGGGATGACCTTGGAGGCTATCAGCTCCCACTTCCTCACCGGTGTGACGTTTATCTGTTCAATGGTGCCGATCTCCTTCTCGCGGACGAGGTTTAACCCGGCCATGAGCAGACCTATGGCCGTCACGAGTATTACCAGTATGCCGGGCAGCATATAGTATTTGTAGTTAAGGTCAGGATTATACCAGAACCGGGGCGAGACGCTGATGCCTGGTATCGCTGACGGCGCCATGCCTGTACTGATCAATACATCACGGTTGTAATCGCGTACCACCGAAGACAGGTAGTTCCACCCCAGTTGTGCCGAGGTGGCGTTGACAGCGTCTGCAAGCACCTGCACCCGAGGCCTCTCTTTACCGGCCATAGCTTCAGCGAAACCGTCAGGGATGATCAGCACCATGTCGGCATCACCTGAGAGCAGAAGCTCATCAGCGTGGACCTGACCGGAAGGAACTGCGCTGATGCTGAAGAAGGATGAACCGCTCAGCTTTGAAATAAGCCCGCGCGATGCGGGTGACCGGTCGTAATCGGTCACGGCAAGGTCTATGCGTTTGACCTCAAAGGTGATTGCCGGCACCAGGATCAGCATCTGTATCAGCGGAACTGCTATTATAGCCCTGGCCATGAACGGGTTGCGGCGTATCTGCCGGAACTCTTTTTTCAGCAGGAAGAGCAACTTTCTCATTTGTCGTCCTCCCCTAATCTGACCCTGAACCGCCTGGCGCTGAGTGCCATGAAGAAGAGCGTCATCACTACCAGGATGAGCGTCTCCTTCCATATAAAACTAATCCCGGCACCCTTGATCATGATTGACCTTATTATCTCCACGAACCATCGCGGAGGCAAAATCATGCTCACATAATCATAGATCTTCGGCATGTTTTCGATGGGGAAAATAAATCCTGACAGCAGCAGGCTGGGTAACATCAACGCCAGGAATGAGATGAAAATGGCGTTTTCCATCTTCTGCACCGAGGATGAGACGAAGATTCCGATGGATAGTCCCAGGAGTATGTAAAGCATTGTCTCGGCTATCAGCAGGGCGATGCTCCCCCTGACCGGCAGTCCGAAGACGAACCAGGCCATGAGCAGGATGACAATGACATTCACCAGGGAAAGGAAGAAGTAGGGAGCCACCTTGCCGATAATGATCTGCCATGGTTTCAGCGGCGATACCAGCAGTACCTCCATGGTGCCGAACTCCTTCTCACGTACAATGGTAACCGATGTCATCAGTGCCGTAATGAGTATCAGGATGAGGGTAATAACACCAGGCACGAACATAAAATGACTCTCCAGGTTGGGGTTGAAATACATCCGCACCTCCGGGTTAATGACGGGCATTGATGATGTCATCTGCCTTGTCAGTCCTGATGAATAGTCGTTGATGATGGCTGTTGTGTAAGCGGTCACCAGGCTGGCGGTATTCGGCTCGGAGCCATCGGCGATGATGCTGACAGTGGCAATGCCTTCACGTGTAAGTGAGGCACCCATGTCGGCGGGAAATAATATGGCAGCCTTGATCTTTCCCTGTTTGAATGCAGGGTCTATCTCGTCAAATGACTGCAGGTTGTACTTGATCTCGAAGAATTCCGATGCCTCAAGCTTGAGTGTCAGCTCAGAAGAGACCTCATCCCTTGCATTGTCAAGCACCGCTATGCCGGCATTGGTAAGGTCGGTACGGACGGCATAGCCGAAGATGAGTATCTGTGCTGCAGGAATACCGAACAGGATTATCAGCGTCCTGTAATCGCGGAATATATGAAGGAACTCTTTCCTTACAAATGCCATGAACCGCTTCATTGTGTCACTGTTTTTGGTCTGGCTATTTTCACGAAAAGCTCATCTATAGACTGAGTCCCATAACCGGCACGCAGTGCTGCAGGGGTGTCAAGGGCCACAATCTTCCCCTCGTTCATTATCGTTACCCTGTCGCAGTATTCGGCTTCGTCCATGTAATGTGTGGTGACAAAAACGGTGATACCGCGTGATGCCGTCTCGTATATCATCTCCCAGAACTGACGGCGGGTGATCGGGTCAACGCCACTGGTGGGCTCATCGAGAAAGACAATCTCAGGGTCATGAAAGACTGCCACGGCAAAGGCGAGCTTCTGCCTTAGTCCGAGGGGCAGCGATTTTATCAGAGTGTCGCCGTACGCGCTGAAGCTTAGTCTGTTGAGCAGCGCCTCCCTGCGTGGACGGATCTCCTTCAGTGTCATGCCGTAGATGCCGCCGTAGAGTTCAATGTTCTCGCTGACGGTCAGGTCCTCATAGAGGGAGAAGCGCTGAGACATGTATCCGATGCGTTTCTTGATCTCCTCAGGGCGACCGGCATCGATGCCGGCAACGGTCACCTTGCCTGAGGTGGGGCGCGACAGTCCGCACAGTATCCTTATGGCCGTTGTCTTTCCTGCCCCGTTGGCGCCCAGGAACCCGAAGATCTCTCCCCTGAAGACGTCAAAGGTCAGGTGGTCATTGGCCACAAACGACCCGAACCTTTTCACCAGCTCCTTCACCTCTATGACCTTGTCTCTCTCCGTCATGCTTATCTTTTCATCAGTTCAAGGAATACATCTTCGATTCCGGGGACGATCTCTTTGATTTCGGCTCCGGGGAGGCCGGCAGATGCCAGGGCGGTTATCAACTCGCCGGGAGTGGTGCCTTCCGGTATGGTTATATGGACGGAGTCGCCGAAGGGCTCAGCCTGGCCGGCCATGGGCTTCGCGGAGGGCATAGACTTGCCTGTGGATGGTGCCCCTGAGGGTGAGGGCTGACCCGCTGCTGCCGGGTCCCCGGAAGGTATAAGCGGACTCGCCTCTGCCTGCAGTCCGGAGGATGAAGGCCTATTCACCGCCGATGACATCCCGGAGCTTAGAGCGCGAAGTGCCAGCAGAAGCTTATACTTATCCGGGTGGCTGACAGCAAACAGCTTCTGGCTGTAGGAGCGACGGATGTGGTCGGGGGTGTTTATATTTAGTATCCTGCCTGACTGGATGAGGGCTATGCGGTCGCAGCGCAGGGCTTCGTCCATGTAGGGTGTAGAGACGATGATGGTAATGCCTTCGCCCTTAAGACGTGAGAGCATCTCCCAGAACTCCGTACGCGAGACGGCGTCGACGCCTGTGGTAGGCTCGTCGAGGATCAGGATCTCAGGCTTGTGGATGAGTGCACAGGAGAGTGCCAGTTTCTGCTTCATGCCTCCCGAGAGACGTCCGGCCTGCCGTTTTCTGAATGGCTCAATCTGTTTGTAGATGGGCTCAATAAGGTGATAGTTCTCTTTTACCGTAGTGCCGAAGATGGTGGCATAGAAGCTCAGGTTCTCCTCCACGGTGAGGTCAGTGTAGAGGCTGAACCGCCCGGGCATATAGCCGATGTGGTTGCGCAGCTCCCTGAACCTGCTGACGGTGTTGAGTCCGAAGAGGGTCATTCTGCCACCGGCAGGGATGATCAGGGTGGCGGCGATGCGGAAGAGGGTGGTCTTACCTGCCCCGTCAGGACCGACAAAACCAAACAGCTCACCTTTATCGACGGTGAAGGAGAGGTCGTCAAGAGCGGTTACCGTGCCGTATCTGTGAGTGATATTATATGCCTCAATGGCTGCCATCTCTGTTGAAGGTTGCTTGTACGGGTGCCGCTTTCATTTTCAGTGGAAGACAGCTTCTCCCGGGATTCCTGACATTCCAGTTGAAGACAGCTTCTCCCTGGATTCCTGACATTCCAGTTGAAGATTGCTTCCGCGGACGTATCTGCCATTTTCAGTTAAAGATTGCTTCTCCGGGCATGCCTGCCTTGATTGAGCCGTCGTTGTCGACTTCTATTGTGACGGCATAGACGAGTGTGACACGTTCCTCCTTTGTCTGGATGATTTTGGGCGTGAACTCGGCTTTTTCCGACACGTGTCTGATGTTACCGGTGACGTTTTTAAAGCCTTTCTCTCCGTCATCAATGCGTACGGTGCATCCGGCTCCCAGCTTCACCTCTGCCAGCTGCGCTCCGCTGACCCATACCTTCAGCTCCATGGTCTTCATGTCAGCTATCTTCACCAGCGGCTTTCCGGCGGCTGTAATCTCGTGTGCCGAGGCGTATTTCTCAATGACGGTGGCGTCAAAGGGAGCGCGGATGGTGCTTCGGGCAATCTGTTCATTGAGGATGGCGCGTCTGGCGTCCACTCCCTGCATATCCGCAGCCACAGTGCGGCGCTGTGTGTTGTTGGCGTCGGACTGCCTGCGGAGCACCTCCATCTGGCCGGTGAGGTCATCGAGCTGTTTCTGCGTGGCGGCGCCGTCAGCAAGCATGCGGCGCGTGCGGTCAATGTTGACGTTGAGGTTCTCCATCTGCTGGCGTATGACCGCATCCTGCGCCGCAATGCCTGCCAGGCGCGCCTGCGCCTGTGCCGTCACCGCATCAAGCTCTGCACGCTGCAGCACCGCCATAACGGTGTCGGTGACGGCGATGACGGCGCCGCCCGCCACCACCATGCCCTCGGTGACATCCATGAGTACTATCCTGCCCGACGTCTCTGAGGAGATGATAACCTCATCAGCCTCAAAGGTGCCAAATGCATCCGCATCACTCTCGCCACGGCCGCAGCCGGCTGCAAGAAGAAAAACGAAGGGTATGAGTAACTTTTTCATTATTGAATGGTTGGTTTTAATGATATGAAGGAACCTTCATGCAGTTAATTATTATACAATCGTGATTGAATTTGTGCATGCATGGATATTGCATCTCCCCGCTATTTACTGTATCCGGTAAGATATATATATTCCACTTCTGCTCTTGCAATGCTGATCTTGCGGGCAGCAGCACCGATGATAGCCTGCTTCTCGTTGTTCAGCTCTGTCAGGTACTGCGAGGCGGTGATCGTTCCGTTTGCCAGCTGTGACGCTGCCACGCCGGAGATTCTTTCCCTTATCGCGATCAGTTCGTCATCACGGCCGGCAGCCTCACGCAGGGCGGTGATCTCCGCCATCCTGACCGTGAGCATGCGCTGCAGTGATTCCTCCATGGCACTCTTTTTCAGATCGAGGAGCTGCTGCTGAAGTGCCAGCGACTGTCTCTCATTGCTGTTTTTGTTCCAGTCGAAGATGTTCCACTTAATTCCTGCTCCCACTGAATAATAGAAGTCCGGGTTTTCCGAGAAGAAGTCATTGCCGGGGGGATTGCCATATCCTGCCTGCGCAAACCCGAAGGCTTTCGGCATCCGCTGGCTCTTCAGCAGGCTCTTGGATACCTCCAGCTGACGGCTGCGCACGTCAAACAGCCGAAGTTCGGGGTTGTCAGGTGTCTCATCACCCGTTATCACCGGTTCAGGCAATAACAGGTCATAATCCGTCATTCCTGACATGCCTGTAACGTTCTCCAGTGCCGATAACAGCGCATCACGACGCTGATGAAGCTCAGAAGCCGTCTGTTCCGCCCTTATCACCTCTGCCCTGAGCACATCAAGAGTCACAGCCGGAACCACACCGTTCTCAATGCCTGATGAGGCCTCCATGATCCGCGCTTCAAGGTCGGAGATGAGCAGGTCAGTAACCTCTATCTGGCTTTCAGTTAGCAGCAGCGGGAAGAAGTAGTTGTTCACCTGCTCGCGGAGGCGGTAGATGTCAGCTTCATTCTGCTGCATGTTGAGTTCACTGACAACCTTCTCCACCGCCCTCGCGTTGCGCGTCACTCCTCCGTCCCATATGACCTGGCTGATGTCAAAGGTGGCCCTGTACTGCTCGTGGGGGATAGATGGGAGGGATCCCGGAGGAAGTGTAATACCGGGGAGAGATTCCGCCATATCAACAACATCTGACTGATAAGTAAAACTTGCGCCTAAATCAAGTGACGGCAGCCATGATGATGCGAGGTTCTGGTCGCGGAGCATGGTGATCTGGGAATATAACTCCCTCTCACCGGACAGAGGAGTCACAGCGGCCGCTGAGTCGTAGCACTGCCACAGGGTGACGCTCTGCTGTGACCAGGAAGATGTCACGGCTGAAAGCATCATAACGGCAGCAATTATCCTTTTCATTTCTTACGGTTTTTTAATGCCGCGAAGAGCAGTCCGAACGCAAACTCTTTCCGCTCACGCATGTATTGGTTGAACTTCTTTCTCTCCCTTAATTCCGGTATGAGCACTGAAATCATACCATGTGCTGCCACCGGAAAGACGGACATGGAGACAATTGTGATCATCAGCTGGGGCATATCTGATTTCTTTATGCCATACCCTTTGAGCTCCTTTGCATGCTTTTCATAGATCATTGTCTTCAGTTCTCCCAGCCTGACTGTCTCACTTATCGTTTCAGCAAACTCAGGGTTCTGAGACATCTCGTTCAGCAGGAACAGAGGCAGTTTGGGGTTTTTGATCATGAACTCGATATGCTCATCGAGAAACTTCTTCATCTTTTCCTTGAAAGTGAGATCCTCCATCAGTATAGAGGTGATCTTTTCAAACATCTTTTCAGGAGCACAATGAAGACCGCCTTGAAAAGCTGGTCCTTGCTGCGGAAATAGTAATGAAGGAGCGCTTTATTAATTCCGGCCCTGTCGGCTATCTCCTGCATCCTTGCTCCGGAATGGCCTTTCTCCTCAAATATCTCGCTGGCTGCCAAAAAGATCTTCTCCTTTGTATGGCTGTCAGGTTCCCCGGTTTTTATCATTACATTTAACCTTATGGTTTAACTATATTAATTAACTAGCTGGTCAAAATTACGTGATTATTTATGAATTTGCAATAATTCCACAGTTTTTTTACATTTGGCAATCAAGAATTCTATCTTACCCTGATATTAAGCCAATGAAAAGGCCATTCAAAATATTGCTTCGGTGGTTGCTGGGAATCGTGTTATTCGTTATTGTGCTCTCAGTCCTCTACATGATAGTCTTCAGATCCACCCTAAGGAAAATGACTCCTGCAGAGACGGCAAGGCTGACCGAGGATGTTTATGCCATAAGGGACAAGTATGTGAACATGTACCTCTTCAGGGACGGGAATGATTTCATCGCAATTGATGCCGGCATCAAACCGGGAACAATTGAGACCCAGATGAAGAAGCTAGACATTGATCCGGGCAGGATTAAGGCTGTTTTCCTGACACATACTGACACTGACCATGCAGGGGGAGTATCCCTCTTTAAAAACGCAGTCGTATACCTGCATGAAGATGAGGAACAGATGATAAACGGAGAAACCGGAAGGGTAATGTGGATCGGAAATAAATTAAGCGTTCCGGATTACAAGCTTCTTGATGACAAGGTCATAATAATAGGGGATCTGAGGATCGACCCGGTACCAGTCCCGGGTCACACAACAGGACTCACCTGTTACAGAGTGAATGATATTTATCTGTTTACAGGGGACGCTGTAAGCCTGCAAAGCGGGGCGATCGGACTCTTCCCCGGGTATATAAACAAGAATAGCCGCAAAGCGCGGATGTCAGTTGACAATATAACCGGCCTGGAGGGTGTGCAGTATCTCTTCACAGGGCATCACGGCTACTCCTCAGATTATAATTCCGCTGTCCGCGGCTTTGAGAAATAAGCTGCTGCCGGTGACAGACCCGGTAACGTGGTGCCAGCTCCTGTGACCTGGCGTCCAGCCATGTTAGCCTGCCGTGCAATCCCGGTCACCTGGCGTGATCAGTGATGAACGTAACGATTTTCCTGAATGAATCGACCATGTTGGCGCCTGTCCATCCGTGACCCTCCCCGGGGTAATAAACAAGCTGGTTGATGACTCCGGCGGCATCAAGCGCGGCAATAAGCTGGCTTGTCTGCGAGGGTGGAACGAGCGGATCGGCACCGCCTTGCAGAGCGATTGTAGGCGGACTGCCGGAAGTAATAAATTCAGAAGGACTTGATGTCGCGTACAATGACGGATTGTCTGCCGGAAAAACGCCGGTGGCACCGTACAGGATCAGCTGCTGTATGATGCCGGAATTCCAGAGCGCCGGAAGATCATAGGGCCCGAAAAAATCAACTACCGCCCTGACATGCCCTTCAGGGTCATTCTTGTAAGCGTGCAGCATGGCAAGATGTCCTCCTGCACTGGCCCCCAGCAGCACAAGATCATCGGAGACCTGATACTCTTCAGCATGATCAAGGAAGTACTCAACTGCACTTTTTACATCATTTTCCTGGGTGGGGAACAGGTCCACGCTGTTATTCCAGGCAAGCCTGTAGTTCAAATTGACAATGGCATATCCGGGCATCCGCTTTCTGAGGGTATCGACATAAGGATTCATCTCAGATTTGTCGCCTTCAACCCATCCGCCGCCGTGGATCACGATAATAGTACTGGTTGCGTCACGACTCCTGCCGTGAGGCAGATAAATATCCATCTTCTGCCTGGTGCTCTCTCCGTAAGAAACATCCTTGAGGATCTGCTCTTCAATGGCAGTAGCTTCCTTTTTACATGATGAAATAATCACCGTAAGTATTAAGCCTACTGTCATCAACAGGGTCCGGTTGGTTATAATTTCTGACCTGTTCATAGCATTTATATATTTCCAATTAGATGGGTACGTTAAATTGTCTTGTAGGTTGTATGTTCGTAACGGAGAGATAAGGATACTATTGTCCTGAAACAGTCTGCCCCGGCTTTTGTTACCCAATGAAAAGGATTTCGGGGTCATATTAATAAAGATGTACATTTGCATAAGACTTTTGCTGAATGCTTAAAAACATCCTGATTATTGGTACCGGTGGGTTTGTGGGCAGCGTGGCCCGCTACCTGGTTTCGCACCTGAACCTTACGGTGACATTTTATTCTATTCCGGTGGGAACCCTGCTGGTAAACATCATCGGCAGCTTTGCAATCGGATTCCTTACCGGAATTGCAGAGAAAAGCATGATACTGACACCGGAGTGGAGGCTCTTCCTTATGGTAGGGCTCTGCGGCGGTTTTACAACTTTCTCCGCTTTTGCCAATGAGAACCTGATGCTGATGCACAACGGCCAGTTTCTGTCAGTTTTGCTATACACAGGCTTAAGCATTTTTCTCGGGTTCCTTGTAGTATACCTTGGCTATCTCCTTACTAATCTCCTGTGATCATGGAAAAGATATCCCATTCGATAATGAAGGTTTATGCCAGCTCAACCGACAGGCTGGGTTCACAGTTGCTATATGAGGCTGTTGTCTACCGGGCCAGGGAGGCTGGCATCTCAGGAGCTACAGTATACAGGGGAGTCATGGGATACGGACTGAGCAGCCATATCCACTCTTCAAAATTCTGGGAGCTGACGGAAAAACTGCCCGTTGTCATTGAACTGATCGACCGCGAGGAGAAGATAGAGCAATTCTACAATATGATATCACCCGACCTCTCTGCCCTTCCCAAAGGATGCCTGGTAACAATCAATCCCGTGGAGGTGAAGCTCCACAAGCACGGGGAGAAGTCGCAACGCAGCTGAGACTATTATTAAGGAAAAATCAACGATCTCCCGTGAACCTCAGATCGAAGCTACACGCCTGCAAACAGGCCGTCATGATCCGCCTCAGATTCAATAAAAATTTCGGTCAAAGAAAAATATTAAAAAAAATTTGGAACTTAATGTTATTTATATCTAACTTTGTGTTAGAAATAATTAACACTAACAATTATGAAAAAAGGATTTCTTGCATTACTGGTATCTGTGCTAGTGCTTGCAGCAACAGCATTATGGGTATTCAATGTTGAAAAACCAATAGCGGCGACAGAAATTGTCACTTTCGGTGTAATAGCTGTACTTGTCGGTTTCGGATTGTATTTCGCCTTCGGGTATTTCACATCGGCCAACAGAGGTGAGCCGCAGGAGGACGAACTGTCAAAGAAGCTGATGCAGAAAACGGCTGCATGGTCTTATTACATCTCTCTTTTCATGTGGGTATTGATGATCATGGCTCAAGGACCGCGTCACCATGGATACCGGAGAGGTGCTTGGTGCTGGTATCCTTTCCATGGCTGTAATCTTCTTTGTATGCTGGATTGTAATTAAGTTAAGAGGCATCCGTAATGAATAATCGCATCAAAGAGTATCGGGCACGCCATGACATGACCCAGGATGACCTGGCAAAAAAGGTTAACGTGAGACGTGAAACGATTGTCTTCCTGGAGAAGAACAAGTACAATCCTTCTCTGAAACTGGCGCATGACATAGCAGTAGTCTTCGGTGTTACCATTGAAGAGATATTCATTTTTGACTGAAATCGTCTCCAGGCCGGCAACGATCCGGTTCGAATTATTGTTATAAACTGTGATTTTCAGACAAATGCTTCAAATGAATATCATTAAGATCCAAAGCATCAAATGTTGAGGCAAGGTGTTCGTTGTGCCAGCCGGGACAGACTGACAGGATATTTGTAATAAGATGGGTTTGATTATGTGTAAATCCTATTTCCTCGGCAATCCTGAAACATCCAGTTTAGTATTTGGCACACCCAAATCTCTGGAATCTTTAATAGTAAGGATAATATCATTAAAATCGTGATCACAGCTGCTCTCTTTAACCTTAATATCTTCAAATGTCAGTACGATATCATCGCAATCGCTACTTACAAAAAGGGTTGATTGCTGGGCCTGATCACTATTAAAAAGTCTATCTGTATATTGTGTATAGACACCATCAGTCGTGAGACCGTTTTTCCATCCCTGGGCAACAATGTAAAAGCCTATTACCGTTCCTGCCGGAAAGTTGCCGTCACCCAATTGTACACGGTCTCCAAACTCCAGGCCACCGCCCTCACCGACTTTTGAAACGTTGGGGAAAACTATCTGCTTTTGAATATCTTCGATGCTTTGCGGTGGGTTATCCGCAGGATAAGAATAGTATCCGAAAGTATTTCTCCATCCGGCTCCTTCATCAATGAATGAAACGAAAACTGGCGTTTCCTCTTTAACATAAATATTCAAGTGGGCAGTATCACTGAACAGGTCATTATGGACAGTCCTCACATCCATCCTCTCAGGGAACAATTCCGAAATACTTGCCATCAATGTTACACAGGGCGCGGTAGGCTCAACATTGTCAGGTACCCCTTCGTCAATACTTATAGCAAGTATTTTTAGACCTCCGAGTCCTGTAGCAACAAAAATCACACTGTCTTTTGATTCTACAAAATTTGCAGATTGGGATTCACCAAAGTTCATAGCCCCCAACATCCATAAGCTATCATTTTTTTCTGCAATAAGTCCGCCAACATAAATGCCGGACTCACCATTTCCTATCAACACAAGGTCACCATTGAGAGATACACTATTGGTTACATGGTTCTCATCGAGAGCACCGGGAGGTGTTGCAGGTTTTGGAAGACTTTGTTTAATGCTTCCATTGAGATTGAGAATAGAAAGTCCTCCTTCATTCAATGCGGCAAAAATATACTCATCTGAAACAGCAATTTCAGATTTGGATTCCGGAATGTTCGCTCCACCAACAAAATATGTTTCAGAAGGAGAGACATCAGACAATTCGAATACATTCACCCGCCCTTCCTGACCTTGCAACACGTAGAGGTGATCTGAATTTGCATCAACTGAACGGGCATCAGAGATTTCCATCGTACCTGGTTCTCGCATAGCCGGCATCAAAAACAGTAAGATCCCCGGTGGAACCGCTGGTAGCAAATATATGACCGGCTGCTACCTTAATATCGGTTCCGGCATAGGAAGAAATGTCAATGATGGTATCTACTTTTTCAAAGGCCATTGTTGCATCAAGTGATATTACTTCCATAAATGCTGGCGAGACAAATCCTTTTGCTTCAAAATCTCCAGTTGCACCGACCACATAAATCTTTCCATCCGCATAGTCTACAGCACTTACATCAGTATTTGGCAGTATGGCGCTTGAAATAATCACCGGGTTCTTCAGATCAGAAACATCGAATATTTCTATACCTCCCAGCCATTCAGCCCCGCGTGTGTTATAGGTAACAAAAGCATAATTATCCTTAATGGTGACATGGGTGGCCTGCAGCGTCTTATTCTCGTAAACCGGAGGATCAACTTCGGCCTTTAGTTTAAAAGCATAGTTCTTTGTCAGGTCTATTTCCGGAAAAACTGCAGCACTCTTCAGGAGTGAGGAAGCTTCCGTATCCACGATGGGAATTATTTCATTTTTATATGATATCCTTGCTGCCAGTTGGGCAGGATTGTTATTGATAAGCAAATTCCCCTTTTCAATAAAGATATCTTCAGAATTATCTTTTGGAAGAGTTTCTTTCTGGCAATTGAATAGTGTAGATGCAATAAATAGTATTACAGTAACAAAACCAACATTTTTCATAGCTCATCATTAAAGTTCTACTTCTTGAATACTATACCAGCACGGCAAAAAATACATTGTCCTTCTCGGTATCTTTTACTTTTTACTATTTTCTGATGTAAAGGTTACGTTTAGGTGTTGTGTTTTTGACAAAACGCCCATTTTGCAACATGAATTGAGCTATTCATGTCAGTGTTCAGGATTATGATCCAGCTCAATGTTTACTCCGAATGCATGCGATAAAAGAGCAAGCAATAATTGGAAAAACATACAGTTCTTGAGCTGACTGACCTCGCCGAAAAGGATTGAATCATTCTGCGGGTCGATAAAGACTGAACTATTAGCCATCCCCAAAGGATACCTGGTAATCATCGGACCGGCATAGGTAATGCTCCGCAGGCCGGGAGAAAAAATGATCACTGGAAATTAAGGACTCTTTCCAGGCTGATCTGCTTCCGTAATGAATAACCGTATAAAGTAGACCAGGGCCCGGCATAAATTTTTATTGCTATTGTTTCTGTCCTGCTTAATGCATAAATTTATAGTGCATTTCCTCCTTTATTGTGCCACATAAATTATGAGTCATGCTGGTCAAGACCTTCAGCGCTGCCGTATTAGGTATTGAGGCCGTTCTCGTTACGATTGAGGTTGATGTCACCCGCGGTGTCCGCTACATGCTGGTCGGGCTCCCCGACACAGCTGTCAAGGAGAGTCAGCAGCGGATTGAGTCGGCTCTGCGTGCTGTCGGATTACGGTGGCCCGGCAGACAGGTGATCATCAACATGGCTCCGGCTGACATCCGAAAGGAGGGATCCTCGTATGACCTGCCTCTTGCGGTGGGCATCATGGCGGCATCGGAGATGGTCAGTGGCATGAGACTCGATGGCATGCTGCTCACCGGGGAGTTGTCGCTCGACGGCGCCGTCAGGTCCGTCAGGGGTGTGCTGCCCATGGCACTGCAGGCACGGGCAGCGGGCTTCCGTGCCATGATGGTGCCGTCAGATAACGCCCCGGAGGCTGCTGTGGTCGACGGCATTGACGTCTACGGCATCACCAGCCTAGGAGAGGTTCTCAGTTTTATGCGTGGGGAAATCAGTCCTCTGCCTGTGAAAGTTGATATGAATGACCTCTTCAGCAGTGAAGGGAACAGGTATGACGCTGACTTTGCCGATGTCAGAGGGCAGGAGAATGTAAGGCGCGCACTGGAGGTGGCAGTCGCCGGAGCCCATAATGCAATTATGATCGGCCCTCCCGGATCTGGCAAGACCATGCTCGCCCGCCGTCTGCCCTCTATCCTCCCGCCCCTGACACTTGAGGAGGCTCTTGAGACCACTCAGGTTCATTCGGTGGCAGGTAAGATTGACAACCATGTCTCCCTGATGATACACCGTCCATTCCGGAGTCCCCATCACACCAGTTCAGACATTGCCATGGTCGGCGGCGGCACCGTGCCTCAGCCCGGAGAGATAAGCCTGGCACATAACGGAGTACTCTTCCTCGATGAACTGCCGGAGTTCAAACGGAGTGTCCTGGAGGTTCTGCGACAGCCACTTGAGGACAGGATAATAACCATCTCGCGGGCAAAGATGAGCTGCGACTTTCCGGCTTCGTTCATGCTTGTGGCGTCGATGAATCCCTGCCCATGCGGCTTTCATAACCATCCGGAGAAAGAGTGCACCTGCGCCCCGGGAATGGTGCAGAGATACCTCAACCGCCTCTCGGGCCCGCTCTTAGACCGCATCGACATCCACATAGAAGTTGTGCCCGTAAACTATGAAAAGCTGGCCGCCACCATCTGCGGCAGAGCCCTCCGCCGCGGTTCGTGAACGGGTCGTAAAGGCCCGGGACATACAGGCAAGGCGTTTTGCCGCCCATGAGGGGATATACTGCAATGCCCAGATGACTTCTGCCATGATGCGGCGGCACTGCCATCTTGATGACACCGGAGGAAGACTCCTCAGGGCTGCGATGGAGATGCGCGGACTCTCAGCGAGGGCCTATGACAGGATCCTCAAGGTGGCAAGAACCGTAGCCGACCTTGACGGATCGGAGACAATCAGACCCGATCACCTGTCAGAGGCAATCAACTACCGCAATCTCGACAGGGAGGGTTGGGCCGGATAGCCCATCACCAACGAACAGATTTGGAAGCCTGTAACTGAACTTATAACTGGGTGGTTTGTTTTATGGAGTGATATCCATTGATTAAACAGGACTGACAAAAAGCCCTTAAAAAAAATTAAGTTATGAAACCACTGAATTTTTTTAGGTCAGGCTTTATCCTGACAATGCTGGCAGGAGTTATTACCTCTGTCTCCGGACAGGAAAAGTTGCCAATAACTCCCGAAAACTCCCTGTTCAGGAAAGGAAATACGATCCTGGATATGTCTAACAATCTGAGTTTATCATGGAAGAAACTAACAGATCGACGGTGAAAGTTATGGGAATCGCAACCGGTTTAACTTAGATTTTAAGGCTACGTACATGCTGATAGATGGTTTTGGTGTGGGATTTGGCATTCACAGTGACAGGACCAAGGAAATCATTGGTGATACCAAAGAAATTTCAGCTACTACCCTTGGTTCAGTTCATGCGCTTTACGGACGTTCTATGGGTGGTGTCTTAAATCTTTATGGTAAAGTTGAATTCAGGGGTGGCATAGACACATACAACTATGATTCCCCTGCCATCCCCGATGAGACAAAGCACAGTGATATCGGATTAAATTTGGAAGCAGGCGCTCCAATCGCACTCGGCAATTCAGGTGGTCTATATTTTATCCCCTACCTGGCGTACGATTATAATGTGATAAAGGATGACGAGTATAAAGACATTTATTCCGGATTCACCCTTGGAACAAGAATGAGTCTTTCATTGCCCATTGAGTCGTTCGCAGGAGATTGCGACCAGGTACGTGACTTCTCCACGAACATGTATGCACAAGGAGTGAATGTGTTAGGCGGTTACTCACAGTTTAACCTGAATTTTGTCGGGGCAAGATACCTGTACAATGGCACAAACGGTAGTGATGAATACGGCAGTAATTCTATTTCGTCCGGATTGCTGCTGGGCGAATACTATCACTACTTATTTGATAACATCGCAATCGGCGGTGAGCTCAGGCTGAAATCATCCGGCAGCAGGGATAAAGACACTGATGATAAGCAGAGCAGCTTTTCGTGGATGGTCAAACCAAAAATTATGGCAAACCTGCCTCTGGAGGGAGAGCTGAATAATGCTTTCGCTTTTACCGGTTTTGGTTTCGGAACAGCATCGGATAAAGCTGACTATTTTGGGAGTTCTTATACAACCACTGAAAACCGGACAATACTGTTTCTTGGTGCCGGATATAATTTGTTTTTAGCAAAAGGATTCAGTATGGTGCCGACTCTTAATTATACCTGGTTCACGTCAAAGGATACGGAGACCGATGATAAGTCCAACAGAAACGGTATCGAGACAGAGGTCTATTTCAGGTACAGCTTTTAAAGCTAAGACTATCTCATGCCGGGAAGAGGTCTGTTTCTAAGTCCGGATTCATGCACCGGCGATGCGCCGACTCTCAGCGAGGACCTATGACAGAATCCTTCAAGGTGGCACGATCCATAGCAGATCTTGACGGATCGGAACAATCAGGCCCGACCACCTGTCGGAGGCGATTAACTACCGCAATATTGACAGGGATGGTTGGGCCGGATGAACAAATCTGTTTCTAGATTTTAACTGATTCCTGATTCTGGAGTGGAACCTGTTTTTACTGTGCCGGGTATTTTGCGATTTCTACTACCGGAGCACTTTATTTACCTGTGTTGCCTTCGTCTTTTTCCTTTCTACTATGGAACACTTTATTTGCCTGTGTTGGCTTCGTCTACTTCCTTCTTAATGGCGGCAATCCTGTTTTTCAGTTCAGAACTTAATTTTTCAGGTATCTTTTTTACTTTCCTGAGGTCAAAGGAGAGAGAGATCGAAGATGCCCCGATAAAAATAAATTAAAACTCCTGTGATCGTTACCAGGGAAATGCCGGAAATCAGAGGACTCACAATAAGCATGAATGAAAACAATACTCCAAACACACTTAGTATGGCAGCATACCCCCAATTGAGAATACCCATGCTCTTCATGTCAAAGGAGTATCCCATCAGGAGAAGCGAGAGAAACAGCAGGGTAAAACCCACTACAAAGGGCAAAATGACAATGGATATCCCCGGATAAATGCTGAGAATAATTCCCGCGGCAAGTGAAAGAAGTCCACCTACCAGATACCAGCCCCATCCATGCAGGATTTTACGGTTCCGGATTGAAAAGAAAATATTCAATAATCCAATAACAATAAAGGAAATACTGAAAAGCACGGAAAGCGTAAGGTAAGTTTCCAGGGGCACTGTAAACACGTAAATGCCTGCCGCAATAAGGATAATACCAATAATCAACGGTATGTACCAATGCTTTACCGATCTTGTGATTGTTTGAAAAAAAGTTGTCATAATTTTTAATTTTTAAATGGTTTTGCGCCTACTTTGTATAACGTTGTTCGGCTGGTCCGTATAGTTATTTTTTTTTGTTTTATGTGTGGTTCAATGCGGTTTGCATTGTCATACCCGGGCCCATGCCTGTTCAGCTTTAGTCTGCTCTTGCAATGAATCCAGTTTTTCCCGTGTGGCATATCTTCCCATCTCCACCAGTTCCTCAGCTTTGTAGAAATCAAATGTTCCACAGGATCTTTTTGCGATCTCAACCAGAATGTCCGGGGGCGAATTTCTTAGTATAGTTGAGGCCTGGTGATTTGTCATGACTGCTATTGTGTCGTTGATGAGATTGAAATAATGGAACTTCTTCTTTTGCTCAGCGGAATTTGACCTGTTTATACTTTTTCTGAACTCATTGATTTTATGAGTATATAACTCCTGTCTCTGGTTTTTGCCTGCTATATTTATGTCACGGACAGGAACATCAGCATTCACATACACGGCAATCAGCAGATCGTTTTTTGTTCTGATTGCATTATTTACCGGGATGTTGTTTACCACTCCGCCATCCACAAGTACAGCATCACCGCTGACAACCGGGGTAAACACCGTTGGAATAGAAATAGATGCTCTTATTGCATCGTAATACTTCCCCTTCCTGAACACAATTTCTTTATTCTGGGCCAGATCAAAGGCGGTAGCGGTATACTTGATCTTCAGATCTTCAATATTGGCATCAGGAATGAACTTTTTCATTGCTTTAAGCACTCTGTCGCCCTTAATCAATCCCTGGTTGCTGAATGAGAAAATCAATAAGTTTCAGGACTTCCTGCTTATCGAGGGTATAAGCCCATTTTTTATACTCATTCATTTTTCCGGCTGCATATACTCCACCAACCAAAGCACCCATTGATGTTCCGGCAATTGAGTCTATTATGTACCCCCGGCTTTCAATCTCTTCTATTGCACCGATATGAGCAAACCCTCTTGCCCCTCCTCCGGAAAGTACAAGGGTTACGTTTTTTTTCATTGCTGCCTTGTCATAACTTAAAACTTAGTTTTTCCTTTAATTCCTGAAGTTTGCCATTATATCATTCTGTACTGCATCAGACCTTCCTCTTTGCGTTTGAATTCGTTTTGCTGATCAATAATTCAACACGTTGATTAATAAGATCCTGATTGTTTAATATTGTCATGGCAATTTCTTTGCCCTCATCTAAATATTTTTTGGTAGCCAGGGTAACAGAACCTGATTTTTCATACGTACTTGGGTGTTTTAATCCCTTCAGCAGTATATAACTGATACGTTTACCCTGCGCCTGATAATACAGATTAAGAAAATCTTCAACCCCAAAATGATATCTCTAATATCATCAAGAACCGGAATCAAGTCCTTTTTTAATAATGCCCTCTCCCCGGTCAGGACCTTGAATGGGTTTATCCGGTAGTCAATTAATGTCTCCGAGGGCTGACCTAAAACATATGCCGTATGTCAATAATTGGTTAATAATTCATCAAAATGTTCTTTCATAATATTTGAAACATCTGCATCAAAAAACAGGATTATCTCATTTTCTGATATTTCAACACCGTGTGCCATAGCCCAGCTTTTACCCATGTTTTTCGTGAGTCTTTCGTACCTGAATGAATATCTTCCGGATAATTCGCTCAGGATGTTTTCTGTATTGTCAGTTGAGCCATCATCGACAACAATAATTTCATAATCAGGATTAAGTTTGCAGCATGCGGTCAATACATCTGCAATGGTCTTTTCCTCATTATATGTGCATATGATTATACTTGTTTTCATCATGGGATAATTTTAGTTTCATGGATAATGGTACCTCCATGTACCTGATTATTAAACTAATGTCTAGTGGACATTAAGCCATGGAGGTTTCATCGTTCACTATTTTTATAAATTCCTCACCAGTAATTGTTTCTTTATCCATAAGATACGTTGAAAGAACATCAAGCAGCTTTCTGTTTTCTTTAAGGATACCGGTTGCTTTTTTATGAGCATCCTTTATAATGGAAAGTACCTCGATATCGATCCTGGATGCAGTTTCGGCAGAACAGATCAAAGAAGCATCTCCGCCGAGGTACTGGTTGGTTACTGTCTCCAGGGCCATCATATCGTAATTATCACTCATGCCGAAACGTGTGACCATTGAACGTGCAAACTCTTGTAGCCTGCTCAATATCATTGGCTGCACCTGACGTTATTTGGTTAAACACGATCTCCTCTGCGGCACGACCGGCTGTCAGCGTTGCAATCTTGTTAAATAGTTCCTCTTTACTCAACAGATAATGTTCTTCGGAATCCACCTGCATGGTATATCCCAGTGCGCCTGATGTTCTCGGTATAATGGTAATTTTATGTACGGGGGCGGAATCAGTTTGTTTTGCTGCCACCAGAGCGTGCCCTATCTCATGATAAGCCACTATCTCTTTTTCTTTCCGGGAGATTGTTTTTTCCTTTCGCTGGAAACCAGCTATTACTACCTCAACACTTTCTTCAAGATCGCTCTGGCTTATTTCATTTCTTCCCTGCGCGTACTGCACGTAAGGCTGCCTCGTTGACCATATTGGCAAGGTCTGCTCCTGATGCTCCTGCAGTGGCTCTTGCCACTATATTGAAATCAATATCGTTTCTGAGCTTTTTAGTTTTTGAATGAACCTTTAATATGGCTTCCCGGCCCTTAAGGTCAGGCAGTTCAACAGGGATTCTCCGGTCGAAGCGCCCCGGACGAAGCAGCGCCTTATCCAATATCTCAGGCCTGTTTGTGGCTGCAAGAATTATAATGCCTTTAGTACCGTCAAACCCATCCATTTCGGCCAGGAGCTGGTTCAGTGTCTGTTCCCTTTCATCGTTTCCCCCCACAATACCACTGTCACGCCTTTTGCCGATAGTATCAATTTCATCAATAAATATTATGCACGGGGCTTTCTCAGCGGCCTGTTTAAATAGATCCCTGACCTTGGCTGCTCCCATACCCACAAACATTTCAACAAATTCAGAACCTGATATAGAGAAGAAAGGCACGTTTGCTTCGCCTGCAACAGCCTTGGCCAGCAGTGTCTTTCCGGTTCCGGGAGGACCCACAAGCAAAGCTCCTTTTGGCAGGGATGCACCTATTTCCGCATACTTTGCACGGATTATGCAGAAAGTCAATTACTTCCTTTAGTGATTCCTTGGCCTCCTCCTGGCCTGCCACATCAGCAAATGTTTTCCCGGTCTCCGCCTGGACATAGATTTTTGCATTGCTCTTTCCCAGCGTCAGAAAATTGTTTCCGCCCATCCCAGGCTGCTGCATCCTTTTTGTAAAGACTTCGCCAATTCCATAAAATATGATCATGGGGAGTATCCATGTGAACAGAAAGCTAAGAAGGGGGGAATTCTTTTTTGGAAGTACTTTGGTAAATTCAATCTTCCCGTTTGCATTTGGGCTTGGGGCGTTCATGAGGCGGTCAACAAGCGCCCGGGTTATTCAATGGCACAGTTGAGCAGACTGGCTCTTTGTCATTTCCCTCCTGCAACAATAAGGGCAACTGATCTTTGGGCCCAAACGAGTTAGCTTCCCCTGTATTATCATCTTTCTGCAAAGTAAAGAGAATCAGATCGTCATGAATACTGACAGTTTTTACCAATCCACTGTCTACTTTCATGATAAAGGTCCCGTAGTCTACTTTGGTTATCTGATTTTCCCTGAGCAACGGCAAAAGCAAAGCATTGAGAAGGATCATTGTTACAAACACACCTATGTAGTAATAGATGACCGATTTTGTTGGTGTCTTTTTTTCTTCCATTTTGTTATTGATTTTTTAGCATATTAATTTCATCAGTTACTTTTTAAACACTTCGCATGAATCCTGCTCCCCAAAGTGTTATATTACTTTTGAATGTATCATTGCTGCTTCCACTTCAAGGAATCCAAGAACCCCTGACACATAGTCGACAAATTCAGCATTCCCGAATACAGAGAATTTCATTACCGGAAAGGTGTTGCTGTTGATAGTTGCTCTATTAATCTGTTTGGACCGGTGTGATGCAGCATCAATTTTTAAAATATGGACAATCAGGTCGCCGGAGTACCTTTGTTCAAGAATACTTAATTCCTTTACAAATAGGGGATGAAGGTTTTTGCCTGGTACGGCATAGATCAAGATAAATGCATTGCTTAAAATATCCTTCCTATATCAATAAATTTTTTTTTAATTATAATTGGAGTAATGTAAAGGTAATATAAATAAAAAAAGTTACAGCTTTCTTAATACCCAATAGGATCATAGGCCTAGTCGCTGGATATTAAGGATAATTTATCAGTGTTTATGAATTTATTATATACTCCGTCATTTTACGGGTTATTATAAAATATAAATGACGGGCTCCTTTTTGTTTAATATTATCTCAAATTCAAGTAATCGGATGAATAACATAATTTCAAGTACTTCACATAATTTTGTAGGCTTGTATAGTAAAAACTGTCCAAAGCTGTAATCAGGGAGTTTTCGGCAGAAAACCATGCGGTTATTTCCTTCCTCAATAATATATCAGACCTTTTTAATAAAAAACATATGAGGCAGACCTCTCCTCGGTGAACAAATGATCTCCTTTGGAAAACTCTTTCGGGTCAAATAGGTTTTTCAGGTCTTCTTCCAGCAATCGACAGTTTTGTAATATTCTTTAAATATTCTGACAGTTCCATTAGTTGTTGATTGTCAATCGCAATATAAAAATACGCACAATTAGTCAATAGGAAGAATCCTCAAACCGGATAATTTTTGCCATAGTGGCACCCTGCCTATGAATTGGGGTTTCAAAAAATAACTCACAGGCTACCGGACCTCTGCCGGACCTCTACCGGACCTCTGCCGGAACACTGCCGGATACTCTGCCGGATGCTCTGCCGAATGCCCGGCCGGATAATGCCCCAAAGGATAAATATCATATTAATATTTTTTAACAGATATCTTTTTGCTTTATTTGTGACCGGGAAAGGTTTTACTTCATTTCGGTCGGAACGTATGGAACTTATTAACAAATTAAGGCAAAAGCTGTCAGATGAACATTTGATGTTCGCTTACCGTGGCGAGGTGACGGGTGATAACTCGGTAGGCCTGCTTACGCTTCTTGAGAGAGAGATGGAATTCTCGGATTTCAGTCTCCTCGGCCGCAAACGGCTCTTCATGTTCGTTCTCGAGAACCTTCAGAATATCACCAGGCACGGCATCATCGAAGAGTGAGGAGATAACCTCACTGGTTGTCTACAACAAGACTGCCGACGGCTACACGGTGAGCACCGGCAACGCCCTGAAGAACAGCGAAGTCAAAGGACTGAAGAGCCACCTGGAAAAGATTAACAACCTCGATCCCGACAAGATCAGGGATGTTTACAGGACCATGCTCCAGGACACAAAGATAGGCAAGAAGGGTGGGGCAGGCCTGGGCCTGATGGAGATGGCCCGCAAGACGGGCAACAGGCTCGAATATGATTTTCTTCCGATAGACGATAAATATTCATATTTCATCCTGAGCAAAACGGTTGATGCCGGAGGCAAGGGAATCAGTGAGCCCGACGGATCACACGCCTCCTTCGATACCAAAAAGGTAGCACAGCTGGAACGGATGATGAAGGCGAACAGTATCTTCTTCATCTGGGCCGGCCCGATGACTCATGCCATCAGCAAGGAGCTGCTCAACTTCAGCGAGACCACCATGAGGGAGGCCGAACTTGAACAAAATCTCCACAAGCGTGTTTTTGCCACACTGATCGAGCTCCTCCAGAACGTGGCCCAGCACAGTCCCGGCTTTGAAGCCGAGCAGAAGCATGGCATCCCATTGGCAATGATCAGGAAGACTCCCGCCTCATTCATCATCACCTCCGGGAACCTCATAAGGACCCGTGATGCCGATCTTCTCATCCAGAAGCTTGACATGGTCAACAGGTATGATGAAGAGGGTCTGAAGAAACTGCTGAAGGTCGCCCTGATGGGTCAGGACATGTCGAAGGTGTCAACCGGGTATATGGGTCTTCTTGAGATGGCCCGCCGGTCTGGCGGACGGCTCACATACAAGTTTGACGAGATAAACGAAGAGTATTCCTATTATACCATTACCGTCAGGGTAAGGGCAAAGGGACTAAAGGCTCACTTACCATTGTAAGCTCCTTCCCGTCATAAACCGCATAGCTTGTCTTGCAGCTGAACCAGTCACCCAGTATTATCATTCTCCTGCCCTCCTCATCAAAGGTCATGGGCAGGTGTCTGTGGCCGTAGATATAATAACGCGCATTGCAACCGCCGGCAGCCACCTCTCTTGTATGACGTATAAGATCCTCCTTCTCTTCTCCCATGAAGGGAAGCGAGATATGTTTGGCCAGCCGGCTGCTTTTTGACCATGAATGACCAAAGGCCATTCCCCAGCGCGGATGGATGGCCGAATAAAATCTCCGTGCCGTCTTGTTGCGGAAAGAGGCAAAGAGCAGCCTGCCTCCAATGCTCCGGCTTCCGAGGCCTTCCCCGTGAGCAATGTAAAACAGCTCATGTCCGATCTTTGTACTGAGTGGCCCGTAATGGATGGTGACGCCGCACTCAGTGGCAAGATAGTCTTTCATCCACATGTCATGATTGCCTGTGAAGACGTGCACCTCAATGCCACGGTCTGTGAGAGAGGCCAGGGTGCCGAGGAACCTTGTGAAGCCCTTAGGGATCACTGTTTTGTACTCCCACCAGAAATCAAAAATGTCACCCAGGAGGTAAATGGATTGTGCATCATGCGATGCCTGGATGAGCCATGCGACAACTCTCCGCTCGCGCTCACGCGGATCAGTCCCAGCAGCCAGTCCCAGGTGAAAGTCAGAGGCGAAGTATGTATTCCGGCCGGCCAAAATGATAGTTATTTGTTGAACAGCTGATCCATCCTTATCTGCAGGTTACGGCCAAAGAGGTTGGTGTTGATGATGTTACCCTCCGGGTCGTAAAGCAGATTGGCGGGGACGCTGTTTATGTTCATCAGCCGTGAATAAGCAGGATTTGCAGGATCCTCCTCCCTGACGCTGATCCATGGTATCTCCTCAAACCTTACAACATTTTTCCATCTCTCTTCATCGGTGTCAAGGCTGACCTGGTAAATCTCGAGTCCCTTGCCGTGGTATGCCGACCAGATAGCTTTCAGCGCAGGCAGCTCGTTGAGGCACTCCTGGGAGGCGGTGCTCCAGAACGATACGAGCACATATTTGCCCCTTAGTGATGATACGCTGACCATTTTTCCCTCCGTATCAGGGAGGAGGGGAGTGGTGTTTGTCACCGGAAGCTGCGATGCCAGGGTCGCCATACGGTTGATGTACATCTGGTTCAGCTCTGATGTGACGTTCTCCTTCAGGGCGCGGACATGTCTTGAGACGGGGTATTTCACTGACAGGGAGTCGGAGACGATCTTCAGGTACTGCAGGTCACGGGGCTGGTACAGGACATAGGTGTTGTCATCTATCCTCTGGTAGAGTGCCTGTATTGCGGCCATGGAGCTGATATTCTCAATAATGAATTTGATGTTGAATTTGCGCTGGGCATCAACAACATCGACGAATGCTTTTTCAAGGTCAGCACCCCTTGTTGCCAGCTCGTCGTCACTGAGCCCCGAATAGATCTTCCTTATGGAATCGAGACGGGTCCTGGTTGACATTAACTGCTGGTCGAGCACTTTGATCTCATCCGATCCCGGCGAACCGGCTACGCTGTAACCGGTTGCCAGGGGTGACTTCCCGAATTGAAGAGTGATGTTCTCGCCGGGCATTGCCAGCAGCCCGACGAATTCCCCGTTTTCAAGTCGTACCTGGAAGAACTCCGGACCGGTGATCTCAGCGGTGAACTTAAAACGACCTCTCCTGATATCGGCCGAATCAATCACACTGCTGCGGTCAACCTCCGACTTGTCGAGATACACTATCCCTTCTCTCCCTTCACTGAAGGTCCCTTTTATCGTAACATTGTTTTCACTGTTGCAACCTGCAATTATTGCAGCTGTCAAAAAGATCAAAAAATACCTCTTCATTATGAATTCCGATTTCTGGTACAAATAAAGTAAAAATAGGGATTGGCTACTGTCCGCCCAGCAGTTCCTCAAGTTTTTTACGGAGTTCATCTCCCCTGAGGTTTATTGCCACTACTCTGCCTTCGCGGTCTATCAGGTAACTTGCGGGGATCTCCGTCAGGCCTAAGCTCCTCACCACCTCCGAGTCGCGGTATTTCAGGTCGCTGACATGGTTCCATCTCCCCAGCCTGTCATTTCTTATCGCCTCCGTCCACTCCTCTTTCCTGAGGTCGAGTGAAACCTGGAAGATGTCGAAGCCTCGCCAGTGCCACTGGTCGTACATGCTTACGAGGTTGTGGTTTTCCTCACGGCAGGGTGGGCACCATGCGGCCCAGAAATCGACGAGCACCACCCGTCCAAGCAGGGATGAAAGCCTGAGCGTGTCGCCTTCAGGATCAGGGAGTGCTATTTCCGGCAGTGTTTTTCCGACGGCAGGCATTGTGCCGGCAGCTGCTGTTTCGATGGCCACCGGGGCAGAGCTTCTCAATCGCGCCACAAAGGTATGCAGGTCAAGTACCAGGTCGGATTCCGGGTAGAGGGCATAAAGTGCAGAGTCAACCCTGTAGAATAATTCAGGCTCCTTTGACGGGTCAAAAAGCTGGAGTCCGGGCACCACCTGCTGGTTAAGCAGATAGACCGAGACCATCGATGAACCGTTAGCCTCAAGAAGCTCCTTCGCTTTTGCACGGAAGGCGTCCACTATATCGGCGGCTCTCCTGTCGAGGCTGTCCATGAGCAATGGCAGTTGCGGGCTCATGATGCTGTCGTTATAGACATCCGTCAGTGACTGCAGTGCATCAATGACCTCTCTGTGATCCTTCCGGAAGCCCAGCATTGTGGAGGTCTCCTCCGATCCGTTCAGCACCCCGGGTGAGTCAAGTGAACCAGCCGCCGCATTTACCTCAATCTTATCGCCCGGAGAGACGAGCAGCGTCAGGAAATTGTCGCTTCCCATGCTCAGCATGTAAAAGGCAGGCAACTCTGTGGCCGACCTGAAGCTGAGAAATTTCCCGTCCTTTTCCGGGACCATTGAATCAATCGGGCTCGAAGGAATCCGGGCTTTACCTCCCGGAGCAGCAGATACTCGCCCGTTCCTGCACCCTCGATTGTGCCGCTGATCTTGAATTCTTTATTCCCGCATCCGGTGGCGGCAACAAGGGCGGTAAGCAGGAGAAGGATATATTCCCCCTCCGGCAACCAGATATTACATAAAACCTTATTCCGGACATTCCTGTCATTAAATCTTTCATATTGAATGAACTTTTTAAACGCACGCAGGTTCTCTTTCTGAACTGCAAAGATATCTATTTTTCAGAGCCTTCGGGATGATTGTGCCGGCACAGGTCTGATAATAAATCTGATTTTTTTGCTTACTTCTGCATCTCTGATTTCTTTTGTTACTAAATTAATACGGTTTATTTCTGACTTTTTAGCAGTTAAACGGAACTCCTTGAACTATGGGATACATTAAGTTTGATAAGGCTCAGGTAGTTAACCTCGAGTATTCTTTAAAGCCGTGAGATTTTACGCACCAACAGGGCAGGAAGTTATTCATCGACCACCATTGTGGGATGCAACACCAGGAAGTATCACGGCTGGCTTGTTTGTCCGGTTGATGAGCTGGGCGGTGAAAGGCATGTGCTCCTTTCGAGCCTTGATACCACTGTCGTAAGCAACGGCCAGAGTTTCAATACGGGCATCCGGAAGTACCATGGCGATTACTATAGCCCCAAGGGCCACAAATACGTTGAGGATTTTGATGTCCAGGATATCCCGGGCATGACATACAGGGTAGGCAATGTCTTTCTCAGGCAGGAGAGAATCCTGGTTCATTATGAGGAGCAGCTGATGATCAGGTTTACTGTTATTGACGCCGAGGAGCCGGTCAAGCTTCAGTTCAGGCCTTTCCTGGCTTTCAGGAGCATTCACCAGCTGACGCATGCCAACATGTGGGCAAACACGCGGGTTGAGCCGGTGGTGAACGGGATCAGGATAAGAATGTATGACGGGTTCCCATGGCTCAATTTGCAGCTTTCCGGGAAATCTGAGTTTGTGCCCGGGCCTGACTGGTACCAGGGTGTTGAATATACTGAGGAGCAGAAGCGGGGTTATGATTATTCAGAAGATCTTTTTTCACCTGGTTTCTTCGAGGTCAATGCCGCCAAGGGTGATGTCATCGTCATCTCGGCTTCTACAAAGGAGGAGACACCCGCCGGATTCAAGACGAAGTTCACCCGGACGGTGAAGTCAAAGATACCGCGCAGCGATTTCGGGAACAGTCTGCGCAATGCGGCTCAGCAGTTCATTGAGAAGAGGGGTGACGATACAAATATCATTGCCGGTTATCCATGGTTCGGCTCGTGGGGGCGTGATACCTTCATCTCTCTCCCCGGTCTGGCGCTGGCACGCACTTCCGAGGATCTCTACGCCGCCGTGCTTGACACCCAGGTACGTCGCATGAAGGGAGGCCTCTTCCCCAATATGGGAGACAATGACAATCCTGCCTTTAACAGCGTTGATGCACCGCTCTGGTTTTTTCAGGCAGTTTACAGTTACGGGCTGGAGGCAAAAGAGGCCTGGAAGCGCTACGGCGATGCCATGACGGCGGTACTTAACGCCTACCGCAGCGGTACTTCGTTCGGGATACACATGAGAGAGAACGGGCTTATCTATTCAGGTGCACCGGGTAAGGCACTGACATGGATGGATGCGGTGGTGAATGGCGTGCCGGTAACACCCCGCAACGGGTATGCCGTAGAGATAAACGCCCTGTGGTACAATGCCGTATGCTTTGCACTCGACTGTGCACGCGGGGCACAAAACAGGACATTTGTGAAGGAGTGGGAGAAGCTTCCGGACCTGATAGGCAAATCATTTATTGAGACCTTCTGGGATGAGGAGCTCGGTTACCTGGCTGACTACGTCAATGACGAAGAGGAGAGAAACATGCAGGTAAGGCCAAACATGATAATTGCCACTTCGTTGCCTTATACCATGCTTACCAAGGAGCAGATGAAGAGTCTTCTTGACATCGCAAACAGGGTGCTCGTCACACCGCGGGGTCTGCGTACCCTCTCTCCGGCCGAGGAGGGTTACTGTGGCATCTATTGCGGCACCCAGGAGGTTCGTGACAAGGCCTATCATCAGGGGACGGTATGGCCGTGGCTGGCCGGTCCCTTCTGTGAAGGCTGGCTGCGGGTCTATGGCGAAGGAGGAGCGTCGAAGGTAAGGAAGCTTATTATGGGCTTCGAGGAGACGCTCACGGAAGCAGGAATCTCAACCATTTCAGAGATTTATGACGGTGACCCGCCTCATACACCCAGGGGAGCAATATCACAGGCGTGGAGCGTGGGCGAGGTGCTCCGCATTTTCACCCTTCTTGAAACGAAATATAAAGAAAACAAATAATGATATGCGTGTCCTGATGTTTGGTTGGGAGTTCCCCCCTCATATTGCCGGGGGACTGGGTACCGCCAGTTACGGTCTCACCCGCGGTCTTGCAGCACAGCAGGATGTGGAGGTGCTCTTTGTCGTCCCCAAAGCCTACGGAGATGAAGACCAGAGCATAGTGAGACTCATTGGCGCCAACACCATCCCCGTCGCCTTTAAAAAGGTAAAGTACAATTACTTTCTCAAACCTGTAGACAAGATCGAAGTCTTCTCAAAGCTTGTTCCTTATACTGATCCGGAGGACTTCTGGAAGATGACGCGCGGCGAGGTCGCTGATTCCGATGTTCTGGTGGAGACCAACCAGCAGGGCATGGTTGATTTCAGTGGCAGTTACGGAGCGTCACTGATGACTGAGATACACAAGTACTCAGTTGTGGCGCAGGTCATAGCCTCCGAGGAGGAATTTGATATAATCCATGCCCATGACTGGCTCGCCTATCCGGCCGGAATAGCGGCCAAGGCGGTCTCGGGCAAGCCGCTGGTGATACATGTCCACGCCACCGATTTCGACCGTAGCGGAGGAAATGTCAACCCCGTTGTCTACAACATGGAAAAGGAGGGGATGGATGCCGCTGACAAGATCATTACGGTAAGCAACCTCACCCGCGAAATAGTCATAAGCAAGTATAATATCGATCCCGACAAGGTGGAGACGGTATACAATGCTGTTGAACCGCTTCATCATTCGGAATTTGACATCCCCGAGCGGGCTTATGATGACAAGATCGTTACCTTCCTGGGTCGCATAACCCTGCAGAAAGGCCCTGAATATTTTATTGAAGCCGCCAGGATGGTTCTTTCCCGCATGCCCAACGTAAGATTCGTGATGGCAGGCTCGGGAGACATGATGGAACGCATGATGCGCCACGCAGCTTACCTGAAGATCACTGACAGGTTCCACTTTACGGGGTTCCTGCGCGGTAACGATGTATTCACAATGCTGCGAATGAGTGATGTATATGTCATGCCATCCGTCTCAGAACCGTTTGGCATCTCGCCACTGGAAGCAATGCAGTCGAATGTGCCTGTGATCATCAGCAAGCAAAGCGGCGTGGCCGAACTGCTTACTCATGCAGTAAAGGTCGATTTCTGGGATATAGAGGCCATGGCTGATGCCATATACGGGATACTGACCTATCCGGCACTCTCGAGGATGTTTATTATGAATGGCAAGGAGGAGGTTGACAAACTGAAGTGGGAGAAGGCAGCCAGTCATGTCAAGAGTATTTACAAGGATGTTTTGAAACAGACAAGTTATAAGATATGAGCACACCACAGAAAAAGGCCATCTGCCTTTATTTTCAGGTCCATCAGCCCTTCAGGCTCAGACGTTACCGCTTTTTTGAGATGGGCCATGAGCATTATTACTATGATGATTTCATGAATGAGTCGATCCTTCGCAAGATCGCCTCGAATTGTTACCTGCCTGCCAACAGGATTCTTCTTGATCTTATCCGCAAGCACAAGGGCAAGTTTAAGGTAACCTTCTCCCTCTACGGGAATTGTCATCGACCAGTTCAGGCTTTATGCCCCGGAGGTGCTCGCCTCGTTCAGGGAGCTGGCAGAGACAGGGTGTGTTGAGTTTCTTGCCGAGACCAACTCTCACTCGCTTGCCTCACTGATGAGCCGTGAGAGGTATGAACTGCAGGTCAATGTCCACCGCGAGAAAATGAAAGAGCATGTCGGATACGAACCCACTTCAATCAGAAACACCGAGCTCATATACTCTGATGTGATTGGCAGCTGGATGGCAGAGATGGGTTACAAGGCAGTAGTTACGGAGGGTGCCAAGCACATCCTCGGCTGGAAATCGCCCAACTACCTCTATTGCAACGCCATCAACCCCAGGCTTAAGGTGCTCCTCCGCAACTACACCCTGAGTGATGACATCGCCTTCCGGTTCTCAAACAAAAACTGGGCAAGCTATCCACTTACGGCTGATAAGTACGCATCATGGGTCAAGGGTCTGGCCTCCACTTCGGAGATAGTGAACATTTTCATGGATTATGAGACCTTCGGTGAACACCAGAAGAAGGAGACGGGCATTTTCGACTTCCTTAAGCATATGCCCGATGCCATTATAAAAAAGACACCTTTCAACTTCATGACCGTGTCAGAGATAGCTGATCTTTATCAGCCAGTTTCGTTGCTCCATGTTCCTTCACCCATATCATGGGCTGATGAGGAGAGGGACCTGACCGCGTGGATGGGCAACGAGCTTCAGACCGCCGCAGTGACAAAACTGTACAGCCTGGCAGACAGGGTCGGCAAATGCAACTCCGACCAACTCCAGCGTGACTGGGTTTACCTTCAGTCGAGCGACCACTTTTATTACATGTCAACCAAATTCTTCTCAGACGGAGCCGTGCATGCATATTTTAACCCTTATGAGAATCCCTACCAGGCCTTCATGAATTACATGAATGTCCTGAGCGATTTCGAGATCAGACTAAACACCCTGTGCCCCATAGATGGTCATGATGAGGAGATAAATCGACTCTCTCAGACGATTGAGACGAAGGACCACCTCATACTCGAACTGCAGGAAAAGCTGTCAAAGCTGGAGAAGAAAAAAGGTGGGGCCAGACTAAAGAGTATCAGCACCAAAAAGACCAGGGCTGGTGCAGCAGCCGTGAAACATGGCGCAGCTGTTAAATCATCCTCAAAACAGGCTGCAGCTGTAAAACAATCCTCAGAAAAAGCCGTTACCAAAAAGCCTGCAGCAAAAAAACCTGCAGCAAAAAAACCTGCAGCAAAAAAGGCTGCAACAAAGAAAGCTATAACAAAGAAGGCTGCTTCAGCAGGAACTGCGGTGAGGAGAAAACCCTCCGTCAAATAGTTGTTGCGGGCTTTAGCAATGTATAACCTTCATGCGCTTCGGCGTATTAATTCATTATTAACTATATGGAGAAGAAAGCTGATTTTTTATTTGAGACAAGTTGGGAAGTATGCAATAAGGTAGGTGGTATTTATACAGTCATTTCGACCAAGGCGCTGAACGTTTCTTATGAGTTTGGCGACAATTATATACTTATAGGGCCTGATGTCTGGCGTGACGACCAGTCGAACCCCGGAGTTCACACCGGATGACACCATGTTTCAGTCATGGAAGGCTGTGGCAGCCCAGGAAGGACTGAATGTACGGATGGGGCGCTGGAACATAAAGGGTAACCCGCGTGTGATGCTCATAGACTTCACCTCCTATTTCGGGCAGCAGAATGAGATCTTTGCACGTTTCTGGGAGACTTATCACCTCGACAGTATTGCGGGACAGTGGGATTATATTGAGCCGGCCCTCTTCGGTTATGCGGCAGGGAAAGTGATTGAGAGCTTTACCAATTATTACCGCGAGTATCCGAGAGTTGTCGCACAGTTCCATGAGTGGATGACGGGCATGGGCGTTCTGTATCTCGAAAAGAATGTACCGTGGATCACCACCGCGTTCACCACCCATGCCACGGTCCTTGGTCGCAGCATAGCAGGCAACAACAGGCAGCTCTACAGCAGGATGAAGGAGTTCAACCCTGCGCATATCGCATCTGGAGTTCAACGTCATCTCCAAACAGTCACTCGAGAAGTTAAGTGCCGCCGAGGCAGATGTCTTCACCACCGTGAGTGAGATCACAGGACGCGAGTGTGAGGCGTTCCTCGGTAAGAAGCCAGACGTTATTACCCCCAACGGGTTCGAAGACACATTTGTCCCTGCCCCGGAAAACTTCGAGGCTGCACGGAAGGCTGCAAGGGACAAGCTGCTCACTGTTGCCGGAGCATTACTCGGTTATACTTTGCCCGCCGACACCCTCCTGGTGTCGACCAGCGGCAGGTATGAATACAGGAACAAGGGCATTGACCTGTTCCTCTCATCGCTTGGAGCAATTAACAGGAAGGCAAACGCTGACCGTCAGTGCGTTGCGTTCATCCTGGTGCCGGCATACCACAAGGGGCCGAAGCAGGACCTGGTCGCCGCAATGAACAATAACTCGTTTATCACCGAGGGCGACAGATACCTTACTCACGGGCTGCATTATGTCAATGACGATCCTGTCATTAACCAGCTCATGAGGGAGGAGATCCGAAACACCGAAGAAGAGAAGGTGAAGGTCATCTTTGTGCCGTCATATCTCAACGGCAATGACGGCATCTTCAACATGCCCTATTATGATCTTCTCATCGGGTTTGACCTTACGCTCTATCCGTCTTATTACGAGCCATGGGGATATACACCGCTCGAGAGCCTGATGTTCCGCGTACCGACCGTCACCACGAACCTTGCGGGATTTGGAATGTGGGTCGATTCCTATTTTGAAGATCCCGGCAACGGATGCCTGGTGCTTGACCGCACCGACGACAATGAGAAGGAGGTCATTGCCGGGATGGAGGAGTTCATCCGCAGGTTCATGAAGATGACCGCTGCAGATGAGGCAGCGGCCAGGGAGAAGGCCTGGCAGATATCACGTATTGCCAACTGGAACACACTGTTCCGTTACTATACGGAAGCCTATAATCTCGCCCTTGAAAAGAGCGAGGAGAGGCGCGACCAGCCCAGGGAATATGCACGCATCCTTGAGGCTACCGAGGTACAGTCGAGAAAGCCGTTCCAGGCACCCGTATGGAAGGATATTTATGTCCAGTCGGAGCTGCCCGAGCGCATAAGCTACCTGAAGGAGCTGACAGCCAACCTATGGTGGTCATGGAACAGCGATGCCGAGTTCCTCTTCCGCCGCATGGATCCGACTCTCTGGGAAGAGGTGGGACACAATCCCAAGAGACTCCTGGAAGCCATTGACTACAAACGGCTTGTGGTGCTTTCAGATGATGAGGTTTTCCTCTCTGATGCAGACACGATATATAAAGAGTTCACTGACTATATGGCCAGGCCCGAAAACCCGGAGCTTCCTTCCGTGGCCTACTTCAGCATGGAGTTTGGAATTCACCCCAGCCTGAAGATCTACTCGGGAGGTCTGGGAGTGCTGGCAGGCGACTATCTCAAGGAGGCAAGTGACTCAAACGTAAACATCACAGCCTTCGGACTGTTGTACCGTTACGGGTATTTCAGGCAGAAGCTCGGGCCGAGGGGCGAACAGCAGGCCATATACGAGGCCGAGGACTTCTCGCGGTTGCCTGTTGCAGTGGTTAAAGACAGTGACGGCAACCATTTGACCATACAACTCACATGGCCAGGGCGAATGGTGAAGGCCCGGATATGGCTGGCCTCGGTGGGCAAGGTTAAGCTTTATCTCCTTGACACCGATTTTGAGGAGAACACGCATGAAGACAGAGCTATAACTCATTACCTCTACGGAGGCGATTCCGAAAACAGGCTTAAACAGGAACTGATACTGGGCATTGGAGGCATGCGCGCCCTTATCGCCCTGGGAATAGAACCTGATGTATATCACAGTAACGAAGGTCATTCAGCCTTCATCGGTTTTGAAAGGATGCGACATCTTATCGAAGAGGAACATCTCACCTTTGAGGAGTCGATGGAGATTATAAGGGCCTCAACGCTCTTCACCACGCACACTCCGGTACCGGCAGGTCATGACGCCTTTGAGGAGGATATGCTCAGGAAATACATATCTCATTATCATACGAGGCTGAACATCACATGGGATCAGCTTATGGCCCTCGGCCGCTGCCAGGATGACTACGACCGCAAGTTCAACATGAGTTTCCTTGCCACCCGTTTTTCCCAGGAGATGAACGGCGTGAGCCAGCTTCACGGCCACGTCTCGCGTGGACTCTTCTCGAAGCTGTGGCCCGGATACCTGCGTGATGAACTGTATATCGGACATGTTACCAACGGGGTGCACCATTCGACCTGGGTGGCGCCGGAGTGGGAGCAGGTGTATGAAAAGATTACCGGACAGAAACACTTTGACCAGACCGACCGTGAACAGTGGGCGAAGATTCACCAGGTGGATGATGAGAAGGTGTACGAGATCAAGATGAAGCTTAAAAAACGGCTGTTTGACAACATCCGCAAGAGGCTGCAGTCAGATATGATGGACAGGCACGTCAGCCCGCGCACACTCATGAATATAAGCTCTCACCTCAATGAGAAGGCCCTCACAATAGGTTTTGCCCGCCGCTTTGCCACCTATAAGAGGGCAACACTCCTCTTCCGTGACCTCGACCGGTTGTCGAAACTCGTCAATAACCCCGAGAGGCCAGTGCAGATCATCTATGCAGGGAAAGCGCATCCCAACGACGGGGGCGGACAGGATCTGCAGATGCCGCATCAATGAGGTCTACAGATGCCCTCAGTTCGCAGGCAAGGTGCTCTTCCTTGAGAATTATGACATGGAGATGGCACGGTACCTTGTGCGTGGTGTGGATATATGGATGAATACCCCGACACGTCCGCTGGAAGCGTCGGGAACAAGCGGCGAGAAGGCTGTCATGAACGGTACCATCCACTTCAGCGTGCTTGACGGGTGGTGGGTGGAAGGGTATCATGCCTTCGCCGGATGGGCCCTGCCCAAGAAACGTACCTATTCCAACCAGGACCTGCAGGACGACATTGACGCGGAGACGATATACAATATGCTTGAGTTCGAATAATACCTGCCTATTACTCAAAGGATGAGGACGGCATATCGCGCGAATGGACCAGCTATATCAAGAACACCATGGTAAAGGTAGCGCCTGAGTTCACTACACGCCGCATGCTTAATGACTACATACAGAAGTATTACAGGAAACTGTGGGAAAGGAGCAATCAGATAACGGCTGATAACTATGCTCTCGCACGTGAACTGGCCCAATGGAAGAGTGAAATAACGAGAGCATGGGATGAGATTGAAATCATTAAATATGATGTCAAGAATGCTGATAACCAGGTTTACCGTTCCGGTCATACATACACCCAGGAAATAATTTTGGATATTAAGGGTATCCCTGCGGAGAATGTCGGGGTGGAAATGGTTGTAACCCGTCTGCTGAAGAACGGCGAACATGCCTTCTTCGCCAGCAAGGAGTTTAAATATGTGAACCATAAGAATGGGAGAGTGATATACAGGGTGGGGCTGTTCCAGCCTGAAATGGCAGGTACCTTCTTCTACGGTATACGTATTCACGCGAAGCATGACCAGCTTCCTCACAGGCAGGACTTCTGTCTGCTGAGGTGGGTCGACTGATTTACAGGTCGCTGATTGTCTTTATCCTCTCCTGCAAGAGCACAACGGCTGTCCTTGCAGGGAGGTAAAGTTTCAGGTGGTGCGGTGCCGTCACGCCATAACGGTCATGGTCAGGCACGGAAAAATAGGTCTGGCTCGAGTCTATCCTTCCCTGTCCGCCAAAGAGCGGATCGTCAGTGTTGAGTATTATCCTGAATTTTCCCTTCAGGGGTATGCCGTAATCAGTGAATGAGACAGAGGTATTGAAGTTCATGACCGTGATAAGGTCACCCCGCCTGAAGGCAATGATCTTGTCCGCATCGTTGAATGCAAGTTTCTCAGTCATCTGCAGCAGTGGAAGTCCATGCTGTTTGCCGGTCTCTATCATGGCCCCGTCAAACTCCTTCAGGTATCGGTACCGAAGCAATTCATCGTCAGCCAGGCTCCACTGTCTGCGCGCGTACTTATAGCTCCATCCGTTTCCTTCCCTGGGGAAATCTATCCACTCGGGGTGGCCGAATTCGTTGCCCATGAAGGTGAGATAGCCTCCGCCGGCAGTGATGAAGGTGAAGAGCCTGATCATTTTGTGAAGTGCCACCGCCCGGTCAATGATCAGGCTGGGCGCACTGACACCCATGGAGAAATACATGTCCTTGTCTGCCAGCCTGAATATCAGCGTCTTGTCGCCCACAAGGGCCTGGTCATGCGACTCACAGTATGATACCACCTTTTCCTCGGCACGGTGCTGCGTCAGTTCGTGAAGAAGGTATCCAAGGTCCCAGTTTTCATCGGGAATCTCTTTCACCATCTTGATCCAAATGTCGGGAACACCCATGGCAAGCCTGTAATCAAAGCCGACCCCTCCCGCACTGACAGGCGCCGCGATGCCGGGCATGCCGCTCATCTCCTCCGCAATCGTTACGGCACCGCCATTGAATTCATGGATAAGCTTATTGGCAAGGGTAAGGTAAACGATGGCATCGGTGTCCTGGTTGCCGTCAAAGTACTGTTTGTACGAGACGAAGTCAGATCCCAGTCCGTGGTCATAATAGAGCATGCTGGTGATCCCGTCGAAACGGAAACCGTCAAAGTTGTACTCCTCGAGCCAGTATTTACAGTTTGAGAGAAGAAAGTGAGCCACTTTCGGCTTGCCGTAGTCATAGCATAGCGAGTCCCACGCCACGTGCTTTCTCCTCGCCCCTTTATGGAAATAGAGGGCAGGGTCGCCGTCGAGCAGGCCCAGCCCCTCCAGGGTGTTGGCAACGGCATGTGAGTGCACCAGGTCCATGATGACCCTGAGGCCCATACCGTGAGCCGTATCGATGAGTTCCATGAGCTCATCCGGGGTACCGAAGCGTGACGAGGCGGCAAAGAGGCTTGACACATGATATCCGAATGATCCGTAATAGGGGTGTTCCTGCACAGCCATCAGCTGGATGGTATTGTAGCCCAGGCTTTTTATCCGGGGCAGCACGTCAGCAGTAAACTCCCGGTAGGTGCCTGTCCTCTCCTCCTCCGTAGCCATACCTACGTGTGCCTCGTAGACAAGGAGTGACGGCGGCGGCGGCGGGGAGGGGTGTCTCATGACGTAGCTCCCGGCGGGGTGCCATACCTGTGCAGTGAATATCTTTGTCACCTCATCCTGGACAGCGCGCGTGGCGTAGGCGGGGATGCGCTCGCCGCCGCCGCCCTTCCACCTCACATTCATCTTGTACAGATCGCCGTGTGACAGCATCCCTTCATCAAACTCCCCGATCCAGTCGCCTTCGGCAGTCCTGTGAAGACTATAACGGTCATCCTCCTTCCACCCGCTGAAGGTGCCTACAAGAGTTATGGCAGTGGCGTTGGGAGCATGCTCCCTGAAGACCCACCCATTTTCAGTGTGATGCAGGCCGTACCAGTGGTGCCCGTTGGCAAAATCGGATAGCGGACTGCCTCCCGTGATCAGAGCCTCCCGGTCTTTACAGTAGGTGAGACGGGCTTCAATGACACTTTTGAAAGGATCAAGCCAGGGATCAATATCGTAGTACCTGTTTTTCAATTCTGAATCTTCCTCCAAGATACAAAAAGACAGAAATTTTCGAGCCTGTTTTATTCTTATTAAAGTCAATTGTCTTACTTACCGAACCTGAGTGCGCCAGGCACGGATCACCAGAGGCCTGTAAGGTGAAGCTTAGCCTTTGCAGATATGATTTTGCCACTCTTATCAATAATGGTTACGGTTATGTCACAGGTCTGTGTGTCATCGGATCCCCAGAATTCCACAGACAACCCGCCGGCACTGTCTTTCTTCAGGTTCCCGTCCCAGAAGATGGTGTTCCTGAAATCAGGGATGCGGCTGTCACCTTTCGACGAGTGATCAGGCGCAACAAAGCGAGAGGAAGGGTCTGCCATTGTATATGATGATCTCAGTATATTGGCAGGCAGACCCGTTTCAGTGAAATTGCCATTCCGGGTTATTACGTTCAGAATACCCGGGAAGACAATCTCTCCGAACAGGTAGTCTCCGGTAATGATATCTATCTGTTTCACATGCGCCGGATCAAGACCCAGAATCGTTTCAGCATCATCCACCGGGACCTGGTCAATAAAGAGGGCAGGTGATCTTTTCAACACCGGGTCCCAGATAACCGGCTTGCCATCCTGCCGGTCTGACCTTACTGTAAGCCTTCTGACCAGTTCAAAGAATATCTCTCTCATAGACGAGAGACTTACATACTCATCAAGCAGAAGCCTCTGGTCCGGACTTCCGTAAAACTGCCAGCCATGGTCTTTATCTTTCTCTGTTGTGTCAGCGTCAGGGATATCGGTTATACCATAAATCTTCCTTACCTGGGACCGTGCAGCCATTTTATCCAGCTCATTCATCAGGGCCGGCATGGGGGTTGTGTCAGGGCTGAAGAGATTAGTCAGATACCTGTCTGAGAATCTGCTTTCCGGTTTAAAAGGATGAGAGTTCCCCTTCTCGCCGGCTTTGATAATGATTTCGTCCGTCTCATGGTTTCTTTCCAGGAAAAAGAAGAATTCCCCGGACGTATCGCTTTTCGCGTACTGGAATGACTGTCTCCCGCCCCAGCCAGCAAGGAAAGCAGTCAGCCTCCCTTCGGCAGACTTTTCATGTGAGCCGGCGAGTGAAGCGACCAGGTACCGTCCGTTCACCTCTTCAGTGAAGAGTGGCGGATCGCAATGACCGGCAGTGATTCTGTCCCAATCGATCCATTCGCTTTTTATTCCCAGAAGGAAGATGTTCCGCGCCTCAGGAGTTAGCCAGGGGAAATTGTCTTTCAGCTGAAGTGCATCCGATGAATGACTGAATTCAGATCCCAGAAGCAGGTAGTCTGATGCCGTCATAGATTTGTCAGAAGTGACAGATGCCGCTACGGATATGCTTCCTGCGACCATGTCATCCGGGCTGATCCGGTTCTCCGGGTCACCTGTCTCCAGGTATATTTTTGCCCTCCGGCCGGCATGGTCGTCGTAACTGAGATGAAGGCTCTCCCCAGCGGCCTCAGGCATGTAGAAATATCTCTCAGCAATGAATTTGCCGGTTGCGTCGAAGGCAGCGATATTATTTATTCCTTTCGCCATCCGGGTTGCAGGCACCTGTATCACGTACTCTCCGGTCCATGGAGGCAGCTCCCTGGTAAACAATATATTTCCTCTTGACTGGATCAGTATGAAACCTCCTTCATAACTGTCTTCGCCTTCGGCGGCTCTTCCCCTCAGGAGAATACTGACTGCCTGACCGCCTGTAGCAGATACCCGCATATTAAACCCGCCGGACGATGCAGGTGGAATAAGCTGCCGTTGCCCGGTCACTGAGGGAGTAAAGTAATAGCTCTCACCCGGCTCCGGAATAAATTCAAATGATCCGATACCTGTGGTGTCAACCGTTACTTCCGCTATAACCTCATCTTCCCCGTTTGTGACCACTGCACTGCAGCCTGCAGGATATCCGTACTGATTGAGTACAGTTACCCCAACGGTTGTAAGCATTCCGCTTACCAGTCTGCCTCCTTCAGGGAAGAAGTCGATCTTCGAAGGCGGGTCATGACTGAATTTCAGCGAGGTGTAAAGGTCGAGGAAATCCTCCCGGAAAGGATTGGCCACAGTGATCTTTTTCATGAAGCATCCGTGAGGCAGATAGTTTTTCATTATGCTCGTATAGGCACGGAGGAGGTAGGAGCCTGTAACAAGGCTGTCAGGCAGCAAAAACTCCGATTCGCCGGAACCATTAACGAGCTGTATGGTTGCCTGTGCTACCGGATTATTGTAATAGTCGAGCAGCTCGACGTAGGCGTAACTCTCCTTCTCCGAAATGCGGAGGTCAGGATAGGATAGTAGATAAGCTTTAACCCTGACTACCTCCCCCGCAACATAGCTTTCCCTGTCGGTATGCAGCCAGAGCTCCTCAAAGGGGCTGATGATGCGGTAACTGTCAAGTTTTGAAGTTAATGCCGGTATGCCGGTAGATGCATCCTGGCCGGAGATGAAGCCCGGCATAAGCGCTGCAAGAAATAGCGCCAGTTTTATTCTACCGTTTGTCTTCATCGAAAAGGGAATGATATGTTTTTTTCTGGCCGGGAGCATCCCAGTATTCAGGCTTAATGGCTGTCCCGGTCATTGCACAGTCAACGCATTCCCTGTGTATTGAAAGGATGTAATAGGGAGGCATAGGGGGGTCCAACCACTCCCCGATAATGTAAACATTCGGCCCGTAGACATCGGGATCATAATCTCCTACAGGGATTGAATCAATCGGGCAATAAGCATAAAAATCCGGGAACTTTGTATATACGTTTTCAATGAACAGTCTCTCTTCGGAGACCGCTGAGACACCGAAGAATCCAAGGACAGGTGTGGCGGGATCGTCTGTACATTTTATGTTTCCCGTGATGGATCCGGGAATTGCGTCATACAACCCTCCTGCTTCAAAAACTGTTTTATTCAGATTATCGCGGTAGGTGAACTCCTCCTCTGTCAGAGAATATTGCCTTACAAGAATGCTGTACTTCACTGTCAACCGGTCGGTCTCCGTTGTGATAAAGGTTACCGGATGTGCTGTCACACGACTCTCCGTGAGGGCTGTGGTGCTCAGTATGTTGATTTCGGTTGACGGAGCTGATTTCCAGCAAATCCTGTTGATGATAGTCGGGTACCTGAAAGGGGTGCGGATTTCCCATGTCTCATCAAAGGTCCACATGAAATACCGGCATTCACCCGTGGGGTCGAACGAGTCGAGGTAAACCTGGTATCCGTAGGTTGACTCTCCGGGATAGTAGAATTCATTGTATTCAGGGCCTGCATAAACAGAATCGATGGGCGGCACGGATTTCATCTCAACAAAGTCAGATTCGTAAATATGATCTGCTCCTTCCACATGTAACTTGTATCTTCTGCCCGCGAGGGCCCTGAATTCGGTTGAATCGGAAAGGTAGCGGCCACCGCCTGCATTTCTGAAGAGGTATTCATTGCCGGCATCATCGAGCACCGATACCATGTAACCGCTGGCAGACGGTGGATTGCTGACTTCTGAAAAGAGCGGCTGCAACCATGATATCCTGACTTCGTGAGTCTCATGGCGGTCAGTCACCCTTGCTTCAATGACGATCGACTGCTCTTCTTCACTTATGTCAGGATAGAATATGGTAACACAACCCGTGCCGGCAGTCAGCATTATCAACAGTATTTCAGTCAGTCTCTTCATAGCCTGTATCAGAAATCAAAACTGTAAGTCAGTGTGGGAACAGGTCTTGCAAACACCGAAAGCCTGTATGCACTAACGGTTTGACCGTTTATGACGAAATATTCAGAATAGACATTGGCACGTCCGAGAAGGTTGTAGCATGAGAAAGTCCAGGATGGATTCATCAGTTTTCTCGACTTGAGATTCCCCTTCAGTCGGGCAGAGAAATCGAGCCTTGAGTAATCCGGCACCCTGTATTTATTCCTGTCAGAGTAATTTATTAACCAGATTCCGTCAATCTGATAGGAACCTACAGGATAAGTTATTGGCCGGCCGGTATTATAGACATAACCGAGAGAGAGATTCAACCTGCGGGTCACAGTGTAATTCAGGCTCATGGAAAGATCATGCGGTTTGTCGTGGGAAGCGGGGAACCAGTTGCCTGAGTTGATGGTCTCACTGTCATACTCACTTATGCCGCGAAGCAGAATCCTTGAGTATGTGTAACTCAGGTGCCAGGTCGTTTTACCGACATTCTTCCTGAACATGAACTCCACTCCGTAGGCGCGCCCTTCAACATTGATGATATCTTTTTCTATGCTTTCATTCATTGTCAGAACCGTTCCTCCCTTGAAATCTATCATGTTCCGGATGGGCTTATAATAGATCTCTGCTGAGAGCTCGAGAGTGTTCCAGGGTATGGTGAGATAATAGCCGGCTGAATACTGATCGGCCACCTGCGGTCTGATATAATAATCAGATATCTTCCATAGATCAGTAGGAGAGATAGATACAGTGTTTGTCAGCAGATGAAGATATTGTCTCGTACGGTTATAGTTCAGCTTCACCGCACTGTTATTGGTGAGCATGTAATTCAATGACATCCTGAATTCCGGTCCTGAGTAACTTTGATATGGTCTGCCGGATGGGAAGGAAACAGTATCAATGATTGTTGATATGCTTCTGGGCAGGGCCGGTTCGTACATAAGAACCGTTTTCGGTCCAAATGCCGCGAACCATGAATATCTCAGTCCTATGCTGAGTGAAGCCTGCTCTGACAGTTTCATCAGGTCTTCAATGTAGAGGGCGTTCTCCATGGCTCTTTCCCGTTCGATTGTCTCCGGTTTGACCAGCGAGGCAGAGTAGGCAGGCTGAAAGTCTCCGGGCAATACAGAATAAAAGCCAAGTTCCATCCCGCCATTTAAATCATTTATACGTCCGGCCGACAGGCTAAGATCACCCCTGATGCTCGAATAATTGATTCCATAGCTGAGCTCAAAAGCCTTTTCGACTGTTGACAGGCTGCTCACATTGTATTTATAGTTACTGTTGGCTGCTGATACCGAAAGATGTGCTTTGCCGGTAAGTGACCTTATCCATTTCAGTGAGGCGATCATGTTGCTGTAGCCGTATGTGGTGTCGCTGTTCAGCCTGAAGGCATCATGGCTCAGGTATCCCGAGAGTTCGAGGCTGTTTTTTTCATCCGGGGTCCAGACGACTCTGGAATTGAAGTCATAGAATGAGGCTTCACTCTTGTTGAGGAGCGGATAATCAACCACATCCATCACCCAGTTTGAATATGTGCTGCGGGCTGCTACGATGGCAGAAACCTTTTCCTTTACTATGGGAAAATCGAGTAGCAGGTGAGCTGCAATCGGGCTGATGCCTGCTTTCCCGCTGAACTCCCGGTTGCTCCCGTCAAGAGGTAAAATATCTATTACGGATGAGAGTCTTCCGCCGTAACGGGCCGGCATGCCTCCCTTATAAAGATGAAGGTCTCTGATGATATCAGCGTTGACCGAGGTAAAGAAACCGAAGAAGTGTGAAGGATTGAAAAGAGGGACGCCGTAGAGAAGTATCAGGTTCTGGTCCGATGCACCCCCCCTTACGTTGAATCCCTGAGATGCTTCGCCCACTGTTTTGACTCCCGGCAGGAGGAGTATATTTTTCAGGATATCCGTCTCGCCAAGCGAGGATGGCATCAGGCGGAAGGTTGCCATGTTGACCTTCTCGAATCCTGTCTCAAGCCTGCGCAGTGCGTCACTTTTCCGTGCCGTAACCACCGCCCCCTCAATGGCGATATATTCTTCAACCATCTCTATGTCAAGTGAGCCGCTTCCGTATACCCGGGTGTTGACCCCTGTCTCTTTCATTCCGAGGTGGGAGAACCTGAAGTTGTATGAACCGCGGGGTACATTCACAAGGTAAAAACCGTTGGCGTCAGTAGCGGTGCCCTGTGCAAGTTCGCTTATGAAAACCGTCACCCCCCTGAGAGGTTCACCACTGTTTTTGTCCCTGATGTAACCGGTGATGCTGATGTTCCCCTGTCTCGCTTTTTCTGCACGGTTGCCGATCTCGTATATCAGGTATTCACTTACCGCAGACCGCTCATTATCTTCGGAGCGATCCTGGCGTGGGAGCAGGTTTTCAGAAGAAAGGGTGCCGGAGGCAAAGGACTTGACAGCGAAATCCTTTGTAATGATTATGTTGCCTGATTCATCACTGAAATAATAAATGGCTTTTCCGGCGAACATCCGCCTGAGCAGATCACTGAGGAGCGGCTCTTTTCCTGAGTCCGGCATCCGGAGCCCCTCTGTCCATTCATCTTTATAATAAAATCTTATCCGGAGGTGCGCTTCGGCCTGTGAAACAAACTCCTCAAAGGTACTGCCCTCATAATTCCATGTAATCCTTTGTTCCTCCTGCTGGCCGGCGGCAAGAGATGAAAACGCAAAGTAAAGGATCAATAAAAGGGGTAATTTCATCATTCGCTTTTACAATGAATCGTAAAATTCCAGGATAGGGATGAGCGACTCTGGTCTTTTAGGATCCAACCATATATTATTGTCACGTATGAAATGCCGGACCTCCGTTTCCCTGTCAGCCAGAACCGTGAAGAGGTCCTTCCTTGCCCGGAGCCTGGTGAAACGCCCGTCCTTTACCAGGTAGTCAGATATCTCCTCCTCAAAGGCATCAAAACTACCGTTGACGGCGTTCTTCTTTATTACTTTGACGTATTTCCTTACAAGCAGTACCCTTCCATTGTGCAACAGCTGACAGTACCCCTTTTCTCCGAAGTACCTGAAGATGTATTTGTTGTTCAGATAGGTGAGGGTGAACTGGCTGACGTTTTCTCCGTCTGCCTCAACGAAGAGGCCTGGGCGGACCATCAGCACAATGCGGTCATTAAGGATGTCATACCAGATCAGCTGTTTATTGAAGGTTCTCTCTTCAATCGTTAAGGATGCCTCCGACAGGGCCTCGGTAAGAAAAAACTCATGGCCGGACACCTGGTCGTACTTCTTTTCCCATACCCTCCCGTTATGAAGTTGCTGCATTAAGTACGCTGTATCCTGCTGATTATCTGTATTCTGGTGGCAGGAGGAAGAGAGGGCTGTCTGGATAAAGGCCATAAAAACGACCAATATCACGATCAGTCTCCCCCGTACCGATGCAAGTCCTTCCATTTTATCAGATGCTAAGAAATACAATATTAAGAATAAATTTGTAGTCGGCTGACCGGGCTATGATCATTCACGAAGGATATTTCGACCTGCACTTCAGGGATCCTGTGGTTACCATGGGTGTTTTTGACGGTGTTCACCTTGGCCACCGCATGCTTCTTGGCCGTGTGGTGGCCGAAGCGGGCAAGAGCCGGTCGGATGCAGTGGCTGTCACCTTTGATCCTCACCCCCGCATTGTTCTTACCGGTGATCCAAGCCATCTTCGTTTCCTGACTGACATTGAGGAACGGATATACCTTCTTCGCCAGACAGGCATAGACCATCTTGTCATTATTCCCTTTACCCCTGAGCTGAGCCGTATGACTGCCGAAGAGTTTGTAGACTCGATACTGTGCCGTCACCTGGGCCTGAGGCATCTCATCACCGGCTTTAACCATCACTTCGGGAGGCGTCATGAGGGCGACACCAAAACCATCATTGAGTGTTCCGGCAAAATGGATTTCAGAGTCACGCGCGAGGAGGCATTCATGATCGGCGGAGAGGCGGTCAGCTCCTCTCTGATTAGAGGGCTCCTGAAAGGGGGCGATACCAGAAAGGCATCGGCCATGCTGGGTTATGACTACAGCCTGAAGGGGAAAGTAGTCTCCGGAAAGAGGATCGGACGGGGTATGGGCTTCCCCACGGCAAATATTGCGCCTTCTTTTGTTTACAAACTGATCCCCGGGGCAGGAGTTTACGCCGTTGAGATCATGGTTGAGGGTGATCACGTGTGGCATGTGGCCATGCTCAACATCGGAGTGAGACCAACGATAACGGAGAATGACGGCAGAAGCACCATTGAGGCCCATATTATTGATTTTGAATCAGACCTGTACGGAAAGACCGTCACCGTAAGGTTCCGCGAAAGGTTGCGTGACGAGATGAAATTCGACAGCATTGACTCACTGGCAGCACAGTTGGCTATGGATCGTGAAAGGACGATCGCCCTGTTGCGCCGCTGAACAATTGTGCAGCTTTTTAGTTATCTTTGCAGACCTAAAAATAATATTGATCATGTCATACATCAACAACGAACTTTCATACAAGGTAAAGGATATTGCACTGGCTGAATTCGGCCGAAAGGAGATAGAAATTGCCGAGAAGGAGATGCCGGGCCTTCTCTCGCTCAGAAATAAGCATTCGGTTGCAAAGCCTCTCAAAGGTGCCAGGGTCACGGGCTCGCTGCACATGACAATACAGACGGCCGTGCTCATTGAGACACTGCGTGATCTTGGCGCAGACGTCAGATGGGCGAGCTGCAATATTTTCTCAACCCAGGATCATGCCGCCGCAGCAATTGCCGCTGCAGGCATTCCTGTTTTTGCATGGAAGGGCGAGACGCTCGAAGAGTACTGGTGGTGCACCGCGCAGGCGCTTTCATTCCCCGGCGGCATGGGTCCCAATCTCATCGTTGATGATGGCGGTGATGCATCACTGCTGGTTCACATGGGGTACAAGGCAGAGACTGACCCATCGGTGCTTGACGCCAACCCGGCAAGCAGGGAAGAGGCAATAATCATCGACACACTCAGGAAGATTCTTGCAGAAGACCCTGAGAAATGGAGCAGGACGGTGAAGGAGATGGTGGGAATCTCAGAGGAGACCACCACAGGCGTGCACCGTCTTTACCAGATGATGGAGGCGGGCGAGCTGCTCGTCCCTGCCATAAACGTAAATGATTCGGTGACCAAGAGCAAGTTCGACAACCTCTACGGCTGCCGTGAGTCGCTTGCCGATGGCATCAAAAGGGCTACCGATGTGATGATCGCAGGCAAGGTGGTTGTTGTATGCGGTTATGGAGACGTGGGCAAAGGATCAGCCCGCTCGATGCGTTCGTACGGTGCCAGGGTCATAGTGACCGAGATAGATCCCATATGTGCTCTCCAGGCATCCATGGAGGGTTTTGAGGTTAAGACCGTGGAGGAGACGCTCCCGGAGGGGAACATCTTCGTCGCTGCAACCGGCAACCGTGACATCATCACCATAGAGCATATGGAGAAGATGAAGGATCAGGCCATCGTCTGCAATATAGGACACTTTGACAATGAGATACAGGTTGACCTTCTCAATGACTACAAGGGCGTCAAGAAGATCAATATCAAGCCCCAGGTAGACAAATATGTCTTCCCCGACGGTCATGCCATTTTCCTGCTCGCCGAAGGGCGACTGGTAAACCTTGGCTGCGCCACGGGCCACCCTTCTTTTGTAATGAGCAACTCATTCAGCAACCAGACGCTGGCTCAGATTGAACTATGGACCGGGGATTATAAGACAGGGGTTTACAGGCTGCCGAAGCATCTCGATGAAGAGGTCGCACGGCTGCATCTGGCACAACTGGGAGTCGATCTTACAAAGTTGACGAAGGAGCAGGCCGACTATATTGGCGTCCCGTCTGAAGGACCCTATAAGCCTGAGCATTACAGGTATTAGAAGATTTTATTTCCTGTTCCAGACCCTTAAGCTCTGGCCGGTGTACCCGGTCTGATAATTCTTGAGATAGTATTGACCCGGACCGGTCTGGGGAAGACCTGATGCTCCGAGGGCATAATTTGTGGAGCATCTCGGACATACGGCATATACCCCGTCAATGTTGACGGCAAGGCTGGCACTCTCGGTTACATAGCAATGCGGACAGGTGCGGTCAAAGGCAGAGTATTCGAATCCCTGCAGCCCCGTATTATATATGATGATGCCGTTGTTGTCAAATCCGCCGGTGCCGATGCCAAGATGCCTGTGGGAAGAGCTGATCAGCGCACTTATTCCGGGGGAGTAATAAAGATCAAAGAACTCAGGGTCTGAGAAGTTAATGGTAAAATCAATGGTAATGTCAGGGATAACCTCATTTTTCTCCCGGTCGCATGACATTGTCAGCAGGAGAGCCGAGGTGATGATGAAAAAAATCTTTACATTTGAACCTGACATGCGATTATCTGAGTTTCTGCAAAAGTAACCATTTATGTCCTTCGGGGCACACCTGACAAACGAAATGAAGCATAAGATAGTATTTATAAAGTTCCTTGTTATTCTGTCACTTCTCCTCTTTGCGGCTCGTGCCACCGACTGCAATGCTCAGCGCAATGCAACCAAAAAGGCAGAGAAGGAGATGTTCGGGAAGACCGGCAAGAGCAAGCCCTACGAAGAAGGCAAGGCAAGCGGTAAGGCTGCCAGGGCCATGAAGGAGCAGGAGAAGAAGGAGGCCAGACGTGACAAGGAGGATGAGAAGCAACTCAAGGAGCTGAGAAAGAAGCACTATGAGAGCCAGAGTGAAGAGACCAGAATGCGCATGGATAACAACAGCAAAAACACTGAATCGAAATACAAGGTCAAGAAGCAGAAACAGCGGAAAGAGCAGACAAAGCCGGAGCTGAAGAAGCCGGAACAACCGAAACCCGCAAAGGCTAAGGCAAAGCCGAAAACAAAGGATCCCCGGAAGCAGCCGGAGCTCAGGCAGCAGAAGAATAAGGCAAAGTCAAAGATGGAGGATCCGAAGAAGCAGCCAAAACTTAAACAGCACAAGATCAAAAAATACTGAAGATTATGGAAGACGGTGGATTAGGCGGATTGATTTTCTACATTATTCTGGGGATTATCGCTCTTGCCGGCTCATTTAAGGGCAAGGGCAAGAAGCCACAGGCACCTCCGAAAAAAGTGTTGCAGCGCATGCCTGACGAAGAGGAGATGACGCCGCCAGTGCGTACGGCACCGGCGCGTACGGTACCGACACCTGCACCCCGGCAGCAGCGAAGGCCGCAGTTTATGCCCATGGAACCTTCCATGGAGGGAAAGTATGAGGATCAGCTGGCCAAAAGATTCAGCAGGGAGGGCTCAGCAGCTGCGACAATGGCCGAAGCCTTTGCCATGGAGGGATCAATAGAGGATTCGATGGCCTCTGCCTTCGCATCCGAGGGAGCCTCCGCATTCAAGGATTTCCAGACGAGTGATTTTGTCCATACCGAGATCTCTGAGACTGAGATAGGAGATGCACCGGAGTATGATTACAACGTCAGGCCGGGCAGTGAAATTCTTTCAGGCGGATTCGACCTGAAAAAGGCAGTTATTTATTCAGCTTTGCTAAACAGAGCCGAGTACTCTGCCTGATATTCTGATTATTAGTGAAGAGACTTGATTTGGTTTTTAATTAAAAAATTTGTATATTTGTTCTTTGAAGAGTTCCGGTAATGCCGGGATTCTTCTTATTTTTTAACCTATTACTGAAGAATTATGTCGGAATTTATCTATGTAACAGAAGAGGGTCTCCAGAAGATGAAGGAGGAACTTGATCTGCTCCGTAATGAAAGGCCGGCTATTGCGCGAATGATTGCAGAGGCACGCGATAAGGGCGACCTTACCGAGAATGCTGAATATTCTGCCGCCAAGGATGCGCAGGGCATGCTTGAAATGAAGATAGCCCGCCTCGAAGACCAGGTAGCCCGGGCACGTATTATTGACGGATCGAGGATCAACACCACTTCGGTGCAGATCCTTAACAGGGTCAGGATTCGCAACAGAACCAGCGGTCTGACCATGGAGTACCAGCTTGTGCCTGAGACAGAGGCTAACCTAAAGCAGGGCAAGCTGGCCGCTACTTCTCCAATAGCGCAGGGCATCATGGGAAAGAAGGTGGGCGACGTGGTGGAAGTAAAAGTCCCCGCCGGAGTTATACCCTTTGAGATAGTTGAGATATCAATCTGAAAAGAGCAGTGCAATGGCATCGATTTTTACACGGATAATCAACGGCGAGATACCCTGTCACAGGGTTGCCGAAGATGACCGCTTTATTGCCTTTCTCGACGTCAGACCGCTGAGGCCGGGTCATACCCTTGTTGTTCCCAAAAAGGAGGTGGATTATATCTTCGATCTTGATGAACAGACCCTTGCCGGCATGATGCTCTTCGCACAGAAAGTGGCCGCGGCGATGAAGGAGGTGATAGAGTGCAAAAGAATCGGTGTGGCAGTGATAGGGCTTGAGGTGCCTCATGCCCACATACACCTCGTCCCCTTAAACAGGGAGTCGGATCTTCTCTTCACAAACCCCCGGGTGTCACCATCTGCGGAAGAGAATGAGCGCTTAGCGAGGGCTATCAGCGAACATGTCCGGCTCTGATCCGGCAAACAGATAAAAAATCCCTGTCACTGACAGGGTAAAAAAGAAAGGCTGCCCCATATGAGACAGCCTCTTTTTCTTATCAGCAGGATTTTACTTCTTGACTGCGCAGCATGGTTTTACTGCGGCTGTACCTTCCTTTGCAACAGGTACCACTTCACCCTTGGTTTCGCCGCATGCAGCAGCTGACGGGCACTTGGAGCAGTCCTTGCCAGTGGCAGTAGTAGTCGTGCAAGCCTTCTTGCATGCGTCTGCGGCAGAACCGCATGTGTCACACTTGCCATCCTTGTCCTTATCGACAAAAGTGCACTCACTCTTGGAGTTCTTTTTCTCCTTGTCGGTAGTCTGAGCATATACGCCTGCAGCCGCAACCATCATTGCGATGAGTAAAAGGCTGCCAATCATCCATTTTTTCATTCTTGTGTAAATTGATTTGTTTAATAACGTGTGCAATATAGAAAAATTTTTATCAGTCAACTGCTATTTATCATAATTATCATAACTTTATGTTTGCTTCTCGCTGTGAAGTGTCTCATATTAAAGATATTGTCGACGACTTTCTGAGTCTTTTCCTGCCGCGGCTGTGCCTCGCCTGCAGGGCTCATCTCGTCCGAGGGGAGGAGGTGCTGTGCACGGAATGCCTGCTCTCAATGGCCAGGACTGATTTTCACCTGCGGCGCGATAACATGCTTGAGCAGGCATTCTGGGGCAGGTGCCAGGTTGATCGGGCGGCTGCCTTCTCGGTATATAACCGGGGGAGCCGCATCAGGAAACTGATATTTGCTCTTAAGTATGATGGCAGGAGGGAGATCGGTAAGATGCTGGGAGAGCTTTACGGGTCCACTCTGATGAAGAGCGGATTCATGGAAGGCATTGACTTTATTGTGCCTGTGCCCCTCAGCGCCGACAGGAAGAGAAAGAGAGGGTACAACCAGAGCGACTTTATTGCGCAGGGGTTGTCAGCAACAAGCCGTGTGCCGGTCAGGAATGACATCCTGATCCGGACCGGCAGGTCAGGGTCGCAGACAAGACGCGGCAGGTATGAGCGATGGGAGAACGTGGAGGGTCTCTTTGCCGTCCTCAGGCCCGCTGAGATAGTTGGCAGACACATCCTTGTGGCTGATGATGTAATCACCACCGGATCAACGATGGAAGCATGCGTTAATGCCCTGCATGAGGCCGGCGACGTCAGGGTGAGCGTTGTGGCCCTGGCGGCAGCACAGAAGCTTACCCTTTGACCCGGCCGCTGTTTTTCTTGACGAAATCTTCCCAGCTTTTTGACTTTCCCGATGCCGGCTTGCCGCTCTGGTAGAAGTGGCACAGGGCCGCACCGAGGGCGTCAGTGGCATCAAGCACCATCTTTTCACCCTGGAAGGAAAGTATTGTCCTCAGCATAGCAGACACCTGCTCCTTGCTTGCCTGCCCCTGTCCGGTGATTGACATCTTGATCATCCTCGGGGCATACTCGGATACAGGCAGGTCGCGGTACAGGGCAGCGGAGATGGCTGCTCCCTGCGCCCTGCCCAGCTTGAGCATGCTCTGTACATTCTTGCCGAAGAACTGCGCCTCAATGGCAAACTCGTCAGGGTGATACTGGTCTATCAGCGAGAGCGTCTGCTCAAAGATCGTACGTATCTTTCTGAAGTGATCCGTCTCCCTGCGGAGGTCGATAATGCCAAGCGTGATCAGCGAAGGGGTCTTGCCGGAGACACTTATCAGGCCGTAACCAGTGACAGTGGTACCGGGGTCAATCCCAAGGATTATCTTTTCACCTTCGCGCGTCTTCACTTCCTGAATGATTGAGGCGGACCAAGGTAGAGATTTGCCGGCAGCTGATCACCTTCCGAGAAGACACGGCTGCGTCTTATCGGTGTACTGCTTTTGGCTTTTGTGCCCTGGAGGAAGCCGATGGCCGCAGCAAGCGATGCCTCCTGCGGATCGCCAAAGTCTCGTGTGATATCATCGGCGGCCATAATGTCCGGTACCATGCCTTCATAAAAACGACCTTCGCCAGTTGAATTGACGTACTCAAACGTAATGGGAGCGAAGACATATTCATAGTCAGGGTTGGGATTGCTGTTGGATGGGAAGGGGTACCCCCATATATTCATCCCGGCCGGCTTGCCATGGGTGGTGTCACCCACGATGGTGACATCGACATATGGCTTCAGACTGTTTATCACAACCTCACTCGCGGATGCGGAGCTGCGTGAAGTGATGAAGACAACACGGTCAAGACCGAGAGGACTTTCTGTCCGTATGAACTTATAGCTCTCATCCCAGTCGGGCCCTACCAGACTGTTGTACTTGGGCGTGATACATACCTTTGAGGTGTCAGCAGCCTTTGTCACCAGGCTCGAGAGCTGCTGGGCAATATCCATGTAGCCTCCTGTATTGTACCGGAGGTCGATGATAAGATCAGTGACATTACTGGCCTTGAAATCTACAAACGCCTCATTGAGCTCCTGCTCGGAAGGGTCGATAAATGTTCTCAAAGCTTAGGTACCCGGTCTTCCCGCTGGTCAGGTCAAGAATTTTCGCGGCAGTCACGGAGTTGATGGTGAAGCTTGCTTTCGTTGAGCTGTAGGTCACGGTGGTGCCGTCAGGCTTCTGAAAAAGGAACTTGTTAGTTATGGCCGGCCGTTGACGGCCCCATGAGCGCATTGTAGGCCGCGTCATCGCCTGAAATAAAAACAGGGGCGACGGGTGTATCATTTATCTCCCTGATTATCCATCCTCTCCTGACACCCCTGGGCCAGAGGTCAGACCCTTCATAAAGACTGACAACCCTCACGATGTTTGAGTTGTCAAGACTCATCCTGATGCCATGACCTACGAAAGTGCCCTGCATTGAGGCCATAAAACTCTCGTAATCTGTCACAAAGCTCCATTTATCCCTGGTTTTGTATCGCAGGCCTTCGAGTATCTCCTCAGGACCGTCAAAGTCTGAGATCTTTACCGTGGGCATGGCATTGTACCACAGGTAGGCATATTTCATCAGGTCATAAAGACCATCTCGCGCCCGCTCTTCAAGCGTGTATTCATCGACAGGATCGGGATCCTTTCTGCAGCCGGAAAGAAGGGGAATTATCAAGGGGGTTGTCAAGACAATTTTTTTCATTTCGCTTTTATTTATTTGACAGGAACCACAAAAAATGTGCCGTTTGGTTCAGGCTTTTTTGCCCCGGTTCTGAAACAGGACGCTTCCTATGATAAGGAGCAGCCCCAGTGGGGTGGTATAATAAATGGGTTCGTCAATTATAAAGTGAAGCAGGATCAGTGAGATGAAAGGGGCGAAATAGACGAGGTTACTTACCCTGTCGGTTGTCTCAGCCAGTTGCAGTGCCCTCAGCCAGAGCCAGAAGGTGATGCCCATCTCAAAGACACCGCAGTATACCGATGCTGCTGCACCCTTAAGGCTCACCGGTTCGCTGAAGGAGCCTTGGGCCAGCATAATCACCCCCATATAAACAGTGCCAAACAGGAAGTTGGTGAATAGTTTTACGGCTTCGTCACGGCTGTCGCGTACATTGAGGACGAAGTAAAGGGCCCAAAGCACGCCGCTTACAAGTGCCAGCAACACGCCTGCCGTGTCAGACTTCCCGGGATGAAAGAGAGCCCCCTGTGATGCTATGATATATACTCCTGCAAGGCTGATGAACAGTGCAATGAAGCTTCGGGCGGGGATACGCTGATGAAGCAGCGGTATTGAAAAGAAGACGAGGAAAATTGGCCATATCATGTTTATCGGCTGGGCCACCTGGCCCGGCAGCCGGCTGTAGGCCGTGAGAAGGATCAGATAATAACCCACGGGGGAGATCAGGCCAAGCAGTGCTGACCACAGTAAATCCTTACGGGTCATCTTCCCCAGCTGTTTCAGCTTGCCGGCGGAGGCAACAATGATAAACAAAACGATGGTGGAAACCAGCGTGGTTATGCCAAGCATGGTCACGATACTCAACTCCGAGAGAGCTATCTTGAAGGCTGTGGGGATGGTCCCCCACAGGAATACGGAAAGAGCTGCATAAAGATATGCCCGGGAGCTCTTTTTCATTTGTTTCAGCTGATCAGCTCAAACCCGGTGTAAGGCGCCGGTGTGCGGATGGCACTTTATGCCTTCGGGGTCTGGTTGTTCTGAGCAGTGCGGCCACGATGCGGGGCAGTGCCAGGGCGCTGCCGTTAAGGGTATGACAGAGCGTGGTCTGTTTGGCCCCCTTCTCCCTGAAGCGGCACTTGAGCCTGTTGGCCTGGAAGGATTCAAAGTTTGATGTTGAACTCACCTCAAGCCAGCGCTGCTGTGCCGCTGACCACACCTCGAAGTCATAGGTCATGGCCGAGGTGAATGACATGTCACCTCCGCACAGCCTGACGATTCGGTAAGGCAGCTCGAGCTTCACCAGCAGGCTCTCGACATGACTGACCATCTCCTCAAGCGAATCATAAGACCTGTCGGGATGGGCTATCTGCACAATCTCCACCTTATCGAACTGATGCAGCCTGTTCAGTCCCCTGACATGCGCACCCCACGATCCGGCCTCACGGCGGAAGCAGGGGGTGTAGCCCATGTTTTTGACAGGCAGGTCTGCGGCATCGAGGATCACATCGCGGTAGATATTGGTGATGGGCACCTCGGCAGTGGGTATCATATAAAGGTTGTCAATGCCAACATGGTACATCTGTCCCTCCTTGTCGGGCAGCTGTCCGGTGCCGAACCCGGAATCTTCATTCACCAGTATCGGTGGTTCTATCTCGCGGTATCCGGCTTTTCCACCCTCGTCCAGGAAGAAGTTGATCAGGGCCCTCTGCAGCCTGGCGCCCTTACCTTTATAGACAGGGAAGCCTGCGCCGGTGATCTTTATCCCCAGGTCGAAGTCTATGATATCATATTTCTTTATCAGGTCCCAGTGCGGCACCGCACCGGCATGAAGCTCTTTGATTGTGCCTCCGCTGCGGACCATGACGTTATCCTCGGCGCTCTTGCCCGCAACGACCAGCGGGTGGGGGAGGTTGGGCAGTCTTATCAGCTCGGCCTGCATCTCACGGCTTACATCGTCAAGGGTCTCGGAGAGTCTTTTTTGTTTCTCCTTCAGAGCGCCTATGCCACTCTTGGCAGCCTCGGCCTCAGCCTTTTTGCCCTCTTTCATGAGTGACCCGATCTCCCTGGCAAGGTTGTTAAGTCCGGCCTGCACCGCATCACCCTCGGTCTGCAGCTCGCGGCGGCGGCGGTCGAGGTCAAGCACGAGCCCGACAATGGCGGTGGCGTCGAAATTCTTGACCCTGAGCCTCTCAATGACTGATGAAGATTGTTCGCGGATAAGGTTTATTGTAAGCATCGCTGACGGGTTTTGATCGTATAAGGAGCGTAAAAATAAAACAAAAACTCCTGAAAAGATGCGCTTGCGCGTATATTTTCAGGAGCCAGTATCTTACAGTGACCGTTACTTATTCTGCTGCGGGCAGAACAGAGACATATGATTTGTTGTCACTCTTCTTCTTGAATACTATCTTCCCGTCGATGAGGGCAAAGAGAGTATGGTCCCTGCCTATCCCGACGTTTTCACCGGGGTTGTGTGTGGTACCGCGCTGGCGAACGATGATGCTGCCGGCCTTAACTGTCTGTCCTCCGAAGAGCTTGACACCAAGCCTTTTGCTTTCTGAATCGCGGCCGTTGCGTGAACTGCCTACACCTTTCTTGTGTGCCATATCCTTATTTTTTACTGTTTATCGGTTATTCCTTTGCCGGTTTCTTTGTGCTCTTTGCCGGTGCTTTTTTTACGGCCTCCTTCTTTTCTGCCGGCTCTTTTTTTGCGGCTGCTTTCTTTGCCGGGGCCTTTTTGACCTCTTCTTTCACCTCTTCGGCAACGGGTGCCACGGTTACTTTTCTCTCAGCTTTGGGAGCAGCTTTCTTCTTCTCTTCTCCCCTGGGGCCGATGCTCAGTATCTCCACCTGGGTGAAGTCCTGACGGTGTCCGCTTCTTTTCTGATACCCTTTTCTTCTCTTCTTCTTGAAGATTATTACTTTGTCACCTCGCGGGTGGGCCAGGACCTTGCCTTCGACCACCGTGCCTTCGATGACCGGTTCACCAACGGTGACTGTTCCGTCATTATCCAGCAGGAGAACCTTTTCAAACTCTACATTATCGCCTTCTTCTGCATCCAGACGGTGAACGAAGATCTTCTTTCCCTCTTCCACCTTGAACTGCTGACCGGCAATTTCTACGATTGCGTACATTTTCAATCTCTCTTTTATTACTCCGTGAGGCGGACATGCTCCTCTGTGCATGACACTTCTGCGGGCCCCTCCGGATCTCTGTTTTTCGGACTGCAAAGATATAAAAATAAACTTATTTACAAATCGACGCGATTAATTTATCACCAACATGCTGTGGATAAAAAATTCAATCACCGGGATGATAAAGATTCTTATTCTTTATATTTGTCATATCGGCCTGTCGGCTTGAAAACCTGGTTAACTATGCAGAATAAGCTTATTCGTCTGAAGGTCATAGGTATTTCTTACAGTCAGACTCAGTCCGGAGCCTATGCTCTCATTCTGGCGGAAGAGAATGGTGAGAGACGGATACCGATCATTATCGGGGGGTTTGAGGCTCAGGCCATAGTCATTAAACTTGAGAACCTGGAGCCTCCCAGGCCACTGACCCATGATCTGTTCAGGAGCTTTGCCCTCGCCTGCGGCGTGACTGTGGAGCAGGTGCTTATCAATAAGCTACGTGAAGGCATCTTCTATTCAGAGATAGTCTGCACTGACGGTGAGAGACGTTTTCAATATCGATTCCCGCACCTCTGATGCTGTTGCCCTGGCCCTGAGATTCGAATGCCCCATCTTCATCGAACCGCAGATACTGAATGAAGCAGGCATTGTCATGAGCGCTTCTACAGAGGAGGAACAGAAGAAACCGGGCGAAGAGCCGCGTCAGAAGAAGCCTGCTGTCTCAAGCGAATATGGCGAGTTTACACCCGAGGACCTTAAGGAGATGCTCGCTGATGCTATTGGACCGCGAAGATTATGAACAGGCAGCAGCCCATACGTGACGAGCTGGCCAAGACAGAAAAGGACAAATCAGGTAGAAAAAGGAAGGAGATATGGAGAATCGGCGTCGGGCTCAGCCGTAAGGCCGGTACCGGGAGATGGAGATAAGCATGTCCCCCGGCGGTGGGTGGTAAAGATTACCCGTGCCGTCAACTATTTCGAATAAAGACTATGAAGCAATATCTTGACCTGCTGAGCCATGTGATTGAACATGGCGTTGAAAAGAGAGACCGCACCGGCACGGGTACCATAAGTACCTTCGGTTACCAGATGCGGTTTGACCTGTCGGAACGTTTCCCCTTGATGACAACCAAAAGGCTGCATCTTAAATCGATCATTCACGAACTCCTCTGGTTCCTGAGCGGCAGCACAAACGTGAAGTATCTTCAGGAGAACGGTGTCAGAATCTGGAACGAGTGGGCAGACCCCGAAGGGAACCTGGGGCCGGTATATGGCTATCAGTGGCGTTCGTGGCCGGCAGCTGACGGCAGAACCATCGACCAGATAGAGGCGGTGGTCAGCTCCCTGAAAAACAATCCAGACTCGCGCAGACATATCGTCTCAGCATGGAACGTGGGCGAGATAGAGAAGATGGCGCTTCCTCCCTGCCATATCCTCTTCCAGTTTTATGTTGCAGGAGGAAGAATCTCATGCCAGCTATATCAGCGCAGTGCCGACATCTTCCTGGGCGTGCCATTCAACATCGCCTCATATTCCGCTGCTGACGCTGATGATGGCCCAGGTCGACGGGATACGAGCCCGGGAGTTCATCACACACCCTGCGGAGATGCACATATATACCTCAATCATCTGGCCCAGGTACGGCTGCAGCTAACCCGCGAACCCCGCCCGCTGCCGGTGATGGCACTGAATCCGGTGAGGTCAGATGATATACTTTCATTCAAGTACGAGGATTTTACGCTGACAGCGCTATGATCCTCACCCTGCCATAAAAGGCGAAATATCTGTATGAGATGATCACCATAATTGTAGCTACAGACAGTAAGAACGGAATAGGATACAGGAACAACCTCCTTGCACATCTTCCGGGTGATCTGCAGAGATTTAAAAAGATCACCATGGGACACTGTCTGGTAATGGGCAAGAAGACATGGGAGTCATTGCCCAGCAAGCCGCTGGCCGGACGGAAGAATATTGTGCTCACCGACAATGAGCTCGACTGTTTTGACTGCGCAGAAACCGCCAGGTCGATAGATGGAGGCCTGGCTCTCTGCGAACCGGGGAAAGAGATCTTCATTATCGGAGGAGGCTCCGTCTACAGGCAGTTCATGCCCCTTGCCGACAGGCTGATGGTTACACATATGCATGATGAGTTCACCGGCCGATACCTTTTTCCCTGAGATAGATGCCGACGAATGGTATGTTTCTGAAAAAGAAGAGTATATGGCCGAAGATCCCGGCGCAATCAGCTTCACCTACACAACATATCTCCGCCGGAAGTAACTTTTTTTTCATTTTAGCGTTAAACCCTGAGTGTTTTCTGTAGTCTCAGAGATACAGACAAACACAGAACACTTAAACAAACTCTATTATGAAAACAAAGTCAGTGATTCTTATTATGATCCTCGCGGGTTTCGTCTTTACATCATGCCAGAAGTCGACCCCGCTTGAGACATCAAGCCTTGAGGCAGCCGATGATGCTGCCCTCTCAGAGGCGCTTTTTGATGATGCCTTTGCCTCGCTTAAGATCGCCTCCGTGATGGCCGAGGCTGGTTTAAAGTCCGCCTCTGTTTCCGATACCTGTCCGCTGATAACAATCACTTCTGCAGGACAGGAGTTCTGGCCACGCAATATAGTGATTGATATGGGACAGGTTGTGAAGGCCTATATGATGTTGTCCGAAGCGGCAAGATCCTCATTACCCTTTCTGCCCCCAGGCGCGAGGTTGGTTCGGTCAGGACCCTTACCTTCCAGGACTATTATGTCAACGGGGCAAAGATTGAAGGGACGAAGACCGTAACCAACCTCGGCCCCAACAATAATCAGAATGTCGTTTTCTCTGCTGTTCTTAGCGGCGGAAAGATCACTTTCCCTGATGAAAAGACCATTACCCATGAGTTCGACCGTGAAAGGGAATACATTGATGGTTATGCCACATGGAATCCGTGGGACGACAGGTGTCTTATAACCGGTATGGCTGCCGGAACAAATCTTAACGGCGTGGCCTATACTCCACACTATTATCAACTCCGCTTGAGTGGACTGCTGCCTGCAGGTTCCTGGTGAGGGGTACGATTGGGTTTGAGATAGAGGGGATAGAACCGTTTACGCTCGACTACGGCGACGGTGAATGCGATGCTGATGCAACACTCTCAAGGGGTGATGAGACAAAGGAGATAACCCTCCGGTTCAGGCATCCGAAATATAACCTGCATATAATGATCTGAGGATACATGTTGAGACACAGTATCACTGCGTCTCTGCAATAATCGATAAAAAACCCCGGTCTGCACTCTGGCGGAACCGGGGGTTTTTTTATGATGCCTTGAGGATTTTCATGTCCACCCTCTCCAGCTTGTGGGCGGCATATTCGGTGGTCACCGCGAACTCCTTTTGATCTCCTGACGGAAGCTCGAACATGGCGTCCATCATGATGGCCTCGCAGATGGCCCGGAGGCCCCTGGCGCCCAGCCTGAATTCAACCGCCTTGTCAACAATGTAGTCAAGTGATTCAGGAGTGAAGGTCAGTTCGATGCCGTCCATGGCAAACAGCTTGATATACTGTTTGGTGATTGCATTTTTCGGCTCGGTGAGGATAGCCCTTAACGCCTTTGCATCAAGCGGGGATAGGTGAGTCAGCACCGGCAGGCGGCCGATGATCTCGGGTATGAGACCGTAGGCCCTGAGGTCCTGCGGGGCAATATACTTCAGGAGATCCTCCTTGTCATAACGGTCACGCGAACGGCTGGCTGTATATCCTACCACGGTGGTGTTCAGCCTGTGCGCTATCTTTTTCTCAATCCCCTCGAATGCTCCGCCGCAGATGAAGAGTATGTTCTTTGTATCCACGGGGATCATCTTCTGTTCCGGGTGTTTCCTTCCGCCCTGTGGGGGCACGTTCACTATGGCACCCTCAAGAAGCTTCAGAAGGCCCTGCTGCACACCCTCACCCGACACATCGCGGGTGATGGAAGGGTTATCGCCCTTACGCGCTATCTTGTCGAGCTCGTCAATAAACACAATACCCTTCTCCGCCGCCTTTACATCATAATCGGCGTTCTGGAGGAGACGCGTAAGCAGACTCTCTATATCTTCCCCTACATATCCGGCCTCGGTAAGGACCGTGGCATCGACGATGGTGAAGGGAACATTGAGCATGCGGGCTATGGTACGGGCCAGAAGGGTCTTGCCGGTGCCTGTCTCACCCACCAGGACGATATTTGATTTCTCTATCTCAACATCGTCACTGTCAGCTCTCTGCATCAGCCTCTTGTAGTGGTTGTAGACAGCTACGGACAGGATCTTTTTGGCTTTTTCCTGTCCGATGACATACTGATCAAGAAAACCCTTAATCTCTTCCGGCTTGCGCGAGCTTGATGCTGTCAAGGTTGAACGTCGATTTGCTGCCCAGCTCCTCGGACATTATATTGTGAGCCTGCTCAATGCAGTGGTCGCAGATATGGCCCTCAAGACCCGCTATGAGCAGGTTTGCCTCTTTCTTTGTCCGTCCGCAGAATGAGCATTTATCCATCGGTACCGTCTATTTCTTTGTTCTTGACAGGACCTCGTCTATCATGCCGTACTCCTTCGCCTCGGTAGCTGTCATCCAGTGGTCGCGGTCAGCATCCTTCTCAACCTTTCAACAGGCTGGCCGGTATGCAATGCCAATACTCTCATAAATCTCCTTCTTGATCTTCAGTTATCTCTTTGACAACTATCTCTATGTCACTGGCCTGTCCCTCTGCGCCTCCCATAGGCTGGTGGATCATGATCCGCGAGTGCTTCAATGCTGACCTCTTGCCTTTTGTGCCGGCTGTAGAGAAGGATGGCTCCCATGGAGGCAGCCATGTGCCGGTGCAGATGCAGCCACATCGGCCGTAGATGTACTGCATGGTGTCATAAATGCCCATCCCTGCATGCACTGCTCCGTCCGGGCGTCTAAGGTATATCTGAATGTCCTTGCCCGGATCAGAAGAATCAAGGTAAAGCAGCTGAGCCTGAATGATATTTGCAACATAATCGTCAACCGGCAACCCGAGAAAGATTATACGGTCCATCATAAGGCGCGAAAAGACGTCCATTGAGGCTACATTCAACTGACGTTCCTCGATGATTGTGGGTGACATGTAACCGTTGCTCGCCGAGACATAACGGTGCATCGTAAGACTGCTGATCCCGAAACGGTCAGCAGCATATCTTTTGAAATCCTTATTATCTGACATAATTGATCTTATTGGTTGAGTTCCAAATATACGAAAATATCACCTTTAAGGTTTCACTTCTTCTCGAAGAGCTTGTTAAATTCCTCTGCCGAAACCTGTTTATCTTCCACCTTCATGGCTTCAATGACTACATCCAGTACCCTGGTATCCAGTACTTTCTCGGCTATACGGCGCGCATCATCCTCCTTCTTGAGCATGTCCCTTGCAAATGATGTGATCTGCTCGTCGGTTGCATAGTAGAGGCCGTATTGCGTGAACTGCGCCCTGGTGAATTCCTTTGCTTCGGCAAGGTATCTCCTCTATCAGTGATCTTCAGTTCCGTTGTCCTTTGCCACCCTGTTCTTGATAAGCTGCCAGCGCAGATCATCACGGAAATGATCCCAGTCTTTCTCTATCTCCTCGGGGGTGGTTTTCTCATTGACCCTCAACAGCCATCTCTTGAGGAACTCTTCAGGCAGTTCGAACGGTATCTTCTGTAAACAGCATGTCACGGGCATCGGTCCGCAGCTTATAATCCGGTCTCGGCTGAAGTATTGCTTTATCTCTGTCGGTTACCTTTGCCTCGAACTCCTCAACCGAGCTGACTGTTCCTTCTCCGTAGACCTTGTCCCACAGCGCCTGGTCGTTTTCTGCAGGCATGAAAGCGCGATACCTCCCTTACCGTAAGCGTAAAGAGCCCGTTGAGATCCTTGACCTCATCCTTCTGCTTCCGTAAAATCCCGGCGATCTCATAGTCATTCGGGAACGGCTGTGCGGATATCGAATGTGATGGTGTCACCCTCCGCTTTCCCGATGAACTCTTTTTCAGCGATTCGTCCTTCACCAGGTCAACTGAGAGCGAAGTGTCATCATTGGTTATGCTGCCGTCGGCTGAAGAGATTGAGCCCTTGAGCACATCCTTCTCCTCGGACTGTTTCGATTTTTACGAGCTCGCTCGTTCCTGCGCGCGTAATTGTCAACATAGTCGGCAATCATCTTCGCGTCCGGTTCAATGAGGTAACGTGTGAGCTTCATGCTTTTCCGAGAGATTGATCTCGAACACCGGAGCCAGTCCAAGTTCGAAGGAGAAGATAAACTCCTCGTGATTTCTCAGGGTTCGAAAGAGTGCTCTTCATGCTTCGGGATGGGGGATCGCCGAGGATATCGAGGTTCTCGTTCCGATATATATCAGAGAGGCTCTCCGACACGATGGTATTAATCTCATCAACAAGAACGGTGGTGCCGTACAGCTTTCTGATCATGGTGTAGGGCACGTGCCCGGGACGGAATCCCTTGATTGAGGCTGTCCTTCTGTATTCCCTGAGCTTCTTTTCAACTTTCTCCTCGTAATCGGTTTTTACGATATTGATCCTGACAGTTGCGTTCAGCGCGTCAATGTTCTCTCTGGTGACATTCATCCCGTTAAAATCTACATATTATATAAACCGCTTTTGGTCCGTCAGCCGGTCGTACCGTACAGAGGAAGGGCGAAGCGGGGGACGGGCGGTTTTGGTGTTTAGTGCGGATGAAGGGACTCGAACCCCCACGCCCTGAGGCACAAGATCCTAAGTCTTGCTCGGCTACCAATTACGACACATCCGCAAAATGTGGCGCAAAATTAGTAAATATTATGAAGTTACAAAAGGCCGCGACTGAAATTACCTCCTGAGTTCGAAGTTCTTACCGAGGTAGACGCTTCTTACCTGCTCATCGTCAGCGAGCTGTGAGGAGGTGCCCTGTTTGAGTATTTTACCCTCGAAGAGCAGGTAGGCACGGTCAGTGATGGAGAGGGTCTCGTGGACGTTATGGTCTGTTATCAGGATGCCTATGTTCTTGTCTTTCAGGTGGGAGACGATCATCTGAATGTCTTCCACCGCGATAGGGTCAACGCCGGCGAAGGGTTCGTCAAGGAGGATGAATTTAGGATTCAGTGCCAGTGCCCGCGCTATCTCCGTACGGCGTCGCTCACCCCCTGACAGCTGCGTCCCCAGACTCTTTCGTATGCGTGCGAGGCCGAACTCTTCGAGGAGCAGCTCCTGGCGCTCCTTTCTCTCCTCCTTTTTCATGTCAGAGAGCTCCATGACAGCCATGAGGTTGTCTTCCACGCTCAGTTTGCGGAAGACAGAGGCTTCCTGGGCAAGATACCCAATACCCATCCGTGAGCGGCGGTACATCGGAAAACCGGTGATCTCCGTATTGTCGAGCCAGATCCGGCCGCCGTTCGGCCTTATCAGTCCGACCATCATGTAAAACGTGGTTGTCTTGCCGGCACCGTTGGGCCCCAGCAACCCGACGATCTCACCCTGCTCCACCTCAACCGACACCTCATTGACGACTGTCCGCGTCTTGTAGCGTTTTATCAGGTTCGTGGTATAGAGTTTCATTCTTTGTGAATTTGATTGGTATGGTTTGGTGTGACACCCATATTTCTGACTTTATTTCTGTTATGGCTCTGCTTGTTCAGAAGAGGGTATCTCTCATTTTTTTCACTGCGTCGCGCTTGCCTCGGCTTCAGATGCAGCATCGGCCGCGGCATCCTTCTCGGCACGCTTTCTTACAACCCTTGACGCAATAAAGATACTTACTTCGTACAACAGGACCAATGGTATTGTGACCAGAATCAGGCTGAAGACGTCGGGAGGGGTGATCACAGCCGCAACCACGAGGACGAGTACTATGGCGTGCTTTCGGTACTTGCGCATAAATTCCGGGGTGACAACCCCGATACGGGCAAGGAAAAAGACCACAATAGGCAGTTCAAAGGTAATCCCTGCAGACAGGGCTACGGAGGTGACTGAACCGATATATGATGTTATGTTTATCTGGTTGTTGACGATGTCACTGACCCGGTATGATCCCAGGAAGTTTATCGACAGGGGTGTTATAATAAAGTAACCGAAGAGGATTCCCATAGTGAAGAGGACTGAAGCCATGGTGACCGCTCCGCGGGCATACTTCCTTTCCTTTTCATAGAGGGCAGGGCGGAAAAATGACCAGAACTCCCAGAAGACATATGGAAACGCCAATATCAGTCCGGCCACGAGAGATATATTTATATGTGTGGTGAACTGTCCCGACATCTTGATGCTGATGAGCTCAATTGGATTCTGGTTGATGCAGAGTGCCGGAGCGTTTACTGCATCGGCAAGGCGGCAGAGGAGCCTGTTGGTGACAAAATCGGGATTGTTGGGAGCGAGGATGATATTATCGAAAATAAAATTCTTGAACATAAAAGCCAGTATGGCTCCGGCCACAACGGCTATCAGAGCCCTGATAATATGCCACCTCAGTTCCTCGAGGTGCTGGAGAAAACTCATCTCGCCTTCTGTTCTGTTTCCTTTGCTTCTGCTGCTGCGGGCCATGCTCTGCGCCTGATTAAAAGCGTGTAAAGATGCTAAATCTTATGGTTCAAAACAAGACCCATGCATGCATACGGGATAAGATGACATTTATCTTATTATCGTAAAAGATTTGATATTTATTTAATTTTAAGTTAAATTTGAGATAAGCGTAATTAAACTATTTACATATTGTGTAACTTGTTATTGCTATTAGGGTCAGGTTTAATATCAGGGGGATGAGGGGAAATTCTATGTATACTGATGCTTCCATACACGATTATCTGAAGCGTTACTTTGGCTTTGACACATTCAAGGGCAACCAGCAGGGTATCATCAGGAGTGTGCTTGACGGGAATGACACTTTTGTGCTTATGCCCACCGGTGGTGGTAAGTCGCTCTGCTACCAGCTGCCTGCGGTGATGATGGAGGGCACCGCGGTGGTCATCTCACCGCTGATAGCCCTTATGAAGAACCAGGTTGACGCGATGCGCAACTTCAACACCACCGATGACGTAGCGCATTTTCTGAACTCATCGCTTACCAAGGCGGCCATTACCAAAGTGAGGCAGGATGTGATGCAGGGTAATACCAAGCTTCTTTACGTTGCCCCGGAGTCATTGACAAAAGAGGAGAACATCGAGTTCCTCAAGAGCATCAAGGTATCATTCTATGCAGTTGATGAGGCTCACTGCATCTCCGAGTGGGGGCATGACTTCAGGCCCGAGTACCGCAGGATAAGGCCTATCATCGACACGATAGCCCGTGCACCGATTATCGCACTTACAGCGACGGCCACCCCCAAGGTTCAGCATGACATCCTGAAGAACCTGGGCATCAGTGACGCGATGGTGTTCAAGTCATCATTCAACAGGCCCAACCTCTATTATGAGGTCAAGGCCAAGCAGGATGCCAGCAGGGAGATCATCAAATATATAAAGAACAATACCGGCAAATCAGGCATCATCTACTGTCTCAGCCGTAAAAAGGTTGAGGAGCTTGCGGAGACGCTCAAGGTCAATGATATAAAGGCACTGGCATATCATGCCGGCATGGATTCGGCCACACGTACCCAGAACCAGGATAAGTTCCTGATGGAAGATGTGGATGTCATCGTGGCCACCATAGCTTTCGGTATGGGCATTGACAAGCCTGATGTGAGGTATGTCATTCACTATGACATGCCCAAGAGCCTTGAGGGGTATTACCAGGAGACCGGGCGTGCCGGGCGCGACGGCGGGGAGGGGAGATGCATTGCCTATTACAGCTATGATGATATCGTCAAACTCGAGAAGTTCATGCAGGGTAAACCTATCGCCGAACAGGAGATAGGCAAGCAGCTGCTGCTCGAGACGGTCTCCTATGCCGAGTCGTCGACCTGCCGGCGCAGGATACTGCTTCATTACTTCGGTGAGGAATACCGGCAGGAGAACTGCGAGGCGTGCGACAACTGTCTCCATCCCAAGACCCAGTTCGAAGGACAGGATTATGTGATCAACATGCTTGAGACGGTGGTGGAGGTGAAGGAGAAACACAAGGCCGACCATATAGCCAAGATACTGGCGGGCACCATGAACTCCGCCATTAAGTCTTACAAGCACCACAAGCTTGAGACCTTCGGTATTGACGAGGAAAAGGACGAGCGTTTCTGGAATATGGTTATCAGGCAGGCCCTGATCAACAAGCTGCTGAACAAGGATATAGAGAACTATGGTCTACTGGGGCTGACGCCAAAGGGACACCAGTTCCTGGAGGAGCCGCAGAGCTTCATGCTTAATGAGGACCATGATTATACCGAGAGCGATGATGACGAAGCCTCCTTCGGTGCGCGCACGGCGGCGGCTGACGAGGAGCTGCTGAGCATACTTAAGGACCTCCGGAAGAAGATATCAAAACAGGCAGGGCAGCCGCCCTATAACATCTTCCAGGATCCTTCGCTGGAGGAGATGGCGATACAGTATCCCATCACCATTGAGGAGCTTCAGAACATCACGGGTATTGGTGCCGGCAAGGCACAGAGATACGGCAGGGAGGTTGTTGAGGTGATAGCCAGTTACGTTGCCGAGAAGGAGATCATCAGGCCGCAGGATATGGTTGTCAGGTCGGTGGTGAACAAATCGGGACTGAAGGTATACATCATCCAGAGCATTGACCGCAAGATGCCGTTCGAGGACATTGCCAGTGCCAAGGGTCTTGAATACGAGGATCTTCTCTCCGAGATTGAAGCAATAGTTAGTTCGGGCACCAAGCTGAGCATAGACTATTATGTCAATGCTGTTATTGACGATGATCGTCAGCAGGACATCTATTCCTATTTCATGGAGGAGGCTGAGAGCGGGTCACTTGAGGAGGCCATCAGTGAGCTTGCCGGCGAGTTCGAGGAGGAGGAGATAAGGCTGGTGCGTATCAAGGTGCTGTCGGAGGGGAACTGATCTCAGGGGGTAGAGAGTAAGGAGTAGGCAATAGAGGGGCGATCCGCCAGCTGGCGGAGAGCAGCCAGTCTGAAGGGGAGGCCTATAGGCAATATAGGGACGAGCGGAACGTAACAACCCTTTGGGTCATTACCGCGAACAGCCAGCTTGCAGGGGAGTGCAGTCAACAACCGGTAGTCGACAGTCTTCAGTCAGCAGTTTTGGGAGAATCGGGATATATTGATTATTAGGTACATAGCTTGAATGACAGCAGGACTGCAAGCCGGAGCGAAGCGGCAGACCTTCAGCCTTTAGACCTTTGTACTTTAGACTTTACGGTCTTTTGACTTTGCGTCACCTTTTCCCGAACTGTCGGGAGGAAGGAAACTGGCTTATGACTGCCACGGTCATAAAGTAAAAGGGATAAATCAGTTCGGACAGCACAAACGCAGCAAGGGGCATTCTCCCGCCCCCCTTTTTAATATTCCGCGCGATGATCAGGTAGTCCGGCACCAGGCGTAAGCCGTAGAGGGCAGCGAGGAGCGGGAGGTAAGCTACAGATATGATTGAGGCCACTGCGGCGGCGGTGACGGCGGCGTTGCACGCCGCCGTGGCTGCGGCGAGGGTGAGGGTGGCGGCGTCACTGTAGCAGAATGTCTTTGATGCCCAGCGGGCGCGCTGGCGCAGCAGCGCCGCAGCCGTGACCGCACCAGCGGTCTCCACCGCCGCCGCACTGCTGCCTGCATGGCTGATCTTGCCACCTGCACGCTTGACGGCATGCAGCAGGAACATGTCATCACCCGAGGGCAGCTCCCCCACCAGCTCACCTGCATGCTTCAGGTAAATCTCCCTCCTGAAAGAGAGATTCGCAGCATTGCACATCACGGGGTGTCCAGCTATAACAGCCGCCTCGGTGACCGACTGCAGCGCCGAGAATTCAAACATGCCAAAAATCGCTGCAAAACCCTTCACCGGCCCCTGGTAAACCTCACCCACGACCATGTCAGCGCTCCCCGCCGCATACGCCCCGGCCTGATCGACGGGGCTCCCCTCCTTACATGCTCCGGCCTGATCAACGGCGCTCATCGCCCCATGTGCCTCCGCGTGATCTTTTTTCCACAGGGGCTCATTGGCCATCGCATGTGCAGTTTCCCAGGGGGCACATACTCCGCTTCTTTAGTGTTTTCACCTCCAGAAGCATACATCACGGCGTGAGCGCTGACCCACCCCGGCCCGACAGTGCAGTCGGCGTCAGTGGTAAGGATAAGCTCCCCGGATGCCTTTTCTATACCATACCTTATGGCCCGTTTCTTCCCTGAGAACGGATTATAAATAAGCCTCATCCTGAGCCCGGACTCCAGCCTGTTCCGTTCAATGAACCCGCTGACGACGATGGGCGTCCTGTCAGTGGAGTTGTCATTCACTATTATTATTTCAAGCAAATCATGAGGGTAATCCTGCCGCGCCAGGCTCTCAAGCAGTGGTTCAATATTACCGGCCTCATTCCGGGCCGCCACCACCACCGTTACCTTCGTAGTGCCATCTGCTGCCGGCCGGGCATCACCCCGCCTTCCACGGACGATCAGCCACAGCGTCAATATCCCCAGTGAATAGACAGCAACCGGTATGATCAGCCAGTACATTCTTTTATTATATATGGTATCCCTGCGGTCTCAGTCTTAAGTCCTCAGCCTTCAGTTTGAGGCTCCGACACAGGAGGAGACTCAATCCCGTACACGCAGTGTCGGGACTTCAGTCTTAAGTCCTCAGTCTTCAGTCAATCAATATATTACGACTGCCGAATGATGACTGATTTTGACTGCCGGCTGTGGACTGCCGGCTGCCGACTGATTTTGACTTCCTGCTGAGAACTGCCAACTGCCGACTGGCATCTATGCCATCCACTCAAAAGTCCTGTAGTGTTCGCCATTCATCCCCATCGCCTCGTAGGTCTTCTGGGCACGGATGTTCTCCGACTCCACGTATAGACGCAGGCCGGCGATACCCTGTGTCATGCCATCCTGCTTTACGTGGTCATACATCATCCTGAATACACCCTTCCGGCGGTACTCCGGAATCACGTAGACCGACTGAAACCACCAGATGTTTGCGTTACGCCAGTCGCTCCACTCATAGGTGATCATCAGTGACGCAACCACATCGTCATGTTCCTCTGCCACGTAATACATGCCCTTGGTGTCGTCATGAAAGACAGCCATCACGCCCCTGGTTATCAGATCGTTCTTAAGTTCCATCCCTTCGGTCTCCATGGCCATAGCCCGCTGAAATGCGATTATCGCCGGAGCATCGTCGGGAGTGGCTTTTCTTATGGTTATCATTTTATAACGGTATTAACAATATTCGACTTTCCTGGCTGCCTGCTGCCAGTCTCGGATCCTCATCGCGAATCCTCAGTCTCCAATCCTCAGTCTTCAATTCTCAGTCTCCGGTCCTCAGCCTTCAGTTCTCAGTCAATCAATATATTACGACTGCCGGCTGATGACTAATTCTGACTGCCGGCTGCCGACTGATTTTGACTGCCGACTCCCTTTAGGCCTCCCCTTCAGCCTGGCTGCTCTCCGCCATCTGGCGGATCGCCCCTCTACTCCCTACAGGCCTCCCCTTCATACTGTCTGCTCGCGGTAATGACGCACAGGGTCATTACGTTCCGCTCGCCCCTCTACTACCTATAGGCCTCCCCTTCATACTGGCTGCTCGCGGTAATGACCCACAGGGTCATTACATTCCGCTCGCCCCTCTACTCCCTCTTCCCTGCCTAATACTCATCCCACGCCTTTATCTCTAGCTCACTCTCAGCCACGGTGCCGAAGGCATGGATGAAGGCTGATGCCAGCCGCGCATTGGTGATGAGAGGTATATTATAATCGACAGCACTGCGCCGTATCTGATAGTCGTTGTTAAGCTCTGTGGCCGACAGGTCCTTGGGGATGTTTATCACCAGGTCAACCACCCTCTGCCTGATCAGTTCCACGGTGTTGGGCGACTCCTTTTCGTCAGGCCAGAAAGCAACCTCGGCTTCCACCCCGGCGTTGGCAAGGAACTGCTGCGTACCGCGGGTGGCATAGAGCTTATAACCCATACGCTGCAGAAGCCTCGTCGCCTCCAGCAGATCGGCCTTGGCCTTTGCCGGTCCGGATGATATCAGCACAGCCTTCTCGGGCATGCGGTACCCTACAGAATACATGGCTTTGAACAATGCCTCGAAGAAACTGTCGCCTATGCATCCCACCTCTCCCGTGGAGGCCATGTCGACTCCCAGCACCGGGTCTGCCTTGGCCAGCCGCGAGAAGCTGAACTGCGACGCCTTCACACCCACATAGTCAAGGTCAAAGACCGACTTGTGCGGCTTATCCCAGTGCACCCCGAGCATCACCTTGGTGGCCAGCTCTATCAGATTGGTCTTCAGTACCTTGGAGACGAAGGGCATGCTGCGGCTGGCACGCAGGTTGCACTCGATGACCTTGATATCGTTGTCACGTGCGAGGAACTGGATGTTGAACGGGCCGGAGATATTCAGCTCCCTCGCTATCTCCCTGGAGATTCTTTTTATGCGCCTGACAGTCTCAAAGTAGATCTTCTGCGGGGGAAAGACAATTGTTGCATCACCTGAGTGTACCCCCGCATACTCTACATGCTCGCTGATGGCATAGGCCACTATCTCACCCGAAGAGGCAACGGCATCAATCTCAATCTCCTTGGCATACTCGATGAACTCCGACACCACCACGGGATGTTCCTTGGAGACGCTGGCGGCAAGCTCCAGGAAATGAACCAGCTCCGAGCGGTTCGAGACCACGTTCATTGCAGCTCCCGAGAGCACATAAGATGGACGAATCAGCACCGGGAAGCCGATATCACCTATGAACCTGTCAATCTCTTCGAAGCTGAGCAGCTCCCTCCAGCGCGGCTGGTCGACGCCCAGCATGTCACACATCGATGAGAACTTATGCCTGTCCTCTGCCCTGTCAATCGACTCCGGAGGGGTTCCGAGTATGGGCCACCCTGTCCGTGCAGCCTCATTGCCAGGTTATTGGGTATCTGTCCGCCCATCGACAGTATCACTCCGCGTGGGGTCTCGAGGTCAATGATATCCATTACCCGTTCAAACGACAGCTCGTCAAAGTAAAGCCTGTCACACATGTCATAATCGGTGCTGACGGTCTCAGGATTGTAATTTATCATAACCCCCCGCAGTCCCTCACGTCTGATCGTATTTATGGCGTTGACCGAACACCAGTCGAACTCAACGCTTGATCCTATCCGGTAGGCGCCTGATCCAAGCACTATCACCGTACGTTTGTCGTTCTCGTACCATATATCGTGCTCCATCCCGCTGTAGGTCATGTAGAGATAGTTGGTCACGGCAGGATACTCTGCTGCCAGGGTGTCTATCTGCTTGACATAGGGGACTATGCCCCTGCTCTTGCGGTGACGGCGTACGCCCAGCATCGCGTCATTGCTCCTGCGGCTGTCGGCCTTGATCACATGCCTGGCTATCTGGAAGTCGCTGAACCCGTTGATCTTGGCATGAAGCAGCTCCCTGTCGGGCAGACTCTCCAGCGAGTCATAAGTCTCAAGCAGTTTCCTGATGTTGTCAATGTTCTGCAGCTTGTAGAGGAACCAGCGGTCGATCTTCGTCAGCTCATGAATCCGGTCGATGTCCAATCCTTTCTCCAGCGCCTCGGCGATAGAGAAGATACGCATGTCTGTCGGCTGCGAGAGCTCCTTCTCAACGTCGCTGAAGCTTAGGTTGCGGTTACTGACGAATCCGTGCATGCCCTGGCCTATCATCCGCAGGCCCTTTTGTATAGCCTCTTCGAAGGTACGCCCTATGGCCATGATCTCGCCGACACTCTTCATGCTGCTGCCAATCTCATGCGCCACACCCTGGAACTTGTTCAGATCCCATCGCGGTATCTTGCAGACGATGTAGTCCAGCGCAGGCTCAAAGCATGCGGTGGTGGTCTTTGTGACCGAGTTCTTCAGCTGGTGTAGCCCGTAGCCCAGCGCCAGCTTGGCTGCGATAAAGGCAAGGGGATAGCCCGTGGCCTTTGAGGCCAGGGCGCTGGAGCGCGAGAGGCGTGCGTTGACCTCAATGACCCGGTAGTCCTCCGAGTTGGGATCAAGAGCGTACTGTACATTGCATTCACCTATGATGCCTACATGGCGTATTATCTTTATCGACAGTTCCCTCAGCTTGTGATATTCGCTGTTGGTGAGGGTTTGTGAAGGGGCAACAACTATGCTCTCTCCGGTGTGTATGCCCAGCGGATCAAAGTTCTCCATGTTGCACACGGTGATGCAGTTGTCGAACCGGTCACGGACAACCTCATATTCAACCTCCTTCCAGCCTTTCAGCGACTCTTCAACAAGTATCTGCCCGGAGTAGGAGAAGGCGCGGGAGGCCAGCGCCCTGAGCTCTGCAGTGTCCGAGCAGAAGCCGCTTCCCTGTCCGCCCAGGGTATATGCGGCACGAATGATTATTGGGAATCCCAGTTTCTCAGATGCCTTAAGGGCATCATCGACGGTTGTCACAGCTATGCTTCGAGGGGTCCTGACGCTGATCTCATCAAGTTTATGCACGAACAGCTCACGGTCCTCCGTGTTCATGATGGCCTCTACAGGGGTGCCAAGCACCTTCACCCCGTGCTTCTCAAAAACACCTTCGCGGAAGAGTGCCGTGCCGCAGTTGAGCGCCGTCTGACCGCCGAAGGAAAGGAGTACGCCGTCAGGCTTCTCGCGCTCAATGACACGCTCAACAAACTTCGGGGTGACGGGGAGGAAGTAGATCTTGTCGGCAATTTTTTCGGAGGTCTGTACCGTGGCAATATTGGGATTGATGAGAACAGTGAATATGCCCTCCTCGCGCAGGGCCTTGAGTGCCTGTGATCCGGAGTAGTCGAACTCACCGGCCTCGCCTATCTTGAGTGCACCGGAGCCCAGCAGCAGAACCTTCTTTATATCTTCATTCATCGTTACCGTTTGGGTTGTAAAAATACAACAAAAAGTCAGCCGTGAACCAAAGCGGGTTGTGAGCCGAACCCGGATATGACCTTTTTTATTTCGGTCATTTTTCTCTGAACTGTGATTAAAATAAATAATATTGTATATATTTGCAGATAAAATGTATAAATATACAATATGAAGAGAGCATCACGATTGATCCAGATAGGGAAGCTGGTGAGGGAGAATGCAATCACCTCGCAGGAGGATCTGTTAATGCTTATGGAGGGTGCAGGGATAAAGTGTACGCAGGCGACGCTCTCCCGCGATTTAAGGCAGATGGGGATAAGCAGGGGCTTCGACGGGAGTGGCGGGTACCGCTATATACTACCTGCCAGGAGAGATGAGACGAATGATCTGTTGCCCGGAACTGATACGGAGGCGATAACCGGAATGACATGGGCACGCGGGATGCTGCTCATCAATACACCTCCGGGATTTGCTTCTGCAGTGGCAATCAGGATCGACCGTGCCGGGCGGTACGAGATAGCAGGTACAGTTGCGGGCGATGACACCATTTTGCTGATCCCCCGTGACAGCATAAGCAATGAGGCAGTTGAAGAGTGCCTCAGCACGATTTTTCAGTCACATAAAACAAACGATATTTAACATGAAGAAAGTAATGCTTGCATACTCCGGAGGGCTTGACACCTCCGTGATACTAAAATGGCTCATTAATAAAGGTTATGAGGTCATTGCCTATGTTGCGGACGTAGGACAGAATGATGATTTTGAGGCAGTCCGCGAAAAAGCCCTGGCCATAGGTGCAAAATCGGTCATTATAGAAGACCTGAAGAGGGAGTTCGTGACGGACTATATATTCCAGGCCGTCAAGGCCAATGCCGTCTACGAAGACCGTTATCTTCTGGGGACAGCCCTGGCGCGGCCTCTCATTGCCAAAAAGCAGATTGAAGCCGCCATTGCGTACGGCGCCGATTATGTCTCTCACGGCTCAACGGGCAAGGGTAATGACCAGGTGCGTTTCGAACTGGCATATTATGCCCTTAAACCTGACATCAAGGTTATCTCTCCGTGGAAGGATGCCGAGTTCCTTTCGCAGTTCCAGGGCCGCTCTGACATGATCAGGTATGCAGCGGGGCACCGCATTCCTGTCAAGGCCTCGATCTCGAAGCCATATAGTGAAGACGACAACCTGATGCATATAAGCCATGAGGCAGGCATCCTCGAGGATCCGCTCTACTTCGCCGGGAAGGAGATCCTGCAGAAGATGGTCATGCCTATGGATGCACCTGATAAAGAGACACATATTTCGGTCGAATTCAAGGACGGCATACCGGTGAATGTGACCAATAAGGATGACGGCACGAGCTACAGCGACCCGCTGGAACTATTTACCTACCTGAATAAAATTGCAGGAGCCAACGGAATAGGTCTGCTTGATATGGTTGAGAACAGGTTCGTTGGCATAAAGTCGAGGGGCATCTATGAGACCCCCGGAGCAACCATCCTCTATGCGGCACACAAGGACATTGAAGGTATTGCCATGGACCGTGAGGTGATGCGCCTCCGCAACATGCTGGCACCGGTCTTTGCCGAGCTGGTCTATAACGGGTTCTGGTTTTCACCCGAAATGGAGTTCCTGAAGGCAGCCATGGACAAGAGCCAGGAGGTCATCGACGGTGTGGTCCACATGATCCTCTACAAGGGCAACGTCATCATCGAAGGAAGGGAATCACACTCCTCATTGTATAATAAGGAGCTGTCGAGCATGGATATCGAAGGCGGCTTCAACCAGACCGACAGTCTGGGGTTCATCCGCATAAACGCCATTCGTCTCATGGCTCATCATGCCATCATGGAGGCCACAAGGAAAAAAGTTACCGAAGATGCACCTGTGGGATAAAGGGGGAGCCGTGCGGGAGTCGGTCATAAGCTTCACCTGTGACCGCGACAGGCTTTATGATGCGAGACTGGCTCCTTATGACATCGTAGGGTCAATGGCTCATGCGGTCATGCTTGAGAAATGCGGGCTGATCACCGCCGGCGAGAAGGAGAGTCTTCTTGATGGTCTGGCCCGTCTCTTTGAGGAGACTGCCCATAGCGATTTCTCAATAGGCAAGGAGTACGAGGATATTCATTCCTGGGTTGAGCTCCGCCTTCACGACATTGCAGGGGCGGCGGCGGCCAGGCTCCATACCGGCCGCTCGCGGAACGACCAGGTACTGACGGATATTCACCTGTTTATCAGGCATCAGTCGTACCTGCTGGCCCATGATCTGAAAGCTCTGGCCGATATTTTTCTGGATCTCAGTGAGAAGCATGAGGAGGTTCTTATGCCTGGTTTCACACATATGCAGGCAGCCATGGTCACCTCTTTCGGGCTGTGGTTTGCCTCTTATGCTGAGAGCCTTTGTGATGACCTGCATATTCTGTCCGGGGCGGCGGCCCTGGCTGATGCCTCACCGCTGGGGACGGCAGCCGGGTACGGCACCTCATTGCCCATCGACAGGGAGATGACGGCTGCACTGCTGGGGTTCGACCGGCTTATTGTCACATCGCCCTATTCCCAGATGAGCCGCGGGCGGACAGAAAGGCAGGTGACAGGCGCAATTGCCTCGGCAGCCGGCACTGTCGGTAGATTCGCTTCGGATTTGATCCTTTTCATGTCACCGGGCTACGGTTTTGTTACGCTCTCAGACGATCTCACAACCGGTTCGTCAATAATGCCGCAGAAGAAGAACCCCGATCTCTTTGAACTGATCAGGGCGAGATGCAACAGGCTGCAGGCTGTTCCAGGCGAAGTGGCGCTTATGACCGCCGGGCTTCCTCCGGGCTACAACCGCGATTACCAGGAGCTAAAGGCAGTTTTGTTTGACGCGTTTGACGGCCTTACGGAACTGGTGCAGGTAATTAGTGGCGCTCTGGAGGGACTGATCATCAACAGGTATATTATGAGTGACGGCCGGTACAATGATATTTTCTCAGTTGAGGAGGCAAACAGGATGGTCCGCAGTGGGGTTCCCTTCAGGGAGGCATACCGCGAAGCGGCTGAAAAGCGGGGTAGGATCGTTTCCCGTTCCTGCAGCGGCTGACTACTCGCATACCGGCAGCGTGGGAAACATCGGGCAGAAGCTGATACAAAGAAGATTGGCCGGGGTGATGGAGCGATTCAACCCCGGTTGTTCACCGGAGGAATTGTTTACCCGGCTGTTAAAATTACAGTTGTGAGCCAAACGCCGGCTCTACAATACCATATGTGCTACGCGCAAAAGTTGGTAACTGGCGACTAACCTTACCTGCAGTCTGGCTCCTCCCTAAAATTGCCCACCGGGCAATTTCTTAACGGTCGGCCCCTGCAGCTTGGCTCCTCCCTGAAATTGCCCACCGGGCAATTTCTTCACGGTGGGGGGATGCCACCGGCATCATCAGCCCCTGCAGTCTGGCTCCTCCCTAAAATTGCCCACCGGGCAATTTCTTAACGGTCGGCCCCCCCTGCAGTCTGGCTCCTCCCCCTGAAATTGCCCACCGGGCAATTTCTTCACGGTCGGCCCCCCCTGCAGTCTGGCTCCTCCCTGAAATTGCCCACCGGGCAATTTCTTCACATCGGCCCCCTACTGACTTCTCAATATTTTCAATGAACAGGTCAAACAGAAAATCCGTGTCCGTCGGGCCGCCTGACGCCTCAGGGTGAAACTGGGTGGAGAAGAATGGTTTCGAAATATGCTTCATCCCCTCGTTGGTGTTATCATTGACATTTACAAACAACGGCACCCACCCGGCGGGCAAAGTGTTGTTGTTCACAGCAAAACCATGGTTCTGCGAGGTGATATAAGCCCTATCCGTTCCGACCATCTGTACCGGCTGGTTATGGCTCCGGTGGCCGTACCGGAGCTTGTAGGTATCCGCCCCCGCCGCAAGGGCCATCAGCTGGTTGCCAAGACAGATACCGAATATGGGACGGTCATCATCAAGCGACCTCCTTATGTTATCAATGGCTGCCCGGCACATCTTGGGATCCCCCGGCCCGTTGGTCAGGAAGAGGCCGTCATAATCCTCGGCGCTGTAGTCATAATCCCACGGGACTCTTATTATGGTTGTGTCGCGCTTCAGCAGGTTACGGATGATGTTGAACTTCACCCCGCAGTCTGCCAGCATGATGCGGTAGCGGCCGCTGCCGTAGACCTGACGTGATGAGGTGCTCACCTCTGCCACCAGGTTGACCCTGTTGGGGTCATAGAATTCCGTGGTTGTCCCCTCGGGCTCAACCTTGCCAAGCATAGCCCCCTTCTCGCGAATCCTTTTAGTAAGCGCCCGGGTGTCGATACCGTATATTCCAGGCACATTGCTTCTCCGCAGCCAATCGTCGAGGCTCTCGATGGCGTTCCAGTGGCTGTATTCAAATGAATAGTCCGATACTATCAGAGCCGAGATGTGTACGCCTGACGATTCATAGAACATGAAGAGGTCATCCTGTTCTCTCTTTCCCGGCGCTCCGTAGTTGCCAACCAGCGGGTAGGTGAGACAAAGGATCTGTCCTCGGTAGGAGGGGTCGGTCAGGCTCTCGGGGTATCCGGTCATAGCTGTGTTGAAGACCACCTCGCCGGCGGCAGCCACCGGAGCGCCGAATGACCACCCGCGGTAAACGGTGCCATCCTCAAGCGTTAATCTGACACTCAGTCTGTCGTTGTTTCTCATCCTATGCTTTTATTGCACTCTCTATCTGTCTCAGGGCCTTTTCCACAACAGACCGCGGGCATGCCAGGTTCATCCTCATGAACCCTTCGCCTCCCGGGCCAAAGCGTGATCCCTCGTTCATCCCTACCCCTGCCTTCTCCACAAAGAACTCCTGCAGCCCGGCACCGTCAAGTCCCATGCTCCGGCAGTCGAGCCATATCATATAGGTAGCCTCGGGCCTCACCGGTATTATCTGTGGCAGATGATCGCGGCAGAAACCGATCACCAGGTCGACATTGCCCTCAATGTACCGCATCAGCTCATCGAGCCACCTGTGGCCGTGCGTGTAAGCTGCCTCAGAGGCCACATTTCCGAAAATATTCCCCAGGTGCAGGTGAAGGCCCACCAGCGTCTTGCGGTATCTCTCCATCAGGAGCGGATCGGGTATTATCATTGACGAGGTTGAGAGCCCGGCCAGGTTAAAGGTCTTGCTGGGTGCCATGCAGGTGACGGTTATTGAAGCGGCTCTCTCAGAAACCGAAGCGAGCGGTATATGCCTGTTGCCCGGCAGAACCAGGTCAGAGTGTATCTCGTCGGAGAGAATGACTATCGCATTTTCATAACAAATCTCCGCCAGCTCCTCCAGTTCCTCTTTTCGCCATGCCCTTCCCACAGGGTTATGAGGGTTCGAGAGTATGAGCATTTTTGTGGCAGGGGTGATAAGCTTCCTTAGTCCCTGCAGGTCCATCACCCAGCCTTTCCCGGTCTCCAGAAGAGGATTGAACACCAGCCGTCTGCCGTGATCGTTGACAGCGCCGTGGAAGGGGTGTATACGGGAGGCTGTATTATGATCTCATCATCGGGGCCGGTAAACGCCAGGGTGCACACGTTCAGCGCCGGCACAACACCCGGACTGAATTCTATCCATTCACGCTTCACCTTCCATCCGTGCCGCATCTCAATCCAGCCGGTCAGGGACGAATAATATGTATCAGGTCTGTATGAATACCCGAGTATCTCATGCTTCAGTCTCCCGGCAAGAGCTTGGGTTATAAATGAGGGGGTCCTGAAATCCATATCAGCCACCCACATCGGGATGACATCGGCTCTTCCGAACACCTCTTTTCTAAAATCGTATTTGATGCAACTGGAACCTTCCCGGTTGATCACCTCATCAAAGTCATACATCAGGGATTAATTAATGCTCCGGGATGCAAAGATATTATAAATCGGGAATGAACAACTCTTGCCTGCCGGCTGTTTCTCAGGGATAAATCAGTGATTTTTAGCATTCATAAAATATTGTTGGGATAATGTACCCTCAGAAATGTAAAAGTCTTAATTTTACGTAGCAAATTCAAGTACCAAAAAGAGAGTTTTATGAAAAAGATTTTCACGAAGATTCTGGTAGCTGTTATGATCCTGACAGTAGCCGGTGCATACTCCTGCAAGAACAGGGGTGAGTCCAAGAAACAGAAAGAGATTAACATGATAGAGCTTGAGGTCCTGGAGCAAAAGATCGAAGAGAATGTTTATCCTCTTCCCTCATCGGCCGAGGTAATCAAGAAGCTCACCGACATGGATCTCGGTTATATCATTGGATCAACGAGTTCCCCCGCCAATGCCCGTAATTATGTTGAGAGTTATGACAGGTCAGTCAATCTTGGTGTTTATGGTGCCGATCTCAGTTATGCCACACTTTACAATATGCAGCAGGACGTCATCGATTACATGTCGGCCATACGTACACTGGCGCTTGAGCAGAATTTGTCCAGAATATATGATGAATCTCTCTATGACAGGATAAAAGCCAATTTTGACAACAGGGACACCCTGGTTTCGGTTCTGACCGGAGCCTTTGACCGCACCTACTCCTATATGGTTGATGCCGGACAGGCTAACCTGGCACTTCTGATGGTCGGAGGCGCATGGGTTGAGGGGATGTATCTCACCCTGGCCGTTTCCGAAATCAGGAGGGCACCTTTCAGGTTTTGAGACGGTCCTTCTCGAACAGAAGAAACTCGTTTACACTATTTGAAGAGCTGGCCAGGCCTCATACCGATGACCCTCTTGTTTCAAGGATAATGGCTGAACTAAAGCCTGTGCGGGACTTCTATGCCAGTGTCGGTACAAGCCTTACGTTTGAGGAAATTGAAGCGATGAAGAAAGCCGTGACCACGGTCAGGTCAGAATTGATAAAGTAAAAAATCAACAATTGAGACAGGCCGGGGAAGGGACCGAGGAAAAGGGAAAGGGCAACAAAACTTGCGGTCTTTTTTTGAGGTTATGAGGGAGTCAGTATTACATGCACTGATACATATTTTTGCAATTATCTCTACAGTGAACCCTGCCGGGGTTACACCGAGAGGCAAGAAGATCCTTCGCAGCTATCTCAGGAGGTATCTCAACCAGGAGCTTGAGGAGGAGTACTTCAAGCTATATGAGAACAACCTTCATTTCTATGAGCGCGAGTTCAGGGCGGTGGAAGAGGGAGAGCTCTCCGACGAGAACTCACTGATCACCTTCCAGATCACCAATATATGCAGGCAGATCAAAAAGGGGCTCTTCATTGAGGAGAGGATGGTCGTTTTCCTGCAGCTCCTTGAATTTGTTTATGAAGACGGCACAATTTCCGAGCAGGAGTCCTCAATTGTGGAAATATCGTTGCACGAACATTCAACATAGCCCCTCAAGGAGAAGAACAGATGCCTCTGCCTTCATGCTCGGCATGCGGTATGACAGGATAAGTCCCGATTGTTTTCTCGCCATCGAGGGAGAGGAAAATATCGGTGAGGCCTCCTCTGATTATGCCAACTACCACGAGTGGCATCACATGGTCTCGAGAGGACTGCGGGGGACGATCTACGTATTGTATATCGGCAGCACGGATCACATTCTCTTCATGTATAAGGGGAAGTCACCTCTGCATTTCAAGGGTCGCAACGTGGTGCCGATGAGGCCTTTCCTTCTTGAACCGGGAGTGAACATCAGGGGACAGGGAATGGCACCTCTCTATTACACCGCTATTTTCCGGAAATTCATTCGCTCGGGCTTCATCGAGCAAATACTCTTTGAGGGTAATGGTATCGAGTATCATTTCAAGGGATCTGACAACGGCGTTCAGCCGATGAGCTTCAGCATAAAGTCGGGCAACCTGGTTGGAATCATGGGGGGAAGCGGGGTAGGCAAGAGCACCCTGCTCAACATCCTCAACGGGAAACTGAAGCCGGAGAGCGGATCGGTCTATATCAACGGCTATGACCTTCACAATGACCCTGATGAGGTTAATGGCCTTATAGGATATGTGCCGCAGGATGATCTCCTGATAGAGGAGCTTACCGTCTATCAGAACCTCTATTATAATGCCAGGCTCACCTTCGGCGATTACGATGAGAAGAAGCTCGATGATGTAGTTGTCACGGTACTCAGGGAGCTTCGTATCTCTATGAATACCGGCGATATGCTTGTGGGGTGATCCGCACTACGGACAAAAAAATCAGCGGAGGGCAGCGCAAGAGACTGAACATTGGCCTCGAGCTGATGAGAGAGCCCGCCGTTCTCTTCGCAGATGAGCCTATCTCGGGGCTGGCATCGCATGACTCAGAGAATGTCATGGATCTTCTTAAGGATCAGGCCATGAACGGCAAGCTCGTCTTTGTCATCATCCACCAGCCCTCATCTGACATACTGAAGATGTTTGACAGGCTCTGGTTGCTTGACCGTGGAGGGTATATGATCTACGACGGCGATCCCGTTGACGCCATCGTCTATTTCAAAACGGAGACCTCCCAGGCCAATGCGGCAGAGAGTGAGTGCCCCACCTGCGGCAACGTGGAGACAGATGAGATACTCCAGATAGTGGAGGCCAAGGTGGTTGACCCTGACGGCAGGAAAGGCGAAGAGAGACAGGTCTCACCGGTGAGGTGGTATCACAGTTACCGGCGAGAAGATGGAGCCCGCCCTGAGCGGCATATCAGAGATGAAACCACTGCCCGCCAGCAATTTCAGAATACCCGGGAAGCTGAAACAGCTTCAGACCTTCGCCAAGAGGAACCTGGTAAGGAAGTTCGCCGACAGGCAGTATATGGTCATAAACCTCCTCGAACCGGTGCTTCTGGCTTTTATCCTAGGGTTCGTGTCAAAATACCTCTCTGACGGCGTTTACATCTTCTCTGACAACAAGAGCTACCCGGTCTTTCTCTTCATGAGCGTAGTGGTAGCACTCTTCCTCGGCCTGACAGTGAGCGCCGAGGAAATATTCAGGGACAGAAAGATAATTGAAAGGGGAAAAAGTACCTTAACATAAGCAGGTCAAGCTACCTGCTGTCTGAAGATCACATTCCTCTTCGCACTGTCGGCAATACAGACACTGATGTATGTATTCGTCTCCCATCATATCCTTGAGGTTGAAGGGATGATGTGGAGGCAATGGCTGATACTGTTCACCACCTCGTGCTTCGGGAATATGGTGGGACTGAATATCTCAGCGGGCATGAAAACAGTGATCAGTATCTATATCCTTGTCCCACTTGTGCTTGTTCCCCAGCTTCTTCTCAGCGGGGCAATGATCAGGTTTGACGACCTCCATCATTCGCTGACCAAAAAAGTATACGTCCCGGTAATAGGCGACGTCATGACAATACGCTGGGCATACGAGGCCATGGCCGTGGAGCAGTTCCGGTCAAACAAGTATATGAAACCCTACTTCGAAACGGAGATGATCATAAGTCATTATGACTGGCAGTCGTCATTTCTCATACCCGAACTGAAGAAGAAGAGCAATGAATGTGCCTATACGGCCGGCAAACCAGAGTTTGCCGACGTTTATAAAAGCAATCTGGCAAAGCTGGCATTACATATCGGTTGAGCTAAGCACTGAATCGGGTCTTGACCCGTGGCCTGCCATCAGGGTTATAAACAGGGAACCGCTGCGCATATCTGCTGATGCATCATATATTGTAAACGACTTTCTCTGACTCGCTCCAGAAGATAGTCCGCTCAAAGTACCTGGCATACACTGCGGTAAAGGATCAGATAACCGACAGCCTGATAATGAAGAATGGGCAGGACGGTATTGTGCGGCTGCGCAATGCCACACACAACATTGATCTTGCTGATATGGTCCTGAACCGAACGGTGCCGAAGAAGATCTGACTGAGACTGGATGTACCGGCTGGATACAGAAGTCGGACCCGGTGCTGATGATGCCCGGCTCCCGCACCGGCAGGGCACATTTCTATGCACCCCTCAAAATGATCGGCAATATAAAGATCAGCACCCTTTGGTTCAATATGATTTTTATCTGGCTCATGAATATTCTTCTGTACGTGACGCTCTATTTCAACCTGCTGAAGAAGCTGCTGAACCTGGTGGAGAGAATAAATATTCCGGGTTTCGGATCTGACAGACTGGTGCCGCCATGGGAGTTGACAAAGTAAGGGCCAAGAAGCACCTGGGCCAGCACTTCCTGAAAGACAAAAGGATTGCGGCTGCAATAGTGGATTCGCTGGGTGCTGATGGGTGCGATACGGTCATGGAAGTGGGTCCCGGCATGGGTGTCCTCACGGAGTACCTTGTCGCCAGGCAGTTCCCCTCATTTAAGGTCGTGGAGATTGACATGGAGTCGGTCGATTATCTCCGGAAGAACATCAGCGGCATTGATGAGATCATCACGGGCGATTTCCTGGAGATCGATCTGAGGCCCATGGGTGAGAGCATAGCCGTTATAGGTAACTTCCCCTATAATATCTCAAGCCAGATCTTTTTCAGGGTCCTCGAGAACCGCGACAGGGTAAAAGAGGTGGTGTGCATGGTGCAGAAAGAGGTGGCGGAGCGAATATGCTCAGCACCCGGCAGCCGCGTGTACGGGATACTCAGCGTGCTACTCAGGGCCTGGTATGATATTGAATACCTCTTTACCGTCAATGAAGCGGTCTTCTCACCGCCGCCAAAGGTGAAGTCGGCGGTCATACGCCTTCAGCGTAACAAACGCAGCAGGCTTGGCTGTGACGAGGAGCTGTTTATCAGCGTGGTAAAGCGTTGTTTCAACCAGCGGCGCAAGATGCTTCGTAATCCGCTGAAGATGATGGTGAAGCCTGATGCCGGAGAGATGGCATATCTCCAGATGAGAGCCGAACAGCTTTCCGTGGAGAAGTTTGAAGAACTTACCTGCTGGGTTGCGGCAAACAGGTGAGCGCCCGAAGGGACCAGCAAATGGTCAGAACGAGTAACCTATTGCTTCCACAGGGTTCATCCTGGAAGCGGCAGAGGCAGGCGCGAACCCGGCAATTATTCCAATGGTGCCGGAGATAACTATTGCCAGAATAATATTGCCCGCAGTCAGGAACATATCAAGGGTAAAGAAATAATTGACAAAGAGTGTTCCAATGAACACTATCATCAGCCCGAGGATTCCGCCGGTGATTGAGAGAAGGACTGATTCCGTCAGGAACTGAAGCAGGATCCATCTTCTCTTTGCCCCCAGCGCCATCTGTATTCCAATGATGCTTGTCCTTTCACGTACCGAGACAAACATAATATTGGCAATACCGAATCCTCCGACGAGTATTGAGAAGCCCCCGATAATCCATCCCGCGACATTGATTCCCTTGAAGACAGGCTCAAGTGTGCTGGTTATCTGGCTGGCCTGGTTGATCGAAAAGTTGTTCTCCTTGCCCGGTCCTATCCTTCGTACGGCCCTGAGGATCATCACCACCTCGTCAGTCAGCTGTTGAATGGGCACTCCGCTTTTGCCCCTTATCATGATGTCAGAGTTTAGGAAAGGGTTGCGGAAGTTGATGAACTGACGGCTGTAGTTGAGTGGAACCAGGATCACCTCATCCATTCCGCTGTCACTCAGTCCGCCTTTACCCTCCTTTTTGAAAACCCCTATTATCTGTGCCTTGTATCTGTTAATGGTGATCTCCTTGCCCACCGGCCCCGCATTATCAAACAGTCTGTCGGCTACCTCTGCACCTATTATCGCCACTGGCTTGCCTGAAGCAGATTCCGACTGGGTGAAATACCTTCCCTTCTCTATTTCCAATGTTCTTACACTCTCAAAATCGTGGGTCGTGGCGACAATAGTAGTATTACTGGCCGCGTTCCCGCGGTATTTTACCGTTTCTCCTGAAGAGACTGAATAGCAAAATGCCTCGGCTGTGTTCGAGCGCCTGACAAGCGTTTCGTAGTCATCCATTGAGGGTGGCGGCCATTTGAGGATATCCCACCATTTAATATTCGGATCGGGAGTCCAGGGCCATTTTTCCACATAAATGGTATTGTCACCAAGAGATTCTATGTTTTTCCTGATGCCGTTCTCCATCCAGTCGAACACCGTGAATACTGAGATGATTGAGACAATACCTATCGTAATACCGAACAGAGAAAGAAACGTGCGGAGTTTATTGCCCGCCACAGAGCTGACTGCAAACAAAAAACTCTCCCTGAACATTTTTAACCACATAACCCCGTCATAGATTCCGACCAAAGATAGTCAAATAAAAACATCCAAATCACCGCAATAATTCATCAGATTCAATTATTTGGGAGACATTGCCAATCAAAAAAAATATCTATTTTTATCCGATCGCACCAGCCTTGGCATCGTTAATCTAATTTATTGATAATGAGTGATATAAGAATAAAGAGCGCCTTCATTTCGGTTTTTTATAAGGAGGGCCTGGAGGCTCTCGTAAAGAAGCTCGGCAGCCTTGGTGTCACCATTGTTTCCACCGGAGGGTCATATGATTATATAACCGGTACAGGAGTAAAGGCCAAGAAGGTAGAGGAGTTAACCACCTATCCGTCCATTCTTGGAGGCAGGGTAAAGACACTTCACCCCGGCGTTTTCGGAGGCATACTTGCAAGGAGGAGCAATGAGACCGACATGAAGCAAGTGGCAGAGTACAACATCACTCTTTTTGATCTTGTGATTGTGGATCTTTATCCGTTTGAGGAGACTGTCGCCTCAGGTGCGTCAGACCAGGAGATCATTGAAAAAATAGATATAGGGGGCATCTCGCTGATCAGGGCCGGTGCAAAAAACTGGTCAGATGTACTGATCGTATCTTCCAGATCACAGTATGGGAGGCTCATGCAGCTCCTTGATGCAGGCGAAGGGGATGTCTCCGATGAAGCAAGGTATCGGTATGCCCTCGAGGCCTTTAACATGACTTCGCATTATGACACGGCCATCTTCAACTGGTTCAACCGGAGGGGTGACGTTGCTGCGTTCAAGCAGAGCATCACTGAGTCACACCTCCTTAGATACGGAGAGAACCCTCATCAGAAGGGTCTTTTCTACGGAAACCTTGATCTTGTCTTTGAGCAGTTGCACGGGAAGGAGGTCTCGTACAATAACCTTCTCGATATTGATTCAGCCATAAGTCTAATTGACGAGTTTGAGGATATCACCTGCGCTATAATGAAGCACAACAATGCCTGCGGTGTGGCAACGCGTGCTGACCTGAAGACTGCCTGGGAGGCCGCACTGGCCTGTGACACGGTGTCAGCCTATGGCGGGGTTGCGATTGTCAACAGGGAGATTGATGAGAGGGTGGCAACGGAGATGGACAAAATCTTTCTTGAGGTGGTGATGGCGCCCTCTTTCACCGGCAAGGCCATTGAGATACTGAGCTCGAAGAAGAACAGGATCATTCTCCGCCGCAGGAGCACAGGGTCCACGGCTGCCTCATTCAGGTCGATGCCCGGAGGTGTGCTTTGGCAGGAGCGTGACAGGGCAACTGAGAATGCCGCTGACATGAAAGCTGTCACTCAAAGGAATCCGTCCGATGAGGAATATGCAGACCTGGTGTTTGCCAACAAGATTGTCAAACACAGTCGCTCGAACGCCATCGTTCTGGCAAAGGAGAGGCAGCTGTGTGCCAGCGGTATAGGCCAGACCTCGAGGATAGATGCGCTGAGGCAGGCGATTGATAAGGCCCGGGCGTTCGGCTTCTCCCTTGAGGGTGCAGTGATGGCCTCCGACGCTTTTTTCCCCTTTTCCGACTCCGTCACAACCGCACATGAGGCAGGCATAAAGGCCGTTGTGCAGCCAGGCGGATCACTTCGTGATCAGGAATCGATCGACTATTGCAATAAAAACGGTGTTGCAATGGTTTTTACAGGTATAAGACATTTTAAACACTAACACATAACAAGAAATAGCATAAAAAACCTATGGGATTATTTTCTTTTCTTTCACAGGAGGTTGCGATAGACCTTGGCACGGCCAACACGAGCATTATTGCGAATGACAAGCTGGTTGTCGATGAGCCGTCGATAGTGGCAATTGACAGAAACACGGGCAAACTGATAGCCATTGGTGAGAAAGCCCGCCAGATGCATGGCAGAACACATGAAAACATACGTGTTATCAGGCCGCTGAGAGATGGCGTTATTGCAGACTTCAACGCTGCCGAGCTGATGATCAGGGGCATGATCAAGATGATCAACACCGGCCCTAAGTTCTTCTCTCCCTCGCTGAAAATGGTTGTAGGTATTCCCTGTGGAAGCACAGAGGTTGAGATAAGGGCTGTACGCGACTCATCGGAGCATGCCGGAGGCAGGGATGTCTACCTGATATATGAGCCCATGGCAGCAGCCATTGGTATAGGTCTCGATGTGGAGGCGCCTGAAGGATGCATGGTTGTAGACATAGGCGGGGGCACAACGGAGATAGCCGTCATTGCCCTTGGCGGCATCGTCTGCAACAGGTCAATCCGAGTCGCCGGCGACGGTTTCACCGCCGACATACAGTCATACATGAGGCATCAGCACAATATAAAGATCGGAGAGAAGACAGCCGAAGACATTAAGATCGCCGTGGGCGCCGCACTGCCTGACATAGAAAATCCGCCTGCTGATTTTATAGTGCGCGGACCCAACCTCATGACTTCGCTTCCCATAGAGATACCCGTTTCATACCAGGAGATAGCATACTGTCTCGACAAGTCGCTTACCAAGATTGAAGCCTCGGTGCTGCAGGTCCTTGAGCAGACTCCTCCTGAGCTCTATGCTGACATCGTAAATAAGGGAGTGTTCCTTGCCGGCGGCGGTGCACTGCTGAGAGGCCTTGACAAGCGCCTCACCGACAAGATAAATATCCCGTTCAGGGTATCGGAGGATCCGCTTCACGCAGTAGTCAGAGGCACAGGCGTAGCCCTGAAGAATGTGGAGAAGTATCCGTTCCTGATGAGACAAACCAGCCGCCTGGATGAGAAGCCTGCTGAACTTCCTGCTCAGGTATAGAACCCTGATATTGTTCCTGATACTGGAAGCAGTGGCTCTGGTCATGATCTCATCATCGCATAATTACCACCAGACGGTCCTCTATGGTGCAGCCCGTAATGTTTCGGGATTTTTCTCCAGGAGACTGGAGAAAAGTACCTCTTATTTCAGGCTCCGTCAGGTCAATACGCAGAGCTTGTCAGCGAGAACCTGATTCTCAGGCGCCGCCTTGAAGGACTGGCGTCATTGCCGCAGGAGAAGTTTGGCGAGATAAGCGATACCATAAGCGGCATCAACTACTCCTATCTGAATGCAAGGGTCATCAATAACTCGGTCAACAAGCAGAAGAACTTCATCACGCTCGACAAGGGTTCAAGACACGGGGTCACCAACGGGATGGGGGTAGCCTCGTCAGGAGGTGTTGTGGGAGTTGTGGTGGGTGTGTCACGCAACTATGCGGTGGTAATGTCACTGCTGAATACCGATTTCAGACTGAGTGCCAGCATTGCACGTAACGACTACTTTGGCTCCCTGGCCTGGGACGGCATCAACTTCCGGCATGCAAGGCTCTCGGAGATACCTCATCACGTTGCCGTTACTGAAGGTGACACCATTGTTACCAGCGGTTATTCGGCAATCTTCCCTGCAGGCATCATGGTAGGTGCCCTCACCGGCGGACAGAAACGTGGCGGCGACTTTGTCTCGCTCGAGGTGCTGCTCTCCGTCGATTTCAAAAAGCTAACCAATGTGTACCTCATCGGCAACCTCACAAGGGAGGAGAAAAACAATCTTGAGGAGGAGGTCGTGAGATGAACAGCATAGTCAAATATGGCGGCGCCTTCCTTATCCTGATAGTGCTTCAGCTGCTGATCTTTAATAATATAGAGTTCAGCGGCTATGTCAATCCCTATATCTATGTGATGTTCATACTGATCCTGCCGGTAGCCATTCCGTCATGGATCCTGCTGCTGTTGTCTTTCCTGACAGGCTTTGTAATAGACCTTTTCTCAGGTACCATGGGGGTGCATGCTTTTGCCACTGTCATGGCAGGGTTCATGCGCCCGTGGGTGTTGTCTCTCAACGTAACGGCGGAGGCATCTGAGCCCGATATGTCGCCATCATCATACAGGAGCGGGTTAAGATGGTTCCTTATTTACACCATGATGGTAGTACTGGTGCATCATATGGCTCTGTTCCTTGTTGAGATCTTCAGCCTCAGGGGCTTTGGGCATACCCTGCTGAGAGTGATGCTCAGCACTGCGGCAACCACATTCTTTATCGTTCTTTTCGACTTCATCAGACCCCGCAGATGAGGAGGCAGTCATGAAGGACCGTTACGCAAACAGAAAGTACCTGGTGATGGCGATGGTGCTGGTCGCTGCCCTCATACTGGTAGCCCGGCTGTTCTATATCCAGATTGTTAACAAAACCTACCGGGTCTCAGCGGCAAACAACGCGCTGAGGCCTGTCACGCAATATCCGGCACGCGGACTGATCTATGACCGGAACGGGAAGCTTATCGTTTATAACCAGGCAGCATATGACCTGCTTGTTATTCCGGTGCAGACCAGTAGTTTTGATACGGCAAGGTTCGACCAGATACTGGGGATAACCATGGAGGATTTCAGGAGCCGCATGAAGACAGCCGTCTCATATTCGCGCCGCGCTCCATCCGTTTTTTTGAAGATGATCTCATCGGAGACCTATGCCCTGCTGCAGGAAGAGCTTTACAGGTTTCCCGGCTTCTACGTTCAGGCCCGGACACTGCGAAAATACACCCGACCTGTTGCATCCCATCTGCTCGGTTATGTAGGTGAGGTTGACAACAAGCTTATTGCACGCGACAGGTATTACAGGTCAGGTGACTACATAGGCATCAGCGGCATTGAGAAATCGTATGAGGAGCAACTAAGGGGGAGGAAAGGTGTCAATATCTTCCTGGTCGATGTCCACAACAATATCAAGGGTTCATATTCTGACGGACGATATGATACTGTGGCAGTACCGGGTACTAACCTGTGGTCTACCATTGACCTCAACCTGCAGGAGTACGGGGAGAAGCTGATGCGCAACAAGACAGGATCGATCGTTGCCATCGAACCGGCCACAGGAGAGATTCTGGCGCTGGTCTCATCACCCTCCTATGACCCGGAGTTGCTTGTCGGCAGGATCCGGTCCGCTAACTTTGCAATGCTGCAGGCTGACACCGTCAAGCCTCTCTTTGACCGTGCGCTGATGGCTTCCTATCCTCCCGGATCGACCTTCAAGATCATGAACGGCCTCATCGGGCTGCAGGAGAATGTGATCCGTCCATCATCACTCTTCGGTTGCAGCATGGGGTATCATGCAGGCTCCCTGACCGTGGGGTGCCACTCGCACAGCTCACCGCTGAACCTGCCACAGGCGGTGGCACAGTCATGCAACGCCTGGTTTTGCAACGCCTTCAGGAGTATCCTTGAGAACAAACAGTATGCCCTTATCGGAGATGCTTTTGACCACTGGAGACAATATCTCGTAGCCTTCGGGTTCGGCAATAAGCTTGGCATTGACCTTGCCAACGAGCTTTCAGGCAACATCCCAACACGGTCATACTATGACAGGTATTACGGCAAGGATCGATGGAAGGCGCTGACAGTCATATCACTGGCCATTGGCCAGGGAGAGATAGGAGCTACCCCTCTTCAGATGGCGAATATGGCTGCCGTAATAGCAAACAGGGGGTCATTTTATATCCCTCATGTGGTGAAAAAGATAGGCGATGATGGCTCCCCCGCACCGCTTTACACCCAGAAGTACATAACCGGAATCTCACCAGGGAACTTCGAGCCTGTCATCGAAGGGATGGAAGGCGCCGTCAACGGGGGAGAAGGTTCAACTGCCCGGGGTGCCCGTCTCGACAGTATAATCATTTGCGGCAAGACCGGTACGGCACAGAACCCGCACGGGAAAGACCACTCAATATTCGTGGCGTTTGCTCCGAAGGACAATCCTCAGATTGCCATTGCGGTTTACGTTGAGAATGCGGGGTTTGGCTCCACATTCGCCGCCCCTATCGCCAGCCTTATTATAGAGGAATATCTGACAGGGGAAATAAAAAGAAAGTATCTTGAGGATTATGTCCTGAAGCTGGTAATCAAGCCTGATGCAAAAGAGTAGCAACATACTGGGAAGACTTGACTGGGTCACGGTGATCCTGTGGCTGGTGATGATGATCATGGGGTGGCTGAACATCTATGCAGCCGTCTACAATGAGCAGCATACAAGCATCTTTGATATTTCTCAGCGGTACGGCAAACAGCTTATATTTATCATTGCTGCGCTGGTGCTTGCTGTCCTTGTCCTGGTCACCGACAACAAGCTATGGTTCTTCTTCGCATGGTTTATCTACGGCTTCCTAATCTTCCTGCTTATTATGGTACTCCTCGTTGGCAAGGAGATAAACGGTGCAAAGGCGTGGTTTGAGATCGGGCCGTTCGGCCTCCAGCCTTCGGAGTTTGCAAAGTTTGCAACAGGACTGGCCCTGGCCTCTTATCTCAACTCCCGGAGGCAGTCGTCAGGCTACCGGGTCATGGGGCCCGCCACTGCTATTATAATGGCTCCCGTGGTACTTATAGCACTTCAGCCGGATATGGGATCGGTCATCACCTACTTCGCCTTTTTCATCGTTCTGTACCGCGAGGGGATGAGTATCTATGTCTTTATTTCAGCCGTCCTGGCAGTGGCCCTGTTTCTTCTGACCCTCATGCTGGGCAATGTGCCGGTGGCAATAGGACTGATCGTTATGGCGATCCTGGCCCTGGCTGTGACTTCAGGATCAATGCTCACCCTTAAGGCGACCGGCATTCTGGCTGTCTCCGGCGGCATGGCTTTTCTTGCGGGTCATTACCTCCTCGACCTTGAAATTGCCTGGATCATCGTCGCTGCCGTTGTGATGGCAGGCGTTGTCTTTCTTTGGTTCATGTACAGGATGAAGCTGAAAATGCCGGCAGTCATCTATGCTTTTCTTATCGCACGTGGAATATCTACCTTTTTACCGTTGACTATGCTTTCCACAGCATCCTTCAGCCTCACCAGCAAACAAGGATAAACATCATGCTGGGAATGGAGGCTGACCCCTATGGGGAAGGCTATAACCTGAACCAGTCACTCATCTCAATCGGATCCGGGGGGTTCGCCGGGAAAGGTTATCTTAACGGGACCCAGACCAAGTTCAAGTTTGTACCCGAACAGAGTACCGACTTTATCTTCTGTACGGTAGGTGAGGAGTGGGGGTTCCTGGGATCGGTGGTTGTAATCGGATTGTTTGTCTGGCTGCTGTTAAGGCTGCTTTTTCTGGCTGAACGACAGCGGACAACTTTTATCAGGGCATACGGTTACGGTGTCTTCGGACTCTTCCTTGTTCACGTCTTTGTCAACATAGGCATGACCATTGGCGTCATGCCAGTTATCGGCATCCCGCTGCCTTTCTTCAGCAACGGAGGAAGCTCGCTCTGGGGCTTCACCATACTGCTTTTCGTGTTCCTGAGGCTTGACGCAGGCAGGTCAGAATACCTGGGTTGATCAGAACGGTACACTGATTCCGGGCGAGAGGACTATCCCGAACTCCGTTTCCACATAATTGATGAGCTGGGGGAAAAACTCCATGAAGTCCTCTTCAATGGAATAATACTGTTTTTTCCATACCCTCATGGCCCACCTCGTCTCTTTGGGCAGTGAAGTCACTGAACTCATGGTCTTAAGCACCCTTTTGATGCCGCTTCGGGTCTGATAGGTCTCAAGCCAGTTGTCGATTATGAAGAAAGGCATCTTTTCCCGCACGTTCTCGGGCAGAATCTCGAAGTTGTTGACCATGGCCCTGTAAAAGTTGTAGGTAACACTTTCCAGCGGACGCCTGGAGAAGAGGTCCCATTCGCGGGTGAGGTAGTGATCATAGAGAATGTCTGTAATGACCCCGGCATACTTTCGGTATCTGCCCGTGAAATGAAGCTTGCTGCGGTGGACCACCGGATGCCTGTCGGTGAAGGCATCTATGTGACGGTGAATGATAATACCCTTGCGGATCCCCTCGGGATATTTCAGATAATCACGCCCCTTTACATAATCGCCGATATAAATTCCCAATAATGATATTATCCGAGTCGCCCGAGAGATATATATGTGCCAGGACATTCATTCCGCCAAATGTTACTGCAAAGATTCTGCCAATATGCTGTGGCCTAAAATATTAAACAGTATTTTATTCAACAAAACTATATAATTTATTAACTTGCATATTATCAAAATATTATGAGCTTTATAAAGATTACCTTAAACTGACTAATATCACTTCCGGTTTCAGTTACAAATTATAAATTTGCGGGATACGGTTGGCATCGGAAACAGACATATTTAAAAAAATAACAAATATTTAACGAGGAGGTTTTATGTTAAAAAGGAATGTAATCATTATTGGAGCCGCTGGCAGGGATTTCCACAACTTCAATACCTATTTCCGCGATAATGAATTATATAATGTCGTGGCATTCACTGCAGCGCAGATTCCGGATATTGATGGAAGAAAGTATCCGGCCGAGCTGGCAGGAAAGCTGTATCCCGGCGACAAATCCGATCTACACTGAGCAATGATCTCCCTCAGCTGGTAAAGGAGTTTAAGGTTGATGCTGACTGTGTCTTTTCCTACAGTGATGTAACCTATCAGGTGAAGTTATGTCGATGAGTGCTGTCGTCAATGCGGCAGGCGGCCGAATTTCATTCTTCTGGGATGGAAGGAGACCATGGTCAAAAGTGTCAAACCTGTCATAGCCGTTGGTGCTATCCGTACCGGTTGCGGCAAGAGCCAGACATCACGCAGGGTTGTTGAGCTGCTGATGAAAAAGGGACTGAAAGTGGTGGCAGTGCGTCACCCGATGCCTTACGGTAATCTCGTTGAGCAGAAGGTTCAGCGTTTTGCAGTTGTGGCAGACCTCGAGAAGCACAAGTGCACCGTGGAGGAGATGGAGGAGTATGAACCTCACGTAGTGCGAGGTAACGTTATCTATGCCGGAGTTGATTACGAGGCCATCCTCCGTGCTGCGGAGAATGATCCCGCCGGTTGCGATGTCATCCTCTGGGATGGTGGCAACAACGACTTCCCCTTCTATAATCCTGACCTGATGATCACCGTCACTGACCCGCACCGTGCAGGCCATGAGCTGAAGTATTATCCGGGTGAGGTGACCCTGCGTATTGCTGACGTTGTGGTCATAAACAAGATGGACAGCGCCGCTCCGGGCGACATACAGACTGTCCGCGAGAGCATCGAGAAGGTGGCACCGAAGGCAATAGTGGTAGACGGAGCCTCACCCATCAGGGTTGATGATCCCTCAAAAATTAAAGGCAAACGGGTACTTGTTGTCGAGGATGGTCCCACGCTCACCCACGGCGAGATGAAGATAGGAGCGGGGGTTGTCGCCGCACGCAAGTTCGGGGCCGCTGAACTGGTTGATCCGAGACCATTCACCGTAGGCAGGCTCACCGAGACATTCGAGAAGTATCCGAACATCGGAACACTGCTTCCTGCAATGGGTTACGGCGATCAGCAGCTTAAGGACCTTGAGACTACGATCAATAACACAGACTGTGATTCTGTTGTCATAGGAACACCCATTGACCTCAACCGCATCATCAATATCAAGAGGCCCTCAACGAGGGTATGGTACGACCTGCAGGAGATCGGCAGTCCCAATCTTGAGGAGGTGATCGACGAGTTTGTGAAGAAGCACAAGCTGGTGTAAGTCTTCAGTCCTCAGTCCTCGGTTTGAGGCTCCGACACAGGAGGAGACTCAATCCCGTACACGCAGTGTCGGGACTTCAGTCAATTTATGAATTACGACTGCTGGCTGCCGCCTGGCGGCTGCCGACTGATTACGATTGCTGACTGCCGACTGGTGGCTACCGACTGATTACGACTGCTGACTGCCGACTGGCGGCTGCCGACTGATTACGATTGCTGACTGCCGACTGATTTTGACTGCTGCCTGCCATTTCATATCTTTGACGCAAAGATTTATGAATGCCGGGAACAGCCTTTGCAAACCAGAATAAAGACGAATCAGGCATTACTGAGGTCACCATAGTGGGCTCAGGAAGCTGGGCCACTGCCATGACAATGGTGCTCACCTCCAACGGTCACCGTGTAACATGGTATATTGACAGGCCTGAAATTTACAGGCATGTGAGGCGGTACGGGAGGAATCCGTTTTATCTTGCCACAATTGAGTTTGATCCCGCACTGATCAACCCGTCAGACGATATCCGGTCAGCTGTAAAATCATCCGACATCATTATATTGGTTACGCCCGCCGCGTATCTGAAAGATGCACTGGAGGGTATGGGAGATGATGACCTGTAAAGGAAAAACCGTTTGCTCAGGAATAAAGGGGATCATTCCCGGTGACAATTGCGTTACAGGCGAAGTACCTTGATGAGAAAGGTACCAGATTCCTGATGAGAGCATCTGTCATTATTACAGGGCCAAGTCATGCTGAGGAAGTGTCAGCGGAGAAACTTACCTATCTTACCTTTGCCTCACGTGACAGCGAGAGGGCGGCAGGCGTTGGCATCACTATTCTCCAACAGGTGGATAAGGACTTTGATCTCAGCAGATTTTATCGGAACGGAATATGCAGCGGTTATGAAGAATATCTATGCCATCGCTGCTGGCATAGCCAAACGGGCTGGCCTACCGCGACAAGCTTACATCGCCGTACTTACTGGGCAAATGCCGGCAGGCGAGCTGAGTCGGTTATAAATGCGATATCACCCCTTGCAGCGGGAAATAACTGAATCACCTTACCTGGGAGACCTTCTCGTAACAGGATATTCCCAGTTCAGCCGGAACAGGAGCCTGGGATTTATGATTGGTAAAGGCTACAGCGTAAGGAACGCACTTTTGGAGATGAACCAGGTGGCTGAAGGATACTTTGCATCTTCCTGTATTCATGAGGTGAATGGGAAACTTATGGCTGATATACCTATCGCAGAGACGGTGTACAGGATTCTTTACACCTCTGCGAATCCCGTGCCACGAAATGAAAAGTCTTTCAAAAAAAACTAAAATAGAAATGAAAAATAAAATCACCGTCACAATCAGAGGTATCGAACCATTTGTCAAAGCGGATGAACTGACCACCACTCTGGAAAGTGCAAAGGCCAACCTTAAAGTTCTGAGAGAGGGTAAGGGCCGGGGAAGCGAATTCACCGGGTGGCTCTATCTTCCGGATAAAACCGTATCACACACAAAGGAAATAAAATCATGCGCAGCGCGACTGCGCACTCAGGCCCCGGTGACAGTTGTTGTTGGGATAGGAGGCTCGTATCTCGGAGCAAAGGCACTGTCCGAAGCACTTATGGATCCCTTCGGGAGGCAGGAACATACCCTCGTTTTTGCAGGGCACACCCTAAGTGAGGATTACCATGCAGCACTGCTCAGGTTTCTTGATTCCACACTTTACAATATTGTTGTCATCTCCAAAAGCGGTACCACAACTGAACCGGCCATTGCCTTCCGTGTTCTTCGCGATCATTTAAGGAATAAGATCGGAGAAAAAGGGATGAAATCCCATATTGTCGCAATCACCGACGGCCAGCGCGGCGCACTTAAAAATCTTGCTGTCAGTAAAGGTTATGAGACCTTTATTATACCTGACGATGTGGGGGGGCGCTATTCGGTTCTGACCCCTGTCGGGCTATTGCCACTGGCACTGGCCGGATTTGATATAGATGTTTTTGCTGAAGGCATGAGAGACATGGCTCTTTCAATACGCGAGGGGAATGACACCGGTTCGAATATTGCCATTGCTTATGCTGCCGCACGCAACACGCTTTATCACAATGGATATACTACCGAAATATTAATCAGCTATGAGCCATCGCTCGTTTACCTTGCGGAGTGGTGGAAACAGCTCTACGGTGAGAGTGAGGGGAAGGAGAGCAAGGGCATCTTTCCTTCATCTGTCAGTTTCACGACAGACCTGCACTCCATGGGCCAGTACATCCAGCAGGGAGAGCGCAAGCTCTTCGAGACAGTGATCCATGTTGAATCACCCCTTCATGAACTGGTTGTTCCCG
>JAXHLF010000024.1:0-143273 GCA_034522515.1 Bacteroidales bacterium | reverse complement strand
ATCAGCCCCACAACGTGGAGCACACGCAAGGCAGGCTGCCGTAGCTCACCATCTGGCTACCGGCACATAGACCTTCATCAATGTGGCGCTGAGGAACGCAGAACTGGTCTATAAAGAGTTCGGATGGGGCCGGAGGGAGATCGCTCCGGGCCACCAGGAGATTGAGATAGGCCTGGTCAAGCTCTTCAGCCTTACCGGTGACAGGAGGTGGCTTGAGCTGGCCCAGTTCTTCCTTGATGTAAGAGGCAGGCCGGTGCAACTACGTTCGCCATCCGCACAGGAAGCAGGTTTGAGGTTTACAATGACTCAGTGTACCTCCAGATGCATAAACCGGTTCTCGATCAGACAGAAGCTGTGGGCCATGCCGTCAGGGGTGACTATATGTACAGCTGCGAGTGGCTGACCTGTCGGAGGAGACCGGCTATAACCGGTATCTCAGAGCGTCGCAGAAGATCTGGGAGGACGTTACCAGGGGGAAAATTTATATCACGGGAGGCATCGGTTCAAAAGAGAACGGCGAGGCATTCGGCGAGCCTTATGAGCTTCCCAACATGACGGCCTATACAGAGACATGCGCATCAGTCGCCAATGTTTTCTGGAACAACCAGACTCTACAGGGCCACAGGTGATGCAAGATACCTCGATGTGCTGCGAGCGCAACATCTCTACAACGGACTTATCTCAGGCATAGGGAGCGACGGATGCCACTTCTTCTATCCCAACCCGCTGGAATCGGACGGAAGCTTTGAACGTGCCGGATGGTTTGACTGCTCATGCTGCCCGGTCAACGTGGCCCGCTTCATGCCAACACTTAAACAGTATATCTGGTCATTGTCAGACGATGGTGTGAATGTGAACCTCTTCATCAGCTCCACAGCGAGGCTCTCAACGGATGCCGGTGAGGTTGTCATGAAACAGGAGACACAATATCCCTGGAGCGGCAACATAAAGATCAGTGTTGACCCCGACAATAAGGGCAGCTTTTTCAGCCTGCGTATACGCATTCCCGGGTGGACCGGCAAAGCGCCGTTCAGTGGAGGCCTTTACAGCTACGTTAGCCGCCCGGGTCAAAAGGCCCGGATCGCTGTCAACGGCAAAAGAGTGGCACTGAATGCCGTGAACGGCTTTGCAGTCATTGAAAGGGAATGGAACAGGGGAGATGTCGTTGAGATGACTCTTCCAATGGAGCCGCGGTTCATCGAGGCAAGAGATGAGGTGGCAGCTGACAGGGGAAGGGTGGCGCTGGGGATCGGACCGGTGGTCTACTGCCTCGAGGAGGCGGACAACGGCCCGGTGAGGGAACTCACTGTTGACCCGGGGACAAAAGTGAAATTTGAATTCGACCCTGGCCTGCTTGGAGGAGTCGGGACCCTTGGCTTTACGGCAAAGGCTCCTTCCGGAGCCCTTAAGATGGTGAAGGCAGTTCCATATTACTCGTGGGCCAACAGAGGCAGGGGCGAGATGACAGTATGGATTAAAACAGACAAATAGCAGATTATGAAAGAAACGGGGAAAATTTCAATTGCCGTAATCATTCTTGTGCTGGCAATGACATCATGCACAAACGGTGCAGAAGATGAAAACTATCCCATCAGGCCTGTCCCGTTCACCGCGGTGAAGATGACCGACAGTTTCTGGGCTCCGCGCATTCAGAAGAACCATGAGGTGACCATACCCATTGCGTTCGGATACTGTGAATCAACGGGGAGGGTTAAGAACTTCGAGATTGCCGGGGGACTTGACACCGGGGCTTTTCAGACAATTTATCCTTTTGACGACTCCGACGTCACAAAGATCATTGAAGGGGCGGCCTACTCGCTCCAGACATATCCGGAACGCGGAGCTGGAGGCATATGTTGATTCGCTGATTTATAAGATTGGACTTGCACAGGAAGATGACGGGTACCTGTATACCAACCGCACCATAGCTGAAAAGGGCTATGGCAGACTGCACGATTGGGCCGAGGGGAAGAGATGGGAGAAGACGAACATACTCAGCCATGAGCTGTACAACCTGGGACATATGTATGAAGCTGCCGTAGCTTACTATCAGGCGACGGGAAAAAGAGAGCTGCTTGACATCTCAATTAAATCGGCGGACCTTATTGACTGGGACTTCGGGTGGGATGCCTTTGTAAGCTATCCCGGACACCAGGTTATTGAGATGGGGCTGGTTAAGCTCTACAGGGTGACCGGCGAGAAGAGATATCTTGACCTGGCCAGGTTTTTCTCGATGCCCGCGGCACCCGTGACGACGGTGATGAATATGCACAGAGTCACATGAAAGTGGTTGACCAGACAGAGGCTGTGGGGCATTCGGTCAGGGCTACCTATATGTACTCAGGGATGGCCGATGTGGCTTCGATACTTAAAGATGAAGCCTATGTCAATGCCATCACAAAGATATGGGAGGATCTGGTTCACAGGAAGATGTACATAACAGGAGGCATAGGTGCATCGGGAGGCAATGAGGGCTTCGCCGAGCCTTACCACCTCCCGAACATGACAGCTTACTGCGAGACATGCGCATCCATAGGCAGCATATTTTTCAACCACAGGATGTTCTCCATGCACGGTGAAGGCAAATACTTTGACATACTTGAGAAGACGCTCTATAACGGTGCTCTGTCAGGCGTAAACCTTGCTGGCGACAGGTTCTTTTATCCGAATCCTCTTGAGTCAGACGGACGGCATTCACGTTCGGCATGGTTCGGGTGCGCATGCTGCCCTTCAAATATCTGCAGGTTCATCCCGGCAATCCCGGGTTATATCTACTCGGTCACTGATAATGACCTCTATGTTAACCTCTTTGCATCAAATGAGGCCGCGATCAGTTTCGGGAGAAATGATGTGAAGGTTACCCAGGAGACATTGTACCCCTGGGACGGCAAGGTGACCCTGACATTGAGACCGGAAAAGGGAGGGAAATTTGCCCTGCATATCCGCATCCCGGGGTGGGCACGCAATGAAGCTATGCCCGGAGGATTGTATGAGTTTGCCGACAGTATTGCAGAGAGTTACTCCCTTCTGGTGAATGGGGAGGTGCCGGAAACCAAGGTGAACGGCGGTTATGTGACTGTTGACCGCAAATGGGAGAAAGGCGACTGGGTGGAGCTCTACCTTCCTATGCCGGTCAGGACTGTCATTGCAGATGAAAAGGTGAAGGAAGATGCAGGCAAGTATGCAGTTCAGAGAGGACCCCTTATGTTCTGCGCCGAATGGCCCGATAATCCCGAATTGAAGGTCCTCGACCTCATGATTGATGCAAATCCGGCATTCACTTCCGGGTTTAATGCAGATCTCCTTGACGGGACAGAAATAATACAAACCGCAGGTTACATCAAAGTGACCAATGGTGACGGCAGTGTAACGGCAGGCAAACCTGTCGGGTTGACACTCATCCCGTACCATCTCTGGAACAACAGGGGAAAGGGAGAGATGAGGGTCTGGCTCCCTTTTGAAGTGATGAATTAGGATCGGACTCAGTTTATTATAAACCGGTTAGAAGAAACCACATGAAAAACTATGCATTCATTATTACGGGCATTATGTTTATTGCTGCCCCTTTATCATCAGTTTCTGCCCAATCGGGTACGGAAGCCATCATGGCGAACCTGATAGTCAGCACCGACCTTGGCACTCAGACAATCAGCCGGCACATATACGGTCATTTCTCTGAACACCTCGGCCACTGCATCTACGGCGGTTACTGGGTGGGGGAAGACGCTGCCATCCCGAACACGAGAGGCATCAGGAATGATGTAGTGGAGGCGCTGAAAAAGACACAGATACCCAACCTGCGCTGGCCGGGCGGTTGCTTTGCCGATGAGTATCACTGGATGGACGGAATAGGTCTCCGCGAAAAGCGTCCCAAGATGGTCAATACCCACTGGGGAGGGGTCACGGAGGATAACAGCTTCGGCACCCACGAGTTCCTTGATCTGTGCGAACAGCTTGAAGCAGAACCTGTTATATGTGGTAATGTAGGCAGTGGCTCGGTTGAGGAGATGTCGAAGTGGGTTGAATACATCAATTTCGACGGGGTGAGTCCGATGGCGGACCTTCGCCGCAGCAACGGCCGCGATAAGGCATGGAACCTGAAATACTGGGGCGTAGGGAATGAGAACTGGGGATGTGGCGGAAATATGACTGCAGAATACTACGCTGACCAGTACAGGAGGTATGCCACCTACACCCGCAATTATGGAGATAACCGCCTGATGAAGATTGCCGGGGGAGCCAATTCAACCGACTATAACTGGACTGAGGTCCTGATGCAGAAGATACCCCACTATATGATGTGGGGCATATCACTGCATTATTATACGACGAACTGGAACAACAAGGGGTCTGCAACGAAGTTCGGAGAAAAGGAATACTTCGAGACCCTTGAGCGCTGTCTCAATGTTGAGAAGGCTATCGACAGGCACATTGCCGTGATGGATCAATATGATCCGGCAAGGCGTGTGCACTGGTGGTAGACGAATGGGGAACATGGTGGGATGTGGAGCCGGGGACGAACCCGGGGTTCCTCTACCAGCAGAACACCATGCGCGATGCCATGGTGGCAGCCCTTTCTCTCAATTATTTCAATGAGAGGTGCGGGCGGATAAAGATGGCCAACATAGCGCAGACGGTTAATGTTCTGCAATCGCTCATCCTTACTGACGGGGAGAAAATGATACTGACCCCAACCTATCATGTATTTGAGATGTTCAAGGTGCATCATGATGCCACAATGCTCCCGCTGCACCTTAACTGTGGCAACTACACCATGGAGGGGAAGGAGCTCCCATCCGTCAGCGCCTCTGCCTCGAAGGACAAAGAGGGGAAAGTGAATATCTCGCTGGTGAATATAGATCCTGCCAGGGCAGTGGAAATGCTCATTGACCTTCGGGGAGGCGACTACAATGATATTTCGGGAAGGATTTTGCACGCGCCTGAAATGACGGCTCACAACACATTTGAGAAGCCTGAGGAGGTAAAGCCGCAGGCCTTCAAAGATGCAAAGATAAAGAAGAGCATGGTGAGCGTCATGGTACCGCCTGCCTCAATCATTATCCTGTCTGTTGAATAAAACAGGAAAGCCAGGTCTATGACCGCACGAGAGAAATTGTATATTTGGAGACACTTTTACGAAAAGAAAAAATGAAACTTGCATGGGCAGTGACTGACAAAAGGATCTGATAGTTTAATTTCATATAAGTTCCATTCTGCCAATTAAATAATAATAAAATAATCGAATGAAAAGAGAGAAACTGTTATTAATATCTGCACTGGCAGCAGCCATGGTTATCATGGCCTCGTGCGGTAACAATAAAGCAAAAGAGATGATTACTACTGAAAGTTTTGGCTCATTTGAGGGGAAGGATATCTTCCTATACACACTCACTAACAAAAATGGTGATTTCATCAGGCTCTCAAATTACGGGTCGGTGATTGTCGAGATCAGCGTGCCTGACAGGGCCGGTAAGCGTGAGAATGTCACCTTCGGATATGATACATTTGAGGGATATGCCAAAGGCGACCTCTATTTCGGGAAGGTTGTGGGCCAGTATGCAAATCGCATTGCGGCGGGCAAGTTCCAGCTTGACGGTGTTGACTATACCCTGGCCCTGAACAATGGTCCCAACTCACTTCACGGCGGTCCCACAGGATGGCACAGCCGGGCCTGGGACGCGGAGGTGCTGAAGGGAACCGACTTTCCGGCCGTTAAGTTTACATACCGCAAGCCTGACATGGAGGAGGGCTTCCCCGGGAATGTGGTTGCCGAGGTGGTTTACACCTGGACCGATGACAACGAGATCATAATGGATTACAAGGTCACAACAGATAAGAATACGGTCATAAACATCACCAACCATGCATATTTCAATCTTCATGGCGCAGGAGTGGGTGACATCCTTGATCACGAGGCATTAATCAGGGCTTCTGCTTTCACCCCGGTTGACTCGACTCTAATTCCCACCGGTGAGATCAGGCCCGTGGAGGGCACTCCGTTCGACTTCCGCGTGCCTCACCTGATTGGCGAGAGGATAGCGATGGATTACGATCAGCTGGTTCTTGGCGGCGGCTATGACCACAACTTTGTTCTTGACAATGTGGAGCCGGTTGATGCAGAGGTCTATGATCCGTCTACTGGCAGGCTGCTTGAAGTAATTACCGACCAGCCGGGTGTGCAGCTTTATACCGGCAACTTCCTTAATGGTTCACAGACAGGGCGTGGCGGCAAGGTTTACAACTACCGTACCGGCTTCTGTCTCGAGACACAGCATTTCCCTGACAGTCCGAACCAGCCGGCATTCCCGTCTGTTGTGGTGACTCCCGGGGAGCCTTTTCTGTCAAGCACCACCTTCAGGTTCAGTGTCCGGTAGGTCATTATTCAGTCGGCAGTCTTCAGTCCTAAGTCGGCAGCCTTCAGTCTTCAGTCGGCAGCCCCCAGTCTTCAGTCGGCAGCCTTCAGCCTCCAGTCTTCAGTCGGAAGCCCGCAGACCCTCCAGGCAATTGGCAGTAGGCAGTAGAATTGATTTCAGTTTTATTTCAGGAGATGGATAGGTTAGTATTCAGGGAAAGTCCAGGGTGAATTGTAATACGGTCTGACCATTGCATTGGCATCATCTTCTCCGAATCTGCCTGCAGCATTATCCCATGTAAGCGGTTTTCCCAGCCTGCATGATACGTTTGCCAGGTGTGTCATCTTTGCCACCTGTGCCCCGATAGCCACATCGGCATTTGGCAGCTTCCGTGTTGACATACAATCGAGGAAGTTAGCCACATGAGCAGACAGTCCTCCGCCGGCCACAGCCTGTCCTTCCACTGTCTCTGACTTTGTCCGCAGGGGCAGAGCCTCCATCCGCGGGGCAGAATCTACCTCCGGAATCACCTCCCATCCGTTGCGGTCGAGCACCAGTGTGCCGTTCTCGCCCAGGAATGCCAGCCCGTGCTCGCGTCCGTAGGGCCCGTCCTTGATACCGCATGCATGGTCCCAGCTTATAGTGAAATCATCATAGACATATGAGGCAAGGAGGGTGTCAGGTGTCTCCATGGCATCCGAGGGATAGGCGAATTTGCCACCTGCGGTATAGACTGCTTTCGGTAGGTCAGCTTTCATTCCCAGCAGGGCGTAGTCGAGCAGATGCACTCCCCAGTCTGACATCAGTCCCCCGGCATAATCCCAGTAATATCTGAAATTGTAATGGAAGCGGTTCGGGTTAAAGGGTCTGTGCCTGGCGGGGCCGAGCCACATCTCATAGTCGACTCCCGGCGGTACCGGCCCATCGGGCTGAACGGGAAGGGTCTTCTTCCAGATCATATAGGCCCATACCTTTACGGTCCTGATACGTCCAAGCCTTCCGGAATGAATGAATGCCACCGCATCCTGCCAGTGAGGGTCGCTGCGCTGCCATTGCCCGGTCTGCACTACCCGTTTATGTATTCTCGCTGCCCTGACCATGGCGTCACACTCCGCGATGGAGTTGGCGAGCGGCTTTTCGCAATAGACATCCTTGCCGGCCTCCATGGCTGCTATTGCCTGAAGACAGTGCCAGTGGTCAGGGGTTGCAACAATCACCGCGTCAACATCAAGGTTGTCAGTCACCTTCCTCCAGTCCTTTACAAGCTGCTGAGGTTTTTTACCCGCAATCTTTTCAACGTCAGAGGCTCTTTTGTAAAGCCACTCGTCATCAATGTCGCAGATTGAGACACACTCTACCTGTGGAAATTTCAGGAACGTCTCCAGATTCGACCATCCCATGTTACGGCCACCGATCAATGCCACCCTGATTCTGTCCGACGGGCTTACTTTTCCGGAAGGCATTCCAAATGCTGATGTGATGGGCCCCAGACCTGCAATACCTGCAGAGGCCAGCAGGCCGTTTTTTACAAAGTCTCTTCGCTTGCTCATTTTCTTGAGGATATAAACATTATCTGATCGATCGTTTCAGGCTTTTTCCAAAGGTAATAAATCCTAACTTTAACATCGTTAAAGCAGATATTCCTTCAGAGAGACCTGCATGTTATGCAAGCACAGAATAGGATAAATATATTATGAGACAGTTCCCATCATCTCATTACCGTTAAAACTATATTATGATGAAAAGGTTAGCGTTATTTTTGATTCTCATACTTTCATTCTTTCAGGCCTTAAATGCACAGGTCCCTGCTTATCTGAATACTGAACTCACCTTTGAGGAGAGGGTGAATGACCTTGTCAGCCGCATGACCATCGAAGAGAAGGCCGCACAGCTTTTATACACCGCGCCGGCTATTCCCCGGCTGGGTGTTCCGGAATACAACTGGTGGAATGAGGCCCTGCACGGGGTGGCCCGCGCAGGTTATGCCACCGTCTTCCCCCAGTCGATTACCATCGCCAACAGCTGGAATGAAGAGCTGATGCTCGATGTGGCCAATGCCATCTCCGATGAGGCGAGAGCCAAGTATCACGAATTTATCAGGAGGGGTGACCATGGCATATACCACGGTCTGACGTTCTGGTCTCCCAATATAAATATCTTCCGTGACCCACGGTGGGGCAGGGGACATGAGACTTACGGCGAGGATCCTTACCTGACCGGCCGTCTCGGGTTGCGCTTTGTACAGGGCATGCAGGGTTCAGATCCCAGGTACCTGAAGACGGTTGCAACTGCCAAGCACTACGCGGTACACTCAGGCCCCGAGCCTCTGAGGCATAAATTCAACGCCCTGGTGAGTGAGCGAGACCTGCGTGAGACATACTTACCCGCTTTCCGCACCCTGGTAAAGGAGGGAGAAGTATACTCCGTCATGGGAGCATACAACCAGTTCAGGGGTCATCCGGCCTGCGCCAGCGAGGAGCTGTACGGAATTCTCAGGAACGAGTGGGGATTTGACGGATACATCGTCTCCGACTGCTGGGCAGTGTCTGACTTCTACAGGTTCCAGGGCTACGCGAAGGATGCTGCCGAAGCAGCCGCCCAGGCCCTGAAGGCCGGCACTGACCTTGAGTGCGGAGTTGACTACAACCAGCTAATGGAATCTTACAGGCGCGGACTGATCACCGAAGCAGATCTTGACAGGTCCGTGAAGCGGGTGATGATGGCTCGCTTCAAACTTGGCATGTTCGATCCGGACACAATCGTTGAATATGCACAGATTCCTTACCAGGCAAACTGCTCGGACTATAACAGGTCACTGGCAAGGCAGGCTTCCCGTGAATCGATAGTCCTGCTGAAGAATGAGAAGGGGATACTGCCTCTCGGCAAAGATATAGGGACTATCGCTGTTGTCGGACCCAATGCCGATAACTGGGAAGCACTGGTCGGCAACTATAACGGCATACCGAAAGACCCTGTCACGCTGCTGGAAGGGATCAAAGCCAAGGCTGCCGCATGTATTGATGTGACATATGCCGAGGGCAGCGATCTTGCTCCGGGGGTGCATAATCTTTTCCCTGTTCCTTCCTGCTTTCTCCGGACACCTGACGGACGCCAGGGAGCCATAGGCAAGTACTTTGACAATCGTGATATGGAGGGAGAACCACTGTTTACCAGGGTTGATGACAATATTGATTTTTACTGGGAAAATGACTCTCCTCACCGGCTGATGCCGGCTGATAACTTTGGCATACAGTGGGTGACGGACCTTGTTGCACCGACTACCGGGACCTACCACCTTGGAACCTGGGCTTCTTCGTCCTACGAATTGTGGCTTAACGGAGAAAAGGTGATGTCTTTTCGCGGTGAGCATCACGGATTTCATAAGGAGATACCGGTGGAACTCAAGGCGGGTGAAAAGTACAGGATCGAACTTTATTACAGGAACTACAGCGGTGACGCAGATGTAAAACTGTTGTGGGCGACACCCAGGGAAACCATCCTTGATGAAGCGGTGGCCACCGCTTCCGGGGCTGATGTAATTATTCTTGCCATGGGTTTATCTCAGCGCCTTGAGGGGGAAGAGATGGGTATAAAAATAGACGGGTTTGAGGGTGGAGACCGCACAAGTCTTAACCTCCCTGAGGTACAGGAGGAGCTTCTGACAGCCATGATTGCAACAGGCAAGCCCGTTGTAGTTGTGCTTTTAAACGGGGGGCCTGTCTCCTCACTGCAGGCACAGGAGAAGGCTGCAGCAATACTGCTTGCCGGTTATCCGGGTGTTGAAGGAGGCAGTGCCGTGGCTGACGTTTTGTTTGGTGATTACAATCCTGCCGGGCGACTGCCGGTCACATACTACAGCTCCGTTGACCAGCTGCCTCCGTTTGAGGAGTATGACATGACAAACAGGACCTACCGCTATTTCACGGGAACACCACTCTATCCATTCGGATACGGGCTGAGTTACACCTCATTTGCCTATTCCGGCCTTGATATTCCGGAAAAGGGAGAGGCCGGGAGTGAGGTTAGGGTGAAGGTTACTGTTACCAATACCGGAAAGAGGGACGGCGATGAGGTGGTGCAGCTTTATCTGACAGATGAGAAAGCCTCCACGCCTCGTCCGGTGCGTCAGCTCGAGGGGTTCAAGCGCATTCACCTTGCTGCCGGCGAGAGCCGTACACTGGAGTTCACCCTTGAGGCGGAGCAGTTCTCGATGATCAACAGTAAGGATACCAGGGTGATAGAACCTGGATGGTTCACCATCACTGTGGGAGGTAAGCAGCCGGGGTTCACAGGAGGAAGTGACCCGGAATTCACTACGACTGTCAGTAAGCGTATCCGCCTGACAGGGAAGGAAGTCTCAATGCCGGAATAAACAAAAAGACCAACACTTCGTTTACTGTAAGTGACTGCAATAGAAAAGAACAGGAAGAGGACCGGGTGGGTTGTGATACTTACCGCGGTTACCATGGTTATCGAGATAATTGCCGGATGGCTTACAGGCTCCATGGCCCTCCTGGCTGACGGTATACACATGGGTTCACATGTGCTTGCCATAGGGCTGAGCTGGGCTGCATATGTTCTTGTACAGAGACTGTCATTAAACCCTGCATTCATCGGAAGCAAGGAGAAGGTGCTGACGCTCTCCGGATATACCAGCGGACTCATCCTGCTCATCTTTGCAGGCATGATCATAGCCGGCGCAGTGGGGAGGTTTATCAGTCCGCGTGTCATCGAATACAGGGAAGCCATAATGATCGCTTTCATTGGCCTGGGTGTGAACATACTGAGTGCGTTCCTGCTGCACCATGACCATGAAGAGAAAGACAACAATATCAGGGCGGCCTACCTGCATGTCCTTGCGGATGCCGTCACAAGCGTGGCTGCCATTATCGGACTGGTTGTAGCAATGGTATGGGGATTGCCCTATGTGGATGCCATCGCTGCACTCATCAGTTCGGCTGTGATAATCAAATGGTCGCTCGGATTGCTCAGGGATTCAGGTCGTGAGCTCATCTCCTGACGGTATTCTTTTATTACGGTTTGGTTCCAATGGTTATCTTTGCCGGAAGAGTAGAAGAGATGCTTCCGGAGGAATTCCTGAAACGAATAAGCGGTCAGTCATATCTTGATGCCCACGCTCTTGAAGAGGCGCTGGGTCGTCAGGCTGAGGTATCTGTCCGTGTTAATCCGCACAAATGGCCTCATCCCGTTACAGGTTATGAGAAAGTCGGGTGGGAGCCACATGGCTATCATCTTCCGGCAAAGACTCTCTTTACGCCTGATCCGCTGTTTCATGCAGGAGTATATTATCCGCAGGAATCATCAGGCATGTTTACCGGAGAGCTTTTCCGGCAGGTTACCGCAGGGAAGAATGATCTGCGGGTGTTGGATCTCTGCGGGGCTCCGGGGGGTAAGGCAACTCACCTGTCGGCTCTTCTGGCGGGTCATGGTCTTATCCCCGGTGGCAGTATGGCTGCCAGCCACCCTCTGCCGGCGGGAGACAGCCTCCTGGTTGCCAATGAGGTTATACGGCCGCGGGCTGCAGTACTGGCTGAGAATATCACGAAATGGGGCATGGGAAACACCATTGTCACTCAGAATGACCCTTCCCGTTTTGCCTCTCTGCCAGGGTTCTTTGACGTCATCGTTGCTGATGCTCCCTGTTCGGGGGAGGGTATGTTCCGCTCTGCGGTTGCAGTTCAGCAGTGGTCCGTGCAAAATACCAGGCTCTGCAGTGAACGCCAGCGCAGGATAGTCATGGAGGTCTGGCCTGCCCTGAAGCCCGGCGGGATTCTGATTTATTCAACCTGCACATTCAATCCTGCCGAGAATGAGGAGAATTTATCCTGGATCAGGGAGACCACGGGGGCTGAGCCATTGACAGCCGATCTGTCGGGAACGGACGGTATCACCGTTATCAGCCACAACGGTATAGAGGGCTATGGTTTTTATCCGGGTAAAGTGAGAGGCGAAGGGTTCTTTATAGCGGCATTGCGGAAACCGGCCGGATCAGGCTCCGGCTCAGCTGTCCGCGATAGAAGGAGAGGGGTAATGAGACAATCTGACCCTGCATTGACAAGGGCGGAGCCGCTGGCTGATTTTGATCGCAGCAGGCTGATCATGACAGGTAACAGGATCATTGCTTTGGCGGCGGAGCCCCATGTTTTAAGCCAGCTAAGCGAAAGGTTGACGATTGTAAAGTCGGGAACCATGATCGGGGAGCTTAAGAATGATGATCTCGTGCCGGCTCATGACCTGGCTATGTCAATAAGGCAGAAGCGCGGTGCGTGGCCGGAGTATTCCCTCTCTTATGACGAGGCTGTCTCATTCCTGAGGCTGGAGCAGATCGCGGCAGCAAGGATGCCTGCCGGAAGGGTTCTGGTCAATTACCGGGGCGTTCCTCTGGGATTTGTGAAAAACCTCGGTAAAAGGGTAAACAACGGATATCCGCAATCGTGGCGGATAAGAATGGAAAAACAAGAGGGCTACAGGGAAATATTGTAAATCTCCTTTTGTTGAACTAAACTTTCACAATTGTTGGTTGTTGTTTTGGAAGTGAATTAAATCTTAAATTTATCCCACAATCATTCCCGTATGAAGACAGATATTGAAATTGCTCAGAACGCCGTCATCAGGCCAATCATTGAAGTTGCAGGAAAACTTGGCCTGAGAGAGGATGACCTTGAGCTCTACGGTAAGTACAAAGCCAAACTGCCTCTCTCGCTCATAGACGAAAAGAAGGCAGCAAGGGCAAAGCTTATTCTTGTTACGGCCATCACGCCCACACCCGCCGGCGAAGGTAAGACCACTACCTCCATAGGGCTTGCGCAGGGTCTCAATCTGCTGGGGAAGAAGGCCACGGTTGTTTTGCGTGAGCCTTCCCTGGGCCCGGTCTTCGGCATCAAGGGAGGTGCTGCCGGCGGTGGTTTTTCACAGGTGATACCCATGGAGGATATCAACCTTCATTTTACGGGTGATCTCTCGGCGGTGGAGAAGGCACACAATCTTCTTTCGGCAATGATCGACAACAACATACAGGCCGGTGACAGCAATCTGGGTATTGACCCGAGGACGATATCGTGGAAGAGGGTGATGGATATGAATGACCGCGCACTGAGGGATATTGTGATCGGTCTTGGCGGCACCACCCAGGGGGTCCCCAGGGAGACCGGTTTTGACATCACCGCCGCATCGGAGGTGATGGCTATCCTGTGTCTCGCCACAGGCATCAGGGACCTGAAAGAGCGTCTGGGCAACATCTTCATCGGATACACTTTTGCAGGCAAGCCGGTCTTTGCCCGTGACCTGAAAGCCCAGGGAGCCATGGCCGCCCTTCTCAAGGATGCAATCAAGCCCAACCTTGTTCAGACGCTGGAAGGCACTCCTGCCATAATCCATGGTGGGCCCTTTGCAAACATAGCCCAGGGAACCAATTCGATTTTGGCAACGAAGATGGGCCTTACGCTTAGTGACTACGTTGTCACTGAAGCCGGTTTTGCCAGCGAGCTTGGCGCCGAGAAATTCTTCAATATCAAGTCGCAGGTGGGCAATCTAAAGACCAACGCTGTGGTCATTGTTGCCACCATCAGGGCTCTTAAATACCATGGCGGAGTCAAACTGTCAGAGCTCAGCAATGAAAACCTTGAGGCTCTCGGCAAGGGATTCGAGAACCTCGACAAGCATATTGAGAACATGCATTATTACGGGTTCCGGCCGGTGGTGGCTGTCAACCGTTTCAGCTCCGACAGTGATGCCGAGATAGAGCTTCTCAGGAAGTATTGTGAGGAGCATAACGTCAGGGTGGCAATAAACACTTCCTGGGCTGACGGTGGCAAGGGTGCCGCTGAGCTCGCCGCCGCTGTCATCGAGGCTGCCGATGCTTGCAATGACTGTTTCACACCGCTATATGACCTCGCATGGACGCTGGAGAAGAAGATCGAGACCATCACCACCCTCATGTACGGGGCCAGGAATGTTGAGTATACCCTTGAGGCCAAAGACCAGCTGAAGAAGATCGCTGAACTGGGACTGGAAAATCTGGCAGTATGCATCGCCAAGACACAGAAGTCGCTCTCTGATGACCAGACGCGGCGCAACAGGCCAAGGGACTTCACGATACGTATCAGGAAGGTGGAGCTATCATCCGGAGCCGGTTTTATTGTCCCAATTGCAGGGGCTATCATGCGTATGCCGGGACTGCCCACGGTGCCTTCAGCCGAAAGGATCGATATTGACGATAACGGACAGATAAGCGGATTATTCTGAAAAAGAGATTTCCTGACATATCGGCTGTCGTTCTGGCCGGGGGTAAGGCTTCCCGTTTCGGCGGGAGAAACAAGGCACTGATAGAGGTGGATGGTGTACCCATTATAAATCGCACCCTGACTCTTCTGGAGCCGTTGTTCCGGGAGATTATTCTCGCGGGATGGCCCGGGGAGAGCCCCTTGCCACCGGGTGTGATTACTGTCGATGACAACTTCCCGGGACTTGGACCGCTTGGAGGCATAGAGGCGGCCATGAAGGTATCCTCCTCTCCTGTGATCTTTGTTTTAGGAGGCGATATGCCCTGGCTCTCAGGAGAACTGATAGAGAGCCAGGCGAGAGACTTTGCCAGGGAGCCGGCAGACATACTGGTCGCCCGTATCGGGGAGCTGGCAGAGCCGCTTCACTCACTCTACAGCCGTCCCTTCACGGCGGGCTGGAGAGATACCTCGGTTCAGGAGGCAGTCCAGCCGTCATCGACTTTTACAGGCTGGTTCATACAAGATATTACGATCTGCCCCGCACCCTGAAAACCATGAGGGCATTCACCAACATAAACAGTCCGGGAATTGAGCGGCGATTAGCCGCAGATCACTGTCGCATAAAACGGCCTGCCTTACCATCATACACCTAGTTCACCTTCCGGGTGATCCGCACCGGGCTGCCAGGCTGTATGGCATCAGGTCACCTCCCGGGTGATCCACAAAGCTTTAATTTCCTGACCGTAAGTGCGATTTTATGTTTAAATTTGGGTAGGACCTAAAGGAAATAATCATGCGAAGGGCTTTCGTTATAATTTCCCTGGTATCATTGGTGCTTGGCGCCTGTAACCGTTACCAGGATTACAGCAAGGCTGAATGGCAGGAAAAGGATCTCCCCGACTGGGAGAATCCTGCAGTGAACAGGGTCAACACCATTAAGGCACATGCGACGATGGTGAGCTTCCCTGATAACTCAACCGCTCTCTCGGCACAATGGAGGGAATCAGACAATGTGTTGTCACTTGACGGAAAGTGGAGGTTTAATTATTCTCCGACACCGGCAGGGCGTCCATACTGGTTCTTCAGGGAAGACTATGACACCCGGTCATGGCCTGAGATCACGGTGCCATCGACTTGGGAAAGAGAGGGGTATGGCATTCCCTATTATGTGAACTCCAGCTATACCTTTCCGGTTAATCCGCCATTCATTGACCACTCCGATAATCCTGTAGGCTCATATAAGCGCTCATTCGTGGTTCCCTCCGAATGGAAAAACAAGGAAATCTTCCTCAATTTTGACGGCGTCAGTTCAGCCTTTTATGTATGGGTCAACGGTGAGCAGGTGGGTTACAGTGAGGACAGCAAAACGACGGCAGGGTTCAACATTACCCCATTCGTGAGGTTGGGCCGGAACACAGTTGCCGTGGAGGTTTACAGGTACAGTGACGGCAGTTATCTTGAATGCCAGGATTTCTTCAGGCTCAGCGGCATTAAGCGGTCTGTATGGCTTCACTCCAGGCCCAAGGCATACATCCGCGATTTCTTTGCCAAAGCGACGCTGGTGAATGATTACACTGACGGACGCCTGGATCTGTCCGTGGAGCTGGCGAACAGTGAGAGGAGACCGGCCGGTCTGAGGCTCGAGGCAGGGCTGTATGAAGGCACAACCAAGATCTTCGGTGAGACAAAAGAGGCAGATGAAGTTGACAGTCTGGCGGTGGTTGAGCTTACCGCCGGGGTGCCGCACGTGCGCCCCTGGTCAGCTGAATCACCATCGCTCTACACCCTGGTACTTACTCTGGCCGACGGCAGGGGCAGGGTGCTCGAGAGTGTCAGCAGCCGCATCGGTTTCCGTACGGCAGAGGTCAAGGGGAATCAGTTCCTCATAAACGGCAGGGCCGTGCGTCTGAAGGGTACGAACATGCATGAGCATGATCCGGTCAGCGGTCATACCATCGATGAGACATTGATGCTAAAGGATATAAAGCTGATGAAGATGCACAACATCAATGCGGTGCGAACCTCTCACTGACCCTCAGCCCGAGCGTCTGACCACGCTGTGCGGTGACGAATACGGCATTTACCTGATTGATGGCGAGGCAAATATCGAATCTCATGGCATTGGCTATCACCCGGATATTACCCTGGCTCATAAACCCGAGTGGCTTGATCAGCATATGATGCGCACCGTGAATATGGTGGAACGTGACAAGAACCACCCTTCAATCATCACATGGTCACTGGGCAACGAGGCAGGCGACGGGCAGAACTTTGTAGAGACTTACAGGTGGATCAGGGAAAGGGATGATTCGCGCCCGGTGCAATATGAGCGCGCCGAAAAAAGTACTCATACTCCCGAAAGGCACACCGACATCTGGTGCCCGATGTATGCACGCATAGAATACCTTGAGAATTATGGCCGCAATGCGGGAAACCCGGGCTTTGACCGGCCGCTGATATTATGCGAGTACGCCCATTCCATGGGTAACAGCACAGGCAACCTCCAGGATTACTGGGATGTTATTGAGAGGTACCCTGTACTTCAGGGTGGATTTATATGGGACTGGGTAACGACGAGGGGGTTGCTTGTGAACTGGTGATGACGGGGAGGAGTATTATGCTTACGGCGGCGATTACGGCGAGGTGGGTTCCTACAGCGACGGTAACTTCTGCTGCAACGGGCTGGTGGGGCCTGACCGCATGCCTCATCCGGCACTCAGCGAGGTAAAGAAGGTCTATCAGTATGTAGGGTTCATCCCTTCTGACCTTGACAGTGGTCTCGTAACCATAATCAACAAGCACGACTTCACCAACCTCTCACTGTTCAACATTAACTGGGAGATATTTGCAAACGGTGTGCTGTTCAGATCAGGTCATCTTAACCAGCTGGATCTCGAACCAGGTGATTCGGTTACGGTTGAGATTCCTTATGGCGACCTGACCCCAGTGCCTGGCACGGAATATTACCTGAATATGTATGCATCAAGGGCGGATGAGTGGGGCATAGTACCCCAGGATCACATATATGCCTCTGAACAGGTGCTGCTTCCGTTCTTCAGTCCGGAGGAGCCTGCGGCTGAGGACAATATTGCTCTTCTTGATCTTAAGACCGAGGGGTCTGACCTGACTGTTGCAGGGGAGGGTTTCGAAGTGGTCTTTGACATCTCTGCCGGGGTTATGAAGTCATTCCGTACAGGCGGACAGGATCTTCTTCTCTCAGGCCCCCGCCCCGATTTCTGGAGAGCGCCCACGGACAACGACTACGGCAACGGCATGGAGAAGAGGAATGCCCCCTGGAAAGAAGCTGGTAACAAGGCAGTCATGAGATCAGCTCACATAGGGCAGCCGGGAATGAGCAGCGCGGAGATCAGCTTCTCACATGACATACCAGGGCCCGGCAACACCAGGATAGCAGAGCTGGTGACCAGATACACGGTTCATGCCGGAGGCGTGGTAGATCTGTTTTTCAGCCTTACCAGGACTGACAGGAGCCTGGAAGAGATTCCCCGGGTGGGAATGCAGATGATCCTTCCCGGCAGGTTCACCGATCTCTCATGGTACGGAAGGGGACCGCACGAAAACTACTCTGACCGCAAGACATCAGCCTTTGTAGGAGTGTATGAGAGCTCTGTGGCGGACCAGTACGTTCCCTATGTGAGACCGCAGGAGAACGGCTACAGGACTGACACACGGTGGCTTGCCGTCACTGACGGCGATGGCTCCGGCCTTCGCTTTGAAGGTATCCCGGTATTCTGTTTTGCAGCGATGAACTACCTGCATGAGGACTTTGAATCACCAGGAAACCTGTCAGGGTACAGGCCTGATGCAAAACTGGTTAACAGGCACCTCGACGATATCAACCCGCGTGACCTGGTGAGGGTCAATATTGATTATGGCCAGATGGGCGTCGGCGGAGACGATTCCTGGGGGGCGCGCACGCACCCGGAATACTGTCTTCGTGAATTGAAATATGAATACTCCTTCAGGATGGTACCGATCCGCTGACAGGTTACAGTACCGGTAATTTCAGGATCGTACGGATCCGTTAACTGGTTACAGTTCCGGTAGCTTCAGAGTGGTGCAGCCGCTTTAACATGTTACAGGACCTGTCACTCCAAAATGGCAGGCTGCTTTAACAGGCGATGTACCCTTTACCCGGGGATCACTTTTTTGCAGGCATGATCTCAACACCCAGCACCGTGTTGCTGCCGGTAATGATATTGCTGACCTTGTATGGGATGGGTTCAGTAAGGTATTTTCTGTCTGCCTTCACCACAACCATACCTGATGCCGGCAGTTTTAGTTCTGAGGGTGCACCTTCAGGTCCTCCGGTAAGATACATGGGCAGGTCAGAGCCGTTGGCGAGTTCAAACCATATGCTCTTGCCGTCATCCTTAAATGGTTTTCCTGCGGCGACTGCCGACCTGAACAGCGGGGCCGCATACTCTTCAAGGGCGGCAAGGTTGTCACCATACCAAACAGCAGTGCGTCCGGCAAACATAGCCTCTTTCAGTGATCCGGTGTCCTTTCCTTGGCAAAGACGCAGCGTCCATCGGAAGGCGACAGATCCTCGAACGGGTGAATTCTTCACTGATGACTCCGTGGATATCAGCACTGTTGCCCATCACTGCAAGTTTGTTGTCACGACACATTTCCATCACCAGCGGATATTGTTCGTGCTCATTGGAATACTCAATGCCGTGCAGCCATCCTTTGGCAATGAGCTCCTGATGAACAGGATAGAATTTCGGAGTTCTGTCCGGTTCCTGCCTTTTCCATCCGGGATGGTTCCACTTGATGAAGGCTCCCTGTCTGACGGCTGCTGCAATGACCTCCATGAAAATTCGGATCTATTGAGTGAGTCGGCATCAGTGACTGAAGAGCGCGTTTAGATGTCCGGGAGGCATAATCCGGGGGCCATCTCCGTGCCATGGACCAGGATGATATTATAATCATCTGCCGTTGACTGTGCGATCTTCCATGCGGCGTTATGATCTGTGGAAACATACTGTTTGTGCGGCTGGTATTCTATATGGTCTGTGATCGATATTGCATCGAGTCCGTCCCGCCATGCTTCCCCGATCCGGGTTGTTGGCCAGACAAGGCCGTCGGAAAAGACGGTGTGCATGTGGAAGTCGCATTTCAGGGTAAGGTAACCGGGAATTTCCGGCACGTTCAGTATGCGTCTCTGGGCCTGACAGCGCTCATTGCTTCCCAGGAGCAGGAGGGCGATCAGTAAGTTTTTTGATTTCATAATATTGGTTTTGTTATTGTTTCATTAGGACTGAGGACTGTAGACTGAAGACTCCAAATGTATATTTTCATATTACCTCCCATTAACCTCCCTGCCCCTGAGAATGAGCCGGTCATACAGGAAGAGCATAACGCTGGCGGTAATGGCAATGGCTGCAAAGAGCATCCATACCTTTGACGGGTTATAAGTATCCCAGAGGAAACGGGTCAGCTGGGCACCATCCATTCCGAACAGCTCCTGTGCCCTGTTTATATAATCAGTTTGTGTAAATGTGGCTGATATGTCAGGGATGTCAAATCCCTTTGCTGCTACAGCCTTTTTAAGCAGGAAAATTTTGTCGGCCATAATCTCGTATGGTTTTCCCGATATCCATCCGGCTCCGATATGTCCGAGGGCTATCGGAAGAAACGCAGTGCCCATGTAAAGTGCTTTCCTGTCAGCAGGGGCAATACCGCCCAGGTACTCCTGTACCTTGGGTGATGAAGCCATCTCTCCGATCCCGAAAATCAGCACACCAAGTACAATGATCCACGGGTTCAGGTTAGCGAACATCATACCCAGGCCAAAAGCCAGGATGAAGATTCCCGACATGATTGAGTTAAGAGGCCTTACCCTGGCAGTGACCGAGGAGACTACCAGCTGAAAGAGAATTATGAAGAACGATGCCATGCTTGAAATGGTCACTGTGGTGATGGTGCCCGGATCAAGCCCCAGGGTCATCGACATCTTATCGAGGTTCACCCATGTCTCAAGGAACACCGGGAACGAGTAGTAGAGCTGGTTGTAGGCAGTCCAGAAGACACCGATAATCAGGAGGAACAACACATACTTCCAGTCGGTGAGTGTTACCCCGATATTTTTGAATGCTATCGCGATATTCTGCAGGAAAGTGTTCCCGGTTTCGGTCACCGCAGGTTCCGTGTAGAGGGTGAGGACAAGCAGCAGGTTCAGAGCCATGGCCGCCATCGACATATAGAAGACCATGTCCCAGTTGTCCTTGTACATCAGGCTTGCCACAAAGGGACCAATGAATCCGCCTATGTTGACCACCATATAAAATATTCCGAAACCGAGAGAGGCTGTCTCCCTGTTGGTCACTCTCGCCACCGTGCCTGAGATGATTGGCTTGAGAGTGCTCCTGCAACTGGCAAGGAGTATAAATGAGGCGAAGATTGATCCAAAGGTCTCGAACCTGCTCAGCATGAAGAATGAGAGGATATAGGTTATGAATGAGAGGATAAGCACTTTTTTATAGCCGACCCTGTCTGCGATGGCGCCTGTGATCACCGGCAGGAAATAGAGGATCATTGATCCTGTACCCATGATGGTTCCCTTCTCCACATTTGAGAATCCAGTGCCCCCTGCCTCGGGTGACGAGGTGAGGTAGATGGCAAAGAAGCCGTTGTAAAAGGCATACCAGCCCCATCTTTCGAACAGTTCCATCAGGTTCCAAATCCAGAATGCCCGGGAATTTTTTAATCGTACGTGTGAAGTAGTTCATTGAGATCTGTTTTCGGCGGTTAAAGTAGTGAATTAACTGACAGTGTTCCGCGGTTCCCGGCTATCATTTTGCCTGTTTTGTGACACATAAAAATAGGCTTCTTATTATCGGCATCATCCTAGGTGTAAACCCCTCGGTTTTTGAATCCGCTCAATGAATCCGATCAGGGCAGCGTCACCGGCACACATGGTTGTGTGAACCAGGAGCGCCATTGAAAGCACCCACTTCCACCAGGGCGGAAGAATACAGTTACAATAATGATTCCTGCGGTAAGGGCCAGGAAGGGAGTCAGGGCAACCAGGGTAAAAAGACTCGTTCCTGCAACAAACCGGTGAGCCGTGACATAGACTATTCCCTGTCGAATATCGGTTCCAACGCGTATATCCCTGGCTCCGGCAAGCCAGAAGGGTATAAGATGTAACCCTTCATGAACAGGATGAGGAGCAGCGGGATAATTACCAGTCCCGTTACCAGTCCCTTTATTACCTGGGGATCGTCTGAGGGTATTTCAGTCCCGGCCAGAACCAGGCTGAGAGGGAGAGTGATGCCGCGGCAGTTAACCAGATAACTGCCATGGGCAGACTGAAACGGGTGAGGTTGCCGAGGACGAATGGGGCTATCTCTCCATAATTAAGAGTCAGGACCTTTTCATAGCCCGGTCCCTCCTCAAGCTCTTCTATGCCGGGGGTTATTTTCATGGATCATCAAAGATATGGGATAGCCGTTTATGCCGGATGATATTGCTCAGTTTTATGTTGGAATGAAACCTTTGGCACGACAATTGGTTAAATTTGCAGAAGAATATGAAGAGGTTTGTCGGCATAGGGTTTATGCTGTTTTTATTGCGTTACCGGTTTCGGTCAGAGGAGGAATACTGTAACAGCAGCCAGTGCCTCCCCTGCCACGGTCACGGTTACGCAGGTGAATGCTGACACCCTGTTTGGGGTATATCATGTACTTAAGACAGCCACCTTTGACGGGCAGACCTATCCGCTCGTAGAGTTGCAGGAGATAATCGTCATTGGCAAGATGCCGAGGGGAGTGCGGTTTGACTACCGCAGACACGCCCGGCTCGTATACAACGTACGGCGTGTCTATCCCTATGCCATGATAGTCAGGGATGAGTTCGGCCGTATCAACAGGCTGCTTGAGACGATGCCAGGAGAGAAGGATCAGCGCAATTTTCTTCAGCAGTACGAGAAGGATCTTTTTCAGCGATATGAGGAGGACATTAAGAAGCTGACCTTCTCGCAGGGCAAGATCCTGATAAAACTGATTGACCGGGAGACGCAGAACACCTCATACGATCTCATACGGCAGTACCGAGGAAAATTTTCTGCCACCTTCTGGCAAAGCATAGCGCGATATTTCGGAGCCAACCTTAAAACACCGTATGACGCCACCGGTGAGGACTATCTCATTGAACAGGTTGTCATGGAGATTGAGGCCGGGAGGCTATGACCCGTTTTCCAGGGGGAACTCTGATAGTCCTGTCAACCTGTGACATTCACTTTTCACCAAGAAGCTTTTTTAACAGCCCTGATCACCAGCATCAGCATCGCGGGCAATATCTGATATGGTTGAATCAAGCATATAGCAGGGCGCACTTACAATCAGGTTTTTCCTGTCAATAACCACTTCTCCGTGGTTACTGTTCCGGTGTTGCCCTCCAAGGGTGCTGATGTCAGCAGCTGTTGCAGGGTCGCTTCCGATGGTGACCGTCACCTCTCCCAGCACTCTGGTGATGAGTACCGGTGAGATGCACAGGGCCCCGATTGGTTTACCGGCTCTGTGAGTTGTGCGGATTGCTTCTTCCACAACCCTGTCGACATGGCATTCAGGACCGTCAAAGGCATAGGTGCAGAGGTTTTTGGCCACGCCGAAGCCTCCCGGGAAGATAAGTGTGTCAAAATCTGCGGCCCTGTATTCCGTGAGGGCTTTGATCTTTCCCCTGGCGATCCGGGCGGCTTCAGTCAGCACGTTGCGCGACTCCTTCATGACCTCGCCGTTGATGTGGTTGATGACATGGTGCTGCATCACGTTGGGTGCAAACAGCTGGTATGTGCCGCCACCGCTGTCAATGGCGTACAATGTCAATACTGCTTCGTTAATCTCTGCGCCGTCCATCACGCCGCATCCTGCAAGTACTACTGCTGCCTTCATTTCGTTAATATGTTTCGGAATAAAGTTACAAAATACCTTTGATAATCCGGAATGGATCTGCGGTATCGGCTGCCTGATTCTATCCAAATGCAGGGTCTATGGGGGATATGTGGAAGGATAAATCTTCTTTCAAAAGGTAGTTTTATGTTCTGATTTCAAAAAAAAAGCCACTATTAAAATCATGAGAATAATTAATACCTATATTTACAATCCCCTGAATGCGGCAGATAGTCTACCTGAGTGGATGATCTGCCGAATCAGGAGATATTAATTCTAAACCTAATTGTTTAACCTAAACTCTTATCTATGAACAGACTCAAACTGTTGCTTTCGCTGTTTGTGTTAATGGGCTGTACGGCCCTGATGGCGCAGACGGTGACGATTAAAGGTACTGTTACCTCAGCAGAAGATGGCTTGCCCATCCCGAGTGTTGCTGTGGCAGTAAGGGGTACAACCCTTGGCACCTTAACCGACGCAGGCGGTAACTATTCGGTAAACGTTCCGGCCAGTGCTGCTACTCTCACCTTCACTTTTGTGGGGATGAAGACTGTAACTGAAACGATCAGTAGCAGAACTACTATTAATGTTGTGCTGCAAACTGACATGCTGGGCCTCGACGAGGTTGTGGTCACAGCGCTTGGTATCACCAGGGAGAAAAAAGCCCTCGGGTATTCGGTGACAGACCTCAAGGGTGATGCAGTCTCCAACACAAGGGAGACAAACATTGTGAACGCACTTCAGGGCCTTGCCCCTGGTGTTCAGATCACAAGAGCATCCTCATCAGTGGGTTCCTCGTCGCAGATTCTCATCAGGGGTATCAAGTCATTCGGTGACAACCAGCCTCTGTGGGTGGTTGACGGAACACCAATCTCCAACTCAGCAACTGGTGCAGGCCAGTATGGTGGGGTTGACTTTGGAAATAACGCTGCTGACATTGACCCGGAGAACATCGAATCAATTTCTATTCTGAAAGGTGCAAACGCAGCCGCTCTTTACGGCAGTCGCGCCCGTAACGGCGTTGTGCTTGTAACCACCAAGAAGGGCCAGGCAGGCCAGGTGAAGGTAAGCTTCAGCAACAGTACTGCATTTGACCAGGTAGCTTATCTTCCGACCTATCAGAACCAGTACGGACAGGGTGGCGGCGGAAGTGAATTTAACTATGACGAATACGTAGCTGGTGGTGGAACACTTGCTTATCCGGCATATGCCGCTGAGAATTCTTTCTCATATGTAGATGGTGCCTGGGGCGGAGTGTTTGACGGGTATGATGAGTCATGGGGTCCCAGACTCGATATCGGGCTGATGCTGCCACAGTTCAATTCACCTTATGATGAGGCGACCGGAACTTACCAGGCTACCCCCTGGGTGTCAAATCCTGACAACGTAAAATCATTCTTTGAAACAGGACTGACCATGACTTCCAGTCTTTCACTGGAGGGGGGTAACGATGTATTCTCGGGACGCGTCAATTACACCAACCAGACTGAAAGAGGTATAATACCCAATACCGATCAGGACAGGAACCAGCTGGGACTATCTACCACTGCCAATATCAGTTCTAAACTCCAGGCTGTTGTAAACATCAATTATGCTCTGACAACCAATGATAACCTTCCCGGACAGGGCTATTCTGCCAACAACATCATGCAGTCTATCGGCGGATGGTTTGGCCGCCAGGTTGACATGACTGACCTCAAGGAGAATTGGGAAACAACAATGCCGAACGGTATGCCGTATAACTGGAACAGCAACTGACCATAACAACCCGTACTGGACTGTTTACAAGAATACAACCTCACGTAAGAGAGAGAGAGTTTACGGTAACATTTCACTTTCTTACCAGCTTACAGACTGGCTCAGCCTGATGGGACGGTATGGCGTTGACTATTACAACGAGTTCCGTAAATCAGTTGTATATGAAGGCTCCAATGAAAGTCTTCCCGGCAACGGTGGTTATTTCAGCCAGAACAACCGCGACGGCAAGGAAGCCAATGCTGACCTCTTCCTGAATTTCCAGAAAGACTTCGGTGATAAGTTCCAGCTGAGCGGTAACATCGGAGGGAACTACAGGCGAGTGGATTATAACTACTCTGCTTTAGGCACATCGCAGCTCACAGTGCCAAACTGGTTCGATGTTGCAAACGTCAGAGGATCGCCGTCGACCGATATGTACATGTCAGAATACGAATCAAACAGTATTTTCGGATCTGCCAATCTTGGTTTTATGAACCAGCTCTTCCTTGACCTGACTTTCCGTAATGACTGGAGCTCCACACTGCCGCCGGCTAACTGGAGTTACCCCTACTGGTCAGCCTCACTTGGCTGGATCTTTACCGAGACATTCGGTTTGGGAGGCGACATACTTTCATACGGCAAGCTGCGGGCCAGCTATGCCAAGGTAGGTAGTGACACCTCTCCTTACCAGGTTAATGCTGTATACGGTTCAGTTTCACCGGCATACAACGGAATATCGATGTTTGATTATCCGTCAAGAATAGCTCCTGCCAATCTTCTTCCGGAGGAGACTGCCTCAACGGAGTTTGGGCTTGAGATGAAGTTTTTCAATAACAGACTCGCTTTTGACCTGGCATACTTTGACATGGTGACAACCAACCAGATCATGACGGTAAACGTTTCTACCTCAAGCGGATTCGCAACAAAGGCTATCAACGCCGGTGAAATTCAAACCAGTGGTATAGAGCTTGCTCTTTCTGCAGAGATAGTCAGGACCAGTGACTTCATGTGGTCAGCAATACTGAACTGGACCAAGACGCAGACGGTTGTCAATGAACTTACCGAAGGGGTTACAAGTTACGTTCTAAACTCATCATGGTCACCTACTACGATAGAGGCCAGACCGGGTGAACCTTTCGGACAGATCTACGGTAGAGCATACCTCAGGGACGAGAACGGCAACAAGCTTGTCGAAGACGGATACTACCAGGTTACCCCTGCTCCCGTTGTATGCGGCAACACCCAGGCTGACTGGATCGGAAGTCTAAATAATATGTTCAAATACAAAAGCTTCAATGCCAACATTCTTATTGACGTGAAGTGGGGAGGTGATATCTACTCCGTGACGAAATGGTTTGGTGACTATTCCGGTATCACAGAAGCAACGGTTAAGGACAACCTTCGTGAGACGGGCGCCATTGCTGACGGTATTGATGTCGCAACCGGCCAGAAGAACACCGTGGCAGTTGACCCGGAGTACTTCTTTGGTGATTACTGGGGAAAGACCGAACCGGCAGTTATCGATGCTTCATACATCAAACTTCGCGAGATCGGCTTAAGTTATGACATCAGGCTCAAGAATTCTTTCGTAAAAATGCTTAACATAGGTATTTATGGAAGAAACCTTGCCCTTCTCTATCGCCATCCCAGCAACGACATCAGGATTGATCCTGAAGCCGCTTACGGTACAGGCACATCTGCAATTGGCATTGAACAGTATGCATTGCCGCCGGTACGCACTACAGGGTTCAAACTGAGAGTTGACTTTTAATTAACTCCCTAAAAGTAAAAGAAATGAAAAAAATAAAATTGATAGGATTTCTCTTCATCTCACTGCTGATACTCGGCAGTTGTACCGAAGGCTGGGAGGAGATGAACACTGACCCCAACAGCGCGTCTGACGTTCCGGCTGAAAACATTCTCATAAATGTGGAACGCGGAATAAGCAACACTCTGGGAGATGTATGGTGGACAGGTAACAATACCAGTTCATATGCAGGACACATAGCGAAGATTCAGTATATCGATGAAAACAGGTACCAGGAACGCGACGTTATAATTGAACGCTGGGGTACCCTCATGGGTTACCAGGTTGACCTTAACAAGATTATTGCAAAGTCACAGGCTGAAGGTAATGCGGCTATGGAAGGCGTGGCTCTGACTATCAAGGCAATGTCTCTGGCAGATAATGACTGACACCTATGGTGCAATACCTTTCACCGAAGGAGCCAAGGGTGAAGAAGATATTCTTCAGCCTGCATATGACAGCCAGGAGACAGTGTACGCAGGGATTCTCGCCATTCTTGAGGAAGCCAACACGTTGCTGACTACAGGTGGTACTATAAAGAATGATATCTGGAATGGTAACAGTGTCACCCTGTGGCGTAAGTTTGCAAATTCACTTCACCTGAGGGTTGCCATCCGTATGTCAAATGCCAACCCGACAGGTGCAAGAGCAGAGCTTCTCAAGATGCTGCAAACCAGCCCCTCAACATACCCCATTCTTTCATCCAATGCTGATGAGATTGCACTCAACTGGTTCGGCACTAACCCCTACTGGGAGCCCTACTATGGTGATTCCAGGTCACGTGATGACCACGGGATGTGCAAAACCTTCGTTGATGCCCTTAATGCGACCAACGATCCCAGGATCAGTGAGTTTGCACGTCCGGCAGCCAGCGACGGGTTATACAGGGGTGTTCCGGCTGGCATGAGCAATGCTCAGGCCGGTGCCACACCTCTCACCACCATCAGCAGAATAGGCACACGTTATCGTAGTTCACCAACAGGAGCCACATATTATATGCGGTATGCTGAGGTTGAGTTTCTTAAAGCAGAAGCTTATCTCCGTGCAGATCTCCTGAATAGTGCTGCTTCAGCCCAGACAGCATACGAAGCCGGTGTTGCGGCATCATGTGCTGAGCATGGCGTTGCCTCCGGCCCTTTCACCACCTACCTGGCTGAAGCCAATGTCGCCTGGGGTGGTGCCGGTTCATGGGGCTACACCAACCTGCAGAAGATTCATTATCAGAAATGGGTATCACTCTTCAAGCAGGGTCATGAGGCATGGGCTGAAACCCGCCGTACTGACATACCTCTGATGGGAGTTGCTCCGGGTGCTGTTCCGACAACATTGCTTACAGATCACAACAGACCTCCTTTCCGCTGGCCTTATCCGACAAGTGAATATACACTTAATGAGGCCGTTGTAGAAGCAAATGATGATGCGATAGAGGATCGCTTCTGGGGTGCTCAGATGTGGTGGGACAAAAGAACAGGTGTAAACTAGTAACCAGTTTGATTATATAAAAGAGGGTGTCATTTGCGACACCCTTTTTTTATTTGCTATTTATCGTAACTTTAATTGTACGATTTTTGTAGTGAAAGACTCATTGATATAAATATTCTTCACCAAAACCAAAGTCTGATGAAAAGACAATTAATTCCTTCAGTTATGGTTCTCCTGGCTCTGCCGCCGTTTGCAGTTGTTGCCCAGGAAAACTGCAAAGTACTCCTGCCACAAATCGCAGACTCCTATACCGGGACATGCAAAAATGGCCTTGCAGATGGCAAGGGAGAAGCTTTTGGAACAGATCAGTACAATGGTGAATTCAAAAAAGGGTTGCCTGAGGGTAAAGGTGTATATATCTGGCAAGCCGGTGATAAATATGATGGATCATGGAAGAAGGGTCTGAGAGAAGGCCAGGGGATTTATACTTTCAAATCAGAAGGAAGGGATACGGTCATCAGCGGAATATGGAAGGAAGATAGATATATTGGCACTACTGAGGTCAAACCGTACCAGATTACGTACCGCAGCGGAATCGCCAGGGCTTCAATCATGAAATCGGGTGATGTCCCCGGCTATGTCGTATATAAGTTTTCAAGAGCAGGAGGCTCGGTTGATGATATTAACGAACTCATGATGCAGGGCACTACGGGAGACGAGATGATAACATCAAACTTTACCGGCTTTGAGCAGGTGAAATTCCCGTTTGAGGGAAAAATAAAATTCACGGCTCCGAATGCACTCCGCACATCAATGATTCGTTGCGAAATGCATTATAAAATAAATGAGCCTGGTGCATGGACAGTGACTATCTATTATTGATCTACAGTCCTTTTCCCTTAATGATTGTCCCAAGGGTGTAAAATATTATCTTGAGGTCGAGATAAAGAGAGACGTTTTCAAGATAGAGCAGGTCGTAGTCAAGCCTCTCGAGCATTTTCCCTATGTCTGATGCATAGCCAAGTTTCACCTGGCCCCAGCAGGTGATGCCGGGCTTCACAGCCAGGATCCTGTTGTAATAGGGTGCCTTCTCCTCTATTTTTTCAATGTAATGACGCCTCTCCGGCCTCGGACCTACGAGCGACATCTCTCCCCTCAGAACATTTATGAAGTTGGGTATCTCATCAAATCTGTGCTTTCTCATAAACCTGCCCAGTGGCGTTATGCGGGTATCACCCATGACTGCCAGCTGCGGCCCGTTCAACTCAGCATCATCTTCCATCGACCTGAACTTGTATATCATAAATGGCTTGCCATACCGGCCGATACGCTCCTGCCTGAAGATCACCTCTCCTTTCCCGGATAATCTTATCAGCAATGCCAGCGCAAGCATTAGGGGAGAGAGTATTACCAGCGCCAGGGCCGATAGAGAATAATCGAGTGTCTGCTTGATCATCTGCTGCCAGTGAGGCATCTCCCTGTATGACACCCGCAGCAGGGGAGTGGCATAGATGGGCCCTGCCTCTACATGGCCGGCAATAACCTGTCTCATTGAGGGCACCGCCTTGACGAGCACATCGCGGTAACAGATTGTATTGACAATGCTTTCAACCACGTGATATTCACCTTCTTCCATGGCCAATATCACTTCGTCAATATCATGGCTCTCAATGACATTCAAAATATCTTCAACGGTTCCCAGCCACGGCACCTCGCCGGCCAAGCGCTCACCCTCAATTGGCGACCCGGCCGGCCGATCCCGGGCCAGCAGCTGCCCGCTAACCTGGTACCCGGCTGTCAGCTGCCCGCTAAGCTGCTCCCCGGCCAGCAACTGCCCGCTATGCTGCTCCCCGGCCAGCAACTGGCCATCCGGCAGCTCTCCGGCCTGCTGTCTCCCGGCAGGGCTGCCAACACTGATATACCCGGTAATGAGGTTCCCTGCCGGCATCTTTTCATTCCTGATCTCGTCAATCAGCCTCAAGGCCTTGCCATGGCTGCCTATTACGAGTGTCCTGAACCCAGCCTCGCGCCTGTGAATTTTTCCGGAGACGTGCGAGGTTATGACGAAACGCGGTATCCACGTAAGCAGAAACACAAGCAGGAACAGGACGATGAAGGAGCTGTAATATGTAGAGTAATGACCGACAACATCATCAAGTATCAGTGCAAAAAACAACACCACCAATAAAGCGAGGGTTATCACGAGTGATTTTCCAAATTCAAGAAGGCGTGAACGCCGCAGCGGATCAGAATAGAATCCGGCCATGGCAAACACGAAAATAAAAAAGAGCGGTATGAGAGAAATGCCGAGGTAAAACTTATTTCCAAGCTCCATACGGAAATACTCGCCATATAATGGTGTCTCAATGTAGTATTTCCGGAACAGGTAAAAGAGTCCCCATGCTACCGCAGAGCCTGCGAAATCAGCCAGAATATATGACAGTGTGATTCTGCGGGCAAATTTTTTCATCAGTGTTCACGAGTGTTATGCAAAGATATCTGTTATTTTTAGACCAAAATATAACGGCGATGATTGAAGAGTCCTTTGAGGCTAAGGGCAAGAGAAAGAGGCTTATAGAGGAACTGAGGGGCAAGGGCATCCATGATGAGAAGGTGCTTGAGGCCATCGGGCGGGTGCCGCGTCATATATTCATGGATGACGCCTTTCTGAGGCATGCCTACCAGGACAAGGCATTTCCCATTTCTGCCGGACAGACTATCTCCCAGCCATACACCGTGGCGGTCCAGACTATTCTGCTTAATGTCGGGAAGAGGGACAAAGTGCTTGAGATTGGCACCGGCTCGGGTTACCAGGCGGCTGTCCTGGCTGAGATGGGGGTGAAGGTGTATACGATAGAGCGTCAGAGGGAGCTGTACAGGAAGTCACAGCTGATGCTGAACGCTCTGGGGTACAGGATCCATTTTTTCCTCGGTGACGGTTATGAAGGACAGCCGCAGTACGGGCCTTATGACGCGATCATTATAACCGCAGCTACGGCAGAGGTGCCTGACAGGCTCCTCAGGCAGCTGCGGGTAGGAGGAAGGCTGGTTGCACCCCTCGGCGACCGCAATTCGCAGGTGATGACACTCTACACCCGCCGCGGAGAAGAGGATTGGGAGATCACCACCCACGGACATTTTGTATTTGTCCCCATGCTAAAGGGCATTGCCAACGGAAACGAAAAAGACTGACACTATGAAGATATACAGGGAGGTGTTCTCACCCATCCAGGTCAACACTTACATTGTGGAGGGTGATGACGGCCAATGCATCATAATTGACTGCGGATGTTACGGCAGGGAAGAGGAGAAGAGGCTTGAGGATTATCTCACGGCACGGGAGCTGAAGCCCAGGCTGCTCCTTAACACCCACTGTCACCTTGACCACATTTTTGGCAATTCGTTCATGCTGGAGCGATACGGATTGCGTTCATGGTTCCATGACGGCGACCGGTACAATCATGCAGCCGCCCCGAAGCATGCTCTCATGTTCGGGCTTGACATGGAGGCTCCGCCCGAACCTGAGGGCTACCTGGCCGACGGTGAAGTGGTGAAAGCTGCAGGAGTGAGTTTTAAGGTCATTGCTGTTCCCGGTCATTCGCCGGGAGGGATAGCCTTTTACTCGGAAAAGGATGGCGTCATCTTCACCGGCGATGCCCTCTTCGCGGGAAGCATCGGACGGTCTGACCTTCCCGGGGGGAACCATGAGCAGCTTATGGCGAACATACGCGACCGTCTCTTCACCCTCCCTCCTGATACAGTGGTATATCCGGGCCACGGCCCTGAGACGACAATCGGGGAGGAGCTGAAGAGTAATCCCTTTTTCAGTGAAACACCCATGATGCGATCGCCACTGCTCAATTCCGGTAGAAAAGCAAAGATGCATTCAATTATTGTCTGGTTAATTATGCTATAACAGGGTAAATCATGATTAATATGCTTTTTTTTATCACTCCCTTTATGCTAATTTCGCTTCGTTCCTCTGAAAAAATAAATTAACTCACTTGAATATGACATCTGATCATTTTGTAAACCGTCACATCGGGCCGCGTGACAGTGAGGCCGTTGAGATGTGCAGGACAATTGGCGTAGATTCCACGGGCCAGCTGATAGACCAGACCGTTCCTGCATCGATAAGGCTTGATAAACCGCTCAACCTGCCACCGGCCATGAGTGAGAATGAATATCTCAGTCATGTCAGGGCGCTTGGCAAGCGCAATAAGCTCTACCGGTCGTTCATCGGACAGGGTTACTACGGGGTGGCAGTGCCTCCGGTAATCATACGCAATGTGCTTGAGAACCCGGCATGGTACACTTCTTACACTCCTTACCAGGCTGAGATCTCACAGGGCAGACTCGAGGCGCTGCTGAATTTTCAGACCATGGTGACCGGGCTCACCGCAATGGAGATAGCCAATGCCTCCCTCCTTGATGAGGCTACGGCTGCAGCTGAGGCTATGGTGATGATGTACAATGCCCGTTCACGAGAAAAGGTAAAGGCCGGTGCCAGCAGGTTCCTGGTAGACAACTCCGTCTTCAAACAGACGCGTGATGTGCTCATCACCCGTGCTGCACCGCTTGATATAGATATTCAGTTTATTGATTATACGCAGATGGAGCCTGACAGCCTTCTCTTCGGTGTCCTGGTGCAGTATCCTGCCTCTACCGGCGAGATACGTGATTACCGTGAGCTGGTTGAGAAGGTGCATTCCGTCGGCGCCCTCGTAGCTGTGGGTGCTGACCTGATGAGCCTTGCACTGCTGACGCCTCCGGGTGAGTGGGGTGCCGACATCGTCTACGGTTCAAACCAGCGCTTCGGCCTTCCGATGAGCTACGGCGGTCCTCATGCCGGTTTCTTTGCCACAAGGGATGAACTTAAGCGCAACATGCCGGGACGGATCATCGGCGTCTCCGTTGATGTCCATGGCAACCAGGCGCTGCGCATGGCCCTGCAGACACGTGAACAGCATATCAAGCGTGAGAGGGCAACTTCAAACATATGCACTGCACAGGCCCTGCTGGCAACCATGTCAGGAATGTATGCCCAGTATCACGGTCAGGAGGGTATCAGGAGCATAGCCATGCATATCTGGTCAACGGCATGTACCCTGTCGAAAGCCCTGAAAAAACTTGGATACATAATTAAGCATGAGCATTTCTTTGATACGGTACGTGTGCAGGCAGTCACAGGGGTAACAGCCGACATGATACAGAAGATAGCTTTAAGCAAAGGGATCAACCTGTGGTATCCGTGCGCCAACTGCGCCGTGATAAGCACTGATGAAGTCACCACCCTCAGGGATATCAATGACATCGTTGCCGTGTTCGCCGAGGCGGCCGGTAAAAAAGCTGAGGAGGTAGCGGCCCTGTGCGACTGTTTCTGTGTTGACGATAAATTTAAGAGAACATCGCCTTACCTGCAGGAGCGCGCTTTTAACAGCTACCACAGCGAGACTGACATGATGCGGTACATAAAGATGCTGGAGCGCAAGGACTTTTCCCTCGCCAACGGCATGATACCACTCGGATCATGCACCATGAAGCTAAACCCGGCGGCCTCGATGTTCGCCATGAGCTGGCCGGAGTTCGGCAACATCCATCCTTTTGTTCCGGCCGACCAGGCAGAGGGTTATCATAAGCTGATGGAAGAGCTGGGTGAGGCGCTGAAGGAGATCACCGGCTTTGATGCGGTATCGTTCCAGCCCAACTCGGGTGCTGCCGGCGAGTACACGGGCCTGATGGTCATCAGGCAGTATCATATCAGCCGCAATGAGGGTCACCGCGACGTGGCGCTCATACCATCCTCGGCCCATGGCACCAACCCTGCCAGTGCAGCTATGGCCGGCATGAAAGTGGTTGTGGTTGAGTGTGATGAGAAGGGCAACATCAGCGTTGACGATCTGCGGAAGAAAGCGGTGGAACACCGCGATAACCTGAGTTCGGCAATGATAACCTACCCATCGACTCACGGTGTCTTTGAGGCGTCAATTATTGAGATGACGGATATAGTCCATGAGAACGGCGGTCTTGTTTACATGGACGGAGCAAACATGAACGCGCAGGTAGGTTTGACGAGCCCGGGGCGCATCGGAGCGGATGTATGCCATCTCAACCTGCACAAGACCTTTGCCATACCCCACGGCGGAGGTGGTCCCGGCATGGGCCCGATATTGTGCAACACGAAGCTGGCTGAGTTTCTTCCGTCACATCCTGTAGTGAAGACCGGAGGTAGCCACGGCATCACGGCAGTAGCGGCAGCGCCGTTCGGCAGCGCCCATGTCCTGACCATAAGTCATGCCTACGTTATGATGCTGGGTAGCGAGGGACTGACAAAATCGACAGTCTACGCAATCCTGAATGCCAATTATATTGCCGCTTCGCTCAGCGGGATGTATAAGGTTCTGTATACGGGAACCCACAACCGCTGTGCACATGAGATGATATTCGACTGCAGGGGGTTCAAGGAGGCAGGCGTGGATGAATCGGATATTGCCAAGAGACTGATGGACTATGGTTTCCATGCCCCCACGCTCTCATTCCCGGTGCACGGCACTTTAATGGTGGAGCCGACAGAGTCGGAGCCGAAGGCTGAGCTCGACAGGTTCATTGATGCCATGAAGAGCATCTGGCTGGAGATAGAGGAGATAAGGGAAGGCAAGGCTGACAGGGAGGACAATGTGCTTAAAAATGCTCCTCACACGGCTGCAGCGGTCATTTCTGACGGATGGAGCCATGCCTATCCCCGCGAGAAGGCTGCCTATCCTCTTAAATGGACCATTGAGAACAAGTTCTGGCCTTCGGTGGGAAGGGTTGATAACGGCTACGGCGACCGTAACCTGGTATGCTCATGTGCGCCGATTGACTCATATAGGTTTGAGACCTTCGGATCAGGGAGTAGGGAGTAGAGGGCCGAGCGTTAAGAAATGACCCGGTGGGTCATTTTAGCGAAGGAGCCAGATTGCAGGGCGGGGAGTATAGTCTCAAGCCGGCATTCTTCAGTCCTCAGCCGGCCGGCAGCCGGCAGTCAGAACAGATCCTCGATGACCATTGAGTAGAGGTCAGGCTGGGAGATGCCGAAGACCGCTGCCTGTCTGGGGATGATACTCTCCTCCGTCATGCCGGGGATGGTGTTTATCTCCAGGAACTGAGGACCCTCACCGGTGACTATGAAATCGACCCTGACTATACCGCGGCATCCGAGGATATCATAGATCTCTGATGAAAGCTCCTGTATCCGTGCCGTCACCTCTTCCTTCAATCTTGCAGGTGTTATCTCTTCGGAGAAGCCATCGGTATATTTGGCCTCATAGTCAAAGAACTCCTTCTTCGGCACAATCTCGGTGACGGGCATAACTATCTTCCTCTGCTTCGTTTTGACCACGCCGCAGGCTACCTCCGTGCCCTTCATGAATGATTCCACCAGCACCTCATGTCCCTCTTCAAAGGCTTTAGCAAGGGCTTCAGCAAACGCACCCACCTCCTTGACCTTGGTTACCCCGAAGCTCGAACCGCTGGCATTAGGCTTGACGAAGCAGGGCAGTCCCGTCTGTTTCACGATCGCCGAGGCATCATACTGCTGTCCCTTCCTGAGAAGCAGTCCACCGGTCATTGGAATGCCGTACTCGTTGAGATATAGTTTGCAGGCCTGTTTGTTGAACGTCAGTGCTGAAACGAATGCATCGCAGCTTGTGTAGGGGATACCGGTCATGTCAAAATAACCCTGCAGGGGTCCGTTCTCTCCCGGATCACCGTGTATTGCAATGAAGGCAGCATCAAACCTTATCCGCTGTTCATCAAGGACCAGTGTGAAGTCATTCTTGTCTATCCTGAACAACCGGCCTTTGGGATCTTCCCAGAACCAATCCGTCCCCCTGATGGTTACTATGTAAGTCTCATATTCGCCTCTCAGCGCCGTGGCTACACCCTGTGCGCTGCGAACGGAGACGGGATATTCAGATGAATTTCCTCCAGCAACAATGGCAATGGTTCTCATGGGTCTGCAATTTTGCCTCAAAATTACATTATTTAATATCGCGGGAAAATGTAATCGAAAAAAACATATTGATAAACCACTCAGGGAATGGGGCTGTGGTGCCTCCACGATAATTATTTTATTTAAATTTGAATCCGAACCAAAATTATCAAACGAGAAATGGAGAAGAAACCTATCAGCGGAATAGTGACAGTTGTTATTGTTATTGTGGCTCTCTTACTCATTGTTTCATGGGGTGTAAGGATCTACAACAAGATCGTCCCGATGAATGAAACGGTGGCTACCGCGTGGAGTAATGTCGAGACCCAGTATCAGCGCAGGGCTGATCTCATTCCCAATTTTGTGAATACGGTCAAGGGTGCTGCTGCTTTTGAGCAGGAGACGCTGACCAGGGTAATTGAGGCCAGGGCGAAGGCTACGCAGGTGACCATTGACCCATCGAACATCACTCCCGCTCAGATGCAGGAGTTCCAGGCTGCACAGAGTGAGGTCAGTTCAGCGCTCGCCCGCCTTATGGTTGTTGTGGAGCAGTATCCTGAGCTCAAGGCCACCCAGAACTTCCGCGATCTGCAGGTTGAACTGGAGGGCACCGAGAACCGTATTGCCGTTGCAAGGAACAACTTCAATGATGCTGCGAGGGAGTACAACACCTTCATCAAAATTTTCCCCAACAGCCTGATCGCTTCTTTCACAAAGTTCGATGACAGGCCCTATTTTGAGGCCATGGAGGGAACCGAGGTGGCGCCGAAGGTTGAGTTCTGAGGATCAGAATGATGAAAGCTTCAATATTCTTTACCCGCGAACAGCAGGAGGCTATTGTCAGGGCCATAGGTGAGGCAGAACATGCCACCTCCGGAGAGATCCGGGTACATATTGAGACATCGTGCAAAGCCGATGTGCTTGATGAGGCTGCATGGCTGTTCGGGAAGGTTGGGATGCATAAGACCGTCGACCGGAACGGGGTTCTTATTTACCTGGCACTTAAGGAGCGTAAGTTTGCCATAATAGGTGATACGGGTATCAACGCAGTTGTGCCTCCCGGGTTCTGGGATAACATCCGTGATCATATGATGCACCGTTTCAGCGAGAACCTCTTTACCGAGGGCCTCACAGAAGGGATCATCATGGCCGGTGAACAGATGAAGGAGCACTTCCCGCATACCAGGGACGACGTAAACGAGATCACTGACACCATCTCCTTCGATTATAATGAAACGGGGGTATGAGAATGAGTAAGATTAAATACCTGATATGTCTGCTGTGGCTTCTCCCGGTCACCCTCACACTGGAGGCGCAGACGCTATTGGCCAGGCCCGATCCCCCGCGGCTGGTGAATGATTATGCGGGCGTTCTGTCCGCATCTGAGTTACAGTCACTTGAAAATAAGCTGGTTGCATTCAATGATTCGACATCCAACCAGATTGCCGTAGTCATAGTAAATGATCTTCAGGGATATGACCGGTCGGAGTTTGCCTATAAGGTGGCGAAGGATTGGGGAGTGGGACAGGGCGACTTCAACAACGGGCTGCTGGTACTGGTCAAGACCAAAACAGAGGCTACGGCAGGCCAGATATTCATTGCCACGGGTTACGGCCTCGAGGGGGCGGTACCTGACATCGCATGTGCTGACATCATAGACAGGGAGATTCTCCCGCGGTTCCGTGAGAATAATTATTACGGCGGACTTGACGCCGGCACTGATGTACTGATGGCTCTGGCAGCAGGGGAGTACACCTACGGGAGCTATTCAGGCGGGGAGATGTCACCGGCCCTGCCGGGGATAATCTTCTTCATAATAGTAATCCTGATCATCGTGATCGTCTCAGCCGGAAGCTCCAACAACAAGCATCTCAGGAAGGGCGGTTCATCAAACCTGCCTCTATGGCTGCTTTTAAGCATGATGGGAGGCGGACGGTCGCACGGCGGCAGCTGGGGAGGATTCTCCGGCGGCGGCGGCAGTAGTGGCGGAGGAGGTTTCGGTGGCTTTGGTGGCGGCGGTTTTGGCGGCGGCGGAGCTGGGGGGTCCTGGTAAGCCTCTCAGTCTTCAGTCTTCAGTCCTCAGTTTGAGGCTCCTACACAGGAGGAGACTCAATCCCGTACACGCAGTGTCGGAACTTCATTCATCAATAAGGTCGACGACTGCCGGCTCGTGGTACTGCCGTACTGGCTGCTGACTGAATCAGTCTCTGCCGGCCGTGTAAGCCCTCCACTTGGCCAGAACCGCTTTCATATCGGTTGGAAGAGGCGATTCGAACGAGAGCCGCTTACCGGTCACGGGGTGGTCAAAAGAGAGCGTCTGGGCATGGAGCGCCTGACGGGGAATCAGGTTGAAGCAATTACGTACGAACTGCTGGTATTTGGTGAAGGTGGTGCCCTTAAGGATACGATTGCCGCCATACTCCTCGTCGTTGAAGAGCGGATGACCAACCCAGGCCATGTGAACCCTTATCTGGTGGGTGCGTCCTGTCTCCAGCCGGCACTCAATCAACGAGACATAACCGAGCTGATCCACTACCTTATAGTGTGTCACGGCATGCTTGCCCTGGCTGCCGTCAGGGAAGACCTGCATTATCTTCCGGTCGCGGGTGTTGCGCCCCACGTGGCCTGTGATGGTTCCTTCCGCGGGGTCAGGGGTACCCCAGGCCAGTGCAATGTATTTTCGTCCTGTGGTGCGGTTGAAGAACTGCCGGGCAAGCCTGTTATGAGCATACTCGTTCTTGGCCACCACGAGCAGACCCGAGGTGTTCTTGTCAATGCGGTGCACCAGTCCCGGCTCCAGATCTGCACCGCCCAAGAGAGGGCAGGTCCTGAAGCTGATACATCAGTGCGTTCCAGCAGGGCGGCCGGAGTAGTTGCCGTAGGCAGGATGCACAACCATCCCGGCCGCCTTGTCAACGACGATCAGGTCATCGTCCTCGAAGACAACGCTCACCGGGAATATCCTGGGGTATGAGCTCTATATCGCGGGGAGGGTTGGGAAGGAGGATCTGGTATCAACATCCAGAGCGCCTTAACCCGGTAGTTAGGTTTTACCGGGAGTCTCGTTGACGAGATCACTGTTATTTCCTGGCCTGTCGCCGCCTGGACACGTGTGCGCGACACCGTTCTACGTCGACTGCGCGCAGGTACTTGTCAACGCGGAGCATAGATCTGCCTCCCGCAGTCAGCCACATAACGGTAGTGCTCAATAGAAGCTCGCTCGCTCCTGTCGCCGGCTGACACTTCAGCCATTATTATCTTTTTCCCCGTCATTCTTCCGATCAGTATGATTCGCTGGCAGCTGAGTAACGCGCTCTTCTTCCCGTCGCTACCTTATCAGCAGCATGTAATTTCCGGCGGGGAGCCTGCTGAGATCGGGCCGGTCAGTGCGGTCAAGCGATCTTACCACGGCTCCGGAGGAGGAGATGACATCAATAATGAAGTCGTCGGGCGCACCGTCGGAGGCCACCAGCTGGACACTCTCTCCCGAAGAGGGGTCGGAAAAACGCGGTACAGGTCATTTATCAGTGTGGTCCGCCTTTGAATGATGTAGAGTAGCCTGGATCCTTCATCACGGGACTACCTCACCACCGTTCCCGGGCGCTGGCTGGGTCTGCCAGATTACCGCTGAAGCATGAAGTACTGTCTCCTGGTACAGGAGGGGTATTCAGGTCGAGGCCGGCATTGAGGTAGACCTCTCCATTCTGTTTCCATCCGATCCAGAAATTATCGGTCACCCTGACAGGTGTGTCAAAGTAATATGTCCTGAACCCGTTGAGCTCTGTGCCGGGGTCTGCCGTTGCGCCGTCGCTGGTGCCGAGAAGCACGCCGGGCTGGCCGTTGTCATCTGCCCAGACCATGATCTCAAAGCCAATCATCTGGTTAGCTGTTTTCAAGGCATCACATTGAAACACGATCTCAATGCCGGTTAGTCTGAGTCAGGTATGAATGACCTGAGACGCAGGGACGCCATGGCGCGTTGCGCTGGCCCTGTCCGTTTACAGCGGTAGTCCCCGGCTTCCGCCGTGCCGTCGTCAATTGCAAAATAGTCGGAAGAGCTGGCGTGTATTGGGCTTATATGGTATCATTCTTTTTGGGGTCAAAATCGTCTGTGATGAGCCAGACCGAGACCTCGAAGAGAGCAGTATCGGTTCATCCGTCCGCGTTGGTAAAGATAGAGGAGAAGGTGCATCGATACATTACATCCGTGAGAAGGTGCTTGATGTCCTGATGCTCCTGCATCAAAAGTCGCGCACCACCGCTCCGGTCACCAGATCTTTAATGGAGACATGTCTCGTGACGTTCCTCACGATGGTGTCATTGTTTCGGTAGTTGATGGCGGCCGCGGGGCTCATGGCCGAGAGGAATGACTGTCTGAAGTGGCGCCACGGCATCGCCTCATACTCCTTCAGAAGCGATCTCTGGGGAAGGGTCAGGGCTACGTCATGAAGAACGGTGTCATGGCGTGAGCGTCCCTTGTCGAGGAAGACATGGTCAATGTTCCACAGGTCGGCATTGCCTGCCTGTGATGGCTCAATAATCACTCCTGCCAGTGAGGCATAGCCGGTGAACATGAACCGGAAGCCATTCATCAGGAACCTGTTGTCAGTGACAGGTATCATCACGCGGCGGAATCCGTCCGTGGTGCCGCCCTGGGTTCTCCATACGCTGTGCCATCTCTCCTCACCGGGCGCCCAGAAGCTTAGTGTCAGGCTGTCAGAGCTCTCCGGCTTGTCAGCCACGCCTCCCACGCCCACCCCAGGCTCATATAGGAAACTGAGCCACAGGCTGTCGGCAGGGGACATCAGTCAATGGTCCTCGGATGCAAGTGACGGTCGGCGGCGTAGACGGCCTGGGAGGGATTGTGACAGAGATAGAGACCTCTACTCGAGGCAGACGAAAGGAGACACCTGCGACTGACGGCTTGACCAGAGGTGTTATCTGAGAGAACCAGACGTCGAGCGCCATCTATCCGTAGAAGGGTAGAGACTGTCAGAGGAGAAGTCGTCACTGAAGGGAAGGAGTATAGGTTCTTCTGCGGCGGCGCTTTTGAGAAGGGGCCTGCCTTTGGCATGGGTCAGCTGCCAGTTATGAGAAAGACCGGTAATAACCTCCTGTGCCGGTGCGTGCAAGGAGGTCAGCATGGCAAAAAGAATATATATGAACCATCTCCTCCTCATCATAAGGGTGCTAACTCTGTTTCCTGCAGTGAGCTGTCATCGCCCGCAGACTGTAGTGTCGGCAGGTGTGAGGAGGGTGTTTATCTTCAGGGTATCGGTTGTAAGCCATATATATACCGCCGATCCCAGTTGTACGGAAGCGTCACGGACATACTCGGGGTTCTGTTTGTATACGAGGGCGTTGAGGGAGTCTTCCGCTGTGACCACCGTGGCATCGAAGACGAAGGCTCCGAGGTTAAGCGATGCTCCCAGTATCTCATCTCGGCCTGCTCCAGGGTCTGTCCCTGTCAACAGCGGCAGGGGGGTGCGCTGACTCGCTCAGCCCTCTGCCGAGGACAAGGTCGATGACCATGCCCTTCTGGACTGAATCGCCGGGAGAGACATTGCGGCCGTGAAGTGTCTGCTTCAGAACGAAATCAACGGTCAGGTCAGGCACATAGTTAAGCTGCCCCACCTCGAGTCCGCTAAGTTGCAATGAGTGACAATGCCTGGCGCCGCGGAAGTCCGACAAGATCAGGCACGGCAACCATCTCAGGATTGAAGGCATTGATGGTGGCCTTGATCGTGCGTCCCTTCTTGACCCGGTGACCGGGTAGAGGTGTCTGTTCCGCCACGCATCCCCTTGGGACATAGGCGGTGTACACTGAGTCAATGATCTGCAGTTTCATCCGGTTTTTATCAACCACATGCCTTGCCTCTTCGATGCTCAGTCCCCTGATCTCGGGAGTGGGTCTCGACTGTCCGTGGCGGGTGTAGATGTTCAGCCAGATGATAAGGATGAGTATAATGGCAACGCCGATGACCAGTGCCAGACCCAGCTGTTTCCAAAAGATCCGGCTTTTAAGAAATTCCTTGACGCTCATCGTGTGATGAAGTATTAGATTATTAACGCAGGGTCAAAGATAAAATTATATTGTGAGAGTGCGGGCGTTACCACTCCTTAACTGTACGGTAGTTTGTATCGCGTTCCACCGGTTTGTAGCCGGCAGACCGTATCATGGCCACCAGCTCTGTTGTAGAGAGGCTGGGGTTGAGTTCTTCGGCACCTGCCATTGAATATATGCGGGTGGTGTCATCGATAGTGCCGTCAAGATCATCGGTTCCGAAGCAAGGCTCATGAGCGCGGCGTCCTTGCCAATGGCGGGCCAGTAGGCTTTGATATGCCTGAAGTTATCGAGGAAGATTCGCGAGAGGGCGTAGTTGCGCATGTCCTCGGTCACCGGCACCTCTCCCAGCTCACTCATGCGGTTGTTCTCCCTCCTGAACTTAAGGGGGATGAAGGCATTGAACCCTCCTGTGCGGTCCTGCAGCTCTCTCAGTCTCCCAAGGTGGTCAATGCGTTGTTCCGGGCTCTCGGCGTGGCCATAGAGCATGGTGGCGTTTGAGGGGATGCCCAGGTTATGGGCTGCCTCATGAATGGCGAGATAAGTTTCGGCGTCAGCCTTCTCAGAGCATATCTTGCGGCGCAGCGAGACATCGAAGATCTCGGCACCGCCGCCGGGGATGGAGTCAAGGCCGTAGTCGCGCAGCAGCTTCAGTCCATCAGTGTATGTCATCCCCGCCTTGCGTATCATGTAGTCGAGCTCGACGGCTGAGAAGGCCTTGATGCTTATGTCAGGTCTCAGCGTGCGGATTGAGGAGAGGATCTTTCCGTAATAGTGTATGTCGCGCTCCGGATGCACTCCGCCGGTGATATGCACCTCGGTGACCGGCATGCCGTCAAAGCGCTTTACTATGTCAAGTATCTCACTCTCAGACAGCTCCCAGCTGCCGGGGTCGCCCTCAGGCTTATGATAAGAACAGAAACGACAGTTGTAGATGCATACGTTGGTGGGCTCAATGTGAAAGTTACGGTTGAAAAAGACGAGCTCACCGCTCCTGGCTTTCTTGGCCTGTGTCGCAAGCAAAGCCATGAGCGACAGATCAGCTCTCCTGTACAGAGTCAGTGCCTCATCCTGTGTGAGTCGTCTGCCGTCAAGGACTGCCAAGGCAATCTCCTTTAATTCAGTTCCGGCAGTATTCAGGATCAGCTCTTTCATATCACGAAATATTGACAAATTTAATATCACCGTAGCACAGTATAAATAAAAAACCGCCTTAATTGTTCATTAAGACGGTCTGTTTATTTTCTGTCAGCCTGTCAGTCCTTGTGTCCCATCTCGTCGGAAACGGTCAGTTTCTTCCTTCCCTTGGCCCTGCGGGCGGCAAGGACACGCCTGCCATTGGGTGTTGACATTCTCTTAAGCTCGTGAGCATTTGTCCTCTTCTTTTCTCGACGGCTGAAATGTCCTTTTCATCTGTTCCTATGATTTTGTTGTTTATTTCCGGTTTTTAAGACTGCAAAGGTAGTCATTTTTTAAAATAAATAAAGGGGAGGGGTATTTTTTTTATTTTACCTGGGCAGGTAGACGATTTTTTTTGTCTCAAAGTAAGGCTCATCAAACCAGTTGCTTATAGGCACAACGGCAGCGGAGGCCTGAAATGGCTGCAGCTCCCTGCCCAGGTCGCCTCCCTTGAGGAAGATCCATCCGTTTTTTATGGTATTGAATGAGTCCGGCGATGAAAGATGCCTGGTGATCTTCACAAACTGTTCCATCTCCCGTTACCGCCCTGCCGATAATAAAATCATACTCACCGGTGGTGTTCTCCGATCTTGTTGTGCGGGCCAGCACGTTTAATATGCCGGCTGCAGCGGTTATTTCATTCACCACCCTAATCTTTTTTACAATTGAATCGATAAGGGTGAATTTTACTTCCGGGAAGAGTATGGCGAGCGGTATCCCGGGCAATCCTCCTCCCGTTCCTATATCTATAACGGCAGTACCGGGAAGAAAGTGGATAAACCGGGCGACGGACAGGGAGTGAAGAAGATGGTTTACCTCAAAGTTCTCAATATCCTTCCGGGAGATGACATTTATTTTTTCGTTCACTCCTGATAGAGAGAGGGGCAGCAGAGAGAACTGCCGGCGCTGCTCTTCTGTAAGCGACGGGAAATATTTTTCGGCGAGGGTGGTCAAATGCCGCTTGTTTTACTGCGGACCATGTTCAGTATCAGGACTTTTGCTCTGAAGAGCCTTGCCTTGACCGTTCCGATGGGGAGGCTCAGCTCGCTGGCTATCTCCTCGTATGAGTACTCCTCGAAGTACCTCAGTTCGATAAGCCGGCGGTAGCGCGGCTTCAGTGTCTTGACTATCCTGTTCAGTGATGCCGCCGTCTCCCTGTCAATCATCAGTTCGTCAGGAGCTCTCATGTCAGAGGCAACAGTTGCCTCCATCTCGTCTTCCTCTCCCTCATCATGGTCGAATGGCCTGGGAGTCTGGCTCTTGCGCCTCATGAAGTCAATGCAGTTGTTGGTGGCGATGCGGAAGAGCCATGTGCTGAAAGCGTGGGAAGGCACATACTTCGCCAGGCTGTTGAACGCCTTGCCGAAGGCTTCAATGGGTAAGATCTTCCGCGTCGAGAAAGGGATTGCTGTACGATCCTGCAGCCAAGATACGGAGTCACGGTACCTGTTCAGCAGTTCGGTATATGCCCTGCTGTCGCCTTTCAATGCACGGTCGATGACCTTCAGGTCGTGCTGAGCTTTGTCCGATAGGCCGGTTGCTATTTCCATGTCTCTCTGCCCTTGCCTTCTTATAGTTGTAGGTAGAAGGACGATGTCTTTACATACCGCAGCCAAGATATCAGTAAAGAGCGAGATAAACGCAACCAGTCTCGGTACCATTGACCGTGCAGGGCAGCCTTCCTCTAGGATCTACAGTCGCTCACGCCACCAGTCGTGCGACGGCGATAAATACTACCACGGGCCAGGAGGCGAGCATGACAAGGAGGGCGATCCGAGGTAGTCCGGACAAGTCACTTCTCGAGAACGGTCTCCATGAAGAATCTTGGCTTCGTCACTTCTTCTTCATATCATTGCTGCCGTGGATAGGTGTCTTCTTTTTTGTTTGATCCATGCTCCTGTGTTCTTCTGTGCAGACGAGAGGGTGAATGAATCATGTGAGAGCATCAGGCTGCAGTTGTCGCTGGTGGCATTGCGGTTGACAAACAGGTCATCATCGCCTGACATTATAGCACGGGCCGGATGAGGTCCTGAGCTGCCTCTGTTGAAGAAGAAATCTTTGCCTGTATTGCCAGGTTGCGCCCTTCGACGCCCACAGTAGGGTTCTCCCGCCATGGCCATACCGAAGTACTGCATGGCGATGAACATTGTTTCATAGCGGATATAACGGTTGAGGAAACCGTCTTCAGGGATGTATTCCCTGTATCCGACAGTATCAACGTCAGCTCGTGGCCCTGGCTGTCGCTGCCACCTCGCGGAGCCAGTTGGGTGATGCCTGGCGGCAGGTCGGTGTCAGCCAAGGACCAGCAGTTCATTCTTCGCTGCCTTGATGCCGATAAGCATCGCCAGCTTCTTGGTGTGGGCTGACCCTGGTTCCTTCCGGATCATCGAGTACTTCAGGCGAAGGTAACGTGCCATCATCTCCCCGAGCAAGTCATTCGGTATCGATCTTCCGAAATAGTCATCTCACCGACCACCACCTCATAGGAGGGTAGTCCTGTCTAGCATCTACTGCAGGCAGGAATTTCGCAGATGTCTCCGGCCTCAGTTCCGGGCGCAGACTGATCACCGTAGAGAGGGAGGAGAGTCTTGCCCGCGGCCTATTGTTCTCTGATCTGCCTCCGCGCATGCAGGCCCTGCGATAGTACCACAGCCAGTACCAGCCCTGGATGAGAGCCGTCACAATTAACAGTGCAAGGAGTATAAGATGCGTCGTATCAGTTGATAAGATCATGGAATGTCACATTGTTCGCAGCAATATTATAAAGAATTGAATAACGGTCACAAGAATCTTTTCAACAATCAAGCCACCGTTATCTCCAATTTGATAATCTGTCTTGTTCATAAATCAGGATGAGGTAAATCGTACTTTTTGCTGACCACCAGAAGAGACGCGTTCCAGCATAGAGAGGAGAGACGGATCAACATCGGCCAGGGCGGGGAGCCGCTGGGTAAGCACCGCACGATGGCGATATTCCCCTCGGCCACTCCTGTCTTCATGCCGGTCGGCACCGGTGCGACAGTCAAGGGCGTATTGCACCGCGATCTTAACGCGATTAGCGCCCCGGTGATACTGGCGAACACAGGGCTTTATCTTGGTCACCTTCTGTCCGGCACTGCAGTATCATCCGCAAGGCCGGAGGGCTGCACCGCTGTCATGGCGTGGGAGCAGCGCCGTGCTCTACCGACAGCGGAGGATACCAGGTCTTCTCCCTTGCCGCCAACAGGAAGCTGACGGAGGAGGGGGCCATCTTCAGGTCACACATTGACGGTTCAAAGCATCTCTTCACTCCTGAAAAGGTCATTGATATTCAGAGGGAGATAGGGGCTGATATAATCATGGCGTTTGACGAGTGTACGCCATGGCCCTGTGATCACAAATATGCCCTGGGGTCGATGGAGCTGACTCACCGGTGGCTCGACAGGTGCGTCGGAAGGCTACATACTACGGAGCCGCTCTACGGCGGAGACCAGATGCTTTTCCCCATCGTTCAGGGAGCGGTATACACAGACCTTCGCCGCGCCTCGGCTGAAAAGATCGCTTCAAAAGAGATGCCAGGGAATGCCATTGGCGGCCTCTCTGTTGGAGAGCCGGCCGAGGTGATGTACGAGATGCTGGAGGTGGTAAACGGAATACTCCCCGCAGACAAACCGCGTTATCTGATGGGGGTGGGCACACCGGCGAACATCCTTGAGGCCATTGCACGCGGAGTGGATATGTTCGACTGCGTTATGCCCAGCCGCAACGGTCGCAACGGGATGCTGTTCACACACGACGGGATAATCAATATAAGAAATCAGCGCTGGGCTTCAGACTTCTCTCCGGTTGACGCCGGTTCGGACTCTGAGATCAGCCGCACATACTCAAAGGCTTACCTGCGCCACCTGGTGATATCGGGCGAGATGCTCGGAGCCCAAATAGCAACGATACACAACCTCTCATTCTACCTCAGCCTGGTGAGGGAGGCAAGAGAGAAGATACTTGACGGTACATTCGGATCATGGAAGGAAGAGACAGTTCGAAGAATTTCAGAGAGAGCCTGAAGAAGCTCTTACCGGTAATACTGGACTGGTATATCATCAGGCAATTCCTCGGTACATTCGTCTTCTCCCTGGTGCTTATCCTGGGGATAGCTGTCATATTTGACTTCTCCGAGAAGATTGATGACTTCATCCAGAAGCAGGCTCCTCTGAAGGCAATAATCTTTGATTACTACCTTAATTTCATTCCCTACTTTGCCACTCTCTTTGCCCCGATGTTCGTTTTTATATCGGTGATATTCTTTACCTCGAGGATGGCTGTCAACACCGAGATCATAGCCATGCTCAACAGCGGGATGAGCTTCAGGAGGCTCTTGCTGCCCTATTTCATATCAGCCGCCTTCATCGCGGTGGCAGCCTTCACGCTGCAGAATTATGTCCTGCCACATTCAAATATTGCCAGGCTTGATTTTGAAGAGAAGTATTACCGCAGCTCCGACTTCAGGAAGATGAATGTCTCCTCTGTTCACCGGCAGGTCTATCCCAATGTTTACATCTACATGGAGCAGTACAACAAGATCTCGCAGAGTGGCCGCAACTTCAGCATGGAGAAGTTTGACGACAAGGGAAGGCTTGAGTCGAAGATGACCGCAAATATGATCCGGTGGGACAGCACCACCAACAAGTGGGGGGCATGGTGGTACTACATCAGGGAGACGGACAGCATCGGCGAGAGACTATCCTCAGGGCGCAGGATAGATACCGTACTCAATGTCGGGCCTGAGGATTTCACACGGTCACCCCAGTTTGTCTACACCATGACACGCGGCGAACTGATAGATTACATCGGGGTGCTGGAGTCTCAGGGCTCAGACGAGATCAAGCTCTATCTCAATGAGAAGCACCGCCGTTATGCCTCCCCCTTCGCCTTCTTCATACTTACTCTCATAGGCGTCTCACTATCATCGCGAAAGATCAAGGGAGGGATCGGGATGCAGATAGGACTCGGGCTCGTCCTTACATTCTCATACATCCTCTTCATGCAGTTTGCCTCCCAGTTCTCGCTTAAGGGAGATCTTGACCCTGCACTGGCTATGTGGATCCCCAACATAATATATACTTTCATTGCAATGGGTGTTTATTACAGCGCACCGAAATAGCACATTATCATTCATTCTGTGCATAAATGAAATTTTGTATATTGGCGTGCTTTTTTTGATGAATTAACTGAACAGTTTAAACAGGCTGAATTATGGCACTGGAAAAAAAGATAAGGGAATTAAAGGAGAAGCGTGAGAAGATGCTTCTTGGCGGCGGCGAGGAAGCCATCGGAAAGCAGAAAGCCATGGGAAAGAACACTGCCCGTGAGCGTATCAAGGCTATCCTTGATGACGGATCGTTCAATGAGTATGACATGTTCGTAGAGCATGACGCACGTGACTTCGGCATGGACAAGAAGCATCTGCCCAGCGACGGCGTGGTGATAGGCACAGGGACAGTACACGGTAACCCGGTTGCCATTTTCGCGCAGGATTTTACCGTTGCAGGCGGCTCACTGGGGCTGATGCACTCACGTAAGATCACCAAGATAATGGATCATGCCCTGAAGATGAGGATACCCCTGATAGGCATAAATGACTCCGGCGGGGCCCGCATACAGGAGGGGGTGAATTCACTGGCAGGGTATGGCGAGATTTTTTTCAGGAACACCATCTCAAGCGGAGTGATACCTCAGATATCGGTGATACTGGGCCCGTGTGCCGGGGGAGCGGTATATTCGCCTGCTTTGACTGACTTCGTGTTTGTGGTTGAGAACATATCCAAGATGTTCATCACCGGACCGGAGGTTATAAAGACCGTCCTGGGGGAGGAGATATCGATGGAGGCGCTGGGGGGAGCACGTGTACACTGCGAGGTCTCCGGCAATGCACATTTCTTCGCCATGTCAGAGGATGAGTGCTTCAGCCAGATCAAGCGGCTGATCTCATTCATCCCAAGGAACAATGAGGTCAGGGCAATGGTAACTGAGATCCGGCCTCCCGAAAGCAGCTATGACCTTGACAAAATTGTTCCGGGTGACCCGACCCTGCCATATGATGTCAGGGAGGTGATCAGGGCCGTGGCCGACAGCTCCGATTTCTTTGAGATACAGGAGATGTACGCCCGCAATATGGTCATTGGCTTCGGGCGTATGGGCGGAAGGACCGTGGGTTTTGTGGCCAATCAGCCCCTGGAGATGGCCGGTGTGCTTGACGTTGACTCATCAGACAAGGCTGCCAGGTTCATCCGTTACTGTGATGCCTTCAGCATACCCCTCATCACCTTTGTCGACCTCCCCGGCTATCTTCCGGGTGTTGACCAGGAGCATGCCGGGGTTATACGCCACGGTGCCAAGGTGCTGTATGCCTACAGCGAGGCTACTGTGCCCAAGCTGACAGTGATACTGCGCAAGGCTTACGGGGGTGGATATATAGCCATGAGCTCACGCCATCTGGGTGCCGACTTCGTGTTTGCATGGCCGGCGGCGGAGATTGCGGTCATGGGACCGGAAGGCGCTGCAAACATCATATTCCGCAAGGAGATAACCACTGCCGGCAATCCCGATGAGGTGCGCCGCCAGAAGGTTGAGGAGTACAAGGAGAAGTTTGCCAACCCCTATGTGGCGGCGTCACGCGGTTACGTTGATGCGGTCATTGAACCCTCGGAGACCCGCAGGCTCCTGCTTCACGGCCTGGAGGTATCTGAGAACAAGGATGTGCAGATGCCCTGGAAGAAACATGGAATACCACCCTTCTGATCAGAACAGGGAAAACCGTTTATTATGGAAAAGAGAGATACCGAAAGGCTTACCATTGACCAGACTGAGTATAAGACGAGGCTGAGCCGCCGTTATACGGAACGCAAGCCCTATGCACCGCCCGTGCCGGGCAGGATTTACAGTTTCATCCCCGGCACCGTGATCGAAGTGCTGGTCAGCGTGGGTGACAGCGTGAATGAGGGTGACGATGTTGTGATCCTTGATGCGATGAAGATGAAGAACAGGCTCAAAAGCCATATTGCCGGAAGGGTTGCAGCCGTCAATGTCAGTCCGGGCGACAGGGTCACAAAAGGGCTGGTTCTTGTTGAGATAACCTGAGGGAAACGGCCGGTCAGATCATGTTACCGGTGTTCAGAAGATACCGGGAGATCTCCCGCGGAAGCACAGGCTCCTCACGGAAGATGCCGTAAACGGCCGATCCGCTGCCTGACATTGAGGCGAAGAGTGCCCCGGCCTCGTAGAGTGCCATCTTGATCCTGCCCACCTGAGGGTAGAGCCGGAAAATATTAAGTTCAAAATCGTTTACCAACCTGCCCCGCCATTCACTGACAGGCAGGTTTAACATTTGCCTCAGTGATAATCCTGTAGGGCACGGGACGCATCCGGCGTATGCTTCGGCAGTGCTGATCTTCAGGTCTGGCCACAGGATGGCGATGTGATAGTTGCTCAGGTCAAGAGGGAATTCCGACAGTATATTTCCCACTCCCTCGGCAAAGGAAGGGGGTGTTGTCAATGAAAAATGGTGCGTCGCTGCCAGCCGGCCTGCAAACGACCGCAACTCCTCCGGGGTAAGGCCGAAGCCGAAGTAACGGTTAAGCGCCCTGAGCATCCCTGCAGCATCGGATGAACCTCCTCCAAGCCCGGCACCGACGGGTATGCTCTTGTGGAGGTGTATGCGTATGCCAGGGAAATCAAACGACTGGCGCATGAGTCTCACCGCCTTCATCACGAGATTGTTTTCCGCATCCACCTCATCCATCAGTCCCGTAACTCGCAGTTTGTCTTGCCTGCGGTTGTCCTTTCTTACCACGAACTCCAGGGCATCAGCAAGAGCAACGGGATAGAAGAAGGTCTCGATATTATGATAGCCGTCAGGCCTCTTTTCAACGATCCTTAACCCGATATTTATCTTCGCTGCCGGAAAAACAACCATAACCCAGTACTCACTTGAAAGATCAAAAATATACGAACCTTTTTAAATTACCTCATCTTTGCCGATTATATCCGTTTTCAACATCTTTTTAACAATTTTCTGTTTGAAACAAAAAGCGCGGGGCAAGGCCTGTGACTGTTGTTATTGTTAAATTTGATCACGGCAGGCACATCTGTTTTCCGGACTTAAATCAATAATTATCAATAATATATATTAATGGTACAGATCGCTTCAAGAGGCAGGCAGGACAAGAAGTCTTCAGTGGTTGTAATACCTGAAGGGGGACGGATTCCCCCGCAGTCACCCGAGATGGAGGAGGCGGTTCTCGGTGCTGCGATGCTTGAGGTCGAGGCTGCCAGGATGGTGGTTGACATTCTCAGGCCCGAAGTTTTTTATTCTTCGGCTCATCAGAAGATATTCTCAGCCATTGCCGAGCTCAACAAGCGTGACCAGCCCATTGATCTTCTCACTGTCACCCAGGAGCTCAAGCGCGTAAATGAACTCGAGGAGGCCGGCGGACCGGTTTATCTTACCGAGCTCACCTCCAGGATCGTCTCAGCCGCCAATATAGAGTACCATGCGCGCATTGTCATGCAGAAGTATATTCAGCGCGAGCTGATCAGGGCAGCGACGCTCATACAGAACATGGTCTATGAAGACGCGCTTGATGTGACCGAGCTGCTTGACAGGAGCGAGGATGAGCTCTTCAGGATCGCCGAGGGCAACATCAAGCATGAGGTTGCACCCATTCATGAGGTGATCAAGCAGGCTCTGGCCAGAGATAGAGGAGCTGGGCAAGAAGGAAGACGCCCTCGTGGGTGTCCCCTCAGGATTCACCAAGCTTGACAGACTCACCTCCGGCTGGCAGAAGTCGGAACTGGTCATCATCGCCGCCAGGCCCTCAATGGGCAAGACCGCCTTTGCACTGACCATGGCGCGAAACATGGCCATCGATCATGGCAGGAAGGTGGCTATCTTCTCGCTTGAGATGGCAGCCATACAGCTGGTAAACAGGCTCATTGTCGCGGAGACAGAGATCCCCGGAGAAAAAATCAAGAACGGCAAGCTCTCGCCGGAGGAGTGGTCGCTGCTTGAATCACGCATCAAGTCCCTTACCGAGGCTCCTATTTATATTGATGACACGCCGGCCATATCCGTCTTCGAGCTCAGGGCCAAGTGCCGCAGGCTCAAGGCCCAGGGCAAGCTTGACCTGGTGGTGGTCGACTACCTGCAGCTGATGACCGGTCCGCCTGATGCGGGCAGCCGTGAGCAGGAGGTGAGCTCCATCTCCCGGGCCCTGAAGAGCATATCCAAGGAGCTGGCCGTGCCTGTGCTGGCACTCTCTCAGCTGAACAGGTCGGTTGAGACACGAGGCGGCAACAAGAAGCCGATGCTGTCAGACCTGCGTGAGTCGGGTGCCATTGAACAGGATGCCGATATGGTGGTGTTCATTCACCGGCCGGAGAAGATGGGGGTGTCACAGTTTGAAGACGGGCAGTCGACCAAGGGTCATGCAGACATTATTCTTGCCAAGAACCGTAATGGTCCCACAGATGAGATACTGCTCTATTTCAAGGAGGACAGGGCTACCTTCGTTGAGCCTGACGAGTTCGGATCGGAGAGCTCATTCCCTGGTCACTCCGGCAGGAGGGGGTTTATACGCTCGGGTCAAAGATGGAATGATGACATATCTTCAGACTTCAGTGATTTTTCACCGGATGACAACGGGCGCAAGCCCTCTTTCTGAGCCTGTCAGTTGAGCCTCAGGGTAAGCCTGATCGCCACCTGACTCGAATGAGGTGTCGCGGAAGCCTGCATAGATGCCCAGCTCTGCCAGCAGGAAGATCTCGCTCATGGCGTATCCTGCCTCATAATAATATCCCAGGTCAGGCGTCCATGACAGAGAGAGTCCTATGTTCTCCCTGATCAGTGTCCTGCTCAGTCCTGGCAGCCGCTTAAGCAGCAGGGTGGGAGAGGTATAACGGATATGACCTTCGGCAAAGAGCCGTGGTGACGAGAAGGGAATAATAGGGCCTAAGATAAAACGCGTCCTCGGTATTTATTCATCAGGACAGGGCTGGCCTGGGTGTTGAACAAGTGCATATCCTGCAGCTTCGACGTTATGGCTGTTGAAGAATCCGCCGCCACGGATGTGCCATTGAAATTCATTAAGGGGTCCGAAGCTGCTGGTGCGGAAGATCTCTCCCATGAGCATGTCAAAGTTGCCCGCGAGGGTATCGTTGTAATTGTATCCGTGTTTCCAGGTTATCTTAAAGGTGGGGTAATCTGACCCGGCATATATTTTTGCACCTCCTGACAGACGGTAGCGTTGCCGTGGAGTCCAGGCCAGACCGGTGGTAAGGGAGAGATTGCTGTGGCTGAAGAGCGTCAGAGGTTCATAACCTTCCACCTCACCGGTCAGATATGCATTATCGGGGGCGTTGACAGAGTAGGGGTAGTCACGCCTGAAAAATGAAAAGGAGGTGTTATTATCAAGGGGATCGCGCTTTTCATACATGGCCGATACCTCCAGGTTAAGGCCGTTGGCCAAATCACCCCTGTGGCCGGCAATGAGGAATTTGCTGCTGTACAGCTTCATCCAGTTCTCCCTGAAGAACAGGGAAGAGACCGTGTTGACCAGCGGGTTGACGCCTGACGGCGAGAACTCGTCTGAAAGGCTTCCCGCTCTCAGATAGATGTTGCCTGAACGGTACGGGTCATAGAGCAGATTGGCTGAGACATTCCACATCAGGCTCTGCCGGCTGAAGGCATATTTCACCGAGGGAGCGAGAGTGAAACGACCCTGCCCGCCCGATTTGGTTGACAGGCTCATCGCGGTGCCAGCCACAAATCCGTCGACTGTATTGAATGATAAGCTTTTCAAGTCGATAAGACCGTCAAACTCGAGGGAGGAATCCTTTGAAGAACTGCCACCGCTTGCCTCCGGCAAGGTCTTTGACGAAGGTTGCTGCCGGGGCTCATCTCCTGATTCCTGTGATCCTCCCCCGATGGTGACTGAAATGGTGGAGGAGTCACGTCCTGCCAGGGGCGTTCCGGTGGCAGACACCGTAGACAGGCTTGCTCACTCTCCTCCTCGGTCAGCGGGATGGGTCTGGCATCTTATTCCAGTATGCGGAATCCTTCTGATGTGGCGTCTTCCTTGATAATGAAAGTAGTTCTTTCCACAATCTCCAGGGGTGGTTCTCCCTGGAGCCCACGGCATTCTTCTCATTGAGACGCGCAAGCCTTGACATGTCACGTGCGGTCAGCTCATCCTTTGACAGGATAACCTCTATCTCCTTCTGAACAGGTGTTTTAACCTCCGGCTGATTCTCATCGTCAGTCACTGCGGTGTAAGCTGAGGGCACTGCAAGGGACCTGTCAGGCTCCACCTCGAGGTATTTCACCGCGCTGGTATAGGTTGCCCTGGCTTTGACACCCATAATAGATATGTCGGCGTTGAACTCGTGACTCACAGGCATCCAGATACCTTCTTCCACGGGGTGTACAGCTGCCCTATCCTTATAGTTCCTGCCATATTATCATTGGTGAGGTCCAGCGAGTGGATTGCCCATAGATCTTCAACTATATAGATCACCCCGGAAAAGAGCTGCTGGCTTTTGCGACGGGGTGTCACCCCGATCTTGTCAATGACGTAATCGCCTTGCGATGATGATCCAAGGAAGGTGAAGCCATAGTGTGAGAATGCGTTTGGCGCCAGCGGAGAGATTGCGGCATCGACAAGGACAGGCTGGTAGAAGCTGGCCTCCAGGTAATCCATCGGTGATGCCTGTCCCTGGCTCAACTCCACGTTTGAGTTGGAGGAGATCACGCGGTGAACGTACTTATCCGGCGCGGTGAAGGTGATGATGTTCACTGACTCCGAGAAGTAATACTTGCCGACCTCCAGCTCGCCTTCATTGGCTTCAATCTGCATCCTGCGCTTAAGCAGTGCCGGAATTTTATCAACACTGCCCCCGCCCCTTATGTAAACCTCTGCCCGGTACTGCTTCACCTGGTTGAGGTGGAAAGGAGCCATTCCGATGGCTTTGCGCATAATGAAGTATGCGGGGTCCTTTCCGGTGGCTGAGACCCTCACGGCTGGTATCTCAAAGAGCTGCTCAGTGAGCGTGATATCCGCCATGACATCTTCGGTACCGAGGGTGAAAACCCTGGTGACCGGCAGATAACCGAGGAACTGGTAATTGATGGTATATGTTCCGGCCGGCAGTGAAATCTCATAGAAGCCGCTGCTGTTTGTGGTTGTTCCCTGGCGCAGCTCAGTGATATATATTGATGCAGAAGCCATTGGAATACCGGTATCGTCTGAAATTTTCCCCCGTATCACCTGCCCATCGCAGAGAAGCCATGGGAACATAACAGTGATGATGATGATCAGTATCCTGTCACGCATTATCAGGAGGTTTCTTCGGAATGCTCTTTAAATGAGGAGCCTGCGACCACAATTACGAACTCGCCCCGGGGGGCTTTGTTACGGAAGTGTTCTGCCAGTGAGGAGAGGGTTCCGCGTATTGTCTCCTCGAATTTTTTTGTCAGCTCGCGTGAGACGGATGCCCTGCGGTCACCTCCAAGTGCGCCTGCCAGTTGTTCAATGGTCTTAAGCACCCTGAAGGGTGACTCATAGAAGATCATTGTCCGTTCCTCCTCCGTCAGTGATGAGAGTCTCTTCTGTCGTCCCTTTTTCTGAGGAAGGAATCCCTCGAAGCAAAAGCGATCCGAAGGCAGTCCTGAGCTTACCAGTGCAGGCACGAATGCCGTTGCGCCAGGCAGCGCCTCCACCGGAATCTCTCTCTCGAGACACCCTCTTACGAGAAGGAAGCCGGGGTCAGAGACGCCCGGAGTGCCGGCATCGGAGACAAGGGCTGTCACTGTTCCCCTCGCGATGCTGTCGCAGACGGCTTCAAGGCTGCGGTGTTCATTGAACTTGTGATGAGACCGCAGCGGCACATTTATGCCATAGTGATCGAGAAGTATCCGTGTCGTCCTGGTGTCTTCCGCGAGAATGAGATCCGCGGACTTCAGCACCTCCAGGGCACGCATGGTGATGTCACCAAGGTTGCCTATGGGAGTGGGCACCAGGTACAGCCTAGACATGCAGGTTGAATTTTCTGCGCACCACGTCTACAAACGACGACTGTGCCGCCGGGTCCGAACCCATAACGGTGCTCTCATCGAGTATCTTCATGGCCTCTCCCAGTGATGCGGAGGCATTGAGCCTGCCTATGGTCTCATGGTATGCTATACTGTTGCCGCTGAAGAGCTCCCGGATAAAGTAGAATTTGTCATTCATGCCAATGGCCGCACCGATATCGGCGATAGGTCTGCTGTGTATGACCGAGGTGATGGCTTCATCATGTTTTGTTGATGAGATCTTTTCACCTATGGTACCAGATGCGGCAAACCTGTCAGCCAGGATCGGTTTGACAGGCTCCTGTGTTTTCTTCGGCTCACTGCTTTTTGTCTGCTCTGCAGCCCTGCCTGCCTGTCCCTTCTTCCTATGCATTTCGGAAGGTTGCTCTGCCTGCTCCGCCACGGTTTCCGCCGTAGCAGTTTCCAGCACAAGGGTTTCCCGGATCAGTTTCAGCACGAGGGTTTCCTTTAAGGTCAGTCAGGTTTCTAACGGGTTTCCGCCGGGTCCAACGGTTTCAACAGTAACATTTTCCACCACCATGGATTCGTCCGTCACCTTTTCAACCACCACCTTCTTAACCTCCTCTGCCGGCCGGGGTGCATTCACCCCGTTAAGCCCAGGCAGGAGCCTGAGCAGTTCTGATGCGGTACGCACCCGTGAACGTGCCAGTTCTATCTCAGCAATATTTGATCCCTGCATGGCGGAGAGCTGGTCAAGCATTGCTATCGCCTCCTCCAGATCCCTCCCCATTATGCTCACCGCTTTAATGAAATCCATCTCTCTTTGTTTTTTATAATGATCGTTTTCTTTATTTTGCAAAAGTAATTATTATAATCTTTTCAGCCTGAAATTATCTCTTTACAGTATTGAACGGCGAAATCGTAATCTGAAGTATGGATTTTCTTGAAAATTCGGTTGATCATGCCGGCAAGCGCGGCTCTGTTGAGGTGATCGCAGGCTCGATGTTCTCAGGCAAGACCGAAGAGCTGATCAGAAGACTGCGCAGAGCAATGTATGCCGGGCTGAGGGTAGAGATATTCAAGCCTTCGGTAGACACACGGTATTCTGATGACAAGGTGGTCTCTCATGATGAGAAGTCAATTCTTTCCACTCCCGTCGAGAGTGCTGCTTCCATACTCCTCCTTGCAAGCGGGGTTGAGGTGGTGGGCATAGATGAGGCGCAGTTCTTTGACAACAGCCTCGTTGAAGTCTGCACGGCGCTTGCCGATGGCGGATCAAGGGTCATTGTAGCGGGTCTTGACATGGATTTCTCCGGCAGGCCCTTCGGCCCCATGCCGGCTCTGATGGCTGTGGCAGAGTATGTAAGCAAGGTTCATGCTATATGTGTCAGGTGTGGCAACCTGGCCAACTACTCACACCGGAAGATCAAGGATGACAAGGTGGTGGTGCTGGGAGAGAAGGACATCTATGAGCCTCTCTGCCGGACGTGTTATATCAAATCAGTGAACAGGTGAAGATAAGCGCTCAGGAGCTGGCGCACATTACCGGTGGAGTATTGTCGGGAGAGACTTCTCTTACGGTCACCGGCATCATGACAGACAGCAGGTCTTCGGGTGCAGGTCATGACGTACTTTTCATCGCCCTGCGCGGCCCCAACCACGACGGGCACAGGTTTATTGAAGCACTCTACCACAGAGGTGTAAGGCTCTTTCTGGCTGATACCGTGCCGAAGGACAGTGCAGCCATGACGGGCGCCGGCTTCGTTACGGTGGATGACACTCTGGAGGCACTTCACAAGCTTGCAAAATGGCGCAGGGAGAGCTTCGGAGGCAAAGTTATTGCGGTGACGGGAAGCGCCGGAAAGACAGTGGTCAAGGAGTGGTGCACTCATGTACCACAACCACTCATACGGAGTCCAAAAAGTTATAACTCACAGGTCGGCGTGGCCCTGTCCCTGATGAATATCGACGACCGGTATGAAGCGGCCGTCATCGAACTGAACTCGAAGCCGGGGAGATGGAAAAGCTGGCACGTATTATAAGGCCTTACCGTCATCATTACAAACATTGGTGATGCCCATGGAGAGACTTCGCCGGCAGGGGTGCCATACCGGGGGCTCAGGTGGCGGCGGGGAGTGGTATCTGCAGCCGACGATGAGGCCATAAGAAGAGATGGCGGTCATATACCCGGCATGCGCTCTACACATGGTCTTTCGGGTCACCTCCTCCCTGAGTGTTAGCCATGGACACTGTACAACGGAATTTGTTCCAAACCTTATTGACTATCGCAAATTTATTACCTACAGAGGGTTGGGGTAAATAACCGGCGACGTTACGCAGGAAAGAGAGAGTATAAACGGAGCACCCTCATTAAGACTATTATAATTTGATATCGCTTGTGGCCCTTATTCCTACCAATCCCGGGGAAGGACTACGCTCACCTTCCATTGAGATTGGCGGTGATGAAAAAAAACTATACGAAGGGGTGGCCGCTGCGGTCAAAGCCGCCAGCATTGACCGCTTCATAGGGATAGGGGAAGCGCTTACGCGGCAGAAGTCCACTGAGCCGGACGTTATTTTTAAGTCGCGATACAGACGCCTTCGCAGCTACACGTTCGGAATGAAACATTATAAGGGAGCGCGCATCTACGGGTTCGAAAGAATAAGCAGCCTCCTGGTCAGGCAACTGCACCAGACGCGACTGGAGATAAACATGGACCGTGTCCATAATCTAATCGTCAGGCATCGAGGCCTGTACCGGTATCATGGCCATGGTCAAGGCGTTTGCCTACGGTGCGGGTTCAGCCGAGATAGCATCTCTTTAATATAACAGGTTTACGTGGCATATCCGAGAGGGTGTAGCCCTTCGCGAGGCAGGCATTACCGCCCCGGTTATGGTAATGAATCCGGATGAGGGCGTGATGGAGCTTATCATCCGACATATTCGAACTAATTTACAGCTGAGTCATATATGTGACCTGGCAAGAGATACGGTTTGGTTTACGGAGCACCGGTCGGGTGGCACAAGTGACACACTTAGCCATCTTCGGGCCACAGCACGTCAGGGTGTATCACTCTTCTTTGAGCGATGATCCTCAATATATATCAGGACGTTACCTTCGGAGAAACTCAGGGAGGCTTGGGCTAGTCAAGATTCACCTTGAACTCGCCGGCAACGATTCGGATACAGTGACAGGTAGGAGGGTATCGGATTAACGGCATCGGCAGGTATGCGGTGACGCTCGCACACAGGAAGGTGGGATCATATAGGTGAGGGCAGTGCCTGCAGGAGAGCCGGTGGGCTACGGCTGCCACGGTGCATCGGACCAGAGCGAGACGGTATTGGTAGCTGACGGGCTGCGTCGGGAGCTCGGTGACGGCAAGGGCAGCCTGTTTATCAAAAACAGACGTGTACCCATTGCAGGGAGCATAGCAGGACAGGCAGGCTGATGTCACCGGAATGAATGTGAGGGCCGGCGATGAGGCTGAAGTGTTTGGCAATAACATAACGATTGAAGAGATCGCGGAGCTGTGCAACACGATTCCATATGAGATACTGACCGCAATTCCGCCCAGAGTCAAGAGAATTTATGTTAATGAATGATCAGCCCATCTGACTGATCTTCTCGAGCCTGGCAGGATCTACAATGCTGATTTTCTTACCGTCAAGCACAATCACAGACTCCGTGGCAAATGTTGAGAGTGTCCTGATGGCGTTTGATGTTGTCATGTTTGAAAAACAGGCCAGATCCTCACGAGAGACATATGCCCTGATGGTCCTTCCGTCATTCTCAACGCCAAAGGTATCGCGAAGGACCAGGAGAGATTCGGCAAGCCTGCCCCTGATATGTTTCTGGGTAAGTGATACCGTTCTTTTATTGGAGAAGGAGAGCTCAATCGCCATCATGCGAATAAGTTTCATGGAAAGATCCGGATTGCGTCTGAGCAGTTTCATGAAGGGGTCCCGGGCAAACCTGCATACACCTGAATCCTCCAGAACCACTGCCGATGCCGTATATGCCGTACCTCCAAAAAAAGCCGCATAGCCTATCAACCCCTGTGGCCTCACCATCCTGACGATCTGTTCACGGCCACCGATGCCCTGTTTATAAACCTTGACCTTGCCGCACGCGAGACAATAGAGCCCTGCCGGCCTGCTTCCCTCATGAAAAATCATCTCTCCCTTTCTCAGGGAGGTACAGACATAATCCTGAAGCAGATACTCCTTCTCCTTGTCAGGCAGATCACTGAAAAGCGAAAAAGGCCCTTCAAGGCATTGTTCCAGGTATGGATTATTATAAAACATTTCCCCTTATGTTAAACAACATATGCAAAGATATTAAAAAAGTCGGTCAGGAGTATAATTAACGTTTTTTAACACACTATAAAACAAGTAGTTGTGAATGAGTGTGCCCGGTCAGTGATACCTGGCAATTATGGGTATCCTTCTGCCGCTGCCGAAGGCTTTTGAAGAGACGCGGAGGACAGGGGGCGACTGTCTTCTTTTGAACTCGCTGGCACGTATGAGCCTGATGACTTTTTCCACAAGGTCACGGTCAAACCCTTCCTCCGTGATCTGTGCCGCAGATCTCTCCATGTCAATATATCTGAAGAGTATCGGGTCAAGCAGGTCATACGGAGGAAGTGAGTCGGTATCCAGCTGGTCGGGACGCAATTCTGCAGAAGGTGGCTTAGTGATGATGGCCGAAGGGATGATATCCCCGTGGGTGTTGATCTCCCTGGCCAGCGGGTACACCTCGGTCTTATAAAGATCGCCCAGAACCGAAAGACCTCCGATCATGTCTCCGTACAGTGTCCCGTATCCTGTTGCTGCTTCACTCTTGTTCGAGGTGTTTAGTACCATATACCCGAGTTTGTTGGCAAATGCCATGAGTATGAGTGCGCGCAGCCTGGCCTGTATATTTTCCTCGGTTATGTCAGGGGCCATGCCCCCGAAGAATGGTTCAACGGTCTTTTCGAGCACCTGCCGGGCCTCCTCAATGCTGACGGTATGATACGGGACTCCCATCTTCCGGGACATTTCAACCGCGTCGGTCACAGAGTGTCCGGATGAGTATACCGAAGGCATCAGGAGGGCCAGGGTATTGGATGGTCCCAGGGCTTCCGTGGCCAGTGCCAGTACAACTGCGGAGTCTATCCCTCCCGAGAGCCCTATGACGGCTCTTTTGAGACCCCCCTTTTCAAAGAAGTCCCTTATCCCTGTCACCAGGGCCTGGTGAACATAACCGGTCATGTCTGCAGGATAGGAGGGGGGACATGAATATTTTCTCCTGTCACTGCCGGCAACGGGTATTTCAACTATTCTCACCTCTTCGCTGCAGAAGGCAAGCCTCTCGAGGACGGTTCCGTCAGCATCGATCAGAACAGATGAACCGTCGAATATCAGTTCCGTGTAACCTCCTGTCTGGTTGACCGAGATGAGTGGTTTCCCATACTCCATTGCATTCCTGACGAACACCTCGTCTCTGACTCGTATCCTATTGTGGGAGAATGGGTTGGCGGCGATATTGATAATCAGGGAAGGGTCATCCTTCATGATTTCTTCAAGCGGCGTAATGCTGTAGAGGCGCCACAATCCCCTGTCGCCAAAAGGCTGTTCATCCCAGATATCTTCACAGATGGTTACAGCAATCCTTTCGCCGTTCAGGTCAACGGTCCGGAATGCAGATCCGGGCTGGAAATACCGGTCTTCATCGAAGATATCATATGTCGGCAGCAGGGTTTTGTTGATAACGGCCTGTACCTTGCCATCCTGCATGAAAAATGCCGAGTTGTGAAGGCTTTTGCCGAAGAGACCGGTATTGGGAGAGGGGCCTCCGATGATGGCCGCCACTCCGGTGCAGTGTGAGGCTATCTCAAGTACCGCTGCCATGGAGGCAGTGATGATGTCTTTCCTGAGGAGCAGGTCAAGAGGCGGATAGCCTGTGACAGCCAGCTCTGAGAAGACAATGAGGTCAGCGCCCTCTGCGCGTGCATTATCTATTGCAGAAATGATTTTGGCGCTGTTGAGGGAGACATCGCCCGGGATGTAATTCAGCTGTGCAAGTGCAACCTTCATGACCGGAGTGTCAGAACTTGATTCCCAGCCTGATACGGAACATCCTTAACCCGGCCCTGTCTTCAGGCTGATATACATCCTCAAGGTCCTTTGTGACATCAAAAAAATCCTGGGCGTAGCTCAGCCCCGCAATGATAGAAGCATCAATACTCATCTCGTATTCTCTTCCTGCGCCGATGTGCCAGCCGGCATTCATCCCGTATACTTCAGTCTTCGCATTTTCATGGTCGATCTGCGCTGCCGGGATGTCAATGGTAGACTTCAGCAACAGCCGTATGTCAAATCCCAGATCGGTCCAATATGTCAGTAAGCCCGCCTGGTTTGTCTGAAGGCGCAATCCCACCGGAACATTCAGATAACGCAGGTTGTATCTTATCTCTTCGCCTGCCGCTACATCACGGGTAAAATTGTTAAACACCATTGTAATCTCCTCAGTCACGCTCTGCCTTCCTCCGGCAGAAAAAATGCTTATACCCGATGAGATTGCATAGTTTTCAGCAAAAAAATGGAGGACATTCAACCCTATGTCAAAACCTGCCTTGGAACCTTCATTAACGTATTCGGATTCATTTGAGCCCATCCATGATATTACCGGATCAGCATGAACCACAAATACCATCTCTTCCTGTGCGATACCGCGCAACGGGGCGGCAGCCATTATGAATACAGTCAGCGCCCGCAGGATTGAACATTTAATTTCAGATTTCATCATCTCATTGTTTGCCGGGTAAAATTATAAATAAATGTCCTTATTTTGTAAACATAATCCGATATTCCCGCACTTATGATCCATGTTGCTTCATTCTTCAGACTTGCAGGTTGGGTGCTGCTTATTCTGGCTGTCACTGCATGCAGGCGTGACCCCTACAATGTGAACCTTTCAGGCATTGAGTGTGATCTGTCAGTAAGGGATCTCGGCAGGGATATTTTTGAGACGCCTCCCAACGAACTGGCAGAAAAGGCAGAATGGCTGAAGCTTGAATACGGGAGTGCGCTGAACACCTACAGCACTGTCATCGGTCTGGGTGATCCGTCGGACGAAAGATGGAAGTCGGCCTTTATCCTTTTTGCCACTGATATGCGCAATCTTGACCTGTGGGACGAGGTGAAGCGTGTATGGCCTGAGACCGGGCCGCTTGAAAAGGAGCTTGAGAACGCGTTCAGACATTACAGGTATTATTTCCCGGAGAGGATTGTTCCGCAGGTAGTGACATGCATCTCGGTCTTCAACAACAGCATCATAGTTGATGATTCGCTGCTGATGGTCAGCCTCGACCGATACCTGGGAGCCGGCTCCGGATATTATCCCACGCTGGGCATCTTCAGTTACCAGGCCCGCAAGATGACTCCTGCCTATGCTGCCTCAGACTGCATGTACGCGTGGGCCTCCACCGAGTGGGATTACAATAATGCCGGTTACGGGACAAAGACCCTTCTTAACACCATGCTTCATGAAGCCAAACTGGTCTATTTCACCAAAAGGATGATGCCTGCGCTGGCCGACACGGTACTGCATGGTTTCACCGGACGTCAGATGAAATTCTGCGAGACCGGCGAAGGAGAAATATGGGAGTACCTTGTCAGCAATGATCTTCTCTTTTCGACTGACGGTTTTCTGATACGCAAATTTACGGGCGAGGCACCTTTTACCAGTTACTTCACGGAGGAGTCGCCCGGCAGGGCGGTGGTCTGGACTGGGTTCCGGATTATTGAAAGTTACATGAATAACAATCCTGATGTCACACTTGAGCAACTGATGGCGATGAACGATCTGCAGGCCATTATGACCGGAGCCAGGTACAATCCTGACTGAAAAAAAAGAAGCTGTCCTCTCAGACAGCTTCCGGTTCTGGAAAATGACAATGCGGTTTATGCCGGATGAATTGCCTCTACCGGGCAAACGTCGGCGCAGGCACCACAATCGGTACATATATCCGGGTCAATCTTATAGATATCACCTTCAGATATAGCCTCAACCGGACATTCATCTATACAGGTTCCGCAAGCTGTGCAATCATCATTAATAACGTAAGCCATTACAATTGTGTTTTAAAGATTATGGATGTAAAATTATCTTTTATTTTATAAAGTTCCTAACCAAACCATAAATAATATTCACCCTTGCGGCATGCTGGTCAAATTTAGTGCCAGCCATGCCATTGTTGCCGCACCGGTGGCCATGGCATTTTCGTCAAGGTTGAATGATGGAGTATGCAATGCCTGATAATGTCTCCTTTGCGTGTTACTCCGAGTCGGTACAGGAGAGACGGATATAGCTCTGCGAAGAATGCAAAATCTTCGGAGCCCATCCTTGGCTCTATATCTTTGACCCTGCCTTTACCGAGGAGTTCTCCGATCAGTGCGGAAGCGCCTGATGTGAGTTTCGCATCGTTGACAAGGACCGGATAACCTTCAACAATATTAATATCTATTGCAACCCCTCTTGCAGCGGCAAGATCAGCAGCAATTCCGCGGATCAGCTCCTTTGCCTCCCGGCGCCATCTCTCGCTGAAGGTTCTGAATGTTCCCGCAATCTCAACTCTCTCCGGTATCACGTTTGTGGCTCCGCAGCCGGTTATTCTTCCTATGCCAAGGACGGTGGGCGCTTTTGTCTCCGCGGCCGTCTCAATGGTATCCTTGAGAGCGATGACCAGTTCTGATGCTATCCGTATCTGGTCAGTGCACTCAGTGGGCCTGGCAGCATGGCCTCCCCGTCCGGTCACAGTGATGTATATCTCGTCACACGATGCCATAGCTGGGCCTGCGCAGAAGCCAGCTGTTCCTGACTCCAGTTCCGGTGCAACGTGCTGTGCGATGAAGAGGTCAGGTCGGTATTGGTCGAGGATGCCTGAGCCGGTAATGAGTTTTGCGCCGCCGGGGGCTTTCTCTTCGCCGGGCTGGAAGACGAGCAGCACCCTTCCTGCAAAATCACCCCGCCTGCTGTTGATTAATTTAGCGGCACCGAGAAGCATGGCGATATGAGCGTCATGACCGCAGGCATGCATCACTCCCTCATTACGGCTCCGGTATTCAGGTCCCTCCTGCTCCGAAACCGGCAGCGCGTCCATATCAGCCCGCAGTCCTGCCGTAATACCTTTGCCGGCAGCCTCCCCCCTGATTATGCCTATTATCCCGGTGCCAGCCACATTTCTGATGTGCCCGATGCCTTCAGCGGTGAGTGTTTCACTTATAAACTCAGCCGTTACGTGCTCTGCATAGGAGAGCTCAGGATACTGGTGGATATGCCTTCTGATCCGGACAATCTCCGGCAGCAGGGCTTCTGCTTCCTGAAGTATACGTTTTTCTGATAACATACTGACAGTGTTGTCCTCTCAGAAATCGAGGCTGAAGGAGAGATAGAATATCATGGGCAGGAGATAGCCGTTGTCTATTCCCCACGCCAGGTCGCCTCGAATGAAGTAACCGAAAATCTGGGCCCTGGCACCGGTGCCAAAGCCCATTACAACCGGATCGCGCATGGCATCTAGAGTCACCACCACAGGACCGTTCTCGTAGACTTTGTCATTCCAGTAGTTCTCATCACCCCAGGGATTCCATCCTGACCATGCCATCCCGATATCGTAGAAGGCCACCACCTGAAGGCTGTTCAGGAAGGCGGAGCGCAGCGGACGGCCTGCCAGGTATCTTACGAACGGCCAGCGTAACTCGCTGTTGATAAGTGCGAAGTTGCTCCCGTTTCGTATGTTCTGAGTGAATCCTCTCATGTTGGTAGCCAGAGCCTGAAAGCCGTAATTGACATTTGGATTGACAGGCACAGTCTCGTCAAACATTGGCACGTCATTGAAGAGGTATCCCATCCAGTTGTCTACACCGCCCAGGTAATATATAAGTCGCGAGGGGCCGAACGATGTGCTTCCGGCAAACCTGTTGGCCCATATCAGGTCACGGTGGATCTTCTGATAATGCCTTATGTCCGCTCCCAGAACGAAAAGGTCACTGTTTCTCTCCACCACCTCCCGGTAGTATTCGCCAAAGAACTTGAACCTCATCCCGTTGTAGATGTTGATGGTTCGTTTCCGTGTGTTGTCGTAGATAAGCTCGCCCTTCAGTCCGGCCCAGTGCCTGTCATAGGATGGTTCCATGAGACTGAGCTGGTCAGTAGACTGCAGAATATAGGTATCATACCTGTAGGTCAGGGTCCCCTTCACTGCCAGTACGGTGCTCAAAGGTCTTCTGAGCGAGGCATAGGTGGTAAAACTCTTTATCTTGTAATAGTAGAAGTTGTTGTAACTGTCAAATGACTGTTTATGGAAGATCACCTGCTTGTCATATTTTCCTTTAAGGGCTTCCAGGCTGACAAGATATTCGTTACTGTCAAAGTCACCTGAGAACCTGAAGCCTCCGGTAATGCGGAAATCCTCAAAGAGGTCAAGCGTTCCAATCTTGAACAGCAGGTTCAGGCCCGGGTTGAAGTAGGGTGCGCCGCCGTTGTAGGCCTGGTAGGAATTGTTCAGGAAGTTGAAATCGATCTGTGTGGCGGAGTAATTGTTGTAGAATGCCGGCCTGTATACAAGTGCATTGGGCATTTGCATACGGGAGGTGTCGAGATCGATATCCATATAATCCTTCCTCCACTGCAGCTCATAGAAATTTTCCTTCTCTTTTTCGAAGACATAATTGCGGAAGTCTATGGGCTCGTTGGTTGCATAGTATTCGTAGAGCGGTTTCTTCAGTGTGTCATTCATCCTTGCACGCTCAGCCAGAAGCCAGTCTCTAAGCTGGTTAATGCTGTCCGCTTCATGCAGGATTGCAATCTGCTCAGCGCGCCACCGGGTGGTTTTCACATCATCACTCCTGACAGCGGGAGTCTCCGCTGTTGATCCTGTGAGAAGCCTGTAGCGGCCGTTGTCAAAGATAACTGCGGCATCCTGGCCGCCCTTTCTGTCAAAGGCTTCAAGTTTCCTGGGGAAATCAGTTGCCTGCCGGGCATCCAGGAAGTAACTGTAATGAAGTGCAGTGTCAATATAGGCGATAGCGCTGTCGACTGTGGCATTGTAATAGTTTAATATGCCGTTTCCGTCACCCAGGAACCCGGTTGAACCGGCCGATGCCCCGATGGGGTTAAGATGGTCATAGAGGGTGCCTTCGGCAAGCCTTGTCAGCTGGCCGTCGCCGGCCCTCAGGTCATAGGTGAAGAGATCAAAGGTCAATCCGGTGCGCTCCTGCGGATCACCCCTGTTGGTGAGCGTGTCACCAAGCCTGTTTGACGAGAAGATTATGGTCTCCTCTCTTCCGCTGATGAATGAGGGGTCAAGGTCATCGGCCACGTCATAGGTTATGCGTTCATTGGTCCCGCTGATGATGTTATGGAGATAGATATCCGTCATACCGTTGATCACGGCCGAGACAACAAGCCTCGATCCGTCAGGTGAGTAGGAGAGTGATAGCACCTTCTCAAAGAATGGCATGGTCCGATGTTCGAACTTCTTCTGGCCGGTACGGAAGAAATAGAGTTCCACACCTCCCTTTTCCTCAACGGTGAATGTCAGTATCTGCCCTCCGGGATGCCACGTAAGGACCGGATAGGAGTGGTCAACCGTCTGCTCAAATTTGGGCTCAATCGTGAATATCTTCTTTGTTTTGCCGGTGGATGTGTCATAAAGCCAGATCCTCCTTTTGCCCCAGTCGTTTGACACCCATGCCACCTGACGGCCGTCGGGACTGATCTTAACTGTGGTGAAGCGCTCATAGGGCTTCGATTTTTTCAATTCCCGGGGTTTGGTGTAGTCCTCTCCGGGTTTGACAGAATAATAATCGTCATAGAAACTTTTCCAGTCGCGATAGGTGTCATTGATGTCTTTGCCAAGACCGTATAGAAATCCGTCCTCAAAATTCTTGTATATCTTCGAGAGGTACAAAATGTTGGGAATAATTGCGTCGCCGTAGGTTTCGCCGATATATTTCCAGAAGGAGTGACCGGCATAGACTGCCTCCTCATATTCAAGGCCGTCAAGGTTCTTGTATCTGCCGTTCTCAAAGCCATCCCTGACGCGGTTATCGGTCTCGCTGTCCCATCCGAAGGCAACGTAATTGATCAGCCCCTTTATGTACCATTCGGGGATCTGGATCTGGGAGTTGCTGGTGACCTTGTCACGCATATCGGCATTGTAGAGCATCTCATAGACCAGGACTTCAGCTATGGCTGAGGCAATGAGCTTGCTGAACTCTTCATGGTCGCCGTTGAACCAGAGCATCACCTTGTTTTTGATTACCTTGCTGTACCCTCCAACATTATAATCGTCCTCCGCTGAAATAAGGCCTATGTTGCTCTGCCTGAAGTCGTTTTGCTTGTTATAAACAATTAGTATCAGCCGTTTGTCAAGGGTGTAGTCAAAATAATCCTCAATCTCATTGAGTTTTTCGTGCGCTACCGTGGAGGCGTACTCAGCAACCTCACGGCCAAATTCATTGTAGTAGCAGTCTATCTCATCAAACCTGAAATAGGTCCAGTAGAAGTCCTTATACTGAATCCGGTTCTTGCCGAAGGTCGTCTGCATACCGTTATAAAACTGGCCTGACGCCGGTGTTGCCAGCATTAAGCAGAGAATTGCAAACAGCGGTATGAAGAGCTTTTTTCTACTCATTAGCAAAAGCGGAACGCTTTCACAGGTTCGAACAAAATCTGTTCCAAATGTGAGGATCCGTGTGACAAAACTAATCGATAAACCAATAAAAAAGCAGAGGCTTATCGATTTTTATTAATTTTGGTGCTTAATATGATGCAATATGTCTGGCCTGATCTTTGTTATCTGATAGTAACATTTTAGGTATACCCGGTCTGACAGAAAGTAAAATTTAAACTATGAAACAGATTTTTTCAGCGTTGATATTGTTGCTTATGGCTGCTGGTCTTTCGGCCCAGCCCAAGCTTAGCTTTGCCAGTACACGTCATGATTACGGAAACATGAAGGAGGAAGCCGGCAAGAAGGAGGCTCTCTTCAGTTTCACCAATACCGGTGATTCCGTACTTGTTATAACCAGGGTTCAGCCCTCATGCGGATGCACGGCATCCGATTATACGAAATCGCCTGTTCCACCCGGAGGGAAGGGTTTTGTCACTGCCGTCTTTGATCCGCGCGGTTACAACAGCCGTTTTGCAAAGAGCATTTCGGTCTATTCCAATTCCAAACCTGCGGTCACCGTACTTATTATTGAGGGAACGGTAGCTCCGCGCGAAAAGACCGTGGATGAGCTTTTCACTTTTGCCGTGGGGCCGGTGAGGTTTGAATCAAACCACCTGGCGTTCACAACTACCAAAAAGACTGAGAAGAAGTCCAAGGAGATGCAGGTCATCAACACATCCAAAGAGCCTGCCACGATTGAGTTTGAGGGTCTGCCGGCCCATCTTTCCCTCAAGGTGAATCCGACAACCATTAAGCCCGGTGAGAAGGGTGTTGTCGTTGGTACCTATGATGCGAAGCTCAACGTCAGTGCGTGGGGCAATGTGAATGACCTGGTTCGTCTGAAGGTCAACGGCAGTCCCATGCCTAACATCTACCTCTATGTCTCGGCCAACCTGGTCGAGGATTTCTCGGGCTCACCAGCCAGCAGCTTGCCAGCGCGCCTGTCTTGAAGCTGGATTCAAATACGGTCAGTTTCGGGACAATAAAACAGAATGCATCTGCTGATATTGAGTTTGGCTTCACCAATACGGGCAAAAGTGACCTGGTGATCAGGCACGTCAAGTCGGGATGCGGGTGCACAGCCCTCATGCCCACCGAGAATGTCATTAAGCCGGGTGGGAGAGGATCGATAAAGGCCAAATTCAATTCCGGTGGCTACAAAGGACAGATTTACAAGAACATCTTTGTCTATACCAATGATCCGAAGAACTCAGAGGTGATGCTGATGATAAAGGGCGAGGTGCTGGTTGAAGAAGGAGCATCGAAGTAAAGGTCAACTCCGGGGGCAGAATAGTAATGAGCAGGGATAAATCACCAGCCGGCGCTTTGTCGGTTCAGAAGGGTGTTGTACAGCCCCCGAGCATTAACCCTGAAATGCTCAGCCGTCTGAAAAAGAACAGACGGAAGAGACTCACGGCAGACGAATATACAGATGGTATACTTCGTGGTGACCGGACGATCCTGAGTCAGGCAATCACACTTCTAGAGAGCTCACTTCCCGAACATTATGACATTGCCCAGGCTGTTGTGGAGAGATCTCTTCCCGCCAGCTCACGGTCGGTCAGGGTAGGCATCACTGGTGTCCCCGGCGCCGGCAAGAGCACATTCATAGATACCTTTGGCACCATGCTGACGCGGTACTACGGCAGGCGTCTTGCCGTACTGGCAATTGACCCTAGCAGCCAGCAGAGCGGAGGCAGTATAATGGGCGACAAGACGCGTATGGAGCAGCTCAGTGTTGACCCGGATGCATTTATCCGGCCTTCCCCTGCCGCGGGAACGCTGGGCGGCGTGGCAAGAAAGACGCGGGAGGCAATCATACTTTGTGAAGCAGCCGGGTTTGATACAATACTTGTTGAGACAGTGGGAGTGGGACAGTCGGAGACAGCCGCTCACTCCATGGTCGATTTCTTCCTGGTACTGATGCTTGCCGGCGCCGGCGACGAACTGCAGGGTATAAAGCGCGGAATCATGGAGATGGCTGATACCATTGTCATCACCAAGGCCGATGGAAGCAATATACAAAAGGCAGAGATCGCAAGGGTGGAATACAAGAACGCGCTGCACCTCTTCCCTCAGTCTCCTTCCCGATGGAACCCCAGGGTGATGACCTGCTCCTCGCTTGAAAAGAAGGGAATTTCAGAGATATGGGAGACAATACGCGACTATGTCAGCGTTACCAAGAGCAACGGATGGTTCTGGGAAAGAAGGAGGGAACAGGCAGTAACCCGTATGCATGAAACAATTATTGACACTCTCAAGCATTCATTCTATAGCCACCCGCAGGTGATGGCACTGCTTCCCGAGCTGGAAAAACAGCTTCGCGAGGGTGAGACAACTTCCTATAGGCCTGCATTAATGCTTCTCGACAAATATTTCAGCAGCAATTGCAGGTAACCAATTATTCCTATCTTTGAACACTTGAAAAATTAATGTGTTTATCCATAAAAGCTTATTAAATGAAAAGAACAGTAATCCTTTTTTTAGTATTGGCCGTTGCGGCATCCTGCTCCACGGAACCGAAATTCAGAATAGCCGGCACCATTGACGGCATTGACAATGCCACCATCATTCTTCAGAAACGCATACCCGGAGGCTACGAAGTAATTGACTCCGCTGCACTTGTAAACGGGGCATTTGAAATGACCGGATTCATCGATTATCCCCAGATGGTTAACCTTGCCATCAAAGACAAGAGGGGCGGATTGAATTTCTATCTTGAGAACTCAGATATAACCATACACGGTCAGGCGGATTCGCTTTACCTCGCATCTGTAACCGGTTCGAAGACACAGAGTGAGTTTGACACCTATAAGGCCACCCTGGATGAATCAAACAATGAGATGTCAAAAATCTACGACCGTTACCGTGAAGCACGTATGGCCGGAAATGAGGAGCTGGCAGCTTCAATTGAGGGTGAGCTGGAGGCCCTTGAGGCAAATCAGACTGAGATAAAGAAGGAATATATAGCCAACAACCCGGCATCCTTTGTCGCACCGGTGGTTCTTAATGAGCTGTCATACGGTCTTGAAGCTGTTGAGCTGGAAGGTCTCCTTAGCAAGCTTGACACCTCCCTCAACAAGGTACAGCTGGTGGCAAATATGAAGGACAGGCTTGTTCAGCTCAAGGCTGTATCGGTGGGACAGAAGGCACCTGATTTCACTCTCAATGACGTTGATGGCAATCCCGTTTCACTCTACTCAAAGCTGGGAGGCAACACGAAGCTTCTTCTGGTAGATTTCTGGGCTGCATGGTGTCCTCCCTGCCGTCAGGAGAACCCGAATATTGTAAGAATCTGGAAAGAATATAACAAGAAGGGATTTGACGTGTTTGGCGTTTCACTTGACCGCAGCAAGGAAGACTGGGTGAAGGGCATTGCAGATGACAATCTGACCTGGACCCATGTATCAGACCTAAAGTACTGGGACTGTGCTCCGGCAAAACAATATGCCGTCAATTCCATCCCGGCAAGTTTCCTGCTTGACGGTGACGGGGTTATCGTAGGGCACAATCTGCGTGGCGCAGCCCTGGAAGCGAAGGTAAAAGAGCTTCTTGATAGCAAATAATCAAAAAATACACTAATTTAGGAAGCCGTTGGGGTACATATCCCAGCGGCTTTTACATTTAAAAAAACTGAATATGAGCAGAAGAGATGATTTTTTCAGCCACATAAGCGATGGCTATGCCTGCAAGGGCGATTTCATTGTCCTTGGCGGTGCGATGCTTGATGGCGAGCCGATAGCTGATGCCCACATAAAGATCCCGTTAAAGACACTGAACCGTCACGGGCTTATTGCCGGGGCTACGGGAACAGGAAAGACCAAGACTCTTCAGGTACTCTCCGAGCAGCTTTCGCTGAAAGGGATCCCGTCGCTTGTCATGGATGTCAAGGGAGATCTCAGCGGTGTGGCCCGGCCGGGAACGGAGAATGCCTTTATAAAGGACAGACATGCGAAGATCAAACTTCCTTATTCAACAATGGGCTTTCCCGTGGAGCTCCTCACTATTTCGGAACAGGAGGGAGTGAGGCTGCGCGCCACGGTATCCGAATTCGGGCCTGTGCTCTTCTCGCGAATACTCGACCTGAACGATACGCAGGCGGGTATCATTTCGATCATCTTTAAATACTGTGATGACAACAAGCTCGGTCTGATCGACCTGAGAGACATAAGGAAGGTGATCCAGTATCTCCAGGGAGAGGGAAAGGCAGAGCTTGAAAGTGAATACGGTGCAATGTCACCGGCATCGACGGGAGTAATACTGAGGAAGATTATCGAGCTCGAGCAGCAGGGTGCTGAGCGATTCTTCGGTGAGGAATCGTTTGACGTCAGGGATCTGATGCGTAGGGACAACAACGGCAACGGATATATCAGCATTATCCGTCTGACTGACATACAGGATAAGCCCAAGCTATTCTCCACCTTCATGCTGTCATTGCTGGCGGAAGTATACAATATGATGCCTGAAAAGGGCGATCAGCCCACACCCGAGCTGGTGATTTTCATTGATGAGGCACACCTTATCTTCAGCCAGGCCAGCAAGACCCTGCTTGAACAGATTGAGACAATAGTCAAGCTCATCCGTTCCAAGGGTGTGGGAGTCTATTTCATCACACAGAACCCGATGGATGTGCCTTCATCGGTTCTTGCACAGCTGGGTCTCAAGGTTCAGCATGCCCTGAGGGCATTCACGGCCAATGACAGGAAGGATATCAAGCTTACTTCGGAGAACTTCCCGATTTCATCGTGGTATGATACCGAGACAGCTCTCACCTCACTCGGTACCGGAGAGGCCCTTGTCACGACCCTTAATGAAAAAGGTATTCCGACGCCATTGGCGGCGATGATGGTAAGAGCCCCCATGAGCAGGATGGATATCCTCACCGCCGGGGAGATCTCTGAGATTAACAGGTCATCGCAGCTGGTGAACAGGTACTCCCGCGACATTGACCCGGAAAGTGCGGCAGAAATGCTTGAGAGGAAGATCAGGACTGCAGAGATGAAAAGGAGCGAGACAGTGGAGAGACAGACAAGGGAAAGGGAAAGGGAAAGGGAAAGCGGTCGCGGCACACGTACAACCACTTCCCGGCGGCGTACGGCCACTAACCCGGTGGTGAAGGTTCTTACCTCTGCCACATTCATCCGTGGAGTGATGGGAATCCTTACCAGAGCAATGAAATAACATCGGGACGCCAATCCCCTCAGAATCCCTTCAGCTCCATGAATACCGTCGGAATGAGAAGCAGGAAGCCCAGTACCAGAAGTATCACGATGAACGGCAGCACCCACCGGAACCACTTTTCGTAGGGTATCTTCGCCACGCTGAGCACGCCCAGGAGCACTCCGGAGGTGGGTGTAATCATATTTGTGAACCCGTCGCCCAGTTGAAATGCAACCACCGTAGCCTGGCGGGAGACCCCGATCAGGTCTGAGAATTGTGACATCATTGGCATGGTCAGGGCTGCCTTGGCTGACCCTGAGGGCATAACAAGATTAATCAGGTTCTGCACCACATACATCATGCTCACCGATGCCATTTTGCCGGTCCCTGAAATTGTCTCCGAGAGCTTATAGAGAAGGGTGTCGATAATATTGCCGTTCTGCAGTATGATGATGATTCCTCCAGCGAGTCCCACAATAAGGGCCGCTGACTGAATATCCCTGACCCCGTCGAGGAAGAGCTTCGTTATCCTGTTGGCATCATAACTCATGGCCATGCCTGTTGCCAGTCCCATCGCGAAAAAGAGGGTGGCGATCTCCATGATATACCATCCGTAGCCCATCACTCCGGTGATGAGGAACATGATTGTGAAGATCAGCAGGTCAATGACAAAGAAGTGAACCGACTTTCTGAGAGTGATCCATCCGGTCACGGCAAACAGTCCCGTCAGGACCGGAATTGCGGGAATGGTCAGCTCACCCTCGCCGAATGAAAGGGCCGTCATTGGCCTGAAAACGGAAAAGATAACCATGACGGCGATGAGCAGAACATAAGTCACCCATGCCGAGGCCGGGGTATGGTAATCAATTTTCACCTGTGTGGTCGAATGCAGTTTGCGCCAGTAGTCGTCATCCTCCCTTACCGGAGAGCGACTCGGGTCTTTTTTGATCATGCGGGCATAACGGAGTATATATGCAAATCCCACTGCGCTGATAATCACCCACATGAACAGTCTGTACTCAAGTCCGGAGAAGAGAGGCAGGTCTGACAGTCCCTGGGCAATACCTATGGTGAAAGGGTTGATGAAGGCACCGGCAAAGCCCAGTGCGGCAGCCACGAAGCAGAGTGAGACGCCGACTATCGAGTCATATCCCATGGAAACAGCCAGCGGCACAAAAATAATGGTGAAGGCTATTGTCTCCTCGCTCATCCCGAATACGGCCCCGAAGAAGCTGAACATGGTCATTATGAGCAGGAAGATCAGGTTATCGACACCTATTTTTTTTATCAGGCCCTTGTTACCCATCCTGCCTGTGAAGCGAAGCACCGAACCTATTGCCACATCTATCGCCTTGCTTTCATTCATGATCCAGAAGGCGCCGCCGATGATAAGGATGAACACTATTATGTCTGCCTTGTCGACGAAGCCGTCAAAGAGAGCTGAGAAAACCTGCCATGTCTGGGGGTTCTTGTCGGTGTAGTGAAATGAGCCGGGTATCACCACGCTGCGATCGATCCCGTTGACGCTGACGGTCTCCCTCTCAAATGCTCCTCCGGGGATCACCCATGTCAGTATCGCACACAGAATGACAATACTGAATACTATGACGTATGTATGCGGGATCTTTTTAAACACCAGCTGCGGTTTTGCCCTGCAAAATAATAATTACAGACGGATTCGCAATATTTTCCAGTCTCCAGCCTTCGGTCATCAGTCTTCAGTCCTCAGTTTGAGGCTCCTACACAGTAGGAGACTCAATCCCGTACACGCAGTGTCGGGACTTCAGTCCTCAGACATTTATGGCAGAAGGGAGTAGGGAATAGGGAGTAGAGAATAGGCGTCGGGCAATAGTCAGTTCTCTGTAAATTAGCTATTTACTAACTTTTTGAGTGAGGACTGACGATTGGTGACTGCCGGTGGAGGAGTGAGGTTCGCAGGTCGGCTACCTGACCATTTCAATTACCCCAAGCACCCGTTCCCTCGTCTCCGCCGGTGTGGGATTCAGTTCTTCCTTTGTGAATGTTCCATTTTCCGGATCAATACGCTCAAAGACCATCATGTAGAGGTCGAATATGATCTCGAGGCTCAGCCTGTATCGCGGCTCCATCTGCGGGCAGACCTCCTCCATTATCTTTAGCGTACTGAGGCGGTATTTTTCTGTAATATCATAGTATTCGCGCATCATTGCCCGGAATCCGCCTGTCAGGGGAGACCCCTGTGCCATTTCAAGCATGCTCTTGCGGGTGAGGCCGTGTTTCGCCATTATGTCATCGGCAAAATAACTCAGATTATTGAGCTGGTCCTTCCGGAAATCGCGAATGATATGCACGAAATAGCTGAACATGGCGCACGGTTCGGAGACACGGTGCACATCAAAGGGCGGGTCATAATATTTGCCGTCCTTTTCCTGAAGCCCTGCCAGGTGAACGAAGATTGATGCAGGGGAAACGGAGGCTCCTCCCGAGTACTCAATGAAGTCACCGAGGGTGGCAAATCCGTCATGGGTAACATCATACAGCATCGATTTGGCAAAGGCCTCAAGCGCCCAGAATGGAATTCTGAAGCGTTCAACAGTATCTTTCAGGTCACTGCAGAAGGGCGATGAATCCAGTGCCGGGCGAAGCATGCCCATCCACTCTTCCACATTCCCTGCAAATCTCTCCCTCTCCTGTTCGGCGATACCGTTGTTAGCAGCCTTATGATCATCGATGAGGTCATCAAGCGTGCGCATGAACCTGTAACAGGTTCGGGCCGCACAATATCTCTCCCTGTCCCAGAAGTTGGCGGCAATGAGTATATTAGGATGGTCAATGATCTTGTCAAAGTCAATCGATTCAAAAATTGCCATGAACTGTTCCCTGTCTTTCATCTTCCCCGGGTTAATCTCGCTTCTGTTCGTTAATAATTCTTTCTGATACCAGTCTTGCGGAGAGAAGTACCATTGGTATGCCGTTTCCCGGATGGGTGCTGCCGCCGGTGAAGTAAAGGTTGCCGTAACGTCGGTCCCTGTTGTGAGGCCTGAACCACCCCATCTGAAGGATATTATGTCCGATGCTGCCGAATACGGCTCCCCTGGTTACATTCAGAGCTTCAACCCATGTTTCGGGAGTAGTGATTATCTCAAATTTAATGTGTTGCTCAATATCTTCTATGCCTATTTTCTTAAGTTTCCTGAAGATTGCACTACGGGCCTTATCGGTTATCCGGTCCCATTCCTGAGGATGTTTGGGATCAATGTGTCCGACACCCACGGCCACTGAAAGGGTGTCACATCCTTCAGGTGCAGCGGAGGGGTCTGTACGCACCGGTGCATGAATATAAAAACAGGGGTCGTCGCCCATTGACTTTTCAATGAATATTTTATCGAGACCCCCGCGGTAACTGTCTGAGAGGAAGGTGCTGTGGTGCCCCAGTTGCGGGTACTGTTTGTCGAGCGCCCAGTGCAGGACCAGCGCCGAGCAGGAGTATTTCATCTGTTCAATGCGGCGCGATTTGCGTCCGGGTGGCAGGAGCTCCCGGTATACATAGGGCAGGTCGGCGTTGGCGACAACGACGTCTGCTATTGCCTCACTGCCATCGCTGAAGATCACTCCTGTAGCTCTGCCCCCGTTGATACTGATCTGTTTGACCGGCATTTCAAAATGGAACCTGACGCCCATCTCAACGGCTTTGGTCATCAGTTTCTCAACTACGCTGTACATGCCCCCTGAGGGGAACATTGACCCTTCCGTGAGCTCGGCAGCCGGTATCATTGAAAAGAGAGCCGGTGCACTGAACGGACTCTGCCCCACGTAAATGTTCTGAAATGTGTATGCCATGCGAAGGTGTTCCGACCTGAAGAACCGCGCCGTATAATTGTAGTGCCTGAGGTATGTCTTCAGTTTTATGAGCAGCAGTGCATTACCGAGGTTGAAGAAGTCGAAGAAACTTGTGAAATTACGTCCGAGAAGTTTCTTGAAGGCCATGGTATAGAGCCTGAACCCGGTCTTTACATACTTTTCAGCCCTTGCAAAGCTTCCGGGCTCGATCCTCTCGTGCTGCTGCTCCATGCGCTTCCGGTCTGTGGTGAAGACAAGGCTGGTGCCGTCGTCAAACCAGAGAGTGTAGATGTCATCAAGCGGCTTCATGAGCAGGTCCTTCTCAAGGTTCAGCCCCAGCGAATTGAATACATCGCGGTATACTTCAGGCATCAGAACCATGGTTGCTCCGACATCGAAGCGGTGTCCGTCACGGACAAAATTACCGCAACGTCCCCCGGCGGAGATATTCTTCTCGTAGACATCCACCTTAAACCCTCGCTGTGCCAGGAATATCGATGTGGCTATTCCCCCTGCTCCGGCTCCGATTATCAGCGCCGATTGATTACCATCCATCCGGTATGAAATCTAAATTAGTTTCGTTTATCGCGTTTCAGCCGCCGCAACAGGCAACCTTGCACCAAATTTATGAAAAATGGGCCCAGTCACTGGCCTGAAGGCAGGTTAAATGCGGTATATGTCCGGTGAGTGGCGGAAAAAATCCTCCGGCCGCCCTGTGCCATTCCTGCCATAACCGGGTTCCCCGGCCTCACCAGAGCTGATGTACCAATGGTTTTATATCCTCTTCATATATCCTGCCGATGGCATCGACCTTATCACCGGTGAGAGGTGGCATTGCCTGAGACTCAAGGTTCGCCCTGACCTGGTCGGGTGATGAGGCTCCCGGAATGATGCAGCTCACCTCCTCACGCATGAGGATCCATCTCAGTGCCACATGTGCCAGGGGTACCCCTCCGGGGAAGAGCTCCCTGAGCCGGGTAACAGCCCTGAGACCTGTTTCGTAGGGCACCCCGGCAAAGGTCTCCCCCTTATCGAACATCATCCCGTTCCTGTTGAAGAACCGGTGATCGCCCGGGGCGAACCTGGTATCTGATGCGAACTTGCCTGATAGCAGGCCGCTGGCCAGGGGCACGCGTATGATCAGTCCGACATTCTTTTCCCTGGCCATGGCGAAGAACCTTTCGTGAGGCCGCTGACGGAAAATATTATAGATGATCTGTACGCTGGTTACATTATCAAACTCAATGGCCTTGATGGCCTCCTCCACCTTCTCCACGCTGACACCAAGGTTGAGTATCTTGCCTTCATGCTTCATCTTCTCAAACTCGCCAAATATCTCTGGCCGGTAATATACCTCCGTGGGAGGACAGTGGAGCTGGATGAGGTCGATGCATTCGGCCCCGATCCTTCTCAGGGAGTCTTCAACATAACCCCTCAGCGCTGCCGGTGTGTATCCTTTGCTGACATGAGGCTGTATCTGCCTTCCGCATTTGGTGGCTATGCGCACCTTACTGCCCGACTGACGTACGGCCTCACCGACGGCTCTCTCGCTTTCGCCGTCAGAATAGACGTCTGCCGTGTCAATGAAGTTCACCCCACTGTCTATGGCCTCGCGCAATATCGACTCCGCCAGGGCATGATCGAACTTTGATCCCCATTTGCCCCCTACCTGCCATGTGCCCAATGCTATCTCCGCAACCTCAAACCCGGTCTTTCCAAGTTTCCTGTAATTCATTCGTTGAACTTTTTAGTAGTTTATTATCTGTCACTGTCACCTGATGACAGTATAATAAGAGAGGCTCAGCCCGAAGGTCAGATGGTCCAAGCCTATCTGGTTGTCAGTCATGAGACGGTTTCCTTTTGAATAGACCCATGGAGTCTGGTTCAGCCTGACCGCATAACCGCCCTCAATACCTACTGACCAGTAATCGCTGCGGCCAACGGAACTGGTATACATGATATATTCGAGGTCCACTCCGGCCACGGCAATTGTCTGGTTGAACCTGATGTCAATATCCCTCTCACCGAGATAGCTTGTGAGTGTTATCTTTCGCTCATTGGGATAGTTCATAAGCCTGTATCTCAGCCACTTGACCGAGAGGATGGGTGCCAGCCGGATCCTTGTTGAGCTGACAAGGTCATATCCGAGGCTAAACTTGTACAAGGTGTTGTTAAGGTCAACTACGAGAGAATCATAATCATCCTTATAGCTGTACCCAACTCCCAATCCCAATCCGAAATAAACCCCTGAAACTATTGCACCCAGTTCCGGACCGATGACTGCAAAGTAATCCATCACCTCAGTATTATATGAGCCCAGGTCAGGCGTGAATTCTGCAAAATCAGTGAAGACGGCATCCAGGCTCAGTGTTGAGCGCATGACGGATCGGTTGCCTCTCTGGTTGTAACTGTCATCAATGAACACCGCGTCAGGGATATACACAGGCGTCAGAGTGACATTCAGAGGGTATGTGGTTGATTCGTCGATCACGACCTCCACCGGGTTAAAGCCAAGGCATTCTACCTGCAGGTTGCTCTCCTTTCCCGGAATGAGGAGGAGATGGAAGATGCCGTTGAGGTCTGCTGCGGTGCAGTTTGATGTATTGACCTGGCATACCCTTACACCCGTGACAGGAACCCCCCTGTTATCCTGGATGATGCCTGTGACAACCTTCTCCTGGGCACCCGCCACTATCGGGAGTGTCACCAGAATCAATAATGTGTAAATGTGTCTCACCGTTTCCATCACTTTTTGATTTCTGCCAATGCGATACCAGGTTATAATTATGCCTCAAGATAAATATTTTTCAGAAGCCGTGGATTACCTCCGGAGAGGCTGCATGACGTATGGTTTCCATGAATCCGCGGCAACTGTCCGTAAAGCGGAGTGTAAATTTATGAAAAATAACCCTGAAAAATGAGACTGGTTTCCGTGATCCGTTGTACAACATCTTTTGGAATTCCCGGGAAATGTTATTTTTAGGCTCTTGAAACAACAGGGATATTCTCCCGCTTTGCGGGAAAAAGTGTCATACCTTAAATTATAAAAATATGTAATTATGAAAAGAAGTATCCTTTTATATCTGGTCCTGATGCTCACGCTTCAGGTGACCCCGCAGGGGAAAAAGGCGCTCACTATTGACGACCTTTCAACATGGAACCGTGTCACAGAGAGGGTTATTTCGGACGACGGATCGCTGGTGGCATTCAAATCGGAGCCGTCGCAGGGTGACCCCGTTATAATGCTTTATGATGCGAATGCAAAGCTTAAGTCCACATTCAACTGTGCGACCGGTATTAATATTTCATCTGACTCACGCTTCCTCTTTTTTACGATCAAACCCTCGGTGGATGAGGTCAGGGCGCTCAAGCTCAAAAAGACGAAGAAGGATGACATGCCACTTGACATGCTGGGCATCTATACCGTCGCCACGGGTGTGACTGACACCATTGTGAGGTTAAAGTCATATAAGGCACCTGCCAGATGGGCCGGTTGGATCGCATGGCAGACAGAGCCGCTGAAGGATAAGCCTGCTGCTTCGAAAGACACCGCCAGCAATGGCAGGGAGACGATTAAGGAGACCGGCACGGAGACCGGCACGAAGGCTGTGGAGCTGGCTGCTGCTAAGGCTGGCAGTGAGCCCGGCAAGGAGAAAGTAACAGAGACCGGTAAGGAAGAGGGCAAGGAGAAAGTAGCAGAGACCGGTAAGGAAGAGGGCAAGGGGAACAGTAAAAAGCCGAAGAGCGAGTCGGCCGATAACGGCTATACCCTTTATTTCCGGAACCTCAGTACCGGAAGTACGGATTCTGTCAGGTTTGTCACTGAATTTCTGTTTGCGGAGGAGGCTGAGAAGCTTTTATATACAACCACCGGGGATGACAACGGGCTTGAGCCCGGAGTCTTCATCATAGACCTGAAAAAGAACACAACAAGTATCCTTTACACCGGCAAGGCGAAGTACAGGCAGCTCTCGGTTGACAAGAAAGGGGAGAGGGCTGCCTTTATCCTTTCATTTGATGAGAAGGACAAGGTTGGAAACACATATTCACTTTGCTACTGGGACGGCAAGGGGCTGGCAACGGTGGCTGTCACGCAGGGAACGCCTGGCATCCCTGAAGGATGGGTCATCAATGAGAATGCACGGCTGACCTTCGCTGAAAACAATCCGAGGTTCTTCTTCGGCACCTCGCCGGCATACAAGATCAAGGATACCACAGTGCTTGATGAGGACCGTGCTGTTGTGGACGTATGGCACTGGGCGGAAGGAAAACTGCACACAGTGCAGGTTAACAGCAAGTCTCGCGATATGAAGAAGTTCTATACCGCAGTGTACCATGCAGACCAGAAAAAGGCCGTGCAGCTGGCGACGGAAGAGAGGCCTGACATTCAGTTGCCAGACAAAGGTGACGGTATTAAGGTCGTAGCTTTTTCAACGCTTCCATATGATCTGGAATCAATGTGGAGGGGAAGCGCCGGCGCCGATGTGTGGCTGGTTGATATAAGGACAGGCGAGGCGCTGAAGATAAAGGAAAAGCTCAGGGCAAGGATGCGCTTTTCGCCGACAGGGAAATATTTGTACTGGTATCACGGAGCAGACAGCTCATGGTACTCATATGATATTGCAGCCGGAAGTGAGAAGAGGCTCACAACGCCGCAGACCCTCGTCGTATATGACGAGCTTAATGATGTGCCTGACCTTCCCGGGTCATACCCTCCGGCAGGATGGCTGAAGGATGACAAAGCCTTCCTGGTATCCGACATGTATGATATATGGTCGCTTGACCCTTCAGCGGGTAAAGCTCCGGTGAACGTCACCGGTAACGGCAGGAGCGAGGAAATAACATACAGGTTTCTGGACTTTGACCAGGAGAATGATTTTATTGACCCCGCTGAGAAGCAGTATCTGATCGGGACCAGCAAGGTGACCCGCGGTGAGGCATTCTATTCATTGGATATCAGGAAGAAAGATGTGCCTGCCAGACTGTACGGAGGCGATTACAGCCTGGGCACCCCGGTAAAGGCGAAGAAGAACAGCACATTGATATTTACGAAAGAGAACTTCGGGCTCTTCCCTGACTGGCTCCTGTCAGACCTCTCCTTCAGCGGGGAGAAGAGGCTCACTGATGCCAATCCTCAGCAGAAGGATTATCTGTGGGGGACGGCCGAGGTTGTTAAATGGACCTCCCTTGACGGACGGGAGGTAGAGGGGCTGCTGTACAAACCCGAGGGCTTTGATCCTGCACGCAAGTATCCGATGATCGTCAACTTCTACGACAGGAGTTCCACGGAGCTGTTCAGGCACAGGATCCCCGAGCCGGGCAGATCAACCATTGATTATCATTATTATACAAGCAACGGCTACCTGATATTCAATCCTGACATCTATTATATCGACGGTTACCCCGGACAGAGCGCCTATAACTGCGTCATGCCTGGCATCATGTCACTGATAGAAAAGGGTTTTGTTGACGAGAAGCGGATAGGCGCACAGGGTCACAGCTGGGGAGGCTACCAGGTTGCCTACCTGGCAACACGCACCACCCTGTTTGCGGCCATTGAATCGGGTGCGCCTGTTGTGAATATGTACAGTGCTTACGGAGGAATACGCTGGGAGTCGGGCAACAACCGCTCGATGCAGTATGAGCACCAGCAGAGCCGCATCGGGGCTTCCATATGGGAGGCTCCTCACCTCTACTGGGAAAATTCGCCGCTCTTCGCCATTGACAAGATAGAGACGCCAATACTCATAATGGCAAACGACCAGGACGGTGCAGTGCCATGGTATCAGGGCATTGAGTTCTTCGTTGCCATGAGGCGTCTGGGCAAGCCGGCATGGCTCCTCAACTACAACGGCGAACCGCACTGGGCGCAGAAGTTTCCTAACAGGGTTGATTTTCAAAAACGCATGTCTCAGTTCTTCAACCATTACCTGAAGGGAGAGCCTATGCCTCAATGGATGAAGGAGGGCGTGCCGGCCACCGAAAAGGAGTTCACACTGGGGTACTAAAGCAAATCTTTTTGGTTACTGCCTCAGCTCCGGTACATATTAAGTCTCTGAGAGCAGACCCTTGCAAGTTATGCCGGGCTATATGCCCGGCACTTTGTTTATGCAGAATTCATTCGCCAATACCAATTTCATAAATAGCATATAGACAATAATATAGATATAGCTGTTGAGGTAATACATAGGTACCGCATATATAGTTTTTTCAATTGAGAAATTCAACTGCAGGCTGATTTTGCATTCCACGTCATGCTTCCTTCATAACTTGAGGGCAATTAACCTCTAAACTTATGAAAGAAATACTATCTCTTTTGTTCATTTTCACCCTTTATCTGCAGCCGTTGATGGCACAGGTGCTGATAAAAGGGAATGTAGTTGATGATCAGAGCATCGCTCTGCCTGGTGTTTCCATTCAGGTGAAAGGCACCTTCAAGGGAACGATGACTGACGTCGACGGGAATTACAGCATAAGTGCTTTGCCTTCGGACACACTGGTTTTCTCAATGGTGGGTATGAATACCAGGGACATTCATGTAGGCAATAGTACTACGATAAATGTAGCGCTCACGACGCAGACAACATTGATGGAGGAGGTCGTTGTTGTAGGGTACGGGACCCAGAGGGTCAAAGACCTTACATCTTCCATTTCGACTGTGAAATCAGAAGAACTTGTAAAAACACCTGCCGCTCAGGCCATGCAGGCTTTACAGGGGAAAGTTGCAGGGTTGCAGGTCGTATCCAGCGGATCGCCAGGATCTTCTCCTACAATACGTGTAAGAGGAATAGGCTCTTATCCGGGGCAGAACAATGAAGCTCCGCTTTACGTGGTTGACGGGATGTTCTTCGACAACATCGATTTTCTCAACCCCACAGATATAGCTACAATATCTGTACTCAAGGATGCTTCTGCTGCGGCCATTTATGGTGTCAGGGCTGCGAATGGTGTTATTCTTATTGAGACGAAAACCGGACGTCGTAATCAGAAATCGGAAATAACATATGACGGCTACTACGGTATGCAGGTTGCTCAGAACGTTCTCAAAATGGCAAATGCCGAACAGTTCACAACCATGGCAATCGAATCAGGATCTGAACCTGACGCAGATTTCATTCTGAATGCTATGCAGCGTTACGGAAGAAGCCGTGTCAATCCAAATGTTCCGGATGTCAATACTGATTGGTACCGGGAAATTCTTCGTCCGGCACCTATTCAGAACCACAGCCTTGGTCTGGCCGGTGGAAGCGATAACGCCACCTATTCACTCGGGGTGAACTATTTTACCCAGGAAGGTATTCTGGATATGAAAAACGAGTACGAACGATTTAACCTGAGGTCAAAGGTCGATTTCGAGGCAACAGACTGGTTTACTATTGGTGGGAACATGATACTAAGTAATGCTCTCAGATACGGTGAAGAGTCAGGTGCCTGGAGTCAGGCTTATTTTGCAGTGCCCATTCTTCCTATTTATGAGGAGCTAAATACTGCTGCCTGGCCGACAAATTATGCAAATGCCCAGGACATAGGCTACCGAAGCGGGCAAAATCCGTTTCCGACACTCGTCTTTAATGAAAACCGTCTCGGTATTATGAAGATTCTTGCCAATTTTTATGCAAAGATCGATTTCACCAAGAATCTCTCATTTAAGACAACTTACAACCATGCATATACCTCTCTTGATGAAAGGCATATAAATCTGCCCTATTTCATTGGTAACAGTTTTCAGAGACCTGATGCCTACATTACAAAAGCAAACAACATTTATTCAGACAAGATATGGGACAATGTGCTGACCTTTACTAATAGTTTCGGAAACCATAATGTCGTTTTTATGGCTGGTACCTCTTTCAGGGACGAAGCATACAACAACCTGCACGCCCAGGGAATAAACTTCCCGTATGACCAGGAATCATCATGGTACATCAGTCAGTCAGAAGAAAAGCCTGAAGGTGCCGTGGGTGACGATGGTCTGAGACAGTATGGGATGTCTTATTTTGGTCGACTATCATATAACTATAATGACAAGTATCTTGCTTACGCAACCATGAGAGCTGACGGAAGTTCCAAATACCAGGAGAAATGGGGGTATTTCCCAACCATTGGAATTGGATGGGTGATCTCGGAGGAGCCCTTCATGGAGGAAAGCACTTTCATAGATTTCTTAAAATTGCGTGCAAGCTGGGGACAACTCGGAAACGATAACATACAGGCAAGCGATGGGGCAATTACAACCTACGTGGTTACCACCGCAATTAATGACGTTCTTGTTTCAGGGACACAGACCACAAACACCTTCTCCTCGCTCAAATGGGAGGTTACTGAGGAGACCAACATTGGTCTTACCGGCAGGATTTTGAATAATCGGCTGTCGGTTGATGCTGATTATTATATTCGTGACACAAAGGATGCGGCAATTTACGTTAAAATACCCGGCACAGGCGGTAGTGTTTTGAAAAACGTGGGCGTAATACGAAATTCAGGAATAGAACTGGCATTGAATTGGAGCGAGGAGATCTCGGGTGATTTCCGGTACAATGTGGGATTTAACCTCTCTACTCTGAAAAATGAGGTGCGTGACCTTTATGGACAACCTTACATTGACGGTGGAAGTGCAGAATTCCGGCAGAGATCAATAGTCGGTCAACCCCTGCTTGCCTTCTTCGGGTATGAAGTTCTTGGAGTATATCAGAATCAAGGTGAAATTACCGCTGATCCGTCAGCTCCGGCGGGGGCCGTACCCGGTGATTTCAAATACAAGGATCAGCAGGCTGAAGGCGAGGAAGGATATGGCGTTATTAACGATGACGACAGAGTTATTCTTGGTTCCTATTTCCCGACATTCATGTATGGCGGCAATGTTGGTATATCATGGAAGAACTTCGACCTGGCTGCCAGTATCCTGGGACAGACCGGCAATAAGATTCTCAACCGCAAGCGCGGCGAGATAATCTGGACTGCCGACCAGAACATGGATGCTGATCTGGCTATCAACCGCTGGCATGGAGAAGGAACATCAAATATTTATCCTTCTTCTGCAGGCTTGAGAAAAGGATGGAACCAGAAGATGAGTACTTACTTTGTTGAAGACGGTGCATTCTTTAGAATACAGAACGTTCAGCTTGCCTACAATATCAGAGGCAAGAAGCTATTCGGGGCAGACATGCCTGAAACCAGGATATCATTTACAGCTGAGCGTCCTCTGACCCTTTTTAAATACAACGGGTTCAATCCTGAAGTTGCAAATGGCATTGATAACCAGACCTATCCAATACCATCAGTTTACACGGTAGGGTTAGCTCTCAAGTTTTAATAACTAAAAAATTAAGGTTATGAAAATATATAAACACTTAATCAGGATTATCATTTTGGTAACAGCAATATCTGTATTGCCGTCGTGCCATGACCTTCTGGATGAGCCTCCGGAGAACAAGACATTTACGGAACAAACAGATTACACCAATACAAATAACATGATACTGCCTCTGATCGGTCAGTATGCAGACCTGTACGACCATGAATGGGAAGACTTCCCTCTGATCTCTTTAAGGGGAGACGATGTGAATGCAGGCGGCCTTGGTGACCAGCAGGATTATGCCAATACAGATCTGTACATTTATAATAAGGATTACTGGATGTACAACTCTCTCTGGCAAAATTATTATGGTGATATCTTCAATGCCCATTCGGCTATCGATCAGATAGAGTTGTATCAGGAGTATGCTGCTAACAAAGCTCTTGCAGACCAGTACATAGCAGAAGTAAAAGTTATGAGGGCATGGTACCTGTTCCAGCTTTCACGTGTATGGGGAGACATACTTATCCCGGAAAGTTCAGATCCATCCACCTTGCTGGTTGCTGAAATTTCTTCCAAGGATGATGTGATGAAGCATATTTCAGACCAGATGGATGAGGCAATACCCAATCTGCAGGCAATGCATCCGAATGAGAGAACTGACATAAAGGGTGGAGTGACGAAGTACACGGCTCTCGCCATGAAGGCGCTGGCTAATCTGGAGCTGAAGGAATACCAGGCAGTTGCTGATGCTACATCTGCGATCATTACCTCAGCTGAATTTGCCCTCTCTCCCGACCTATACAATCTCTTTAAGATACCAGGGAAACTGAATAAGGAAAATATCCTTGAGTTACAATACTCCGACTTTGGTACCGGTACGGGTGACAACAAGTCTTATCTTTATGCTTTCTTCGGCCCGCAGGGATGGACCCCAAAAGTAACGGGGTCAGGTGACGGTTGGGGCTTCTATGAACCCAGCCTGAAATACGTCAAGTTCATGCTTGACAGAGGTGAGACTGTCAGGCTGGAAACGAGCGTAATCTTTACCAACAGGGGCATTGCAAAAATCAAAGAAGATCCAAATTATCCCACTCTCCCTGCATGGATTACCAACACTACCCGTTCAGGCGACAGGTTCAATGACTATGCCCGTGCTTTTTTTGCCAGTGGCAAACATTACCTGCCGTCAGATCAGCTGACACCCGGACGTACTGATTATGGCACGAATAAGAACCTCATATGCATACGCTATGCTGAGATACTGCTGATGCATGCCGAAGCTCTTGCCAGAGGGGCCAGCAGCAGTGCAATGACGGCTGCAGCAGCAGTCAACCTGGTAAGACAGAGGGCTGGGTTGGGGCCCCTCGCTATTGTATCCGCTGATGATGTGATGGATGAAAAATATGCCGAGATGGCAATGGAATGGGGCATACGGTTTTTTGATATGGTCAGACTTGGCAATACTGCAGCGTTAAGCTATGATGGCAGGACTTTCTCTGAAGCACAAGCATTCCTGCCTTATCCTCAGAACCAGGTTGACCTTTTGCCGCCACTTCAGGGCAAATAGTCATTTCAGTTTATCATAATTAAACAATATGAATATGAAAGTCATAAAATATGTAATGATACTGATGGTCTCTCTGTTCGTTGCATCATGTAATGAATGGATAGATCCGATCTCGTATGTAGATCCGGGAACTGACAAAACAGCTCCCGTTATAACTGTTAAATACCCGCTGGAAGGAACCAAGATCGAGTTGCCCGTACTTGTGGCTTCTGTTAATATTCAGCTTGAAGTCACTGACGATATAGAACTGAAAACAGTTTCTGTCCTCATGGACGGGACCCAGATCACAAGTTACACCGAGTTCAAGGATTATCGACGTCTGCTTGCAGAGTACCTTTATGATAATGTGACGACAGGTCTGCATACTCTGACCGTCAATGCCACTGATGTGGAAGGAAAGACAACTTCAGCGTCAGTGCATTTTGAAAAGGCTCCTCCCTATACACCTTTGTATGACGGCGAAATCTTTTACATGCCTTTTGACGGGGATTACATGGAGAAGATTACCTTCGCGGAAGCTACAAAAGTGGGGACACCGGGCTTTGCAGGGCAGGCCAATGCACTGAAAGGACAGAATGCCTATAGGGGAGCCGCCAACAGCTACGTCACTTTCCCCACAACCGGATTGACAAGTGGCGAATTCAGCGCTGCATTCTGGTATAGGGTAAATGCATCACCCGACAGGTCCGGAATTATAAATTCAAGTCCGGCTGGGGAAGACCGTACAAAAGGCTTCCGGCTTTTCCGTGAAGGAGGTGCCTCCGCCCAGAGGATAAAACTGAATGTCGGAACCGGGGCAGGGGAGACGTGGAATGACGGACAGGAGATTGCCGCTCCGGCTACAGACTGGGTGCACATAGCCTTTACCGTTTCAGCAACCGAATGTATCATTTATATCAATGGATCTGTCGCAAGGACAGTCGCCAATTCAGGTACCATTGACTGGACGGGTTGTGATGTCATAGGGATAGGATCAGGAGCCCCGAACTTCACATATTGGAACCACGGTGCTGACCTTAGCATGTTCGACGAGCTTCGTCTATTCAATAAAGCTATATCCCAGTCTGATATTCAAAGTATTATGGCTGATGATAAGCCGTATTTTCCCAAATACAGCGGCGAAGTATTCTACATGCCGTTTGAGGGTACTTATAAGGAGGTTATTAGCAAGACTGAGGCTTCAGAGGTAGGGACACCCGGATTTACTTCCGGTAAAATCGGTCAGGCCTATGCCGGTGCAACCGATTCTTATCTGACATTCCCGGCGACTGCAATCAAGGGTGATGCGTGGAGTATTGTCTTCTGGTACAAGGTGAACGCTTCACCTGACCGATCCGGAATTATCAACTCCAGTATTACCGGAGAGGACCGGACAAAAGGCTTCCGTATCTTCCGCGAGGGCAGCCCAACAGAGCAGCGTATTAAAGCCAATGTGGGTACCGGTGCGGGGGAGACCTGGAATGACGGAGGACTTATTGCGGCACCGGCCACTGAGTGGACACATGTGGCGGTGACAGTCTCCGGGACCGCATGCAGCATTTATCTCAATGGTGTGCTTACCAGGCCGGCTTCAGCAATGGCTGCTGCCACTGACTGGACAGGGTGCGATAACCTTAGCATAGGTTCGGGTGCTCCTAACTTTATTTACTGGGGCCATAGCTTTGACCTGAGTTTGTACGACGAAGTGCGTATGTTCAATAAAGAGCTGACCGTGGCTGAGATCCAGGCTATCATTGATGATGAGAACTAATCTCCGGACTTACCTGAAGACTACGGTCCGGTTAAGTTAGGGATTTTCTACAAGCAAAAAAGGCTGTCCGGAAAATCCGGACAGCCTTTTTAAATCATTTCATCAGACTATAAAACCTACCCATGAAAAAAGGGCTGTTACTTGCTATTCTTTCAGCATTACTCTCTTCACCTTCTGAATCTCAGGAAATATGGTTCTTCTCGGAAGGGACAGATCAAAATTACTATGACCAGGGAATAGTCAATATTGCCAGTCTGGGAGCAAGCATTTTTGAGCATACCAACCCCCCCGGATATCCTCAGTATAATGACAAAGTACCCTGTTCTACCACCGCCTTCAGGGGGGGTACCTCGCTGAAGTTCAACTATACTTCCTCTTCCGCCGGCAACTGGAAGGCAAGTATCTTCCGAAGCGGCTGGACCACTGCCGATCTATCCGGCATGGACTCAATCTCCTTTTACATTTTTTCAGCAACAGAGGTGCCTTCAGTTGCGTTGCCTCTTATTGGATTAATGGCAATTAAAAAGACATCTTCGGATGAAGTGTCTTCCCTTCTTTACAGGTTATCAGACTACAACGTTAGTATTCCGGCCGGAGAATGGCGACGTATAACTTTTCCTCTGAGTATCATCAGAGATGACATCGGTAACAGTGATCTTGACTTTACACGTGTCAAAGCTGTTATTTTCAGTCAGTCTGAGACAAACAATACCTCAAGGACTGTTTATATTGATGATATCACTGGTTATAAGAGTCTTACGGTAATCCCCCCTGTAATTAATCTGACTGGGACCGGCTATGACAGTCATGCCGAGCTAGCATGGAACACACCCCTGGCTGACCTGTCATACCGTGTGTATGCCTCCTTTAACAGCGGAACCAGTTATGAGCTGCGTGCCGAAACCTCAGACAGTGTCTACCTGGATTTTGTGCCACCGGCCGAAAGAATTCGACAGTGCTCTACCGTGTGGTTACGACTGTTCAAAACAGAGAATCCCAGCCTTTGGAAACCAATGCCGCCCTCAGGGATTATACTGACGAGGAGCTTATTGACATGGTACAACGTTATACTTTCCGGTACTTCTGGGAAGGAGCTCACCAGCAATCAGGCATGGCTTTGGAACGGTCCAATGGGGGTAACAACACCGCAGCTTCAGGTGCCACCGGGATGGGTCTGATGGCAATGATTGTCGCGCATGAACGCGAATACAGGCCAAGGGAGGAAGTAAAAGATAGGATCCTGAAGATACTCGATTTCCTGACGACATGTGACAGGTACCAGGGAGCATGGTCACACTGGTACAACGCTGACACAAAGCACACCATCCCTTTCACGACTGACGACGACGGAGGAGACTTGATTGAGACATCATTCGTTGCCCAGGCTCTTGTAACACTTAAACATTATTTCTCAGGTACCGATGATAAATCAGGTCAGATAAGGGAGAAAGCTGATCTTCTGTGGAAGGGGGTGGACTGGAACTGGTACAGACAATACGGACAAAATGTGCTTTACTGGCACTGGTCTCCTAACTATCTCTTCAGCAAGAACATGAGGATTTCGGGATGGAATGAGGGACTGGTGGCATACATAATGGCAGCCTCATCGCCTGCTTACCCAATTCCAAAAGAGGTTTATACTGAGGGATGGGCACGGAATGGTGCAATGGCCGTTAAGCGTACTTACTATTCGTATGAGATCAATCTTTCACCGAATTATGGTGGACCACTGTTCTGGATACACTATTCACATCTTGGAATAAATCCCAGGGGTCTTACGGACCAGTATGCCAATTACTGGAATGAGCACGTGAATACAGCAAAGATCCATGTAGCATATGCTGTTGCCAATCCGGGGCAGTATGAAAACTATAGCGATAAATGCTGGGGACTGACGGCCAGTGATGATCCTTACGGATACCTTGCCCATCAGCCCATGAGCAATGATAACGGAACCATCAGCCCTACAGCTGCGCTTGCCAGCATGCCATACACCCCGGAAGAATCTCTCAGGGCATTAAAATACTTTACAGGGAGCGGGGTAGGATCTTTTTGGCCGTTATGGACCTTATGATGCTTTCAATGACGAACTCAACTGGGTCAGGAAGGCATATATCAGGGATTGACCAGGGGCCAATTTTAATAATGATCGAAAATCATAGGACTGGCCTCCTATGGAACAGTTTCATGGTTGATGCAGATGTCAGGGCCGGACTCACAAAACTCGGTTTTCAGACTACATCGGTTTCTGCGGTTCCTTACAGTCCTGACCAATTCAAAATCTTTCCAAATCCATGCGCGGAACTGGCATATATAGACCATACGGGATTTGAATTACCCGTCATGATGAAAATCTATTCACTCGACGGACGGCTGCTGAGGGTGAATGAAATAATTAATTCCGACCTGCTGTACTCTTTTGACTGCTCTGATCTTTCAAATGGCATCTATCTCATTCATCTTTCTGACCGGAAGAGATCCGGGCAGGCACGTTTAGTTATCCGGAAATAAAACAAATATGAAAACTTACTTTTCTATTACTGGATTTATACTGACTGCCATTCTGGTTTTGGCCGGATGTGGCCAACCAGAGCAGACCTTCTATAAATCATACGGCAGGGTTGACTTTCAGATGACACCGGACGAAGAGCATATGCTCGATTCAATTCAGCAAAAGACATTCCTCTTTTTTATTAATGAACATCATCCTGAGTTTGGAATTGTAAAAGACCGTACAAGAGATTGGGCGCCGGCCAGCATCGCTTCGACCGGTTTCGGCCTTCCATCATTTGCCGTGGGCATCGAGAGGAACTGGATATCCCGTGAAGAGGCAGCCCTGATAACCCTGAACACGCTTGATTTCTTCGTCAATTCAGTGCAGAGCGCTGACACTGCCGTGACCGGCTACAAGGGATTCTACTACCATTTCCTTCGAATGAGCACAGGCACCAGGGAGTGGAAATGTGAACTTTCATCTGTTGATACAGGACTGCTGATGATGGGAATAATCTTTGCACGGAACTACTACAACCATGACAATGATATTGAACGGCGTATCCGTTCACAGGCTGATCTAGTCTTAAACCGGATAGAGTGGGATTTCATGATGATGCCTGATACTGGCAGGTATGCAAGTCAGATCTCGATGGGGTGGCATCCTGAGTCAGGGCTCCACCATATGGGCTGGAGCGGTTACAACGAAGCGCTTTTTCTGTATATACTTGCCGCCGGAAGCGGGATGGAAAATGCTGAAGAGAGTTATGACTCATGGTTAAGCTCCTACAAATGGCAGACACCGTACGAGGGTCTTTCACATGTGGCCTTTCCGCCCCTTTTCGGTCACCAGTTCTCACAGGCGTTCATTGACTTCCGTGGCATCTCTGACACTTACATGAAGGCGAAGGGGATTGACTACTTTGAGAACTCACGCCGTGCAACCTATATTCAGCGGCAGTACGCTATTGATAATCCGCACGGGTGGGTCGGGTATGATTCGCTCTGCTGGGGCATTACTGCCAGCGACGGCCCGTCGGGCATTTACAACTTTGACGGCAGGGAGTTCTATGGCTATGCCGGTAGGGGTACCAGCGGTCCGGACTACAACTATTTTGATGACGGAACCATCGCTCCCTATGGGCCTCTCTCATCTCTGCCCTTTGCTCCAGAGATAACTCTGCCTACTATAAAATCCATTAACGAAAAATACGGAGACCGGATTTGGGGCAAATACGGATATTACGATTCCTTTAACCCCACTCTCGGATGGGTCAATGATGATTTCATCGGCATCGACCAGGGTCCTATGCTTATAATGATAGAAAACTTCAGGACCGGCCTGATATGGGATTACGTGATGAAGGATCCTATTATTCAGGAAGGTCTTAACAGGCTGGGATTCAGTTATCTGTAGCGTAAAGCAGGCATGGATTCACACCCAGGTAATATTTTGGCAGACCCTGATAAAAAACAACAAATACCGCTACCAAAATGGAACACCAACTCAGCAGACTTCATTTAATCCTCCTGCTGCTTTTTGTTGCCGTTGCCGGCGGCAACGCACAGGTCAGGATCCTGGATGAGTTTGAAAACTCAAACGGTTGGTCTTACAATCTGTCTGACGGGGTTATAATGAATCACTCCACTGAAAAGGGAGTCACCGGTAATGCCATTCGGATAGACTATGATTTCACAAAAGGGTCAGGTTACGGGGGTATGCAGAAGTGTTTTCCGGTAGAACTCCCTGATAACTATGAGTTTACTTTCTGGCTGAAGGCCGAATCGCCTTCCAATAACTTTGAGATAAAGTTCATTGACAGCACCGGGAATAATGTATGGTGGGTCAATAACCGCAATTATACCTTTCCGGTAGAGTGGAGAAAGATCCGCATTAAAAAGCGCCATATTGAGTTTGCATGGGGGCCGGTTGAAGGCCGGGAGCCTGAACGCTTTTACCGGATAGAGTTTACCGTCGCATCATTCGTCGGCGGCAGAGGCACACTATGGATAGATGACCTCAGGTTCGAGCCCCTGCCGCCCGAGAAGAATTCATGGCCGGCGCCGGCACTGTCAGCATCATCATCTGCCAGGCGTCATTGCGCCAGCCTTGTTGTCTGACGGTTCGGATGAAACATACTGGCAAAGCCGCAAAGCTAAGAGTGCAGATATAACGGTTGATTTCACGGAGAGAAGGGAGTTCGGAGGCCTGCAGATCCGGTGGCTGGAAGGCCATCAGGCCGGTAGCTTTGAGGTATTACTGTCGGATGACGGCAGAAGCTGGGAAAAAGCATATTCTGTCTCTTCCAACAGGGGACAGGTGAGCTTTATAAGGCTTCCCGAGGCGGAGGCGAGGTATCTCAGGCTGGAAATGGCTGAACCGGCAGTTGAAGGCACCTTCGCCATCAGAGAAATTGAATTCCCCGATGTGGGCAGTACCAAAACGCCCAATGATTTTCTTATATACTGCGCAAAGAATTCACCTGCAGGAAACTATCCCGGATACTTCTCTGAAAGGGCATCATACTGGACTGTGACGGGTGTCAATAATGACACAAAGGAAGCTCTTATCAATGAATCAGGGATGGTCGAAGTCGACAAGTCGCTCTTTTCTATTGAGCCCATGTTGAAAATTGGCGATTCGCTCTTTAACTGGAGCAATACCCTTCCGTTGCAGTCGATGGTTTTTACCGGAGCCGCCGGGGATGCTGAGTTTATTCCGTCAGTAAAATGGCAGCACGGGGGGCTCAGGTTTATCACGGGGGTGTCATCAGGTGGCACGGCCAATGAGAATTCCATGCTTTATATCGGGTATGCATTTGAAAATCTCTCTGTCCGGCCAATAGACTTTGAGTTTTATCTCCTGGTACGCCCCTTTCAGGTTAATCCATATTACCAGTTGCTGAATACGATCGGTGGAGCCGGGAAGATAAACACCATCAGTGAAGAAGCAGGCGGCCTGATCGCAGTCGATGACAAGGTCATTCTGTCAACCAGGAAGTTTGATTCTTTCGGTGCATCCGTGTTCGATGAGGCCAATCTTGTTGAGAGGCTGCGTGCCGGAAGAATGCCTCCGGGCAAAGCAGCTACCGACAAGTCGGGGATGGCAAATGGGGTTATGAAGTATTCAATTCACCTGAAGCCCGGTGAAGCGACGGAGTTCTTTGCCGCAGTTCCATATCATGGAAGGAAGTCAGTTGAGGGGAGAATGGAATTAAAAGATATTCCCGGAGCCTTTTACAGCGCGTCCGGTTTCTGGAAGACGAAAACAGATCAGATCCGGTTGAACCTGCCCGCTTCGGCTGACCGGATAAAAGAGACCTGGAGATCCAACCTAGCCTATATCCTGATCAACAGGGACAATGTTGGTATCCAGCCCGGGTCACGTTCCTATGAACGAAGCTGGATGCGTGACGGGGCCCTGACCTCTTCAGCACTGCTCAAATCAGGTATAGTTGATGAGGTGCGGGATTTTATTGACTGGTATGCATCATATCAGTTTGAGAACGGCAAGGTACCATGCGTGGTTGACTCAAGAGGTCCTGACCCGGTGCCTGAACACGACAGCCACGGTCAACTTATCTATCTGATACGTGAATATTTCAACTTCACCGGCGACACAGCCTTTCTGAGATCAAAAAACGAGAACATTCTGAGGGCAGTTGACTACATTGAGTCGCTTGTTGCAGAGAGATCAACTGATCACTTCCGTTACGGGAGTGACAGTATCCGTGCCTATTACGGACTGGTGCCGGAATCGATCAGCCATGAGGGCTATTCAGCCAAACCCATGCACTCATACTGGGATAATTTATTTATAATGAAGGGATTGAAGGATGCTGCTGAAATTCAGATGATCCTTGGCGAGAATGAGAATTACCGGAGAATAGCCGGCATAAGGGATACCTTCCGTGTAAACCTTTACAACTCCATCGCTCTTGCCATGAAGGTCAGGAACATAGATTACATCCCCGGCTGTGTGGAGCTTGGTGACTTCGATGCGACATCAACCACCATCGCGCTCACCCCGTCCAATGAGCTGCATAATCTGCCTGTTCCGCAGCTTTACAACACCTTTGAGAAGTATTACACCTTTTTCCTTGACAGGAGGGATGGCCGGAGAGACTGGGTCAATTACACTCCTTATGAAAACCGCCTTATAGGCTCCTTCATTATGCTTGACCAGCCTGAAAGAGCGCATGAGCTGATTGACTATTTCCTTAATGATCAGCGTCCGCAGGGGTGGCATCACTGGGCCGAAGTGGTGTGGAAAGATTACCGTCGTCCCGGTTTTATTGGAGACATGCCTCATACATGGTGCGGCAGTGATTTTATCAATGCCGTCCGGTCTATGTTCGTATACGAGAACGAATATGATCACACTCTTGTGCTTGCAGCTGCCCTGTACCAGGACTGGATCGACACTCCTGATGGGATGTCGGTTAAGAACCTGCCTACATATTACGGCGAGATATCCTACTTTGTAAAGAAGGAGGGCAACAGTTACCTTTTTTCCATAACCGGCGATATCGATCTGCCGGAAGGGGGTATCAGGATAAGGAATTTTAACGGGGGGCAAATGCCAGTGGCAATAACAGTCAACGGTAAGGAGCTAACGGAATTCAAAGAAGGGGAGATATCGGTCAGGGAACTGCCCGCTGACCTGGTTATATACTATTAACTGCTGAAAAAATAGCTTGATGAGATTAGGTGGAAAAAAGCACGGTTAACGATTACCGGCATAATGACCGGATCACATTGGGTCAGCTTGCTGCCTACTCCGCAGGAGGCATCATACCTATCGCCCTCTTTAACATTGCCGGGCAGCTGGTTGGCCTCATGGGCAACATAAGTCTGGGGCTGAGCGCCTTCTGGCTCGGACTCATCATGATTATCCCAAGGTTATGGGATGCCTTTTCAGATCCTATTGTGGGCCATCTCTCTGACAACACACGGAGCCGGCTGGGCCGCCGAAGACCCTATCTCCTGATTGGCGGCATAGCTGTAGCTGTCTTCTTTGTTGTCATGTGGTGGATCCCGAAGGGAGAGGCGGTGCACGCCCTCTTCCCCAGTGATGCCGGTTTTCAGCGGTTCCAGCTTATTTATATACTGTTTGGACTGCTTTTGTTCTTCACAGCCACAACCATCTTCGAAATCCCTCACGGTGCACTGGGCATGGAGATGACAACTGACCCTCATGAACGTACCCGCCTTTTCAGCGGCAAAAGTTTCATAGGTAACCTATTCGCCATGAGCACTCCATGGCTGTTTGCGCTTGCAAACACTGAAGCCTTCAGGGGCCCAGGAGGAAATGAGGCTGACGGAATGAGATATGTATCCCTGCTCATAGCGGCCGTGATTATTCCCCTCTCATTCTGGTGGACTGCCAAACTGCGGGAACCCAGGTTTGTGATGGTTGCAAAGCAGGAGAAGACACATTTCTGGACCGACATGAAGGTAGTGGGCACCAACAAGAATTTCATTTACCTGGTGATGACGATTTTCACGCTGGCCATGGGCTTTAACTTTGTCAACCTGCTCGGATCTTACATACCCATATTTTATGTTTTGGAGGAGATAAAATTGCAGGTGCCAGGCTGTTGGGCATCAACGGGACAATCTGGGCAATCACCGGCGTGCTGGCCGTCTTCCCGTTGAACTGGATAAGCCCGAAGCTCGGGAAACGGAATACACTCATGATTGCCATGGTGCTGATGTGCGTAGCACAGCTTTCAAAGATCGTCTGTTATAACCCTGAGCATCCTTACCTGGTCATTATCCCGACAATAATGCTGTCAGCAGGGATGCTTTTCTTCTTTACCCTCGGCTCATCGATGGTCGGAGATATTTGTGACGAAGACGAGCTTAAGACCGGACACAGGTCGGAGGGGAGCTATTATTCCATTTACTGGTGGTTCATCAAGCTGGGCACCGCCTTTGCCAGTTTTGTGGCAGGAATCCTGATAACACTGACCCTCTTCGATCAGACACAGGTAACAAAAGTTGACAGCCTTCAGGGAAGCGTACGTGAAATACAGAGCAAGATCAGGTACTGGAACGGGTATGATGGCATCAGTGACGGCGCAGAATGGGTCACAAATGCGAGGTCGCAGGCATCAGAGGCACTCAGGGAGTCAAAAGAGTACCTGCTTTATCTTGATAATGAGGTGACAAAAAAGCCGGAGGAGAAAAGAACCGGTTACGCTGAGAATGACGCCGAAGAAAGAATGTATTTATTAATGCTTCTACTGCCTCAAAGTCGCTCATCAGTGAACTGGAATCAATGGAAGCAGCCCTGGCTCAGACATCATCGTCAGATGCGGACTCACTCATCAGGGCGGCGATTCCTCTCATAATGCAGTCGAAGCTGATGAAGGCGAGGATCTATTCATTCGATCTTTTGGCCCACCTCCAGGCCCGTACGAAACAGCATGAGAAAAGCAGGGAGCATACAACACAGCTGACCCAGAATATATCCGGAATCAATAGCCGGGTCAATGCCCTGAACCCCCTTTCAGCACCGGATCTCCTTGGCAGTGAGCTGGCCGCGATTGAAGAGGATATAGAGCCGCTGAAAAAGCAATCGCCCTATACGCTGCTGATGATGAGGGTTGTGGAGATCGGCCTGCCTCTGTTGTTAAGCCTGCTGGCTCTGTTCTTCGCGGTGCGGTACACGCTGACCGAAAAAAGAACTTTTGAGATAAAGGAGCTTCTGAGGCAGAGGAACAGGGAGACCTAACAGGCCACAGATAAGCCGGAAGAATTACCGGCGGTTTAATGTTAAAGCAGAAAACAATGACATTCAGTATCAGAGGGCGAAATTTTATTCAGGATGGAGAAAAGGTATTTCTAAATTCCGGTGAGATACATTATTTCAGGATCAGACGCGAACTGTGGAACAGGCATCTCGATGAGGCTGTGAACGCGGGTCTTACCACCGTCAGTACCTACATTCCCTGGGCATGGCACGAGGCCGAAGAGGGCCAGTTCGATTTTAACGGATCAACATGCCCTGAGAGAGACCTTGAAGGGTGGATCTGTAGTTGCCACGATCATGGATTAACCTGTATCCTGAAACCCGGCCCGTTTATCCTTGCAGAATTCAGGGGAGCGGGATTGCCTGACTGGTTCCTCGACAGGTATGGAGAGAAGCTCCGTATGAGAAACCGGAGGGAAGAGAGTGTGCCGAGTGACGGGGTAAGCCTCTTTAATGAGCACTACCTGGAAAAGGTAGGTATGTGGTATGATAAGATCATGCCACTGATAAGCAGGCATGAGGAGGCATCTGGCGGTCCGGTAATAATGATGCAGATATGCAATGAGATAGGAGTATTCTCATGGCTGGCCAGGCAGGCAGACTACGGAAATGCCGTAAAAGAGAGATTCACTGAATACCTTAAAGAGAGGTTTGTGAACCTTGAAGCGGTGAATGAGCTATGGGAAACCAATTACCATAGCTTTGATATGGTTGAGCTGCCGCCTGACGCGATGATCCCCTATGCTTCAGCTGCAGACCGCGGAAGAGATAACGAGTGGCACCGTTTCTGGAGAAAATATTACGGTGACTATCTCAGGATGCTGACTTTAATGGCCAGGGAGAGAGGCGTGACTGTACCTCTCTATCATAATCTTCCGGGATGGATATATGGCTCAGGTTATGAGTTCCCGGTCAATATCACAATGTATGACGATCTCTTCAATGACAGGAGTGAAATCATATTTGGCGTCGATCATATCCCCGAGTTCGTCTCATACCGTAATATGCATGATGACCGGATCATCAATGACATTACACGAGCAATGCAAGGCAGGGGACCGCTTTTTGCGGCTGAGTTCCAGAGCGGTTCACGTGAATATCATGTTGTTACAAACCCCCGGGAGATGGATCTGTTCTATAAGGCCAGCATCTCAAACGGACTGACGGGATGGAACTATTACATGTTTTCGCAGGGACGAAACCCGGAACGCAAAGGGTATTCAGGCGAGACCTTTTACTGGTTCACCCCCCTGACTGCCGGCGGAGAGCGGACAACCGCCTTTGCTTCGGTCGAAAGAATGAGCAGGATTCTTAAGGTGTCAGCCCCGATCATTGTGAAGGCGGAAAGAAGGGCGGAGGTCTGCGTGCTTTTCTATCCGCCATATTATGCTACTGAACTGGAGCGACCGGCGGGTGCGGCTGCCGGACTCAGGTTTATTCCATCTGCAATACGCAGACCTGCGTACTTTGACGGGCTTCTCAAGGTGCTGCAGGTACTAAACATAGATTATGACATGGCTGACCTTACCACAGTTTCAGCCGGTTTTTTGAGCAAATACAAACAGGTCTGGGCGTTCGCAACCGATGAGATGGATGCTCCGGCCCAGCAAACCATCGTCGATTATGCCACTGCCGGCGGGAATGTTGTCATCTATCCCTTTCTTCCTGACCGCGGCTTGTCTCAGCAGCCTTGCACCGTCATTCGTGATGCATTGTCGGTAGCACCATCGGGCACAGAGTTAATAGATTCTCCTCTTATTGATGTTCTGGGCTTCAGTGATATCAAGTGCAGCAATCCGATGATAACCTTCACCGAGGAATCTCTTTCCGGCTCGGAAATTATCGCCAGGACAATCCGTGGTGCGCCGTGCGGATTCGAAAAACCTCTGGGGAGGGGGAGTGTTGCCCATATTGGAACATGGATTGGATTCGATACAGAAGGACATAGGCCGGTTTATGAGGCTATCCTCGGACGATCAGGAGCAAAACTGAAGCAGGCAACAGCAAGCAGTCAGTTTTTGGCAGTCAGGGAGCGCTTTACCGGAAACGGGACAGGGCTTCTATTTGTCGCAAACTACTACAATGAAGAGAGGAGGAGCAGGGTAACCTATGCTCATCCTGAAACAGGAGAGACTGTCAGTATGCCGCTGTCAGGGGAAGAGACCCTCTGGCCTCCGCTGTACGGAGTGCTGACTCCCTTGTGCCTCCGAATAACTGAGGGGTTGAAGATACTTCACTCAACATCTGACATTCTGGACTTCAAGATGAACGGGGGTGATCTGCAGGTCACTCTCTGCGGCGAGCCGTGATATGTCCGGGGAGACTGTTATTGAAGGCTCCCGGGCAGGCAATATTCAATCAGCAGATATAGAAGGGAGCATAGTTGACATTTATCGCGAGTCTGAACGTATTACTCTGACATACAGTCATAAACATAGAGGTGAGATGATCCTTAGAATCAAGATCAGCTTATGAAAATAGTGAACTCAGCGGGACTTTCCATTACATTCCTTGAGAACGGTTCAGTAAGTACAATTGATGCTGCTCCAGTCAGGATTAGCCTGAGAGCTGCCTCCCCTTTTTCAGGAGCAGCTGCAAATATCTGGCTCAGGAAGAGGCACCCCGATATTGTACCAGCCCCTGCTTGGTCCAGGCAGTGGCAGGAGGTTTCGGGCAGATGAGACTTTTTATAAAGCCACGGGCAAGTGGGAGGGACTTGATTACGAGTGTACCCTCAGGCTTGCAGAAAGGAGCCTCAGCTGGGAGTGGAAAGTTGACATACAAAATAACTCAGGTTTCGGTTGTGATCTGGATCTGATTTATGTTCAGGATGTTGGACTGAAGAGCTTTGGTCAGGACCTGGTCAATGAATACTACGTGAGCCAGTATATTGAGAGGAGTATTCTTGAAGACCCATTGTATGGTTCTGTCGTATGCTGCCGGCAGAATATGAGGGAGTCCGGGGGCCACCCGTGGCTTATGATCGCCAGCATTAATGGCGCTGTCGGGGCAACCACAGATGGCATGCAGTTTTATGGAAATACTTACCGTGAAACGGGCATACCGGGAAGGGCTGGAATCAGGCCGGCCAGGGGGTGAATATGCAGGGGAATCATCCGTGATTGCCTTGCATGAATCTCCCTTCAGCCTTCCGGCAGGCGGCAGATACACAAGTGCCTTCGCATCAATTTACCAGCATGATCATCCTGCTGCTACCTCCATGACAGATCTGGACAGGTTACAGGAGTTGTTCCGAGAGTTCTCAGGTTCTATGGCTGCGGGTGATGTTGACGGAGTTACAACGACGGAATCTGGGGGTCTTATAGCGGCGGAATCTGGCAACCTGGCAAAGGCAGAATCTGGGGGCAACACAAAGACAGAATCTGACGGTCTGACAACGGCGGAATTTGATGGTCCCCCGACGACAGAATCTGATGGCATGATAACCGCCGAAGGCAACCTGTTCAATAATCCTGATCTCATGCCCGTTGATGATTTGAGTGAATCGGATCTCGATAATTTCTTTGGCAGTGACAGGCGCCACTGCGAATCTCATGAGGGTCGGCTTCTTTCATTTTTCTGCGGTGAAAATACTCATGTAATGCTTCGTGCCAAAGAGAGCCTTACAGACCGCCCTCATGGCCATATTATGCAGGCTGCAACAGGTTTTACACCTGACGGAATGGTTATGTCTACCACGGCATTTGCCTTTGGTGTTTTCAATTCTCATATCACTCAGGGCAACACAAACTTCAACGCGCTGCTATCAGTCTGCAACAGTCAGTTCAATCTTTCGCCGGAGAGCGGGCAACGTATTTTTGCCATGATTGACGGCCGTTTCATGCTGCTGGGAGTCCCTTCGGCATTTGAGATCAACCTGAATAGTTGCCGCTGGATTTATAAGAGTGGAGATTACTGTTTTCAGGTGCGCACCTGGACCTCCGTCAGAACTCCACAGATTAACCTGGAATTCAGTGTTAAAAGCAGATCCCCGACGAGGCTTTTGATCACTCATGATTTTGATGAACTCAACGGATGGACCGTTGGTCCGGGAAGACAAGGCGGTGAATATGTTGCCCTTCCCCGTAGAGGAAGCATGATCGCATCAAGGTCCCCTGAAGCCCGCTTCACCATAACGGTTCAGGGCCACGACGGAGCTGATTGCCTTAGCCTGCGGAGATGAGGTACTGAGCAGCAGCAGAAAAAGCCTGGGAAGCAACCTGTTTGTACTTGATGTAAGCAGTCCCGGAAACTTTTGCATGAGTTTTAGCGGAGAGGTGTCTGGTGAGAAACCGGCTATTATCTTTGACGATCCTGAAAAGCAGTGGATTGCGGATCATAATGATGCCAGGTCACTATGGAATGAATTAAGTCTGGGACTGTCAGTTAAGGGGACTCAGGATGATATCGCAGCAATAAGGGAGATCCTGCCGTGGTATGGCATGAATGCCCTCACCCACTATCTCACACCCTACGGTCTCGAGCAGTTCAGCGGAGCAGCATGGGGAACCCGTGATGTTACCCAGGGGCCCGTTGAACTGCTGCTCTGCATGCAGAAATATAAAGAGGCAAAACAGGTATTGCGTATTATCTTTTCAAACCAGGATCCGGACGGGGGATGGCCCCAATGGTGGATGTTTGACGGCTATAATGATATTCGGGCAGACAGTGCTCACGGAGATGTAATGTACTGGTGTCTCATTGCTTTGAGTAATTACATAAAAACAACGAATGATTTCGATTTTCTTGATGAGGTTCTTCCTTTTTATAATAAAAATAAAAACTCGGAAAAGACCGCAAAATCACTGCAGGAACATATTAACCGGTTGGTTAATAAGGTTATTGGTTCATTTGTCCCGGGCACTTCGTTGGTTCAGTTCGGCGGAGGTGACTGGAATGACTCACTGCAGCCTGTCAGCAGGGAGCTTGCCAGCCGGATGATTTCGGCCTGGACGGTGGAGATGAGCTACCAGGCATTCAATGAATACGCGGAGGTTTGGCGGATGAGGGGCGAAACCGTCAGGGCAGGTGAGTATAATAAGCTGTGTGAACGGATTAAATCGGATTTTAACAGGCACCTGGTAAAGGAGGGCATAGTGGCAGGCTATGGGCTGGCTGAGGATGACGGAACAATAAGCCTGCTGCTTCATCCGACAGACAGAAGAACAGGGATAAAGTACAGCATATTACCCATGAACCGGGGCATAATAAGCAGAATGTTCACAGCCGGGCAGGCCCTGAGGCATCAGGAACTCATTGAGATGCATCTCAAGGGCCCTGACGGAGTCCGCCTGATGGACCGCCCCCTTAAGTACAGCGGAGGTATTGAGACTCTTTTCCGGAGAGCCGAGAGCGGCGCGTTTTTTGGCCGTGAGATTGGTCTGATGTATGTGCACGAACATATCCGGTACGCTGAGGCCATGGCGCTTACAGGGAATGCTGATGCCTTTCTCCATGCCCTGCGGCAGGCGATCCCGGTGGCATACCGCGATATCGTCACATCGGGAGACATCAGGCAGTCTAATTGCTATTACAGCAGCTCCGATGCCATCTTCAGGAACCGTTATGAGGCAGACCGGCTTTACTCTGAAATATTAAACGGTAACATGACCCTCAGTGGGGGCTGGCGCATCTATTCCAGCGGTCCGGGAATATTTATCGGATTAGTCGTGTCACGTCTGCTTGGCCTGAGAATCAATTGGGGCAAGGTTATAATTGACCCCGTGATGCCACGGTCATTTGACGGCATTCAGGTTTGCCTGAAATTCATGGAGCGAAGCCTGACAATGAGCTACAGCGTGAAGGATGAAAATTTCGGACCGAAGCGGATCTGCATAAACGGAAGCGACATTGCCTTTGAGGAGGAAGAAAACAATTATCGCCGCGGCGGGGCCGTAATAGAGGCCGGTCAGTTCAGGGCCATGCTCAGTCAGGATACAAACACAGTGGAAATTCAACTGTGATGATCGAAATTAGCGCACAGGACTCATATGGAAGCTTTTCATGCAAGATCATGAGATGATTAACGGCCTGAATAGGATCGGCTCTGAATAACGATTGAACACAATTTAAAGTGGAAGAGAGGAATGAGAAATCAGAACACAATATTACAGACCCTAAGATGGTCGATGCTGGCGGGCATATTCATGACATCTTCCCTTTCAGCAGGCGCTCAGCAAAAGACCTATTGTAATCCGGTCAACATTGATTATGGTTATTCTCCTATTCCGAATTTCACTGAGTGGGGCAGGCATCGTACCACAGCTGATCCTGTCATCGTAAACTACAAGGGTGATTACTTCCTGTTTTCAACTAACCAATGGGGATACTGGTGGTCCGGAGACATGGCAGAATGGAATTTCGTTTCAAGAATGTTTTTGCGATCATGGAATGAGGGTATCTATGATGATCTGTGTGCACCGGCTGTAGGCATTATTGGTGACACAATGATTGTGTTCGGATCGACCTACACCAGTGATTTCACTATATGGATGAGCACAAACCCTAAAGTTGATGAATGGAAGCCCCTCGTTGATTCCTTTTTCCATTGGTGGCTGGGATCCGGCTTTCTTCACCGATGATAACGGCCGGTTCTATATGTACAATGGCAGCAGCAACAGGTATCCCATTTATGGTGTTGAGCTGGACAGAAAAACAATGGAGCCTCTTTCCGCCCGAAGAGAGATGTATATGCCTGAACCATGGCGCTACGGGTGGCAACGATTCGGCGAGAATATGGACAATACATTCCTGGACTCCTTTCATAGAGGGACCATGGATGACAAAACATAACGGGAAGTATTATCTGCAGTACGGTTCACCGGGAACAGGAATTCAGCGGATATGCTGACGGTGTGGTTGTCGGTGATGACCCCTTGGAGTTTTAGCTCCTCAGTCAATGCCTCTCAGTTTTAAACCAGGCGGCTTTGCAAATGGCGCAGGACACGGTTCCACTTTCGGTGACAACTGGGGCAACTTCTGGCATGTTTCGACCATAGGCATATGTGTCAAAAACAACTTTGAGCGACGTATCGGTTTGTGGCCAGCCGGATTCGATCGGGAAGAGGTGATGTACTGCAATACTGCATTTGGAGATTATCCTACCTTTCTGCCTGATGGGGAGGAGGATCATCTGAAAAGCCGTTTCACAGGCTGGATGCTGCTTAATTATAACAAACCTGTCACTGTATCCTCAACGCTGGGAGGCTATCAGCCCAACCATGCAGTGGATGAGAATATCAAAACTTACTGGTCTGCTGCCTCAGGTGATGAAGGTGAATGGCTGCAATCAGACCTGGGCAACCTCTCAACAGTATTTGCAATACAGGTCAACTATGCTGACCAGGATGCAAAGTTTACGGGAAAATCTCTTGGCGTGCATCACAGGTACAGGATCTATGAAATCAGCCGACGGAAGAAAATGGAAGTTATTGGTTGACAAGAGTGAAAATAATACTGACGTGCCTCATGATTATATCGAATTGACTAATCCTGTTCAAACCCGGTTTTATCAAGCTGGTAAACGTCCATATGCCGACAGGCAAATTTGCGATTAGCGGATTGCGGGTCTTCGGACTTGGTAGCGGGCACAAACCCGGGCGGTGGAGAGAATTGCTGGTGTTGCGTACTCAGAAAGACAGGAGAAGTGCATGGATCAGATGGAATCCGGTTGATGATGCCTATGCATATAATGTTTACATGGGAACGGAGCCCGATAAATTATACAACTGTATTATGATTTACGGTGCCAACGAATACTGGCTCAAGACGATGGATATTGAAAAGACTTATTATTTTTCAATTGAGGCAATAAATGAGAATGGTGTAACTTCCTCAGACCGGATAATAAAAATCAGACTAAACAGCAAGAAGGGGTCATGCAAAGTAAGGCAGATCCTAATCTTCTTGCTTCTGATATGTATAAGAGACGTTTCAACCCAGGATCGTTAATGAAGCGTTACCGGTGACATACTCAGGTTCATTGAAATTGACCGGCTGAATCCGTCTCCGCAGAAACGCGGCATAATAGGCTGTCAGATAGTCTGCGCCGGACAGCCCTGTTGATGCGTCACTTTTTTTTATATATTTACCATATTGAAAAGAAATGACGTAACATTCCGGTCTTATGTCAGAGAAACCCGGCTTGATTTTTAACAAATCCCTGTTATTGCTGATTGGGTTTTTGTCATCCGTATCAGTAGCATTCGGTCAGCAGGGCGGCCAACAGAATGAATATTCAGAAGTTCATTTCCGGAACAATCCCTGTCATCAGTCAGAACTGGGAAATATGCCGCGATCCGGTAAGCGGGTATATATATTTTGCCAACTCTGCAGGACTGATTGAGTACAACGGCATAACGGCCAGACCATACGCTGTTCCTTACAGGCAGGCAGTGCGGTCGGTTTATGTCGAGCAATGACGGTTTAATTTTTACCGGCTCCTTCGAAGACTTCGGTATCTGGACCAGGGAGCAGTCTGGGAGACTCTCCTATTCATCCCTTGCAGAGGGGGCAGGCGTATCAAAGAATGATGAGATCTGGAATATTTATGAACTTGACCATTCCATTTATTTTCAGTCATTTACGGCTGTTTACATTTATGACTATAATGTTGTCCGCAAGGTATCAACGCCTTCCTTCATGCTTTTCTTCTTCAGGGTGGGAGAGAGGTTCATGGCGCAGGCCCTCGGGCAAGGACTTTATTGGTTTGACGACTCGGGTTTCACGTTTATTGAGGGCGGCGAGCCGTTCGGTTCAATGAAGGTGCATGCCATGATTGATTTCGGTCCGGACGATCAGTGGATTTGCACCGCAAACGACGGGATATTCGCTTTTAACGGCAAAGAATTCACCCCCCTGAATACCGAAATATCACATTATCTCAAAGAGGCTACCTGCAATGCAGGCCTGGCTGTAAATGATAATATGATAGTGTTCGGAACCATACTGAGGGGCGTCGCTTTCTGTGACAGGTCAGGCAGGATACGTGATACTTTTGACTATTCTAATGGTTTGAATAATAACACAGTACTCTCACTTTACCTCGATGATTCAGGAGGTGTCTGGGCTGGTCTTGATGATGGGGCAGATTATATTCTGACCTCTTCTCATGTCACCTACTTTGCAAATACCAGCGGCGCTCTTGGAACCATTTACACTGCAATCAGGGATAGTAATCACCTTTATCTGGGAACCAACCATGGCCTGTTTGCTGCTAACCTCTCACTGGACGATGATACCTATCGCTTCTCTGATCTGCGCATAATTCCCAACACTCAGGGTCAGGTCTGGAAGCTGGTCAATTATGACGGTCAGATCATGTGCGGACATAATGACGGTACCTTTGTCATTGATGGCGCCACTGCGGAACGGATTTCTGATGTGACCGGCGGGTGGTCATTCAAACCTTATGGCGACCTTCTCCTTGAAGGAACTTATACCGGAATTGTCTCATTCAGAAAAGATGCAGCCGGGAAGTGGGTGTACCGGACCAGGATTGAAGGATATATTGAGCCAACCAGGTTTCTTGAGATTGATTATCTGGGCTATGTCTGGGCTGTTCATCCTCAGAAGGGAATATACAGGCTGGAGCTCAATGAGGTGGCAGACTCTATTGTCAGCTCACTCTACTTCAGCCTGCTGTCAGACAGCTCGAAAATCCTCTCGATGTCAAGCCTGAATAACCAGGTTGTCTTCATGGCATCTGATCATATCTTTGCATTCGATTATGAGAAAAAGGACTTTTTCCCTGTCACGTCTCTTGAGCCGGGTCTCGGCGATTTTGTCGGGGCAACACAGATAATATACTATCGCAGGAACAGCTATTGGTTTGTGCTTGACAACAGGGTTGCCCTCTTCAATGTCACCCGTGATCTTCAGGCAGAAAAGGTATTTGAGTTCGTCCATGAATATGCTGACCTGCCATGGCGCGAACAGCAGATTATGTCATTGGACTCATCAAGGATTCTTATTCCTACCAGGCAGGCGTTCAGTATTTATAACATCGAAAAGCTAAGCGATCCAGGATCAGGGTCTGCTCTTAATGTCAGCAGGCTTATCTTCAGCGGAGGCAATAAGACAACGACACTCTTCCCGGGATCAGCGGAAAGCCTTTCGGTCTCAAGCAGGGAAAACAATCTTACAGTATTCATAGCCAATCCTTCCGGTTTTGACCGCGAAGGGCGTGAGTATCTGTACAGGGTAACAGAGCTGGATGACGAGTGGTACAGGACTGCGGCAGACAATTTTTCACTCCTAAATCTGCGGCACGGCGAGTATCATCTGCAGGTCAGGGAGGCGGGTGGCAACGGCATGGCCGAAGCGCTATTCGTCATCGGAAGGCCTTTTCTGCTGACGGGCTGGGCATGGGTATTGTATGTTTTGATCGTCGCCGGACTTATCGCAGCCGGGATAAGGATATTCAGGATGGCTCTTGAGAGGCACCGTCTTATGATTGAATATGAGGTGGGGAAGAACAGGCTTGAAAGCGAGCTCGACTACAAGAGCTATGAGTTGATGCTGACAATGCGCTATCTGATCAGGAAAACTGACACTCTGAGGGAACTGCGTGACAAGCTGGAGTCTGCCATGGAATCCTCATCAAAGTTGCCGGCGCGGTTTGTGAAAAAGAATGGAACAGATCATTAATCACGGGCTTGATACCCAGACCGAAGAGTGGCAGAATGTGATGAAGAACCTGAAGTTTTCGCAGGAGGGATTCTTCCGCAAGATGAAGAAGAAGTATCCGTCTCTCACTCCCAATGACCTGAGGCTTTGTTCATACCTGAGGATGAACTTTACTACGAAAGAGATAGCCAACCTTTCGAATATCTCAACCCGGGCAGTGGAGATAGGCCGTTACCGGTTAAGGACAAAACTTAACCTGAGCCATGACGTCAACCTGACGGAATTCCTTATCCGCGAGGCGGAGACAGCAGATTAGTTAATCCTTCCGGTTTTTACCGGACGGAGGCAGCAAATAAAAATCCGGGGTTACCAAACAGGAGGCAGCAGACAGTAAGTCTCCGGTTTTACCGGACGGAGGCCGCAGCAGATCAGTTAATCTTTCCGGTTTTTACCGGACGGAGGCAGCAGATCAGTTAATCTTGACAGCTTTTGCCGGGCGGAGACAGCAGGTCAGTGTACCTCCTCAAGGATGAAACCCATGCCCTGAGGGTTCCTCAGGAGATACCTGGTGTCAGGCGACAGGTATTTGCGAAGCCGGCTGATAAAGACATCCATACTCCTGCCAGGAAATAATCATCCTGTCCCGAGTCTCAGTTAGTACTGTGTTCTCGTGTCTGGGCCTTGTTGCGGTTCATCATAAGATGTCTCAGCAGCTGGGCTTCCCGCAGTGTGAGCTTCTCCTTCCCCGCAGGGGTGATCAGCTCCAGGGAGTTGTACTTCAGGGTGGTTCCTGAGATTGTGTATTCATCCTCAGCAGCCGAGTAGACTCTTCGCAGGATGTTGTTGATGCGCAGCATCAGCATCTCCGGGATAGAATGGTTTGGTTATGTAGTCATCCGCCCCCAGCTTCAGCCCCCGGATTATGTCTTCCCTAAGGCTCTTTGCAGTGAGGAATATAAATGGCACCCCCGGTTCCTCGGCACGCAGCTTCTCGGCAAGGGTGAAGCCATCCATCTCGGGCATCATGACATCCAAAACGCATATGTCAGGCCTGGAGGCATGAAACATCTCCCATGCTTCGCGGCCGTCGCGGGCCAGGGCAACTTCAAATCCGCTCAGGGTAACGTACTGCGATATGTTCCAGAAATCGACATCGTCTTCAGCAAGCAGGAGTTTCATGGCTTTATTATTTTGGTATTCTGATTCTGAATGTGGTTCCCTTGCCGGGTTTGCTGCTGACAGATACATCCCCGCCATGAGCAACGGCAATACGCCTCACATAATAGAGTCCCAGGCCCAGCCCCTTGGTTTTGTGAATATTGCCGTGCGGTACCCGGTAGAACTTATCGAAGACGTGATCAATGTGATCACGGGAGATGCCAATCCCGTTGTCGGTAACCGTGATCTCAAGGTTGCCGGTGTCAATAGATGTATAAATAGTCTCTCAGGCTCACTTTCGCAGTATTTGACAGCGTTGGTCAGGAGGTTGTTAATCATGGTAGTGAAGTAGACGATGTCAACTGATGCGGAAGCGCCATTGGCACCGTAGTCCCTCTCTGATCACAGCACAGCCGTCGCATGAGGTAAGGAACGATGTCACAATCTGGTGCATCAGCTCATCAACCTGAACCATATGCCTGTCAAGCTCAAATTCAGCTCTCTCAAGGAAACTTACCTCGAGAATGGTGTTTATGAGCTGGTTGAGGTGTATGCTCTGTTTCGCTATCAGCCGTGCCGTCTCCAGTACCCTCTCCCGGTCAGAGAGAATCTGTTCCTTTTCAAGCGTTCTGCCGGCGACGGTGATGGTTGACAGCGGAGTCTTGAGCTCATGGGTCATGTTGTTGATAAAGTCGCTTTTCAGCTCTGAGAGGCGCCTCTCCTCCATCAAATTCCTCCAGGTAATGCCAAAGACAAGGAAGACTATCAATGTACTGGCAATGATAGAGAACAAAAGGAAGAGGGCGCCCTTGAATACCAGCTCATTCTTGTGTGTGAGATCTATCAGGTAATGATATTCAATTATGAAATTGTTATGCTCTTCCCGGAAGGTGTTGACGACGACCAGATTCTTCCTTCTGGTTTTAAAAACGGTGTCAGCCAGTATATAGCTTTTGTCATTTGCAAGCAGTTCAAGTCGTGCGATTGCCAGCACCGGGTTGAAATCATTGTCAAAACCTGTCTGTCCTATGTAGCTTTTAAGAAAGGATGTCAGCATCTCATTCTTATAAATGATTGAGTAGATCTCCTTCAGAGCCAGACCTGCGGATTGATGCGGTGTCATACATGTACTCATCCTTGTTCAGCTCCTCGGTTATAAGGTAGAACGCAAATTCTCAGTCACATCCATCGCCTTCTCGAATCCGTTGGTCTTCTTCCTGGATAGCAGCATTGACAAACCTTCGCGGGAAAGGTTCCTGTACCTCATTGTCAGGATCTCCTCCTTCTGCCTCCAGATGCTGTAGATCAGATAGAACTGTACGGCAACGAAGAGAATCAGTGCAGCAAGTGACACAACGAGAAGGAGCTGACGCTTCATTCTGTTTATTTTTATTCAAAATTATACAATGATCCGGATAAAAAACAGGATTAACCTTGCATTAACCTCCCGTTAACCTGTAGCTGCGAAAAGGCGTTGTAATTTTACAGCGTAAAACAATTAACAGGGCAGTCATGAAACCCACATGTACACCATACACAAACATTATTGAACATAATTCCAGGACATGTGGGTTCCATCCGACCTTTAACAATTAAATTATATACGGATGAAAAGAACAGTTTATTCAATCGCAATCGGTGCCATGGCACTTATCTTGTCGGCACCACCGGCATACGGGACAAGGCACGCCACCATCTGCCGACCAACAAAAGGAGGCTGATATTGAAAGAAACTCAAAACCACGGCCAGGAGCATGCAGCAGCAGAAACTCAAGACCTCTGGCGAGGAGGAGCAACAGAAACTTAAGCAGTCAGAGGTCGATGCGAAAAAGAGGAGTATGGAGCTCCGGATGAAAATAGCTGAGATTGAGAGTGAAGCTGAAAAATGAGTTGGATTTTGAATGGCAGCACGAGAGAGCCTGGAAGATATCTCAAAAGACGCTTATGATATCGAAAAGGGACCTTCCCATGATGATCGTGCCTGATGGCAGGATACTCAGGTACGGGCTTCCTAATCCCGGCGATTACTATGTATTCAGTGGCAGCGGACATGCCAGCAAACCGGGTTCATCATGGAATTATTCGCGTCAGGTCATGGAGGCTACATTCACGAATGAATTTATCATGAGCGCCTCGGATGAGAGCAGCGTCAATCTGACTGTCTCAGGCGACTGTGCCGAAGGGTCTATGACCGTTGCCATCATCATGCCTGACGGGAAACAGCTCTCTGAGGTAGTCATCGATGAGAACGGAAGCCTCAACTGGCGTAAGAACTTTGAAGCAGGCGAGAACGACGGGTGGAAGAACGGGAAATGGGTATTTAAGGATCAGAGGCCAAAGAACGCCACGGGCAACCTGCGCATATCGCTATGAACTCTAAATTGAATTGGTTTCCTGCTTCATAATTGGTTCAATTTATCTGATTACACATTTGTCTGTAATCATGGCAGAGACAGGTTGCGGTACCTGTCTCTGCCTGTTTATAACGCATCGAGGGTTAATTATTTCCTCTGTTGTTTGTCCCCGACTGCCATATTGTTAATTTTGCATGGCAAATCTGATTGTTATGAGAAGACACACGATATGGATCCTGTTAATTGCCTTTTTAGCCATCATTCATGCGGTACGCAGGTCAGGCTCCGGTGGCGGTGAAAAGAGTCATTACGGTCACCATTCCTCCTTTTGCCTGGTTCGTTGAGGGAATAGCAGGTGAGTGACTTCACTGTCAATGTGCTTCTTCCTCCCGGTGCCGACCATCATATATGGGAGCCTCTCCCGGCCCAGATTAACTCGCTCTCAGCCTCGGAGGCATTGATCATAAACGGCAAACTTGGCTTTGAGGAGGCCTGGATGAGCCGGTTCACACAGGTCAATCCAAAGATGAAGATACTCGACCTGTCGCTTAATATTCAGCTCATCGAAGCCGGACAACAGGGAACAGAGGCCGTACTGAATGCCGGCGGGGACGATGGTCACGAGGGTACCGGACTGCATGCCGGCGGGGACGATGGTCACGAGGATGCCGGACTGCATGCCGGCGGGGACGATGATCAGTGAAAGTACCGGGCATAATGCTACCAATCATGAGGATGCCGGACATGATGCCGACACGGACGGGGAGGACAGCCTGTGAAGCAGACAGCCATGAGGGACACAGTCACAAAAGCAGCAGCAAGAGAACAGTCGCGAAGCTGACAGCCGTAAGGGAAACAGTCACGCTGCTCACGGTCACGGCGGACCTGATCCCCACTACTGGATGTCTCCCTAGGAAGCAATGGTCATGGCCCATGATATAGCCGATTTCCTTATTGCACTGAATCCCGGGTCATATGAAAAATCCGGGGCAAACCTTGTAGCCGTGTTGAAAAGGATTGTGGAGATTGACTCGCTTGTACGCCAGCTGTGGCCACAGCACCCAATAAAACTGTGATGATTTACCATCCTGCGCTGGCCTATATGGGGCGCGACTACGGTTTTGAACAGGTATCGTTTGAGGATGAAGGGAAAAGTCCGTCGCCGGCACGAATGAAACAGCTCATTGACCTTGCCCGCGAGAAGAAAATTAAGACTATCTTCATACAGGCGGAGTACGATTTGCGCAACGCACAGTCGCTCTCCGGAGAGACCGGTGCGGAACTGATTGTCATCAACCCGATGAACAGAAACTGGCCGGAAGCTGTTGTTGAAATAGCACAGGCATTAGCCAGTCAGCAGTCGGCAGTCAGGGATGAGACAGAAGACTGAGGACTGAGGACTAACAACAGACTTAAAACAGAGTACCTTAACAAAATTGGCATTACACTGTGAGCGTCTTATTCACCATAGAATCAGTCACTGCCGGCTACGAGGAGAAAGTAGTCCTGAAGGATATCACCATGGCCGTGGAGGAGAACGACTTCATCGGGATCATAGGCCCTAACGGGGGAGGAAAGACAACCCTCCTGAAGGTAATCCTCGGACTGCTCAAACCATTGTCAGGAAGGGTCGACTATACGCCCGGCAATCTGAGGCTGAACCAGGTGGGGTACATGCCGCAGGTGGCCCGGGGTGATACCCTCTTCCCTGTCACCGCTGAGGATGTTGTACTGTCAGGAATGATGCACAGCATGGGAGCCACGGGCCGCATGGGCCGTAAAGAGCAAAAACGTGCAAGAGAGGTGATGGAGGAGCTGGGACTAACACCCCTGGCTCACCAGGCTCTCAATGAGCTTTCGGGCGGACAGTTGCAGCGTGTCTACCTGGCAAGGGCTGTGTCAGGCTCACCCCGGCTGCTCCTCCTTGATGAGCCTGCCACATTCGTCGACCCCTCCTTCGAGGCAGACTTCTATGAAAGGCTAAGGATGCTCAACAGCCGTATGACGATTATGATGGTTTCACATGATGTTGGTACCATCTCCACCTGGGTAAAGTCTTTCGCATGCGTCAACGGCTCCCTCTTCTATCACCCGCACAGCAAGATAACTGACGAGGACCTCAGGCTTTACGGATGCCCCATACAGCTTGTCACACATGGTGATGTCCCTCATGTCGTACTCCACAAACACAGTTAATGGAGAATATTTTTGAATACACATTTGTCGTCAGATCGCTTCTGGGTGCGCTCTTTGCCAGTATTACTGCAGGCCTGGCAGGAACCTACATCGTGTCACGCAGGCTCGTCTTCCTCAGCGGCGGTATAACCCATGCCTCATTCGGGGGGATAGGACTCGGTTATTATCTTGGCATTAACCCTGTGGTGGGCGCAGCCCTCTTCGGACTGGGATCGGCGCTGGGCATGGAATACATGTCGGCAAGGGGAAAGATGCGCGAGGACAGCGCCATAGGCATACTCTGGGCGCTGGGCATGGCCATCGGCATCATCTTCATCTACCTCACCCCGGGATACGCTCCCAACCTCATGAGCTATCTCTTCGGCAGCATCCTCACAGTCACGAACGGAGACCTGATAGCTCTGGGAATCATTTCGGTGGTGCTGATCATTTACACCACACTCTTCTACAGAACCCTGCTCTACATCTCCTTTGACGAGAACTATGCGCGTACGTTTACCAGGCACGTTGACCTCTTCAAATATATTTCAGTTGGCCTGACGGGTCTGGCTATCGTGCTTAACATAAGGATGGCAGGGGTGATCATGATACTTGCCCTGCTTACCATACCGGCAAACATCATCATGCTCTTCACCAGGAAATACCTGAAGATCATTGTGCTCTCCACCCTGGTCAGTTTTATCAGCATAAGCGCCGGGTTTGCAATCTCGTGGTTCACCAACCTCCCTACCGGCGCAACAATTGTGACTGTGTTGGTGTTTTTCTGGCTGATGGCACGTGTTGCCAGGAGCCTGAAAAGGACCCGAAGTATTGAAAAAATGAAACTTGGATGAGTCAGAAATGACAAATGGATTTGATTATTAAATTTCAAGCAAATTCCATTCGGTCAATAAAATAGATATGTTAAAGCGAATGAAAAAGTAAACGGATGATTGAATATGATATTTTGATAATAGGCAGTGGCCCGGGCGGGTATGTGGCTGCAGTCAGGGCTGCGCAGCTCGGCCTGAAGGTGGCGGTGATAGAGAAGGCCGAGACGGGCGGCGTCTGCCTGAACTGGGGATGCATCCCTACGAAAGCCCTTCTTAAGAGCGCCCAGGTGCTTGATTATGCAAGGCATGCCTCTGATTACGGCATCATTGCCGGGGAGGCGCCGGCACCCGATTTCAGTGCAGTCATCGCCCGGAGCAGGGGAGTGGCAGACGCCATGAGCAAGGGGGTGCAGTATCTGTTCAAGAAGCATGACATACAGGTTATAAACGGTTTCGGCAGGCTGATGAGTGCAGGCACAGTGGAGGTTGAGGCTGCTGACGGCACTAAGGGAACATACAATGCTGATCATATCATCATTGCCACGGGTGCCCGCTCCCGCGAGCTGCCCAACATGAAGCAGGATGGTAAAAAGATCATCGGTTACCGCGAGGCCATGAGTCTCCCCTCACTGCCTGCCTCGATGGTTGTGGTTGGCTCGGGAGCCATCGGCAGCGAGTTCGCAGGCTTCTACAGGTCGATGGGCACAGAGGTGACACTGGTTGAGTTCATGCCTCGTATCCTTCCTCTTGAGGATGAGGAGGTGTCACGCACACTGGAGCGCTCATTCAAGAAGGTCTAAGATGAAGATCATGACCGGCTCGTCGGTTGAAAAAGTTGATGCCACCGGAGAAAAATGCGTTGTAACAATCAAGACCCCGAAAGGGGAGGAGGTGACGGAGGCGGAAATAGTTCTCTCAGCTGTAGGCATCACACCCAATATCGAGGGGATAGGCCTCGAGGAGTGCGGGGTCAAAACCGACAGGGGTAAGATTGTGGTTGACAAATACTATCAGACCAGCGTTAAGGGGGTATATGCCATCGGTGACGTGGTGCCGGGCCCGGCACTTGCTCACGTTGCCTCAGCAGAGGCGATAGTATGTGTTGAAAAGATAGCCGGGAAAGACCCTGAGCCTGTCGATTACGGAAACATCCCGGGATGCACCTATACCACACCCGAGGTAGCGTCATGCGGACTGACAGAGGAGGCTGCAAAGGCTGCCGGCATCGAAACAAAAACAGGCAAGTTCATGTTCATGGCATCGGGAAAGGCCTCCGCTGCAGGGGCGCGTGAAGGATTCGTCAAGCTGGTCTTCAACGCCGCTGACGACAGGCTCATCGGCGGACACCTGATAGGCATGAATGTCACTGAGCTGATCTCCTCCCTGGTGGTTGCAAGGAAGATGGGTGCCACGGCCCATGACCTGATGCTCAGCATCCATCCTCACCCGACAATGTCAGAGGGAATCATGGAAGCCGCAGCAGCTGCCCTCGGCGAGGCGATACACGGCTGAGCGTTTGGGTATATTTTACTTTTAACGCAACCTTTAGCCTCTTTTTAGCATCAATCTATTGACAGGGTCAGATTTTATTTCCTACCTTTATAACTCGTCTAAATACCGGGTTTGCATAAGGAGAAAGACATAATTGACGGCTGTTTGTCAGGCAGCAGGCGCGACCAGGAACTGCTTTACCGCAGGTATGCTCCTAAGCTCTATGCCGTTTGTCTTCAGTATGCAGGCAATACGGAGGAAGCCAGGGATGTATTGCAGGAAGGTTTTATAAAGATCTTCGAAAACCTGTCGCGCTTCAGCCATGAAGGTTCTTTTGAAGGATGGATGAGGAGGATCATCGTCAACACCGCGCTTGAGAGGTACCGCAGCAGGTATTACCTGAGTCGCGTCGACGATATTGATGAGGTGACTGAGCCGGAAGCAGACCCCGACAACAATGACTTTGCCGGGCTTGAGGCTTTCGATCTCCTGAATATGATCATGGAGCTGCCACCAAAATACAGAATGGTCTTTAACCTCTATGCCATTGAAGGTTATTCCCACAAGGAGATAGGTGAAATGCTTGGTGTCTCGGAAGGTACCAGCAAATCGAATCTCTCACGGGCGAGGGAGATACTTCAGAAGAAGGTAATGATACTTACGGGTGTCACAAGAAGAATGGTAAATGTTTGAAAGGGAGCCAAATATTGACATTGTATTCCGGAACGGACTTAAAAACATGGAGGTCCTGCCGCCGGCTGACGTCTGGGATAATATCCCGCCGATGCCCGTCAGGCGCTCACCGTTGAGGATCATTACCAGGATCGCAGCGGGGGTCGCTGCCCTTGTCTCTCTTGCACTTATGGCCAGCTGGTATATGCGCAGCAATAACACCGGAGACACCCTTAAGGAGATTACCATTGCCAGCGGTGAACAACAGGCTGTTACGATTGACATGACAACCGCCATCGCTGATGCTCTCACTGCTGACCGTCCCACGGCTGTCATTACAAATCAGACCTCACCTGTTGAACCTGTCACTGAAACTATTCTAACTCTCCCGGCTGATGAGCCTCTGCGGCTCCTTGCTTCTGCTGACATGCCACTGCCGGGGAGGAGGCGATGACAAATCACTTCCCGTTAATCCGGATGAAATTACTGTGATTTCCTCGCGACGACTGACAGGAGCATCTGAGGGGCTGGCACCGACGCTGACCCCTGCCACCGGTGAAGCGGTCGATCAGAGATTCATTGTAGGCGCATCGGTCTCGCCCTCAGTGGGATTCTCTCCTTCAGGACAGGATCTCAGACTGTCGGAGCTGATGCACAATGAAAAAACAAGACCGACATATACTACAGGAGTATCATTCGGTTATAAGATCTCCAACCGCCTGACAATTCAGTCGGGTGTAGGGTTATCTTCGATCGGACAGACAATTACAGGCATCGATGTCTTCGCCGGACTATCAGGATTCTATGCCGTCAAAAGCAGCTACCTCTACAGTGTTGAGACAGCTTCCGGGCTTATCCTGGCCGGCAATACCGACCTGTTCCTTGCTGACAGTAAGGACAGGGTAGGGACGCTGATCCAGGGAAACATGGCAGACCCCTCAAAATACCCCCTTACACAGGTGGGAGATGACATCCAGCAGGTCTTCCGTTACCTGGAGCTGCCACTGGTACTGAGGTATAAGGTCATCGACAGCAAACTGGGACTCAACCTCTCCGGAGGAGTGGCATACGGATTCCTGGTTGATAATATGGCGTATACCGGAGAGGGATCCGACATGGTTCAGATAGGCTATACGGAAGGAATCAATGCACACAACCTGAGCAGCCAGGTCGGGCTGGGGATGGAGTATAACCTCTCCTCGAAAATCTCCTTCAACTTCGAGCCCGTCTTCAAATACTATATGACACCGTTCAGCAACATCTCCGGGGCGTTTTACAAGCCTTACTCGCTGGGGGTCTGGTCGGGCTTCTTCTTCAAATTCTGATATCACTCATTCTGCGCATTCTTTTGCTTCCCCAAACGCAATAATTTCACTATTTTTGCGGTTTCTTAACAAACCGCCATAAGATGAAAGTTCCCCAGGGAAGGCCACACTTCAATCATGTTGCTGCTCAGCGCCGGATTTATATTTACGCTCCTTGTTTCAGCGAAAGACCCTCAACCAGTAATAGCTGATAATGAGGCGTATATGCCGGCAGCTGCCTCCTGGGCCTTGCCTGATGATGTTACCTTTGCCGGTGAAGCCCTGCCTCTTCAATATTTTGACACACGTGAAAGCCTCGACAGGGAACTGAATGCCACAGCCTACAGGCATGGCTCAACACTACTGACAATTAAGAGAGCAGGGAGATATTTTTCGGAGATAGAAAAGATCCTTGCCGAGAACGGCATACCTGATGACTTCAAGTACCTCGCGTGCGCCGAGAGTGACCTGAGCAATGTCATATCACCTGCCGGCGCCACAGGGTTCTGGCAGATAATGGAAGGCACTGGAAAGGAATACGGCATGACTATCAACAAGGAGGTTGACGATCGCTATAACCTTGAGAAATCAACCCGTTTTGCATGCAGCTATTTCAAAAGGGCATACGAGAGATACGGAAGCTGGACCATGGCCGCAGCTTCATACAATAATGGTTTTAGCGGACTCAGTGAACAGGTGGAGATACAGAAGGAAAGCAATTACTACGATCTCCTGCTGAATGAAGAGACAGCAAGGTATGTCTTCCGCATTGCAGCGCTGAAACTGATTATGTCAGAGCCTTCAAGATACGGGTTCGTGGTCACGGAGGGAGATCTCTACAGGCCCATCCCCTTTAAAGATATAAAGGTCAGCACTGCGGTCCCGAGCTTTGAACAGTTTGCCCGGCAGTATGAGACAAACTACAAGCTGCTGAAGTTTCTCAATCCCTGGCTGCGCAAGCCCTTCCTCACCAACAGTGAAGGACGGGAGTTTATCATCAGGGTTCCTGAAAAGGATGCAAGGATAGCTGAAGGTTCATAGCATCCTCAATGCCGGAACAGAAGGATGAGATAAAGGTTTACGGGGCAAGGGTTCACAATCTGCGAAACATAAGCCTCACACTGCCGCGCAATCAGCTGGTCGTCATCACCGGTCTCAGCGGCAGCGGTAAGTCATCACTGGCATTTGACACCATCTATGCCGAGGGTCAGAGGCGTTATATGGAGACCCTGTCAGCCTATGCCCGCCAGTTCCTCGGAGGCATGGAGCGGCCCGATGTAGACCGCATCAGCAGGTCTCAGTCCCGTCATATCCATTGAACAGAAGACAACCAACAAGAACCCGCGCTCGACCGTTGGCACCATCACTGAGATATACGACTTCCTGAGGCTGCTTTATGCGCGTGCCGCTGATGCATACTCCTATGAGTCAGGGGAAAAGATGGTTAAATACACTGATGACCAGATACTGGAACTGGTGACTTTGCGCTATGACCAGAGGAAGATTTATATCCTGGCGCCGCTGATCAAAGGCAGAAAGGGTCATTACAAGGAGCTCTTCGAACAGCTGAGGCGAAAGGGGTTCCTCTATGCACGCATAGACGGGGAGCTTAAGGAGATCACGCCGGGACTGAAGCTCGACAGGTACAAGTCGCATTTCATTGAACTGGTTATAGATAAGTTTCAGGTCGGGCATGTGACTGAAAAGAGGCTTCATGACGCCCTGCTTCTTGCTCTCGATCAGGGCGACGGCATCATGATGGTTTTGAATTCCGAAGACAGCACCTTCAGGTATTACAGTCGCCACCTGATGTGCCCGGTGACAGGTATCTCCTATAACGAGCCTGCGCCTCACACCTTCTCCTTCAACTCGCCCCAGGGCGCCTGCCCCAAGTGCAACGGACTGGGAGAGATATCTGAGGTGGACATCACCCGGATGATGCCTGATCCGGAACTGAGTATCCGCAGGGGCGGGATTGAACCGCTGGGGAAATACCGCAATATCTGGATTTTCTGGATGATTGAAGCCCTTGGCGAGAAGTACGGCTTCACCGTTGATACCCCGGTTAAAGAGCTCGCGGAGGATGTGCTGAACAAGATCTTCTTCGGCTCGGATGAGGTTCTGAAACTGTCAAACACACCGCTTGGCGTCACCTCCAATTATTTCATGACTTTTGAAGGGGTTGTCAACTATGTGGGCAACCAGGAGGCAGTCAGCGGACGTAAGGCAAACGGAAAGGGCCGTGATCAGTATGTCCAGTACCACGTCTGTCCCGAGTGCGCAGGCACAAGGCTGAAGAAAGAGTCACTCTGGTTCCGGATCGCAGGGAAAAATATCGGAGAACTGGCTTCCATGGACCTGACCGAGCTAAGGCAATTTCTTGACGGGGTCACCGGTGACATGTCAGAGAGACAGAGGAAAATAGCTTCGGAGATACTCAAGGAGATTACATCACGCCTGGGATTTTTGCTTGATGTCGGACTCTATTACCTCTCATTGAATCGCGGGGCAAGAACCCTGTCAGGAGGTGAGAGTCAGCGGATACGACTTGCCACGCAGATAGGGTCGAAACTGGTCAACGTGCTTTATATCCTTGACGAGCCGAGCATAGGATTGCATCAGCGCGACAACAGGAGGCTGATTGAGGCACTGCGCAGCCTGCGTGATGCAGGTAACTCGGTGATTGTGGTGGAGCATGACCGTGACATGATCCTCAGCGCTGACCATATCATAGATATCGGTCCGGGGGCAGGCGTTCACGGCGGTATGATAGTTGCCGAAGGAGTTCCGGAAGTAATTCTTAAGACTGGCACCCTTACTGCAGCTTATCTGAACGGAACGAAGCGGATCGATGTGCCGGAGAAGAGGAGGGATGGTAACGGCCTGTTCCTGACCATTACAGGTGCGTCAGGAAACAACCTGAGGGGTGTCACCATGAAGGTGCCTCTTGGTACATTCATATGCATCACCGGTGTCTCGGGCAGCGGCAAATCGTCACTGATAAATCAGACGTTGCACCCGGCACTCGCCAGGAAGCTCCAGGGTGCTGGAAGAATTCCGCTGCCATATGATGATATTGAGGGACTTGACAACATCGATAAGGTGATTGAGGTCGATCAGGCCCCCATTGGCCGCACGCCGCGCTCAAACCCGGCAACCTATACGGGAGTGTTCACGGAAATACGCAACCTCTTCGCAATCACACCCGATGCAAAGGTCAGAGGCTTTGGTGCAGGACGGTTTTCGTTCAATATCAAGGGCGGAAGATGTGAGGGGTGCGAGGGAGCGGGAGTGAAGACCATAGAGATGAATTTCCTCCCGGATGTCTATGTGATGTGCCCAGACTGCGGGGGGAAACGTTATAACAGAGAGACCCTGGAGGTGAAATACAAGGGCAGGTCGATATATGATGTCCTTGAGATGACCATAAACGATGCCGTGGAGTTCTTCAGGGGTATCCCTTCGATATATCATAAGATAAAGACATTGCAGGATGTCGGCCTTGGGTACGTAAGGCTCGGGCAGCCCTCAACTACACTCTCAGGAGGGGAATCCCAGCGGGTGAAGCTGGCCACGGAACTCTCAAGACGCGATACGGGACGCACACTCTATATCCTTGATGAGCCGACAACGGGACTTCATTTTGATGACGTGAAGGTACTGCTCGAGGTGCTTGACCGGCTGGTGGAGCGGGGCAATACCGTCATGGTAATAGAGCATAACATGGATGTAATCAAGATGGCCGATTACCTTGTTGACCTTGGCAGGGAGGGCGGACACGGAGGCGGCGAGATAATGTTCTCCGGCACACCTGAAGAGATAGCCGTGCTGAAGGATAATTACACCGGACAGTTTCTTGCTCCCGTACTGGAACAGGAGAAGTGAATCACCGGACGGCAGATAATTTTGCCGGCAGGATTCCATGCTACCCGCGCATGAACACATAGAAAAGATTATATTTAACAGCTAAATAAAAACTTATGGACGAAGCTAAAGAAAAAGATCTCATCAAGGATGCTTTTGAACCGAAGACATGGCATGAGATCCACACCATGGATTCATGGAGGGTCTTCAAGATCATTGCCGAACTGGTTGAAGGATTTGAGAAACTTTCGCGCATAGGCCCGAGTGTAGCCATTTTCGGTTCTGCACGGACCCATTTCAATAACAAGTATTACAAGCTCGCCGACGAGATCGCTTTCCAGCTTGTGCAGAAGGGTTACGGTGTGATCACCGGAGGAGGTCCGGGTATCATGGAGGCTGCCAACAAGGGGGCAAAGAGGGGTAATGGCAAGTCAATAGGCATAAACATCGACCTGCCCTTTGAGCAGAAGGCCAATGCCTTCATCGACCGTGACAAGCTCATTACATTCGACTATTTCTTCGTCCGCAAGGTGATGTTCATGAAGTATGCGCAGGGATTCATTGTGCTGCCGGGCGGCTTCGGTACACTCGATGAGCTCTTCGAGGCTATCACCCTTATACAGACAAAGAAGATCGGACGTTTTCCGATAGTTCTGGTAGGTGAGAAATACTGGTCAGGGCTCTTCGAATGGGTTACAGATGTGATGCTTGCGGAGGAACACAACATCTCCCCGGAGGACATGAACATTTTCAGGATAGTTGATACTGCAGAGGAAGGCTGTGGCTTACATTGACCAGTTCTACGCGAGGTATCTGCTTAGCCCGAACTTCTGATTTGTGCTTGATTTGTCTGCCTGAGTGGCCCTGCAGGTTTATTCCTGATTTATCTGCCGGACGGGTCCGCCGGTTTGCCCTGGATTTATCTGATGGGACGGAATTGGACGAATCTTGCCTGGATTATTTGTTTGCGCTCCTTGGTGTGATGATCCATCTCGCGCTCATGATCGCGCTTCTTGATGGTGTCGCGCTTGTCATACTGCTTCTTGCCCCTGGCAATAGCAATCTCCGCCTTTGCCAGCCCACGGTTGTTGATGAAGACCTTAGTGACGATGATCGTCAGTCCTGTCTCATTAACCTTCCTTTCCCATTTGCGAAGCTCCTTTCGCGTCAGCAGAAGCTTGCGCTCTCCAAGCGGGTCATGGTTGTTCAGGTTTCCCCAGTAGTACTCAAGATGTGCATCCCGGTCACAAAGAGCTCCCCGTTCCGGAAGGCGCAGAATGAGTCGGTAAGTGTGGCTTTGCCTGCGCGTATCGATTTGATCTCGGTGCCGGTGAGCTTGATCCCCGCAATGAGTTTCTCGATGAATTCATAATCGTGAGAGGCCCTGCGGTTCCTGATGACGATATTGCTGGTATCGTTTCTCATCACCGGTGTCAGGCAAAGATTCCAAAGTAAACCGCTTCGGTCAGTTTGGAGAGTATAACAAGCAGCAGCAGGAATATGATCAGCATTGATACTACCGTAGCTATCAGCATCGGAAGTTTCTTGTGATCAGGCGGATTGACCATTGTCTCCATCCCGATCCAGAAGATATACAGCCCATAGAGACCCAGCACGTTGATGAAAAGCAGCGACTCGAACAGGCGGCTGATGGTGAGCGACAGGAATATTGGGGCCATGGAGTAGGCCACCAGCTTGAATGCCACCAGGAAGTCGTGCCCGAGGTCAAGAGCCCTCGTTATCTCCCTGACAACGAATGCTGATGCATAGACGCCCAGGTAGAGAAAGAGGAAGGTAGAGACGGCTGCAAGCACTGAATACATAGGTTTCAGTGTGGTGTTGATAAAGAACATCGAACCCAGGAATGCGCTTACGGTGACCAGTATGATCAGCGGCAAGAAGAAGCTGTCCCTGACAAACTTCATGGGCCGTTCCTCGCGGTGAACCACCTCCCAGGCCTTGCCGGGATTTATTATAAAATACTTTATACGATGATGCAGAAACCTGAAGTCCATGGCCTCTTTTCAGTTACGACCGGCAAAAATAAGTAAAATACCGCATGTACCTGCACCCTTAATGGCTATCTTTCCTCTATATATCCGGGCCGTGGCCTTGGTTTTTGTTTGCCTGTGCATGATCAGGTGGTTTTATGTAAGTTTAAGTTCTGATGGACAAGCCGATGCATGATATCGTTGTTATCACCGGACCTACGGCCACGGGCAAGACGCGCCTGGCGGCGCTGGTGGCGGACCGGCTGAGAGGGGAGGTGATCAGTGCTGACTCGAGGCAGGTGTACAGGGGGATGGATATCGGGACGGGAAAGGATTTTTCGGATTATCTTGTTGACAGCCGCAGGGTGCCGGTTCACATGGTTGACATAGTAGATGCCGGGTACAGGTACAACGTATATGAGTACCAGCGCGATTTCCTGGAGGTTTTCGGGGAGATGACGGCTCGCGATGCGTTCCCTGTTGTCTGCGGCGGGTCGGGGATGTATGTCGACAGCATTGTCAGCGGCTACCGGCTGATACAGGTGCCGGTTAATGAACCGCTGCGCGGGCTTCTGGCCGGCCGTTCACTTGAGGAGCTGACAGGGATTTTATCGCAGTACAAGAGCCTTCATAACAAAACCGATGTTGACACGGTGAAGAGGGCCGTGAGGGCGATAGAGATAGCGGAATATTATGTGCATCATCCCTTTGTTGAGAGTCCCTTTCCGGTTAAGAATCCTTTGGTGACGGCTCTCTTCTTTGACCGCGAGACCCGGCGGCAGCGAATCAGTTCACGGTTGAAGGCGAGGCTCGAGGGAGGCATGATTGAGGAGGTGCAGAGGCTGCTGGCTGAGGGTGTGCATCCTGACGATCTTCTTTACTACGGACTCGAGTATAAGTATGTTACGATGTACCTGTTGAACAGGATGAGTTACGAGGAGATGGCGACGAAACTGGAGGTTGAGATACACCGTTTCGCCAAGCGCCAGATGACCTGGTTTCGCGGCATGGAACGCCGCGGCATCACCATCAACTGGATAGACGGGCAGTTTGCTGATGAGGAGAAGGTTGAAGCAATAATAAGGTTAACGGAGAAAGGTTAGCACTACTGCCTACTGCCTATTAACTACTGCCTTAGCGTGACTGCCGGCTGCTGACTGCCGATTGCAGACTAAAAAGGGATATTCAGACCCTTATCCCCATCTTCTTCATCAGCAGCGATGCATTGAAGCTTGAGCAGATGCCCGGGGTGAGGCGGTAGTCGAAGAAGAGCTCCTCACCGTTAACCTTCACGTCGAAGTGATAGTTCTCAATTGATTGCGGAAGCTCTTGCTCCAGTCCGGCGAGGCGCAGGTCATGGGTTGCAACCATTGCCACCGCACCGTACCCGGTCAGCTGTTTTATCAGCGCCACTGAACCGGTATACCTGTCGTCGGAGTTGGTGCCGCGGAGGATCTCATCGAGAAGCAGAAATGCCTTCGGGTCGGATTCAGCCCCGGAGATGATTGCCTCTAAGCTCGGCGCAACTCTGCATAGAATGAGGAGATATTCTCTTCGAGCGAGTCCGATATGCGCATGCTGGAATGGAGCCTGACAAGCGAGACAGTGAAAGCCGAGGCGCAGACTGGCGCTCCGGCAAAGGCCAGCACGGCATTCACCCCGCAGGTACGCAGGAAGGTGCTCTTGCCCGACATGTTCGATCCGGTTACAATGATGGCTTTCCCGGCCCCGTCTGCGGCAAAATCGTTGCTTATCCGCTTGCCGGCAGGGATTAGGGGATGGTCCATACCTCCTCAGCCCTGAAAACAAAATACTCTTCAGTCACCTTCGGGTAAACCCAGCCGGGATTATTGAAAGCCATGTTTGCCAGCGAGGCCAGCACCTCGTACTCCGCCATCGCTGCAAACCAGGAGGGTATCCGCGAGGCATGCCCTCGTTTCCATCTCTCCAGGGCGAGGCAGAAGTGTATATCGGTAAAGAAAAGCAGGTTAAGAGGGATGGATACAAGCACATTCAATCTCGAATCGAGCCTTCCAACCAGTTTTGAAAGCTGCCTGATCCGTTGTGAGGCCGGGATCTCACCCTTGAAATCAGACTGCAGTTTCTGCAGGAGGGGAGATGTAAAGTCGCGGTTCTCAATCAGGGTAATGATCTCAGAGTATGCCTTCAACAGATCAGACGAGCGACTCACCTGTTCCTGCAGTTTTGAGATCCTTTTAAACCGTGTGAAATAGAAGATGAAGTTCACTCCGAACACAGGGGCGAGAATAGCTGCCGGTACTCCTGTAATAACTGAAATTACGGCTGCCAGCGCCAGGAGGCTAAGGCCGCCGGTTATTATCTTTTCACGACCTGTTTTCGGGAAGTGATGCATCACTTTCGAGCCACTGCATCAATGGAGCAGGTCGTTGCTGGATCCGGCGTTCAGGTAGCCGAGGGTCATCATCTCCTGGCGCCAGTCGGTCAGCGGCTGGAGTTCTGCAACGGCCTCCTGGCGTAGTAGAATAACTTGCCGTACCGCTGATTGTTTCAGGTACTCTGCCAGCAGGTCAGAGGCCGGCCTGCTGGTGGTGCGGCATATATACTGAAACAGTGATGCTTTCCCGAAGATATCGAGGTCATATGAATAGGGGTGGTCTCTCTCAATATATTCTTCGCCGGTCTTAAAGCCGGAAAAGTCGCCCTCGAGGCACAACAGCTCCAGCCTGTTGATCTCCGCAAGGTGGAGGTATCTCTTCCTGCTCTTCTCCGTCGTTTCGTATTTTATCACAAGCCAGGCGAACAGGATGAGCGCCGCAGTCAGGGTGGCGACGGCTAGCAATGACCGAGAGCGACAATAGTAAAGCGAACAGCACCAGTCCTCCTGCAAACGCAGCCAGCCGGGCCATTGACAGCCGGTCCGCCAGCTTCCGGAGTCGGACAGAAGAGGCGCTGAATTCAGCCTCTCTGGATTGATATACTTCGCGAGGTGACATATTTGTCAAACAAAGGGTTAAAGCTAATCAATTTTCAACCTCACTTTCCCGCCTGTTTAATTACCTTTGTCTCCAGTAAATATCATTAAACTAAGACCATCAGATTGAGCTCCGTCTCAGACGGAGCGAAATCGCGATACCCGAAGGGTGTCGGAACCGCAAGACCTTAAAGACTTTTTGGACTTTATGGCCTTTACAGACTTTATTGACTTTCGACTTTCGAACATGTTTAACATCGACACCACCCTCTTCGAACTTCTCGGCTACCGCATGAGCCTGCTGGAGATGCTTGCCGTGCTCACCGGGCTGGCAGCTGTATGGTTTGCAGCCAGGGCTAACATCATCACATGGATTTTCGCGCTTATAAATGCCGTTCTTTTCTTTCATCCGCTTCGTACTTACCAGGGTGAAACCTCTGACTCGGCGATGGTGCTGCAACTCTTTTTCTTCTGCAACGCAGTCTATGGCTGGTTCAACTGGAGAAGGCAAAGCAGCAACGGTGATGAACCTGTGACGCTGTTAAACCATAAGGGAAGGGTTCTCTGGGTTGTTGGGGTCATTGGCGGGGCCTTTGCCATGGGAATGGTCATGTCACGTATTCACCTCTGGTTGCCGGATCTGTTCCATGTACGGGCCACATTTGTCTATACCGATGCCATGATAGCCGTGATGAGCATCGCGGCATCGCTCCTCTGTGCGCGACTGAAGCTTGAGAACTGGATACTCTGGATCCTCGTCAACATCATGAGCATTGCGATGTACTCAATGCGCGGCATCATGCTCGGTTCAGTGCAATACATCATTTTTTTCCTCGCTATGGCGATTTACGGCTTCATACAGTGGCAGAGAAAAATCGGGTCAGGGAATTTAAATCGATCTGTGTCATAAACTCTTCTGAGAATACGGTTATCCGGCGTAAGCACTTGTGATGCAAATAGGTCTGTTCATCCATGTGTCCTGAATGAAAAAGAGTGAAGTGACAAATGGTTCGCTGCTTTACAGGGGCAATTATCGCGGATTTCAATAAATTGCCTCATATTTGTCTTTTGTTTGGCGCCATAGTGCTGTGAAATCAGGCTAAATAAAACAATGATATACAGGCAATCCGATGAAGAATCCAATAATTTTTGTGACGGTGGTGCTCACTGCGTTTATTTCTTCTTGTAATATGGGGGAGAACATGTTCATAGCATCCGGCTATTCAGGTGATGGTGCCGCCGATGTGTTGCTTTGCCGTCTGTACGGCAAAGGAAGTATCGAGAAGATCTCGGAGATCGTCGTCGGGGGCAATCCTTCATATTTTACCATCGGAAGAGGAGGAGTGATTTACCTTGTCAATGAGGTCGACACTTTTGACATGAAAGCCGGGAGGCGGAATCACCACCTTTCAATATAATAAGAAGAACGAAGGCCTGGGAAGTAATTGGCAAATGAGCCAGGGAGGGAGGGCCATGCCATATTGAGGTTTCAGTTGATGGCAAATACCTGATAACAGCCAACTACGGCAGCGGCTCCGTCTCTGTTGTTAAGCTGAACAGCGAGGGCATACCCGAAAAGGTCACTGATGTTATCTTCTACGGTGAGAAGTCGCACCCCCATATGACCATCCATAATCCGCGGCTGCATACATATTATGTCTCCGACCTGGGCCTCGACAGGGTGCACCAGCTGAAACTCGACACCACACTGGGACTTCTGATGAATGCAGACATAGCGTACTTCAACGAGTGAGCCCGAAAGCGGCCCGAGGCATGCTGGCAATTGGACAAATCCTCTGCAAACCTGTTTTGTTATCAATGAACTCAATTCCACAGTATCTGTGCACAATATCCTCTCCGATACCGTGACTGTCAAACAGACTGTCAGCACCCTGCCCGAAGGATACACAGAGAAAAGTTACTGTGCCGACATTCATCTATCGCGCAGCGGGAAGAAGCTCTACGGCTCGAACCGGGGCCATAACAGCATTGTGACATTCAGGGTTGGGGCAGATGGTAAGTTGTCGGAGCCGTCTCATCGCGACTGCGGAGGCAACTGGCCGCGTAACTTCGCCGTGTCGCCGTCCGGCAAATTTTTCGTGGTGGCAAACCAGAGGTCAAATGAATAACATTTGATTCCTTACAGGATGACGATTTGAAGAGACTGTTTCCAAACTCTCCCTGAATTTTCAACAGCCTGCGTGAGATTCCTTAAATAATTTGCGAATTTACCGGATGTCCGGGTAATTAGAAAAAACAGATTTACGGTGACAAAAGATATAAACTTAATTGGTGATCAAGATATACGGTTTTAAGAAAAGACACTATGATCATATGTTCATTATATTTGTAGCGAACAAATGATCAAAAAGTGTCACCAAGGCCAACACGATTAAGAAGAGTAAGCAACCCTCCGGTCATCTCGGGATTCCGGCCTTATGGCGGAACGGCAAAGGATGGGCAGCCCCAGTCAGTCTTCCTGCACCTTGAGGAGTATGAGGTGATCAGGCTCTGCGACTTTGAGAACCTCAATCATCATGAGGCTGCCCGTGTGATGGATGTCTCGCGTCCGACACTGACCCGCATTTACGCTAAAGCCAGGGCGAAGATCGCTGATGCCCTGGTTACAGGCAAGCAGATCATTATTGAGGGGGGGAAGATCTATTTCGACAGTGAATGGTATAAATGCAACGGATGCAGCTGTCTCTTCAACCAGCCTGAGAAGGGCGTTGTCCCTGAAGGATGTCCCCTCTGCGGTGGGGCGGACATTTTCAATTATGTTCCAGTTGATGACTCAACTCCGGTAACGCATCGCAGCCATTCTGACATATGTGTCTGCCCTGGCTGCGGGTATGAGAAGGAGCATGAACCATTAGCGTCCATGGGAGAATGAGTCTGCCCTGTATGCCAACAACAGGTTAATGAAGAAAAAATAACCTTTTTGGCAAAAGATATTTAACAACAAAGAGATATGAAAGTAGCGATAACCAGTACAGGGCAGAGCCTTGAAAGCAAGCTTGACCAGCGGTTTGGCCGGTGTGCCTTTTTTGTCATTTATGATACAGAGACAGGCGGCGTGGAGATACTGCCTAACCCTAACAAGGAGGCCGAAGAGGGTGCCGGCCGAGCATCTGTCCCGGCTGGTGGCATCAAAGGAGGTGAAGAAGATAATATCCGGTGAGTTCGGAGTTAAGATCAAATCGCTCCTCGATAGCCTGAAGATACAGATGGTTGTCTACAAGGAACCTGAGAAGACGGTTCAGTCGGTAATTGATATGTTGACAAAATAATTAAAAACTAAAAACATTCCGCATAGCAATCGAGAACTGGTCCTAAAGGCCCGGGGCAATGACCGGCAGGAAGAGCCGGCGCTGCACCAATTTCTTCCGGAAAGCAGTTAGGACATGAGACGACAGTGAAGCTCTCCGTACCGAGAAGTGAGGCGGCAGGGGTGAGGGTGAGGGAGAGCGAGTGGGTGGGGAAGCGGCGCGGGAGCCGGTGGGCGGGTGCGGGCAGTTTTTTTTTTGCCGGCAGGTGGGAGATCGGGGCGGCGGCGGGTCCGGAGAGTTTGACGGCAGAGAAGCGGGGTCGAGGGCCCAAAAAGGCGGCGGTAGAATGAGCAGGAAGATAGAGCCGGCGACAGGCATTGGATAGACCGTGAAGTTTATCGAAGAATCCGGCAGCCGTTATTCGTGTTTCATCTAAACCGTCGTCTTCGGACGTTGATCTTTACAACATGAAGAAACGTATAGCTATTCCGCTTGAAGGAGGAATCCTTTGTTCACATTTCGGCCACTGCGAACAGTTCGCAATAGTGGACGCCGAAGGTAACACCATCACTGAAGAAACGCTTATTACACCCCCGCCTCATGAGCCTGGATTACTTCCGGGGTGGCTGGCAGAAAAAGGGGTGACTGACGTCATAGCAGGTGGCATGGGACAAAGGGCAATAGGTCTTGCTGTAACCAGCCATCAGGTGGATGTTTTTGTCGGCGCACGGTGAAAAGTCCGGATGAGCTGGCAACTGACCTGCTCAACGATAAGCTACAGGCCGGCGCAAATTATTGTGACCATTAACTGACTGCCATGGAAAAGAAGAGGATAGGGATAATCATATGTGACCGGTATTCCACATGTGCCGGTGGCAAGTGCTTCAGGGCCGTCCGCAACCGCGAGGGTGCCTTTGACAGATATAAGGGTCAGGATATAGAGGTGGCAGCCTTCACAACCTGCGGAGGATGCCCCGGCGGAAACGTCGAATATACTCCGGAGGAGATGATCAAAAACGGGGTGAGCGTTATTCACCTTGCCCCACCGGACTATCAATAGGTCGTGCTCGCCCTGTCCAGGCTGAGTTGCTTCACCAGGTTCATCCCTGAGAAGTACGGCATTGAGGTGGTTGTGGGCACTCACCCGATACCACAGAAATATTACACCACACACATGAATCTTGGTACCTGGAAAGGCGCAGCCATGCAGAGGTTTATCAAACCTGCACTGGCTGACGAGAATATCAGGCAGGCTTACGACTAGAAGGTCAACGGATGAAGATAGCTGTTGCAAGCGGCAAAGGCGGTACAGGAAAGACCTTTGTCGCCACCAACTTATTTCACGTATTATCAGACCGTGGAGACAGGTTAGCGTTATCGACTGTGACGCCGAGGCGCCGGATGACCTCCTTTTCTTTCAGGCTGAGAAGATCACCGAATCAGATGTGACACACCAGGTCCCGGTCATCAATAAGGATGCCTGCACCTGGTGCGGACGTTGCAGCCAATGGTGCAACTACAACGCTATCTTTTATGTCCCGTCGGCAAAGGTCATTAAGGTGATCGGAGACCTGTGCCATGGTTGCGGAGCCTGTTCCTTCGCCTGCAACGCAGGGGCAATCACTGAAAAGCCTGTTGTACTGGGAACAGTTACCTCCAATAAAGTGCCAGGGGAATCTATGATAATCGAAGCCCGGATGCGGGTGAACGAGATGTCTCCCGTGAGGGTGATAAAGGCTGCTGTAAAGTCTGCCGGTAGTGAGGGAGTGATTATTCTGGACTCGCCTCCCGGGACATCATGTCCCTTTGTGCAGACTGTGGATACTGCTGACTATGTATTACTGGTGACTGAACCGACTTCCCTTCGGGCTGAGCGACCTGAAGCAAAGTGTGGAGACTCTGAAGACGATGAATAAATCGTGCAGCGTGATTATCAACCGTGCCGACATCGGAGACAACAGCGTGAAAAGATACCTTGAAGAGGAAAAGATTCCGTTGCTGGCTGAGATAAACTATGACCCCGGGATAGCACGTGCATATTCTGAGGGCAGGCTTGCTTCTGAAGATAATAAAGCCATAGCCGGACTGCTCACTGAACTTGCAGACAAAATAATATCTGATCATGGAACTGGCAGTAATCAGCGGTAAAGGCGGTACGGGAAAATCGAGCATTAGTGCTGCCTTTGCCACGCTGGGGCAGGAGCTGGTGCTGGCCGACTGTGATGTTGATGCAGCCAACCTCTACCTTCTGTTCAACCCGGCACATGAAAAATCAGAAGTCTATATAGGTGGTCATAAAGCTGTTATAGCCCATTCACTGTGTACCGTTTGCGGCATATGTGAGAGCTACTGCCGTTTTGATGCAATAAGTGAGAAGGATGGGAAGATGATCATCTCGGAGACATCTTGTGACGGATGCTTCTTCTGTTCCCGCATTTGTCCTATGGGCGCCATCACGATGGTCCGCAGCGACAAGAGTCGCCTGTTCTCGGGTCCGTTCCGCAACGGAATGATGGTCTATGGCCGCCTGGCACCGGGAGAGGAGAACTCGGGCAAGCTTGTCAGCATGGTGAGGGATGAGGCGAAGAGGGTTGCGGCAGAGAAGGGTTTGAATATCCTCCTGCTTGACGGTCCCCCGGGAATAGGATGCCCGGTGATCTCAACCGTTACGGGAGTGGATAAAATAGTTATTGTCACTGAGCCAACGATGTCGGGATTGGCCGATCTGAAGAGAGTACATGAAGTGGCACAAAAATTCAGCGGGGAGGTGGGTATCATAATTAACAAGTATGACCTGAACGAAGCCATGGCTGACAGGATTGAAGGTTGGTGTGCAGCACAGGGCAGTACCCTGCTCGGACGACTGCCTTTTGACAGGCGGGTGACGGAGGCCATGGTGGCGGGTAAGACAATTACTGAGACGCACCCTGAAACTGAAATAAGCAATTCAATAAAAGTTATCTGGAATAAATTAATATCAAATGGAAAAGAATAATTTGTTTGACAAGTTACCCATGGAGGGTGTTAAGAACATTGTAGTGGTGGCGTCCGGTAAAGGCGGAGTGGGGAAGTCAACCATTGCGGCCAACCTGGCAATTGCCCTTGCCCGTAACGGAATGAAGACGGCACTGGTTGATGCCGATATCTTCGGGCCTTCAATACCAGCAATGTTCGGCCTTGAAAATGTCAGGCCCGAGGTTACGGCAAATGGCGACAAGGATGATCTTCGGGTTGCGAAATCTGGAATCAAGATCATCTCAATAGGATTTTTTATTGACCGTAACCAGTCGCTTATCTGGCGCGGCCCCATGGCTGCCAACGCCGTGAAGCAGCTTTTTGAGGACACACAATGGGGTGACATTGACTATATGATCATTGATTTCCCTCCCGGCACCAGCGACATTCAGCTCACAACCGTGCAGAAGCTTAACCTTACAGGCGCTATCATTGTGACCACCCCGCAGGAGATAGCTCTCAATGATGCCCGCAAGGCCTCATCAATGTTCCTTAATCCTGACCTCAAAGTACCTATTCTGGGTGTTGTTGAGAACATGTCATGGTTCACGCCGGCGGCGCATCCCGGGGAGCATTATTTTCTCTTCGGCAGGGGTGGAGGGATGAAATTGGCAAAAGAGTACGACACAAAACTGCTGTGCCAGATCCCGCTCGTGATGGAGGTAGGAGAGGCCGCCGAGGAGGGCCGCAATGTCTTCCAGCAGACAAACAAATCTGCAATAGAGGCCTTCGAGACCCTTGCCTCACAGGTCATTGAGGCGGTGGCCGTAATCAGCTAGTGGAGGAATGAATAATAAGAAGTCCACAGCCTTCAGTCTACAGTCTTCAGTCATAAATCATTGATTGACTGCTGACTGAGGGCTGGCACGACTGCCTTCCCGATCCGCAAACCGGCGGATGCGGGATTGAGCCTCCTCCTTCGTCAGAGCCTCAAACTGCCGGCTGAAGACTGACTCCCTCCCCTGCAAACTGGCGGCTTCCGCCAGGTTGGTTGACGATAGCCCATCTACTCCCTATTCCATCCTATCCCCTAAATAGGGATTCCAGGAACTCAAAGTACTCCTTCTGCCATATCACAGCGTTCTGCGGCTTGGTGACCCAGTGGCTCTCGTTCTCGAAGAAGAGCAGCCTGGCAGGCACGCCTCGCAGCTGTGCCGAGTTAAAGGCCTCGAGACTCTGGCTGTAGGGTATCCGGAAGTCGTTAGCACCAGTAATGATCAGGATGGGCGTGTCCCACTTGTCGACCATAGTATGAGGTGAGAACTGGTTGTATCCCGGAGGCTGGGGCTTGTCCCACGGCGCTCCCTGGTAATCCTTGTTCGGGTACCAGTACTCCTCGGTTGATCCGTACTCGGCAATGGTATTGTAAACGCCGCAGTGCGAGACGAATGCCTTGAAACGCTTGTTATGGATTCCGGCCAGGTAGAACACCGAATATCCTCCATAGCTGGCACCCACGGCTCCCAGCCGGTCCTTGTCGACGAAGGGCTCCTTCGCCATGGCGTCAATGGCGTCCAGGTAATCCTGCATGTTCTTGCCGCCATAATCGCCTGAGATCTGCTCGCGCCAGTAGCTTCCGAATCCCGAGTTGCCGCGGCGGTTGACAGCCACCACTATGTAACCGTTGGCGGCCATGATCTGGTAGTTCCAGCGGTAGCTCCATCCCTGACCCAGTGATCCCTGCGGACCGCCCTTGCAGTAGAGCAGCGTGGGGTATTTCTTTGAAGGATCAAAATCGGGAGGATAGATGATCCAGCTCTGCAAGTCCTTGCCGTCCTTCGTCTTCGTATATCGCTCCTCTGTCTTGCCCATCTTTATGCTCTCGTAGATGTGTCCGTTGACATCGGTAATCATATTGAACTCCCCGGTTGACATATTCACTGCAGCCACTTCCGTGGGTCTCGACATTGACATCATACCTGAAACAAGCACTTCGTTCTGCAATTGCAACGGCCCCATGTCATAATCACCCTTGGATACACTTGTTATGCTTCCTGATGCCAGTGAAATTTTAAATATGGGCTGTGTGCCCCGGTATGGGCTGGTGAACCAAATCTCACCGCCTCCGTTCCACTGTATGTTCCCGACGTTGTAATCCCAGCCCTCAGAGACCCACTCGCGTTCACCTTTGGCAATATTATAGACAAAAAGGCGCTCGAGGTCAGATTCATATCCATCCTCCTCCATGCTTGCATAGGCTACCATCGACCCGTCAGGAGAGAAAACAGGTGTTTTATCATAGCCCATATTTCCTTCAGTGATGTTCTTCTCTGCCCCGGTTGTGACATCATAAAGATAGATGTCTGTGTTTGTGCTCAATGAGTATGCCTTGCCGGTCAGCTTCTTGCATGAATAGGCAATGAATTTACCATCGCTGCTCCAGCTTATGTCTGCCTCATCAAACCAGGGAGCGTCAGGGGTATCATAGCGCTGTCCCTCCATGATATCCTTTTCGTTGCTTATTGCCTCACCGTCGAAGGAGGCAGTGAAGAGATGGCTGTAGGAGTAGTCATGCCAGTAGTTCCAGTGCCTGTACATCAGGTCGTCGATGATGCGGACCTTTGCATTGGGGAGGTTATATTTTTCATTTGCCGTCTGATCAAGCTTGACGCGGCGGGTGAAATATACCATGTTGCCGGCAGGGGAGAAGGAGAGTATTTCAAAGTCCTGCAAGCCGCCTGTTATCTCCTCTTTGCTGTGCCGTCAGGTTTCATGGTCATGATCTTCCCTCCCGAGAGGTATGCTATCGCCGACCGATGTTAATCCACTGGCGGGCCTGACCCTTCGTCAGTTGTGAGCTGCACGGGGAGTGCCGCCGGAGGACGAGACGGAGTAGATGTTTGCTGTCCGTACTTCGGTGGCAAGATCGTAGTGCGTGACGGTATAGAGAACCGTAGCTCCATCGGGAGACAGCACTATTGAACCTATGCGGCCATATTTCCAAAGGATTTCAGGTGTCAGTACGCCTCCGGCCTTCTCGGCATCAGTCAGGGAAACGTCAATCACGTAGGCCTCGGATGCTGTTTTTGGAATCTGATTTGTGCAGCCGTTTAATCCGGCTCAAATAAAGAGAATGCAAGTTCCTAATCGGAAGATTACTTTAATTCAGTGTCTGGGCAACATTTCAAGTTACATAAAATCACCCGCATTCAGACAGGCAGACAAAAATCAAGTGGTTTCGCAGATGAAAAATAATAAGTAGGTTCAAATTCTGACAAAATCTCATAAAGTATTTTCCCGGCGACTGCACTGCCTCAGAAGTGGTAAGGATACAAGGGAAAAGAACGATATGAAAATATATTTGACTTGCCTTTAGTTTTATCGTAACTTGTATAAGATTTTGATTTTCAACATTTGAATTTGCTTTGAAGAACGCCATCTTTCACCCAAAGTATATACCCATCTTGGTATCCCAGTTATCCGATAAAGCAAGCCTGGGCAGAAGAAGATATACTGGATTGCCAGTGTTGCAATCACGTTCATGAGATTTCGCGACGCTGACCTGTCACATCTTATTCCCGCAACTAAAAATCCGCTTGTCTATGGCTTTTTCTTCTGCTGTTTGAATTTTTTTCTGGCGGTGGGGGTGGGGGGTGTTTTTGTGTTGTTGAGGGGGGGGGGGGGGGGGGGGGGGGTGGGGTTTGTTGGGGGTTTGGGGGAGAGGGGGGGAGACAAAAGGGGCGGATTTGGTGCGGAGGAACGGTCATCGTTTGGAGAGAGGAAAGGAGAGACAGGGGAAGGCTGGGGAGAAATGAATTCGGAAGTGATCAGAGTCGAGAGCGGACAGTACAATTCAGGCGGAAGAAGTTAAGAAACGCGCATCAGGTCACAGGGTAGGAAAGTCGACTAAGACAGTCGCCAGGAGGAAAGAAGGATTCAGGAAGTCCCACAGTGTATATAAGTTGAGTTTGGCGTAAATCATGGCATGTCAGAGATAGTTTTCTGTCAGAATTTTGGAATTACAGCAAAGATTTTGGAATCGCAGCAGATTTGGACGCAGAGCAAAGATTGGAGAAAAGTATTTGGGACGAATACAGGTATTTTACGCAGAGCAAGTATTTGGGACGCAGAGCAAAGCAGATCTCCGTTCAAACCAGTAGCCGTATGTAGCCACAGAGGATTATCGGTAGCATAGAGCAACTGGAAAGGGGGTTTTTAAACATGTCCTTAAAAGGATAATGTGCGAGATTTGGTGCTGCGGGGAGTGGGGCTAGGGTCTCACTCCTCCTTTATCCGTACTTCCGGGTATTCAGATTACAGTGTTCGTATTGAACAATAATCGAGATGGACGACGGATATCAGCTCATCAGATCAGTTGTCTCGAAAAGGTTTGAATAAAAGATTGTGATTGACAACCTCTCAAAGGAGAACTTTGACGTTGAGGAGCTTGCCACAGAGGTAAATATGAGCCGCTCATCCGTTCACCGGAGACTGAAACGCCTCACAAACCAGAACGCCAGCCATTTCATCCGTGAGATCCGGCTTAGGAAAGCCCTGGAGATGCTTCAGGATGACCGCTCTACTGCAGCAGAGGTCGGCATACTGAGTGGGATTTGGCAGTCCGGCATACTTCACACGATGTTTCCAGTTCAGTATTACGGTTATCCTCCCGGAGAAGCCAGTAAAGCGCATCAGGGAAAAAGCAAATAGATGAACCAGACATTTCACATGAGGTCCTGAATCATTTCCGGAAAACGAATGTCAACAGGACGGAAGCTCGCTTCTTAATCCTTCTCCACGATTTGCTCTGTTTCTTCATTATAGTTGGCTCTTTTTCTGGCAAATGCTGCCAGGAGCAATTCGAAGGATAGGTCAATTGTGGTGCTGCCTTTTAAGAACCTCAGCGAAAATCCTGATAATCAATATTTTGCCGACGGTATCATGGAAGATGTCCTTAACAGCCTCTATCAGATAAGCGATTTAAGGGTCGTTTCGCGAACTACCTCGGAACACTTCCGCGATATGGATATGACTATCCGGGGAAGATCTCCAGGAAGTTAAATGCCCGCAATGTGCTTGAAGGCAGTGTGCGGAGGCAGGATGACAGGGTAAGGGTCACAGTTCAACTTATCGACGGCACGGAAGGAACAGCATCTATGGTCCGAAAACTATGACCGCTGAGCTGACACAGATATGCTTGGCCTTCAGGGTGAAATAGCGAGGGAAGTTGCAGGAAAACTTGATGCTGTCATAACTAAAAATGAGGCCAGGCAGATAAATGACCTGCCAACGGTGAATCCTGAGGCTTATGACTATTATCTAAGGGCCCGGTATTTCCTGCATAAAGCCAATGATGTCCAGCGTCTCGACGTAAGCAGGGAGGGCTAATGACCAGCCTGAAGTATTACGAGATGGCCATTGAAGCCGACTCGACCTTTGCAGAGGCATATGCAGGCATGGCAAACGCATGGTACAACCTGTCAGCATGGGGATGGTACAGAGCCTTATATTGAGGGAGTAACCCGGGCACAGCAGTATTTCAGCAGGGCGCTGGAGCTTGACCCCTAATCGCGCTCCAGGCACATGCAGTAAGGGGTGTATTTACGTCTATCCCCAGAAAAGATACGCAGGAGGCAAGGGCGGAGCTTAAGACCGCTCTTCAGCTCAATCCGAATTTTTCAACGGCACATCAGTGGTATGCTCAGCTGCTGAGTGAGGAGCACCCACCGATAGAGGAGGCACGCCTGCATGTCAACAGGGCGGTGGAGCTGGAACCATATTTCTGGGTGGTTCATAACCTGAGTGCCTGGATCTATTACTTCGAGGAGGAATATGAGAAGGGAATCGAAGCCTGTACCACTGCCCGGGACCTCAACCCTGACTTCATTGAAAATAACTGGCTGTTTGTGCTTCATTATACCAGGCTTTGGGAAGGGAGAAGGCGGCCATGGCACTGCGTGATGCTTTTAAGAAGTATCCTGCCATTAGTCACCTTGGCGACGAGGTAATGGAGGCCTATCACAAATCAGGCATAGAGGGTATCTTCAAATGGCTTATTGATGTCAATATGACGAGGCCTGTTCCTGTATGGACCTACAGGGCATCCCTTTTTCATAGCATGGTGGCAGACAATTCTCGGGAAGAGGGAGCAGGCACTCACATGGCTTGAAAAAACCATGGGCGAGAACTATATTATCCACTTAGTATCAATCTTGATAATACCAATCCTGATTTTGACATCCTGCGCGGTGACCCGGTTAGGTGCGGGTGTTGAAAAAGCGGGATTTCCGTTCAATACAGGGGCTCCCCGTTAACGTCCAATCAATCGACACTACTGCTTCCTAATTAACCCTACTGCTTCCTCCTCGACCTGTGCAAGTGAAGCCGTCATATAATAATGAAATTTATCCAGGATCATAATTTCGTTTAATACCAATAGTCGCAGACACATATTTATAATGATATGGTAAATATATTTTCTGATGCTAAATTATGTGATAGACCCCGTTGCTAAATTGAGTGAACTTTGTTATAACGTTTTTCAGTTCCATATATAATATAAAAAAGTTGATTATGGTGAAAAGGGGCATTTTTCAATCTGGTTATGCTGTTGCAGGTGGTAATTTTGCAGGTAATGGCCGTTTGCAGCTGAAGCAGACCCCGGCAACTCAAAATCACTTCCTATGATAGGTCAAGATTGGCGGGATAGTGACAGGGTTTAATGGGGATGTTGTGCTGACCATTCCTTCAGGTGCATTAAATGAGGACATACGATTTTGGATACAATTGCTGAACCAATTCGTTTGCGTGAATGAAAGCGGGTTCCTGAAGACTTTTGTCATCGAACCGTACATAACCTTCAATTTGCCGGTTCAGTTAACGGTGAAATGTCAGGGATGCCTTGAAAAAGGCAACACCCTTAACGAGAGGATGAGCGTGTTTTTCCTTTCTGTCGGACAGACCGGCAGCTTTTTATACGGAAGGCGGACTGTGCTGTTCAAACAGCTGTTATATAGAGATGCAATCGAATTTGATATCCGCATGTATCAGCAAGACAGGTGTCATAGCTACTGGCAAGCAAAACTAAAGTGTCCGCGGTAGCGCACTGCAACGGCTTCCCTGATGTGAACAGGCACTTTACACCCACAACCCGGGTAGAAGGAGCAAGCACACCAGGGATGATATCTGGTCAAAGTCAGACATTTGAAATTGCATAATGAATTTTTACAGTAATGACTTATAAGTTTTTATTTGTGGCAAGTACAGCAAAGATTTTGGGACGCAGAAATATATCAGGAAAACACTC
>JAXHLF010000023.1:0-127454 GCA_034522515.1 Bacteroidales bacterium | reverse complement strand
GTTTTTGTTCAAACCTGGTTCGGTTAGTGCTCATCAATTCAATGACAAGACTCAGGCGTTTTGACGAGAAGATCAGGGCCTATCGAAGATAAGATCAACAATTAATCCGATCAGCTTGCATGGCTCAGGCGTAATTTCTGGAAGCCATCGAGTGAAAAGTACATCCCTATCTGACCCTGCTCAGCGCAAACTTGACTTTGACGGGCTTGACATACTGCCTGAAGAATAGACTAGCAATCACGGTTTCAGCCACTGAGATCATCACCTATAAGCGCACCAAGGCGGGAAAAGAAAAGCAGCCGCTGCGCATGCCTCTTTCCGAGTATTCGCCGTGAAGTTGAAGTCATCGAGCCAGATGGCATTGATGAGAACTGGGTGCGTATAGGTGAGGAGGTTACTGAGCAGCTTGAAGACATAAATCCCGGAGAACTTTATGTCCGAAGGAGCATCCGCCCAAGATGCTACTTAAGAAGGATCTCCAGTTGGCCCAGGAAACCAGTGGTGATGAGAGCCAAAATAAATCCGTTTTAAGATTGTCTCCCCTTCCGCTGTTGCCCCCTGCCTAGGAGCAATGCCGGCGGCTATGTTTAGCTTGCCGAGCTTATCATGGGCAAGTACATGTACCATCTTCCATTCACACCGACAACTGGTCACTCTTTCAAGCTTGAAGGTATTAGAATACCTGCATCAACTGTCAATGACTGGTTCGTCGGTTGCGGGGACCTTCTCAGAGCCCTGTATTAACAGATTGAAGGAGATAGTACTTGAGTCTGATTATATCCAGGTCGATGAGAGCACGGTTCCAGTTATCAATAATGAAAAGCACCGGGCTGTTAAAGCCTACCTGTGGGTGGTGAGATCGGTGATGAAAAAACTGGTATTCTTTCATTATGACAAGGGTTCCAGAGCTCAGAAAGTAGTAATAGAACTACTCCGGAATTACAAGGGTGCAGTACAGACAGACGTTTACTGAGGCTTATTCTATCTAAGAGAATAAGAAAGGGGTATTATTACTGAGCTGCTGGGCACATGCAAGACGCAAATTTATGAACGACCCTGAAAAGAAGACTCAGCCGGAGCCACCTATGCACTGGAACAGATCAAGCCTTCTCTACCAGGTGTGGAATCGATGGCAGATGATCAAGAGGCTGGATTACCAGCAGAGGGCAGAGCTTCGCTCAAGAGTTGCTTCTATCCCATTGTGAGATCGTCTTGAGAAATGGATCGAAAACTACATGCCCAAGGCATTACCCAAAGGTCGGATGAGTCAGGCATTAACTTATACATACTCGCTGTTCCACAGATTATCCAGGTATCACCTCGACTGGGCGCTACCAGATGGATAGTAACCTTGTAGAAAACAGTATCCGTCCTCTGGCTCTTGGGAGAAAGAATTACATGTTCTGTGGCAATCATGATGCAGCAGAGAATGCTGCAATAATGCTACTTTCTCTCGGCAGCTGTGCTGCACTGGATGTAAATCCAAGCGAGTGGCTGACAGATGTGCTGATACGGATACCATTACTACAACGGCGATTACAACCTTGACCTGGCAAGAGCTTACTGCCTCATAACTGGAAGGCTGGCCGAGAGATACAGGACGCTTCCATTGGAAATCCAATGATTATTGCTAGATTGTTGGAAAAAGCTGAACACTCCATCCAGTTTTTACACAGAATATCAAAGAACTCCAGAAAAAGTTGTATCGGGAACCTTAACCGTCGCAATATCAGCCCATGGTCAGATCTCCGTCAGATGTAGCAGCCCGAATGCCTTACTTACAAGGATTTTAGCCTATAGAAACACTGGATCCTCCCCTGTATTTACAATCTCAAAAACCGTTCGATTTTTTAGGGTAGATGATTCAACTAGATTTTCTCAATAATTAGTTGTCCTCTAAAATAAAGACTAATAAAATGGTTATAAACAATACAACAGAAAAATGTACCTTTGAATTAATCAGCTTCAAAACTAACTTCTTTTAATGTTTCAGCTTGATTACTGATATTTGAAAGGGGCCATTTTGATAAAAGTATAATTCGAGAATCAAAAATAAAAGATTCTTTGAATGAAGTTAACGGACTTTTAATGCTTCATCCGCACATTCTTACAAACCCATGTGTTATACTCACAAACACGATGATTTGAAAGATCTTAGGGTGTTATGGGTAAGTTACAAGAACTTGGAGCTCAGATCTATATATTGATCGTATGGATAATAAAATGCCTAATCAAACGTCAGGAGACACTCTACTTTCGGATAAAAGAGGTAATTAAATTTTGTGATAAATTTATTCTGTTGGCGACTGACAAAGCTATTGAATCTTATTCGGTGTAACTGGGAACTTGGGATTGGTGATACATAAATTCATGAACCATATCGCAATTATCCAATAAAAGAAAAAGGGAATGTTTGACTATCAGTATAAGGGCAATGAATATCTTCAAATTTATCTTACTATTGACTATGAAAATGGAACAAAACGATACAGTACAGGTGTTTCAATTACTGAGGGTTATTATATTAGTATGCCTGTAAACAAAGAAGGGTTCCGGATTATCATTCCGTTAAAAAAATGGCTTACTGACAAATAAGTATGACGACCAGGTATCAAATAGTAATTATTGGTTCAGAGAATACACTTATTACTGAGATTCTTGATACATTATTTCGCCATATTGATGATTTAGGCTTGAAAAAAGATTCAATTATTGTTATTGATGAGGGTAATTTTCACAATGAATATAAAGCTAACGCACCTTCTTTGTCTGTTGCATAGCATTAATAGAGATTATAAGAATTTCAAGCTCAATACTACTGAAAGATGCAACATTAATTTTACCCTGTTGTCTCTGACTATAAGCAATTTAGTATACAAATACCGAAAGTTCTTGAAAATATTTAATGGCTTTGATCTACCTTCAAAAAACGAAGTTGAAAGGTTAGTTTCATGTGTTTTGGAAGGATTGAGTTTACTAAGACTTTCTCGGAGATTGTTTATTAGTTACAAGCGCGATGAATCATCTTCCGTAGCTATTCAATTATTTGAGCAATTTGAAAAAAATGGATTTGATGTTTTTTTGGATACGCACAGTATAAGACCAGGAGAGCCATTTCAAGAAGAACTGGCATAGAATGGCTGATACAGATATAGTTGTACTACTCAATGTCCGGGATTTCTCAATAGTAATTGGACAACACAAGAATTAGCTAAAGCGAACTCAATGTCTATTGGAATTTTACGGCTTCATTCGCCTACTCATAAATTAGAACGATGCCAAAATAAGTATTCATTTCAACTTTCTGATTCGGATTTTGGGAATAATATATTCAAATAACTCTAATAGTTATTTGACCAATGGGACGATAAGTAAAATTGTAAGTAGGTTGAATCGTTAAGAGCAAGAAGTCTAACCTCGAGACAAGATGATATTATAACCGAATTTATAGCCTCATCAAATACGATTGGAAAAAAGGCAGATTTACAGATGAAAAATTTATTACAATTAAGCAGAGTGATGGGAGACTTGTAATTATTCCAACTGTTAGAAATACCTCAAGCATTTACATACAATCAATCTGAAGAATTCATATCTCGTATAAAATTAAAAAAATGTAGCGGGTGTCTATTTGTTATTTGATCATAGAAATATTAGAGAAAATGGCTTCATGCATCTTTGCTTGGTTCAACTTGTCCCAATTAAAACAATAAAAATTGTAGATATCGAAGTATGGCTGAGAAAAAATTTAAATAAAATTTTCTTATCTGCTAGCATCCCTTATCCAGAACGCGACAAGAAATCTATGATTCTGCTGATATTATTACAATTAGAGATGCTGTTCGTGCTCTGGCAACAAGTCGCTATCCCTAAAGCACATTTAATTTGGGGGGACATCCCTCTATTACGCCACTCATAAGATTTGTGATGGATAAAATGAACTGTAATTTAAAGCAACATGTAACTTTATATCAATCACTTTATTTTGAAGACATATTTCCTGAAGATAATTTTGCGTTTGAAAATATAGTACTAACTCCCAAATCCCAAGTATCAAAGAGAGCTTAATTCTATGCGAAAAACCCTAATCGAAGAAAATGAGTTCTGTGTTGGAATATTTATCGGCGGAATGGATGGGATTATCGATGAGTATGAGATGTTTATAAAGGCACATGCTCAAGCACTTGGTTCTACCCTTCAGAAGTACTGGTGGCGCAGCGAGAATTTTATTTAATCAATTGAAGGGTAATCTTGACTTACGTTTGCTGAATGATTATGCCTATATGTCATTATTCAGAGATTTACTTTAATGGATACATTTAAGAAATAGTAAAAATCAGAAAGTAATTTTTAAAATAGATTTAATAAGCAAAATTATGCCACGGAGTATTTTTAGTTTCAAATACGAAGATGTTTCTAGAGCCATGGTCGTAAGAAATAGCTGGCACGGTCCAATTGCACTGGATTTGTTGACAAAGCGGAGTTTGAAGCGGTTAGAAAACAAGGAGATCCCGCAATTAAAAGATGGATAGATAATCAATTGGAAGGAACATCAGTTACAGTCGTTTTAGTTGGAAAAGAAAAGTATTAGTCGTTGGGTAGAGTATCGGTGAAAAAGGCATCAACGTGGTAATGGGCTTTTTGGAATTAGCATACGTAAGATTAAAGATTTACAGGGTAATACAAGTGAAAGATGCGGTCAAATACCCAAAGGATACGATTTTTATTTATGGTTTAAAGAAGATGGATACGAAAAAATGGGAGACTGGATTGGAAAAGCCCGCAAAAGCTGCTGGCAAATGAACCCATCATCAAATCCTTTACGGTTTGACAATATCTCGTTAGAATTATATCAAAGGGGTGTAAATAATTTTGTGTAAATGAATTTGTAGCTCCTTTAGGTAACCAACCGGTCTGGAGCCGGCAATCAAGCTGAAAGACCGGTTGGTTAAACGAAAAAGTTTAATTTTAACCTAATAAGCAGCAGTATGAGTGCACAATAAATTATTTCAAGATTCCTGAAGAAGCACTAAAAAAGATCAGGGACTCAGAAAGAATTTGAAGACTTCTTTCAACAGCTCTACAAGCAAGGAGTAGAAGCCCTTTTACAGGCTGATATCAATGAACATCTCGGTTATCCCAAGCATGATCCTTCGGGCAAAAACAGTGGTAACAGCCGTAATGGTTCAGTCGTAAAACCCTGAAGACCAACCTTGGTGAAGTGCCCCTGGAGGTTCCCGGGGACCGCAATGCGACCTTTGATCCGGTGGTTGTACCCAAGCATGAGCGCATGTCAGCAAAAATTGAACATGCCATTATAACGATGTACTCCAGGGGCATGACTACACGTGACATCGAGGCTACTATCAAGGACATCTACGGTGTTGAGGTCAGTGAGGGCTCACTCTCCAACATTACGAGTGCTGTTCTTGAAGACATCAGGGAGTGGCAGCAGCGACCGCTTGATCCTGTGTACTTTGTTGTCTGGATGGACGGCATCGTGTTTAAGGTGAGGCAAAACGGTAAGGTGCAGAGTAAGACCATCTACCTGATGATGGGACTGAAGCAGACGGTCGATAAGGAGGTTCTGGGTATGTGGATCAGTGAAACGGAAAGTGCATCCTTCTGGCTTAATGTTCTCACGGATATCAAAGCCCGTGGAGTAAAAGACATATTGATAGCCAGTACAGATAATCTCACCGGCATCAGGCAGGCTATCAAGTTCTGCATTCCCTCAGGCTATTACTCGACTTTGCGTGGTGCATCAGATACAATAACTCTACACGGTATGTCGTCTGGAAAGACCCGCAAGCAGTTCGTGGCTGATTAAAGAATGTCTATGGAGCAATCAACCGGGAGATGGCCTCTGATGCCCTTGAGGACTTTGCCCGTAAATGGGGTAGCAAATACGCTTATGCCATCAAATCATGGCGAGACAATTGGGACGAGCTTACAGCTCAGTATTGATTCCCCAGGTGAGATCCGACGAATTATCTACACTACAAACGCCATCGAGAGCTTAAACAGCACTATCAGAAAATACACCAAAGCAAAAACGGTCTTCCCTGATGACCAGGCGGCTTTAAAGGCTGTATATCTGGCTATCGCCAATGTAGAGAAGAAATGGACCATGCCAATCCGGGGCTGGGGCTCATGTAATCAATCAATTTATCATTAAATTTGAAGACAGATGTGGCGTTCTTTAAATCCGGCAGCTACTGGTTTACACAAAAATCTTCACAGGCTCATATCGAATATTTCATAGAAATAAACATCAAAGGCGAAATATTCTTGGCGGTCCATGTATTCCACCTATAATTAGAACCATTCAAAAATTTTATTATTAAATCATAATCGATACTTCTTCAGTCTTGACCAAGCTAACCATCGTTTGTGCTCTTCATATTCATTTTTCATTTCTTCCCACTTAAAATATATGTTTTATAGAGGGTAGATATAAACTGAAATTTCTTGCATTCTCCTACTTATCGTATGTCTGACATCGTGAACATAGCCGTAACTATACTTGTCATCTGAGCTAAAACTGTAACTCGTTCTCATAAAAGGTATTTCTATATAATCGCCGATTTGGGGGGTAACTGGCAAAACTACCGGGATTGATATTGCTCTCTGCATATTCCTTCTATGCGAACCCAATCCTTATTCTTCTTTATCTTCTTGGTCAATATATGGAGTTACGTGTAATATCTATTTACTATATCCTTTATTATCAATGGATGATCATTAAAGCTTTTGATGATATTCTCGAGCAAATCTTTAAGAATTTTGTTCATTTTAAGCTGATTACAATTCAGTTTTTCTGCCAGCTGCATCATCCGGAAGATGATCATTATCAGAATTTGAATAAATTTCATAATTTGAGTAATTCCTTAATCACAGCTTGATATTTTTCAGTAGTAATTAATGGACTTTTCAGGCTTACCAAGTGGTAAATTACCAAAGGATAACTTGCATGTGCTCCCATAGATGTATATTTTAAATTGAATAAGAATAAAGATATTAAATCTTGATCCTTCAAAACGACATGATTTATCAATATCTCACCAGGATAAATCTGGTTATTTCTGAGACAATGATTTCTTTCAGAAGGGGCAATTGTTATAGGATAGGATATTCATTGAAAACTATCTAAAAATTAGTCCTGAGGGATTTATTAAGGATGGCAAGATTTGTCATAGGGATAATCGGTCAATAATTCCCAGAATCCGCCATCCTCAATTATGGCCTAGGAATAAAATATTTTTTACATTTGGCCCCATTTTTTTGATTTCAGATTTTGTTTTAAGGATTTTTTTGTTTATATTTTTATTACCCCAAGAGGTATAAAAGAATAATCGTAAAAGATAATTAGTATGGAAGAAAAGAAATTTTTAGACATGGATGAATTGGCAGAATATGTACATCTGTCAAAGTCATTTATTTATAAAAGAGTTTGTTATAAAACAATCCATTTGTAAAGTTAGGACAAGAACAGTGTTGGTAAGAACAGATTGACAAGTGGGTTATTAATGGCGGAGAGATGACGTTCAAACTACCTGTTACCAAAGTTATAATGCTAAAGTAGTTTATGGCGAAGTTCACCATCCAGTTAGATCGACGAAGAAAGTTACAAGATGGATTGCACAACCTGGTTGTGCGTGGGAATATTGGGAATGATCTGATCTATCTGAATATCTCGAAGCTCAATGAAAAACAGTATGATTATGTTTTTGTCAAGGGCAACAAGGAAAGTATTCCTTACCAAGAAGTGTGAAGGATATAGAACCAAATGTGAACGAATTTACAATAAACTAAGGCCATTCAATAAAACAATTCAAGAACAATTTTTTGAGGAAGAAAAAGATATTCCAGAAACTTCTTCTTCTGAAAGATTTATTCAAGGAATTCTATACTACAAATGAGAACATAAAACACTCATCAAAGGGTAGGTATGGATCCTCAATGAACATCTTTGAATCCTTCATGAAAGGAGCTACGGTTTATGATGTTACGCCTGATTACCTCAGGAAGTATGAAAGTACAAATTAAATATTGGTAATTCTCCTGCTACAATAGCCTCAAATATCACTGATTTGAAGCGTATCTAAATTACTATACCAAAGTGAGGGTTTCTTCCGAGAGATTATGAATACCCATTTTTCAGAGGTAGGTTATAGGATTAAAAATTTCATCCCAACCAAGTTGGTGATGGAGAATGAGATGAGATAAAATCCATTTATACTATGAAAAGGATTTTGATTCTCCGAACAGTATGCTCGTGATATATGGCTGTTGTTATATAGATGTAATGGCAGCAACTTTGTCGATATCTATTAAGAATGAGGTGGAGCAATATGAACAACAATGAAATAAGATTTTACAGAAAGAAAACTGAAACTACTCGAAAAAAGAATGTAAAACAGATAATTGTTCCCAGAACCCCCGGTGGAGTGGGGCTTCTGAAATTAGGTGATAAGAACAGCCTATTGTTTTGGGCTTCTTCAAGAAGGTTATTCGGAAGAAACCATTGATAACAAATCTAACAAGATGAGAGGGAACTCGATGTACACCTTAAAGCAATTACATTAAAACTGAACCTCCATTACACCTAAGGCTTGATGAGGCCGGGAGATGTTATACATTGATTCAATGAGCCAATAAATCGGTTGTTAAAATTGGAGAGACTATCGGAAATTCAACAATCGCTGTTACTATTAATCATTATATTGGTGGTATGAATAATGATGAGTTATTTGATTTAAACAATGCTTCAAAGTGTGTAGGTTACATGCTAGGATTACTGTAAAACACAGAAAAACGTAGTAAAATTGAGAGAAAACCAGTAAACTTAAAATCATAATAATGAAAACGAAAGAAATAAGTATAGATTTGAATATCAGTAAACTGGAAGTTCTCATTCATCATTGAGGTCCGGAGTTCGATTCTCCGTCTCGCTACTTGAAAATGAGGCAGTTATGAAATCGAAAATCATAGCTCCTTTATGAATACACAACTGAATCACGTAGATATTGGACCCCGCTCCTCATTATGTGAGGGTGTGAATAACTTTTTCATTGAGGGCAAGAAAAAATAAGTTTTTCCGGTGCTGCACTTTCGTCACTTTTGCACCAAATAGAAAAAGCAGCCTGATAATAATCGTTGGGCGTTCTGTTGATTACTGAGGTAGGGTGCAAAAGCCGAAAGCCTTGACCACTTTGAGCCGGTCTTATGTTAGAAATATCTAATCCACATGATAACAATTATTTACAACCGGAGAGATGTGGTCAATTGACTCCGGCGGAGAGTGGTCAGGGTCACTGGCTTATGCACTCAATAAGACATCAATACGAAAACACCATTAAACGGTAAAACCGCAAAGGCTCTCTTTATGCACCCCAAAAAGAATCACGGCCCGCCAACAGTAGGCCGGAATTCTCCATCTTATATTCCGATCCGTAGACTTCTTCATGTTGATAATTTGGAGATAATACAGCCAGTCCAGGTATGGATAACCAGGAGTATCTGGTGTGTTGACACGGCTATTTTTAAGTTCAGATCTCGTGCTCAAAACATCGGTAATACTTAAGAAAGAAAAGATTATTTTTATGATTTTACGGACTCAAATGTCAGAAATGGCCGATAAGAAGTCAAATCTTTATCTTCTTCTTTTCCGTATTTTTTGTTGGCAATGCATTTCTTGCCCGAACTCACAGGGCAAAATCTTAAGGTGTTGGTGATTTGTTCTATCCATTGATTGGATCAGGTTCAACTCCTCCTCAATGGCTTTCGTCAATGAACATGAGTATTGGTATTCTGATCTGGCCGGTGGTGTTCATTACTTCTGATTTTACGTATAATGAATCCAGTACTTCGGAAGAAACGGAGTAAGGAAGATAAGCTTTATAACAGCCATCCTTATAGCTTATGCACTTGTGTTTTTAATGCTTGCCAATTCTATGCCACCGGCAGGCTTTCTGGATTGCGGGGGGGGTTGGGCGCACCAGATGGAACTCCTTTTCAATATCAGACTTTGCCTCTCCAAAAAGTCCTCGGTCAGGGAATAAATATCATTATCGGATCGATCACTGCCTTTCTTGTAAGTCAGCTGACTGATGCGTATACATTCCAGTTTTTAAAGATCATCATTTTTAACCGGCATATATCGTTAAGAGCAACCGGATCAACTGTTATTTCGGCAGGTGATTGACAGTTTTCTTATAGTTTATGTCGCTTTTTATCTCCTTGGTAACTGGTCTAGGAGCAAGTGCTTCAGGTAGCAACTCTGCAGTATTTTTACAAAGTAGGTTTGGCCATTTTACTTACACCTGTGATTTATGGAATGCACTGGTTGATTGACAGGTATCTTGGGACCTCTTCTGTTTCTGAAAATTGAATTTATAACCACCTGATAACCTACATTTTCAATGAAGGCAATCCATTTGTCGGATTCATTTAGAGACATATTCTGACCTTACAAACCCTAAAGACTACTGCAAATGATGGTTAATAGTTATACTAGCCAGAGGATTCAAAATCATCCCTACTTAATTCTGGACCCTTGACTTATTTAGAAGAAAAATTTGATCCTGATTCCTGCGTACTGCATTTAAAGGTATTTCATTACAGTTTTAAATACCTGGAGGCGGACCGGGCTTACATTTATCGTATTCTCCGATGTGAGCAAGCCCGTATTCTGACGGTTAATGAGAAGTATAACGGATATTTTTTATCAGGAACCACTTAATACTTGTCCGGTAAATCCGGTATGCCCGAATGATCCTTCAGGTGCATCCCTCATGAATGAATAGGCCAGGTCCATCGTCCCAGCCAAGACCGTTGTTGAATTTGTCTTTCGTGAGAAATGACTCAATAGTCTTTTCCGAGACAAACTGTTTTGACCGGATCTCCCTTGTTTATTCAACATATCAACAAGCTTCTGGATTTCTCCGGCAGTCGAGAATAACCCGGCAGCTCCTGATATTCCTCCGTTGGCGTACCATGCGTTACCGTCGTTCACCTCCCCTCGGAGAACATATGTACGCCATCCATTCCATTTTTTCAGGATCAATCTCCTTCACCGTATATCCGAGTGTGGTATCAGAAACCATTCTCTTTTCTACGGATTTCCGGGCGAGGTTGCGGCTATCTTACGGAAACTTCCTGACGACAAGGGATTATATGTTGTGTGATTCATCCCAAGTGGCCTGAAAATTTCAGGTCTCCATAAACTGCTCAAGGACTGGCCTAGACAATCTTGATCTCGCCAAGAAGAACGAATCCAAGGTCGCTGTAAGCTGCTGTTCGCCAACCGGGAACAGCGGCAGTTCCCGATCAGCCTGAAGCTTTCATGTTTGTCTCAAGGCAACATCGTACATCGGATACCACTCATACCGCGGCAGAGTGGGTAGATGGCGTATAGTCATATCCTTTATCTGGTGTCAAAAGCCTTCAATACCTGCATACCGGATCATCAATGCTCGACGGCCATTGTCCAGCAAGCAGCATGATGGAAGTGGTGGTCCCGGCGACTTTTGTCAGGGACTATGTGAAAAGATGGCTGACGGTCATCTTTTCCATTGTGGATCCAGCTTATGATTATCAGTCGAGCCCTTTCCATGCATAGCCGTATGCCTTTCTGAAGCGACCCTTATTCTCTTTTTTAACCTCGATCACAGCTCCCGGAATCAAGTCGAGGTCGACCTGGCTTTGCAGGATGCTGTCAATTTCAGCCTTCATTACTCCTTCTTTCCCTGATCGTCGCATTCTGACTAAACAGGAACCGGAGGCAAAAGGCTTGCTATAATGAGGAGGTTTCTTTTGTTCATAGCAGTCAAAATCAATGAGGTTTATAACCAACTCTCGGCCCGACGGTTTAGGAACAGTAGCTCCGTAAATCCTTCTTTTATCGTTTCGAGCCTGCCGACCAGTTTAAAGCCGAAATCATAGTACAGCTTAATTGCCCGCTCATTAAATAGACGCGAATCAATACATTTGCATAGAGAAACTTCAGGATCCTCTCTTTCGGAAAACTTTAGAAGCCTGGTACCTAAACCCCTGTCTCTGAAGTTTTCACTAATACACAGATTGTCTGAATGTAACCTGAAAAGGAGCCGCATACCTGGATTATAACAAAGCCGGCTATGGCTTTACCGCTCCTTACAACATATATTACTTTGCATTCACCTTCGAAAGCTCAGGCACTGTTCATATCCTATGCCCGGTTTCACCAGGATCTGTCTCCATCATCAGTGTGCAGGCGCTGATATCGCCGGGTCTTTTGTGATCTCAGTTATAAATTGTTAGTTATCCATAATTTTTTGTGATTTGTTTTCACCTGGTCATATTTATTATTGCCAAATGCTCCTGTTTCAGGGTTAACAGATTAAATCTGATTTACCTACTTAATGAGGTACAGGAACAAAATTGCAACAAACGCATTCACAAAATATTTCATAAACGCAAAATCAAAATTAAAAGCCCGGATAAAAACCATTAAAATCCAGGTCAGCAGGGAGGCAGAGAGACATGCCACAGGGACCAACTTCTCCCTGAACCTGATCTTTGAAAAAGTCCCGTAAGGTACAAATGTCACAAAGGGCCGTATGTATATCCTGCAATTTTGAATATCGTGTTTATAATTGCCTGCTGTTCCAGAAGGAGAGGACAATCAGAATGACAACATTGACTCCGAACAGCACCCGGTTTTTAATCTTCTTTTTGACCTCATGAGGCTGGTTGTCTATATTCATGAAATCGTAGCTGAAGGCAGTTGTAAGGGCAGCAATGCGTGGGCCTCGATACTGGCAAAAGTGGATGCCGTAACACCTATCAGGAACGCAATGGCTCCAATCCTTCCGAAGTAGTTAAGGGTAAGAAGCGGATATAATTCATCAGTGTTGACATACTGTCCGTACCTGCCTCAGAAGGCTTACACCTCCTTTCAGCATACAGGTAAATAAGAATTCCAAGGGCCAGGGAAAAGTGTCTGGGCAAAAGCGATAAAGAAGCTGAAAGTAAGAACATTTTTCCTGGCTCCTGCACATATTGATTGTAAGTGTCTTTTGCATCATACTTGGTCAAGGCCTACCAGTGCTATGGTAATCAGTAATCCTGAAACGAAGCTCCCCTTAAAGAAATTGGATCCGGAATGGAAATCCCAGTCAAATACCTTTGAATAAGACTGGGTAATTGAACCGATCATTTCCGAAAATGAAAAATTGAGAAAATTATTAATTGCAATCCTGAATAATTACCGATATAAGGAAAAATGATTGCATGGCATAAGTCCATACAATTGTTTTTATCCGATTTATTTGTATAAAGCCAGATGGTGTCAAGACGACTATTATTGTGATGTAATCGTATATGCAAGGCATAGAAGAATGCATACTGCAGGATTTTTATTGAAAGAAGCAGCCTCAGAGCAGCACCGAAAGACTGATATCAAGGAAATTGAGACCGGTTTTATAGCTCAACCGTCCGAACCTGATACTCAGATAGGTATATATTGAAACAAGTTTCATCCGGTAGTAGATAGGAGTAAGGACAAATGCAATGAACAGGTATCCCACTATCGTGCCGAGGATGAATTGAAAATAATAAAGGTTATTGTTGCCCACGTTGCCGGATTTGACACCAGGAAACAGCAGAAATACCGAACCGATCATTCCAAATGCCACAAGAAACCATGGGGAAGCCCTGTGGCCATCAAAAAAGGTGGTGTCATGGATATGCCGGGAGGCAAAATGCGAAATGACCATGAGGGCAAGAAATCACTGAGGATAATAACAAATAGACGAGCAAGGGACTCATAATCGGGAAATGAAAGTATACCCAAAACGTAAAGAAGAAATCAGTAAGATTTAAATCCGCACTTGGATTACAGAGGCAGAGGTTTCAATTTACTTTTGATTTATAACCGGGCCTGGGTTCAATAAAAATCCGGGATATCCCCAACACCGTACTCATTTCAAATCAGGCTGCTGTCCGAATCCATATAGGTGCCATCCACTCCTTCACTTCCTGGATCCCTGGCTTAATGCTATCAGCATCAATAATGGCATAATCAACAGATCCGATAGACTCTCCTCTTTCATTCTTAAGGTCAATGCTTATCAGGTGTTTGGTGAGCTTCCTGATAAGGCATGCAAATCCCAGAACATATGTATCAGCTGTAATACTGTACAACTTCCTTATTCCTTCTTGAAATGTCAACCGGAGCAAATCCTGATTCCGGATTTGCGATCTCGACTGAAGTTATCTTCCTAGAGCAATCCCTTCCGGATCACAGGTTGCCCTGAGACCGCCTGCATACATGTAAAAGTCACGGTTTAATGTAGGAGCCAGATCAAGGATCTCCCATCCCTTAAGCTCATTCCCCGTAGCATAAGCGCGGGCTAGCGGGTAACCGGGGCTCCTGTCCCTTCCGCAGCCCCGGGACGCAATCCTGAAAATATCAGTTAAGGATTGTCTCTGTAGGCAGAATGATGTTATCAGACACCAAACCTGCAGGGAACATTGCAATATCAGTACCGGGCTGGTGGTGACTGTTGACGTGTATGGATGTATAAATTGGCATCTGAAATCAGGGGCCCCAGGTTGCTATTCTCAAGCATAGTATCAATATTGCAACCAGGGGGAAAGATGCCTCAACAACTGTTGTGGTATCAAGAAGATATAAGGTTCCAGTATTTGTTCTGAAACCTTGTCTGCCTGCTGTGCAATGAGGTGATAGGTTATGGTGATATTTCATGAGATACCGGAATTAACCTAAATCTATTGCCTGATATTTCCGTCGACGAGCTTCATTTCATACCTACCCAGGCAGGCACCGAAATCCATGCGTAATACCGGAGTACCATTAACGATGACAGGATTTTACGATGCGATATGTGTATGCCCACTGATAATCAAATCGATATCAGGTACTTTTGGGCGAGTTCAACATCCTCGCCTGTCCACGCTCCGTCTTCATTCATATCTATACCACCATGGGAAAGGCATATCACTACGTCTGCCTTTTCTGTTTCCTTGCGTGACCTTGTATACTCTCTTGCCGTTTTGACCGGGTCTTTTATTCGGACCGGACGCACCATAGGCGCCATGTCAGTGGCAGTTTCTCCCAGGATACCGAAATCCCTATCCTCAGCCCATTAATTTCGACGATCTCATAAGGTTTCATCACCTGCTGATCATACAGATACCATAAACGAGTCATCAGAATTATCTCTTTTTGAAAATGATAAATTGGCAACAACTATGGATGGCAAATATCCATTCCCGACAGATTTGTTAATAATATTCGCCAGGGCCTGCGGCCCCGATAAATTCATGATTACCCAGGGTCACCACATCATATCCCATCTTTTTCATCAGGTGAAGGCTGGAAGCCGGATGACTCTTCAAGCATGTCAAAGAAGGTCCCCATCAGGAAATCACCTGCAGTCAAGAACAAGCACTTTGTCCCGTTTTTTTCTCTTTCGTCCTGAATTAATGCAGCAATCCTGGCAAAATCCGCCACGTGTTTCATCGTTATCGGCGTCCAAGTGTACCCCCTGCTGGGTCAAAGCCGTTAAGCCGGCCATGCAAGTCATTGGTATAGAGAATCACGAGGTTTTGGCCTGTGTCTGGTTGTGCGATCTCCTCGCAGTAATAGCGCCAAACAGAATAGCAATAAATAATCTGTTTTGGCCATTAACTTTCCGGTTACATAACTGTACAAGTTAGAACTCTTGATCGGGACTGACGTTAATTTGCGTCCCAAAATTGTTCTGTATGCGCCAAATTCTAATCAGGAGTTGGTTAGCAAGAATAATAACAAGGCGATATAAATCAGTTTCAAGCGTCCCGAACATAGATCGGGAAGCTCCCTTGTTCAATTCTCGGTCCCGCTACGGATTATAACCCTCCAGCCTTTAACAGGAGGGCTTATTAATAAAAAACGGCCCGCATCAAGACGGGCAGTAATTCTCCTTCCGGGTTACCGGTACGATAAGGTTAATGTCTATCATTAAGGTTTGTGCGCTGTGCTTTTGCTGCCTCGGCGAAGGGGCCGTAGAGGGCATTCCTGAATGATGCACAGGCTGCTAGAATATCTCTCCTTGCCAGCCTGGGCCAACGGCCAAGCTGGGTAGTTAGAACATCGCCTTGGCTTCGGGCGTCACCTGTCTCAAGATCGAGCCCCTCTTGGGCATACTCTTCTCCGCTGGTGAAGTTACTCTGCTTGTTGTAAACATCTGCGAAGAAGTAGAAAAGTGTCTTGTCGTCGCCGTATTTTTCGCAGCCCTGTTGAGAAGCCCAAGTGCCTCGTCGATTATTGTTCGCTGCGCTGGCTTTTGATCCGGCAGCACGGAAATATTCAAGGGCAACACCCTTAGCCGCTCACAGCCTTTGTCATGAGTCTTTCTCCGGCAACACCAGCTTGCCCAGAAAGAGATCTATGTTTTCCTCAAAGGCTGCCGCATTGTCCTGGTTCTTAAAGATCAGGGCCTTGTCTATATATCGATGCGATATGATCAGGGTTCAGGGTCAGAACGCTGTCAAATGCCAGCAGGGCATGTTGGCTTAGTCATCTGGCAGTAAAGAAATCAGTAGCCATCCTGTAATAGCCGTTCACCAGGATCTATGTTTGAATTCTCCATGTGAGCTGCGCTTCCGTACTTGTACAGCCATGGCATAACTATTACCTTGCAGCCTGGATGATCTCCGATGCCGGCTTTTCTCATTATATGCAGTGGCGGCTAATTTCCGATACAGTCCGGGCAGCACCTGGATGGCCTTCTGCTTTAGGTCATCCGCAGTCTCGCCAACCTGGCCGGCAACAACAATGACATACTCAAAAGCCGCGGATGGCAGCAGGCACATCTGTCTGCATGGCCTTGGCTCCTTCATTATAATGAGTTATCACATCATTGCGGTCCTGAGCATTAAGGCCGACTCCGGACAATGCAGAAATAACTATTATCCCTGTCGATCAATTTCATAATATTCATCTTCATTTTCAAGATATTTATATTACCGGGTTATTACTTGTCAAATTTCAACTTACAGGCCGTAAATATAGAAATTATGATCTGATTTTTTACCTGAATGTTGTATATTTTGCGTTCACTTTGTGGCCAAGGCTGGAAAACGGCATTTTTACCGGCACTTATGTTGATTTTGAGATTCCGCCGGGTGTTATTGTAAAATAAATGATGTAACTTTAGCCTGTCTACACCAGAAAGTGAAAAGCAATGTCAATGGAATCATACCGAACTTCGGAACAAGAAGAATTACGTTCCTAGGGTTGCCTGGGCTGTCACACAGGGGAGCAGGTTAAACGAACAGGCGACGAGGCCTGCCATTTTCATGCTGGGGCTGACTCCGCAGGAGAGCTTTTATAATGGTTGATGCACAGCCTGACATCATACTTTTCATGAGCGGCGGATCCGAGAGAAGAGCCATTGATCTTGCTGATCCGGAACGTCCGGTGCTCCTCCTGAGTCAGAAGAGTAAACAATGCCTATGCGGCTGCAACCGAGGCGATGGCATGGATGGGGGAATCATCCAACAGGATTGCGATTCTGTCAGACGCCACTGATGCCTCGGAATCCGGACTGATAAACCGGTGGAGGGCAGCAGCCGGTGCTATGGCAAAACCTTGAGGGTAAAATGGCAGGCCTGGTGGGTACGGTATCCGAGTGGCTGGTGGCATCGGATGTCCCCGCCGGAACACTCCGCCAGCGGTTTGGGGTGAATCTTATGGTCGATCGATACCATGGGCCGGGTTGCCGTCCTTACAGCAAATGAGGAACCTGACAGTGCACTGTAAGCCGGTTCGGCGGACAAAAAGCGGCTGGAGCTAGAGGAATCGGCAAGGATACTGACGCTCCTATACGCGCAGGTTTATACTAGACAATAACCTTTTTGCGGTGGGAGTGGAGTGTTTCAGCCTTGTGCAGCAGCAGCGTAAGGTGACAGCATGCCTGGCGCTGGCGCAGCTGAACTCAGAAGGAACCGTTGCAGCCTGTGAAGGAGACCTCGCTTCTATGGCAGGCATGATGGCGGGGCTGGCAGCGACCGGCACTGTGCCATGGATGGCAAATACTACACGCCTGACAGAAAAGAGCCTCGTACTTTCTCACTGTACAATCGCCTTCGATCTGGTCAGTGATATATCACTGCCGACTCACTTTGAGACGGACAGCTCACTGGCCATAGACGGACAAATGACGGCTACTGAGGGTGACGATCTTCAGGTTTTCGGAGGAGTCTCGAGAGGGTCTTCATAGCCGAAGGCAGTAGTGTCAGGCAGACCCCGGCTGCCCGATGCCTGCCGCACGCAGGTGGAGATAGAACTTCCTGAGAATAAGCTTGAAATTGTTGAGGGAGAAGCCGTCTGGGCAATCACCTGCTGCTGCTGCCGGGCGACATTCGGCATCTGCCTTCGTACTCGGCCTGCAGGTATAGAGGGAATCGAAGAGGTGAATAGACCTTGAGGACCCATTCAACCATTACGCACTCGTGGACCGGCAGCCCGTCTGGAATCTTAAAGGCTCTCCAGATTACTCTTCTTTTGCAATTTGCAATATGTCGGTAACACCAGAGATGATCGTTACATGTGTGTCATGTCAATGTTGAGCCTTGAGAATATCTGCAGGCATTTTATCGAGGCTATTACCGAAAACCACAGGGGCTCTGTTCAGGGAACCCGGAAACGTTCGGTTTGATGTATTACAGCAGGCCGATGACAATTCCAGGTTCATGATCTATGAGGTATTCGAGTCTGAGGAGGCAGCAAAGGCACACAAGGAGATGCCTCATTACCTGAGATGGAGGGATACTGTCAAAGAATTTATGGCCGATGAACGCTTCGGTGTCAGGTACAACATTATTGAACCATCAGAAAGATCGGAATGGTAAAACCTTTTCATTTTGCACGGCTGCCGTTGATACATTTCGGAGGCGGAAAGATCAATGAGCTTCCGGGAATAATTTCAACCTACGGGAAGTCGGTACTGCTCGTGACCGGGGCAAGGTCCTTCATGGATTCACGGCGTGCCGGACGCCTGTTCGACCTGTTCGGGAGCAGTGGCATCACTTTTCAGCATGTTCCCGTCCGAAATGAGCCCGTCACCGGAGACAGTGGATGAAACTGTTCAAAAATTCAGGGGCAGGGAGGTAAATGCTGTTGTCAGCATAGGAGGAGGAAGCGTAATTGATGCAGGTAAGGCCATTTCGGCAATGCTGACAGCACCGGGGTCAACACAAGGCTACCTGGAGGCTATCGGTACCAGGGAACACCCCGGTACCAAGGTTCCGTTCATAGCAGTGCCGACTACATCAGGCACAGGAAGTGAGGCCACAAAGAATGCGGTTATTTCAAAGGTTGGAAAGGAGGGGTTCAAGAGGTCACTCCGTCATGACAACTTCGTTCCGGATGCAGCCGTTGTCGATCCGGAACTAACGCTTGATTGCCCTCCTGAAATAACGGCAGCGGCAGGGATGGACTGTTTCACGCAACTGACGGAGGCGTACCTGTCGACAAAGGCGAATGAATACACAAACGCCTTGGCCCTGGAGGGGATCAGGGCGATAAACCGTTCACTCCTCAGGTCCTATACTCACGGGGATGATATCAATGCCAGATCGGATATGTCATTTGCAGCCCTGACATCAGGTATTTGTCTTGCAAACGCAGGGTTGGGCGCGGTACACGGACTGGCAGGCACCATCGGGGCACTCTTCGAAGTACCCCACGGGGTGGTTTGCGGGACCTTGATGAGCGGTGCCAACGAAATGAATGTCAGGGAGCTGAGAAAAAGGGGAGGAGATGAAACTGCCCTTGGCAAATATGCTGTTATGGGCAGGATTTTCGCTGACGCAAACGGGAAAAGTGACAGTTATTACGTTGATTTCTTTCTGGATTATCTGAGTGCAGTAACCTGTCGCCTTGATCTGCCAAAACTGAGCCGGTACGGACTGGGCGCGGATAACCTGCCGGCGATTGCCGGGCAGGCTGATCTGAAAAACAACCCGGTCAGGCTGTCAGGGGAGCATCTGACGGAGATCCTTGTAAACAGGCTTTAGTGTTCATGGCATGCGCCATGAATCATCATTCACGGAGTTAAGGTTCATTCTTAATACATATTTCGTAAGTCCTGCAAAGTATCTGAGACTGCGCGGATTTTATATTATGATCATGTTTTGTACTGCCGGCCCGAAAGTGAAGGAGGAATGACCGGCCGGGTAACACTTGCATGATTTATGTGCAGCGTCTTTGAATCTTATTCGTCTTTAACCTGAACTCTGAAGCTTAAGAAATGATCCGAAACTATTTTCGTATTGCGGTCCGGAATATCACTAGGAACAAGGTCTTTACGTTCCTCAATATAGCCGGCCTGCGCTATCGGGATGTCAGCCTCTCTGCTTATACTTTTATGGATTCAGGATGAACTCAGCTATGATAAGTTCAACAAAAAGGGTGCAGACATTTTACCGGGTTGAGGAAGATCAGATTTACTCGGGTGCAAGGTATCATGTCACAGTTACACCGCATCCAAGCGGACCCGTATGGAAGGAAAAGATTCCGGAGATAGTTGAGCAGGCCCGCATAAACAGGCTCCCCCGTATTCTTTTTCGCAATGAGGATAAGGTATTTTTTGAGTCGTCAATAGTTGCATCTGATTCGGGGCTGTTTAACATGTTCACCCTGCCGCTTTTGAGGGGTGACCCTGCAACCGCACTGAGCGCTCCCTACTCGATTGTGCTCTCGGAAAAACTTGCAGACAAGTATTTCGGGGACACAAATCCTCTTGGTAAAACGGTTACACTGGAGAACGGATACCAGTTCATGGTCACCGGCGTAATGAAAGAGATACCCAAAAATTCGATCTTTACTTTTGAAGGGGTGGTTCCCTATTCTTTCCTCAGGGAGATTGGCGCTGTCAGTGATTCCTGGGGCAGCAATTCAATATTGACATTTATCGAGCTTGAGGAGGGATCTGACATAGAAAATGTAAACAAGAAGCTCACAGACGTGGTGCTTGAGTACTCATCCGACTACGACCACCAAATTCAGTGTCTTTCCCTTTCTTGACATTCATCTGCATTCTCAGTTCGGCTTTAATGAGACCAGGGGGCCTGTGACAGTGATATATATATTTTCCCTGATAGCGGTGTTTATTCTTCTTATAGCATGCATAAACTTCATTAATCTGTCAACGGCCAAGGCGTCATCCAGGTCGAAGGAGATTGGCATAAGAAAGGTTGTAGGGGCTGACAGGAAAACCCATGATAGTCCAGTTCATGTCAGAGTCGCTTATTCTTTGTAGCCCTGTCGATGATACTGGCGCTGATATTAGTAGGCTTGTCTCTCCAGCTATTTAATAATGTGTCTGGGAAGGAGTTTGGCCTGGCGGACCTGCTATATGGGAAATTTATTTTAAGTCTCATCATCATCGAGCATTCTTGCAGGCTTTGTGTCAGGACTTTACCCCGCATTCTATCTTTCTGCAATTAAGCCTGTCGCGACGCTGAAGGGGAAGGTATGGCAGGGAAAGGTAACGGAACGCTCCGGAGGGTCCTTGTTGTGGTGCAGTTTTCACTTTCGGTTATTATTGCTGTTACAGCGGTTTTTATATTCATGCAGCTTAGATTCCTACAGAATAAAGAGCTTGGATTTGATAAGGAAAACCTTATTGCGATACCTATGTCTGAGGAGATGAAGGGAAAATACTATTCAATAAAGGGAGAATTACTAAAGGAGACGTTAGTTCAGGGAGTGACTGCCTCTCGCAGCAATCCGGTAATGATGGGAAGTAACTCGGGAGGCGCCAGCTGGGACGGCAAAGACTCTGATAAGCAGGTGCTTATCGGAACAAATGGAGTAGATTATGATTACCTGGAGACCATGAATATGGAGCTTGTGTCAGGACGTGATTTTTCAAGGGAGTTTACCGCTGACATGGCAAGGGATACAACAGGTAATTTTCTTATAAATGAAGAGGTCGTAAGGCTCATGGATATAGGTGACCCTGTGGGGAAGAACTTCAGGTTTATGGGTCTTCAGGGAACGATTGCAGGTGTGTTGAAGAACTTTCATTTCAAAGGAGCTGATCAGGAGATTGAACCCATGGCTTTTGCACTTGCTGACACCCGCTTCCTCAGTGTTATCCTTGTGAGGCTAACACCCGGCAAAACAAAGGAGTCACTTGCATATCTGTCGAGAAAACATGGAATGAAATTATACCCCGAATTCCCTCTCCAGTACACCTTTATTGATCAGGATTATGAGAACTTGTTCCGGACAGAGATGCGCCTGGCAGACCTGCTGAAGTACTTCACGGTACTGGCCATGATTATTGCCTCCCTGGGTCTTTATGGATTGTCATCATATTCAACCGAAAGGAGGGCCAACGAGATTGGTATAAGAAAAGTGATGGGAGCTGATTCTCCTGTCGTCATGTGTACGATGGTAAGAGAGTTCCTCGTACTGGTAATGATATCACTGCTTATTGCACTTCCGGCAGGCTGGGTCATTGTACATAAGCTGTTACAGCAATTTGCATATCGAATTGATATAAACATTTTAGTCTTTGCCGGAATAGCTGCAGGCACAATCATTATTGCCATGCTGACGGTAGGTTATCAGGCTTATAAGGCATCATGCATCAATCCTGCCGATGCACTGAAAATCGAATAATTCACCGCAGGCCGGTTAATATTCGGAGAAGAAATATTTATAAACGCATCAAGCCAGAGAGTTATGTTAGGCAATCTTTTCAAGTACAGTTTACGATCGTTCAAACGCCAGAGATCTTACATTATAATAAATATACTCGGTCTTTCCATCGGAATCGCATGTAGTCTGCTCATCGTCATTTTTGTGTTAAATGAGGCAAGCTATGATAAGTATAACGAAAAGAAGGACCGGATTTACAGGCTGGTGCTTAACGGTAAGATTGGAGGTCAGGAGATAACAGGAGCCTTCACTCCCGCCATAATGGGCCCCACAATGCTCGAGGAATTCCCGGAGGTGGAGGATTTTCTGAGGATGACCGGTTCCGGTCCTACAATAATTGAATATGAATCACGGATTTTACCAAACAAACTGATACAGGCAGATTCATCATTCTTTAATTTTTTTACACTCCAGGTCATCACCGGAGATCCTACGGAGATGCTTAATGCATCGCACGAGGTTGTACTGACGGAATCAACGGCAAGGAAGATTTTCGGAGAGGGATAGCCGATCGATAAAGCACTTAAGATAGGGTCTGATACGCGTGAGTTCACATAGTTACGGGCGTGATCCGGGATATTCCTGAGAACTCCATTTTGACGCAAATATTATAACATCATTCCTGACCAATCCACGGGCAAAGGCTCCGGACTGGATGAGTAACAGCTTCAGTACCTATCTTCTCCTGAACCCCAACGCCAGTCCTTCAGATGTAGACCTGAAGATTACTGACTTGCTGGTAAAGTATGTCGGTCCTGAACTGCAGAAGTACATGGGGATAACCATTGATGAGTTCATAGCAAAGGGAAACAAATACGAATATTTCCTGCAAAACCTGGAGGACATTCACCTTGACCCTTCGATTCAGCAGGAGTTCAAGGCGGCCAGCGATCCGAAGTACCTGACGATTTTCGGCAGTGTTGCCATACTCATTGTACTTATCGCAGCTGTCAACTTCATGAACCTCTCAACCGCCCAGGCATCCAGAAGAGCAAAGGAGGTAGGGATAAAGAAGTCAGGCGGCTCGACACGGGGGATGCTGGTTACTCAGTTCCTGGCGGAATCATTTATCCTTTCATTCATCTCCCTGCTGTTCGCGCTTTTTATTATTAAGGTGAGCCTTCCCTACTTCAGCAACCTGCTTGGCACTAGGCTGGAACTTCATCTGCTTGCCTACTGGTATACAATCCCGGTGATGCTCCTTTTTACCGTTGTGGTCGCGCTGCTTGCAGGTAGTTACCCGGCCTTGTTCCTCTCATCATTCAATCCTTATGAGGTTCTTAAGGGAAGCATCTCGGGAAGCATGAAGAACGGCAGGATGAGAGAGGGTCATGGTCGTACTCCAGTTTGCAGTCTCCATTTTACTCATCGTCGGTACTGCGGTGATGTACAGGCAGATAAGCTTTATGCTAAACAAGGATGTGGGGTTCAACAAGGATCAGCTTATTGTGATTGAAAGGGCTCATGTGCTGGGACCACGGTGGAAGGCATTCAAGGATGCAGCAAAGGAGATCCCGGGTGTTCTGAATATTGCCAGCTCAACGGCAGTACCCGGCAGGAACAACAATAATAACGGGTACCTTATTGAAGGAAGGAATGATGAATCATTCCTGATGGCAACCAACTGGGTTGATCCTGATTACCTTGATACCTACGGAATGACGCTTGCTTCAGGCAGATTCTTCAGTGAGTCCTTCTCAACAGACAGTGCGGTATGCCTCGTTAATGAAAGCGCTGTAAGGGAGTTTGGGCTTGATCAGCCCGATCAGACAAGGATCATCAGGCCAGGAGATGAGGGCCGGCTTCTTCACATGCAGATGATCGGGGTTGTCAAAAACTTCAACCACGAGTCCCTGCGCAATCCCATCCAGCCCTATGTCTTCTGCTTTAAGGGCGATGACCAGACATGGGGTTACCTGACCGTGAAGCTGGCGGTACAGAATTATTCAGAAACAATAGGTAACATTGAAAAGCTGTGGAAAGAGTTTACTGCCAACAATCCGTTGCAGTATTATTTTGTTGACGATGACTTTGAGAATATGTACAAGCAGGAGAAGCAGAGCGCACAGATGGCGGTTATCTTCTCCATACTTGCCCTCTTCATTGCTGCCCTGGGTCTTTTCGGGCTTACCTCATACACTGTTGAACAGCGCACCAAGGAGATAGGTGTGAGGAAAGCCATGGGCTCTTCAGTGGCAGGGATCTATGCTGTAATATCAAGGGAAGTTATTATTCTTATCTCTGTTTCTGCCCTGCTGGCATGGCCACTGATCTGGTATTTTGCAGGAAAATGGCTTGAGAACTTCCATTACCGTATTGAACTGGGGTTGCCGGTTTTTATCGCGGGACTTGCCGTTGCCCTGGCCATAGCCATGATGACTATCAGTTATCGTATTGTGAGAGCCGCCAGGGTCAATCCTGCACAGTCGCTCAAGTATGAATGATTAATTTCCGGCAGATAATACCGCATTGTGAGAGCCGCCAGGGTCAATCCTGCACAGTCGCTCAAGTATGAATGATTAATTTCCGGCAGATAATACCGAATGGTGAGAACCGCCAGGGTCACTCCTGCCAGTTAGCTGAATTAGGAATAGCAATCTTGGGAGATCAGTACATTTTGTTGATCAGCTGACCAAACTCATCACGCTTCCTGAGCGGAAAACTAAAGGTATTGCCATCGCGTGTAATTACATTCAGTCCTTTGGCGGAAAATAAACCCTGATTGAAGTAGATGATTTCCCCCGTATGTTATCAAAAAGGATTTCGAGATTGAACTTCTCCGTCTCATCCATTAAGGTCTTGAAATATAATCCCTGGTTCGTTACTATCAGTTTCCCTGCTACTGTGGCCTTGTCAATCACCTGGCTGGTATCACCGGCTTTTAACACAACTTCGTTGGGCTTAAGTTTGACTGTCATGGTCTTGACTTTTGGTTTTATAATACATTCGCCAAAAATTCGGGTCTGTCATACTAAAGACGACTGATTGAATAATTTGTTGCACATCACAAAGTGCTTTATATTCACCATATACTTCAAGTCAGCACCACCATCAGCATACTTACATCATATTTCAAAGCATATACCGGATTTTTCCCTGCTACTCTTACGATATGGAATAATATCGTAAAGAGAGATACAGCAAGGAGTAAAATGGCAGCCAGAACGATCAGCCACCATGCAACAGTAGTGTGATAGGCAAAATTCATCAACCATTTGTCCATTATTATGACAGCAACAGGTGATCCGATTATTATCGCAACGACCACCCATTTCAGGAAATTTGCCGATAACAATCTGACAATCAATATGCTTGTTGATCCGAAGACTTTGCGTATGCCAATCTCCCTGGTTTTCTCCTGCGCCAGAAATGATGTGAGACCCAGAAGGCCCAGGCAGGCAATCAGGATTGCCACAAAGGTAAAATAGACAAGGATTCTACTGAGTGTGGATTCATTATGGAATTGTCTCCCATAAAATTCATCAAGGTATTGGTATTCAAAGGGGAACCCCTGTGCAAATTTATTCCAGACTGTCTCTAACTGTTTCAGTAGCAGTGGCAGATTGTCAGGGTTAATTTTTATGCACGCTGTATTATACCAGTTGCCGAAGCAGAAAAGTGCGGGACCAACGGAATCTTTCGGCGAGACATAATGGTAATCATCAATCACACCGATAATTTCTATGTCATTTTTCGGAATAGTGGTAAGATAGTATTGATGTTTAAGGAAGCTCCCGACGGGATTTTCCATGCCAAATAATTCCACTGCTTCCCGGTTCAGGATGCATACTCCCAATCTGTCATTCGGCCTTTCCCAGTCAAAGTTCCTTCCCTCATTGATTTTGACACCAAGCATTGGCAGAAATGAAGGATCAACAGTGAAAACCGGAAAACCGCCTTCCACTCCCTGGTACGTAAAGCTTTCATAGTTATTGATTGTACCGGGAGGAGCGCTTGTGAAAGCCACCTCCTGAATGTTTGGGATTGACATAAGTTCATTTTTAAACGCCTCTTTTTTATTGTAGATGTCACCATCCATCCTCATGAGAATAATATTTTCCGTATCAAAGCCTGTTTTATATTCTTTCATAAACTTGAGTTGTCGGATTACGACAAATACAGAAAGAGTCAGAATAACTGAAATGGTGAACTGGAAGATCACGAGAGCAGTCCTGAATGGTGATCTGGAGATGCCTCTATTTCCGAACTTGCGCAGGTACTGAACAGGATTGAAAGAAGAGAGTCTTATTGCAGGATATATGCCTGCAAGAAAATCCAATCAGTGCCACAATCAGGAAGTAGATAATAACATACGAAGCGGTAAGGTAATAGTCAAGGGTAATATGACCCCCGGTCAGATGGTTAAATTCAGGCAGGATGATCCGGATTACTATAACGGCAAACAGAGATGAAATAAAACAGAGGATTATTGATTCAAAAAGAAACTGGGTGAATAATTGTTTCTGCGAAGCTCCAAATACCTTTTTCACGCCCACTTCCCGCACTACAGTCGAGGATTTTGCGATTGTGAGATTTATGAAGTTTATACATGCGATTACCAGTGTCAGGATCGATACGAGCAGGAAAATATAAACAAACTTCAGGTTTCCATGAAGGTGGGATGGGAAGTGCTCCTCATGAAAATATATGTCTTTGAGAGGTACCAGCTCATTTTCATTGCCTTCGGCCGTTCCTCCGTGGTTAACGTAGAGCTCGTCAGTGAACTTTGTCATTCTCTCAGTAAGTTGTCCGATGTCAACACCTTCACTAATCAGAAAGTAGGTGGGAAACTGTGTAGTCCCGAACGAATAGAGATAGTCTGACTGGGGCATCACCTTTCCAAGGGTGACAAAGGAGGCTATGGCATCCACAGGCATGTGTGTCCGGCTGACATCTTTTATCACTCCTGTAACTGTGGTTTCGAAACGGTTGTCAATTTTGACCGCCTTACCGACAGGATTGATGTCGCCAAACAGTGTGTGCGCGGTGGTTTCTGTCAGGACTATACTGAAAGGGGTCACAAGTGCATCTCCCGGATTCCCGTAAAGAAACTCATATGTAAAAATATCAAACAGGGTAGAGTCGGCCAGGATGGTGTTTTCTGCCAGTATTGACTCCATTTCATAAGTTAGCAGCGTTGACCCCATACCAGAGAATCTGACGAACTTTTCTATCTCAGTAAACTCATTTTTGAAAGCCGGGCCGATGGCTGAAACCATGTAAACAGAGCCCCCTATCTCTATACGGTAGATCTTGTCAATATTCTTATTGAATTTGTCATAAGAGAACTCACTTTGTACCCACAGAATGATGAGTATGAAAACCGCTATCCCCACTGACAGTCCGAAGATATTAATCAGTGTAAATGCTTTGTTTCTTTTGGTTTTGCGCCACGTCAGGGTTAATTGTTCTTTTATCATCGCACGGAGTAAATTAGGGTACAAAAAATCTGATAGTCGCCGGTTATGCTATTAGCATGTAAAAGACTCTGTATTTATCTCTTTGATGCGCATGATCTTAAGAAAATATTATGGATGGCTATTGAATGCCCTGATCACTTAATTTCTTGAAAAATGTCAATAAATTTGACACATTCCGGTTTTTGTGCCGTCTTTTTAATAAAGACTTTGTTATGATTACAGGAACCATTCTGATTGTTGATGAGGACCGCGGTTTTCTCAAGTTACTTGAAGAGGCTCTGCAGAGTGAATACGAAAAGGTTATTGCAATCTCCTCCCCAAAAAGGATAAATGAAATTCTCCGTAAAACAGACGTGGATGTCGTGCTCCTGGAGGCCAACTATAAATCTGTTGTCAGGAATGGTAACGAAGGCCTCTATTGGTTGAAAGAGATCCTTGACTATGACAGAAATATTAGTGTGGTTATAGTAACCGCCTCAGGAGATATCGAACAGGCTGTCAGGGCGATAAAAGAAGGTTCGGTGGATTTTATTTTAAAGCCTCCGGACAGAAACAGACTTCTGACTACCATCAATAATGCCATGCAGCTAAGGATATCAAGACTTGAGGCTTATTCGCTTAAGGAGGATAACAGACAGCTGAAAAGTGATCAATAACGGCAGAAAAGATCATCCAGGGAGCTTCGCCAACGATGATCAACGTGATGAACATCGTCAGTAAAGTAGCCGGTACTGACGCAACGTGCTGATAACCGGAGAGAACGGTACAGGGAAGGAGCTTATAGCCAGGGAAATCCATCGCCGTCCCCCAAGGTAAGGCGAACTGATGGTCAGTGTAGATATGGGTTCAATTACCGAGTCTCTCTTTGAAAGTGAGCTTTTCGGACATGTAAAAGGGGCATTTACGGATGCAAAGGAAGATCGCAAGGGTAAGTTTGAACTTGCACAGAAGGGAACTCTCTTCCTTGACGAAATTGGCAATCTTTCTCTCTCTTGCCAGGCGAAGCTGCTGAGCGTTCTCCAGAACAGGTATATTGTCAGGGTGGGCTCAAACAGGCAGATTCCTGTTGACATAAGGCTGGTTTGTGCCACGAACTGTGATCTCCTGAAGATGGTGAGTGAGGGGAGATTCAGGGAAGACCTGCTTTACCGGATAAACACGATAATGCTCGAAGTACCTCCCTTGCGCGACAGGGTGGATGATATACCCATCCTGGCAAATTATTTCCTCAGGATTCATGCTGATCGGTATAATAAGGGTCAGATGAAGATAAGCACCCATGCTCTTGAGAAACTTGCCAATCATCACTGGCCCGGCAATGTAAAGAACTGCAGCACTCCATTGAAAAGGCTGTTATCATGAGTGACAATCCGCTCCTTAAACCATCAGACTTTGCCTTCACATCATCACCGTTCCGTTCTGCCAACATGGAGATTACACTTGAGGAAATGGAGAGAAAGTTGATAACAGACAGTTTGAAAAGGTACGATAAAAATATCAGTGTTGTTTCCGGGAAACTTGGTATTACACGACAGACTCTGTATAATAAAATGAAGGTCTATGGATTGTGATAGTTGCTCAAACGAGTCTGCTCAGCTCATATAATTCATTTATTCATGCCTGATCATTTCGGCCGGGTTTACTCTTGCCAGCTTAATAACGTGGTAACTGACGGCTGTGAGGGATATCAGTGATATTATCAAGAGGGAAAGCAGGAAGACGCCGGCTCCGATATTAATATGGCAGGCAAAATTTTGCAGCCATTTTGTCATTAATAAGTACGCGATTGGCCATGCGCTCAGGAGTGAGATCAATATCCATTTTACCGTCTGGGATGTAATGAGAGCTACTATTTCCGCCGGTTGTGCACCCATGACCTTTCTGATGACCATCTCCCTGGTGCGGCTCTCCGTAGTATAGGATGAGAGACTGTACTGTCCCAGACAGGTAAGTATGACGGCCAGGAGAGCGGAGACAATAAATATAGAGGCTAGTTTCCTCTCTGACCTGTACATCATCTCCACACGGTCGCTGAAAACTGATACCGGGTTCAGGTAATACGGAGACAGCTCTTTCACTGTCATGTCAATAAATCTCAATGTTTCAGAGACGGCACCGGGTCTTACCCTGATGGAAATATATCGTGGTAACTTAAAGCCGTCACTTCCTGTTGCTGCAAGTGCAAGAGGTTCAATGGCCAGGTGCAGGGACTGGAAGTGGTAGTCTTCAATGACGCCTATAACAGTCCCCAATCCATCATCCTTATTGAATCCAAATTTCTTCCCTACAGGATCATCAAGTCCCATGATTTTTGCGGCCGTTCTATTAATAACAAAATTATTTAATGTGTCCGATGGAAAATCATCGGAGAAACCTCTTCCGGAAATGACTTTCAGACCGTAGAAATTGATGAAATCATTACCTATTCCGGCTCGGTAAACAAATTGTTGCAAATCTTCCGGTTTGCCCTCCCATGAAGCGTAAGAGGTGCCCTGTGCATTCACCGGGAGGTTTACTGAAGTTGTCAAATCCATTATTTCCGGATTTTTTTTCAGTTCATTAATTAATGTCCCGGGATTTTTTCTGATTGCAGGATCTTTGAGCTCCACCGTAATGATGTTTTCCTTTTCAAAGCCCAATTCAGAAGTTTCTATGAAGTTGAGCTGACGCAGAACCGTGAAGGTGCATATAAGGGCGACCATTGAAATGACATTCTGCACCACGACAAGTAAATTTCTCAGCTGCCATGACCTGTTGCCTCCTAAAGCCTTATAGTTCTCATTTATCAGATCTAAAGGAGTGATTGATGAAAGATGAAATGCCGGCCAGATCCCGGCAAGTACTCCGGTTGCCAGTGTGAGAAGAATTACTTTAATGATTATCCGGTACTCAAATATCATCCTGAAGGTTAGGGGTCTTTCGCTGAATGAACTGAATGATGGTAACAGGATACCGGCAATGACAAGTGCAACTACCAGGCCTCCGATGGAGATTAAAGCCGACTCTGTGACGAGTTGGATGATGACCTCACCATTACCGGCTCCGGAAGCTTTCAGGATACCGGTTTCTCTTCCCCTGTTGTACGATCTGGCATTTGCCATGTTCATGTAATTGAAACAAGCTATCAGGAGGATGAGGAATCCGACGGCAGATATCAGGTAAATGTACCTGATATCACCGTTACCTGCGATGCTGAAATTTGAATCACTGCGAAGGTGGATATCTCTCAGAGGCTCGGCGATGAAGCGGGAATCTTTAAAAAATGGTTTAGACGCTAAATATCTGTTTGCCAAGTCATTAAGTTTGTCATGAATATCTTCTTCCGTCGCGTTATCGAACAGTTGTATGTATGTGGTATGACTGAAGTTATCCCAATTTCTGAACATGGCACTGCCTCCTGCCATACTGCTTAGTGTTTCAAATCCTGTCAGAAAGTCGAAGTGAAAATGAGAGTTTTTTGGGATATTTCCCAATATGCCGCAGACAGTGAACAGGTAGTTGTTATCAGCCATTATTGTCTTGCCAACAGGATCGTCACTGCCAAAGTATTTCACGGCCATATCCTTTGTCATGAAGAGTGTAAACGGTTCTTTCAGAGCTTCAGTCGGGTTGCCCGTAATTACCGGGAAGGTGAAGATTTCAAGGAAGTCTGTATCAGCATACAGGAATCCACTCTCCTCAAACAATTTTGAGTTATACGCGAGGGTGTGAAATTTCAGTTTACATTGTGTGACGTTCTTTATTTCAGGAATATCATTTATCAGGGCATTCTTAAGAGGGGCCGGTGTTACCGCGAAGAGATCCTTTCCCATGTATGCGTGTCCGGGCTGTTTCCTTAAAATCCTGTAAATGTGGTCCGCATTTTCGTGGTATGCGTCATATTCCAGTTCATATTGAACATACAGTATTATGAGAATGGCGCAGGTCAGTGCTATTGAGATGCCGGACATGCTGATGACGGACTGGAGTCCCTGGCTGATGATACTCCGGACTGAAAGCCGGATGTAACTCTTAACCATTTCCTTGCAATTTATCTGTAGGTTAAGGCTTTACTCAAAGACTGCAAGACCGTTAATATGCTGCATAATAAACAAAGAGGCGCCTGGTCGGTCGCCTCTTAAAAAGTAGTGAGACAGTTACGGAGAGGTTACTGGTTCTTTTCGGTTACAACCTGCCCGTCAAATAAATTGACAATCCTGTGTGCATAGCGTGCATCCCTGTCAGAGTGTGTCACCATGATAATGGTTGTGCCCTCCTTGTTCAGTTCTGAAAGAAGGTTTATGACTTCAATACCGTTTTTTGAATCCAGGTTACCCGTAGGCTCATCTGCAAGGATCAGTCGGGGATTGGCTACCACGGCCCTTGCAATTGCCACCCTCTGCTGCTGGCCTCCTGAGAGCTGCTGAGGGAAGTGTTTGGCGCGGTGGGAGATCTTCATCCGTTCAAGTGCATCTTCGACCTTCTTTTTCCTTTCAGCGGTCTTCATCTTCAGGTAGATGAGTGGCAACTCAACATTCTCGTAGACATTGAGTTCATCAATCAGATTAAAACTCTGAAAGACAAATCCGATGTTGCCCTTCCTGAAGATAGTCCGGTCACGTTCCCGCAGATTTGCCACCTCGGTTCCATTAAAGATATAGCTTCCGGATGTCGGGTTGTCAAGCAGGCCCAGGATATTAAGAAGGGTTGATTTGCCGCATCCCGAGGGGCCCATTACGGCAACATATTCGCCCTCTTTTACTTCCAGGTTGACTTTGTTGAGTGCGGTTGTCTCCACCTCTTCAGTCCGGAAGACCTTTGTTAAATCATTTGTCTTGATCATGATTACGCTATTTAGTGTTATTTGCTGTTTTTAAATATTAGTTTCTCATTCTTTCCGAAGGTATCGTAACCTGAGATTATTACTTTCTCACCCGGCTGCAATCCTTCGAGTATCTCGTAGTACTTCGGGTTTTTCCTGCCGGTTGAAATATCCCTGCGTATGGCGTACGATTCGGAGGGGTCGACAACGTATATCCACTGTCCGCCTGTCTCCTGGAAGAAGCCGCCTATAGGAACAAGGATAGCGGTCTTTGGTTGCCCCAGCTGCAGGCTTGTATAGTAGGTCTGACCCGTGCGGATGTTTTCGGGTATTGTGTCAGTGAATACCATATCAATTTTAAAGGTTCCGTTTCGGACTTCCGGGAAGACCCTTCGCACGGTCAGGTCAAATGCATTTCCCTGCCTGTCAAGGGTTGCGGTCAGGCCGGTGCGGACCCTGTCTATGTAGTGTTCATCTATCTGCGCAGTCACCTTGAACGAGGTCAGGACGTTTATCTGGCCCATGTTTGCGCCCCGGGAAATTGACTGTCCTATCTCCGGAACGAGAAGGCCGAGCTGTCCGTTGACGGTAGCCCGTACATTCAGGTTTTCCATCCTGTACCTTACCAGCGCCAGGTTTTTGCGCATGTTATCCAGATTGTTCTTCAGGTTGTCTACCTGAACCGATCTGAAGACTGAGTCCTGCTTCTGCCGCTCAACAAACAGCTCCTCTGACTGAATGGCCATGTCGAGATCCTCCTTCGAGCGGATGAACTCCTCCACGGAGATAAGGCTGTCCTTCATAAGCATTCTGTTCTGATCGTAGTTGCGTTTCTTCCTCTCTATGTCATATTTCAGGTTCAGCAGCTCGCGCTTTATCTGAAGCCTATCCTGCTCCATTGCTATCTGCGTGTTTCTCAGGAAGTTCTCCTTCTCAGCCAGCTGAGCCTCGCTGTCGAGTATGTTGAGATAGAGATCCGGGTTGGAGAGTTTGAGGATGATGTCACCCTCCCTGACCATTGACCCTTCCTCGATAAGTATCTCCTCAACCCGTCCTCCTTCCTGGGCATCGAGAAAGATTGTGCTTATCGGTTCCACGGTTCCTGGCACGGTGATATAATCATTGAACTGGTCTTCAACCACGGTCCCGATTATCAGTTTATCCTTCTCTACCCTGTATGTGGAGGTTCGCTCTGCGAAGAAAGCCATATACATGAGTGCAACAAATGCAATGGCAGCTGCCATCCAGGCTATATGCTTACCGCGAATGCCCTTCTTTTTTTCTATAGGTCTGTCCATTTTTTCAACCGGAGTATCCATTTCGTATATTTTTGAGTTTAATCGGTGACAAGGTTTTCATATTCACCGGTTGAATAGAACCGGATGGCAAGTTCACGTATCATCAGTTGCAGCTTTGTCCTGAGCGCTTCTGTTTCAGCCAAGAACAGGGTTGTCCTGGCAGCAGAATAGTCGGTCACATCGACGAGCCCCGATTCGAATTTCTTCTCCACGGCATCAAATGATTTCCTGTTGAATTCGAGGTTGGCCTCCGCGGCCAGATACTCCTGTTTGCCGCGATTATATGTGAGGCAGGCATCTTCAATCTCAGAGTAGAGGTTATTCTTTTCAAGCTCGAGACGAAGTTCAGTATCGTTTTTCCTGATCTTTGCCAGCCTTATGTTTCTGCCCGCTGAATACCTGTTGAAAATCGGAATGTTGAGCGACAGATAAACCGCCTGGCTGTTGTTGTTTTCAAGCTGGCTTGCAAATGAAGCCTGTCCCTCTGCATCTTCACCAAGCACTTTATAATAGCCGGTGTAGATTGCTCCTCCTACTGAAAGTCCGGGTGCCAGCAGGCCTTTGGCTGCTGAGACCTGTTTTTCGGAGGCCTGCAGCTCATATTCAATGGCCCTCAGCCTGGGAAGGGCCTCTGATGCAAGATGATAGATGCTGTCCGCTTCGTAGGTTGTGTCAGTGACAAGAATGTTGTCAATCTCAGGGAGGAGGAGTTCGAAGGAGTCTCCGGATGATAACCGGAGCATCTGTTTCAGCTGTGTAACAGCCTGGCTGGCATTGTTCTGAGCAATGGTATATGTAAGCCTGTCGCCTGAAGCCTGGCTCTCCATCTCATATTTACGGGCTACGGATTCCTTGCCCGTCTCAACCATCCTGGTGATCCGGAACAGCTGCCTCTCCGACAACTCGAGCTGCATTTTCGCAGCGGCCTCCAGTCCCTTTGCATAGACAACCTGGTAATACTGCCCCATGATCTCCACGATGAGGGTGTTTCGGGCAACCTTTTCCGATTCCATCCCGGCCTTAAGCATGAATTTGTTTGCTGAGATGGTATTCAGAGTAGTAAAGCCATTGAAGATTTCAAGGGTCGAGTTGAGTGAATAAGAGTTGCTGATGTTCTGTTTGAAGGTGATCAGGTTGGTAACCGGGTCAATGGACCTCCCGAAACCGACACGGGCATCGGAACCCAGGTTAAGATTCGGCAGCAGGTCCATTTTCGATTTTGTAAGGTTGACAATTGCCGTTTCAGTATCCAGCCCTTGCCTCTGAAGTCCGATATTGTTGGCAAGGGCATGGTCAATGCAATCGCCGAGTGTCCATTTCTCTGCCTGCGCGGAGAGTGCCGCAGGCAAAATAATCGCCACTATTAAAAATATGCATCTCAGATCTTTCATGTCATTCATCCACTTTTTCACTACCTATAGCCAAAGAACGTGCCATGCTTCCAATAATCAGATAATCAATGAAATGCAATAGTATGGTTCATTATCAATGTAAAATAATTAGACAGACATTGTTAAAAAATCATACAATTCTGAAAACTATAGTAAGGTTAAAGTCTTGTTAATCAGTCCCAAAAACAACCCGGCATGAATGTTGTTTTCTTTATAAGATTATTTTTATGGTTTAAAACTAAACATATGTTAAAGAACCTGATCAAGACTGCCGTCAGGCATATGATGAAGCATCCGGGGTACAGTTTCATGAATGTTATTGGTCTTACCCTTGGGATCACAAGTGCACTTTTTCTGTTGATTTATCTTTCCGATGAGGTTAGTTACGACCGGTATCATGAAAAGGCTGACCGGATCTATCGTGTCTCATCGAAGATTACCGAGCCTGACGATCAGTTCACATGGATTATTGCGCAGATCCCGTTCGGTCCGCAGGTAGAGCAGGATTATCCGGAGGTTGAGGCATATGTAAGATTCATCAATATGCCCAGGGCTCTCTACAAGTATGAAGATAAGGAATTCAATGAGGAGAACTTCTTCTATGCAGATTCTTCCCTGTTTGATATTTTTACCTATAGGGTAATAAAGGGCGATGCCAGGAGTGCACTTCTCGAACCGAACAAGATAGTCCTGACCGAAACTGTCGCGGCCAGGTATTTCGGTGAAGACGATCCCGTAGGCAAAACCCTTACAGCCGGAAATGCGACTTATGAGGTGACCAGCGTGATTGAAGATGTGCCATTCAATTCACACTTCAGGTTCGAGGCACTTGCCTCGAGGAGTAATCTACCCGAGCAGATCGGTTCATGGGGCAATTTCGGGGTCTTTACCTACCTGCTCTTTCCGGAAGGTCTTGATGTGAAGGCTTTTGAGAAGAAGATGCAGGGAATGTATGCCTCCTATATGGAGCCCATTTTTCGGGCCGGTAAATATTCAGATCGAATATATTCTGGAGCCTATAATGGATATTCATCTTTATTCAACCAATGCCGGTGAGCCCGAACCCACAGGAAGCATCACTTATGTCTACATATTTGCCATTGTGGCTCTATTCCTTGTCCTTATTGCTGCGATGAACTATATGAACCTGGCGACTGCCCGCTCAGCCAGTCGCGCCCGCGAGGTAGGCTTGAGAAAAGTTGTCGGATCCCGCCGCGGCCTGCTGGTGATGCAGTTTCTGTCGGAATCCACCATATTTACCATTATATCGCTGATACTAAGCATCGTTTTGCTTATGGCACTGCTGCCGCAGTTCAACCTTCTTGCGGGTAAGTCTTTTCAGCTGAATGTCTTATACAGTCCCGTCGTGCTAATGAGCCTTGTGGCAGTGATCATGCTGGTTGGGTTCCTCGGTGGTAGCTATCCCGCATTCTTTCTCTCAAGATTCAGTCCCGTCACAGTGCTTAAAGGTGAGATAACCCAGGGCTCTGCCGGCAGTATGTTCCGTAAAATATTGGTTGTCATTCAGTTTACCGTTTCGGTGATAATGATTGTCTGTACCCTGGTGGTATTCAGGCAACTCAATGACCTGAAGAACATGGACCAGGGTTTTGACCAGAAAAATGTAATCAGCCTGGAACTTAACCGGGCAATGATAAGCAAGTATCCGGTGCTGAAACAAACTCTGCTCAAAAATACCAATATCAGATACGTCGGTTCCACAAACACGCCGGTGGGAGAGGGGTCCGGAAAGCTGCTTTTTGACGTTGAGACAGACCAGGGAATGTCTCAGCGGGGAATAAATTTTGCCATCGTGGACCATGACCTTGTTGAAGCTCTGGGAATTAATATTATCCAGGGAAGGGAATTCCAGGAGGATATGCCCTCGGATACTTTGTCAGCCGTGATTGTTAATGAGACCTTTGTCAAACGCATGGGGTGGAGTGATCCGATTGGCAAGAGAATTGAAGCTGGCGATGAAAACACGCTGAGGGCAAGGGTAGTGGGTGTGATGCACGACTATCATCAGACCGGCATGTATAACGAGATTGAATCCCTTTTGCTGGCTTACCGGACGGTCAACAACATACGTATATGTCAAGATCGGTGATGATAATCCTGAACAGGCTCTCAGCCACATCGAGTCAAGCTGGAAAGAGGTTTTTCCGGATCAGCCATATAACTATGCATTCCTGTCAGAACGGTTCAACAGCCAGTTCGAGACGGATGAAAAGCGCGGACTGATATTTACTCTTTTCACAATACTGGCAATCCTTATTGCATGCCTCGGACTCTTCGGCCTGGCTTCCTATACGGTAGAACGCCGCACCAGGGAGATCGGGATAAGAAAAGTCTTCGGAGCAAGCGAAAGAACAATAATGAAACTGGTAACCAGGGAGTTTATTATCCTTTCCATTATCTCTATCGTACTGGCATTTCCAATCGCATATTACTTCATGAGCAAGTGGCTCGAGAATTATGTATACCGGAGCAATATTGGCATCTTACTTTTTATTCTTGCAGGATTGCTGACGCTGTTTATTACCTTTGCAACAATCAGTTACAAGGCTTACCGGGCAGCAGTTGCCAATCCGGCTGACTCAATCAGGACTGAATAGACCTGTGCAACCGGGGGGGGGGGGGGGGCTATAGGGATCTGGTTAGCCTGACCAGATTTTAACCTTGCAATCGCGGGAGGAATAATCTTTCCATGGTTAGACATGCTCATTTTTTCATCCTAAATTTGCAGACTATAAAGAAGGATCATCAGAGCCATGGCAAATTTTTACAATCAGGAGATAAGAGAAATAATTGATCAGCTGAAGAACAAGTCAGTCTGAAGGATTGTCGTCGGCAGAGGCACGGCGGCGGGTTGAAGAATACGGCCGGAAACGTTTGGAAGAAGGGGGCAGGTAAGAGCATTCTGATCATGTTTTTTGCCCAGTTCAAAAGCTTCATGATAATAATCCTGCTTATTGCCGCTGCGATATCCGGAGTGGTTGGGATAATGGAAGGCGAAGGATTGCTGGATACCTTTATTATTCTTGGGATTCTTGTTGTAAATGCCCTTATAGGGGCCATCCAGGAAAAGAAGGCTGAAACGTCGCTGGAAGCGCTTAAGAGCATGGCTGCTCCGGCATCGAAGGTACTCCGTGACGGATCGGTGACAGAGATCAACACGGGTGATCTGGTTCCCGGTGATGTAGTGATACTTGAGACGGGCGCGGTGATCCCTGCCGACCTCAGACTGTCAGAGTCCGTTAATCTGAAGATCCAGGAATCCTCCCTGACAGGTGAATCCGTTCCGGTTGAAAAGCAGACAGATGCCCATGCCCGGGTGAAGATATCTCTCTCGGAGACCGGACAAATATGGCCTATTCAAGCAGCATGGTAACCTACGGCCGTGGCCGCGGCATAGTGGTCGGTACCGGCATGAAGACAGAGGTCGGAAAGATTGCCAGTATGCTTCAGCATACGGAGGATATGGTGACTCCTATGAGCAGGCGCCTCAACCAGCTTGGTAAGATGCTCGGTCTTGTCGCCCTCGGCATCTGCGGACTGATCTTCGTTGTGGGAGTGCTGTATGGTAACTCTGTAATGAGTATGTTCATGACAGCCGTTACCCTTGCTGTTGCGGCCATCCCTGAAGGGCTTCCGGCTGTCTCAACCATCGTGCTGGCAATAGGGGTGCAGCGCATGGTGAAAAAGAACGCGATTATCCGCACACTCCCCTCGGTTGAGACCCTCGGAAGCGCCACCGTCATCTGTTCTGACAAGACAGGCACCCTGACGCAGAACAAGATGACTGTTGTGGAGGCTTTTGTCAACCATAAGCATGACCAGATAAACAGGAGCGCTCCCGGCACAAAACTCAATGCAGAGGAGGAGAGGCTTCTTGCCATCTCAGTCCTGTGCGCTGATGCCTACATGAAGAAGAATGAGGATGGGAAGATAACCTTTACGGGAGATCCTACCGAGACTGCTTTGCTGGACTTCGGGCTACTTTACGGGGTGCACAAGGAAGAGATTGAAAAGAAATTCCCGAGGGTGGCAGAGATACCGTTTGACTCCGAGAGGAAGCGCATGACAACCGTCAACAGGATGTCGGAGAACAGCACCCGTGTCAACGTCAAGGGAGGGCTTGACGAGGTTCTGAGCGTATGCGACAAGATTGTGATCAATGGTGAGGTCAGGCCTCTTGCACAGCCTGACACGGATGAGATCCGTAATGCCAACGAGGCCATGGCCAATTCAGCGCTGAGGGTACTGGCGATGGCTTACAAGGATTGCCCGAAGCTCCTCAAAAGGTCACCATCGGGGAATTGGAGAACGGTCTGATATTCATCGGACTGCTTGGTATGATCGATCCTGCCCGGCCGGAGGTGCTGGAGGCAGTGGCTAAGTGCAACACGGCAGGCATCCGGGCGGTAATGATTACCGGAGACCACAAGACTACGGCTCTGGCAATTGCACGTGAGATCGGTATTTACAAGGAGGGAAATATTGCCATTACCGGCACTGAACTTGAGAAACTATCTGACGCGGAACTAAATGAGACCGTCGCCAAATTCTCAGTCTATGCCAGGGTAGCCCCCGAGCATAAGGTGCGTATCGTAAAGGCCTGGCAGAGCCACAGCGAGGTTGTGGCAATGACCGGCGACGGCGTCAATGATGCACCGGCACTCAAACAGGCTGACATAGGTGCTGCCATGGGCATTGTCGGTACCGACGTGGCCAAAGGGGCCGCTGACATGATCCTTACCGATGATAACTTTGCAACAATCGTATCAGCCGTTGAGGAGGGTCGGCGGATATATGACAACATTCTGAAGGTCATACAGTACCTCCTGTCGACCAACGTGGGTGAGATATTCCTTATTCTTGTCACCTCGATATTCAATATGGGCATGCCCCTGTTACCGATACACATATTGTGGATCAACCTGGTCACCGACAGCCTGCCGGCGCTGGCCCTCAGCGTCGATCCCCCGGAGAAGGGAATTATGAACCGCAAGCCCAGGAATTCCAAAAAGGGCTTCATGACCAGAGGAATGATCTGGAGGGTGATGTACCAGGGTCTGATGGTCGGATCTATTCCGCTGGTATCCTACATAGTGGGCCTGCATGACGGCGGTGAGGTGCTGGGCCGCACCATGGCTTTTGCCACGTTGATGTTTGCACAGCTGGTCCATGTACGCAACCTGCATTCAAATGCTCTTTCCTCATTCAGGACCAATCCGTTGAAGAATAAACCGCTTATCGGGGCGATCTTCGCATCAGCAGCTATCGGCCTTATCGTTCTCCTTGTTCCACCAATACGCGAGGCATTCAGCCTGGCTGTCATGGACCGTGAACACTGGATCATTGTGATCCTTATGGCGCTGGCTCCAATACCTGTTGTTGAGCTGTTCAAACTGTTCAGGATCAACGGTGTGAAGAGTGACGAATAACAAGCATTAGATGGGGGCTTTGACCCGAAGCGGCAACGGTGTTATCACGCATTGAGGGTACCCGTTACCGGCATCAGCCTTGATCATTTGATATTGCGGCCACAGACAGGGTGATAAATATTATACTTTCCGATGAACCATGGATGGACAAAACCGTTTAACTTTAAAAAAAAATAGCATGTCAGAAAGATCCGTTAACAGTCGCCGTGAGTTCCTGCAGAAGATGATAGCGCTTACAGCGCTGGCAGGTGTGGCGCCATATGCCGATGCGTTCGGCCGTCCTCTGTTTGGACTGAAAAATGGAACCATTCCGAAGCGTCCTTTAGGCAAGACCGGTCATATGGTCGGCATCTTCAGTCTCGGAGGCCAGGCCTCCATCGAGATACCGGGTAAGGAGGATATTGCCCTGGATATCACCAACAGGGCTATTGATCTGGGGATCAATTATATCGACACTGCTGCAGCCTATGGCAGGCAGACGGCAACGGTCGCCCGTGCTGATGCCATGGGCACCAGTGAGCGTAACCTGGGGCAGGTACTCAAGTACCGTCGCAAGGAGGTGTTCCTGGCCTCCAAGACGCATGACAGAACCTATGACGGTTCGATGCGTCTGCTGGAGAAGTCGCTGAGGCAGCTTAACACTGACCAGCTTGACCTGTGGCAGATACACAATGTTCGCCTTCCCGAGATGGAATCGCTTGATAAGATCACCGGCGAAGGCGGGGTGCTCAAGGCAATGATAAAAGCCCGCGATGAAAAGATGATCCGCTTTATCGGCTTCACAGGGCATGAAGGGCCGGATGTACTGAATGCACTTTTGGAGAGATTCCCCTTTGACAACGTTCTTGTTGCCATCAATGCTGCCGACAAGCATCATGATCCGTTCATAGAGAAGTTCCTTCCCAATGCTGTCAACGCCGGTATGGGAATAGTAGGCATGAAGATCCCGGCACGCGACCGCATCTTCGCAAACGGCGGTATCATTACCATGAAGGAGGCGATGGACTATGTCATGACCCTCCCGGTAAGCACGATAATTGTAGGTATTGACAAGATTGCGGAGCTGGAGGAGAATATCAGAATAGCACAGGAATTTGTGCCACTGACCGCAGATGAGATGCTTGCCATCGAGGCAAAGACGAAACCTCATTATAAGGACCTGCTCTTCTTCAAGAACCTGTCAGAGTGGCCGCCGGAGTGGTAGCAGCCGGCAGTCAAAACCAGTCAGCAGTCGGCAGTCCACAGCCGGCAGTCAAAACCAGCCGGCAGCCGGCAGTCCACAGCCGGCAGTCAAAACCAGTCAGCAGTCGGCAGTCCACAGCCGGCAGTCACACCAGTCGGCAGCCGGCAGTCAGCAGTCACTAACTTATTGACTGACTGAAGTCCCGACAATGTGTGCACGGGATTGAATCTCCTCCCGTGTTGGAGCCTCAGACTGAGGACTGAAGACTGAAGTCTTTATTTCGCCATCGGCCCCGCGGGAGTCTTGATCATCCTCCGTTCTTTTCTGCCGGTTACGCCGAAGAACCATATCAGTGAGAAGGATATGATAATCATCCCGGTTATGGTGACCCAGTCGGCATGTTCCCCCGGGACCATAACCCAGCTGAGGATGGCGCCAAATACAGGGATGATGAATTTCCAAAGGTTCAGTTCGGAAACCTTAACCTCAGGTCTCTTAAGGAGCACATACCATTTGGAGAAGGTGAAAGCCGACATGAACGCGAGCCAACCGAGCACAAGCCAGTATTTAACCGGGAAATCAGGTTTTGACGGTACATCCTCGAAGGCAAATGAAATCAGAAACATGATGAGCCCTCCTACGAGCAGCGAGAACGAGCTCAGCACCAGCGGATTCATCTCCTTTCCTTTCTTGGAGACGAGGACATTGCTTGTTGCAGTTGAAATATTGGCAAGGAAGATCATTATTATGCCAGTCACCTCCCCGGGCAGGCCGAAGTGAAACCCCTGTCTCCCCGCGCTGACAAGCACTATGCCTGCGAGGCCAAGTAATATCGTAAGTACTTTGGCACGGGTAAACCGCTCCTCCTTTATCATTATTCTTGAGACGATGGCGGTCACGAATGGCTGAGCGCCCACAATGACTGCACCCAGCGCACCCGGTACACGGTCCATCCCAATGTAAAATAGGATGTAGTTGATCAGTGTCTGAAGAATCGTCACCCAGATGGCAAGGCTCCTGTGTTCAATTATCATCCTGATATACTCCCGCGGCCTGACGGTGAAAGGAAGGATCAGGAGTCCTGACAGTATGAAACGCGTCCCTGCGAAATGAACCGGAGTTGAATACTGGAGTCCTATCTTTATGAAAGGGTATGCCGTTGACCACAACAGGCATGTTACGATTGCCCAGAAGATGGTGTTGTAGTGCTGGTCTTTCATTTGGTGCACAAAAGTGAGCAAATATCGTAGTTTTTTTGTTTCCCTGTTTGATTACATTTGTGTCAGAACAAAATATTATGACTGTAGAGGAACTTCTTGCCTGCAGACTCAGGGATCATGGTGTAAGACGGTTCTTCGGTATTCCCGGGGGACCATCCATACCGTATTTGGAGGCATTCAGGAAGGCAGGGATAGAGTTCATCCTCACCTCTCATGAGGCATCCGCTGCTGTCATGGCTGACGTGACGGCACGCATCACCGGGGTGACGGGTGTCTGTCATGCTACTTTTGGGCCGGGAGCTACCAATCTCTCCACCGGGGTGGGAGGAGCGCTGCTTGACCGCTCCCCGGTGCTGGCGCTCACCTCAGAGCTGCCAGATGAATGGATGGGGCGTACAGCACAGATGAATGTCGATCATCAGGCTCTCTTCAGGCCTCTGACCAAGGCTACATACCGCTTGAACGCCGGTGAGGCAGGTGAGATAATAAGCAGCAGCATTGAGATCGCCAACCAGGAGTATCCGGGTCCTGTACATATCGGACTGCCTGTCGGACTGGCTGGCACAAGGGCTTCATGTACACAGGCAGAGCGAGGAAATTCGGTTCCGGCAACGGCAGGGAGTCCGGGAGAGGCAGACATCGAACGTACTGACGAGAGAATAAAGGTACTGCTGGCATCATCACGGAGACCGCTGATAGCAGCCGGCCTCACTGCCATGCGTCACGGTATAGGCGCCGGACTGATGCAGTTCCTTGAGCGTCACAGTGTGCCTGTTGTGGTTACACCCATGGCTAAAGGACTATTGCCTTCAGCGCACCCCTGTAATGCGGGAGTACTGTTCCATGCCCTCAGCCACAGTCTAAGACGAATGACCAGTGAGGCTGACCTTATCATCGGGCTTGGCTATGACCCGGTGGAATACAATTATGAGTCATGGATACCCGATGTGCCGCTGGTTCATTTTGATACGCGCGAGACGGATCTCCGTATCAGGGGTGCCATCCGGTCAGTGTCAACACCGGACCGCTGGTTTGATGCTCTCTCAGTTCTCAGAAGTGCTCCGGAAATGACAGCCCTTGCAGCGGAGGCCAGGGAGGAGATCGTCAGGGGACTTCGTGCCGCCGACAGGGACTTCAGTCCTGTAACAGCGCTCAATGTTCTTATGGATCTTCTTCCCGCGGATGTAGTAGTGACTGCCGACGTTGGATCGCATCTCCACGTGCTGGGACAGATGTGGGATGTTCCCCCTTCCGGAAGGCTGATAATGACTAACGGATGGTCTTCGATGGGGTTCGGGCTTCCCGCCGCGATGGCAGCCGCCTTCACAAACCGTGATCTGCCGGTGGTATGCGTCACGGGTGACGGAGGCTTCCTGATGCACGCCGGCGAGATGATCATGGCCCGCAGGTACGGGTTGAAAATAATAGTTGTGGTGCTCTCTGACGGCGAGCTTAACCTGATCAGGCTCAAACAGTCGTGGAAGGATTTAAGTCCATACGGAACCAGGCTCTGTCAGGGCTCCCTCTTTGGATCCGCCATGTTCCTGGGATGTGAAGTGGTACTTGTCAATGATGCAGAGCAAATGCATTCAGCTGTCCGCAGAGCGTTGCAATCCGACAACAGCACAATCATCGAGACAGTCGTTGACCCCTCTGTCTACAGTGATCTGGTAGTAAGGACCTGAACCTTTCTATTCTTTTTTCTTTGCAGCAGGCTTCTTTGCCTTAACAGCAGGCTTCTCTGCCTTTTCTGCGACAGGTTTTGTCTCTTTCACGGCCTTTTCAGCGACAGGTTTTGTCTCTTTCACCGCTTTTTCTGTGACAGGTTTTGTCTCTTTCACCGCTTTTTCAGCGACAGGTTTTGTCTCTGTCACGGCCTTTTTGACTTCAGGTTTGACTGCGCTTTTAGGGGCAGTCACGGGTTTGGCTGTCTTTACTGCTGCCTTGACCGGTTTTTCTTTTACTTCAGGTGATGCGGCAGATGGTGCCTCAGCAGCCGCAGCTGCCTTAACGGCTTTTTTTGATGCCGCTTCTGCAGCATGCTTCTTTGCCTTTTTCTGCCGGCGGACGCCAAAGGTACCTCTGATTATCTTTCCTCTCTTTGATTTCTGATCACCTTTACCCATAATGTGTTTAAATTTAATTTGTGAATTTTAATTGAGCACAGACGGCAAAAGTAGTAAAATTCTGCTGCTTTTTGATTTTATGTTAATAAATAAGGGGGTTCAGACAGAGCTTCTTACCCGGCGTTTTTATTAAATTTGCGTATATGGCAACGAAGAAGCTCAGGATCTACTCTCAGGAAATCACTCCGCGGCTCGAATATGCAGCAGAGATAATTTTCTCTTCCATTCTCGGCATTGAGTACGAGATCACGGCAGACAGGAGGAAGATTGGCGGCAATCCCGCCATCATCTATTCCGACGAAAAGGTCAGGGAGCAGTTTGTGATCCGGCCGTCGGGCCTGCTGGCAGCCTCCGGGGTCACCCCCCTGGAGCCGGAGGTTGCATATCTGGATGACCTTCCGGTGCTCTTCCCATCTGAGGGCGGGAGCATCGCGTTTGATATCTTCTCGGCAGCCTTTTATATGCTTTCCCGTTATGAGGAGTATCTGCCATTCGCTCCTGACGTTCACGGCCGGTACCAGGCGATCAGGTCGCTGGCATACCGCAAAGGGTTCCTGCAGATGCCCGTGGTGGAGCTATGGTCAAGGTATCTTGCCGGCCTCCTCGTAAAATCTTATCCTGTGCTCTCTATCAGACACAACGAATTCAGTTCTCTGGTGACTGTCGATGTCGATCAGCCTTTTGCCTACCGGAGCCGCGGGTTACTGAGAAGTGTGGGAGGACTGATGAAGGGTCTGGCAGGCACCGGAGCAAGGCCGGCAGAGCGCATCAGGACGATGGCCGGGAGCCAGACTGACCCGTATGACAATTTTGACTACATCGAACAGCAGTTACAGCTTAACGGAAGTAACGCGCTCTTCTTCTTCCCGACAGGTGATCAGGGCGAATACGACCACAGCCCTCCTTACCGTGATAACGACTACAGGGAGATAATACGCAGGTACGACAAGATGTACGGCAGCGGCCTTCATCCTTCGTACCGTTCTGCCGGAAGGCCGAAGACACTCAGGATGGAGACGGACCGTTACCGGAGTATTACAGGTCACGGCGCGGAGCGCGCCAGGCAGCACTGGCTCCTTCTCAGTATGCCCGAAACATACCAGTCGTACATTGATGCTGGCATCAGGGCTGACTATACCATGGGCTATGCCGATGAGCCCGGATTCAGGGCAGGCATAGCGCGTCCCTTTCCTTTCTATGATCTATCACGCGAGAAGATCACCGGGCTGACCATCGTGCCGTTCCAGGTAATGGACGGCACGCTGAGACAATACCTTCACCTGTCGCCTGAGGCTGCACTTGTCGTAATAAGGTCACTCATTGCCGTCACCAGGAGAGCAGGAGGGATGTTTGTCTCAGTATGGCATAACACATCCCTCACCGAAGTGAACGGATGGGAGGGTTGGAGGAACGTATTCGAGGAAACACTGGCACTGCAAAAGGTATGATCGCTTATCTCAATAACAATGAGATTGACCGCCGGAAATGGGACGACTGCCTGGCGGAGATACCGGGATCAAGCCCTATGCGTTGTCATGGTACCTTGACATCATGTCACCTGGCTGGGAGGCACTTGTGGATGATGATTACTGTTCACTCTTTCCATTGCCACGTTCAAAAAAGTTTGGTTTCAGCTATATAGCTACACCTGTTTTCCTCCAGCAACTGGGTCTCTTCACCCCGGACGGCGACAGGCAAAAGATTGCATCGGAGTTCATCTCATTCATGCCTGAGCTCTACAGGCTCATAGACCTTAATATCGGGCAGGAGGTGAGGGCTGAGGGCTACGCGGTCACGCCAAGGTATAATTTCGAGCTGCGGCTTGACGAACCATATGAAAAAATATGGGTCAACTATATGTCTGACTGCCGGAGGAACATCAACATTGCCCACCGCTATCCCCAGGACATAGTCGATGATGTCATACCTCATGAGGTGATATCGCTCTACCGGAGCAACATCGGAAAGAGGGCAGGAGTGATCAGGGATATCAGTTACAGACGCCTGCACAGCCTGATGGATCACTGCCTTCAGACCGGGATGGGAAGGATCCTCGGCGTTCGATCACCGAAAGGCAAGCTGTTGTGGGGAATGTTTGTCATTGACACCGCCGATCGCATCACCCTTCTGTTTACTGCAGGAAGCAGGAAAAGCCGCGAACTGCGTACAGCCTACCATGTTATTGACCACATCATAAAATCAAATGCAGGGAGCGGCAGAACAGTTGATTTTGCAGGATCGTCGGTACCATCGATAGCTATCTTCATGAAGTCTTTCGGAGGGGAACAGACGACTTACTGGCGTCTCTACCGCAATAACCTTCCCTGGCCTGCGAGGCTTTTGAAGTGATCAGAAGAGAAGCTCAATCACCTGGTCGTTCATTCCTGATTCGGTCAGCCTGCCGTTTTCACAGCGAAGTGTCCGCGCCGGGAATTTCTTCACCAGTGCAAGCTTGTGGGTTGACATGATTACCGCTCTTCCGTTATCGCTGATGCTTCGGAGCAGGATGTGTATCTCTTCTGAAGTTTCAGGGTCAAGGTTGCCTGTGGGCTCATCAGCCAGAATTATCTCGGGATCATTGAGCAGGGCGCGTGCGATAACAACCCTCTGCTGTTCTCCTCCCGACAGCTGGTGAGGCATCTTGAACCCTTTGTTCTGCAGGGTCACCTTCTCAAGCACCTCCCTGATACGATCCTCGATGGTAATCCTGTTAGTCCACCCGGTCGCCGTGAGGGCAAACTCCAGATTGTCATGAACTGACCGGTCAGTCAGAAGCTGGAAATCCTGAAACACTATGCCCAGTTTTCTTCTCAGCAGGGGGATCTCTCTCTTTTTAATAGTACGGAGATTAAAACCTGCCACCCATCCTTCCCCGTCGGTGAGAGGCAGCTGTGCATTGAGCGTTCGTATCAGCGATGTCTTGCCGCTTCCGACCCTTCCGACCAGGTAGATGAACTCACCCTTCTCAGCCTTCAGATCAACGTCGGAGAGCACCAGGTGATCCTGCTGCATGATCGTGCAGCTTTTCAATTCAATAATCGTATCAAGCGACGATCTTTCTTCCATCACTGTTTCTTTTGGTGCAAAATAAAAAAGAATTAACAATCAGCGGCACGGATGTTGATAAAATGAGCAATAAAGAGACTTTGGGGCTATTTTATAGTTGTATTTTTACGGCTGGTGAAACAGTACCGTAAAGCTTATGTAAAATACTGTTAGTAAGCTAATTACCTACAGAATAGAACTGCCGGCATCTTTGTGCAGGCAGAGGCTCATGAAAGGATAAAGTTATGAACAGAAAGATATTGATTATCATGGTTTTTGCGGCTTTCTCTGCCGTGGCTGCTGTCAGGGGGCAGTCGTCCTTTTCCGGTGAAGAGCTGAACTCCCTGCTAAACAACGGGGTATGAGATGTACGGCAAGGCCAAATATGCCACGGCCATAGAACTGTTTGATAAATGGCTGGCCACCGAAAAAACCGGGAACAGGTTTCAGAGGGCTGATGCTGAATATTTTGCGGCATTGTCGGCAATGCGCCTGATGAGTCCTGATGCCGAATTCAGGATGGAGAGATTCATTACCGGCAATGGTGAGAGCCCGAAACTTAACGAGGCAAGATATGAATCAGGATTGTACTGTTATCAGCAGCGCAACTACACCTGTGCCATACAGTGGTTTGAGCAGACTGACCGTCTGTTGCTGTCTGAAAAGAGTCTGCCGGAATATCTCTTCAAGCTGGGATACGCCAACTACGTCAGAGGCGATATGAAGAGAGCGCAGATGCTTTTCGCGGAGCTTATTGACGTGGATACGGATTACACCTCACCGGCGCTCTATTATCATTCGGTCATTGCATATGAGAACGGCTTCTACCGCGCTGCTCTTGAAGGCTTCGAGAGGCTGAAGGGAGATGAGACCTTTGGCACTGTGGTTCCGTTCTACATAGTACAGATCTATTACATGGACAAGAATTATGACGGTATACTTGATACCGGACCCTCGCTCATTGACCAGGCGGGAAAGACAGAGGGGAGACGGAGCTGTACCGTTTTATCGGAGATGCACATTTCCAGAAAGGAAATTACAGCGAGGCGATACCCTATCTTGAGAAATTCATTCAGAACACGAAGCTCAGCGACAGGAATGACAAGTACGAGCTTGCCTTCAGTTATTACCAGACGGGTGACATTGAAAATGCGACCAGGCTCTTCACACAGGTAGTAGGCAAAAGCGATGTGCTTACGCAGAACGCTTACTACATGCTTGGGTCATGCTATCTGAAGAGCAATGATAAAAAGAGAGCCCAGATGTCATTCTCCGCAGCCTCGGGGATGAGCTTTGACAGGGTGGTGCAGGAAGAGGCCCTGTTCAACTTCGCCAAACTGGCTTATGAGAACTCCTATGCTCCGTTCGGAGAGGGAATTGAAGCGCTCCATACCTATATTCAGACCTACCCCAACTCGGCACATGTGTCAGAGGCTTATGACTACCTGATCTCGGCTTATATGAGGCTTAAGAATTACCAGGCAGCCATGACCTCGCTTGAGAAGATTTACGCCAAGGACAACAGGCTTAAGGAGGCCTATCAGAAGGTAGCCTACTACAGGGGTATTGAGCTGTTCCGCAACAAAAAGTACCAGGATGCTGCTGCTACATTCGACAAGTCGCTCATGTATAAGGAGATGAATCCTGAATTGTCAGCGCAGGCTCTCTACTGGAGAGGTGAATCCAATTATCGTCTCGGCAATACCGTTGCTGCCGTCAGAGACTGGGAGTTGTTCCGGCAGATGCCGGCAGCAAGAACACTCCCGGAATATGAGCTTATTGACTACAACCTCGGGTATGTCTGGTACAATGAGGGGGATTATTCAAAGGCCCTGCCATTCTTCATGGCCTTCAACAACACAGTGGACCAGGCCACCAGGTCTGAAGTCGCGGCTGATGCCCGCAACCGTATCGCCGACTGTTATTATATCAGGGCAGATTACCCGTCGGCCATTGCCTATTATGACAAGGTCATAGACTATGCAAAGCTTGATGCCGACTATGCCATGTTCCAGAAGGGGTTTGCACTGGGACTGAGCAATAATAATGAGGCGAAGATCTCCACCCTTTCCGGACTCATCAGCCAGTTTCCCAAATCAGCTTATGTCCCCAACGCTCTCTTTGAACGCGGAAGGGCTTATGTGACATTGGAACAGCCCACCAGGGGAGAGGCTGACTTCACCAATATAATCGCATGGCATACCAGCAGCCAGTTTGTCCCGCCTGCCATGGTGCAGCTGGGCCTGATATACTACAATGCAGGTGACAATGCCAAGGCTATTGCCCAGTTCAAAAAGGTAATTGAGAACTACAGGAGCACGCCTGAGGCGCGCAACGCCGTTAACGGATTGAGGAACGCATACACTGATATGGACGATGTTGAATCGTATTTCGCGTACATGAAAACAGTGGAAGGGCTTGGCAATATAGAAGCCTCAACGCGTGATTCAATGACATATATTTCCGGTGAGAACCAGTATGTCAGGGGCAATTGTGACAGGTCGTCAGAGATCTTCAGGAACTACCTGAGTGAGTTCCCCTCGGGCAACTTTGCAACCAATGCGAGGTTCTACCTTGCCGATTGCCAGAACAGGGCCGGCAAGGTCGATGAAGCGCTCGACCTTTATCTCACGGTTGTGAGTGTGGGAAACAACCAGTTCATGGAACAGGCGCTGCTTGGCGCAGCATCCATTACCTACGGCAAGGCCGATTACCGGAAAGCCTACAGCCTTTATGAACAGCTCAGCCGTGAGGCCTCCAATCCTGAAAACCGGATGTTCGCATGGCTGGGTATGATGCGTTCAGCCTCCGCAAACAAGGATGATGAAAAGATCATTGCTGCAGCAGGGATGGTCCTCGATTCTGACAAGCTTACCGAGGAGCTGGCCCGCGAAGCCACTTTCCTTACTGCCAGCGCCAATCAGCGGCTGGGTAACAATGCTGATGCCCTTGATGATTACCGCAGGGTAGGATATGAAGTAGCCACCGCTTACGGTGCCGAGTCCAAGTTCCATGTGGCCGAACTGCTCTGGCTGGCAGGTGACACAGAAGGAGCAGAGAAGGAGGCCAATGAGTTCGTTGACATGAGTTCACCTCATGCCTACTGGACAGGCAAGACATTCCTGCTGTTGTCGGAAATTGCTGTAAAGAAGGGTGATACCTTCCAGGCCAGGGCCACCCTGCAGAGCCTGATAGACTATTACACCATTCAAAATGATGGTATAATTGAGGAGGCCCGGAAAAGGCTTGCGGTCATCAACTCAGGGGATTCCGGGGGATCAGCATCCACCGGAGGAGCATCAAGCAACTGATCACAAAAATGGAGAAAGCGATGAAAGCAAAGACATATTTCACAGCAGCGGCCCTTATGATTTCGGTGCTCGCCACAGCTCAGACAGAAGAAGAGACCATAAAGAGGTCAGTCACTTTGTACAACCCGTACAAGCCTACACTTCAGGAGGCTGCCAAGCGAGCCCTTCTGCCGTCGGCCGATGACACAGCAACGGTGAATGTGGCATTCCGATACGACTTCATCCCGGGTTCATTTGTTCCGGAGTACGAGGTTGTACCGATTAAGTCAGCTGTTCTGTCGCCTGACCCTCTTCCGGAACTTAAGAAGGGATACGTCAGCCTGGGCGCCGGAACATACCTGTCTCCCTTCCTGGAAATAAGCATCTCAAACGGCAGGTCCAAGAACGGCACCATCGGCCTCTATACACGCACCTATGGCTCTGGTGGCAAGGTGACCCTGGAGAATAATACCAGGGTCTACGGCGGATTTCTCGACAACCAGGCGCTGCTCTACGGAAAGAAGTACTTCAGGCGCAGCCGGTTTGACTCAGATATAGATTTCAGACAGATGTCGAGGTATGCATACGGTTATGATACGGATGTCACAGGGTACGCTCCTGACAAGAAGGACATACGTTCACTCTACTATGATGTGTCAGGCAAAGCCAGGTACTTCACCATGGAACCTGACTCCGGCGATCTCAACTGGGATGCCACCGCAAGGTATAACCTCTTCACCCGTCAGGGGGATGGCATCCAGCATAACCCCGGCATAACAGCCAGCGGAGGGGTGAACATGTTCGGTTTCTATGGTGGCCTGAATGCCGAATATGACCTCTATATGTTTGCAAAGGGAATTGAAAGCAAGGCGAGGAACCTCCTGACCCTCTCCCCGTACATCACCAAGGGAAACGAAGAGTGGAGGTTCCGTTTCGGGCTGAAGCTGGCCGCTGACATGAAGGAGAACCATGATCCGCTCGTCGGAGGGGATACAAAGCTTTACATGTACTTCTATCCTGATGTGTCATTTACCTTCAGGGTAATCCCGAAATTCATGAGGTTCACCGTCGCCGTCGATGGTTCACTTGAGAATAACCAGGCGCGAACCACGGCTTACATCAATCCATGGATGATGCCCGGCGATACCCTGTACACCCTCCGAAGCACTGATGACCAGCTCAGGATCAAGGCAGGCTTGTCGGGCAGTATGGATGTCTCGGCTACCTACTCTCTTGATGTGAGTTTCACGATGTTCAAGGACATGCTTCTCTTCATGAATGATACCCTGGGGGTGGGCAACTACTTCGTCCCGGTATACTCTGACGGTACCCTGCTCAAGGTCCATGGTGAGGTTGATTATCCGCTGAACAACCGGATGACACTGTCATTCCTCGGAAACTATTACGGCTATGACCTCTCCGGTCAGGAGCATGCATGGCATAAGCCCCGATGGGACGGTGCCGTGAAGGCTTGGACTACAACCTGAGGAACAAGATTGTGGCTTCAGCTGGGCTGACGCTCACAGGGGCACGCTATGCCATTGTCAGGGCACCTGAGAAAACCGTTAAGCTCCCCTTCAATCCGAACCTTAACCTGGGGGTGGAATACAGGTACACCCCGGTGCTCTCCTTCTGGGTAAAATGCAATAATATTTCATATAACCGCTATTACGAGTGGAACTATTATCCTGCCATGAACTACATGCTTCTGGGAGGAATTACATACAGTCTGTAGACTTCCGGAAAAGATCGCATAATGTTCATATCTATTTATGGAAAAGATGCCTTTTTCAAGGTTGAATTCATAGATTTTGTTACCTTTGTATGATTTTATAAATTACATAATATCAAACTGTTAAAAGCATATCAATTCAAATAAAAAATACTTGTAATGACTACTGAGGAACTGAGGAAGAGGAGTAAGGATCAGGATGAATATTCAGCCGACAGCATCCAGGTGCTGGAAGGACTGGAAGCCGTCAGGAAGCGCCCGGCGATGTATATCGGGGATGTTGGTATAAGGGGTTTGCATCATCTTGTATATGAGGTTGTTGACAACTCGATTGATGAGGCGATGGCCGGTTTCTGTACCCAGATTGATGTAACGATAAATGAAGACAATTCAATAACCGTTATTGATAACGGCCGCGGCATACCTGTTGAGATACACGAAAAGGAGCAGCGCTCGGCGCTGGAGGTTGTGATGACCGTGCTTCATGCCGGGGGTAAATTTGACAAGGATTCATACAAGGTATCAGGTGGCCTTCACGGGGTGGGGGTATCATGTGTCAATGCCCTTTCGTCAAGACTGACCGTTGATGTACTAAGGCAGGGAAAAAAATGGTCGCAGACCTATGAGAGGGGCAAGCCCCTTGCTCCTGTGGCGCTTGTCGGAGATTCGGAGGGCACAGGTACAGTGACCACCTTCATGCCTGACAACACTATTTTCCAGACGGTGGAGTTTAAATCCGACATACTGGCTGTCCGTCTCAGGGAGCTGGCATTTCTCAATAAAAACGTCCTCCTGACGCTGACAGACAGGCGCGAGACGGCTGAGAACGGAGGTGAGGCTCATCCCGTCACCGAGAGGTTCTTATCTGAGCGTGGTATCATTGAGTTTGTCGAGTACCTTGATGTCAACCGCGAGAGGCTCACAGACAAGGTCATATACATCGATTATGACAAGGGAGATACTCCGGTGGAGCTCGCCCTGCAATACAACACCTCATTCTCTGAGAACGTGCACTCATATGTCAACAACATAAACACCATTGAGGGAGGAACCCATCTTGCAGGTTTTCGCAGGGGTCTGACACGCACACTGAAGAAGTATGCTGAAGATTCGGGTATGACAACCAAGCTGAAGTTTGACATCAACGGTGACGACTTCCGTGAGGGGCTGACCTCGGTCATGTCAATCAAGGTTGCTGAGCCGCAGTTTGAGGGACAGACCAAAACCAAGCTCGGAAACTCTGAGGTAATGGGTGCGGTTGATGTGGCAGTGAGCACTGCGCTGACCAATTATCTTGAAGAGAATCCCAAGGATGCACGGGCCATAGTGCAGAAGGTCATCCTGGCCGCCACGGCTCGCCATGCAGCCCGCAAGGCACGTGAGCTTGTGCAGAGGAAGAATGTTCTCTCGGGGTCAGGACTGCCGGGCAAACTGGCTGACTGTGCCGACAGGGATCCCGCGGTATCAGAGATTTTCATCGTTGAGGGAGACTCTGCAGGCGGAACAGCCAAGCAGGGCCGTGACCGCCGCTTTCAGGCCATCCTTCCTCTCAGGGGCAAGATCCTTAACGTAGAGAAGGCCATGCAGCACAGGATCTTCGACAATGAGGAGATAAAGAACATCTTTACTGCACTGGGTGTTCACATCGGTACCACTGACGACAGCAAGGCTCTCAACATCACCGGCCTCAGATACGCCAAGGTCATTATCATGACCGATGCCGACGTTGACGGTTCTCATATCACGACACTTATCATGACCTTCTTTTTCAGGTATATGAACGAGCTGATACAAAATGGCAACATTTACATTGCCACTCCTCCGCTCTATCTTGTGCATAAAGGCAAGACGGAAAGATACTGCTGGACTGAGGAGGAGCGTGACGCCGCCGTAAAGGAGATGGGTCAGGGCAAGGAATCATCAGTGACCATACAGAGGTATAAGGGTCTGGGAGAGATGAACGCGGAGCAGTTATGGTCCACTACCATGAATCCCGAGACGCGCACCCTCCGCCAGGTAACGATTGACAGCGCCGCAGAGGCTGATCATATATTCTCAATGCTTATGGGTGACGAGGTCCCCCCGCGAAGGGAGTTTATAGAGAAGCATGCGAAGTATGCCAATATTGATGCATAACAACAGGCAATAGTAAGTAGGGAGTAGGCAGTAGTGAGGAATGTAGAATTAATGATTAGTAATCAGACTGTTAGGCTTAACGGCCAGACTTAGGACCCAGGAATGATGACCGGCGACTACCCCCTCACGACTGCCTATTGCCTATTCCCTGATATGACTGCCGACTGACCTTTAGACCTTTAGACCTTTTTGATATGGAGATCTTTCAGACTGTTTTTGACTGGTACATGGCCAACCTGAATTATTTTACAATTTTCCTTCTGATGGCCATTGAGAGTTCATTTATTCCCTTTCCTTCAGAGATAGTTGTGCCATTTGCCGCATGGAAGGCCGGGGAGGGGAGTCTCTCGATGGCAGGGGTATTGCTTGCATCAACTGCCGGTGCCATGACCGGAGCCGTATTTAACTATTACCTGTCGGTCTGGCTGGGAAGGCCGTTGCTTTACCGCATAGCTGATACAAGATGGGCTCATGCCCTTCTTATTAACCGCCAGGGTGTGGAGAAGGCTGAAAGCTATTTTGTCAGGCATGGCAAGGCCTCGACCTTCATAGGTCGCCTGGTACCGGCTGTCAGACAGCTGATTTCTATCCCGGCAGGCCTTTCGAGAATGAAAATTGGTCCGTTCCTTCTGTTTACATTTCTGGGCGCCGGATTATGGAATGTAATTCTTGCCCTGATCGGCTACTTTGCTTATGACAAACGTGAATATATCCTTCCTTACCTTGACTGGATAATGTATGCCGTAGGTGCATTGTTTGTAAGATATGGCTTTCCTGGAAGGGAATAGGAGGTCTGGAAAAAGAGCCGGCAGAAGAAGGCTATGAGTAAGTTCCCCTGAGAGGAGGCGCAGTCCTATCTCCGAGATCTTTGCCCTGTAAATAGCTGTCAGCCGGCGGTTGATGGCACTGAGATAATTGTTCTGATACTCCCTGAACTCCAGACCTGAGAGGGACCCCAGGCGATAACGCTCCATGGCTATCTCAAGCGATGCCCTGGCCACCCCGGCACTCTGGGTTTCGAAGTCCGTTACGATTATATTGTTCTGGTAGGTGTTGTACAGCAGGTCAAGTTCACTCAGTATCTCATTCTCGATATCGAGGTAGGCGAGTCGGCTGCTCTCCGTCTCAATTTTTGCGTTTGCTATCCTTCTGTTGGTCTCCAGTCCCGAAAAGATATTCCATGACATGTTAAAGCCCCAGTTCAGGCCGTTGGTCAGGTTATAGGAGCTGGCGGCCCATGGAAATTCGCTGCGGGTAACATTGTACCCCGTGCTAAAGTTGATGGTAGGGTATCGTTGCGCCCTGACAGCCTCAAGATCATACTTCGACAGGGTCTCCACCCTGACGTGCCATAATGAGCTGGTTGTTGAAGCTGAGTGTCCCTTGACGAAGCGAATCAATATTTATCTTAGGTGCGAGGATGATGGTATCGTTCATATTGAAGTTGATCTCATGACCGGCATTGAGCAGGGTCGTCATTAGTATATATGCACTTGTTACCGTCTCCCGCTGTAACAGTACAGCCGAACTGTCGGCATTGAGGTCAATCCTGGCCTGTTGAAGCTCCAGCCCTGAAATGACACCAAGCAGGTATTTCTCCTCGGCATTCTCATATCTCGATTTGGAGAGGGCCAGCGAAGTGAGGGCCGACTCCATCCTGTTTTGCTGAACGATTATGTTGTATATTCGCGCAGACCCTCATAACGAGGTTCTCCACATTGATCTTCACCCTCTGACTGCTCATTGAGAGCAGCTCCTGCTGACGGCTGTAGGCGGTGAACATCCCGAGGCCATCGAAGATTCTCCAGTTAAGTGTAACACCTGCTGTGTAGAAGTTGGTTCTGGACTTATCCTCTCCCGATGCTGATGACTCAGTTGTATTGTCCGTCTGTGATTGTCTCCCGGTTCCTGTCACTGTGGGCAGGAAGGGTGACAGGGAGACATTATTTTCTGCAATGGTCTCATCATTCCTGCTGATCTTCAGGGAGTAATTATTATTGAGGGCCTGCATGATGGCTTCCTCGAGTGTCATTGTCTCCTGCGCCGGAGATGTCAGCGGCAGGAGGAGTGACAAAACAATTATACTAAGCCTTGCTTGTCTCATTGCTTTCTTTTTCAACTTTTTTTCTTGCAGCCAGATAGCTGTAGATTGACGGAACCACGAAGAGAGTCAGGAATGTGGCAAAAAACATGCCGCCTACGACCGTTACTCCCATTGATCTCCGGCTCTCGGCTCCGGCCCCTGATGCGAGTGCAAGCGGCATGATTCCGAGGATGGTGGTCAGGCTGGTCATTAAGATAGGGCGGAAGCGTGCCACCGCGGCATCACGGACGGCTTCCATGACGCTCAGGCCGGCCAGCTGCCTCTGGTTGGCGAATTCAACAATAAGGATGCCGTTCTTGGCTACCATCCCGATCAGCATTATGAGTCCTATCTGGCTGAAGATATTCAGCGTCTGTCCTGTTACCGCCATTATAAAGAGCGCCCCGATTAGTGCCAGTGGCACAGTAACCAGAATTATCAAGGGGTCACGGAAGCTCTCGAACTGTGCTGAAAGTACAAGGTAGATGAGCACCACGGCCAGCACGAAGGCAAAGAGCAGGCTCGAGGTGCTTTCTACAAAGTCTTTCGAGTCGCCTGAGAGGGTGGTGCTGAAGTTTTCATCCAGAATTTTTTCTGATATCCTGTCCATCTCCTCAATGCCTTCCCCGAGGGTGTATTTTCCCTCTAGTCCCGCAGAAACGGTGGCCGACACGAACCTGTTGTACCTGTAAAGCTGAGGGGGGAGGCTGCTCTCACGCGTCTCAACTATATTATCGAGCTGTATCAGCTGACCCCTGTCATTTCTTACATATGTGCTTGTAAGGTCGCGCGGGTCATCGCGCTTGGCCCTGTCAAACTGACTGAATATCTGGTATTGTTTGCCGTCAAGTATATAGTATCCGATTCGCTGTTCACTCATGGTAAGCTGCAGGGTCTGTGCTATGTTCTGGACATTGACCCCCATCATGGATGCTTTCTCCCTGTTAATGATAACAGTAAGCTCAGGCTTGGTGAATTTGAGGTTGATATCGCTTGCCGAAAAATAAGGGCTTTCGGAAACCTCTGCCATGAAGTCGGGTATCACCCTCTTCAGGTCATCGAGGTTTTTGGCCTGTATGACGTACTGCACAGGCAGTCCCCCGCGTCGTGACCCGAATGTCTGCTGCTGCGAGACAATTGTACGCGCACCGGTGTACTGCCTCAGAACGGGTGAGAGCGAAGCCGCTACCTCCTGCTGTGATCTGTCACGGTCATCAAGGTGGACAAGCCTCACCCTCATGTTTCCGGAGTTGACTCCTCCCATGCCCACCATCATCATTATGTTGTCACTTTCCGGAACCTGTTCTTTAATCACCGGATAGATTTTATCCATGTAACCGCTCATGTATTCGTAGCTGGCCCCTTCGGTAGCCCTGGTACTGATGCTGACATAACCGCGGTCTTCCAATGGCGCCATTTCGGACGGCAGCATTGACCATAGCCAGGCAATGAGTCCTCCTGCGACAACAATTATTATCAGCGCCCAGTACCTGACCTTCAGGAATGCAGTAATAGCTCTCCTGTAGAGGTTAATCATTCCCGAGAAGAAGGGCTCAGTAGAGCGGTAGAAGCGGCCCTCCATGGCATCATGCTTGAGGATTCTCGATGAGATCATGGGGGTGAGTGAAAGTGCAAGGAAAGAGGAGATGACAACCGCCCCCACAATCACAAGGCTGAACTCCCTGAAGAGCCTTCCGGTGACTCCCTGGAGGAATACAATGGGAAAGAATACTGCTACAAGGGCAACAGTCGTTGCAATGATGGCAAAATAGATTTCCCTCGATCCGGTGAGCGCCGCTTCCATCGGTTTCATCCCCTGTTCCACCTTGGTGTATATGTTCTCAACAACAACGATCGCATCATCAACCACCAGGCCTATTGCGAGCACGATGGCGAACAGGGTCAGGATATTGATAGTGAATCCGGAAATGTACATTATAAAGAATGCTCCTATAAGAGCCACCGGTATCGCAACCACCGGAATAAGGGTTGTTCTCCAGTTACGCAGGAACAGGAATATCACCAGTACAACCAGTAAAAAAGCTATGAATATAGTAGTCTTTACCTCTTTGATAGACTCTCTGATATAGAGGGTATTGTCAAAAAGTACCTCCATGGTGATATCATCCGGAAGGTCTTTTTCCAGCTGCTTAAGAAGCAGCGTCGCATTGTCAACGATTTCGATGTAGTTGGCTCCGGGTTGCGGCACCAGCACCACATTGACAGACGGTTTACCGTTGCTTAAAAGATGTGACCGGATGTTTTCCGCGTCAATTTCTGCTACCCCTATATCGCTGAATTTCACAACTCTGTCGCCATTCTTGGCAACTATCAGGTCATTGAATTCGTCAATGGTCCTGAGCCGGCCCATCGTTCTGATTGTCAGCTCGGTGTTGTCACCCTCGATCCTTCCCGAGGGCAGTTCGATGTTTTCCCGGGTAACAGCATTTCTCACGTCGAGAGGTGTCAGTCCGTATGCTGCCAGCCTTGCCGGGTCCATCTTCATCCTGATGGCGAGCTTTTTAGAACCCCAAACCGACACTGCGCTTACGCCTGATATAGTCTGAAGTCTCTCCCGGAAATTGACCTCGGCATAGGTGCTCACATCTATTATTGACCTTGTGTCACTGCGAAGGGTCACAGCATAGATAGGTTGGGCGTCGGCATCGGCCTTCTGAACCACCGGAGGATCAACATCCTGAGGCAGCCGGCGCATTGCTCCCGAGACCTTGTCACGGACGTCATTCACAGCCGTCTCCATGTCAATCTCAAGGTTGAACTCGACTGTTATGCGGGAGGACCCGTCACTGCTGGAGCTTGAGATGGAGCGGATACCCTGGACGCTGTTGATGGCTGATTCGAGTGGTTCGGTTATCTGGGTTTCTATGACGTCAGAGTTGGCACCGGGGAATGAGGTGGATACGGTCACGATGGCAGGGTCTACACTGGGGTAGTCTCTTACCCCGAGAAACGTGTATCCTATTCCTCCCATGATAAGTATTACCAGCGACATCACCGTTGCAAGAACGGGCCGCTTTATGCTTAAGGACGATAGACTCATCTGTTTCTGTTTGCGTGCAGGAGCATCATTGTAACTGCACTAATTTGTTAAGGTTACCCTGACGGCCATGTTCTCCCTCAGCTGCATGAGACCGGTAGTCAGTATGGTATCGCCGGGCGAAAGTCCCGACACAACCTCTATCAATGACGCTGTGCGAGTACCGGTAACGACGGGCACAAGTTTTGCCCTCCCGCTTTTTGCGACCCAGATCATCTTCTCATTCATATCGGGCACAATGGCTTCCGTCGGAACCTGCAGGGCGTTCTGGCTTTCGTCGGTAATAAGTGTGAGAGAGGCGAACATCCCGGGCACAAGACGCCTGTCGCGGTTGTCGTATCGGGCCCGCAGCCCGATGGCGGTGTGTGGTTTCATCAATCCGGTAATCAACGGCATAGACTGTGGCAAAGAACTCTTCGGCATAGCCTTCCGTCTGAAATGAGATTCTCTTCCCCATCAGATCTGCCGATAATATTTCTCCGCTATGGCAAACTGAAGCTTAAGGATTGAAGGGTCAATAAGATGCGCTATCTTGACTGAAGGCTGAACGTATGATCCTTCGCTGACGTAGCGGAATCCTATTGCACCGTCAAACGGTGAGCGTACCTCGGTCTCAGCTATCCTTACCCTGAGCAGGTTGATGTCAGCCAGTATCACATTGTAGTCAGTCTGCAACTGGTCGAATGATTCGCGGCTGACAGCATCCTTTGCAAGGAGTATCCGCTGACGCTCAAGCTTCTCTGACAGCAGTTTCTCCTGTATCTCCGCACGTTGAAGCTGTGCCTGAAGATCCTCATCGTAGATCTTGACCAGCAGTTGCCCTTTTTTGACATTGCTTCCCTCCTTGAAGTAGACGCCGGTTACTTTTCCTGACACCTTGCTGACTATGTCTACCTCCTCGTTTGCCAGCAGTGACCCGGCTGACCTGATCCCGCTGGTAAGGTAAGATGGCTTGGCAACTGTGCCGGTCACCGGCAATAATCCTGCTCCCTGCTGCCCGCCGGGGCCCTGCCCCTGGGCCTGCCCCTGTCCGCCGGCCCCCTGGGCCTGCCCCTGTCCGCCGGCCCCCTGGGCCTGCCCCTGTCCGCCGGCCCCCTGGGTCTGCCCCTGAGCAGCCGGAACCACAGCATCTTTTTTCAGATCCCTGTTGCCCCACAGACCGAGACGTGGACCTGCAAACCATATCACAAGAAGCAATGGAATACTGATCCACAATGCTATTTTAGTTCCTTTTTTCATTTAAATGGTATATTCTGTCTACTGACCCGCAAAATTAGGTGGTTTATTTAAATCATTATGTTAAAGTATATTAAAACGGAAAGGCCAGCTGAAACAAGCCGCCAGGGAGATTTCACGGGACCGGTTCAATAATTCAGGATGATCTCCTTCACGATCTTTTCCATGTTGTCGGTCATCCTCCTTGACGGTACGGTAAAACCATTGCAAAACATCGTGAAAGCCACTATCCTTCCGCTGTTGGTCGTTGCATAACCGGCGAATGATTTTGCACTGTTGATCGTACCGGTTTTGGCAATGACTCTCCCTTTAAACACGTCATCCCTGAAATAGTTCTTCATTGTGCCCGACACTGCTCCTTCGGGAAGAGAACCCAGAAATGGTTTCGAGAAGTTGCTGTTGTACATATGAACCAGCAACCTGACTGTCATCAGGGCGCTGATATTATTGTTTGAAGATAACCCTGAACCGTCAAGTATTACAGCTTCATATGGCTCGCAGCCTATTGAGTCGAGGAAGTTTCTGACCACCAGCGAACCCGCCCTGAATGAACCGTCGCCGAGCAGGGCATAACCGAGGTGTTTCCTCAGCGCCTCTGCGTACATATTGACGCTCTCATGGTTGGTGACCTTCACTATTTCTGCAAGGGTGGGAGAGAGAGTCACGAAGAGAGGTGTTGTGCTTCCGCTGTCAGATATTGCTCTTGTTGCGGATGCTTCTCCGTCAATCCTGATACCGGCGGCCCTTATCTCAGCATCAAGTTTCCTGACCAGTGCCAGTGGCGGATCCGGTATAGATGCCTTAAGTGCAATGCTGCTGTCAGCCGGAACGCTTCCCGTTATCCATGCGCTGGTTGAGTAGGGGGCGTTGTAGACATAGCCATTATCACTCCTGCCTGATGACGTCAGGTAGTTCGTCAGGTGAATATCCTTCCCATACTCTTCCACCGAATCAATTAACGCCGGCATGCCTTCTGACTGGCCGGTGAGATATATCCTGTACATGTTATCATTGAAATTGATGTCATAAACGCCCGCGCCGTAATACTGGCCCAGATCACCCCATGACCATCCTGCCGGGCAGGGTTGAAGTCATAAATTGATTCAGCAGCAGCCACCCTTCCTTTACACGTTTCACCCCGGCGGCAGAAAGAGCATCCACCCATTGCGCTGTCACATCTCCATAGTAGTCCGTGAAATATTCGGAACCGAGCGCAGGGTCTCCTCCTCCCTTGATTATTACGTCTCCCTCGAGAATTCCTCTTCGCTTGTTGAACTGGCCGGTCAGGTATATGACGGTTGTGTAGCGGTAATCAGGGCCAAAGTAATGACAGTGCCACGGAGGTGGGATAAAGTTTCATCACCGGACGCTGAAGCCAGGTTACGCGCGGCATCATGGCTGAAAATGATCTCGCCGGTCGTGGCATCCGCAAAACAGAAAGAGTATGATGTCCCTGTAAGAGTTGTGTCAGCCACGATTGAGTCCATGACGTTTTGCTGTCCGTTTACAAACATTGCTGTTGCGAAGGAGATGATAATTGTGGTAAATGCCTTGATTTGCATCACAGTAAGATTTTAAATAAATGAATGATCGCTTGTCCCTCCGATCGGGATATTCCATGGCTCTGCTTCAATTGATCAGGTGGCTCTGTTTTTTAAAACATGGTTATCTCATGTGGTTTTATTCTGTTCCAGCGTCGAAAGAAGGCCGCAGGCGGCACTTATATCCTCTCCGCGGCTCGCCCGTATGGTTGCTGTGATGCCTTTGGCATTCAGGCTGTCACGGAAGGCCTCCATCTCCCTGGTACCCGGACTGCTGTATTCTGACCCCGGGATGGCATGGAAGCGTATCAGGTTTATCCGGCAGCGGATTCCGTTAAGGATTTTTGCCAGCTCCCTGATGTGGGCCGGGGAGTCATTCAACCCCTTGAAGACTATGTATTCAAAGGATACCCTCCTCTGCCTTCCAAAGTCGAAGGCTTTGATTATGTCAAGCACCTCCTTTACGGGGTTAGCCTTCTGCACAGGCATCATGGCCTGACGCTCCTCATCAAAGGGGCTATGGAGGCTGACGGCCAGATGGCATTTCGTACCCTCAAGGAACTCCTTTATCCTGTTGGTTATTCCTATTGTGCTGACTGTAATGCGGGTGGGGCTCCACCCGAAGCCCCATTCCGAAGTAAGTACCTCCAGGCTCCTGAGCACCTCGCCCGTATTGTCAAGCGGTTCACCCATGCCCATATATACCACATTGGTAAGTGAGGGGTGCTCCGGCAGACTCCGGAACTGGTTCAGGATATCGCCGGAGGAGAGGTTGCCCTGGAACCCCTGCCTGCCGGTCATGCAGAAGCGGCATCCCATACGGCACCCCAATTGCACTGAGAGGCAGACGGTGGCACGGTCGCGGTCGGGTATGAATGCGGTCTCAACGAACCTGTTATTGTCTATCCGGAAGAGATACTTCTTTGTGCCGTCACCTGATGCAGTCTCTGATGAAGGCGGGGTGAGGCCCGTTTCGAAATCAGCCTCAAGCATGCTGCGCACCTTCAGTGAAAGGTCAGTCATGCCGCTGATTTCCGGCGCTCCTCTCTTATAGAGCCACCCTGCTATCTGACGGGCGGTGTATGAGGGCAGTGACGCCGCTGCCGTGATGGCTGACAGCTCACTGAGCGTCTTCCCGAAGAGTCTCCCAGGTGCCATCAGAACCGGTATGCAGCTTTCTCCAGGTCGCGGATGGTCCGGAACGGTCTCGGCGGCTTTAATTCAGCGTTCAGGAAATTATAGATGTCAAGCCTTATACGCCTGGCGTCCTTGTAATCCATACGGTCGAAGGAGTGTCCTCCGGGCATTGCCTCGAATACCTTGTACTGAAAGTTCTGCTTGCCGGCAGCTTTAAGTGATTTGATAAGATGCTCAACCTCCAGCACGTTAACATCTTCATCGTTGGTATTGGTGTGGATGAGAAGCGGGGTGTTGCGGTAGCGGTCTGTCTGCCAGGCTGGTGATCGCTTCCGGATTCTGCCATATCTCGTCGGCAGTTTTGCCTATGTGATATGGAGCCGAGAAGAGATCACGGTACTCATCGTCTTTATAGCCCATGCGGGCAATGACGTCACTGACGGGTACCCCTGCAAAGCATGCCCTGTAGTCAGCAGGATGATCGAAGATGCAAAACAGACCTATCAGTCCGCCGTGGCTCCATCCGACTACGCTGTACCTCCTCGTCGACGATCTCATAGTTTTCGATCATATACCGGCGGCTGGCATCGACATCCTCTACCTCGAGGCCGCCATAGTCTATCCTGCGGTACAATCCTGCTCCGTAACCCGTTGAACCCCGGTATTCGGCAGCAACGACAATGTATCCCTGGGCAACCATCTCACGAACTATGTGGGTATAGTATGTGGTGAAGCTGGCATGAACCCCGCCGTGCGGAAAGACCAGCAGAGGGATCTCGAGGGGTCGGCATCACGCGGTATGAAGACGTAACTCCAGAACTTCAGGGGATTGCCTGCTCCCTGGCCGTGGGATTGCTCTCATTTGCAGGTGGAGGGCCGGTGATATAAATCTTGTCAACAAATGCTACATCGCCCACACGCTCAAACCAGAGCAGGTCATCAATGTTCTTTTCAATGACATCAAGCCGGTGGTCAAGGGACGAAAAACTGCTTTCAACCTGTTGAATGGCGTTCATCAGTTCAGTGTTACCAGGCTGTGCGGCAAGCATCACGGAAAATGAGCCGAGGTCATCGCAATGATGATGGTTTTAAGGCAATTAATTTTCATATCTCTTATCTTATTAAATTTCTTTTTCTCCGCTGAAGACAAATGTTGCCGGCCCGGTTAGGAAAATCCTGGGATGCTCCATGATCGTTCAGCTTGAACCTTACGGATAGGGTGCCCCCCCTGACAAAAACCTCTGGCCTGTCAGTGACAATTTTTCCGGTCATGGCTGCCGCAATGACAGAGGCGGTTACTCCTGTGCCACATGAGAGAGTCTCATCCTCCACTCCGCGTTCATAGGTTCTGACCTTCAGCCTGCCGTCAGCCACGCATACCAGGTTCACGTTGACGCCCTCGGGAGCATAGCGTCCTGAGTAGCGCAGGGGTCTGCCGAATGAGACCATATCGACATTTTCATTATTGTCAGTGAAGATAACCAGATGGGGCACTCCGGTGTTTGCCAGTATGCCGTCGGGTGTCTCCTGACATCAGTTACATCGGTGATGGATACCTCAATAGAATCGCCTCCCATGTGCTTTGCAGTATGGGGTCCATCACCAGCCAGGAATGAGAGTTCACGGAATCCTGCGAAGTTCTTCATGGCGAAGTGAGCCGCGCATCGTGCCCCGTTGCCGCACATGTTTCCGGGTGATCCATCTGCATTGAAATAGTACATCCTGAAATCATATCCTTCGCACTCTTCAACAAGCATCAGTCCGTCAGCTCCGATGCCAAACCGCCGGTCGCACAGTTTTCTGATAAGGAGGCTGTCGGAATGACCGAATCACTGACGGATTGTTTCTGACCAGAATGAAATCATTGCCTGTGCCCTCGTATTTGTTAAAGAGTATTTTCATTTCGTTAAAATGGAGTTAATTTTACTGAATTGAGCCCGTCAGTCTGTTAAAAAAGCGAAAATTTGTAAAACATTTTAACATAATCAGGGTTGTAAAGATATTAATCTTTTGCGGAGGCATGTATTTTGTTGATATTGCATATATAAAAGAATAAAAGAATGATAAAACTATACAGTTATGAAAGGTAAAGGACTGATAACAACACTGTTTGTCGCTCTTTTTGGCGCTCTGGCCGGGCTTTTCATCTTCACCAGGTTTCTTGACAGGGATAAGGTCTTCACAGGCACGGAAAAGGAGAGGCAGCTTATGGAGGAGAATGCGAGGTACACGGCCCTGGTGCCACAGGCTGGAGTGATTGATTTCACATATGCCGCAGAGCACACCGTTCATGCCGTGGTTCATGTAAAAACGAAGACCACGGTTAGTTCCTCCTATTCGAACCCGCTTTATGAATTCTTCTATGGCCCGGGTACAAGCCAGCCCAGAGAAGTCAGGGGATCCGGCTCAGGGGTGATAGTCACTTCTGACGGGTACATTGTAACAAACAACCATGTAATAGAGGATGCTGATGAGGTGGAGGTGACTCTTAACGACAAACGCACATTCACTGCCGAGGTTATTGGTCGTGATCCGAGCACTGATATCGCTGTGCTGAAGATCAAACCGACCGGGTTGACATTCATATCGTTTGGCAACTCTGACGCCATCAGGCTGGGTGAATGGGTTCTTGCAGTAGGCAATCCGTTTAACCTGACTTCGACGGTGACGGCAGGCATTGTGAGTGCCAAGGGCAGAAGCCTTAATCTGCTTGATAGTCAGTACCGCATTGAATCATTCATTCAGACTGACGCTGCTGTAAACATGGGTAACAGCGGCGGTGCGCTGGTAAACACCAAGGGGGAACTGATTGGCATAACCACTGCTATCTTCTCGCCTACGGGAACCTATTCAGGCAACTCTTTTGCGGTGCCTTCATCGATTGTAAAGAAGGTCTACGAGGATCTTAAGCAGTACGGTGAGGTTCAGCGCGGACTGCTGGGTGTCAATATAACAGATGTCACTTCTGACATTGCGAAAGAAGAGAACCTTAGAGATGTCAACGGTGTCTTTGTCACAGGCGTTGTTGCTGAAGGTGCAGCAAAGGCAGCGGGCATAGAGGAGAAGGATGTAATCATTGCCGTTAACGGTGAACCGGTGGCGACAACGTCCGACCTGCAGGAGAAGGTAAGCCGTTACAGACCGGGAGACAAGGTGGAGGTCACTTACCTCCGCAAGGGCAAACAGGATAAGAAAGCCGTTGTTCTCCGCAATTTCGAGGGCGGTACCGGCGTTGTAGCTCCGGGGGCACAGAGCACAACACTGTTCGGAGCGACTTTTGCCCCGGTAAGCTCTGGCGATAAACAACAATTCAAAATAGATAACGGAGTCAAAATTACGTCAATATCCGAAGGCCGTTTCCGCGACCTGGGACTTACCCGGGGAACAATTATTGTTGACGTGAACGGACAGAAGGTGAACAGCACTGCGGATGTACGCAGGGCTACGGATGAGGAGAAGAGTCTGACGTCAGTCGAGGGATTTACGCCAGACGGAACATACTTCAAATACCAGACCAGGAGGTAATTGAGGTTCATATAAAGATCGGCAGATCAGATAGTTGTCAAATCATATTATCGGCTTCCGGTTCTAAAATATTTTATTTTGTTTATTAACTAAAAAAGCAGTACATTTGCGGAAATTTTTTCGAAGGGGTAAAGAGAATGAGACAACTAAAAATAACCAAATCCATTACCAACCGTGAGAGTGCGTCGTTGGACAAGTATCTGCAGGAGATTGGTAAGGAGGAGTTGATATCGGTTGAGGAAGAGGTAGAGTTAGCGCAGAGGATCAAGAAGGGTGACAGGGCAGCTTTGGAGAAGCTTACAAAGGCAAACCTCCGGTTCGTTGTCTCAGTGGCCAAACAATATCAGAATCAGGGACTAAGCCTTCCGGACCTCATTAATGAGGGCAACCTCGGCCTTATCAAGGCTGCAGAAAAATTTGACGAGACCCGCGGTTTCAAATTCATATCCTATGCTGTATGGTGGATCAGGCAATCCATTCTGCAGGCTCTGGCCGAGCAGTCCAGGATTGTTCGTCTTCCGCTCAACCAGGTAGGGTCGCTGAACAAGATCAACAAGGCTTTTGCCCGTTTTGAGCAGGAAAATGAGCGTACACCCTCGCCCGAGGAGCTTGCCGAAGTGCTTGACCTCCCTAAGGAGAAGGTGGCTGATACCCTGAAGGTCTCCGGGCCGCCATGTGTCGGTGGATGCACCGTTTGTTGAGGGTGAAGACAACAGCCTGCTGGATGTTCTCACCAACCTCGACTCACCCATAGCCGATAAGATGCTGATTGATGAGTCGCTCTCAAAGGAGATAGACCGTGCACTGGCAACACTGACTGAGCGTGAGAGGGATATTATACGGTACTTCTTCGGGATAGCATGCCAGGAGATGACTCTTGAAGAGATAGGAGAGAAGTTCGGGCTGACCCGCGAAAGAGTGCGACAGATAAAGGAGAAGGCAATACGCCGCCTGCGCCATACTTCACGCAGCAAGCTGCTGAAGGGCTACCTGGGCTAAGATTGGTCTCCTTAAAAAAAATGAAAGGTCCCGTTCAATGAGCCGGACCTTTTTTTATTAATGAAATGATCCGCCAGTTGGCGGATCATTTTTGTTTCCGCTTATCAGGGCGGATTGGGGGGAAGAACTGCTTCTTTGTAATATGGCGTCTGGAAAGAACAACCACATCACACGGTAAAAGTAGGGGAAAGAGTAATCCGGTGTATCGGTAAAAGGTAGCCAACTGACAGATCATAGAGATCAAACAACAGAAGGGCCCGAACAGCCAACAAAACACTATCTGCCGGCAAATTTCTTCACAAATTCATTCTTGTACGAATCCCCGATATATGCTTTCAGACCTTCGGAAAGAAGAATCTCTCCCTGTCTCGTATATCCTGTTACATGGTCGAGATTTACCAGGTAGGAGTGATGGACTCTGAGAAAATTCTGATCCTCAAGGAGGCCGTTGAAGTGTTTGAGGTTTTTTGAACTGACCACTTTTCTCTGACCTGCAATATGAAAATTGGTGCAGTAGCCATCGGCCTGGCACATGATGATCTCCGCCACCCTGAGAACCTCGAATCCTTTAATGTTCGGTATTATCAGGGTCGACTGTTTCGGTGATCCTTCCCTCAGATTGCTCAGCAACGCTGAGACAATCTCGGAACTGATGCCCGGACTGGCAGCAGAACGGACCCTGGAAACCGCATCAATGAGCTCATCGATCTTAACCGGCTTGAGAAGATAGTCGACGGCGCTGAATCGGAATGCCTTGATAGCATATTCGGAATATGCAGTGACAAAGATTATCTTGAAATCAATTCTTTCAAACATGTTCAGCAGGTCAAATCCCTTGCCGTCTGCCATCTCTATATCAAGGAATATCAGGTCAGGCGAGCTCTTCCTTATGGCGTTGTAGCCTGTTTTGACAGATGAGGCTTTCGCCACAACCTCAACATCGGGACAGTACTCTCCGAGGAAGTTTGAAATAACCTCCCTTGCCAACTGCTCGTCATCAATTATTACTGCACGTATCATGGTCTCTGTGGGTTTCTTGTTCGTGTTACTCCCGTCTGTCTGTTTTTTTTCCTCATACCCTCACAGGCATATCAATTTCAACCCTGGTGCCGGTCTCAACCCTGTCAGGGTGCAGATCCGAAAACACTATTCTGTAATCTGTGTCCTGCAGATTGTTGATGATCCTTAGTCTGTCCATGGCAAGGGCTATTCCCCTGGACTTCTTTGCCAGCTTGCTGTCCTTCATGGCTTCGGAGCGCGCCCTGCCAACACCGTCATCCTCGACGGTGCATACAAGGTGGTTATAGTTCATCTTCAGTGAAACCCTGATCATCCCTTTTCTTCCGTCCAGACCCATCACTCCGTGCCATATTGCATTTTCAACGAAAGGCTGCACAATACCGGGTGACACCATAATGGACTCGGGAACAACCTCGGGGTCGAACTTCGAAAATATAGTCGAACTTATTGCCAAACCTCAGGTACTCAATCTTCAGGTAATCTTCAAGTGATCCCAGCTCAACACTGAGTCTCACATATTCCTCATTCATATTGTTAAGCACGGTGCGGATCAGTTTGGAGAAGTCGGCGATATACCGGTTTGCCGACAGGGTGTCGTTCTTTGAGATGAAATAGTTGATGGAGTTCAGTGAGTTGAATATGAAATGAGGGTTCATCTGCCCTCTGAGTGCCTGGTGATGAAGTGTATCCCTTTTCTGCCGCTCACGGTCTCTCATCTGCTTCAGAGCTGCCCATATTATGATGCCGGTAAGCAGTATGAGGAATAGTGGCGATGCAATCCTGAATAGCAGGGTCTGGTAGAAATATGGGTTTATATGGATGGCAAGCTTTTTAGACAATCCCCATGACCCTCCGGCATCGGTAGCCTGGATCTCCAGGTTATGCCAGCCCGGTTGAAGGTTAGAGAAGTTGATGTTCCTGTCGCTGTGGTCTGTGTAATACCAGTTGCCTGATCCGCTCTCAAGGCGGTATCTGTATCTTATCTTTTCCGGATGTCTGTATTCAGGCACCACAAAAGATATGTGGAAATTGTCGTCTCCTTTCCTGAGCTTGATTGTGTCAGCCTTATAGACAGGTCTGTCAAGAATCCTCTTAATTGCTGACACCTCGATCTCCTTGATAATGATACGGGATTTTACCGCCACCGGGGTGTTCCCCGAGTATCTGTTCAGGGTCAAACTCCACGGCTCCGCCCACCCCGCCAAGCAGAAACTTTCCCGTCATCTGTCATCCATGAAGCATCCGAATTGAATTCGTGGATCATGAGTCCGTCATTTTCACCGAACGATCTTATCAGTCCACTGGCCGGATTGATTACCGAAATGCCGCTATTGGTTGAAACCCAGATGTTTCCTCTGCTGTCTGGCATGACACAGTAGGTGGTGTTGTTGGTGAGACCTGTGGCTGTGGTATAAAAAGATCTGTCACCTGTTACCGGATCAAGCCGGCAGACACCGCTGCCCAGGGTTGCAAGCCAGAGAAAGCCATCTTCAGAAACACAAATATCTTCAATGTTGGTGATTCCCCCGGTTAATTTGATAAACTCCGGTTTACGTGAAACCAGGTTGAATTTCATCAGGTAACTATGGCTGCAACCTACCCATAAGATGCTGTCCTGCAGGTGAAACGTAAAATAGTTCAGCGTGTCGCCACCGGAATAAAGCCTCTCGCTTTTGCCTGTTGCGCGATCAAACCTGATCACCCCGTGATCGGCAATCAGTATTCTGCCCTCACTGTCGTAACACATGGTGTTTACCGTTTTGCCCGGGTTATACTCTTCAATGAGTCCAGTGCTGAGGTCATAGTGAATTAGTTTTTCCCAATAGTAGCCGACCCAGAGGCCGTTGCTGTCGGGAAGAAAGGCCCTGGGGTGCCACAGCTCCTTCTGCTCCTTTTCTCCGAGGATATTAATCCGCTCAGTTTTGCCCTTCCCGCCGATCCTGATGAGATAATTCCTGTCGCGGGCCGCAAGCCAGAGGCCTCCCTTGGTGTCAGTGATGATGCCGAACACGTTAAGGTCATTGTTCTCCTGCGGGAAAGGATTGATGTGCCGGAAGTCATAAGGCGTAAATACTGCTTTTACCACACCAGCCGGCGTACCTCCAGCCCTCTGGTGTGAATACCACAGCATTGAAGAACCGTAAAAGAATAATTCAGTAGGCATTTCGCATACGCCCCTGGGTAAGGTTATGATCCTCTCATATCCCGGAATCCAGATACTGAGACCTGTGCCGTGCCTGTAAAAAACCACGGGGATGGTATCGGCAAACGAAAGATCACTGGATTAATCCCCCGTATTCGCTGAATACCCTTCTCTCCGCATCGTACCTGAAGAGACCGGTTGTGGCAGCCAGCAAAAGGTTGCCTTCATCGTCACGGGTGAACCGGGAGGTGCCGACAACACCAAAAAAAAGATCTGTTCTGCCCGGCAGCCTCTCAATGGTGTTTACACTTAAAATCTCTGCCAGACCCTGTTTGCGCTCCTGATCTTCTCTCAAACCAACTTCAACGACAATCGGTCCGGTCAGCCAGAAATGATCCGGGCCGTCGAGGACGATGGAGAACTGACTGAAGGTGAAGCGGGCAATTTCCAGCATGTTTACAGACCATCTGTATGAATAGGTTTCTCCTGTTGCAGGATTGTATCTCAGCAACTCTTTCCTGAGCACTAACCAGAGATAACCGTCACTGCCTCCGGTGAAACTGACCAGGTCATTCAGGGAATGGCTGCCAAGGCTTCTGATTACTCTGAACTCCTCCATGGCTCGGTCAAAAAGACATAACACACCATTATCGGTCACGACCCAGATCTGGTCAAGTGCATCTACCACTACGGATGTGACTGAGAAATAAGGTATTGTGGTGCTGTCGGCCGGATCATGGAAGTAGCTTACAAAGTCCGTCCCGTCATATCGTGTCAGCCCGTCCCAGGTGGCCATCCAGATGAACCCGCTGCTGTCGGCCACAATTTTCCGGACATTGTCGTGACCTATCCCGTTCTTGGAATTATACTGTGTCAGAACATATGACTGCCCGGTTACAGGCGTGAGGCCCGACAGTGTCATTGCAACCATGAAGAGATGCAGCCAGTTGAAATATTTAAAATGCAGAGGGCTCATAGAATGGATGACAGGCAAAAATAGGAAAAAGCACATTAACAACTTCCTGAAAAAGAGTATAATATTAAAAAGATGACCACGGGTCATGCCGATTGCCCTGAAATGCTATTTTTGTCATACTATCAGAAAATGGAATTCAAGCTTATATCAGACTTTACCCCCACGGGTGACCAGCCGGAAGCGATAAGACAGCTTACCGGCAGTCTGGAGCAGGGTGTGCCCTTCCAGACGCTGCTGGGTGTTACCGGGTCAGGCAAGACATTCACCGTCGCCAATGTCATTGAAAAGCTGAACCGGCCGGTCCTTGTGCTCAGCCATAACAAGACCCTGGCCGCACAGCTCTATGGCGAGTTCAGACAGTTTTTCCCCGATAATGCGGTGGAGTATTTCGTCTCCTACTACGACTACTATCAGCCTGAGGCATACCTGCCGGTGACCGATACATACATAGAGAAGGACCTGGCGATAAATGATGAGCTGGAGAAGCTGCGCCTCAGTGCCACCTCTTCACTGCTTTCTGGCAGGCGTGATGTCATTGTTGTGTCATCGGTCTCCTGTCTCTTTGGAATCGGTAACCCTGACGATTTCCGGGCGAACACGGTGCATGTGATCAGGGGGGCAAAGACCGGTCGCAACGTGTTGCTGCGTAAGCTGGTCGACAGTCTTTACTCGCGCAACGAGATTGAATTCACCCACGGCACCTTCAGGGTCAGGGGTGATACCGTTGATGTCTTCCCGGCCTATGCCGACATGGCCCTAAGGATCGTCTTCTTTGGTGATGAGATAGAGGAGGTGTCAACCTTTGACCCTCTGAGCGGGCAGCACCGTGATGATCTCGACGAATATGTTCTCTACCCGGCAAACCTGTTTGTGACGACACGTGAAAGGATAAATCTGGCGGTCAGTCAGATACAGGATGACATGGTATTGCAGGCCAGACACTTCCGTGAAACGGGAAGGCCGGAGGAAGCGAAAAGGATAGAGCAGAGGGTGCAGTACGACCTCGAGATGATCAAGGAGCTTGGATATTGCAGCGGCATCGAAAACTATTCACGGTATTTCGACGGCAGGGCGCCTGGAACAAGGCCCTTCTGCCTTATCGACTGTTTCCCCCGTGACTTCATAACGGTTATTGACGAGAGCCACGTCACCGTACCTCAGATAAGGGCCATGTACGGCGGCGACCACTCGCGTAAGCAGACGCTGGTGGAGTACGGTTTCCGTCTGCCATCTGCACTTGACAACAGGCCGCTGCGGCTGGAGGAGTTTGAGGCCCTGACCGGACAGACCATTTACATGAGCGCAACCCCGGCAGAGTATGAGATGGAGAAGAGTGAGGGTGTCTTTGTAGATCAGGTCATCAGGCCGACAGGACTCCTTGATCCGCCGGTGGTGGTGAGGCCAAGCCGCAACCAGGTTGACGACCTGATGGAGGAGATTCGCAATCGCTCTGCCGCAGGTGAGAGGGTGCTGGTGACAACCATGACCAAGAGGATGGCTGAGGAGTTGAACACCTACCTCGGGAGATTTGACATCAAATGCCGGTATATCCATTCCGGGGTGGAGACCCTCGAGAGGGTTGAGATACTGGAAGGCCTGCGCTCTGGTGAATTCGATGTGCTGGTTGGGGTGAACCTGCTGCGTGAGGGGCTTGACCTGCCGGAGGTGTCGCTGGTGGCCATACTTGATGCTGACAAGGAGGGCTTCCTGAGGTCAGGAAGGGCGCTGACACAGACTGCCGGACGGGCCGCAAGGAACCTGAACGGGCTTGTGGTGATGTATGCCGACAGGATCACGGGCGCCATGAGGGAGACTATTGATGAGACCAACAGGCGCAGGGCAAAGCAGTTTAAGTACAATGAGGAGATGGGCATAACACCCCGCCAGATAGTGAAGAAAGGAGGAGCAATGCTCAGGGGTCTCAGCCGGAAGGGGGTGGAGATGAAAGCCTACTCAGGCCCAGGGAAGGCAGATGTGGCAGCCGACCCGGTCATACAGTACATGTCAGCGGAACAGCTTGCAAAAGTTATCGAGAAGAGCCGCAAAGCGATGGAGAAGGCAGCGGCCGCGCTCGATTTCATTGAGGCAGCGAGACTGAGGGACGAGATTGAAGGAATGAGAAGACTGGCGGGTTCAAGGAAATAGAATAGAATTAAGAATTGAGAATTTAGAAGCAGGGTATTAATAATACTGTGCCAGGGTGAGAATCACTCGCAAAAGGAACCTTGCGAAGATCTTCGGGCCATTTGTTCGCAACAAATGAAATTATTATGCAAGAAATAATGATTGAGTCCGTTAATTTACTGATCCGGGCCCCGGGTGCTGGTCACTATATAATATAATTGTATATGCAAAAAGCAACAGTATGCCTTCTCCTTATCGTCTCCCTGCTTGCCGGATGTGAAAGGTATTCCGGCCCGGAGCCTGTTGACGATCCGAGGGTCATCATACTCATGTATCACCGCATCACTGCCGGCGATGCTGCCAACCTGTATGAACGGAGCGCAGATGATTTTGAGAGAGACCTCGAGTACTTGAAGGACAATAATATAAAGGTCATCGACCTCGGGGAGCTTGAGGAGATTGTGACAGGAAATACTGACCTCATTACACATGCTGCAGTCATCACCTTTGATGACGGTGACCATTCCTGGTATACTCTCGCTGCCCCGCTGCTGAAGCAATATCGCATGAAAGGCACCTTTTTTCTGTGGGCCTCGCAGATAGGAATGGATTCTTTTCTTTCCTGGGACGAGGTGACGATAATGAGCAACCATGCCTATGAGGGAGGAGTGAGGCCGTTTAAATTCGGGTCACATACCCTGTACCACCGGTTCCTTATGACAATGAAGACAGCCCTGGGCGGCGGTGAAGCTTTCGCTGAATATCTCGACGAGGAACTGGGAGGTTCAAAAAAGCTCATTGATGCACATATTACCGGCAGCGTTGAGGCTCTGGCATTGCCCTTCGGTGACGGGGCAGGCGACCCGGATATAATTGCAGCGGCACAACGGCATGGTTACAGTTTTATCCGGACTTCGGAGCGCAATGTGACAGGCACTTCCGGGACAGATCTGTTCAGGCTCCCCAGCCTGCCGATGCTTGATGATACTGCTCAGAAAACAATAGGCGTTTATCTGGGTATTGAATAACGGAAAACTAACACTGACCCCCTGATTGTAAAATGAAAACACCAGATGACAAGAATTCCAGCCGTTTCCGGTCGCATCCGTGGCACGGAATTGATATAGGTGACAAGGCCCCGGAAATAGTGATGACCTATGTTGAGATGGTACCAACAGATACTGTGAAGTATGAGATGGACAAGCTTTCCGGCTATCTCCGGCTCGACAGGCCACAACGCTACTCTAATGTCGTTCCGGCGCTTTACGGCTTCATCCCGAGGACACTCACCGGTGCCGCCGTCGCCAGGAGATGCATGGAACGCACCCGCAGAAGAGGCATAAAGGGCGATGGCGATGCCATGGATATATGCATCCTGACGGAAAAGGACATCACTCACGGAGATATACTTGTCCTGGCAAGGCCGATAGGCGGATTCCGGATGATAGACGGGAATGAGGCTGACGACAAGATCATTGCCGTACTCTACAATGATGCTGTTTACGGTGTGTTCAATGATATTGGCGATTGCCCCCCTATTGCAATAGAGAGGCTGAAGCACTATTTTCTTACATATAAAAACCTTCCCGGGGAGAAGCGTAAAGTCACCATCGAAGAGACCTATGGCAAGGAAGAGGCACAGGAGGTGATAAGACGCTCAGCGGCCGATTATGCTGACATATACCCGGATATGTAGAATATTGCTTTTCCGGAGAAAGGTGTGCAAAGAAAAATGACTTTTTCCCGTTTTCATTGACGAACATGAGAATAAGTTGATGACCATGCTTCATAATTTGATTAATGGTTATGATCCTGGCGAAGCAAGAACTAATTTTGGTATGTATTATCCGGCATATTGTTTTGCCGGACTTCAGGGAAGAACTTTTTATGGAACAATTAAACAATCTTGTAATAGAGAAAACTTCAAAAACTCCGCGGATTGAACTGATTCACGGCAGCGGAGAGATCTCTTTATCAGGCAAGTCGCTGCCTGAGAACGCTTCCAGGATCTATGAGCCTGTATTGAACTGGGTGACTGATTACATCATTCAGCCAAAGGAGGTCACAAACCTGAGGCTTAACCTTGAGTATTCAATACCTTCCTCAATGCTGTGGATCTCCAAGATCATCAAGGCTCTGACCAGGATAAACAATCCTGATTACCGCCTGATGGTCCATATCTATATTCCCCTTGAGGAATATGATGACATGAGGGGCTCTGCAGACATGAAGGAATCATTCAACCCCCTGACAGACATTCTTCAGAACTCCATTCCGGAGGTGAGTATGAAGCTTTATGCGACAGATGACACTTCCAGGGTGATAAGGGACGCAGTGGTGCTTTTCTGAAACACGGTATTGGTTTCCGGTGGGCAGGTCGAACCTGAAAACTTACTGAACTTTTACCTCGTTTATCTCGCTTTTCGTCAAAACTCCTGAACTTTTGACAAATGGCCCTGTCAGGGTGTGAGTCTGTATTTTATGTCAATGAACCTCGGTTCCCGGTTGGATAAGGACTCCATGAATCATTGCAAAAGCTCATTATATGGACATTTGAGATTTGTGTCAGGCTTCTCGGCGCATTAACTTTAACATGAATTTTAACCGGGGAACCATGGATGGAATAGCAGTTCAGGAACAACCTGCAGCCAGCAGCAATCTTACCTGGCATGCATGGCTGCGGCCGGGCCGGGACAAGAACGGCAATAGCAGCCTGCATCATTCGCTTGTGAGGCTGTTCGTCTCCGGGGGATTAAACCTCTTCCGTTTTCTGAGGCAGACGGGACTTTTTAATGATCCCGGGCTGATAATACTCTCGCAGCACGACTTTGCGACCTTCCGGGCAGGTGACCTGGAGAAAGCGGCGACACTGATAACACTCCGCAGGCTTAATCTGATAAAGCATCTCGAGATGTTCCTCAATTCGCTCGTTCATCTGTTGCCTCCGGAAACAAACTTTGTAGGATGTTTTTCACAGGCGGGCAATAACGGAGGGGGTGTACGAGGAAGCGGGATATTGAACGGTTTTCAGGACTGGATCTTTGGCAGTGGCCTTAAGGAATGCCAACTCCTGAGCAGCAGGAAGGTCTCCGAGATTCTCGAGAGGAACGGACTCAGAATAATCAGTATGACAGAAATGAATGGCCTTACATATTTTCATTCCAGAAAGGTATGCGGCCATACGTCGATTGTCGTATGATCGGACCATTAATGAAAGCACAGGGGTATGGTACTAACCGTAAAAAAGAATGACATGAGAACCTATTACGAGATCTCATCTGAAGTCACCGGCAAAGTTCTTCTGAAGCGAAGGAAGATAGCCAAGGCCCTGCGCCTCTGGCTGAATGAGAAGGGGATAAGCTACAAGTATATCTTCTTTGCCAACTAGATAAGCTTTTCAAGTCCGTCAGGCATACAAAAGAGACGCTTTCCGGTTCATCTATAGCTTCTCTCTTCTGCCGGAGATTGTTCCCTTGTAAAAGCTACCCTCCCTGTAAATAAGCATTACGCCGGGCTCACGCATGCATTATGCCGGCATCAATTCCAGAAATTTTGTTGTTAAATAGTGCCTCCAATTCCCTCATGAGTGGTGTGTCCGACAACGATATGCGCTTTATCATAAAACACAAGTATGGAATCCAGGCTGATTCGCTGAAATTCGGGATCTAGCAAAGTATCCCCGGTACCATGAAGGCCCGTCGTTCCCTGCCAGAAAATCCAGTTTCTCATTCGCTTCGGCTGCCCAGATTTCCCTGCCTATGATACTATCAGAAAATATCTGATTTATTTGCTTGATATTCAAATTTCTGCGAACCACCTCAGGGGAGATTCCACCGTGAACAAATATGATGTCGTTTATGGTAATCATCACCGGCTTGTCGCGCAGCCATTTACCCAGAACGGTTTTTTCGGAGTAGAGATCGGAATACTTTATTCCGGTTATTGCTTCGACTCTCTTATATTTTGGATTAATGTACCTCAGGTCTCCGTCAAGCACCATCAGCTCGTGGTTCCCGATCACAAAGTGAACCATGCCGCCTGCTATTGCAGCCTGTCTCTCGAGGCTGAACAGGTGCCAGAGAATTTCCGTGACCATATCACCCCTGTCCTGAGCGTCACCAAGATAAACCAGGTGTCCCCTTCCGAATTTCCAGTTGAGGTTACTGTCAATAATTCCGTTAGCCATCAGCTGTTTCAGGAAGATGTCGTATTGCCCGTGAGCATCGGATAGTACAGCTATGCTGTCAACCCGTTTGAAACTCTGACGATAGTCCGGCTTTTTGCTGAAAACCTTCATCATTTCCATGTAATCATACGATTGATTTTTGGAAATATCTATTTCAGACCGGTCTCCGGGCAGAAGATATTCCTCCTTTAGCAGGCTGTTTTCGATCCGGAGGACTTTAAGAGTGTCATTCAGGTATATAATATACGGGCCGTCATTAACGGGTATGCTGTCTCTTTTCTGACGGGTGGGCCGCAGACAGGACAGGAGAAAGAAACAAGCAGATTGAAAGGAACAGGATAAGCCTCTTCATACCGGATTTATTTTACTGTGCATTAATCATATAAGTAATACACCCAGACTTATTACTTTGTTCAGGAAAGTTAATATTTCTTCCGTGACCCGGTGCCGGCAGGGTTCACATATTTATATCATGTTGCAATTACCATAGAGGGCAGAATACCGGAGTTATTGAAAATTGATTTCATTAAGCGAATCACGGCTTCGGTTTATTGTCTTTATGATCATGAACCCGGTGAGATAATTTTTGTTATACTTTTGAATTAAATGAAACAATTCGGATATTTGCAATACAATAGGGAAACCAGGGATCAGTCGGGATAACCATCCCTCACCAGCACCATGAAAAAAAGGATTTTCTTCCGCAGTCACATAATAGCATTCCTTATTTTGCTTCTTTCCCCCTCGGGGTTTAAGCGCCGTTGCCCAGTCGTCAATCCGCGATACTTCAAATGCCAGTTTCGGATTCTTTGCAAACGAAGAGCCTCTTGAGATAACCCTGACGTACGATCTTACAACCTATATAAGGAAAAAACCCAGGGAAGAATATATGAATGGCAAGATTACCTTTCATCCCGGCAGCGCAGATTCCTCACGAGGGATATCAGGCTGCGGACCAGGGGTGTCTTCCGCCACACCCAGTGCTATTATGCTCCGCTGGAACTTAACTTCAGGAATGCCGGTTTCGGTTATTCAGACCTTGACAGTATCAGGAAGATAAAGATGGTACCTCAGTGCAACTCGGGCCGTGAAAGTGAAAAGTATGTACTGATTGAGTACCTGATATACAAGATGTTCAGTACTCTTACCGACACCAGCTTTAAAGTCAGGCTGCTGACCGTTAACTATATTGATTCGGAAAACAGACAGAAGCCATTCACCCAGTTTGGATTCTTTATTGAACCGGTGCAGATACTTGCTGCCAGGACGAATTCCGTTGAGATTGAATCGCGGGCCCTTAATCAGAAAACCGTCTATCCCCGGATGATGGACAGGATTGCCATATTCAACTACATGATAGGGAACTTTGACTGGGCTGTGCCAAATCAGCATAATATAAAAACGTTTAAACCGATGGTCTTTGACAGCGAATATCTTGTCACAGCAGTTCCGTATGACTTTGATTTCACGGGCCTGGTTGATGCATCATACGCTATTCCAGATGACAAGATAACAGGGACGACATCGATCCGTGAACGGATCTTCCTGGGGGTATGCCGCAGCAGGGAGGAATATCAGCAGGCCCTGGAAGAATTTCTGGAGAAGAAGGGCGAGATTTACGGGCTGATAAACGAGTTCCCCTACCTGGATGCAAAGCAGAAAAAGAGGATGATCGACTATCTTTAGGCATTTTACGAACAGTGTACGGGCAAGCAAAAGATCGTGAATGTTTTCCTGAACAGCTGCAAGGATTTCTGATGCTGAATCCCCTGCCTGTGGCTGGCGTATTTGGGCGGGATTGCGCTCTCCGCCTCCCGGCGGCTCGCGCGATCCCGGGTCTGGGGGTGACAAGAGCAAAAACCCTTCTCATCCGCCGGTCGGCAGATTGTGTCGGGATTGCGCTCTCCGCCTCCCGGCGGCTCGCGCGATCCCGGGTCTGGGGGTGACAAGAGCAAAAACCCTTCTCATCCGCCGGGTCGGGCAGGATTGTGTGGGATTCGTTCTCCGCCTCCCGGCGGCTCGCGCGATCCCGGGTCTGGGGGTGACAAGAGCAAAAAAGCCCGCATTTCGCTTTGCTCAATGCACCTTTTTATTTTTCCTTTGCTTCTCGAAAGCAAGCTTTCTCGTCCCAAAGCAAAAATAAAAAGCCACCTGCCATCCGGCAGGTGGGCTTTTTTGCTCAGTCGGGATGCCGGGATTTGAACCCGGGGCCCCTTGCCCCCCAGACAAGTACTCTAACCGGGCTGAGCTACATCCCGTGCTTTTAAGAGGTGCAAAATTAATGAACTATTCCGATTATGCAAAAAAAAGCTGACAGCTGCTCCATGGCATATGATCAGGTATATGAGATGGCTCAGTAATTTTTATATTTGTTGATCGTTAAACAATGTACACATTAACCATCAAACAGCATGAACCAGGTCAACCGTCGTAACTTCCTCCGCCTTGCCGGAGCCGGAGCCGCCGCTGCCGCAGCCGCTCCCGTGGCACAGGCAATGGGCACAACAACACCTCAGCCGGCAATGCAGCAGGGCAAACCTGACACCAACATTGCAGATGCCGTAAAGGTACCGCGCAACGAACATTCCATGCCAGGACTCTTCCCCGGAAGGGTTGCACTGGTTAAGAGCAGCAGTTCGGTAAAAGAGAATACCATCATCGAACAGGAGGTCTATGACATGATCGCCCGTTCCATGCTGGAGCTTACCGGAGAGAAGAAACTCAAGAAGGCCTGGAGGAGGTTCGTAGCCCCGGGTGAGAGGATAGGGCTGAAGGTCAATCCCGTTGCAGGCAAGAGCCTGAGCACAAGCCATGAGGTTGTCAGATCGGTGATAGCCCAGCTTGAACTGAGCGGCATAGAAAGGTCGCAGTTAACCATCTGGGACCGGCGTGAGTTTGAGCTTACAGATGTGGGATTCACCGCTGAGAACTATCCGGGGTATTAAAATAGTCGGTACGGAACAGATGGATAAGGATGGCCTCTACTACGGTAAGGACGGCAAGCTGTACGGTGAGCATATGATTGACCGCGAGTGGTATTACTGGGCCGATGTGGAGGGCGAATATGACGAGTATACCATGCCCTACATGGTCAACGGCGGCAAGTACTCATATTTTACAAAGATTGTCACTCAGGACCTTGATAAGATAATAAATATCCCCATACTTAAGAATGCGGGCATGACGGTGACACTGGCGCTGAAGAACCTGGCCTACGGTTCGGTTACAAATACAGGAAGGCTCCACGCAAAGCTCTGGAGCGAGACCTGTGCACAGGTTTGCGCCTTTGCGCCGCTGAGGGATAAGGTGGTACTGAATATCGTCGACGGGATAAAAGGATGCTTTAACGGCGGTCCGGGTGCCAACCCGCAGTTCTTCTGCGACTATCACTCCATCATCACCGGTAGTGACCCGGTCGCTGTCGACAGGATAGGCTATGAAATCGTCCTGGCCAGGAGGATAGCTGAAGGACTGCAGAAGGAGGGCTCGCCAACGGCGCTGGAGTTCATGCTGCAGGCAGAGAGACTCTCGCTCGGCGTGGCCGACAGATCGAAGATTGACCTCAGAGAGGTGATCACCGGGTAGAATGATAACCTCATAAACAGGATATGTATTTCAGAAAGATTGCTATTGCCGCGTTGCTTATATTCGGTGTCGCCACTACCAACGCACAGCATACCATGATCTCACGTGCCCTCTCCGCGGTTCAGGGGATTGAGGAGGCACAGAGCCGGACATTCACCGAGACATCCCTTTACGGATATATCAACGGCGGCGCTGAGCTGTACCTGGAGTACGGGTTCGACACCCTGACAGTCACGGAACTGGTATGCGAGGGGAGGGATATCAAGGTGGAAGCCTACCGGATGAAGGATCCGGAGGCGGCCTTCGGCATATTCTCCGTATCACGATTCCGCTGTAACGGAGGAGCAGGACTGACGGATTACATATGCCGCTCGGCATACCAGCTGCAGTTCTCCAAAGGACCCTACTATGTGAGCATCATCAACGACACAGGGGCGGAAAGTGACCAGAAGAAGTCAGCTGAGATAGCCACTTTTATCATAGAACAGATACCGGATCCTACTTTCGATCCGGCCTCCTTCTTCATGGAGGGTGTCGACAGGGAGACGATGAAAGGTGCCGTGCTCGTCAGAGGTCCCCTTGGAATATACAACGGGATACCGACACTTGCAGAATCACTTGGCGAGGCAGACGACTACAGCGCACTGATGATAAGAAGGGGGCAGGATACCCTGGCGTCGCTACGGTTTAATACGGAGGGGTCTGCCGGCGCTTTTTTGAATAAAAAAAATATGTCACCGGCAGCAAATATCAATGCAGTAATCAGTGATTCAACAGTTTCCGTAATAAGCCCTAATCACATAATAATAACTTTTTGAGAAAGGGTTTTATTTATTTGCTATTTTAGCCGTTTCAAGAACAAAATTCTTATGCAGTTTTTTAAGCCACTTGAGACGGGCAAAGAAGCAGATAAACAGGCTCCTGCCACGTCAGAAAAAGTCAGATGTCTTATAGTAGGCTCAGGTCCAGCCGGTTATACAGCAGCAATATACGCTGCAAGAGCTAACCTGAAACCGGTCCTCTATACAGGATTGCAGCAGGGAGGACAGCTTACCACCACAACCGAAGTTGAAAACTACCCGGGGTATCCCGATGGGGTCACCGGTCCTGAAATGATGGAGGACTTCCGTAAGCAGGCTGAGAGGTTTGGCACTGACATACGGTTTGGCATTGCCACCTCCGTTGATTTCTCGTCGAAACCGCTGAGGGTTACCATTGACAGCACCGTGGAGATACTTGCTGATGCTGTAATCATTTCCACCGGGGCGACGGCGAAGTATCTCGGCATACCGGCCGAGACAAAGTATGCGGGTATGGGTGTCTCTGCCTGCGCCACATGTGACGGCTTCTTTTACAGGGGCAAGGATGTGGCTGTTGTCGGCGGCGGTGACACTGCCTGCGAGGAGGCAACCTACCTTGCCGGAATGTGCAGAAAGGTTTATATGGTTGTCAGACGTGATGTGCTTCGCGCCAGCAAGGCAATGCAGCACAGGGTTACGAAGACTCCCAATATTGAAATGCTGTGGAAATGCCAGGTCGAGGACCTCTTCGGTACCCAGGGTGTCGAGGGAGCAGTGGTGGTGCGCCATAAGGACACGCCTGAGGAGGAGAAATTCAATATTAATATAGACGGCTTTTTTCTGGCCATAGGACATACTCCGAATTCGGAGGTTTTCAAGCCATGGATCGAGACTGATGAGACAGGGTATATAATTACGGAGCCGGACTCCACCCGCACGCGCGTGCCGGGTGTATTCGCGTCCGGAGACGTGATGGACCATGTCTACAGGCAGGCTGTTACCGCCGCCGGCAGCGGATGCAAGGCTGCAATTGATGCAGAGAGGTACCTGGCTGAACAGGGATAATACATTATTTAAAAGTGGAAAACGAACGCTTACTATGCGAAATTTCAAGAAAACTTATCATATCAATGCCGAACCTTCAGATATCTATGCGGCACTTACAAACCCGCTGACCATTGAGCTCTGGTCGGGCTATCCGGCCCTCATGCCGGCAAATGCAGGAGAGGAGTTCAATATGTGGGACGGAGACATCTGCGGGAAGATCATAGACCTGGTTCCTGACAGTAAGGTGGTCCAGGAATGGTATTTCGGAGACAGGGAAGTAGATTCCCAGGTCACCATTACCATTGCCGGCAACGGGGGCAACTCGGCCGTGACGGTTGAGCATACCAACATACCCGTTGAAGATTACCAGAATATAGCTGAAGGATGGAATGAGTACTACATGGGCGCCATTAAGCGCTTCTACAATCCCAATTTCTGACGGTTAAGGATGTCTCTGACATCTTCTAGTCCCCCGACAATCAGTCCGGAAATTCCGGTATAGCATTTGGTAACTGATTTCCCTGATACTCTCTCGGCCCATCGCGGCAGCCATGAGAGCATTTCGGCATTGATGAATTCCAGGAGGTCCTCTCTGATCATATCCCTGATCTCGTAATCATCCTCGGTCAGGTATTTCTCTATCAGCAGGTTGGTGAACAGCAACTGGATGCCCAGATGATCAGGTTCAAGACCCTCCTCCGTGTCTCTGCTGTAGCCGTACCGGTTGTAAATCATGCTGAGATGCCGGTAATGCTCCGCGGTGGTTGTACCGCTGTTTCTCCAGAGTGATGCGGCAGGGTAGGCCTCAGCTGTGCTTTTGGCGGATAACAGTGACCCGTAATTATTTTCGACGGTAAGATGACATTGCTGCTTGAACGGACAGGGTGACTTAAGGAGCAGGCTTGCCTGGCTGAACATGCTGTTCCGGCTCTCTACAGGGAGGTTCCTGAGCAGTCCTGCATCACAGAGGTGGGGAAGTTCGCTCTCCCCGGGCTTCATTGATACTGATCCCCCGAGGAAGATAAATAATGCGGTATATGCCTGCAGAAGCTCATCTGTAGTATTCATGGTGTTGGTAAAGCCCGTCATCAAATGTTATTCCTTTGTATGCAATAACATGATGCCGGGGGAAATTGTTCATTTTTTTACCTTCTCCAGGTTCTCCAGTTCATCTATCCCCATGCTGCCAGACAAGCTGGCGATGGTTTTCAGGTCAAGGTCGCCCGTTATGGAGACTACAGAGCTGCTCTGTCCGCCGGTGACCATCACCAGCTCGGCGATCCTGCCTCCTGCCTCCCGGATCATGAACCACACCTCTCCATCCTTCTCCCTGACGGTCATCAGCTCCTCAAAGCCGCTCCGGTTGAGTTTTGGCACAAGATCAGCGGCAAGATTTATCGCGCCGACATTCATGGCGCTGTCGATGGAGAGGATACGGATACTCTTTATCCGGGTGACAAGGTTACGGAACTCATCATCCTCACTGTCTATCCTGGCCAGAAGGCTGAACATCCTCGAGGATATGTACACAGAAGTGAACCCCTCTTTCCCGTTGTACCTGTCGAATATATCGTCTACTGCGCTTTTCTGTCCTGCCATTGACAGCGAGATTGCAGTGAGTGTTATAAAGAATACCAGTGTTTTCATTGCATGCATGTTAATTATTATCCGTTTTCTGTTCTGAGCCGGTAAGCTGGTCGAGATAACGGAGCTTTGAAAGATTATCTTCAACCACACTGTTGATCTTCCCGAATCTGCTCAGTGTTTCAGGCGCTATGTTCATTGAGTTTATGGAGCTGAGTGTGGCAGTGCCCTCTGTCATCTTCCCGGAAACAGCCAGAAGGATATTTTTAACCTCAGCCATCGCTATCTCCGGATCCTTATAAGTGTCTCGCATGCCGCCATTTCCTATATTACCGAACAGCAGCCAGGCACCTGTCAGTATGGCGGCAGCAGCTGCTGTACTCATGGCAAACCTGACCACTCTCCTCCGGAGGACTGGCTCTGTTGACCCGAAGGGCAGTTCTCCAAGCCTTTCGTAAAAGCCCGCTGAAGGTTCCGGGATCTCCGGAGCCATTTCCGCGATGTATCCTGATCCGGCCCGGACAGATGAGGAGAGCGAGGGATCAGAAAGATATTCCTTCAGCTTAGCCTCCTCCTCTTCCGAGGTGCTGCCTTCGTAGTAACTAATGAGCAGTTCCCTGATTTTTTCCTGTTCCATAGCTGTAAATCCTTTCCATCTCTTCCCTTATGTTTTTCCTGGCCCTTGAGATCACGGTGCGCAGGGTCTTTACGTTCGTCTGCATTATTTCTGCCGTTTCCTCGTATGAATATCCTTCCATATCCCTTAGGATGACTGCGCTTCTGTAGGGTTCCTTCATCCTGTTTACAATGCCTCCTATCACCTTCACTGCCTCGAGGTTATCGGAGCTGTTCAGCAGGCCGGGGTCTGTTTCGGGCATCAATATTGCGTCACTTATCTCCTCCATCCGGATCCTTTTCCTTCTTCTGAGCGCATCGATGCAGCTGTTTCTTGTCACCGTTGTACACCATGCGGCAGGGCTTGCGTAATGACACTGTTCATTCCTTCCGGCCCATAGCTTCATCATCACCTCCTGCACCATGTCTTCAGCCTCCTCCCTGTTATTCAGGTACCGGAAGGCGAGGGCATACAGCCTTCGCCCTTCCGGCAGGATTATTTTCCTGAATTCTTCGGGGGTCATTTCGTACTGGTCTCTTCCCCAAAGTTACCATTTCCCTGAACTCTCAAGCATTTCAAGCAGTGCAAGTCCATCCGTATGATTTTCTGAGAGGCGTTCAACGTCCTCTCGTGTAAGGTTACCGCAGACCTGAATAACTGCCTCATTTTCGCCGGAGGCTACTACCAGTATCTCCCTGATGATGTTCCCGTTACTCTTCACCATGATGCTCAGGTCGGTTTCCGGATCCTTTACCGTGATAAGCTCCTCATACCTGCCGCGCCTGATCACTCCCCTGATCTCTGAGAGGAAGCCTGTCCCGGAAAACCCGTTCTCCTTCTTCCTGCTTACGATTCTGACGGAGGTGATTTTCCGGTCTGCCCCGTCCATTTCGTGATCGTCGTCGAATCTCCCAAGCAGCCCGAACAGGTCCCCGCTGATTGTAACTGAGGTATAACCGTCCCTGTCCGCGTAGCTGTCGAAAAAATCTTCGAGTGAATTCCGCTGCCCGTAAATTGCGACCGCAAGTGCGGCAATTAATAATGTTAAAACCATTCTTTTCATGACTGTCCGTTATTAAATGTTATGGAATAGTTGTTTATCCTATGACGAACTCGCGACAAGAACATTACAGAATTTCCATTTTTTTTAAAACATGTTGATATCTGCATAAACGGGATGAGGTGTGAGCGGTGTTAAAATGTTATTTTTACGCCGGGTACCGTAAATTTATTTTACCCTTGAAGTGACAATGATTAAGATAATAAACAAAATACAATATTCTGCAAAATGAATGCATCTGAGGCAATTGCCATTGTCAGCAGGCGGGGAGTGAAGCTGCCGGACGAAGTTTTAGGGCTGGTGAACTCTTCCCCCAGGGTTCTCTTCTTCAATACCTCTTCTGAGATTTTGAAGGAATCGACCGGTGGGAGGGAGGATCTTTTTTATGAGGTGAAGTATAAAATACCTGGCATGGAAGAGGTCACCGAGGTGACTCTGCACAGGGTTTCAAACGGATTATCAGCGAATTACACTGAGCCGTACATGCGCCGGCGCGATCCTGAAACAATGCTTATAGGCGACGCCCGGCCTACTGACAAGACCAGGTTCTCCGACGCATACGGATATGAGTTCAGCAAGCTCAGGGAGGAGACCTTTGAATGGCTCAGGGGTCAGCATCTGGGCATCTTTCTCTGCTTTGCCGGGAACTACCCTGTAGGTGCCGGGGGAGTGGTGGTGACCCCGCTGAACGCCTCCTTCTTTGCATTCGGCCTCTCGCTGCTCCAGAAGATTATAGCTGTGGATGAACTTCCTGAAGGGTTCACTGTGGAATCTGCGGTATATGTCGCCCCTCCCTTCAGGCACACTCACTTCAATGGCAGGCAGGCAGTGGTCCACAACAGGCTTGAGGGCATGCATGAGATGTTCGCCTATAACCTCTACCCCGGACCCAGTGCCAAGAAGGGATTCTACAGCGTACTGCTTGACAAGGGAGAGGCGGAGGGATGGCTTACAACCCACTGTTCCACGGTGCAGGTTGTGAGTCCGTATGACAACATCACCACGTTCATGCATGAAGGGGCCAGCGGAGGAGGGAAGAGTGAGATGATACAGAACCTGGTACGGGAGCCTAACGGACAGATACTCATAGGTCAGAATACCGTAACCGGGGAGAGGAGGGTGATATCCATTCCCCTGTTCTGTTCATTTTTCCCGGCCACAGATGATATGGCTCTGTGCCACCCATCGTTTCAGCATACCAACGGCAAGCTTACCGTGGCCGATGCCGAGAACGCCTGGTTCATACGTGTTGACGGGGTGACAGGTTACGGTGATGATCCCTTCCTTGAAAAGATAACAATCAATCCCGGGGTGCCGCTGCTCTTTCTCAATCTCGACACCAGGCCTGACGGCACGGCTCTGATATGGAACCATACGGAAGATACTCCCGGAAAGCGATGCCCCAATCCAAGGGTCGTGCTGCCTCGGGAGATAGTGCCCGGCGTCATCAGCCAGCCTGTAACGGTTGATGTCCGTAACTTCGGGGTCAGGATGCCGCCCTGCACTGCAGAGAAGCCCACTTACGGGATTGCCGGACTGTTCCATATTCTTCCCCCGGCGCTGGCATGGCTCTGGCGACTGGTCAGTCCCCGCGGCTACGCCAACCCCAGCATCACCGGGGGCGGAGACATGGAGAGCGAGGGGGCAGGCTCATACTGGCCTTTCGCCACGGGAAGGAGGGTGAGGCACGCCAACCTGCTCCTGGAACAGATAGTTAATACCCCCAGGGTAAGGTATACGCTGACGCCTAACCAGCACATCGGAGCATGGAAAGTGGGGTTCAGGCCGCAGCTCTTAATGAGGGAGTATCTTACCCGAAGGGGCAATGCAAAGCTGAGGCATGACCAGCTCAGACCGGCACGCTGTCCGCTCCTGGGTTATGAACTCAACTACCTGACCATTGAGGGGTCACCGATACCGACACGGTTCCTGAAGGTGTACCGGCAGGCTGAGGTGGGAGAAGGGGGATATGATGCCGGAGCAGCAATACTGCGCGACTTCTTCAGGAAGGAACTTGTGAGCTATCTGGAACCCGATCTCCTTCCGCTGGGGCGCAAGATCATAAACGCATGTCTTGACGACTGCCCTGTTGAGGAGTATGCAAAGATACTGCCGATGGAATATCAGTATTCCTTCCTTGGCATAAATGACCTGGAAGAGGAGCGGAGGAGAGGCGTCAGCTCCTGAAATCAGCTATCTCGTCGGGATAGGCTCCTGTCTCGAGTTTCTTCTTGATCTCCTTGAAGGCCTCGATTGTATACCTGACATCTTCTATTGTGTGTGATGCTGTAGGTATGATACGGAGCATGATGACACCCCTGGGCACCACAGGATAGATAACGACTGAACAGAAGATACCATAGTTCTGCCTCAGGTCCTTGATGACCTGTGTTGTCTGTGCAATGCCACCCTTCAGGAATACGGGTGTCACAGGCGACTGTGTATTTCCGAGGTCAAAGCCTGCCTCACGGAATCCTTTCTGCAGCGCATTGGCGATAGTCCAGAGCCGTTCACGGAATTCAGGATGAGTCTTCATCATCTCCAGGCGCTTGATGGCTCCGATGGTCATTGCCATGGGGAGTGACTTGGCATAGATCTGCGAGCGGAGGTTAAACCTGAGGTAACTTATTACATCCTTATCCCCGGCAACAAAACCGCCAATACCCGCAAAGCTCTTTGCAAAGGTGCCGAAATATACGTCTATCTGGTCCTGAACGCCGAAGTGTTCTCCGGTGCCGGCACCTGTTTTACCCATTGTTCCTATGCCGTGAGCATCATCCACCAGCAGGCGGAAGTTATATTTTTTCTTGAATGCAACTATCTTGTCGAGTGCGCCGAGGTCTCCAGCCATGCCGAAGACACCCTCGGTTATGACGAGGATGCCGCCGCCAGTACCGGCAACGACCTTCTGGGCATGATCGAGCTGCTTCTCAAAACCCTCCATGTCATTGTGGGGGAAGACAAACCTTTTGGAGAGGACCATCCTTAAACCGTCCATGATGCATGCGTGGGATTCGGAGTCATAGACAATGACGTCATGCCTTCCTGCCAGGCTGTCGATGATTGAAACCATTCCCTGGTAGCCGAAGTTAAGGAGGTAGGCAGCTTCCTTGCCGACAAACTCAGCAGCCATCTGCTCAAATTTCTCGTGCATGGTTGTCTGTCCTGACATCATCCTTGCTCCCATAGGGGAAGCCAGTCCGTACTCCGCTGCTGCCTCGGCATCAGTCTTGCGTATCTCAGGGTTGTTGGCCAGTCCAAGATAGTTGTTGAGACTCCAGTTCAGTACCTCCTTGCCCATGAATTTCATCCTCGGGCCGATCTCTCCTTCAAGTTTTGGGAACATGAAGTATCCGTCCGCCATTTCCTGGTACTGTCCGAGTGCACCACGGTTCTTTTTGATTTTGTCGAAAATATCCACGTCTGTTCAGGTTTTGATTAACGCCCGCAAATTTATTAAAAACTAAATTGTGTGAAAGTACCTATTTATACCCATTTGTACCCATAAATTAACACTCCTTTAACCGGATCATTCGTTTAAATGCAGCACTTTTGCATTTGGTTGAGCTAATGAATAAAAAAAAGTAGTAATTTTGCGCAACATTTCCGGGTATGAGGATCAGGCTGATAATAATTATTCTTCTGGCACTTGTCGCAACATCGTGCGGTGAGTATGAGAAGCTTCTCAAGAGCGGTGACTTCGAGCTTAAGAAGCAGAAGGTCTATGATTATTATGATGACGGCAAGTATACCAAGTCGATAGAGCTCCTCACCCAGATCCTTCCCAGGTACAGGGCTACCGACGAGGCTGAGCAGCTGAACTGGATCAATGCCCAGGCTCACTACAAGATACGTGACTATATGATGGCCGGCACCTATTATCAGACTTTTGCCGACACCTACCCTGGCAGCAACAATGCGGAAGAGGCTTCATATCTGTCAGCATTGTGCGACTATAACATGAGTCCCAGGCCTGAACTTGACCAGGCATATACCAGGAAGGCTATAGAGAGCTTTACCATCTTCATGCAGAGGTATCCTACCAGTACCAGGCTGGAGGACTGTAAGACAAGGGTGCTGGAGCTCCAGGAGAAACTGGTGGAGAAGTCCTACCTGAGCGCAAGGCTCTATTATGATCTCAAACAGTACCGTGCCGCTACGGTATCACTGGCCAACAGCCTGAAGGAGTATCCCGATACCAAATACCGCGAGGAGCTTATGTTCCTTAAGCTGGATGCTCTCTACCTATATGCGGAGATGAGCGTCCCTGCCAGGAAGGTGGAGCGTTTTCAGACAACATTGGATGAGTATTATTCGTTTATAGAGGAGTTCCCCCAGAGCAAGTATTCCAGGGATGTGAAAAGGATTTTTGATACCACCGCAAAATTTCTGAAGGTGGATACAACAGTACAGCAGACAGAAATAAACTGAAATTAAAACAGAGATATGGATTATAAAAAGACATCGGCATCCTACACAACCATAACAAGGGATGTGGACAAGTTTGACGTTGAGACGGGCAACATCTACGAAAGCGTCCTCATCTGCACCAGGAGGGCAAACCAGATCAGTGTTGAGATGAAACAGGAGCTTAATTCCAAGCTTGAGGAGTTTGCATCTTTCAATGACAACCTCGAGGAGGTTTTTGAGAACAGGGAGCAGATAGAGATCTCGAAGTTCTACGAGAGACTGCCGAAACCTACACTCATATCACTCGCTGAATTCGAGGAAAACAAGATCTATTACCGCAATCCCGATAAGGAGCCGAAGCCGAAGAAATAAATTCATAATATGCTTAAAGGCAGGAAAATACTGCTTGGAGTCACCGGGGGTATTGCAGCGTACAAGACTGCAACTATCATCCGGTTGCTTGTTAAGGAGGGGGCCGAAGTAAAGGTCGTGATGACACCTTATGCAAAGGAGTTCATTACTCCCCTCACGCTGGCGACTCTCTCAAAAAACCCTATCCTGGTTGATTTCTTTGATCCGGAAGATGGGAGATGGAACAGTCACATTGACCTTGGCATCTGGGCTGACCTGTTCCTGGTGGCTCCTGCCACAGCCAACACCATTGGGAAGATGGCGGCGGGCATTGCAGACAACCTGCTTCTTACAACATATCTCTCGGCACGATGTCATGTCTTCCTTGCGCCCGCAATGGACCTTGATATGCTGGCCCACCCGGCAACCGTGAGGAATATTGAGACCCTCATCTCCTTCGGGAATCATATCATCGGGCCTGACACCGGAGAGCTGGCCAGCGGACTTGAAGGAAAGGGACGTATGGCGGAGCCGGAGGTGATAGTGAGGGAGCTGACGCAGTTCCTCTCAAAAAAAAAAACAGGTGAACAACCCCTGAGGGGCAAACGGATCTTCATCAATGCGGGCCCCACCGTGGAACCCATTGACCCCGTCCGTTTTATCAGCAACCATTCATCGGGCCGCATGGGCATTGCCCTGGCTGATGAGGCCGCCAGGCTTGGCGCCACGGTGACCCTGGTGCTCGGACCGGTAGCACTTAGGCCTGTTCAGAAGAATGTAACGACTGTTGAGGTCAAAACTGCAGCAGAGATGAAAGAAGCCTCAGTGAAGGCTTTCCTTAATTGTGACATAGGCATCCTTGCCGCTGCCGTGGCGGACTTCACCCCTGAGACAACCTCGGAAACAAAGATGAAAAGAGCCAAAGGGGAGATGACAATAAAGCTCAGGCCCACTGAGGACATTGCCGCCTTCCTTGGAACGATAAAGAAGGAGGGCCAGATACTTGCCGGGTTTGCCCTCGAGACAGACAATGAAATCAGCAATGCCATTGCCAAACTAAGGAAGAAGAATCTTGACCTTATAATACTCAATTCCCTGAGTGATGAGGGTGCCGGCTTCGGTCATGACACCAACCGGATTACCATCATTGACAGTGACAATAATATTGATAAATTTGAATTGAAATCAAAGGGCGAGGTTGCCTCAGATATATTGGAAAAGATCACTTCACTGACACGCTGACCCTGCATGAGCCATCTGATAAAAAGCAGACTTATTCTTACGGCCGTTCTGGTACTGTTCGCCTCCCCTGTGGCCCTGCCCCAGGAGCTGTATTGCAATGTCCAGGTATCGGCACAGAAGATCCAGGGATCCAACAGAGAGATCTTTCAGAGCATGCAGCGCGACATATATGAGTTTATGAACAGCATGGTCTGGACTGACAACCTGTTCAGTTTCTCGGAGAGAATAGAGTGCAACCTTCTCATCAATCTTGACGAGCAGCTCTCATCAGATGAGTTTCGCGGCACAATCCAGGTTCAACTCACTAGACCGGTTTACAACACAACTTACGAATCAACGGTCCTGAACTTCGTTGACAACAGTTTTCAATTCAGGTATGTAGAATTTCAGCCCATTGAATTCAATCCCAACAGCCATGCCAGCAACCTTGCCTCGGTGATGGCATATTATGCCTATATCTTTATCGGAATGGATTTTGACACATACTCGCCAGGAGGCGGCACTCCGTATTTCCAGATAGCAGAAAAAATCGTCGCCAACGCCCAGAGTGCTTCTGAACCGGGATGGAAGCCCTATGACGGCTCAAGGAACAGGAATCGTTACTGGCTTGTGAAAAATATCCTTGACAATGAATATTCAGGGGCAAGGGAGTTCATATACCTGTATCACCGCAGGGGGCTTGATAATATGGAGTCTGACATGGCGCTGGCCAGAAGCGAGATATATGAGAGTCTGCGCAGGTTGCAGGAGGTCTACCGCAGCCGTCCGGACCCATTCATGTATTATATGTCGATTATCCTCGATGCCAAGGCCGACGAGATCGTAAACGTATTTGCCCAGGCATTTGCCGATGAGAAAAGCAGGGTACTCCAGATCCTTAATGAGATTGATCCGGCCAATGAAACAAAATACCAGAAGATAGTTACTCCTTCAGGTTAAGACAGCGTCCATGCTTCGCAGACTGACAGTTAAGAACTATGCCATAATAAAGGAGCTTGACATGGGCTTTGGCGAGGGGTTTACCATTATCACGGGTGAGACCGGTGCCGGAAAGTCTATCCTGCTCGGCGCGCTTGGGCTGGTTCTTGGCGAAAGGGCTGACACATCGGTGCTTCTCAGCGAGAAGGAGAAATGCATTGTTGAGGCTGACTTCAATATCATGGGATATGACCTCGGCGAGCTGTTCGAAGCCAACGGAGTCGATTATGATGACGACGCTGTTCTTCGCAGGGAGATAAGCCCGGCAGGCAAATCAAGGGCATTCATCAATGACACCCCTGTGACCCTCAGCGTGATGAAAGAGCTGGGCGACAGGCTGATAGATGTCCACTCACAGCACCAGACGCTGCTTCTGGGGAGCAGCCTGTTCCAGATGCGTGTCATTGACGCATATGCCGGCAACACAAGCCTTTACAGAGATTACACCAGTGTCTACAAAACCTATCTTGCTGCAAGAGGAGAGTATGAATCTGCCTCTCAGACAATGGAAAGGGGCAGGGCCGATCATGATTACTATTCACATCAGCTCGATGAATTCAATGCCGCCAGGCTGGTTGAGGGTGAGCAGGAGGCCATGGAGAAGGAGCAGGAGATGCTCACAAATGCCGCAGAGATAAAGGAAGGCCTGGCTACGGCTACCTCAGCCCTGTCAGGCGATGATGTATCGGTGCTCTCACTGCTGCGTCTCGCCCGCACCAGTCTGTCCAAAATATCAGGGTGGCTTCCTGAGGCCGGCGGGCTTGAGAAACGTATTGAAGCCCAGATTATTGACCTCAATGACATATCATTCGAGGCTGAGAAGCTCAATGACAGCTCTGTTTCCGATCCCGGCAGGCTTGAATATGTCATTCAGCGGCTCGATACAATCTACTCACTGATGCAGAAGCACCGGTGCAGGGATCTGGCTGAGCTGCTCGAAAGACAGAAACAGGTAGAAGAGGCTGTAGCGGCTACGGGGGACATTGATGAGAAAATAGACGAGCTGAAGAAGAGGGCTGAAAGAGCGTATGATGAAGCAGCGAAGCTCGCCGGCAGGCTCTCGTCAGCCAGGCATGGTGCTGCAGTTCCCCTTTCCAAAGAGATCACAGGTTTGCTTCAGAAGCTGGGGATACCTCACGCGCGCTTTGAAGCCCGTGTGACCGGGCTCACCGCATCCGGGCCGGCAGGACTAGACAAGGTAGACTTCCTTTTCAGCGCCAACAGGCAAGTCGAGCCAGAGGAGCTGTCGCGCTGCGCATCGGGGGGAGAGCTTTCACGGGTGATGCTGTGCCTGAAATCGGTACTGGCAAGCAGCTCCGGACTGCCGGCAATCATCTTTGACGAGATAGATTTAGGTGTGTCAGGCGAGGTGGCTTCAATGGTTGGAAACATACTTTCAGACATGGGTAAGAGCATGCAGGTAATCAACATAACTCACCTGCCTCAAGTGGCCTCCAGGGGAAACCTGCATTACCACGTTTACAAGGAGGAAAGCGATCACTCAACAATTACCCGTGTCAGGTTGTTAAGTGACGACGAAAGGGTTACGGAGGTGGCGAGGCTGCTGAGCGGAAGCACCATTACAGAAGCTGCCGTGCGTAACGCACGTGAGCTGCTTGAGGGCAGATGACACGGAACAGAAAATAATATAAAAAGCAAAGCTATGATCACCAATCTCTTAGAGGGCAAAAAGGGCATAATATTCGGTGCCCTGAACGACAAGTCCATTGCATGGCATGTGGCTGAAAAAGCTCATGCCCAGGGGGCAAGCCTGGTGCTTACCAATGCTCCCGTGGCGATACGCATGGGCACAATCGGAGAACTGGCTGAAAAGACCGGAAGCGAAGTCATCTCCGCCGATGCCACAAGCATGAAGGACCTTGAAGAGCTTTTCATCCGATCACAGCAGATCTTCGGCGGGAAGATTGATTTTGTGCTGCACTCAATCGGAATGTCGCCCAATGTCCGAAAGGGAATCCCGTATGCTGAATCAAGCTACGAGAATATGCTCAAGACCCTGGATATCTCGGCTCTCAGCTTTCACCGTATTCTGCAGACAGCTTATAAACTCGATGCCATTAAGGAGTGGGGATCCGTGGTAGCCCTCACCTATGTTGCTGCACAGCGTACGCTGGCAGGCTACAATGACATGGGTGATGCAAAGGCTCTTCTTGAGTCCATTGCAAGGAGCTTCGGGTATATCTACGGTAAGGAGAAACATGTGAGGGTTAACACCGTGTCACAGTCGCCCACCGCCACAACTGCCGGAGCAGGAATTTCGGGATTTGACTCCCTGGTCGATTTCTCAGACAGGATGTCTCCCCTGGGCAATGCTGATGCTGCCGACTGCGCTGATGTATGCATTACCCTTTTCTCAGACCTGACGAAAAAAATAACCATGCAAAATATCTTCAATGACGGCGGATTCTCAAGCATGGGTATGAGCCAGAGGGCAATAGAAACAATACCGGAAAAGTTTTGAAGAGTGTCCTGATAAGTAATTATACCTACCGCAGGCAGTATAAATACCTCTTTTAAGAGCACCCTGACTTCTATGCAGGGTGCTTTCTTTATTTTAGGTGCTCCAAAACCTGACCGCTATGCTGAATCTGATCATTTTAGTCGTTTTCTATATCACTTTTCCGATATTTTTGATCTGGTTAACCCTGAGATATCCTTTCGTAAAAAAAATAGGTGCAATAGTTCTTGCCTACGCTACCGGCATCCTTATAGCCAATGTTGGCATTTTGCCGCGGGGCAGCGATGCGTTCCGTGAAGCCACCCTCGGGCATGACAGGGCTTATATCCCCAAGTCTGAGGCGGTTGAGATGGTAGCCGCTGGTACTCTGTCTGAGCGAGATCTGAGGGTGAACAGCATTGCTGCCGTTCAGGATGGCGCACAGACAGCGCTGGTGCCCCTTGCCATTCCCCTGATACTCTTTTCGCTAAACGTGCGAAGATGGCTGAAATTCTCAGGCAAAGGATTCCTTTCAATGGCACTTGCGCTGGTATCGGTAATGATCATTGTGGCAACAGGTTACCTTATCTTCAGGGACAAGGTCGAAGGCAGTGACAAGATTGGAGGCATGCTTATAGGGCTTTATACAGGGGGCTCGGTCAACCTGGCTTCCATTGCCATGGCGCTCAAGGTTGAGCCGAATGCCTTCATAATGACCAATACCTACGACATGATAGTGGGGGCAGTGGTCATACTCTTCTTTATTACCGCCGGGCCGGCTTTCTTCAGGTTATTCCTGCCTCCGTTCAAAAAGCCGGCAGACAAACATGGCGAAGATTATGATTTCAAGGGTATGGGTGATCAGCTGGCAGAGGATTTTGACAATTTTTCCGGAATATTCAGGAAGGACACAGTCCTGCCGCTTTTGAGCGCACTTGGACTTTCCGTAATTATAGTAGTGCTGGGACTGGGGTCAGTTTTCTGTTGCCCAATGTACCAATGACGATTTCTGTGATTCTGTCAATAACCACCCTTGGGGTTGCTGCGTCGTTTATTCCCAGGGTGCGGAATATCAAAAAGACCTTTCAGCTTGGGATGTACTTCATTATCGCCTTTTCAATCGTTATCGCTTCCAGGTGCGACCTGAGCGTAATATTCCAGGCGAAGTACATCAGTCTGCTGCTTTATGTCACCTATGCCTACTTCGGTTCCCTGTTGCTGCACCTGTTCCTCTCATGGATTTTCCGGATCAATGCTGACGATTATCTTATAACCACCACAGGGTTCATATATTCGCCACCGTTTGTGCCAATGGTTGCAGCAGCCCTGAAGAACAAGGATGTCATTCTTACAGGGCTGGCAACCGGTTTAATTGGTTGGATCCTCGGCAACTATATAGGCGTTGCCTTCGGCATGTGGCTGGGTAAACTCTAGTCTTCAGTCTTCAGTCTATCAACAAGTTATGACTGCTGACTGCCGACTAAAATATATAGTTCAGTCCTATATAGAATCCTGTGCCGCCATCCTGGGCATTGAAAGCCTTGCCGAAGTCGGCTGAGATGATGAAATTCTCATTCATGGCAATCTTGATTCCGGCGCCTGCGCTGCTGTGAGGTTTATCCTTGCCGTCAACGTAAAAGTCGTCAGCGCTGCCATCCAGATATTCTTCAAGGTCATTGACATCAACGTCTATCAGCGAAGTAACCATACCCATGTCATAGAAGAAGTTTGCTCCAAGGTAGAAGTTCTGGTTGATAAATTTGAAATAGACGATTTTCCATCGCAGTTCGGCATTGGCATAGAGGAACCCGTCACCCACAACCCTGTTGCGCTGAATACCCCTTAGCGTCTTGCTGCCGCCGAGTCCTTCCGATTCTGTCCCTCTCAGGGCAGAGACTATCACCTGGGTCTGGTAGTACAATGGTACTTCTCCAAATATTGTGGTCTGGTAGCCAAGCCTGTAGGCAAAGCCCAGGTCGCGTTCTTTAAGTGTAAAGTACTGTCTCCATGTTAAATAGAACTTTCCGAACGATGATTCTGATCCAAAGAAACTCGGGTACAACCTCAACTCCTGCTTCAGCCCAGATACCCTTCATCGGGCATGCCCTGCTGTCGCGACTGTCAAAGGAGAAACCGCCTTTGAGAGAATTTATCCATCCTCCGTCCGCCTCTTCGGGAGAAATCAATCCTGCTTCCTTATAGTAATCGAAGAGAAGCGGTACATCTTCAGGGTAATCCGGGTCTCCCGGTTCCCTGTCCTTGTTAAACTTGTCAAGGTTTACATCACTCATCTTGTAGTTGTGAAAAATGTAATCCCGGCGTTCCACTTCCAGTTTCCTTCCCCGATATTGCCGATGAAGTCATTCTTGAACCTGAAGAGCTGACGTTTGTTTCGGTAAAACATCCGGCTTTCATAGTCAGCCGATTCGTCATCAGTCCACGGTTCATTGAAAATTGCATTGTATCCGTTGAAGCCATAGAACGCATATGCCTGATCAGGCAGGTAGGCCAGGTCAGTTGTGAAGCGGACCCCTTCGATGAGGTAGTCGGAGTCATACATTATCCTCAGGGTTGAACTGCCCTTTGTGTAAGTTGAGGCCTCTACATACAGCATCTGATAATAATCGGGGTAGATGGAGCCGTCGCCGTAATCAAACAGGTTGACCAGGGCTCCGTACTGGAAGCCCATGTCAGAACTGTAAGTTATAGTGGGCAGGGCGCCGAAGTTCCAACCTGTCTTGGCTTCCTGAGCGGTAACCGAGGCTGTCAGCAGGGCGGTAAGCATAAGAAAAGTGAGTTTTTTCATATAGTTGGTTTTATAAGGATGTAAAAATAAAGAAAAATGATACTCATATCCTAATATTTTTAATATTGCTACCTTAGTGAGCTCCAAAACCGGTAGCATGAGCCTTATAATATTCAATACAGGAATGCTGGTGCAGATCAGGGCTGAGAATGTGGCTTTCGTTGCCGGCAAGGAAATGGCTGATCTGCCTGTTTTGGAGAACGGCTGGCTTCTTATCGAGGACGACATCATAGCGGCCTACGGACCGATGGAAAGCCTGCCGGCATTCGGCAACGACCTTAACAGGCTCGATGCCGGCGGTGGGTTTGTCTTTCCGGCCTTCTGCGATCCTCACACTCACCTGGTCTATGCCGGCAGCAGGGAGAAGGAGTATACTGACAAGATCAGGGGGCTCTCTTACGAGGAGATAGCAATGCGGGGAGGAGGAATACTGAACTCAGCCAGGTTGCTTCACAATACAAGCGGGGAGGAACTCTTCATCCAATCCATGGAACGTGTAAGGGAGATCATCTCGTTTGGCACCGGCGCCGTGGAGATAAAAAGCGGTTACGGGCTTACCACCGAAGATGAGCTTAAGATGCTCAGGGTCATACGCAGGATAAAGCAGGAGTCGCCCCTTACGGTGAAGTCCACCTTTCTCGGAGCCCATGCCGTACCTGCTTCGTATCGTGATAACAGGAGCGGGTATGTCGACCTGATTGTCAATGAGATGATACCGGCTGTTGCGGCTGAGAGGCTGGCTGATTATATAGACGTCTTCTGCGAAAGGGGCTTCTTCAATGTTGAGGAAACCACACGGATTCTGGAAGCTGGGGCACGCCATGGCATGAGACCCAAGATACATGCAAATGAGCTCGGCTATTCAGGGGGGATACAGACAGGGGTCAGGCACAGGGCTCTCTCCGTTGATCACCTGGAGTTTACGGGTGATGACGAGATTGCCGCTCTGCTGGGAAGCGGAACGATGCCCACGCTGCTGCCGGGCGCCGCCCTCTTCCTTGGTATGACAGACCCCCCCGCGCGGAAAATGATAGATGCAGGACTTCCTGTTGCCATGGCCAGCGATTACAACCCCGGCTCATCACCCTCGGGAAACATGAAGCTTGTTATGTCACTGGGTTGCATCAGGATGAGATTGCTTCCGGAGGAGGCCATCAACGCGGTGACAATCAACTCCGCGTATGCAATGGGACTTGAGGAGACACACGGCTCATTGACGGTCGGTAAGAAGGCAAACCTGTTTATTACCAAAAAGATACCGTCATACGAGTACATGCCTTATGCGTACGGCAGCAACCTGGTTGATACCGTTATTCTGAACGGGGAGGTGGCTTATGATTCAGGGAGCAGGGAATAGGGAATAGGGAATAGGGAATAGGGGAAAATTAATAGTATTGAGTTAATAATAAGATAATTAGTGTTCTAACACCGCCTGACTGACTGAAGTTTGTGGACTGAAGACTGAATGTAGGCCAATGACTTAATAGGCAACACAACATAAATATGGACTATACAAGACTAATCGAGTGTGTTCCCAACTTCAGCGAGGGGCGTGACATGGGAATAATCAGGCAGATCACTGATGAGATTGGATCAGTTGAAGGGGTACGCTTAATGGATGTTGATCCGGGCAGGGACACCAACCGGACGGTTGTGACATTTGTGGGAGAGCCTGAGGCTGTCTGTGGCTGTGTTTAGGGCGAGTTAGGAAGAGCAGGCCGGTCATTTGACATGTCACGGCACACTGGCGCCCATCCGCGAATGGGGGCCACTGATGTATGCCCGCTGGTACCGGTAGCAGGTATCACAATGGAGGAGACGGTGGCCTTTGCCCGGTCACTGGCAAAGAGGATTGGAGAGGAGCTCTCGTTGCCCGTATACTGCTATGAGTCAGCTGCATTTGATGAGAAGAGAAGAAACCTTGCAGCCGTCAGGGCAGGTGAATATGAAGGGCTGAAGAAGAAACTTGAAGACCCTTCATGGAAGCCCGATTTCGGCCCGGCACGGTTTGATGCCGGTGCTGGTTCGGTAATTGTGGGGGCTCGTGACTTCCTTGTGGCATTCAATATTAATCTTAATACCACCTCGGTAAGGAGAGCCAATGCCATAGCCTTTGATGTCAGGGAACGCGGACGAGAGAAAAGAGAAGGAGATTCGGTGACAGGCAAAATAATAAGGGATGCTGACGGGAATCCGGTTATGATACCCGGTTCACTAAAGGCTGTCAAGGCCATAGGCTGGTATATCCCTGAGTACGGATTTGCGCAGATATCGATGAACCTGACAAACATTGGTGTAACTCCTGTGCATGAGGCATTTGATGAGGTGGGCCGGAAGGCTGAAGCCAGGGGAGTACATGTCACGGGATCGGAGCTGGTAGGACTTATCCCCCTGAAGTCAATGCTTGAGGCAGGAAGATATTTCCTGCACAAACAGCAGCGCTCAGCCGGTGTGTCTGGCGGGATTTCTGATACTCCGTCAGGTGAATCGGCCTCTGGGACTTCGACCCTCAACCTGAGGAAAAGAGATCATTGGATCCGTCTGTCCTGACAACCGGCAGAAGAAGCTGGCTGACATGTCCCTTTCATCCTTTGTATGGGAAACGTCGTCAGAGTCGCCTGCTCCGGGCGGCGGGTCCGTGGCGGCTGCCATGGGCGCCATGGGTGCTGCACTGGGAGTGATGGTAGCAAGGACTCTCAGCCAGGGTTGGGGACTGGATGCAGGATGAAGGAGTTCCTCATGGGCGGAGAAGGGGGTTCAGACGGAGTGAGAACTGCTAAGCTGGTGGATGAACCGATGCATCAACGCCATACTCAGGGCTTTTGAGATGCCTAAGGGCAGCGAGGAGGAGAAGGCAGCCAGGGCCGCCGCCGTGGAGGAGGCTACCAAAAATGCTTCACTCGTCCCACTGAAAGTCATGCAGGAGGCGTCAGGGTCGTTTGAGCTTCTGGCAGAAATGATAAAGAGGGGGAATCCCAATTCAGTCACTGATGCGGCGGTAGGAGTGTTAGGCCGCAGAGCCTGCATCAGAGGAGCTTTTCTGAATGTGCAGATCAACGTTAAAGACTTGAAAGACAGGACTTTTGCGATTCCCTTCTGGCGCAGGACGAGAGATTGAAGCCAGAGCAGCCGATTTTGAGCAAGAACTTATGATCCGGCAGCCCTGCGGTATCCATAAGATAAGACTGCCGGTGACTCCAATGTGCAATGCAGATATATTTGCCTGACGCACAGGTTAGTTTCTGCACTCTGATGCCTGCCTCTCTTTTTTTAGGAGACATATGTTAAATAACATAGCGCAATTGCATTTCAATTAAAATTAATTATTTTGCGCTAGTGAAGGTGCCTGCACCCAAATTATCTTTACTAACCTAAATTACCACCACATGAGAACGTTAATGATTTTTGTCTTGTCGATCGTCACAGCCCTTTGATAACGCTCAGACAGTGCCAGATTTGCGGGACAGTAAGCGGTTGTGAGGACGGGCTGCCGCTGCCGGGTGTAACCGTTAAAGTGCAGGGATTGACACTGGGTGCCGTCACAGCGCCTGATGGTGTTTATACCCTGCAGGTCCCACAAACGGCCACAGCTTCTGGAATTCTCATTATCGGGATGCCAGAGCCCAGGTGGTTCAGGTAAGCGGGAGGACGAGGGTTAACGTTACCCTGGTGCCTGACCTCGTTGCAATGGATGAGGTTGTCGTTATAGCCTACGGTACGGCAAAGAAAGGTTCATTTACAGGTGCTACCGCTCAGATCGACAGCAAAAGCATTGAGACGAGGCCTGTCGCCAACGTCACCAAGGCTATCGAGGGTGTAAACCCGGGTATCCAGGTGACTTCAGCCAGTGGCCAGCCCGGGTCAGGCCAGGATATACGTATCCGCGGTTTCGGGTCTGTCTCTGCTTCGAACGCACCACTTTATGTTGTTGACGGTGTTCCTTACTCAGGGGCAATCGCAACCTGAACAGCCAGGACATTGAGAGCATTTCGATTATTAAGGATGCCGCATCGTCGGCTCTTCACGGTGAGCGGCCCGCAAACGGTATCGTGATGGATTACAACTAAGCGCGGAAACAAATCCCATTCATCGAATCCAGTTCACCAAGCCACCCAGGGGATAAGTACAAGGTCAATACCAGAATATGACAGGATACAGGGTCTGGATTACTACCCTCTGATGTGGCGAAATCTGACTACTACAGGCAGGTATATGCCGCCGACACCCTGCTAATCCCGCAACGGCCGCTAAGAACTCAACCAACAACCTTATTACCAGGTACTGCAGCTATAACATTAACAGACTGGCTGATAACCAGTTTTCGGAACAAACGGGCTGCTCAATCCTTCTGCCGAGATCCTCGGTGATTATGCCGGTCATACCTCGACTGGCAGTCTCCTATTATGAGGCAGGGTTATCAGGCGGTGAGTACCGGACTCACTTTCGACGGAGGAACAGACCAGAGCGACTATTATGTTTCCTTAGGCTACCTGAATGAAAAAGGCTACGTTCTAAAATCAGACTATGAGCGTATCACCGGTCGAATCAATGTGAATACCACGCCTAAGAAATGGCTCCGCACCGGCCTGAACCTTTCAGGAAACATGACAGAATCGAATGTTGCCGTATCCGGAGGAACATCCTACGTCAACCACGTTCTTCTTCACAAGGAACATGGGTCCCATCTATCCGGTTTATGCACATGACCCGGCAACAGGTGATTACCTGATTGACCCGAGTAACCGGAGAGTACATCTATGACCTTGGCAACCTTGCCGGCCTGCCGACCAGACCGGCCGGTGCGAGTCCCGGACGCCATGTTGTGGCAGAGACACTGTGGAACGATGATCTCTTCACGAGGAATGTGCTCAGCGCAAGAACATACGTTGACCTTATGTTCCTAAAGGATTTCAAATTCACCCTTAACGTTGCATCTGACGTATCTGCTTACAACGCCGCCGGTTTTGAGAACAAGGTGGTTGGTGACGGTGCTCCTGCGGGCAGGGGTAAGCGGGTGAACTCGCTAACAACGGAGTTCTACCGTTTAATGAGCTGCTCAACTACAGGCAGACCTTTGATGTTCGTTCAGTGGAGGTACTTACTCGGTCATGAAAACTATGACTATACCTATAACTATCTCCGCGGGTTCCGCCAGGGACAGATCGTAGACGGTAATACGGAGCTTGTAAACTTTAAACCACCAATGCTCTTACATCCTACACTGACAAGTACAGGACTGAAGGTTATTTCACCCGTCTGGACTACCAGACTTTCGATGAGAAGTAATTACTTTCAGGTTCTTACCGTCGTGATGCCTCCTCAAAGTCTTATGCAGGATAATCGCTAAAGCTGGGTAACTACTGGTCTGTAAGTGCCGCATGGAGAATGGATGCTGAGAACTTCATCAAGTCGCCAGACCTGGATTGACATGATGAAACTGAGGGGCATCTTACGGTGCCGTTGGCAATGACGGAGGGATAGACGTTCTACGCATGGCAGGCCAGGTATAATATTGGTGTCAACAATGCCAACGAGCCCGGCTTCATCCAGGCCAACCTTGCCAACGAGTCACTCACCTGGGAGTCGAACAACACACTTGACTTCGCACTTGAGTTTGCCGTGCTGAAGAGAATAACCGGTTCTATCAAGAGTTTTCCACAGGATTTCTTCAAACCTCCTCTTTGCCGTTCCTCTTCCTCTGTCAAGCGGTATTACAAGCCAGAGATCGGAACATCGGGGAGATGTACAACCAGGGTATTGAAATGCGTGTTGCTGTCGATGTCGTCAAATCGCCCAGCTTTGTCTGGAATATCGATGTAAACGCTTCCACCGTAAAGAATGAGATCACCAAGCTTCCGCAGGAGGAGATCATCAGCGGAACGAAGAAGCTCATGGTTGGCAAATCGATATATGACTTCTGGCTCAGGACTGGTACGGTGTTGACCCGTCTGACGGTTCGGCACTCTACGATGCCAACATCAAGGACTTTATCACGCAGGCTGCCAACCTCAGGATCATAAATGAAACTGACACTGTGAGTATCAGCCAGAACAATGCGAAGTACGCCTATCACGGCAGTGCCATTCCGGATCTTATCGGTGGTTTTACCAATACCTTCAGCTACAAGGGGTTTGACCTCTCCATTCTGTCTACTTTCCAGATCGGCGGTCTGATCTATGACGGCAGCTACGCCAGTCTGATGCATGCCGGTGATTATGGTAGGGCAATACATGTTGACATCCTTGACCGCTGGCAGAAACCCGGCGATATCACGAATGTGCCGAGGCTTGACAACAGCAAGCTGACTCAGTTCGGAGCACAGTCTGACCGTTTCCTGACCGATGCATCCTTTTTCAGCATCAAGGCGGTTACTCTCAGCTACAACATCCCGGCATCGGTTACACAGCGTGCCGGCATGAAGGGTGCCAGGGTTTGGTTAAGCGGTGAAAACCTGCTGTTACTGAATTCACGCACAGGCCTTGACCCGCAGGGTTCATTTGCCGGTACGACCGACAACGTCTATACACCGTCAAGGATTCTTACGGTAGGAATAAATGTATCACTCTAAAAAACCGTAAACGATGAAACGTATAATATACAGTTCACTTATCGTCGCTGCGCTTTCACTCTTAATGGTGTCATGCAGCGAGGACTATCTCGATACCCAGCCTACTGACCAGGTGTCGGCAGAATCAGCTTTCACAACAACTGCCAATGCCATGCAGGCACTGAACGGCATTCACCGCATCATGTTTTCGCAGTGGCGCAACCAGGGTGAGGCAGGTGAAGGATCTGCAAAAATTCTGCGTGACATGCTCGGTGAAGACCTTGTCATGACATCAGCAGGCAACGGATGGTATAATAATGCATATAAGTGGCTCGATCACAGAAGTGAGACTGCCACTGTTGATTCATACCCATGGTGGTTGTATTACAGGATCATTTCGAATGCTAACATGATCATCAACAACATTGACGGAGCAACTGGCCCGCAGGCAGAAAAGGACATTATCAAGGGTCAGGCTCTGACATACAGGGCATGGGGTCATTTTAACCTTGTTCAGCTCTATGGCAAGCGTTATGTTGCAGGCACACAGAACACCCAGCTTGGAGTTCCCATAATGCTTACCGCCAACTTTGACGGTCAGCCCCGCAACACTGTTGAGGAGGTCTTTGCCCAGGTAGAGACCGATCTGGAAGATGCCGCCACTCTGCTGGCCATCTACGCCAGGCCCAATAAGTCACACATGAATCTCAGTGTGGTCAGGGGGGTGCAGGCGCGTGTAGCTCTTACCAAGCAGGACTATACTGCTGCAGCAGCATTCGCCACCCAGGCCCGCACCGGGTATTCGCTTATGACTAACGGTGAATATACAGGTGGTTTCAACAACTATACCAACCGGGAATGGATGTGGGGCGCCACGGTGATATCGGATCAGACCACCTACTTCTACTCCTACTTTGCATACATGTCGAGGAACTTCAGTTCAACGAATATCAGGGGTAATCCCAAAGCGATAAACCAGGATCTGTATAATGACCCCGTATTTACCGCCACTGATGTTCGTAAAGCGAACTTTGACCCGACGGGTCTGCATACCGCACTGGCTCTTCCTTCTAACTTCACAAGGTATCCTTATACGAGTCAGAAGTATCTGGCTGCCGGCGGGGCTGACAGTCGTGGTGATGTTGTCTACATGCGTGCTGCCGAGATGCTGCTTATTGAGGCTGAGGCTTATGCCCGCATGGGTGGTCATGACACTGAGGCACAGAATGCGCTGAACATTCTCAGGCAGAACCGTGAGACTGACGCTGCAAACTATGTACCATCAGTCAATACCGGCCAGGCACTCATAGATGAGATTATGCTGAACCGCAGGCTTGAGCTTCTGGGGTGAGGATTCCGTTTCAACAGACCTGAAACGACTCAACCTTCCGCTTTCCAGGCCTATCGGAATAGGAGGTGGCTATCACACAACTGCTTTGTGTAACCTGATCAGCGTTGCTGCGGGTGATGTGAGCTGGGAGTGGCTGATACCCAAGGCTGAATTGGATGCCAACGATTCAATGGTTCAGAACCCGTTGTAGGCAATAGGCTGATTGTAATATAAAAGGAGGTTGTCCCATGCGGGCAGCCTCCTTTTTAATTAAGGCAGAAGTACGGCCTTTTTTCATGTCCGGATTATACTGCGCTCCGGAATATCATCCGGAATCAAAAAAAGCCATGCAAACGTTGGAAATAAGGAAATTATGCTATTTTTGTCATTGTGACACTTTTTATACTAACCCTTATTAACCTAAACTATGTAATTTATGAAAAAGATCTTTTTGCTCTTTTCATTGCTGCTACTGACGGGATTTCTTGTCATGGCGCAGACATCGCTGATCATCAGGTACGGTCACGAAGTTCTGATGACGGATCAGAACTGCCGGGCGTGCTTCGTGACAGTAAAGGGGACGACCCTTGGAACCATCACAGGCCCTGACGGGAAATTCTCGATTCAGGCGCCGACTAATGCCAGAACACTGGTATTCAGCTTCGTGGGTTATGTAACCCAGGAGCAGACTATTGACGGCAGGAACAGAATTGACATAGTCCTCAAGCAGGACCTCTTCAATGTTGACGAGGTGGTTGTTGTTGCCTATGGTACTGCCCAGAGGCGTGACATAGCCGGCGCCGTCTCCACCGTAAAGGGCGGAGAGGTGCATATCGCCAAAATGACATGCAAAGCTTTGACCAGGCTCTGCCGGCAAGGCTTCAGGGGTTTGCAATACGCCTTCCAAACGGTGTGCTTAACAACCCGCCCGTCATCCGCATCAGGGGTTTCAACTCGATCACATCAAGCTCGAACCCGCTTGTAGTCGTTGACGGTGTACCTGTCTTTACAGGTAATATCGGTGGTACTGCAATCCAGAACTCCCTTGCGGATATCAACCCCTCCGATATGAATCCATGGAGATCCTTAAGGACTGCATCAGCCACTGCACTTTACGGTTCAAGGGCTGCAAACGGCGTTATCCTAATCACTACAAAACGTGGTGCCAGAGCCAGAACAAAAAGTCACCTATGACGGCTTTGCCGGATGGACTGAGCCTGTACAGGCTGTTTGACCTGATGAATGCAGAACAGTATCTTGAGCACAAAAACCTTGCCTATGCAAACGCCGGCTCATCTGTAGTACTGCAACAATGATAAACGATGCCGACGGCAATCCAATCGCAACCGACTGGTCAGACTATGTCTATCAGAAGGGATTCCAGCAGAGCCATGCCTTAACGGTGTCAGGATCTTCAGCTTCAACCGCATACTTCCTTTCAGTAGGATGACACAGATCAGGAGGGTATGGTAAGCAGAACACCTATCAAAGGAGAAATGCCAGGATGAACGTTGATCACAAGGTCAATAAGTATTTCTCAATAGGCGCTAACATTGCCTACACAAATGGTTATACACTTTCTCCGAACACAGGCTCCAACTTTTCCACATCAGGCGCCGCACGATTCGCATTCGTTCTTCCTCCCATAATTGGACCGTACAACAATCACTGGTTCCTTTAACCTGATGCAAGCTGGTATTGGCGGGCAGGGAACAGGACTCCACGGTATTGGGTTCTCACAACCCGGCGCAGATTCTGGAAACAAACAAGCATACCACCGAGTCTGACAGGATCCTGGCAACAGTTTCTGCCAGCCTGGAGCCGGTAAAAGGACTGTTCCTGAAGACAGTATACGAAATGAAGAGCCGGGCAAGAGAGACAACCACATTCTGGTCACCTGTCGGAGGCGACGGGTACTCATATGGAGGTTATGCCTATAACTGGACCGGCAAGGACAAGAGGTGGACATGGACCAACACTGCAAATTACAGTACTACCCTCATGGAGAGGATAAACCTCGGATTTCTGGCAGGGATTGAGCAGCAGAGAACCGTCGGCAGTAGCTGGGATGCTACCAAAACCGCCGTTTCTGACCCCTTCTTTGAGACTTTTGCAGGATCATGGGCGACTGCTTATGGCATTCCCGGTGGCGGATACGGTGAGAACTTCTACTCCTCTTATTCGGCAGGGTTAACGCCAACTGGGACAGGAAGTATTATCTTGAGGCAAGCGTCTTCGTTGTGACGGTTACAGCGGCCTCTCGAAAGATAATAAATGGGGTAACTTCGGCGGCGTCTCATTCATGTGGAATGTGTCAAATGAAGGTTTCATCGCCAACGCCGGTCTCAACGACATTTCTCCGATATGAGACTGAAACTCAGCTATGGACGTGTAGGCAATATGTTCGGAATAGGTAACTACAGCTCTCTGTTCCTTTACAGTTCGAGTCTCTATGCTGCGACGCCGACCCTCTATTTTTCACAGGCAGGGAATGCTGATCTAAAGTGGGAGACCAGTGACAAGTATGATATCGGACTCAGCTTTGGCCTTCTGAATGACAGGCTGCAGGCTGACCTGAACTATTTCTACAACGATGTCAACAACCTTATCCTTAATGTGCCTCAGTCACCGTCCAAGGGTATCCCCGGAAACTCGATCCCGGCCAACGTCGGATCGATGTACAATTACCGGCTTTAGTTCTCGCTCACCACTTTCAATATCACCAGGTGCGAATTTCAACTGGACCACAAACTTCAACTTTACGGCTCTGAAGAATGAGGTTACCGAACTTGCGCCCGGGGTTAATGAGATTCGGACTACTACCGGCGGCCTGAAACGACCAACATCACTGTTGTAGGACTGCCCGTTGGAAACATACTGGCTGTTGAGACAAACGGTGTTGATCCCGCAACTGGACAGAGAATATTTGTCAATGCTGCAGGTCGGGAGGTTCTCTATAATCATGCGGCTGCCAACAGATGGACCTACAGGTCAGACGGATCTGTTTCTCCGGCAGTTAACACTGCAGCTGACGGTGTACCCTTGTGCTTCTCCGCTTCCAAAATATTACGGAGGTCTCGATAATAATCTCAACTATAAGAATTTTGACTTTGCTCTTAACCTGACCTATGCGTTTGGATTCTATGTTTACAGCGGATCAAAGGCAGGTACCAGGGACCAGAGATGGTGGAACAATTCGGTTGAAGTTTATGAGACGGCATGGAAACAGCCGGGTGACATAACAAATATCCCGAAACCGGTTATGAATGACAACGTCTCCAACGGATCAGCATTCGCCATATCAGAGATGTTGAGAAGGGTGACTACCTGAAAGTAAGGAACATATCTGCAGGGTATACAATAAAGAATGTGTGGCCGAGCCTCCTGAATATTCAAAGCATAAGGCTGTACGGACAGGTCTTCAATGCCTATGTCTTTACCAAATATACCGGCTCTGACCCTGAGGTCTCTACCAACACTGACTCAAACCTCGCTCCGGGTATTGACAGGAACACCGCCCCGCAGGCAAGGACCTATACCTTCGGGCTCAACGTAAGTTTTTAACTAACTAATTAAGACACAGATATGAAAAATATATTAAAGGGCTCAATAATATTAGTTCTGATATTGTTGATTACCGGATGCACCAAAGACGAGTGGATGAATCCGGTACCTGTAACTTCGCTTTCAGACCTTTCTGTTTTTGATACCAAAGACAGGATTGTAGCGCAGGTTAACGGTATGTACGCCTCTCTGAAAAGTGGTAACCATCTGGGCGGCAGGTTCCAGGTCTATAATGATGTCAGAAATGATAATTTCCTCCCGAAACAGCTCTAACCTTGTAACATGCTTCGCAACATGGAACCACACAGTCATTAGTTCCACAAACGAAGTGCAGAACTTCTGGGGTGCTGCCTATTCGACCATAAATGTGGTTAACGTATTTCTGGAGGGTCTTCAGGCTGCCTGGGATGGTGGCAAGATCGCAGGTTTTGTAACACAGGCAGAGTTCGATCAGTATAAAGGTGAAGCATTGGCTATCAGGGCATTATGCTATTTTGACCTGATCCAGATGTATGGAAAGCCTTACAACCAGGGTAACGGTGCGAATCGCGGTGTGCCCCTGAGGCTGATTGCAAACAAGTCAGCCGCAGGAAACGATCTGGCGCCCAGTACCGTTGCTGAAGGTTTACGCCCAGATACTCCAGGATCTGAATGATGCAGAGCCACTGGCAATAGCTAACTTTGGCAATACCAGCCTTAATATGACCAGGATACATAAGAATACCATTATTGCATTTAAAACCAGGGTTTACCTGCATATGCAGAACTGGGGCGCAGTGGTGACCGAGTCAGCAGAAGTTCTCCCTGCTGCAGCTCCGTTTACTGCCACTTCAGGCGTTGCTCATACGCTTAATGCAAGCTATGCCGGGGTATTTACCTCACCCAACGCAACAGCGGAATCGATCCTGTCAATGCCTCATACAACAGCTAACAATGCAGGAACACAGAACCACCTGGCACATTATTCGGCTCGGGCTCAGGTGAGTCATATTACCTGGTAACTGGTCCCGGTTCACTGTATGACGGCCATGGATCGCCGCTGACGCAAGAAAAGTGATGATGGAAACCGTCGACGGACAACCCTATCTGACAAAGTATGTTGATCAGCCCACCAGGACTGACTATGCACCTGTGATCAGATGGGCGGAAGTGCTTCTGCTTAACCGTGCAGAGGCACTGGTACGTGCCGGTAATACTGTCACCCAGCAGGCCGTGGACCTCCTTAATGCAGTAAGGATACGCTCCTTTGCCACAGGAGCTTATGCTCTCGGTGATTTTGCCAGTGCAGCAGCCTTCTACGATGCAGTATTGCTGAGAGGAACATGGAATTCCTGGGTGAAGGGATCCCGTAGCATGGATCTCATGCGCCTGAGTCTTACTATTCCCGGTAAAACAAGTGATGCTGGCTTTGGTACGGTTTCCGCGATTCCGTCAACATCCGCAGTCGTATTTCTGGCCTATTCCGGACAGTGAGCTTAGCTATAATGACCTTATGACACCGTGATGTATCAGCTAAGACCTATCAATAATAAAAAAGCTGCCTCCATTGCGGGGCAGCTTTTTTATTATTGCGCGTCACGCCTGAACCTCGACCGCTTGTCCTGTTGCGCTTCAGGTTTTCCAGTCCTGCGCCTCATAATCATGTAGATCAGAATCAGCACCAGGATGGCAATCCCTATTATTTTTAAAGTTGTTCCGTTGTTCCATCTTTCTTCAGTCCTCAGTCCATTTCAGGCATGTAGGCAAGTATGGGCAATAGGCAATAGTGATTATTTCATTCGTCAGTGTAGTAGGCAATAGGCAATAGTCTTGAGGACTGCAGGCAGTAGGCACATAGTCGCTTAGATAAGATCTGCCTACTGCGTACTCACTCCCTGCATCTGGCTGCTTAGCTACAATGACTCACAGGGTCATTGCTTGCCGCTAAGGCCCTCTATTGCCTTTGCCTACTGCTAATGCCTACCCTCATATCAATCACTTCCACTCCCTTATAGTCAGCCGGGTTGAAGGCAAAGTATCCTGGCGCCGGATCGGAAGGTGAGGTCATATTTATCTGCCGCAAGCAGTAACCGTCATGCCATCCTTGGTCCGGTACTCCGCTGACCGCAGGTCATGAAGGGTCTTGCCTATCTTAAGCCTGATTCGTACCAGGCTGACATTCGATCTTCCGGGTAGAGGTCTATGACCCACTCCTTGGCATTCTGCTTCCAGCAGACTCACCTTGTACCCCTCCTCATAAAGGAGAAAAGCAGGGATGGTTTGGCCATGAAATGATCCCTCAGCCGGGTCTGGTTCGGTTATAGTCACCTCGTTTACATCAGTGAGGTAGTTCCATACTGCCTTGCCGTCTGCCCAGATGATATTGTCATCCGTTGTCACCCTGTAACTGTCACCTGATATCACCGCTGATCCTGACACGGTTGTAATGTCATCTTCACGGGTGTCAAGGGCATCAACGGTAAAGTCTATCTTCACCGAGGGTGCAGAGGTAGCTTTTCTGCTGAATTCTTCCAGCACGCCTGACCGCCTCCTGATCCTTCTGGGCGGCGAGGGAGAGCGAAAGCGAGAAAGAAAGCGAGAAGGAGAGCGAGAATGATAGTGATATGGACGGAGGGGTGGAAGCGGGAGCGGAGGAGCGGAGGGAGGGGGGAGGGGGGGGGGGGGGGAGGACGATATAAGTGTTAAAGCCTTTCATTTTGCATTTTAGATGGTTTGTTCATCAAGCCTCTTCAAAATCTGTTCCAAAGTTTGCGGGTCCTGCACAATCACGTCGCGGGCCTTGCTTCCCTCGAAGGGTCCCACAATGCCCGCAGCCTCCAGCTGGTCTATGATACGCCGGCGCGATTATATCCGAGCTGCATGCGTCCGCTGTATCAGTGAGGTCGATCCCTGCTGGTGTTGTACTACAAGTCTTGCTGCATCATCGAAGAGCGGGTCACGCTTCTTGAGATCAACATCCCTGTTGCCGTTATCAGCGTCATCATCACCAACATATTCGGGAAGATGCAGTGCATCAGGATAACCCTGCTGCGACCCGATGAAGTCTGTCAGCTCCTCTATCTCCGGTGTGTCGATGAAGGCGCACTGGACCCTGATGGGTTCTCCTCCCTGAGAGATGAGGGCATCGCCTCTTCCCACCAGCCTGTCGGCACCCGTGCTGTCAAGGATGGTGCGTGAGTCGACGCCGGAGAAGACCCTGAAGGCTATTCGTGACGGGAAGTTTGCCTTGATGAAGCCTGTGATGATGCTCACTGACGGCCTCTGTGTCGAGATTATAAGATGGATCCCCACTGCCCTGGAGAGCTGCGCCAGCCTGCCTATCGGAGCTTCAACGTCGCGGCCCGAGGTCATGATCAGGTCGGCAAACTCATCTATGATAAGCACTATATATGGCATGAAGTCATGTCCTTTCTCGGGATTAAGCCTGCGGGCAATGAACTTCTCGTTATACTCCCTGATGTTCCTTGTCTGCGACAGTTTGAGCATCTCCAGGCGGTGATCCAGTCAGGATACAGAGCGAATTCAATGTGTTGATGACCTTCTTTGTGTCAGTGACTATTGCATCCTCCTCATCAGGGAGTTTGGCAAGGAAGTGGCGCTCGATCTTGCCATAGAGCGGCAGCTCGACACGCTTGGGATCGATAAGCACCAGTTTGAGCTCCGCGGGATGCTTTTTGTAAAGAAGTGAGGTGATGATGGCGTTCAGCCCTACCGACTTGCCCTGTCCCGTTGCCCCTGCCACAAGCAGGTGGGGCATCCTGGTCAGGTCAATGATGAACGGGTCATTGGTGATGGTTCGTCCCAGGGCCAGCGGCAGCTCGAACTTCGTATCAGTGAATTCCTTCGATGAGATCAGTCCCTTCATCGATACCGTTTCGGCCTTCTTGTTGGGGACCTCTATCCCCACGGTTCCACGGCCTGGAATGGGAGCGATGATCCTTATTCCAAGGGCAGAGAGACTGAGGGCTATGTCATTGTCAAGCGACTTGATACGGTGTATCTTGACACCGCGGTCAGGTACAACCTCGTAAAGCGTAACCGTAGGTCCGACAGTGGCGGATATATTCTTGATGGTTATCTTATGGTCTGCCAGGGTCTTCAGGATGATATCCTTGTTGGCATTAACCTCGTCATGTGGTTGTCGTGCCAAGCATCTCGGTAGTCTCAGCAGACGAACCAGGGTGCGGGAATTTATAGCGCGGCAGTGAGAGCCTGGGATCAAAAGGAGGGAGGTCTGGACAGCGGCTCATCCTCAACTGCCGGTTCTGCTGACGTCGGTTTGTTTGCCCCTGTTGATCACATTGACAATAGAAACTCTCTCTTCCGGTATCACCGTCGGGGGCTTGTAGAAGTCATCCGTATCATCCGTCTCCTCTTCATCTGCCCTGAGAGGCTCATCCTCAACTGAAGGGAAGTTATTTTCGGCTGCAATCGTTCACATCATCGGTAACTATATCTTTCTTACTCCCGTCACCCGAAATAGACTTGAGGGCTCCCGCCCTCACCATGAGTTGCGTATAGGCTTCCCTATGACGTCTGAGGGCTTGACATGCAGTGCAAAGATCAGGTACGGCAACGGTGATAACAAGCAGCACCGCTCCTGTTGCCGACTTTCCCCATCATCTCATTGAGCCGGTGGGCGATCATATAACCGAACTCGCCTCCCGGTCCTGCACCGATAAATGTCGACTGTCCTGCAAAATAACCCAGGATAGCCGAGATAATCACTGTTGCCAGGAGAAAACGAAGGACATTCTTCCACAGCCTGAAATACCTGACTTTCAGCAGAGCAAGGCCGAAGGCGCCGATGATCAGAGGGATGAAGAATGAACCGCAAGCCCGAACCCGCTGAAGAGATGAAGTAGTGGCCGATCCTGAGATCCGAACTTGCTCCCAGTTGCTGTATATCGCAGATAGAGTCCCCTTCCTGTTGCGTACTGAGAGAGTCCTGGTCGGCATTTCCCGTGAGGACGTACGAGATGAAGACCACAACACATAATACAGGAAAAGACCAGAAGAACAAGACCTGCGATGAACCTTGCATTCTCACCTGACGAACTGCCGGCTGGACTCTTTTTATTTGTTGATGAACCGTTACCTTTTTTCTGTTTGCCCATCGTGCAATGAAGTTATTATACCTGCCCCGGAGGCGGGCTTTAAAATGATTAGCAAAGGTAAGAAAAATGGTTGACCCGCAGGGGCATATTCTTAAAAGGAAATCATTTTAAGGATAAGCGCGTCGAGGTACTTGGCAGAGACCTCCTTGTAGTTCTTTTTCTTTTCGAATTCCTTGTCGGAGTATCTGTTTCACCAAGTACTTCGTCAGCCGTGAACTGCATCTCAGCCTTAGCCGATTATGTAAAAGAAATCCATCAGCACCCGTCAATCTTCCCTGTATGGGGTCATCCTGTTCGGATTTTCAGCCCTGATCTCATTGGTGTACCATATATAACGGGTGGTTTCCGAATCCGGAAACTCGACCCTGGCCTGACGGCAGTTGAAGCCGCAGATGACTGACTTCCGGCCCGTATCATCCACTGTCATCCCTTTCATCGATGAAAAGCCAGGCTGCATGTCCTTTGAGTTGCCTTCAAAATAGTACTTGAAAGAGAGGATGTTAAGGTACGTGTCAAAAATGTTTTCCTTTGGATTGATGACGGTGGTGATGCCCGAGTTGCCAATGGGTGTCCGGAGGCGGGTGTTGAAGAGATCGTTTCTGAAGGCGATGACCAGTTCCTTCGGCAGAAGATCGGATGAGAGCGAGGAGGGGTTCCTGATGTATTTAATGTTATAGTAGATCTCTCCTTCCCGCAGTGGTTTTCCGATACGTGCGGTCTCACCTCTGCATGAGGCGAGCCATAAAAATCAAGCATAATTAGGGCAATAAATGGGAGAGAGCTGTTAGTTCACGTATAGGATATTTGGTGCAAAAAGGTAATAAAATATGCAATACATCCCTCTTATTCACGGCACTGCCGCGAGGCATATATATAACTCTATTGATAGTGCATAATAAAATATTTGACATGATAATAATTTCATATAAAATTTTAGCTTTGTCACATGACTATAACATAGATGTATGAGTAAAAAACTGGCAGTTGTGGCACTGGGAGGCAACGCCCTCCTCAGGGGTGATCAGCTTGGTACCATCGAGGAGCAGGAGCAGAATACCACCGATACACTTGAGAACCTTATTTTTCTCATCAGGGAGGGATATGATCTCGTCATCACTCACGGCAACGGTCCGCAGGTGGGAAACATCCTGATGAGGAACGATGCCGGTGAACAGATGTACGGCATCGCTGACAGAATGCCCATTGACATCTGCGTGGCGGATTCACAGGGTGGCAGTAGGACACATGATAGAGCGCATGTTCAAAATATGTCCTCAAACAGCCACGGTTATAAAAAAGATGCTGTATGTCTGGTCACCACGGTCGTGGTTGACAAGGATGATCCTGCCTTCAGTGATCCGCAGAAGAGATTAGGGGAAAGATTTACACGAAGGAGCAGGCCGATGAGCTCGCCAGGACAAAGGGATGGGTGTTCAGGGAAGAGGTGAAGACGTGAAGGAGGCTACCGAAGGTTAGTACCCTCTCCAAACAGTTCGGCAGGAGTAATGAACCACGTGAACTTGATTAGAGAGCTGGCGCAGGCGGGGAAACATTGCCATTGCGCCGGAGGGCGGAGGTGTACCGGTTTTATATTGATGAAAAGAACGATAGGAATCAGGCCTTCTGAAGCCGTTATTGACAAGGACCTGGCTTCTGCTCTGCTCGGGTCGGTAATAGGAGCTGATGAGTTTTACATACTGACCGATGTCCCGTACGTTTACATCAATTACAAGAAGCCCGACCAGGAGATTAAGGAGTTTCTTGACTATAAGGACACAATGAAGTACCTCAGTGAGGGTCAGTTTACCAAGGGGAGTATGGCTCCCAAGATCGAAGCCTGTCTTAACTTCATCAGGGCCGGCGGAAGCAAGAGCGTGATCACCGAGGCCTTCAAGCTGGAGGACAGGAGGTATGGGACCAAGATTACGATGGAGTATGATTAGGGAATAGGGAATAGGCAGTAGGGAGTAGAGGGGCGATCCGCCAGCTGGCGGAGAAACAGCCAGATTGCATGGGATGCAAATTGAGAAGGCTTCAGTCGGCACTCAAAACAAGTCACCAGTCGGAAGCGGCGATTTGCGAGTCGCAAATCACTGATTGACTGATTAACTCGAAGCAAAGCCGCCTTTAGGACTTGCAGCTTTGACAGGCATTACGAAAATCTGAAAGACTCTACAAACTTAAAAAGACACTACGGACTTTCAGACTTTACAGACATTCGAATTTTAACATAAAAACAATATGGCATACAATTTAAGAAACCGCAGTTTTCTCAAACTGCTTGACTTCACACCGGAAGAGATTAAATTCCTTCTAAACCTTTCATTTGACCTCAAGAAGGCCAAATATGCGGGAACCGAGCAGCAGAGGCTCAGGGGCAAGAACATTGCACTCATTTTTGAGAAGACCTCCACCCGCACCCGCTGTGCCTTTGAGGTTGCCGCTTTTGACCAGGGAGCCCATGTGACATACCTTGGTCCGTCCGGGTCACAGATAGGGCATAAGGAGTCGATGAAGGACACCGCCAGGGTGCTGGGACGGATGTATGATGGCATCGAGTACCGCGGCTACGGACAGGATATTGTTGAGGAGCTGGCGGCATATGCCGGCGTTCCGGTATGGAACGGGCTGACGAACGAGTTTCACCCCACGCAGATCCTGGCCGACTTTATGACAATGATGGAGCACAGTAACAAGCCGCTTGAAAGTATCAGCTTCTGCTATCTTGGTGATGCCCGCAACAACATGGGCAACTCACTGATGGTGGGGGCTGCAAAGATGGGAATGGACTTCCGCGCTGCCGCGCCTAAGGCCTGCCAGCCTTCAGATGAGCTGGTAAAGAGGTGCCGGGAGATAGCCAGGGAAACCGTGGCAAAGGATTACCCTTGACGGAAGATGTGGCAGAGGCTGTCAGGGGAGTTGATTTCCCGCACACTGACGTGCTGGGCGTGTTCATGGGTGAGTCCGACGCAGTATGAGGGCGAGGAGAGGATAAAACTGCTGAAGCCTTACCAGGTGAATGGTGAGGTGGTCAGGCTAACCGGTAACCCGAAGGTTAAGTTTCTGCATTGCCTGCCTGCATTCCATAACAGGGAGACAAAGATGGGAGAGGAGATCTACAGGAAGTATGGCCTTGACGGGCTTGAGGTGACTGAAGAGGTCTTTTGAATCTTCCCATTCAATAGTGTTCGACGAATCAGAAAACCGAATGCATACGATCAAGGCGGTGATGGTCGCTACCTGGGGGCACTAGGCTACGACACCATATGCCCTGCAGGTTAATTTCTTAAATCCCACTATCGCCTATTGCCTACTGCCATTGCCTGTCAGTACCGCAAAGCGGATACCGTATAGAGGGTCAGGCAATCAGGGCTTTAACAAAATAGAAGGTCATCAGGAGGGATGCCGCTAGCTTGAGTCCAACACCTGTCAGAAAGCCAAGCAGGCTGCCGAAGCCGGCCTTCATGGCGTATTTGATGTCATCCTTGAAGATGAGCTCGCCCACCACGCAGGCACCGACGAACGGACCAATCGCATGATCACTCCGCACGGCTCCAGGAAGGAGTCCTATGATCAGTCCGACGGTAGCACCCCCGGATTCCGTATTTTGAGCCTCCGTACTGGCTTTGTGCCCCAGATGGGAACGATATAGTCAATTACGGTGACCACCACTGCAACTATCGCAAGGATGATGAACAGGTTTTTACTGATGTGGACAAACGCGTGTGAAATGCAAAACAGTATCAGTCCGACATAGCTCAGCGGCGGCCCGGGCAAGACCGGCAGGAGACAGCCGGCAATGCCAACAATCATGAGAATAACAGCAAGAGCTAAAAGGAGATAGTCCATTTAATGGGGATAAGTATATTGAACCGGGGAACACTATCTCGGTCCCCAGTTCGTCAAAATCAACATCCGAAAACTCGCTTGCAGGAACACCGGCAACGGCTTCATCAGTTTCTTCCATGACCTTGTGTCCGGCATGCAGAACCTCACCGTTGCTCTGCGAAGGCTATCTGCCTCACGCAGTTCTTGGTAAACTTCTTCGCAAGTCCTCCTTATGGAGAAAGATCTTATGCTTCTTGATAAACACATCTTGCCCTCTTTCCCCAGTCTCTTCTTGCTTTCAGTTATTGTCAGGTAATCAGAGTCCTCGTGCCTTGTCGACTTGACTTGCCTCAAAAAAGTAGGTTCTCTTTCCTGCACGTACAACTTTTGTGAATACCTCCTCCTTGTCACTTCTCTCATTCTGACCTTCAATACTTCCTTTTTCGTCTTCCATCAGTAACGAATGTTTTAGGGTTTCAACCGGTTAGTATGGCCAAATGTAACAATTATTTTGAATCATCGTATTATTTTGATTTTAGAGGAATCAGAGAGTGTTTAATGAATAAAGTCTACTTGATAGAGTTTTTTGACCAGGCAGGTTAAAATTCATCCGATATTTTTCAACTTTGCTGCCTGAGAAAAATCTGTTCTTTAAATGATAAGCAGACGACAATTGAGGATCAAGGCGCTATCTGTGCTCTATGCCGTGCAACAGGAAGGAGCTTGATGACCTGGAGAGCGGGGTAGACAGGAGCTTTTTCTAGAGCATCAGCAAAGAGCTATGATCTCTATCCATTACTCTCCTTCTGCTCCTTATCGCCATGTCTGCATGTGGCCCGTGAGAAGGCGGTGCTTTGCGCGCAGATAAAAGGATCCCTTCGCCGGGAAGATTTAAACCCCAACACGCGTTTTGCCGATAACATGGTCATAGCGACCAGCTCAGGAGCAATGAGCAGTTACGTAATTACGCGGAAGCCACACCTGCCCTGTGGACCACCGGAAAGATAAAATTACGGGTTTCAGAGGGCTCAGCAGGTGGCTGGGGACGCTCGGACTCTCATGGTCAAACCACCCCGAGGTAGTCAGGATATTGTACAACGAGATGACCAGCTGGGAGGTTTATGCTGATTACATGTCCTCCCCTGACGACAGCTACCGTGCCGATCAGCGTTTTATCAAGGAGGTAGTCCTGAGGCTTTTCCCTGCCTCTGACGATCTTGTATCGACCCTTGAGGAACAGTCGGTCTACTGGAATGACGACCTGCCGTTCGTTACTGCCATGATACGCAACTCCATCGGCAAATACCGTGAGCATGATGACGGCACCATTGTGATGCCATCAATGTTCACCAACAGTGATGATGAGGAGTTCGTGAAGGTACTCCTCAGAAAAGCCATCCTGAACAGTGAGAGCAACAGCGCTCTGATAGACACCCATACCACCAACTGGGAGGTAGAGAGAATAGCGCTGATGGACAAGCTGGTGATGCAGCTGGCAATCACAGAGCTGGTGGAATTTCCCGAGGTGCCGGTCAAGGTCACGCTCAACGAATATATTGAGATAGCAAAGGATTATTGCACCGCCAAAAGCAGTACTTTTGTGAACGGTATCCTTGACAAGATAGTGAAGGAGATGAGGGCGAACGGGAGCTTTACGAAGGCTGGCCGGGGGTTGATTGGCGAAAGCCAGAATCAGGGGGGAAAGAACCATGATCATGTGGGGAAGAGCCGGGATCAGGAAGCCACCAGCCGGGAACAGAGAACAAGGCGCAGGGAGCAGGACGGTATGATTCAGTCTGAGCCGGTGTCGACACCGGTAATAAAAAAAAGAAAGAGAACATGAAGAGACCAGTGACATACATCACGGCATTTATACTGGCGGCGACTCTCTTTTCCGCATCCTGCGGGAGGAGTTCATCAGGTGAGGTGAAGGACCTGCCGTCAGATACCACCGGCACAGCAGTACTGACATTTCAGAAGCCCGACCATGATTTTGGGAAGGTGGGGGCAGGAGAGAAGGTCGGCTGCATATTCTCTTATACCAACAGCGGTGATGCAGACCTGGTAATCACATCGGCATCTGCCAGTTGCGGTTGCACGGTGCCCAAATATGACCGTAAACCGGTACCCCCGGGCGGCACGGGCACCATCGAGGTGGTATTTGACACTTCGGGAAGAGAGGGAATGCAGACAAAAACTGTTGTAGTTCAGTCAAATGCAGAGAATAATTTAGTTATTTTGCGTATAATTGCGGAGGTGGAAAAAAGGCAGTAGAGGGGCGAGCGTCAGGAAATGACCCGGTGGGTCATTGCAGCGAAGCAGCCAGGGTGCAGGGAAGGAAGTCGACGACGGTCGCCAGTGGGCAGTCGGTAGGAGGCAGTGAAAATCAGTCGGCAGTAGGCAGTCAGTGGAATTGTTGATAGACTAACAGATCTTCGAAGCACTGAAGACTGAAGCCCGGAAACCTTCAGACTTCAAGACAAATGAAACAATAAACACTTAATAATAAATACAATTATGACAGCACTTGCACTCATTTATTTACAGGCCACACCGGCCGGACAGGGAAGTCCGAGCATGCTCACCGGCCTTCTACCCTTACTTCTCGTCTTTGTGGTCTTTTACTTCTTTATGATCAGACCACAGATGAAGAAGCAGAAGGAACTTACTACCTACCGCAATGCCATTGCCAAGGGAGACAAGGTTATTACCACCGGCGGCATTTACGGGAAAGTTATGGATGTATCAGACAATGTCATCACCATTGAGATTGCCAATGACGTGAAAATCAGGGTCGACAAGAACGCCATTCTCAAGGATCCGACTGACGTCGGAGCAAGACAATAACCTGATTCAGGGACGTTTTTATCATGACTGACGAACAGAAACGGAAGAGAAAATTTCTTAACAGGGAGCTCCCTGTTTTGCATTTTTTCTGCTCCTCTCGTTTCGTCTTCTGGTACCTCAATGAGCTGAGCAAGGAACTGAAGGGTACTATCGAACTACCCGGTGAGATACATTAATCCACCCAGAGAGACCGCATAGTGACAGGTGATCTCCCTGACAAGCTGGAGATGGAGCTTGCGCGGGCCCGGGTTACTCGAACCTCAAGGTGAAGCTTTCAGGCAGCAGGGCTCCTGTGGTCAGTAGACTTTTCAAAGCTTTACTTCCGCCGCCTTCCCCCTGCCATGCCTCATTATTACCTTGTGACATCGGGGTCTTATCAATAATTTCTCGAAAGCAGATGCATGCTAAACTTTGAGATTCTTTCAATCCATCCTGATACACTCTTTTCGGATATGACAAGCTGGTTACCAGGCGCATACGCGGGTGAGACCCGATCTCGGCGTGGAAATGGCTGAGGGGGAAAAAGGTGGATCATTGTTCCTGATCCCGACAGCGTAACTGTAACCGGTCCGGCGCACATTCTCGATACCATGACGGCATTTCCACACGGCATCGCAATTTCAAGCGTATGGACGAGAATTTCAAGTGGAGGGTGCCCCTGGAGTATCCCTGACTATCTCCAGACCACCCTGAAAAGGGTGACTGTGGAGGTAACGATTATCGGGAAGCCCACATCGATTTTTGGTATTAAGCAAGGGAAAGAGCAATAATAGACTCATCAATGGCCAGAAGATTAGGCGTTACCGGCGGAATAGGCAGCGGAAAGACAACCGTCTGCAGGATCTTCAGGGTTCTTGGAGTACCTGTATTTGTTGCTGATATGGCAGCCAGGCAGCTGATGAATACCGATCATGCCATTCGTGAGGAGATCAATGCCATCACCGGGGAGGTTCCTTCACTTCGGGGTGAGCTTGACCGGAAGGAGCTGGCCCGCCTTATATTCAACAGGCGGAATTGCTGCGTCAGGTCAACGCGGTCAGTTCATCCTGCTGTTCTCAGGCTCTTTGAATGAGTGGGGCCGATAAAATTAGAATGCGCCGTATGTAATAATGGAAGCAGCAATCCTTTTCGAGGCAAAGGCTCAATCGCTGGTTGAACAGGGTCGGCGACGATCTCCGCCCGTGTGGAGGAACGTATAGCACGTGTGATGGGACGCAACGACCTGAGCCGTGAAAGAGGTGCTGGAGACGGATAATCAACCAGCTTGAAGATGACGAAAGAGAGGAACAGGTCGTACTATGTCATCAATAATGCTGACAATGAATGATTATACCGGAGTAATATGAAGATAAATGATGATATGCTCCGTCTTGCAGGAAAGGGACAGGTCGATGGGTCGGAAATTCGCCAAGTGGATAGGTCGGAGGACTGGGCATTTGTAGTCGGAGGAACTGATAGGAGGCACTCCTGGATTCTTTTTTCGGATCAGTTGGTTGACGATTCCAGACCGTTACATGGGAACAGATCGGGAAAGATGGCTATGTTGAGACCCGGACCACACCGGGCGACTTCGGGGATGAGCCTCAATTGTGCTAATCGCTGCAGTAATGAAGGCAGACGGCAAGGTCCTGAAATCGGAGCTTGACTCATGTGAAAACGGTTCTTCTCGTCTCCCAGTTCGGGGCCTGACACCGCCCGGGAAGCGCTGGCAATGCTTAAGGACCTCCTGCAGAAAGGAGATACCACTGCGCCATGTCTGCATCCAGATAAGGGGCAACATGGGATTATCTCATCACGACTGAGTTGATTCAAACAATGGACAACATATCCTGCAACAGACAGAAGTTTCGATAACCGGCTGAGACAAAAGTCATCAGGTCGATATCCGGATAATATGCTCGGTATCTCCGGAAGCGACTACGATTCGATCCGCAACATGTTCGTTCCTGCAAGATATGCTTCTTACCGGATACTTGAAGTTGAAACCCACGGTCGACAGGCTTAGGAGCTGAAGGCAACAGACAGGGAAGATGGCCCCTTAAATATCATCCCAGAGAAGGTGAGTCACCTTGGAGAGGATTTCAGGAAGTCTGCGGAAGAGAAGTTCAAGGCAAGTGAACCAGGCATGGGACAAGATCAAGAAGGAACGCAATATTTGTCTCGATACAGAAGCTGATAAACAAATACTAACAATTAACTTCAATCAAAATGAACCTTAAGGATATTCTGGCAATTTCAGGAGAAGGCACTCTCTTTAAATTTATCGCCCAGGGTAGAAATGACGTCACAGTTCCTAGAATCTCGAGATAGGGCCCCGGATAAAAGCCCGGGTGCCACTGCCAGGGTGAGTGCCCTGGATGAGATTGCACTGTTTTGAAGCCACCGGTGAGGATATGCCGCTGGGAAAGGCGACTCGACCTGATCCTGGGAGAAGGAGAAATGGAGGAGAGCATTTTTTCTGACAAGCTCCCTGATGCCGAGGCTGAAGGACATACTTTGCCACCGGTCAATGCCCTATTATGACCGTGACCGGGTTTACACTTCAGACATTAAAAAAAAGGCGCTTCACTGGTACAACATCCTGCATAAGCCTCAACCTCCTCGTTAAGGAAGAGGGAGAAGGCGTGAGGAGCCCGTAAGCCGGGACCGATGCTGTAGTTGAGGCCGGAACCGATGCCGTAGTTGAAGACGGTAACGATACAAAGGCCGGGGTCCGGTGATGCCGTCGCAGCGGCACCCTACGACTAGTTTAAGGAGTCAGTGAGCCAGGCCCGTGCGCCCATGAAGAGCGTGCCGAAGTGAAAAAATCGCCCCGGCAAAGGGCGGAAAGGCCAAACCTGCAGCTGGCAAATAGCATGAGAGGGATTTGTCTGTTCCAAGGTCAGGGTCATAAAATTTCCTGAAAATTTTTCGGATGGCGAGTAACGAATTTTGGCGGCCACGAAGTGGTGTATGGCCTGACGATGAATCACAAATTATCATCGTTCCGGTACCTTATGATGCTACCAGCACCTACATACGCGGTGCCGACAAGGGGCCCTGCCGCCATACTCATGGAAACAACACCTGGCCCTTGAAGTTCTATGTATACCGAGAAATCATAACGGAAAGCAACACAAACAGACCAAATCCAACTCTTCCTCCCTGTAGAAGCCGCTAGCGATCCGTCCCGGCGTTTTTGACGCGACGCAGTGTACATGACGGTCGCAGGCATCCTTGCCGAGTAATCGTTTTCGTGGTTGTCATCGGAGGCAACCATACGGTGAGCATAGGCGCATTCAGGGCTGCCTCAGAGGCATTTGCCGGGCTGACGGGTTTTCAGCCTCGACGCTCATTCCGACCTTCGGCCCGTCTACGAGGGACTCGCATCTGAAACCATGCTCGCTGCCGCCCCCCGGGCAAGGGAGTATGCTCCCTGGTGCAGGTAGGGATACGATCCAT